>NZ_JBIATU010000015.1:0-272009 GCF_042892035.1 Nonomuraea sp. NPDC001831 | reverse complement strand
ATGTCCATCGAGATGCGCGACACCGACGAGGACGTCTTCCGCGCGGCGGAGGAACTCGGTATCGATCTGTCCCGGCGTGAGCCGAGCAGCGTGGACGAGGTCTGACGGTCCCCTGCTCCACTGCGGCGCGCCGGGCCGGAGCAGGGTCCGGCGCGCCGCGGTGGAGCAGGACCGCAGGGGTCCGGCGGGGGCTCAGCCCGCGGCGCGCTGCACGAGGGCGGCGATGCGCGCCTCGGTGTCGGGGGTCAGCTCCTTCAGCGCGAAGGCGCTCGGCCACATGGCGCCGTCCTCCAGGGTCGCCCCGTCGTTGAAGTCGAGGGTGGCGAAGCGGGACTTGAACTTGGCCGCGGGCTTGAAGAAGCACACGACGCTGCCGTTCTTGGCGTAGGCCGGCATGCCGTACCAGGTCTTCGGCGTCAGGTCGGGCGCGGCGGCCCTGATGATGGCGTGCACCGCCTCGGCCAGCACCCGGTCGTCCTCGGCCATCTCGGCGATCTTCTCCAGCACGTCGCGCTCGCCGTCGGCGGCCGACGCCTTCCCGCCGCGCCGCGCGGCCTTCTTCAGCTCGCTGGCGTGCGCCTTCATCGCCGCGCGCTCGTCCTCGGTGAAGCCCTCGAAGCCCTTGTCGGACCCGGCGGTGTTCTTGGTGGTGCTCATGGTGAATCTCCTTCTGTGTGGGGTGAATGCTAGTACTGACCGTTTTATGGGTGGCGCCGCTCAGCCCCACGCGCCGGCGATCTGCCGGGTGGTGGCGTTGAGCCGGTTGAACAGGTTCGTCACGCCGATCATCAGCACGATCGCGGCGAGCTGCTTCTCGTCGTAGTAGGTGGCGGCCCGGTCCCAGATCTCGTCGCTGACCGCGTCGGGCCGGTCGGCCAGGCGGGTGGCGGCCTCGGCCAGCTCCAGCGCCGCCCGCTCCTCCTCGGTGAAGTACGGGGCCTCCCGCCAGGCGGTGACCGTGGCCAGCCGCTCCTCGCTCACCCCGGCCTTGCGGCCGCCCTTGACGCCGGCGTCCACGCAGGCGCTGCACCCGTTGATCTGGCTGGTCCGCAGGTGCACCAGCTCCAGCGTGCCGGCGTCCACGCCGCCGGAGTGCACCGCCTTGAACAGCTCCTGGATCGACTGCATCGCGCCGGGCAGAACGAAGGCCGGGTTCTTCATCCGGGACTGCATGGTGGTTTCTCCCTTTTCCCTGGTCGGCGCCCCGTCCCCCGGGGCGTGACCTAATCTCAGCGCAGCCGGCCCGCCGCGACGATGCCCGTGGGACACCGTGGGACAGCCGGAATGCCGGTGGCCTGCGGCGATTCGTCCCGGTAAGTTTCTTCCGCGACGGGACAGAGAGGCAGGACGCGTGACTCGACAGCAGGCGGCGGACCCCCAGGACGAGCTGGCCACCCGGCTACGCCTGCTCCAGGAGCTCTCCGGGCACGGCGTACGGGCGCTCGCCCGGGAGACGGGCCTCAGCTCGTCGTCGTTGTCCCGCTACCTCAGCGGCCAGTCGGTGCCGCCGTGGGCCGCGGTGATCGAGCTGTGCCGCCTGGTCAAGCGCGACCCGCGCCCGCTGCGCCCGCTGTGGGACCGGGCGGCCAACCCCCTTCCGGCGCCGCCCAAGGCGAGCCGCCAGGTCCAGCCGCCCTCGGCGCCCGCCGGCGCTCCCCGTCCGCCGCGCAACGACCTGCCGCGCGACGTGCCGGACTTCACCGGGCGCGCGGCCCATCTCGACGCCGTGCTCGCCGCGGTCGCGCAGAGCCGGGTGGTCGCCGTGGACGGCATGGCGGGCGTCGGCAAGACGTGCCTGGCCGTGCACGCCGCGCACCGGCTCGCCGCCGACTACCCCGACGCCCAGCTCTACCTGGACCTGCACGGCTTCACCGACGGGCGGGAACCGCTCGACCCCGACCCCGCGCTGCGGTCGCTGCTGGCCGCGCTCGACGTGCCCTCGGAGAAGATCCCGCAGGAGGGCGGCATCGAGCCGCTGGCCGCCTGCTGGCGGGCCGAGCTGGCCGGACGGCGGGCCGTCGTGGTCCTCGACAACGCCGCCGGCGCCGACCAGGTCCGCATGCTGCTGCCCGGCGCGGGCGAGTCCGTCGCCCTGATCACCAGCCGCAACCGGCTGCTGGGCCTGGAGGAGGTGCCGCCCGTCTCGTTGGACGTGCTCACCCCGCAGGAGAGCGCCGAGCTGCTGGCCCGCGCCAGCGGCGACCCCAGCGGCCCCGACGGGCGGCTGGCCCAGGACCCGGAGGCGGCGGCCGAGGTGCTGCGGCTGTGCGGCCACCTGCCGCTGGCCCTGCGGCTGGCCGGGGCCCGGCTGCGCCACCGGCCCGGCTGGACCGTCGGCATCCTGGTCGAGCGCATGGCCGAGGGGCCGAGCGAGTTCGACACCGCCTTCGCCATGTCCGTACGGCAGCTCGACCGGGCCCAGCGCCGCCTGTTCCGGCTGCTCGGCCTGCTGTCCGGGTCCTCCTTCGACGACTACGTGGCCGCCGCCCTGGCCGGCGTGCCGCTGCGCGACGCGCGCACGATGCTGGAGGACCTGCTCGACGCCCACCTCGTCCAGCAGCCCGCGCCCGGCCGGTACACGCTGCACGACCTCGTCCACCAGCACGCGCGCCGGGCCGCCGAGGAGCAGGACTCGCCGGCCGAGCGGGAGCAGGCGCTGGGCCGGGTGCTCGACTACTACGTGCACGCGGCGGCCGCCGCCGACGCCGCGATGCCGTACGAGTCGGGCAGCCGGGCCGCGTCGGCGGGCAGCCCGCCGGCCGCGCTGCCGGCGTTCGGCAGCAAGCACGCGGCGCTGGGCTGGTTCGTCACGGAGTACACCAACCTCATGGGCGCCTTCGAGGTGGCGGTCGCCACCGGCGCCGACGCGCACGCGTGCGAGCTGCCCCGCTTCATGCGCGCGTTCTTCGCCCGGCGCTGCGGCACCACCCACCTCAACGTGCTCTTCGAACGGTCGCTGGCGGCGGCCGAACGCCTGGGCGACCCGTGGCAGCTCGCCGAGGCGCACAGCGACCTGGGCTTCGCCCGCTACAACGCG
Organism: Nonomuraea sp. NPDC001831; assembly: GCF_042892035.1. Taxonomy (NCBI): domain Bacteria; kingdom Bacillati; phylum Actinomycetota; class Actinomycetes; order Streptosporangiales; family Streptosporangiaceae; genus Nonomuraea; species Nonomuraea sp. NPDC001831. Next base: position 268,972 of record NZ_JBIATU010000015.1, on the reverse strand, counting down.
GGCCGCATGGCCGAGGCCGGGGCCGCGTACGAGGCGGCGGCCCCGCTGGTGTCCCAGACCGGCGACGCCCGCTCCGCGGCGGACCTGATGATGCGCCGCGGCTACCTGAGCTGGGACGAGGGCCACGTCGAGGAGCCGCTCGACCTCTTCCGGCAGGCGGCCCGGCTGTACGCCGACGCCGGCTGCCCGAGGGGCGTGGCCCACGCCGGCGCCGACGAGGCGTGGGCGATGCTGCAACTGGGACGCCGGGAGGAGGCGGCCCGGCTGGCCCGCGACGTGCTGGCGCAGACGCACGGCGAGCCCGGCTGGCCGGCCACGCTGACCGCCCGGATCACCCTCGGCATGGCGATCGTCCACGAGGAGCCCGGCGAGGCCGCGCAGCACCTCAGCCAGGCCCTGGAGCTGGCCCGCGAGGACGGCCACAAGCACAACGAGGCGTGGTGCCTCAACTGCCTGGGCGTCACGCTGCGCCAGATGGGCCGCCACGAGGAGGCGCTGGAGAGCCACCGGCAGGCGTTCGCCCTCCTGGACGAGCTGTTCGAGGAGCACTGGAAGGTGCACTTCCTCTACGGCTACGCCGAGACCTGCCGCCTGGCCGGCCTGCCGGAGGAGGCGCTGCGCCTGCACCGCCAGGCCCTCGACCTGGCGCCCAGGGTGGGCGCGCGGCACAAGGAGGCCCTGGCCCACGAGGGCATCGCGGCCGTGCTCGACGAGAGCGACCCGGCCGCGGCGGCCGAGCACCGCGCGGCGAGCCAGGCCGTCCGCCGCGAACTCAACCCGGACGCCTGACCTCGTCCCCCTCGCACGCGGGCCGGGCGGCGCTCGCGCGGGCCAGCTCGGTGCGGTTGGCGACCTGGAGCTTGGCGTAGACGTGCGCCAGGTGGGTCTTGACCGTGCCCCGGCTGACGAACAGCCGGGCGGCGATCTCGGGGTTGGACAGCCCTTCGGCGGCCAGCCCGGCCACCGACCGCTCGGCCGGGGTCAGGCTCTCCCAGCCGGACTCGGGCCGGCGGCGCGGCCCCCGCGCACGCGTGGCGTGGGCGACCGCCGCGTCCAGGTCCATCGCGCGTCCCCGCTCGACGGCCGCGCGCAGTTCGCGGCCCTCCTCGCCGTCGGCGGCCGGGAGGGGGCGGGGGGCGGCCCCGAGTTCCGCGCGGGCCCGCGCGGCGGCCCCGGCCAGCACCCCGGCCGTCTTGACGGCGCCGCGCCGCAGGTCGAGCAGCGCCAGCGACTCCAGGCCGGCCACCAGGCCGAGCACGAGGCCGTGGTCGGCGTGGATGCGCAGCGCCTCGTGATGCAGCCGCAGCGCGCGTTCGGGGTCGCTGTCGTGGGACAGCAGCGCCAGCTCGTCCAGCACCCCGGCGCGCACGCGCGGCATCCGGCCGGTGACCGGTGACCGCGACAGGGCGTCCAGCAGCCGCGCCGCCGCCGCCTCCGCGTCCGACCGGCGCAGCGCCGCCGCCAGCACGAGCTGGGTGTCGGGCGCCAGCCAGGCGGCGTCCGGCTCCTCCTGCCAGCGGCCCTCCCGCCAGCACCACTCCACCGCCTCGCGCGGGCGGTCGTGCCCGAGCGCGAGCATCGCCTTGCAGCGCTCCCACCCGGTGATGAACGGCAGCCGCCCGAGCCCGTCGATCAGCCGGTCCACGGGCTCCAGGGCGGCGGCGGCCTCGTCCAGGCGGCCCTGCAGGATGCGGATCTCCGCCAGGACGACCCGGGCGGAGCCGGTCCAGTGCAGGTCACGCAGCGGTTCCGCGGTCGCGACGGCCCGTCCGGCCAGCTCCGCGGCCCGCTCCAGCGCGCCCGACCGGGCGGCGGCCAGCGCCCACCAGCCCAGCGCGAAGGAGGCCACGCCGCGGTCGCCGCGCGCGACCAGCCGCTCCACGGCCCGTTCGAAGCACTCGATCGCCGGCCGGTAGTCGTCGCCGAGCACGTGCACCAGGCCGATGATCGCCTCGGCGCTGTCGGCGACGAACCCGTCCCCGGCCCGGACGGCCTCCTCCCGCACCGCGCGGGCCTCGGCCAGCGCCTCGGGCAGACCCGTCGCCAGCAGGCCGAGCGCGATCAGCGGCCCGGCCGGCCGGGCGGCCTCCGGGGCGCCGGTCGCCTCGGCCAGCTCCCGCGCCGCCCGCGCCACCTCGAACGCCTCGATCCCCGGCTCGGCGGTGTTGAGCACGAGCGCCAGCGCCGCCAGGACCCGGGCCTGGAGCGGGCTGCGCTCGTCCGCGCCGAGCGCCGCGGCCCGGCGCAGCAGCGCGGCCCCCTCGGCGCCGCGCCCTTCCAGGTGCCACAACCACGCGCAGTCCGCGGCCAGGCGCCGCCCCAGCGCCGGGTCCGGACGGGACACCCCCCACTCGATCGCGGCCCGCACGTTGGGGTAGGCGGCGCCCAGCCGCGCGCGCCAGGCGTCCTTGTCGGTCTCCAGCAGCGGCGCCAGCTCCGCCGGCAACGACGCGTGGACGTCCAGGTGCAGGTCGCGCGCGGCGGTCTCCTCCCGCGCCGCGGCCAGGCGGTCCAGCGCGTACGCCCGCACCACCCCGAGCATCCGGTAGCGGGCGACCGGGCCGGTGGTGTCGGCGACGACCAGCGACTTGTCGATCAGCCCCCGCAGCGCCCTGAGCAGGCGTCCGGCGCTCGGCCCGCCGAGCTCGGCCAGGCGGGTGACGGCGTCGGCGGTGAAGCCCGGCTCGAGCACCCCGGCGCGCCGGAACAGCACCCGCTCGTCGTCGTCCAGCAGGTCGTGGCTCCAGCTCATCGACGCCTGCAGGGTGCGCTGGCGGAAGGGGGTGGTGCGCGCGCCGCCGTCCAGGAGGGTGTAGGGGGCGCTCAGGGAGTCGGCGATCTGGGCCAGCGACAGCGCGCCCGCCCAGCCGGCCGCCAGCTCCAGCGCCAGCGGCAGCCGGTCGAGCCGGTCGCAGATCCGTCTGGCCTGCGACTCGGCCGCCCTGGCCGCGGCGGGGCCGGCCGCGTCAGGGGCGCCGGCGCGGACGCGTTCGAGGAACAGCTCCAGCGCGTCGGCCAGCCTCATCGGCGGCACCGGCCACACCCGCTCGCCGGGCACGCCGAGCCTGGACCGGCTGGTGGCGACCACCGCCACCCGCGGGCACTCGGCCAGGACGGCCGCGACGACGCCGGCCGCGTCGTCCAGCACGTGCTCGCAGTTGTCGACCACGACGAGGAGCTCGCGCTCGCGCAGCGCGGCGGCCAGCACCGGCACCGGGTCGCGGTCGGCGGGCAGCGGGACGTCCAGCGCGGCGGCCATCCGGCGGCCGACCTGGCCGCCGTCGGTCTCCTGCTCCAGGCCGATCCAGAACACGCCGTCCGGCCACGCCCCGGCGGCCGCCCGGCACAGGCGCATCGCCAGCCGGGTCTTGCCGCACCCGCCGGGCCCGGTCAGGGTCAGGACCCGCCCGGCCGCCACCGCCTCGCCGGCCGCCGCCAGCTCCTCGGCCCGGCCCACGAACGACGACAACTCTGCCGGAACATGACGGACATCAGACATCGCCCGAAGTATGCCAGCAAATAGGCCAGGGGTTCGGCGGCATCTCTGCCAGGTGGCCGATGTTCCCGGCCCGCCAGGACGGAAGACTTGAGCCCATCGGAACAAGCACCTCACCAGGAGACACGGACATGACGCAGAACGGCTTCCAGGGTCGCAGGATCGTCGGCAACATCTCGCTCTCCCTCGACGGCCGGGTCAACGGCCCGGGCGGCGAGTACGACATGAGCTGGATCGTCCCGCACGCGCTCAGCGACGGCGCCCGCGACCACATGATCCGGGTGACCGGCGCCGCCACCACCGTCCTGCTCGGCCGCAGGAACTACGAGGGCTTCGGCTCCTTCTGGCCGGCGGTCGCGAAGGACGAGGGCGCCGACCCCCGCGACCGGGCCTTCGCCCAGTGGCTCGACGACACCGAGAAGATCGTCTTCTCCTCGACCCTGACGGACGCGCCGTGGCAGAACTCCCGCCTGGCCGCGGCCGGCCCTGCCGAGGAGGTCGAGCGGCTCAGGAAGCAGGCCGGCGGGGACGTCGTCGTCCTGGCCAGCGGCAGCGTCATCAAGGCCCTGCTGGAGGCGGACGCGCTGGACCGGCTGAGCATCACGCTCTGCCCGGAGGTGGCCGGCGGCGGCGCCCGGCTGTTCGAGGACGGCCTGCCCGCCACGCACTGGTCGCTGACCGACCTGACGACCACCGGCTCGGGTGCGATCTGCCTGCTCTACGACCGCCTGCGCCAGGGCTGAAGGGCCGCCTTCCCAGGTCAGGCGGGGAGCGGGGCGGCGGTGGCGCGGTGGCGGGCGAAGGTGAGGGCGACGACCGTCCCGAGCAGCATGCCCGCGGCCGCGACGAGCACCGCCGTGCGCATCCCCGAGGCGAGCGCGGGCCCGGTGGCCTCGCCCACGCCGCCGGCCGCGACCAGCACCGCGAGCCCGAGCGCCGCGCCGACCTGGAGCGCGGTGGAGGCCATGCCGGAGGCGATCCCCTGCTCGCCCGCCGCCACGCCGGTGGCCGAGGCGATCCACATCCCGGTCCAGGTGAGTCCCTGGCTGACGCCCGCCACGACGATGCCGGGCAGCACTCCCCAGTACGAGCCGTCGGCGCTGATCCCCATCGCCAGCAGCGCGGTGCCCGCCGCCCCGCCGACGGTTCCGAGGAGCAGCGTCACCCGCATCCCGATCCGCCCGGCCAGCCGCCCGCCGAGCTGGGTGCCCAGCGCGATCAGCAGGGACGGCACCAGGAACGCCAGCCCGGTCGCCACGGCGCCGTACCCGAGCACGGTCTGGAAGTAGACGGTCAGGAAGTACGGCAGCGCGTTGAACGTGGCGCCGAAGACCAGGATGACCGCGACGGCCGAGCTGAGGCTGCGGTTGCCGAACAGCCGCAGCGGCATGAGCGGGTCGGCGCCCGCCTTCTCGACCGCGACGAACGCGGCCAGCAGCACCGCGGCCAGCACGAACCCGCCGGTGATCAGCGGTGAGCTCCACCCGGACTCGGGGCCCTGGATGAGCGCGTAGGCGAGCAGGGTGACGCCGCCGGTGGCCAGCACCGCGCCCGGGACGTCGAACCGGCGGCCCCGCGCGCGGGCCCCGTCGGCGGGCAGCAGCAGCCAGGCTCCGGCGATCGCGACGACGGCGAGCGGCACGTTGACGTAGAAGACCGCCTCCCAGCCCCAGGCGCCGGTGAGCAGGCCGCCGAGCAGGGACCCGAGCGCCAGCCCGCTGGCTCCGGCGCCGCTCCACACCGCCAGCGCCCTGTTGCGCGCCTTCCCCTCGGCGAAACCGGTGTTGACCAGCGCCAAGGTGGCCGGGAACAGCAGCGCGCCGCCCAGCCCCTGCGCGGCCCGCGCGGCGACCAGTGTCCCCGGGCTCTGCGCCAGGCCGCCGGCCAGGGAGGCGAGTGCGAACAGGGCCAGCGCGCCCACGAACATCCGGCGGTGTCCGAGCAGGTCGGCCGCCCGGCCGCCGAGCAGCAGGAAGCCGCCGTACGCGACGGCGTAGGCGCTGGCCACCCACTGCAGGGTCTGCGGGGAGAAGTCCAGGTCGGCGCCGATCCTGGGCAGCGCGACGAAGACGATGTTGAAGTCGAGGGAGGTGATGAGCTGGGAAAGGGCCAGCAGGGCGAGGATCAGGCCGGGTCGGCGTCTCATGTCCACCTTCATACGATTGTCCGGAAATAACGTACAGTTCGGGATCCTCGTACAGTTGTGGGACGCTCGTCAAATCACCGGCACGCGGCAATGAGAAGGAGCCCCTCGGAGCCGGCGCAGACGCCGCAGTCACCGGTGGGCGATGACAGAAGTCCGGCTCCCGCCGTGCCTTTCCCAAGGCCGGTCCAACCGGTCAGGATTCGAGAAGCGCCCGGCCGGGCGGGCTCCGTAGCGTGGCTCTCATCGTCGGAGAACGTTGAAGCACCAAGGAGACACGGCATGAAAGCGCACGTCAGCTCTATCCTCCTCGCCGTCCGCGACATGGAGGCGGCCAAGCGGTTCTACACGGAGGGCCTGGGCTGGAAGATCCAGAACGACTACGGCATCTCGGTGTTCTTCGAGTCCGACGGCGCCTCGCCCGTCGGCTTCTACGGCCGCGAGGGCCTGGCCGACCAGATCGGGCTGAGCCCGGAGGGCAGCGGGTTCAGCGGGGTCGTGCTCACGTACGTCGTCCGCAGCGAGGCTCGGGTGGACGAGATCATGGAGGAGGCCGAGAAGGCCGGCGCCACGATCCTCAAGCCCGCCGGCGCCCTGCCGTGGGGCGGGTACGGCGGCACCTTCGCCGACCCCGACGGCTACGTCTGGAGCCTGGGCTACAGCGAGCAGGGCGAGGACCAGCCCTACGCCGAGTAGCCGCGACGGGCGCCTCCACGGGAGGTGGTGAGGTCCGGCGCCGGCACGCGACCGTGCCGACGCCGGACCACCGCGCACCGGCCGCGGAGGAACGTGGACGTCCTGTCGGCTTTGCGAAAAGTATCTTGATGAAGTAGCGTCACGCCCGTGACTGCCGGGTCGGCCTTGGGCCACGCACCAGAGAGCAGCCCGGCCCTGGCGTGACCGCCCGGCGGGCGCGCGGCCCGCCGCTTCCTCTTCTCCTCCTCAGCACGTCAGAGCAGAGACCATCACCCATGGAGAAGAGTGGATTTCAACAAGCAGGTCATCGACGAGTTCCGCGCCAACAACGGCCAGGTCGGCGGCTATTTCGAGGGAGCGAGACTGCTCCTGCTCACCACGACCGGCGCCCGTTCGGGCAAGCCGCACACGACCCCGCTCGGCTACCTGCCGGACGGCGGCGAGCGCATGCTGGTCATCGCCTCCGCCGGCGGGGCGCCGCGAAACCCCGCCTGGTACCACAACCTGCGCGCCCAGCCGCGTGCCACCGTCGAGAGCGGCGTCTTCGTCTTCGACGTCGAGGCGGAGGTCCTGGAGGGGGCCGAACGGGACGCCGCCTTCGCCCGCGCCGTGGAGAGCGACCCCGGCTGGGCCGACTACCAGGCCAAGACGACCCGGATCATCCCCGTCGTCGCGCTGAAGGTGGTGCCGGGGCCGCCCCGGTCGACCGCGCCCTCCGGCGGGGCGTACCTCAAGCTGGTGCACGACGGCTTCCGCCGCGAGCTCGCGCTGATCCGCAAGGAGCTGGCCGACACCGGACGCCCCGGCCTGGGCGTGCAACTGCGCGTCAACTGCCTGACCATGTGCCAGGGGCTGCACCACCATCACACCGGCGAGGACACGATGATGTTCCCGGCGCTGGCCGAGCGGCATCCCGCGCTCGCCCCCGTGATCGAGCGGCTGGCCGTGGAGCACCAGCGCGTGAGCGTGCTGGTGGCGGAGCTGAAGGAAGCCCTGTCGGGTGACGACCCGGCACGGGTGCGGGCGGAGATCGAGCGGCTGGCCGACGAGCTCGAAGCGCATCTGGCGTACGAGGAGGAGCAGCTCGTGCCGATCCTCGACCTTCCCTGACCGTTCAGGCCGAGGCGGACGCGCGTGCCGCCGGCGCGGCGCCGAGCCGCCGGGTCGAGACGGCGACGACGAGCCCGAGCGCGGCGTAGGCCGCGCCGAGCAGGCAGGCGGCCGGCCATCCCGCGAGGCTGTAGGCCCAGGTGGTGGTGATCGCGCCGAGCGCGGAGCCGAGGGAGTAGCAGGCCATGTACGCGCCGATGACCCCGCTGCTCCGGTCGGGACGCGCGGTGGTGAGCAGGTGCTGGCTGCTGACGTGCACGGCCTGCACGGCGAAGTCGAGCACGACGACGCCGGCGATCAGCAGCCACAACGACCACCCCGCCTGTGCGGTCAGCAGCCACGAGCCGGCCAGCAGCGCCAGCGACCAGCCGGTGACCGAGGACGCCAGGCCCCGGTCGGCCCATCGGCCGGCCCGGGCCGCGCCCAGCGCGCCGGTGAGCCCGGCGAGCCCGAACAGCCCGATCCCGGTGGTGCCGAGGTGCCACGGCGCGGCGCCGAGCGGCAGCGCCAGCCCGCTCCACAACGTGCCGAAGGAGGCGAACAGGAAGAACGCGATCAGCCCCCGGCTGAGCAGGAGCCGGTCGCCGGCCACCAGCCGGCCCAGCGACGACAGCGACCGGCCGTACGAGACCCGGGGGCGCCGGACGTCGGCGTCGAGGACGAGGCGGGCGGCGAGCGCGAGCAGCACGCACGACGCGGCGATGACCAGGTAGACCGCCCGCCAGTCGGCCAGCTCGCCCAGCAGGCCCGCGACCATCCGGACCCCGAGGATCCCGGCCACCACGCCCGAGGTGACCGTGCCGATGTTGCGGCCGCGCTCGCCGGGCGGTGAGACGGCGGCGACGTAGGCCACCGTGACCTGGACGACCACGGCGAACAGCCCGGCCAGGGCCAGGCCCGCGAGCGCCAGGCCGCCGCCGGGCGCGACGGCGGCCACCCCGGCGCCCACCGCCGTCAGCAGCAGGTGGGCTGTGATGAGCCGGCGCCGGTCGAACAGGTCGCCGAGCGGGACGAGCAGCACCAGCCCGGCCAGGTAGCCGATCTGGCCGGCGGCGACCAGGGAGCCCAGTGATCCGTCCGCCAGCCCGAGGTCCCGGCCCGCGGCCTGGAGGACCGGCTGGATGCCGTAGACGGGCGACACGGCCACCGCGCACACCAGGGCGAGCACGATCCGCTGCCTTCCGGTCAGTCCTGGCGACATGTCACTCCTCAATCAGTTTCAATATGCAACCGATCGGAGGCTAGGGCATAATGGTTTCGGATTGCAACTGATCGGAGGGCCCGGTGGACGTCACACTCGCTGCGGGAAGCGCCTGGACCGACCCGGCCTGCCCGGTCGCGCGCGCCGTCGACCTGGTCGGCGACCGGTGGAGCCTGCTGATCGTCCGGGACGCGATGGACGGCGCCACCACCTTCACCGACTTCCACCAGCGGCTGGGGATCGCCCGCAACATCCTCACCGACCGGCTCCGCAAGCTGGTCGAGCACGGCATCCTCGACAGGAGGGCCGCCGGGGACGGCAGGCGGCACGCCTACCGGCTCACCGAGGCCGGGCGCGACCTCTTCACGGCCGTCGTCGCCCTGCGCCAATGGGGCGAACGCCACGCCTTCGCCCCGGACGAGCCGCACTCGGTGCTGGTCGACGGCCAGGGGCGGGAACTGCCCCGGCTGCACCCGCTCGGCCAGGACGGCACGCCCCTGTCCGCCGAGACCTCCCGCGTCCGGAAGACCGCCGCGTCCGGCTAGCGGAGGTCTAGGCCTCCTCGCATGCGATCTCGGGCGGGCAGCTGACCTTCGCGCCGCCGAACCTGACCCGGGTACCTCCAGGCACGCTCAGCCGGTAGTCGGCGCGGCAGTCGCCGCCCCCGCATTCGTAGTCGATGGTCATGCGGTGCTCGTTCCACGACTCGGTGTGGCGCTTGGGGCCGGTCCAGCGCAGCCTGCGGTCGACCACGACCTCGCCCGCCGGCCCGGTGACCATGGTGATCGTCACCGGGCCGCTGGAGTCGACCTCCAGCTCGTCTCCGGTCAGTCGGTACGTGCCGTGGGTGCTCTCGTAAGAGGGCACGATCGGCTCGCGGCTGTTGCTGTGGATCAGTGTCGCGCCTCCGGCGATCGCGCCAGCAGCCAGCACGGCGGTGGCTGCGAAGATCTTCTTCATGCCTCAAAGGTAGGAACTCGCGGCCCCGGCGGACGATGGGGCTGCGTTCCCACTTGAGGGTGGTGCTGGCCCCACCCTCGAACCGGTGGCCCTGGGGCGCCGGCTGACGGCCGGCCGGCTGCTGCAGCGGCGTTGCGGCAAGGCCGCGTTTCAGGCACAGCGCGACCTGCGCCATCCCTGGGAGCAGTCCGTCCCGCCCGGTCAGCTCGCTCCCGCCACGACTCCGGCGCGGGTCCCGGAACCTCCGTCCCGCACTCGCCCAACGGGCCGACCGGCCGCTGGGAAGTCACGGTCCGCCGCCGCGGCATCTCGAACGCGGGCTACGTGATCATGGAGAAGTCCTTCAATGTCCAGGTCACCGGCGCCGCAGGTCCTGCCGATCCGCCGCCGGCCCGGCCTCGGATCCAGGTCCAGCAGGACGGCCCGATCGATGCGGTGACGTTCACCATCACGGGAAGCGGGTTCCTGCCCGACCAGCCCGACAGCCCAAGCGGTATCGCGATCCGGGCAGTGGACGGGGTCACGCTTCAGGAGTATCCGCAGGTCTTCACCGGCTCGAACGCGACCGGTGCGATCGAACGGACGTGGGGACCGCTCAACACCCTGCTGCTGCCGCGCAACGCCGCCGGATCGGCGCTGATCCACTTCTCGGCGACCGACAGCCGACGGGATCCGACGAGCGTGCCGGCGAACCAGCCTCTCTGGAGCAACACCGTCACCATCCCCCTGTGACCTCGGGCGCGGCGAACCTTCAAGACGATTTCAGGAGGGGGCCTGGTCCTGGGCTAGAGGTCGAGGATCAGGGCGCGGTGGTCGGAGACCTCGGGGGCGGCCGCCACCTCGAACTCCTTGACGGCGGCGGGGTCGGAGACGAGCAGGTAGCTCGCGTGCCGCACGGGCTTGCGGTAGCGGGAGGTCCTGGTGTCGGCGTCGCCGACCAGGTCGCGCAGCCCCAGCCCGGCCAGGATCCGGAACGTCTCGCTGCCGGGCAGGAGGTTGAGGTCGCCGCAGACCACGGTCAGGTCGCCGTCCTCGCGCGCGCCGGCGACCAGGGCGGCGAGCCGTTCGGCCTGGGCGCGGCGGGCCGGGGTGTCGGCCTTGCCGTCCGCGTCCCGCAGGCCGTGGAGGTTCGCGACGGTGACGAACCGCCGTGCCGGGCGGTCGAAGACGCGTACGGCCAGGGCGGCGCGCGGCCGGTCGCCGGCCGGCCACTCGTCGTCGTGCTCGGCGTAGCCGCCGTGCACGAACGCGGACCGTACGCCGACGACGGGTAGCGTCTCGGCGACGAACGTGGCGACCCCGAAATCCTGCCGGTGCGAGCCGCCCTCCTCGTCCTGGACCGGGCCGGAGTCGCTGACGGCGAACAGCGGCTGGTGGCGGGGGAGGCGCGAGCCGACGTCGGCCAGCAGGTCGGCCCGCTGCGGCAGGGACCGCTCGGCGTCGTCGAACCTGGTCCAGCCGCGCAGGCCGGGCGTGCGCGTCACCTCCTGCAGGCACAGCACGTCGGCGCCGCAACCCTCCGCCCAGGGTGCCAGCTCGTCGAACATGGCCCCGCCCCACGCGTTCACCGAAACAATCCGCACCCGCCCAAACCTAGACCAATCCCCCCAACCTGAACCGCCAGGAGTTTAGGAACGAACGTTCTTGACTGATCGTTCCTTTATTGTCTACGATCGAGACATGGGACGACCAAGAGGATTCGACGAGGCCACCGTGGTACGGGCGGCGGCGGAGCTGTTCTCGACCCGGTCCTACGACGGCATCTCCATGGACGAGCTGGTGACCCACCTCGGCGTCCACCGCAACAGCCTGTACAAGACCTTCGGCAGCAAGCGCGGTCTCTACCAGGCCGCGCTGAGCTGGTCCCTGGAGCACGACGTCAACCCGCTGATCGACCGGATCGCCGCCGCCGGCGACCTGGCCGAGGCGTTGCGCGTGGCCGCCGCCGAGCCCGCCGCCGAGGTGGGCCTCAACCTGCTGCTGCTGGCCGCGGTCGAGCGCGCCCCGGTCGACCGCGAGGTCGCCGACCGGCTCGCCGCCGTGCTGGCCGCGTTCGACCGGGCCGCCGGGGCGGCGTCCGGGAGCGAGGGCGCCGAGGACGACCTGGCCTTCGCGCTCACCGCGGCCCTCCTCGGCCTGCGGATGCGGGCCAGGGCGGGCACCGCGAACACCGACATCGACCGGGCCGGCGCCGCTCTGGCCCGCCGGCTCGACCACCACCACCACCAAGGAGCATGACATGGCGAGGATCAGCATTGACGGACAGGCGCTGGTCGTGGAGATCGAGGGCCTGGACAAACTGTGGGCGCTGAAGAGCCGGCTGGTCATCCCGCTGGCCAACGTGCGCGGCGCCACCGCCGACCCGGGGATCGTCGGCGACCCCAAGGGGGTGCGCGCGCCCGGCGCCCACCTGCCCGGCGTCATCACGGCCGGAACGTTCCACCTCAACGGCGAGAAGGTCTTCTGGGACGTGCACGACGCCGCCAAGGCCGTGGTCATCGAGCTGGCCGACGAGCGGTACGCCCGGCTGGTGATCGAGGTCGCCGACCCGCGCGCCGCCGTGGCGCTCGTGGAGGAGGCCATCGCCGTCCGCTGACGGCCGCCCGCACCACAGGCCGGTGTGGGACGAATACAGGACAGGCGCCGTACGCCTCGACGGGCCGACAATGAGCCCGTGCGACGCCGGCCGTCCCGCGTCCACGCGGACGACCCCCGTACCGGCCCTGGAGTCCCCGATGGCGACGAAGTTCCCTCCCCTCACCCCGGACGACCCCACGTCGGTGGCCGGTTACCCGCTGCGCGCCCGGCTGGGGGAGGGCGGGATGGGCCGGGTCTACCTGTCCGTCTCGCCGGGCGGCCGCCTCCTGGCCCTGAAGGTCGTCAAGCCCGAGTACGCCGCCGACCCGGAGTTCCGCCGCCGGTTCCGCCAGGAGGTGCAGGCGGCCCAGCGGGTGCAGGGCGCCTTCACCGCCCCCGTGGTGGACGCCGACCCCGACGCGGCCGTTCCCTGGCTGGCCACGGCCTACATCTGCGGGCCCTCGCTGCACCAGGCCGTGGCCGAGCACGGTCCGCTGCCGCCGGCCACCGTCCGGCGGCTGGTCGCGGGGGTCGCCGAGGCGCTGATCGGCATCCACGCGGCCGGGCTGGTCCACCGGGACCTCAAGCCGTCGAACGTGCTGCTGGCCGAGGACCGGCCCAAGGTGATCGACTTCGGCATCGCCCGCGCCGTGGACGCCACCTGCCTCACCCACACGGGCATGCGTGTCGGCACCCCCGCGTTCATGACCCCCGAGCAGGTCAGGGGCCTGCCGGTGACCCCGGCCACGGACGTGTTCGCGCTGGGCCAGCTCGCCGTCTTCGCCCTGACCGGACGGCCCGCGTTCGGCGAGGGCCCGGCGGACGTGCTCTTCCACCGCATCGCCAACGAGGAGCCCGACCTGCGCGGCTGCCCGCCCGACCTGGCCGGGCCGCTGGCCCGCTGCCTCAGCCGGGACCCGGCCGACCGGCCCGCCCCGGCGGAGGTCGCCGCGCTCGCCGGGGGATCGGGGGTGCGGCGGCCGGTCCCTGGCTGCCCGCGGCGGTGGCGTCCACGCTGCACACCTACGCGCCGCCGCGCGGCTCGCCGACGCGTCCCACCCGCCCGCGCCGGGCCAGGGCGGCCCTCGCCCTCTGGACGGGCGCCGCCGCCGTCGCCCTGACCGCGTCGGCCCTGGCACTCGTCCGTCCCGGCGACCCGGCCCCCGTCACGACGACCCCGCCACCCGCGGTAACCGTCACGATCCCGGCCACAGCCCCCGTCCGGACCGCCGCCGTGCCCTCCCCGACCCTGCCGGAGTACGAGAAGGAGTACGAGAACGTGCGCTTCACCCTCCCCGGCGGCCCGCCCTGCACCGACTTCTCCCACTTCCAGGACGGCATCGACCTGACCCCCGCCGGCCCGAAGGTCACCGTCGGCAGCAACGGCGACCTCGTCTACGACTGCTACGACGACCAGGTCGCCAAGCTCACCGTCTGGGACGTCACCGGCCAGGAGGCCCTGCTCGACGGCCCCGCGGACCCGGCCGCCTGCGTGGACGCGGTGAACCTGAACCCGCTCGGCTCCTCGCTCACCTTCGCCCGCATGCGGACGGGGATGGGCCTGTGCGTCGTCACGGAGGACCACCAGGTCGTCCACCTCAGGTTGCTCCGCAAGTCCGCCGCCACGCACGCGCTCACCTGGTCGGCGACCGCCTGGGCGCAGGGCTGACCCAGAAGCGCTACCGGTTCGCCTCCGCCAGTCGCCGCACAGCTCCGGCCAGCTCGGCGTGCCCGGCGGTCGCGGCGAAGCCGAGGCGCAGGCAGGCCGCCGGCAGCTCGGTGGCGAAGTAGCGGTTCCCGGCGCTGACGGCGACGCCCCGGCGACGGGCCGCGTCGGCGACCACGGCGTCGTCGGCGCCGCCGGGCAGGCGCACCCACAGGTGCAGGCCCCCGGCGGGCACGCGGTCGAGGGTCCAGCCGGGCAGCTCGGCCAGGACGGCGGCGGCCAGCGTCGCGCACCGCTCCCGCAGCGCCGCGCCCAGCGACCGGACGTGCCGCTCCCAGGCGGGGGAGGTGAGCAGGTCGAGCGCCGCCTCCTGCAGCGGGCGGCTGACGAAGAAGTCGTCGACCAGCCGCACGGCGCGCAGACGTTCCATGACCGGGCCCCGGGCGGTCAGGGCGCCGATGCGCAGGCTGGGCGCGGCCGGTTTGGTGAGGGAGGTCAGGTGCACGACCGTGCCGTCGCGGTCGTCGGCCAGCAGCGGCGGCGGCACCGGCGCGCCGTGGCCGAGGTGGCGCGCGAAGTCGTCCTCGATCACGAAGGCGCCGGCCGCGCGGGCCGTGTCGAGGACCTGGCGCCGGCGGCCAGGGGCCAGCACCGCCCCGGTCGGGTTGTGGTAGGTCGGCTGGCAGTAGAGCAGGCGGGCGCGGGTCAGGGCGAAGGCGTCGGCCAGCAGGTCGGGCTTGAGGCCGTCGGCGTCCGTCGGCACCGGCACCGGGCGCAGGCCGGCCGCGCGGGCGGCGGCGATCGCCCCGGGATAGGTGGGCGACTCCACCAGGACGGGGTCGCCCGGCCCGGCGATCGCCCGGAAGGCCATGGACAGGGCGCTCTGCCCGCCGGCCGTGACCAGGACGTCCTCGGCGCTCACGCCGCCGCCCGCCATCGTGGCGAACACGCCGCGCAGGGAGGCCAGGCCGGCGGCCGGGGCGCGGTCCCAGGCGTCGGGACGGCGGGCCGCGCGGGCCAGCGCGGCGGTCAGGGCGCGGGTGGGCTGGAGCGAGCGGTGCAGGTAGCCGCCGTCCAGCAGGATCGTGCCCTCGGGGAGCGCGCCGACCGCGCCGGTGAGGCTGCGGGTGTCCACGGCCCGGTCGGCGAGGGTGACGCTCTGCCACGCGGTGTCGGGGACGGCCTCGCGCCGCCGCGCCGGGGCCGCGACGTAGGTGCCGCTGCCGGGACGGGTGACCACCACGCCCTCGGCGGCCAGCGCGGCGATCGCCTGCGACACGGTGGCGGGGCCGACCTTGTAGCGCCGGATCAGCTCCCTGCTGCTCGGCAGCCGGTCGCCCGGGGCGAGCCGGTCGATCATGGTGCGCATCCTGGTCGCCAGCTCGGCCGAACTGCTACTGTCGGACATGAGAATCGATGATAGCGCTTCCAGCACTTTGGCAGAATCGCTTCTGGACGTCGCGGTCCTGCGCGCCGACACCCCAGGCGCGGCGGAGGTCGTGCACTTCAACAACGCCGGGTGCGGCCTGCTGCCCGCTCCGGTGCTCGCCGCGATGGTCGACCACCTGCGGCTGGAGGCGCAGCTCGGCGGCTACGAGGCCGCCGCCGCCCGCGCGGCGCAGGTCGCCGAGTTCTACGCCGAGACCGCCGCCCTGATCAACTGCGCTCCCCGCAACATCGCCTTCGCCGGCAGCGCCACCCACGCCTTCTCCACCGCGCTGTCGGCGATCCCGTTCGCGGCCGGGGACGTCGTCCTGACCACCCGCAACGACTTCATCTCCAACCAGATCGCCTTCCTCTCCCTGGCCAAGAGGTTCGGCGTACGGGTCGTGCACGCGCCCGACCTGCCCGAGGGCGGCGTGGACGTGCCCGCCATGGCCGCGCTGATGCGCCGGCACCGCCCGCGCCTGGTGGCCGCCACCCACATCCCCACCAACTCCGGCCTGGTCCAGCCGGTCGCCGAGATCGGCCGGCACTGCCGCGAGCTGGACCTGCTCTACCTGGTGGACGCCTGCCAGTCGGTCGGCCAGTACCCGATCGACGTCGAGGAGATCGGCTGCGACCTGCTCACCGCCACGTGCCGCAAGTTCCTGCGCGGCCCGCGCGGCTCCGGCTTCCTGTACGTCGCCGACCGCGTCCTGGACGCCGGCTACGAGCCGCTGTTCATCGACATGCACGGCGCGCGCTGGACCGAGCCGGGCCGCTACGAGCCGGTCGCGACGGCGGCCCGGTTCGAGGACTGGGAGTTCCCCTACTCCGTGGTGCTCGGCTGCGCGGCCGCCGCCCGCTACGCCCGCCGGGTGGGCGTGGACGCCGTCGCCCGGCGCACCCCGGCCCTGGCCGCCGGCCTGCGCGACGGGCTCGCCGCGCTGCCCGGGGTGCGCGTGCTCGACCGGGGACGGCGGCTGGGCGCCCTGGTCACCGTCGCCGTCGAGGGCTGGCAGGCGGAGCCGTTCAAGGCGGCGCTGGACGCGCGCGGCGTCAACTCGGCGCTCAGCTTCCGGCACTTCGCCCAGTTCGACTTCGGGGACAAGGACGTCGACTGGTGCCTGCGCCTGTCGCCGCACTACTACAACACCGAGCAGGAGGTGGACCTGGTCGTCGCGGCGGTCGCCGAACTGGCCGCCGCGCCCCGGTGACGGGTCCCGCGAGCGGCTGACGGCGGTTCCTTCCAGCCATGTCCCAACTTATGGCGAATTTCGCCAGAAGATCTAGACGTACGGCATTACGCGGGTGACAATCCGTTCGTCAATCGAAGATCGCCTGGTCCCGCGCGGACCTCTGGTCGACATGCGGAGGACCGATGCGGGTTGGGCGTGGTCTGGTCGCGGCTGTCTTGGCGTTCACGATCCCGGCGGTGCCGCCCGCCGGCGCGGAGCCGCCGGAGGCAGGCGCGCCTCCGGCGGCGAGCGCGCCCCCCGCGCGCTCGGCGCCCCTCGCGCCGGAGACGGCCGCGACCGCCACGGCCAGGCGCACCGGCCGGCCGGTCGAGATCGAGTCGATGCGCAGCGAGACCCGGCAGGTCTTCGCCCGCCCGGACGGCACCTTCACCCTCGAACAACACGCCCGCCCCGTCCGCGTCCGCCAGGCCGCCGGCTGGGTGCCCGTGGACACCACGCTCCGGCTGCGTCCCGACGGCGCGGTCGAGCCGGTGGCGACGGCGGCCGGGCTGACCTTCTCCGGCGGGGGCGGCGGCCCGCTCGCCCGCCTGTACCGCGGCGGCAAGGCCCTGGAGCTGACCTGGCCGGGCACGCTGCCCACGCCCTCGCTCGACGGCGACACCGCCACCTACCCCGAGGTGCTGCCCGGCGTGGACCTGCGGGTCACCGCCGACGTGGACGGCTTCTCCCACGTCCTGGTGGTCAAGACGCGGGCCGCCGCGCGAGCCCTGCCCGACCTGGACTTCCCGCTGTCGGTCAGCGGCCTGTCGCTCACCGCCGACAAAGCGGGCAATCTGGAGGCGGTCGACCGCACCGGCGGCACGATCTTCATCGCGCCCACCCCCACGATGTGGGACTCGACCGGCGCCGGCGAGGCCGCGGTCAAGGAGGGCCGCGCGCCCGAGGCCCGCCAGGCCACCATGGGCGTCTCGCTCGAAGGCAGGAAGCTGCGGCTGCGGCCGGACCGCGCGATGATGAGCGACCCGAAGACGCGCTACCCGGTGTTCCTGGACCCGTACTTCTCGGCCGCCCGCGGCGCCTGGACCGCCGTGTGGAGCAACTGGCCCAGCTCCAACTACCTCAACTCCAGCGACGTCGCCCGCGTCGGGCACGTCAACTCGCAGACCAACCGCTCGTTCTTCCAGATGAACACCGGCTCCACGATCCACGGCAAGCAGATCATCAAGGGCACGCTGCGCACGTACGAGACGTGGTCGTACTCGTGCAGCGCCCGCGCGGTCGAGGCGTGGTCCACCAACACGATCAGCAAGAGCACCACCTGGAGCAACCAGCCCAAGTGGGTCAAGAAGCTGTCCACGGTGAACGTGGCCAAGGGCTGGGGCTCGGCGTGCCTGCCCGGCGGCGTCGAGTTCGACGTCACCTCCCAGGTCGCCGACGCCGCCGCCAACAAGTGGGCCAACATCACCGTCGGCCTCCGCGCCACCAGCGAGACCGACCAGTACGCCTGGAAGAAGTTCCGCAACAACCCGAGCCTGGTCATCGAGTACAACTCGCTGCCCGCCGACCCGGTGGCGGCCGACGCCTGGTCCGACCCGGGCGGCCCGTGCGTCTCGGGCGACGACCGGCCGGTCATCAGCACGCCGACGCCCAAGCTGTGGGCCCGGCTCAAGGACGCCGACAACTCCGTCAGGGGCCGCTTCGAGTGGTACCGGGCCGACGGGACCAAGGCCGGGGAGTACCTGACCCCCGTGGGCTCGACCGGCACGGCCTTCTCCGCCCTCGTCCCGCAGAGCCTGTACGCCGACGGCGCGCTGGTCCGCTGGCGGGTCCGCGCCGAGGACGGCAAGGCCAACAGCGCCTGGAGCCCCTGGTGCGAGGCCACCGTGGACGCCACCGCCCCCGGCCGGGAGCCCGAGGTGTCCTCCGACCGGTTCACCGAGAACGGCTGGAGCGACGGCGTCGGCCTGGCCGGCCGGTTCACCTTCGCCCCCAACGGCGTCACCGACGTCGCCGCCTACGTCTACGGCCTGGACACCACCCCCAAGACCGAGGTCCCGCCCGCCCAGGACGGCACGGCCGCGATCACCCTCACCCCGCGCCACGACGGCCCGAACGTCCTGTCGGTGCGCAGCAAGGACCGCGCCGGGCAACTCGGCCCGATCCGCACGTACGTCTTCAACGTCAACGCCGGACGGGCGCCGGCCGGCCACTGGCCCATGGACGAGGGCCAGGGCGGCACCGCCGCCGACGCCGCCGGCGCCCACCCGGCCACCCTGTACGGCGCCACCTGGACCTCGGGCCGGACCGGCGGCGCGCTGAGGCTGGCCAACGCCTACGCGCAGACCGGCGGCCCGGTCGCCGACACCGGCCGCAACTTCGCCGTCGCCGCCTGGGTCCGGCTGACCGGCACCGCCGCCTCCGCCACCGCCGTCACCCAGGAGGGCGGCCGGACCGGCGCGTTCTCCCTGCAGTACAGCAAGGGCGACAACCGCTGGGCGCTGGCCGTCACCGGCGCCGACGCCGACGCCGCCCCGGCCGTGCGCGCGCTGTCGGCCGCGACACCCCGGCTGAACGAGTGGACCCACCTGACCGGCGTCTACGACTCGGCGTCCGGCCAGATCTCCCTCTACGTCAACGGCCGGCTGGAGTCCTCGGTCGCCGTCCCGGCGCCGTGGAACGCCACCGGCCCGCTGACCATCGGCCGCGGCAGAGCAGCCGGCGCGGCGGCCGACTTCTGGCCCGGCGACGTGGACGACGTGCGGGTCTACGGCCGCGCCATGTTCGCCGACGAGGTCGCCGACCTGGTCAACAGCGCCGCCACGCTGGTCGGCCACTGGAAGCTGGACGAGGACGGCGGCCTGTCGGCCGCCGACTCCTCCGGCCGGGCCACGCCCGCCGCGCTGTCCGGCGCCGCCGGCTGGACCGACGGCTGGCTGGACGGCGCCCTCGCGCTCGACGGCGCGACCGGC
Source organism: Nonomuraea sp. NPDC001831 (assembly GCF_042892035.1). Classification (NCBI taxonomy): domain Bacteria; kingdom Bacillati; phylum Actinomycetota; class Actinomycetes; order Streptosporangiales; family Streptosporangiaceae; genus Nonomuraea; species Nonomuraea sp. NPDC001831. The sequence continues at coordinate 249,533 of NZ_JBIATU010000015.1, read as the reverse complement.
TACGCCCAGACCGCCGCGCCCGCCGTCGCCACCGGCTCCGGGTTCACCGTCGCCGTCTGGACCCAGCTCGACTACCTGCCCGCCAAGGACACCGCCGCCGTCGCCCAGCCGGGCGCCAGGGCGGCAGGGTTCCAGCTCGGCTTCGACAAGGAACAGGGGCGGTGGGCCCTCGGCATGGCCGCCGCCGACACCGACACCGCCGCCCTCGTCCGCACCCGTTCGGACGCCGTCCCCGCCCCCCTGGAATGGACGCACGTCGCCGGCGTGTACGACGCCCTGGCCGGCGAGCTGCGCGTCTACGTCAACGGCCGCCTGTCGGCCACCACCGTCACCCCCCACGTGAGCACCTGGACCGCCACCGGCCCCCTGCAACTGGGCCGGAGCAAGACCGCGGGCGTCTTCACCGGCTACTGGCCGGGGACCGTCGACGACGTCCGCACGTACGACGGCGTGCTCAGCGCCGAGCAGATAGCCCAGCTAGCAGCCCAGTAGGCCCCTCCCTGGGAGAATCCGTGGACAGTGAGTTAGACCTGCCAGAGCCCAACTGGAATCGTTTTCAGCAACCCGCCGCCGAACCCGACGCCCCCGACCCCCGCTGGAACCGCTTCGCGGGCGTCAAGCCCGAGACCGCCTGGCCGCGCAGGCTGGCGACCGTGCTCACGGTCGTGCTCCTGGCGCCCATGGCGTACGCGATGCCCGCCTCCGCCGCGCCCCGCAAGGCGCCCACGGTGCAGAAGGAGACGCCGGTCAAGGGCGGGAAGGTGCCCGTCCTGCCGCCGCTCGCCGATCCCGCCTCGAAGCAGGCGTGGAAGGCCCCGCCCAAGGTCACCTGGCCCGCCGCCGGCACCGCCGAGCTGGGCGGTTCCACCGAGGGTGCCGCCACGCTCTCCGCCGGGTTCCCGGTGCGGCTCGCCCCCGCCGCCAAGGGCGTGGCCGCGGCCGAGGCCGTCCCGGTCAAGGTCGAGCTGCTCGAGACCGACCTGCTCGGCGTCGCGATGCGCGTCTCGCCCGGCCAGGGCGTCACGGCCGCCAAGGCGTCCGGCAAGACCCGGCTGGAGATCGACTACTCCGGCTTCCGGTACGCCTTCGGCGGCGACTACGGCGCCCGGCTGCGCATGGTCAAGCTCGACGAGTGCGCGCTCGACGCCAAGCCCGCCGCCACCTGCGCCGCGCCGCGGCCGGTCAGGAGCGACAACGACGCCAAGGCGGGCAAGCTGACCGCCGAGGTCGAGACCACCGGCCTGTACGCCGTGACCGCCGCCGCCTCCGGCCCGTCCGGCGACCACGCCGCCACCTCGCTGGCCGCCTCGGCGAGCTGGAGCGTCGGCAACCAGTCCGGCGACTTCTCCTGGAGCTACGACCTGCGCACCCCGCCCGCCCTGGGCGGCGACGAGCCCGACCTGTCGCTCGACTACTCCTCCCAGAGCGTGGACGGCCGCACCGTCTCCACCAACAACCAGCCGTCCTGGGTGGGGGAGGGCTTCGAGCTCAACCCCAGCGGCTACGTCGAACGCCGCTACAAGTCGTGCATGATCGACGGCAAGAAGACCGGCGACCTGTGCTGGGACCAGGACAACGCCACCCTGTCGCTCGGCAACTCCGCCGTCGAGCTGGTCAAGGACGCCACCACCAAGCAGTGGCGGCCCAAGCGCGACGACGGCACCCGCATCGAGTACCTCACCGGCGCCGCCAACGGCGACAACAACGGCGAGTACTGGCGGGTCACCACCGCCGACGGCACCCAGTACAGCTTCGGCCTGAACCGCCTGCCCGGCTGGGTCACCGGCAAGCCGGAGACCAAGTCGGTGCAGACCGTGCCGGTGTTCGGCAACAACAGCGGCGAGCCGTGCTACTCCAGCACCCCCGCCAATGCCTGGTGCCAGCAGGCCTACCGGTGGAACCTCGACTACGCGGTCGACACCCACGGCAACGCCACCACGTACTGGTACGAGAACGAGAAGAACTACTACGGCCGCAGCATGAAGCCCGAGCTGGGCACCGTGTACGTGCGCGGCGCGTACCTCACTCGCGTCGACTACGGCTACCTGAGCAACGAGCTGTTCACCAAGGCCCCGGCCGCCCGGGTGGTCTTCGACGTGGCCGAGCGCTGCCTGCCCTCCGGCGCCGTCACCTGCGCCGCCGACCAGCTCAAGAAGGAGACCGCGGCGTCCTGGCCGGACGTGCCGTTCGACCAGATCTGCGACGCCGGCGTCAAGTGCACCGACCGGCTGTCGCCGACGTTCTTCTCGCGCAAGCGCCTGGCCAAGGTCACCACGCAGGTGCTCGGCGCCTCCGGCCAGTACAGCCCGGTGGACTCCTGGACGCTGACCCACCAGTTCCCCGCCACGGGCGACGGCCTCAGCCCGTCGTTGTGGCTGGCCTCGGTCCAGCAGAGCGGCCACGTGGGCGGCACCCTCACCATGCCGAAGATCACCTTCAGCGGCGTGCAGCTGCCCAACCGGGTGGACGCCAACGAAGGACGCGCGCCGCTGGTCAAGTGGCGGGTCCAGGCCGTGAACAACGAGACCGGCGGCGAGCTGCGGGTCAACTACGCCCCTGCCGACTGCAAGCCCGGCGACGTGCCCGCCGCGGCCGACAAGAACAACCGGCTGTGCTTCCCGCAGCGCTGGGCGCCGCCCGACGAGGGCGAGGTCACCGACTGGTTCCACAAGTACGTCGTCACCCAGACCGTCGAGGTGGACCGCGTCGCCGGCTCGCCGAACGTGGTCACCGACTACGAGTACCTCGACGGCGCGGCCTGGCACTACGCCGACAACATCCTCGTCAAGCCCGAGCAGCGCACCTGGTCGGACTGGCGCGGGTTCGGCCGCGTCCGGGTGCGTGAGGGCGACGGGCAGGACACCCGGCGCACCCTCACCGAGTTCAGGTACTTCCGCGGCATGCACGGCGACAGGCAGGCCGACGGCTCCAAGCGCGTCGCGCAGGTCGTCGACACCGAAGGCGGCAAGCTGGACGACCTCGACCAGCTGTCCGGCTTCGAACGCGAGGAGATCCTCTACGACGGCGACAGCGCGACGGTGCTCACCGCGACCGCCGAGGAGCCGTGGTCGCTGAAGACCGCCGAGTCCACGCAGGGCGGCGTCACCAAGGCCGCCTACGTGGTCGAGCCCAAGTCGATGGTGACCCGCACGGCGCTGGCGGGCGGGGCGTGGCGGCGTACCGGCGAGGAGCGCTCGTACGACGCCAAGGGCCTGCTCACCCAGGTGGAGGAGAAGGGCGACCTGGCCACCGCCGACGACGACCAGTGCACCCGCTACACCTACGCGCGCAACGACACCGCCTGGATGCTCGACTACGCCAGCAGGATCCAGAAGGTCGCCGCGGGCTGCGCCACCGCCGTCTCCACGCTGGCCGCCGGCGAGGTGATCTCCGACGAACGGGTCCAGTACGACAACAAGGCCTACGGCCAGGCGCCCACCAAGGGCGACGTGACCACCGTCCAGCAGCTCGCCGCGGCCGACGGGTCGACCGTCACCGACAGCACCCACACCTACGACGTCTACGGCCGCGAGACCAGCGAGACCGGCCCGGTCGGGACGAAGTCCACCATCACCTACAGCCCGGCCACCGGCGCCCCGGCCACCGAGATCGTCGAGACCAACCAGCTCGGCCACGTCGAGCGCACCCTCGTCGAGCCGGCCTGGGGCGAGCCGGTCGCCGAGGTCGACGCCAACGGCCGGCGCACCGACATGGAGCACGACGCGCTCGGCCGCCTGGTCAAGGTCTGGCAGCCGGACCGCAGCAAGGCCGCCGGCCAGTCGCCCAGCACCGAGTACGCCTACACCATGCGCACCGACGGCCCCAGCGTCGTCACCACCAAGACGCTGCGCGCCGACGGCGGCTACACCGTCAGCCACGAGCTGTACGACGGCCTGATGCGCGAGCGCCAGACGCAGGAACCCGCCCCCCGCGACGACCAGACGCAGGACCCGGCGCTGCGCGACGGGCGCACCATCACCGACACCTTCTACAACTCGCTCGGCGAGGTCAGCAAGTCCAACACCGGCTACTTCGCCACCGGCACGCCCGCCACCGAGCTGCTCGCGGTCGCCGACACCGACGTGCCCACGCAGGTCGTGTCGGTCTTCGACGGCGCCGGCGAGGTCAACGCCCAGATCCTCAAGGCCAAGGGCGTGGAGAAGTACCGCGTCTCGGCCACCCAGCAGGGCGACCGCGTCAACATCACGCCGCCGCCGGGCGGCACCGCGACGACCCGCATCGGCGACGCCGACGACCGGCTCATCGAGCTGCGCCAGTACAAGGGCGCCACCCCGACGGGCCCGTACGAGTCCACCAAGTACACCTACGACCCCGCCGGCCGCCTGTCCACGGTGACCGACGCCGCGGGCAACGTGTGGCGCCACCACTACGACGTGCGCGGCCGGGAGATCAAGACGGAGGACCCGGACAAGGGCGTCACCACGATGACGTACAACGACGCCGACGAGCTGGTGAGCACCACCGACGCCCGCGGCAAGACCCTCTGGTACGTCTACGACGAGCTCGGCCGCAAGAAGGAGCTGCGCGACGGCTCGGCCACTGGCGCGCTGCTGGCCGAGTGGAAGTACGACGCGCTCGCCAAGGGCCACATGAACGCCAGCATCCGGTACGCGGGCGGCCAGGCGTACAAGGCGGAGATCAACGCCATCGACTCCGACTACCGGACCCTGCGCGAGACGGTGACCGTCCCCGAGCGGGAGGGCAAGCTCGCGGGCTCGTACGTGCTCAACACCCGCTACACCCTCGACGACCAGGTGCAGTCGGTCAGCTTCCCGGCCGGGGGCGGGCTGGAGGCCGAGTCGGTGGTCTACTCCTACGACGAGCTCAGCCAGCCGACCAAGGTCAGCGGGCTGTCGTCGTACGTGACCGCGACCCGCTACTCCAAGCTCGGCGAGACCCTGCAGTACGAGCTGGGCTCCGGCGGCAAGAAGACCTGGCTCACCTACACCCATGACGAGTCCACCCGCAGGCTGACCAGGATGCGGCTGGACCGGGAGGGCGCCGCCGCCACCGACCTCGACCTCAACTACGCCTACGACGCCGCCGGCAACATCACCAAGATCGCCGAACGGGCCGGCGGCCAGGACACGCAGTGCCTCACCTACGACCACCTGCGCCGGATGACCTCGGCGTGGACGGCCAACGACGACTGCGCGAGCGGCACGCCCGCCTCGGACAAGATCGGCGGGGTGGCGCCGTACGCGGTCAGCTACGCCTACGACTCCACCGGCAACCGGGTCAAGGAGACCAAGCACGCCTGGGGCGGCGCGCCCGAGACCGTGCGCACCTCGGTCTACCCGGCGGCCGGCGGCAAGCAGCCGCACGCGGTGCAGAGCATCGGGGCCGACCTGTTCGCCTACGACGAGGCCGGCAACACCACCAGGCGCAAGGTCGGCACGTCCGACCAGACCCTCGTCTGGGACGCCGAGGGCAACCTGGAGTCGGTCACCGAGGCCGGCAAGACGACATCGTTCGTCTACGACGCCGACGGCGACCGGCTGCTGCGCAAGACCGCCACGGACGCCACCCTGTACGTGGACGACATGGAGCTGCGCTTCGACTTCGCCAAGGACGCCGTCGAGCAGACCCGCTACTACACCATCAACGGCGAGCCGATCGCGGTCCGCACCCCCGACAACCAGGTCTACTTCCTGGCCGCCGACCACCAGGGCACCGCGCAGGCCGCGGTGAACGGCGGCACCGGGGAGCTGGCCGTCCGGCGGATGACGCCGTTCGGCGAGGACCGCGGGTCGCCGCCGCCATGGTGGCCCGGGCAGCGGTCCTTCGTCGGCGGCACCAAGGATCCGACAACCGGGCTCGTCCACCTGGGCGCCCGCGAGTACGACCCGAAGAACGGCCGCTTCCTGTCGGTCGACCCCATCATCGACGAGGAGGACCCGCAGCAGCTCAACGCCTACGCCTACGCCAACAACAGCCCCGTCAGCATGAGCGACCCCGACGGCCAGCTGTTCTGGATCGCCGTCGGCATCGCGGCGCGCATCGCGGCGCGGATCATCGCCAGGAAGCTGGCGCAGGCGGCGGCCCGGCGGGCGGCGCTCGCGGCGGCCCGTGCGGCGGCGCGGCGCGCGGCCATCGCGGCGGCCAAGCGGCGGGCGGCGGCGCTGGCCAGGAAGAAGGCGCTGGAGGCGGCCAAGAAGAAGGCCGCGGCGGCGGCCAAGCGCAGGGCGCTGGCCGCGGCCAGGAAGAAGGCGGCGGAGAAGGCCAGGAAGGCGGCCGCGGCGGCGGCCAAGAGACGGGCCGCCGCGGCGGCCAAGAGGGAGGCGCGCAGGAAGGCCGCCGAGGCGGCGGCCAAGCGGCGGGCCACGCAGGCGGCGCGGGCGCGCAACCGCTACCGGGCCGCCCAGGCCCGGCGCGCCCAGGCGGCGCGGCGCCCGGCACAGCGTCCGACCAGTCATCGGGCGGTGCAACGGCAGTCGCCGCCGAAGGCCACCAGGCAGCCGGCGCAGCCGAGACCGAGCCAGGTCTACCGGAACGACGGCACCACGCAGCCGACCCAGTCCTACACCGTCTACCGCGACGGCAAGATGTACCCGGACGGGCCGCCGCCACCCAGCCTGACCAGGCCCCAGGGCTCCGGGCAGGCGGAGAAGCAGATCTTCAAGCCGGAGAAGATCGAGCCGGAGAACACCAGGACGGGCACGATCGCCGAGACCGGCGCCCGGGTCACCCGATGGATCGACCAGAGCGGCCTGGACGACTTCCTCGGCGGCTTCTTCTGATCCCCGGCCCCGGGCACGCGAACCGATCCGGTTCCCGCGCCCGGGGCTCACCCGGTTCCCGGGTCCGGGGTTCGACCTGTTCCCGCGTCCGGGGCTCGCTCGCTGGGCGCGGTGGTCAGCCGGCCGCCGCGTCCGGTGGCGGCGCGTCGTGGGCCGTGGCGAAGGCCGGCAGGGACGCCGCCGTCCGGGCCGGGTCCTCCAGCATGGGGGAGTGCCCGGCCCCGGGCAGCAGCTCGACGGTCGCGCCGGGGACCGTCCGGTAGCCGGCGGCCGAGGCCGAGCGCCATCTCCGGTCGTCCTGGCCGAAGATCACCAGCAGTGGCTTGCCGAGCCCGGCCAGCCGGTCGGGCAGCGTGCGCTGTCGCAGGTAGGCGTCGGCGGCGTCCGAGGTCGCGGTGAGCGAGTGGTAGGTGAGGCCGCGCACGTCCTCGACGAGCTCAGGCGGGATCCGGAAGCCGGGGCGGCTGAACGCGCTCTCCAGGCCCCGGAGGAGACCGTCGGTGCGGAACCGCCACAGCAGCTGCCCGACGACGGGCACGAACAGCAACCTGCCGACGAACCCGTCGGAGACGAAGGCGTCCAGGCGGGGCCCGGAGTCGACGAGGGCGAGCGCGGCCACCAGGTCGCCCCGCTGCTCGGCGAGCGCGGTGGCGACCGAGCCGCCGGTGGAGTGGCCGGCCACGACCGCGTGCCGCACGCCGAGCCGGTCCAGCGCCGCGCCGACCCGCCGTCCCTGCTCGGCGACGGTGTAGCCGCCGCCGGCCGGTTCGGCCGACCGGCCGTGCCCGAGCAGGTCGATGCGGATCACGCGATGCGTCCGCGCCAGTTCCGGGACCACCCGGTCCCACCAGCGCGTCGAGCCGGCCAGGCCGTGGATCAGCACGAGCGCGGGGGCGCCGGCGGGGCCGTCCTGGCGGACGTACAGGCCGCCGCCGTCGAGGGGCACGTTCGGCTCGCCCACGGCCTCCTGCCCCGCCACCACCAGCGTGTTCACCAGGAGCAGCACGGCGGCCACGAGGAGCACGGCCGCCACGACGCGACGGCGCCGGCCGCGGCCCCCGGCGCGCCGCCCGGCCGCCGGGCGGGCCAGGGGCCGGACCTGTTGGGAAGTCATCATGGCGACACTGTCGCGGACCGCCTGCCCCACCGGCTTGTACGAATGTTCCCGCCCGTCACCGGCCGGGCCCGTACCGGTAAGGCTGTTGCCGGCCGAGTCGGCGCCGGGTCAGGTCACGTCCCGGCGCAGCGGCCGCAGGACGGCGGCCGCGCTCGCCAGCGCCGCGTACGCCAGCAGGACCAGCGCCCCGGCGGCCGGTGACAGCAGCCGGACCGGCTCGCTCGCCAGCTGGGCGGCCAGGGCGTCGGCCACGGCGGTGAAGTCGGTCAGCGCCGAGGTCGCGCCGCCGGGCAGCCACGGGTACAGCTCCCGCACGCCGGGGATCATGATCAGCGCCAGCTCGCCGCCGTACAGGTAGCCGATCACCACGCACAGCGCCGCGACCTGGTTGCGGATCAGCGCGCCCAGGCCCACGCCGAGCACCACGTAGACCGCCATCGCCACCCCCAGGCGGGCCAGCAGCGTCACGATCGTCCCGGCGGGCAGGCCCAGTTCGGTGCCGCGGGCCGCGGCCACGCCGAACAGCGCCGCCCCTGCCGCGCCGGCCAGCACCAGCCCGTACGCCAGTCCCGCCACGGCGTAGGCGACGAGCTTGGCCACCAGCACCCGCCACCGGTCCGGCGCGAACAGGAAGGTGAAGTTCACCGTGCGGTGCCGGTACTCCGACGTGACGGCGAGCGTCCCGACGGCGGCCGGCACGAACGCGGTGAACCCGAGGAACCCCAGGACGGCCCGCACCCCCGCCTCGGTGTCCAGCCCTGGCATCGGCGGCTCGAAGTTCTCCGGCCCGACCAGCGCCAGCAGCCCGATCAGACCGCCCCCGAGCAGCACGGCCGCCAGCGGCATGCCCCACCACATCCTGGTGGCCAGTAGCCGCCGGAACTCCCCCCGCACAAACCCCCTCATACCGCCGCCTCCCCACCCGCGCCCGCCCGTCCCCGCGTGCCCGCCGTCTTCTCGCCTGTGCCCGCTCGTTCTCGCGTGCCCGCCGTCTTCTCGCCTGTGCCCGCTCGTTCTCGCGTGCCCGCCGTCTTCCCGTCCGTGCCCCCCAGCTCCCGCGTGCTCGCTGTTTCGTCGGTGAGCCTGAGGAAGAGTCGTTCCAGGGGCGGGCGTTCGGTGGTCAGGCCGTGGACCGGCAGCCCGCGGGCCGCGGCCAGGGCGGCGACCCGCGGCGGATCGAGGCCGCGGACCCGCAGGTCGTGCGGGCCGGTCACGTCCACCCGCGCGGCCTCGGCGGCCAGCGCCGTGCGCAGGGCGGCGGCGTCGGGGGTGCGCACCAGCACATCCGGCTCAGCGCCGCACAGCTCGCGCAGCGGGCCGGCGGCCAGCAGCCGCCCCCGCCCGATGACCACCACGTCGTCGGCGACCTGCTCCACCTCGGCCAGCACGTGGCTGGAGACCAGCACCGCCCGCCCCTGCGCGGCCATCTCGCGCAGGAACGAGCGCAGCCACGCCGCCCCCTCGGGGTCCAGGCCGTTGCCCGGCTCGTCCAGCAGCAACACCCGGGGGTCGCCGAGCAGCGCGGTGGCCAGGTTGAGCCGCTGCCGCATCCCGGTGGACAGGGCGCCGGTCGGCCGCCCGGCGGCTCCGGCCAGGCCCACCAGGCCCATCAGGTCGCCGACCCGGCGATCGGGATGGCCGCCCATCGCGGCGTAGACGCGCAGATGGTCGCGGACCGAGTGGCGGGGATGGAAGGAGGCGGCGTCGAAGGTCGCCCCCACCACGGTGGTCGGGCGCGGCAGGTCACGGTAGCGGCGCCCGCCGATGGTCACGACGCCGCGGGTGGGGGTGACGTGGCCGACCATCATGCGCATCGTCGTGGTCTTCCCGGCGCCGTTGAGGCCGAGGAACGCGGTGACCGCCCCGGGCCGGACCGTGAAGCTGAGGTCCTCGACGGCGGTCAGCGCGCCGTACCGCTTGGTCAGGCCGCTGACCTCGACGCCGGTCACGCGACCGCCGCCCGCACCACTGCCCGCACCGCCGCCCGGACCGCGGCCCGGACCTCGACGCCGGTCACGCGGCCGCCGCTCGTACCGCGGCCCGTACCGCGGCGGCGACCCCGCCGGCGTCGGGGACGGAGACGACCACCTCGTCGAACTCGCCGCCGGACGCGGCGCGGTCGAGCAGCAGGTGCACCGCCGGCGTGTCACCGGTCACCGACACGAGCTGCCGCCGCCCGCCGAACAGGCCCCACACCCCGATCTTGACGTGACCCGCCACGCTCAGCCCCTTGCGCGCGCCGCGCGGGACGCGCAACGGGTCGTCCGCGACCCGCGCCTCCCGCACGGACGCGAGCGGGAGCGTGTACCGGCCGTGACCGGTGAGGAACCGCTCCCAGCGCCCGAACTCGATCACGACCATGCCCTCGCCGACCCATACCGTTGCCACAGTTCAGCCTTCCTTCAGGGGGAGCAGGACGGTCGCCAGCAGGCGCGGCGTACGTCCCTGTCCCGGCTCGTTCGCCAGCAGGGGGCGCACCAGCTCGGCGAACCCCGTGGCGAAGGCGACGAACTCCTCGTCGTCCAGGTGCAGGACCACCTGCTGGTATCCGGCGCCGTCGGCGGCCAGATCGACCCGGTCCCGCTCGAGGTAGCGGGAGAACTCCGACAGCAGGCTGCCGGCGAACGCGGTGAAGTACCGCGCGTGGTCCTCCGCCGACGCGGCGGCCAGCGCCTCGGGGGACGGCGTCAGGCCGCCCTCGGGCACCGCGTAGACCCGTTCGGTCGCCCCGCCGACCTTGTGCTCCTCGACCACCTCCAGCATCCCGGCCCTGGCCAGCGTCGCGATCTGCCGGTAGAGCGTCGCCTGCGGCACGTCGGGCAGCAGGCCGGCCAGGTCGGAGGGCGTCCGGCGGCCCCCGGCGACGGCGCGCAGGATGCGGATGCGCACGGGATGCAGCGCCAGCTCGGCCCAGCGCTCTGTCGAGGTCGTCACGTTCACACGTTATCACTATCGAGAATGAGAATGAGAACAACAGGGCATTTCCGCATGTCAGCGCCCTTAGGGGGGTATGTGGGGCCTGAGGGGGACCCGGTGATGGGAGCGACGGTCGGATACCAGGCGGCGTTCGAGGCGCTGCCGTGTCCCTGCATGCTGCTCACCCGGGACCAGGTCGTGCTGGCCGTCAACGACGCCTACCTGCGGATGACCGGCCAGGACCGGGCGGAGGTCGTCGGCCGCGCCCTGCTCGGCGCGCCCCCGGCGCTGACCGGCCTGAGCGGGTCGGGGGCGGCGAAGGTGCACGCCTCGCTGGAGCGGGTGGCCGCCACCGGCGCCGGCGACGTCGTGCCGCTGCTGCGCGACGACTGGGAGCCGCCCGGCCGGCGCCACTGGCGGCTGGCGAACGCCCCGGTGCCCGGCCCGCCGGGCGAGGTGAAGGAGATCGTCGTCGTCTTCGGGGACGTCGCCGGGTCGCTCGAACCCCGGCTCGCCGCCCGTCCCGGCGAACGCGTCCCCGGCTCCCCGAAGCCCGACGCGCAGCTGCACCAGGCCTACCGCCAGGAGCAGCAGAAGGTCTCCATGCTGCACGAGACGATCGAGCACCAGCAGCGGTTCGTCTTCGACGCCGCCCACGACCTGCGCAACCCCATCACCGGCCTGCTGGCCGAGCTGGAGGAGGCCCTGTCCGACCCCGGCGCCGACCTTCGCCGGACCCTGCACAGCCTGCACCGGGACGCCGAGCGGCTCAACGACATCGTCGGCGACCTGCTCGCCCTGGCCCGCCTCTACACCGCCCCGCCGCCCGGCGCCGACCTCGTCGATCTGGGCCGCCTGGTGGTGGAGGAGCTGGACGCGCATCCGCCGCGCGCGTCCGTCCGCACCCGGCTGGAGGAGGGCGTGGTGGTCCGCGCCTCGCGGGTGCGGCTGGCCCGGTTGCTGTCCAACCTGGTGGCCAACGCCGAACGCCACACCACCGGCCAGATCGAGTTCGTGGTCGCCGCCGCGCCGCCGTACGCCGTCCTGGAGGTCATCGACGACGGGCCCGGCATCCCGCCCGAGGAGCGGGAGCGCATCTTCCACCGGCTGTACCGGCAGGACCAGGCGCGCTCGCTGGACGCGGGCGGCTCCGGCTTCGGCCTGCCGATCGCCCGCGAGATCGCCCACGCCTACGGAGGCGACCTCTTCGTGGCCGACCACCCGGGCGGCGCCCGCTTCGTCCTCAGGCTCCCGCTGGCGACGTGATCGTCCGCGGCATCGACGGGCTTATGCCGATGGTCAGCCATAAGTCGTGCCCCATTCGGCGAAGATAGACTTGGGCTCCTCTGAAGTGGCTGCCGTCATCGGCGGAGAGGCTGGTGTTGACTCTGGACACGCTCAACGGCGCGACGGCGGGGGCCGGCGCGCTGCTCTCCCTGCTGCGGGACGGGCCGCCGCGCACCCGGACCGAGCTGGTCCAGCTCACCGGCCTGGCCCGGTCCACCGTGTCCCTGCGCCTCGACGCGCTGCTCCGCCACCGCTGGGTGCTGCCCGCCGACGAGGCCATCTCCTCGGGCGGGCGGCCCGCGGCCATGTTCGCCTTCAACCGCACCGCCCGGCTCGTCCTGGCCGCCGACCTGGGCGTCACGCACGAGCGGGTGGCGATCACCGACCTCGGCGGCACGGTGCTGGCCGAGCGCACCGCCGACGCGCCGATCGGCGAGGGCCCCGAGGCGACGCTCGGGCGGCTCGCGCGCACGTTCACCGACCTGCTCGACGAGAGCGGGCGCGACCTGGCCGACGTGTGCGGGGCGGGCATCGGCCTGCCGGGCCCGGTCGAGTACCCGACGGGTCGCCCGGTCAACCCGCCCCTCATGCCGGGCTGGGACCGGTTCCCGGTGCCCGAGTGGCTGGGGGAGCGGCTGGGCGTGCCGGTCTTCGTGGACAACGACGTCAACATCATGGCGCTCGGCGAGCAGCGCGCCGGACGGCAGGCGACCGGCCAGCTCGTCTTCGTCAAGATCGGCACCGGCATCGGCTGCGGCGTGATCTCCGACGGCCGCCTCCACCGCGGTGCGCAGGGCGCGGCCGGCGACATCGGCCACATCCGGGTGGCCACCGCCGACGACGGCGTGCTGTGCCACTGCGGCAACGTGGGCTGCCTGGAGGCCCTGGCCGGCGGGGCCGCGCTGGCCGCCCGCATCTCGGCCACCGGCGTGCCCGCCGCGGGCGGCCGGGACGTCGTCGCGCTGCTGCGCGCCGGCAACCGCGACGCCGCCCAGCTCGTCCGCCAGGCCGGGCGCGAGATCGGCGACGTGCTGGCCACGATCGTCAACTTCTTCAACCCGGCCGCGATCGTGATCGGCGGCGACCTGGCCGACGCCGGTGAACACCTGCTCGCGGGCGTGCGGGAGGCCATCTACAAGCGCTCGCTGCCGCTGGCCACCCAGCACCTGCGCATCCAGGTCAGCGAGCTGGGCGACCGGGCGGGCGTCATCGGGGCGGCCGTCATGGTGCTGGAGCACGTCCTGGCCCCGGAGGCGGTCGACAGCGCCCTGGCCGGCTGACCTCGTCCGCGAAGCGCCCCGCCTGCCCAGCGCAGGCGGGGCGCTTCGTCGTTCCGGCCACGGACCGAAACCGTTTCGTCTAGGACTTAACAGACTTTCGTTGACAATCATCAAAAGTCGGATCTACTGTCGCGATCTACGAAGGTTCTTCGATCGTCCGCCAATGGAACCCTCCTTCCCGGTCCACCCCCCACGGAAAGGGAACCTCCGCGATGCCTCCCAGCAGGCCCACCCGTGCCTCCCGATGGACGGCGCGGGTCAGCGCCGTCCTCCTGGCCATGTCGAGCGCGGTCGTGCTCACCGTGGCCGCCCCGCCCGCCCGCGCCCACGCCGCCATCGACCCCGCCGACTACCAGCGCGTCGAGCTGGCCAAGGGCGTCGCCGAGATGGGCGAGCCGATGACCATGGCCGTGCTGCCCGACCTGTCGGTGCTGCACACCGCGCGCGACGGGACGCTGCGCCGCACCGACGCCCAGGGACTGACCACCGTGGTCGGGGCGCTGCCCGTCTACACCCACGACGAGGAGGGCCTCCAGGGCGTCGCCGTGGACCCCGGCTTCGCCGCCAACCGGACCATCTACCTCTACTACGCCCCCCGCCTGAGCACGCCGACCGGCGACGCGCCCGCGACCGGCGCCGACTGGTCGGCCTGGCAGGGCGTCAACCGCCTGGCCCGGTTCACCCTCAAGCCCGACTGGACGCTCGACCTGGCCTCGCAGCGGACCGTGCTCGACGTGGCCGCCGACCGCGGCATGTGCTGCCACGTGGGCGGCGACATGGACTTCGACGCCCAGGGCAACCTCTACCTGTCCACCGGCGACGACTCCAACCCCTTCGACTCGGCCGGCTACGCCCCCCTCGACGAGCGCCCCGACCGCAACCCCGTCTACGACGCCCAGCGCAGCGCCGGCAACACCAACGACCTGCGCGGCAAGATCCTGCGCATCAAGGTGAACCCCGCGGACGGCACCTACACCATCCCCGCGGGCAACCTCTTCCCGCCGGGCACCGCGCGGACCAGGCCCGAGATCTACGCCATGGGCTTCCGCAACCCGTTCAGGATGACCGTGGACAAGGCCACCGGCGTGGTCTACGTCGGCGACTACGGCCCCGACGCCGGCAGCACCGACCCGAACCGCGGGCCCGCCGGGCAGGTCGAGTTCGACCGCGTCACCGGCCCCGGCAACTACGGCTGGCCGTACTGCACCGGCACCAACACCCTGACCGAGACCTACAACGACTACACCTTCCCCTCGGGCCCCTCAGGCCAGAAGTACGACTGCGCCGCGGGCGGCCCGGCCAACGACTCGCCGCGCAACACCGGCCTGGCCAAGCTCCCGCCCGCCAAGCCCGCCTGGATCAGGTACGGCGGCGACGCCGGCTCGCCGCCCGAGTTCGGCAGCGGCTCGGAGTCGCCGATGGGCGGCCCGATCTACCGCTACGACGCCGCCCTGAACTCCGCCGTCAAGTTCCCCCAGGACCTCGACGGGCACTTCTTCGCCGGCGAGTTCGGCCGCAAGTGGATCAAGGCGATCGACGTGGCCGCCGACGGCACGCGCGGCGAGATCGCCGCCTTCCCCTGGACCGGCACGCAGGTGATGGACCTGGCCTTCGGGCCCGACGGCGCGCTCTACGTCCTCGACTACGGCTCGGGCTACTTCGGCGGCGACGCCAACTCCGCCCTCTACCGCGTCGAGTACATCAAGGACCGCAACCGCTCGCCGGTCGCGGTCGCCAAGGCCGACCGGACGTCCGGCAAGCTGCCGCTCACCGTCGCCTTCTCCAGCGCCGGCTCCGCCGACCCCGAGGGCGGCGCGCTCACCTACGCCTGGGACTTCGGCGACGGCACCACCTCCACCGCCCCGAACCCCACGAAGACCTACACCAGCGAGGGCTCGTTCACCGCCACGCTCACCGTGCGCGACCCCCAGGGCAACACCGGCACGGCCGGCGTGGTCATCACGGCCGGCAACACCGCCCCCGCCGTGACCATCGGCACACCCGCCCCCGGGACGCTGTTCACCTGGGGCGACACCGTGCCCTTCACCATCGGGGTGACCGACCCCGAGGACACGCAGATCGACTGCGCCAAGGTGCGGATGACGTACGTGCTCGGCCACGACAGCCACGGCCACCAGATCACCTCGAAGAACGGCTGCGCGGGCGAGCTGACGATCCCGGCCGACGGCGAGCACGACGACGCGGCCAACATCTTCGCCGTCTTCGACGCCGAGTACACCGACAAGGGCGGCCTGACCACCCACACCCAGCACGTCCTGCAGCCCCGCCACCGCCAGGCCGAGCACTACGCGACGATGTCCGGCGTCTCGCAGATCTCCAAGGCGGCCGCGCACGGCGGCAGGACGGTCGGCGACGTGCACAACGGCGACTGGATCGCCTTCACCCCCTACCGGCTCGACGACGCCAGGACGTTCCGGGCGCGCGTCTCCTCGGGCGGCGTCGGCGGCTCCATCGAGGTGCGCACGGGCTCGCCCACCGGGCCGCTGCTCGGCAAGGCCGCCGTCCCGGTGACGGGCGGCTGGGAGACCTTCACCGACGTGCAAGCCCCGCTGACCGGCGCGACCGCCGCGTCCACCACGCTCTACCTGGTCTTCACCGGCGGCGCCGGGGCGCTGTTCGACCTCGACGACTTCACCCTGGCCAAGGAGGCGACGGCGGTCGGCCCGATCCGCGCCGCCGACGGCAGGTGCGTGGACGTCGCGGGCGCCGGCACCGCCGACGGCACCAAGGTTCAGCTCTACTCCTGCAACGGCACGAACGCCCAGAACTGGGCCATCGACGGCCAGACCGTCAAGGCGCTCGGCAAGTGCCTCGACGTGGCAGGGGCGAACAGCGCCGACGGCACCAAGGTGCAGATCTGGACCTGCAACGGCACGGGCGCGCAGAAGTGGACCGCCGAGGGCGGCGCGCTCAAGGCGCTCGGCAAGTGCCTCGACGCCACCGACCCGGCCCAGCTCGTCATCAGGACGTGCGACGGCGGCACGGCCCAGAGGTTCACCACGGCGACCCCCTCCGCCGGCGGCCCCGCCGTCCTGGTCTTCTCCCGGACGGCGGGGTTCCGGCACGACTCGATCGCGGCGGGCGTCCAGGCGATCAGGGACCTCGGGTTCGGGGTGACCGCCACCGAGGACCCGGCCGCGTTCACCACGGCGAACCTGGCCGCCTACAAGGCGGTCGTCTTCCTCAACACCACCGGCGACGTGCTCGACGCCGCGCAGCAGGCCGCGTTCGAGGCGTACGTCAAGGCGGGCGGCGGCTACGCCGGCGTCCACGCGGCCGCCGACACCGAGTACGACTGGCCCTGGTACGGCGGCCTCGTCGGCGCCTGGTTCGCCGCCCACCCGGCGGTGCAGAAGGCGACGGTCAAGGTCGAGGACCGCGCCCACCCGGCGACCGCCCACCTCGACGCCACCTGGCCGCGGACCGACGAGTGGTACGACTACCGGACCAACGCCAGGACCGGCGCCCACGTGCTGGCCACCCTGGACGAGTCGACGTACTCGGGCGGCACGATGGGCGCCGACCACCCGATCGCCTGGTGCAAGCCGTACGACGGGGGGCGTTCCTTCTACACCGGCGGCGGGCACACCGCGGAGTCCTTCGCCGAGCCCGCCTTCCGGCAGCACCTGCGCGGCGGCCTGGCCTACGCCACCGGCCAGGCCAAGGCCGACTGCCGCCCCGAGACCGGCTACACCACCCTCTACAACGGCTCGACCACCGGCTGGGAGCAGGCGGGGCCGGGCGGCTTCGCCAACGCCGGCGGCACGCTGACCTCGCAGGGCGGCATGGGCCTGCTGTGGTACAAGGCCAAGGAGTACACCACCTCCTACTCGCTCAAGCTGGACTGGAAGCTGGCCGGTGACGACAACTCCGGCGTCTTCGTCGGCTTCCCGCCCTCGACCGACCCGTCCTCGGCGGTGAACAGCGGCTACGAGATCCAGATCGACGCCACCGACGCGCCGGACCGGACCACCGGCTCGGTCTACGGCTTCAAGGCCGCCGACATCGCCGCCCGCGACGCCGCGCTGAACCCGCCGGGGGAGTGGAACACCTACGAGATCCGGGTCGAGGGCGAACGCCTCCAGGTGTTCCTCAACGGCGTGCGGATCAACGACTTCACCAACACCGACCCGGCCCGCTCACTGAGGAACGGGCACATCGGCATCCAGAACCACAGCGACGCCGACCACGCGTCCTTCCGCAACATCCGGATCAAGGAGCTCGGGCCGCCTGCCGGGGACTCCGTCGTCCAGGCCGAGACCTGGGCGCAGGCGTCCGGCGTGGCCACCTACCCGCACGCGCCCGCGCACGGCGGCACCGTGCTCGGCTACGTCAACCCGGGCGACTGGGCGGCCTACGACGTGGACCTCACCGGGGTCACCGCGTTCCGGGCGCGGGTGGCCTCGCCGGGGCCGTCGGGCGGCTTCGAGATCCGCGCCGGCTCGCCGGCCGGGCCGGTGCTCGGCGCCGTCACCGTGCCGAACACCGGAGGCTGGGAGTCCTACGCCGACGTCTCCACGGCGCTGACCGGCGTGCCCTCCGGCGCCGCCCGGCTGCACCTGGTGTTCACCGGCGCCGACTTCGACGTCGACGACTTCACCCTGGTCCGCGCCGCGGCCAGGACGCCGGCGAGACGAGCCCGGTAGCCGCCACGCCGACGGCCACCGGTAGCCCCCGGGCCGGTGGCCGCCACGCGGGCGGCCACCGGCCCGGCCCGGGGTCAGGGCAGCGCGTAGCCGAGGATCTGCTCGTGGATCAGGCCCTCGCAGCCCGCCTGGTCCGTCACCAGGTGGTCGCCACTCGCGGCCCGGCACCGGTGCAGCGCGACCGATCCGGGCACCTGGCTGGTGTAGACGTGCCCGACCGGGCCCATCGGGAACTGCCCCTCGCAGCCGGGGTCGCGGGTGAGCATGGTGTGCGCGCCGACCTTGCACTCGTACAGGGGCACGGTCCCGGCCGCCTGGTTGCGCAGCAGCTTCCACACGCGTTCCTGGGCGAAGCCGGGCGGCAGCAGCCGGGAGCTGGCCACGTGCCCCTTGCTCGACTGGTAGCCGCGACGGAGCTGAGTGTGGGGCAGCAGCTCGAAGCCGCACGACAACTGCGGGGGCGACAGGTCGTTCCGGTTGGCCAGCGCCCACGTGGCCCAGGCCGGCTTGGCCGACCCGTCGGTACGGCGCAGCCCCACGCCGAGGCCGGCGGCCGTCTCGTCCGGATGGTCGCTCATGCGGTGCCAGACGTAGCTCTCGATGCCCGGCGTGCCCAGGACGTTGCGGAAGGAGTTGCACAACTGCGACGCCTGCGCGGCCTCCGACGAGGGCGACAGCGAGTTCACGCCGCTCTCGGTCAGCTGCACCTGCCAGGCCGACGGCGTGTTCGGGAACTGCTGGCGCAACCAGCCGACCAGCACGCCGATGTTGCCGTAGGTGACCTTCGGGAAGTCGTCGGCGGAGAACTGCGGCGCCAGCAGGTTCGGCGGGTAGGGGTGGTAGGCGACGCGCCAGGCCCGGCTGCCGGCCCGCGCCGCCAGGCCCTTGAGCACGGTCATGCCCGACAACATCGCGTCGGCGGCGGCCGGCTGGTCGTAGGCGGTGCCGAAGTGGTGGTCGAGCGAGGTGAGCACCTTCGCGGTGGGCTGCTGGGCCATGACGGCGTCATAGGCGGCGTTGTAGTTCGCGGCGATCGCGTCCAGCCAGGCGGTCGTGCCGCACGCCGTGCCCTGGCCGCAGCCGATGTCGAACCAGGTGTTGCTGTTGACCTCGTTCATGACGACGAAGTCCGCGATGCGGCCGTTGCCGTGCTGCCCGTCGTAGCGCTGGGCCAGCATGCCGGCGAAGCGCCCGTAGTCGGCGGGGTCGTCGGGGACGCAGAACTTCTCGAACCCGGGGGCGGCGGGCGTGCAGGGACGGGCCCCGCGGGCCCAGGCCGGGGTGCCGTAGACGACGGCGGTGACGACGAGACCGCGGGCGGTCCAGTCCCTGACGGCGGCGTCGACGGCCGAGCCGACGGTGAAGCAGCGGCCGCCGAACTCCTGCGCGCCCGCCGCGCACGGCGGCGTCTTCACGCTGGGCTCCCAGTCGGCCCAGATGAGGTTCATGGCGACGCCGCCGGCGTTGTTGCCGGCGATCTCGTTCTTGTCGGGCCAGAAGTCCGGTTGCAGACCCTTGATGCGGTAGTCGGACCTGACCGGGTACGGCAGAGCGGCGGCGGTGGTGACGGCGGCGGTGGCGGTGGCGGTGGCGGCGGCCGGAGCGGCCGGGAGGAGAAGGAAGAGGACGGCGGCGATGCGGGCAACCCAACCCATGGGACCTCCTGGATTTAAACGTCTCAACAATGAGGCCCAGAAGGCGGCCAGGCAAGCCCTGATTTCCTGCGGCAGGCCGGCTTGAAACGTCACTGAGGAAGCGTCGACGCCCTGACCATGAGCTCCGGCTGGAAGACGATCTCCTGGTGCCAGTGGTTGACGTCGCCGCGGGCGTCGGTGAGCAGCAGCTCCGCGGCCGCCTGGCCGAGCTGGTGCTTGGGCTGGCGGACCGAGGTCAGCGACGGCGACAGCAGCTCGGCGAACTCGACGTCGTCGTAGCCCATGACGGCCATGTCGTGCGGGACGCGCACGCCGCGCCGCTCCAGCCCGCGCAGCGCGCCCAGCGCCACCGTGTCGTTGACGCAGAACAGCGCCGTCGGCCCCT
This sequence comes from Nonomuraea sp. NPDC001831, assembly GCF_042892035.1. Lineage (NCBI taxonomy): Bacteria > Bacillati > Actinomycetota > Actinomycetes > Streptosporangiales > Streptosporangiaceae > Nonomuraea > Nonomuraea sp. NPDC001831. The sequence goes on along the minus strand of NZ_JBIATU010000015.1, from coordinate 229,465 downwards.
TGCGGGCGGGCAGCCGCTCCAGGGCCGCCTCGCCCTCGCGCGGCGTCAGCGCGGGCAGCGTGACCTCGGTGATCACCTCGTCGGGGTCGAGCCCGGCGGCCCGCACCGCCCTGGCCAGCCCCTCGCGGCGGTCGGCGCACTGGCGCACGATCGGCGGCCCGTTGAGGAAGGCGATGCGCCGGTGGCCGAGCGCGAGCAGGTGGGCGCCGGCCAGCTCACCGCCCCGGACGTTGTCGACCGCCACCGCGCAGAGCTGGGCGTCGGCGCCCGGCCGGTCGAGCAGCACCATGCCGACGCCGCGCCTGCGCAGCTCCACCAGATGGGAGATGTCGGGCCCGGCGGGCGTGATGAGGATGCCGGGCACCCGGTGCTGCTCCAGGATCTGCAGGTAGTGGGCCTCCTTCTCGGCCGAGTCCCCGGAGCTGCACAGCACCAGGAGCAGCTGCTCCTGCGACAGCCGGGTCTCGATGCCGGGCAGCACCTCGCTGAAGAACGGGTTGCCGATGTCGCGCACCATGACGCCCACCGAGCGGCCGGAGCCGCCGCGCAGCTGACGGGCCGGCGCGCTGGGCACGAAGCCGAGCGTCTTGATGGAGGCGCGCACCCGGCGCAACGTGCGCTCGGCCACCAGCTCGGGCCGGTTGAGCACGTTGGAGACCGTTCCCACGGACACGCCGGCATGCGCCGCGACGTCGACCATGCTGAGCCGGCGGCGCTCGGCCGGCTTGTGGATGTCGGTCACCGGTGGACAGCCCTTCTGGTCACCTGGCAGAGAGAGGGCCAGTCTACTTGTTGAAATGTTTCAGCCAAACGATCCCGCGCTGCACGTCTGGATCCGGGGCATTGACGGAAGTACCTCACGGTGCCTACGGTGCGCATTGTTTGAAATGTTTCAACTAGTCGGGAGTACCCTTGTCGCATCTCGCCGTGACCGACCTGCGCGTCGAAGGACTGGCCGAACCACTGGGCCTCGACGTGGACGCGCCGGAGTTCTCCTGGCGGATCACCGGGGCCGGGCGCGGACGGGCGCAGAGCGCGTACCGGCTGGTCGTGGCCCGGGAGAGCGATCCGGCCGGCGAGGGGGCCGAAGTCGTCTGGGACAGCGGCGCGGTGACCTCGGCCGCGACCTTCGACGTCCCGTACGGCGGCGCCGCGCTGCGGCCCAGGACGCGCTACCAGTGGCGGGTCGAGGTGGCCGACGAGCAGGGCGAATGGTCCGGCTGGAGCCCCGCGCACTGGTTCGAGACCGGGCTCGGCGAGGCCGGCGGCTGGATGGCGGGCTGGATCGGCACCCCCATGGTGCCCGGCTCGGAGCGGCTGCCGTCGCTGGAGAACGTGCCGCGCATCTGGGTCGCCGGCCCGCTGGGCCCGTCCGGGTCGCCGACCGGGGCGTTCCGGACGCGGTTCGCGGTGCCGGGCGGGGCCAGGCCGCTGTCGGCGTGGCTGGTGATCGGCGACGGCGGGGGCGCCGCCGAGACGGCCGAGACGCTCGAGACCGCCGAGACGATCGAGGCGTACGTCAACGGGGTGCCGGTCGCGGGGGAGCGGCGGGACGGGGCGTTCGTGGCCGACGCGGGCGACCTGGTGGCCTCGGGCGAGAACGTGCTCGCGATCCGGGCCGCCGGGCCGGGGCTGTGCGTGCGGCTGGAGGTCGTGGTCGAGGGGCGGCCCGCGCTGCCGCAGCTCGTCCCGGTGGCGGGCGAGAGCACGGTGACCGTCACCTCCGGCGGCCGGTGGCGGGCCGAGAACCGGCCGGGCGAGGGCTTCGAGCAGCCCGGCTTCGACGACTCCGGCTGGCGGCTGGCCGAGGAGGTCGGGCTGCACGGCGACCCGCCGCTGGGCCGCGAACCGGTCGGCGACCGGCCGAGCCCGTACCTGCGGCGCGAGTTCGGCGTGCCGTCGCCGGTGCGCCGGGCCAGGCTGTACGCCACCGCGCTCGGCGTCTACGAGATCCACCTCAACGGCGCCCGGGTCGGCGCCGACCACCTGGCGCCCGGCTGGACCGACTACCGCCACCGCGTCACGTACCAGACCTACGACGTGACGGCGCTGGTGGCGGAGGGGCGCAACACGATCGGCGCGGTCCTGGCCGACGGCTGGTACGCCGGCAACATCAGCTGGTTCGGCTCCTTCCAGTACGGCCGCCGCCTGGCCTTCCGCGCCGAGCTGGAGATCCTGCACGAGGACGGCACCCGCACCCGGCTGCGCACCGACGCCGACTGGCGCGCCGGCTCCGGCGCGATCCGCTACGCCGACCTGCAGAACGGCGAGCGGCAGGACCTGGCGGCAGAACCGCTCGGCTGGACGGCCGTCGGGTTCGACGACTCCGGCTGGGCGCCCGTGGTGCCGGTGAGCCCGCCGGCGGGCCGGGTGACCGCCTCCGTCGCGCCGCCCATCCGGGTGCACGAGGAGGTGGAGCCGGTGCGCGTGTGGGAGCACCGGCCCGGCGTGTGGATCGCCGACTTCGGGCAGAACCTGGTCGGCTGGGTCCGGCTCACCGGCCGTGCCGGCCGCGACCGCCCGGTGGTGCTGCGGCACGCCGAGGTCCTCGACCACGAGGGCGGCCTGCACCTGGCCAGCCTGCGCTCGGCCCGCGCCACGGACGAGTTCCTGCCCCGCGGCGAGCAGGCCGAGACGTTCGAGCCGAGGTTCACCTTCCACGGCTTCCGGTACGCCGAGGTGTCGGGCCTGCGCGCGGCCCCCGAGTCGATCACCGCCAGGGTGGCCCACGCCGCGATGGAGCCGGCCGGCGAGTTCACCTGCTCCGACGAGCGGCTCGACCGGTTGCAGCGCAACATCGTGTGGGGGCAGCGCGGCAACTTCCTGGCCGTCCCCACCGACTGCCCGCAGCGGGACGAGCGGCTCGGCTGGACCGGCGACATCTGGGCCTTCGCCCCGACCGCCCTGTTCAACTACGACGCCGCCGCGTTCCTGCGCAGCTGGCTGACCGACGTGGTCGACGCCCAGGGCGACGACGGCGCGGTCACGCACGTGGTGCCCGACGTGCTGTCGGGCCGCGGCCTGTCGCCCAGCCCCAAGGAGGCCGGCTCGCCCGGCTGGGGCGACGCGCTGGTCATGCTGCCGTGGGCGCTGCACCGGCTGCGCGGCGACGCCCGCGTGGTCGCCGCCTGCTTCGAGCCCATGCTGCGCTGGCTGGCCTACCTGGACCGCCGCTCCGAGAACGGGATCTTCCCCGACGAGGGGTTCGGCGACTGGCTGTCGATCGGCGCCGAGACCCCCAAACGGCTCGTCGGCACGGCGATCTTCGCACTGTCGGCCCGTCAGCTGGCCGGGCTGGCCGCCGCGCTCGGCCGCGACGCCGACGAGCGTACCTGCCTGGAGCTGTACGAACGGGTGCGCCGGGCCTTCCGCGCCGCCTTCGTCGAGGGCCCCGGCGTGGTGGCGAGCGGCACGCAGACCGCGTACGTGCTGGCCGTCACCGCCGGGCTGCTGGAGGAGCACGAGCTGCCCAGGGCCGCGGCCCGGCTGGCCGGTGACGTCGAGGCGCGCGGCGGCCACCTGTCGACCGGGTTCCTCGGCACGCCGTACCTGCTGGACGCGCTCACCTCGACCGGGCGGCTGGACGTGGCCTACCGGCTGCTGACGCAGGACACCTTCCCGTCCTGGCTCTACCCGGTCGTGCACGGCGACGCGACGACCATGTGGGAGCGCTGGGACTCCTGGAGCCACCACCGCGGGCTGCAGGACCCCGGAATGAACTCCTTCAACCACTACGCCTACGGCGCCGTCGGCGACTGGATGTACCGGACGGTCGGCGGCCTGGCCCCCGGCTCGCCCGGCTACGCCGACATCGTCGTGCGCCCCCGCCCCGGCGGCGGGATCGGCTGGGCGCGGACCGCCCACCGCACCCGGCACGGCCAGGTGGAGATCGCCTGGCGGCTGACGGACGGCGGCCTCGCCCTGGACGTCGTCGTGCCGCCCAACACCCGCGCCGAGGTGCACGTGCCCGCGCCGCCGGAGCGGGTGACCGAGGGCGGCCGGCCGGCGGCCGAGGCGGAGGGCGTGACCTTCGACCGCCTCGACGACGGGGCCGCGGTCTACCGGGTCGGCTCCGGCTCGTACGCGTTCCGCACCACCGCTGAGAGGCATTGACGATCGTGACCAGCACACAAGCGCGCCGCCGGATCCCGTGGGGCGTCTACCTCGTCCTTCTTCCCACCTTCGCCCTGCTCGCGGCGTTCGCCTACTACCCGGCGCTCAACGGCATGCTGCACTCGCTGTACGAGTGGCGGCCGGGCTTCGGCTCGCCGTTCGTCGGTCTGGACAACTACCTCACGATGCTCGGCGACGACCTGTGGTGGGCCTCCTTCCGCAACGCCGGGATCATCTTCGTCTGGGCCGTCACGCTCATGTGGGTGTTCCCGCTGCTGGCCGCCGAGCTGGTGATGTCGCTGTCCAGCGAGCGGCTGCGGTTCGTCTTCCGCACCCTGCTGATCCTGCCGCTGGCCTTCCCGGCCGTGGTCAACGTGCTGCTGTGGCAGTTCATGTACGACCCGCGCGACGGCGTCGTCAACAGCCTGCTGCGCGCGCTCGGCCTGGACGGGCTGGCCGGCAACTGGATCGGCGACCCGGCCACGGCGCTGGCCGCGCTGATGACGATCGGCTTCCCGTGGGTGGCCAGTCTGCCGTTCCTGGTCTTCCTGTCGGCGCTGCAGAACGTGCCGGCCGAGATCTACCAGGCCGCCGAGGTGGACGGCGCCGGCCGGCTGCGCCGCTTCTGGAGCATCGACCTGCCGATGATGTTCCGCGACGTCAAGCTGCTGCTGGTGCTGGCGGTGATCTCGGTGCTCCAGTACGGCATGCAGGCCCACATCATGACCAAGGGCGGCCCCGACAACGCCACCCAGGTGCCCGTGCTGCGCATGCTCGACGCCGCCTTCGTGGACACGAGCTGGGGGTACGCGGCCGCGCTCGGCACCGTGCTGTTCGCGCTGACCCTCGGGGTGAGCCTGGTCGCGCTGGCGCTCGGCAGGAGGTCGGGATCGTGAGCCGGACCCGCAGGACCGACCTGGTGGCCGGCGGCGTGCTGACGGTGCTGGCCTTCGCCGGGCTGTTCCCGTACCTGTTCATGCTGGCCGCGTCGGTCAAGGACAACGAGCAGTTCTTCGCCAGCTACTGGTCGCCGGCCTGGCCGGTGCACCTGGACAACTACGCGGCGGCGTGGGAGCAGGTCAGCCCGTACCTGTTCACCTCGTTCGTGGTGGCGGCGCTGGCCATCGGCGGCACGATGCTGCTGGCCCCGGCGGCGGCGTTCGTGTTCGCCCGCTACCGCTTCCCGGGGCGCAACGCGCTGTTCGGGCTGGTCGCGGCGCTGCTCATGGTGCCCTCGATCACCAGCCTGATCCCGCTGTTCGTGCTGATGCGCGACCTCGGCATCCTGGACAGCCGGCTGGTGCTGATCATCCCGCACGTCACCGCGAACACGGTCTTCGGGATCGTCGTCATGCGCACCTACATGGCGCAGATCCCCGAGGAGATCTTCGAGGCGGCGCGGGTGGACGGGGCGGGCGGCGTCCGGCTGTTCCTGGCCTTCATGCTGCCGCTGGCCAGGCCGGTCATCGGCACGGTGGCGCTGATGACGGTGCTGGGCGTGTGGAACGACTACTTCTGGCCGCTGCTCACCGTGCAGACCGACGCCTACCGGACGATCCCCGCGGGGCTGGCCTTCTTCGCCAACCAGAACGCGCAGCAGTGGGGCCCGCTGTTCGCCGGCTACGTGCTGGCCAGCCTGCCGCTGGTGGTGCTGTTCACGTTCCTGTCCAAGTGGTTCCTGGCGGGCATCCAGGGCGGCATCGTGTCCGGCAAGTGAGCCGGTCTCGCGATTGAAACGTATCAATATGGAAAGGACCCGTACCCGATGAGAACACCCCCCACGAGCGGGCTCGCGGCCCCGGCCGCGCTGGCCGCGCTGCTCGCGCTGACAGGCTGCGGCCTGCTCGGCACCGGCGGCACGTCCGCCCAGGACGGCGGCGGCAAGGTGACGATCACGCTGGCCGGCCCCAACCAGTGGAACGCCAGCGGGAGCAGCTTCGGACCGGCCTGGGAGGCGCTGGTCGACGCCTTCGAGAAGCGCGAGCCCGGCATCGAGGTCAGGACGCAGGTGCTGCCTCTCGACGGCTTCATGCAGACGATCACCACCCAGCTCGCCGCCGGCACCGCGCCCGAACTGGTCTTCAACCAGCCGCCGCACAAGGCCCACGAGGTGCACGCGCTCGACGCCGAGCTGCAGAAGCCCAACCCGTACGTGCCGGGCAACCAGCGCTGGATCGACGTGTTCAGGAAGGAGTACTACGGCCCCGCCGTCTCCAAGGCGCTGAGCAAGGAGAGCGGCAAGCTGGAGTACATCCCCTTCAACCTGGTCGCCATCGGCCTGTTCTACAACAAGGACGCCTTCGCCAAGGCGGGCATCGACCAGCCCCCCGCCACCTGGCAGGACTTCAGGAGCGCCTGCGGGAAGCTCAAGGCGGCCGGCTTCGACCCCGTCGCCCTCGACAAGGGCGGCCTGGCCGCCGGCTGGACGTGGGAGGCGGTCAGCACCCAGCTCATCGACAAGTACCACGACGACTGGAACTTCTTCGACGCCGCCGGCAAGCCCGGCAAGGCGCCGACCGTGACCGAGAAGTCGATGAGCAAGGCCATCAAGCAGGGCACGCTCACCACCAGGACGCCCGAGGTCGCCGAGTCCCTGAAGATCTACAAGGAGTTCTTCGACTGCGGCACGCCCAACTGGACGGGCGTCGCCGACGGCGGCGCGACCGTGGGCTACCGCGACTTCGTCTCCGGCAAGGCCGCCATGTCGTGGGGCACCGACTTCGCCGTGGAGGCGCTGAAGGCGGACGCGAAGTTCGCCCTCGGCACGATGCCGTTCCCGACCATCACCAAGGCCAGCACGCCGCTGTCGTCGGAGGCCCCGGCCCGCTACGGCGCCTCGATCGGCGGCACCAGCTACATGATCCCCTCCACCGTCAAGGGCGAGAAGTACGCGGCGGCGGTCAAGTTCCTCCAGTACATGAGCTCGCCGGCGATCAAGCCCTGGCTGGACGCGACCGGCGGCCTGCCCGCCGTCGAGGGCGTGGAGCCGTCGGCCGAGACCGCCGGGATGCTGGAGGGCGAGTGGGGCAAGCCGTTCCGGGTGGTGGCCCTGCCGGGCGGCCCGGAGGGCACCTCCTTCCGCGACGTCTTCGACGGCTACCTGCTCGGCCGGCGCTCCCTGGAGGAGGAGCTGGCCGACCTGGACAAGTGGTGGAAGCGCGGCATCGAGGCCGGCATCAAGAAGAACGCCTGGGGCGACGAGGACTGGGCCAAGTAGGAGGAGATGACATGAGGTTGTTGATCGCCCTGGCGTTGGCCGTCCCGATGCTGGCCCTCCCGGCGCAGGCCCAGCCCGCGCGCGCGGCGGCGGCCGGCGGGGTGAGCGGCGTCGAGGTCGGCGGGGACACGATCACCGTCACCGGCGTCGCCCCTGGCCGGGCTGAGTTGTACGCGCTGGACACCTGGCAGGACTCGCCCGCGGGCGAGCAGCCGGTCGCGTCCGTCGAGGCGGGCCCGTTCCGCGTCGAGGTGCCCCGGATGGACGGTGACCAGGACCGGCTCTACGACAAGTTCCTCGCGGTGGGCGCGGACGGCCCGGTGGGAGAGGTGCACTACGCCGACAAGCTGAGCTTCGCGTCGGCCAACCAAACCCTTTATCCCGAAATGTCGGGCAAAAAGGGGTTACAGGTGCAGATGACGGACGACGCCGAGGAGATCGGCGTCCAGCACGCCGGCATCAACCTGGCCCTCGACTCGGTCATGACGGCCGGGCCGGGCGCCCCCGGCAACACCATCGAGTTCGTCTCGCAGGGAAAGACGTACTACTTCGACCGCGGCGCCGTCGCCGGGCTCGACGCCCAGGTCAAGCCGCTGTCGGACAACGGCGTCCTGGTCAACATGATCGTGCTGGTCTACAACAGCGGCGCGCCCAACTCCGCCGCGCGCACGCTCATCCACCCCGACGCCGAGCTGGGCAAGGGCACGGTGTACGCGTTCAACACCAAGACGGCCGAGGGCGAGGCGCACTTCACCGCCGCGATGGAGTTCTTCGCCCAGCGCTACAGCCAGGCCGACGGCCGGTACGGCCGGGCGTGGGGCTGGATCGTCGGCAACGAGATCGACGCCCAGCAGTTCTGGTACAACATGGGCCGCCAGGACCGTGCCGTCTTCCTCGACCAGTACGCCCGCGCCATGCGGCTGACCTGGCAGGCCGTGCGCAAGGCCGACGCCGCCGCCCGCGTCTACACCTCGCTGACGCACTTCTGGACGGGCGCGGCCAACGACGACCCGAAGTACACCTACAAGGGCCGCGACGTGGTGGACGGGCTCAACGCCCTCACCAAGCGCCAGGGCGACTTCGACTGGAACATCGCCTACCACCCCTACCCGGAGAACCTGTTTAACCCGGCGTTCTGGAACGACAAGACCGCCACGGACAGCTTCGACACCCTGCGGATCACGTTCAAGAACATCGAGCTGCTGCCGCGCTACCTCGCCCAGGACAACCTGACCTACAACGGGCAACGGCGGCGGGTGATCCTCTCCGAACAGGGCCTGAACTCCCAGGACTACTCCGCCAAGGAGCTGGAGCTGCAGGCCGCGGCCTACGCGTACGCCTACTACAAGATCGCCTTCGCCGACGGCATCGACTCCTTCATCCTGCACCGGCACGTCGACCACAAGCAGGAGGGCGGCCTGCGGCTCGGCCTGTGGACGTGGGACGAGGAGCACGGCGCGCCCTCCAACGCCGGGGAGCGCAAGCCCCTGCACGAGGTGTTCGCCGCCATCGACACCGACCGGTCGCTGAGCGTGACCGAGTTCGCCAAGAAGATCATCGGCATCTCCGACTGGAAGGACGTCATCCCCGGCTTCGACCCGGGCAAGCTGGCCGTCAGGAAGCCGCCCGCCACGGTGGGCACGCAGCTCGACGCCAGGCCGGTCGCCGAGCGGGTGATCTCCGGTTTCGAGACCGGCGCCGACGGCTGGCGGCCCTCGGACAACGCCGCCGCCGTGGAGCGGGTGGCCGTGGACGGCGGGCACGCGCTGCGCGTGCGCTTCGACCGCGACCTGCCCGGCTGGTCGCGGTACGCCAAGTCGTACAAGGGCGCCGACGTGCTGTTCGGCAAGCCGCTCGACGCCTCGCGCACGCCGTCGCTGTCGGTGTCGGTCCGGGTGCCGCCCGAGGCCGACGACGGCTTCAAACCGGGCAACGTCTTCACCGCCAAGGTCCGCGTCTACGGGCGCGGCGGCGCGGTCGCGGAGGGCGCCGGCACGGTCGACCCCGAGCTCGGCTGGAACCGGCTCACGCTGGACCTGTCCCGCTGGGCCCCGCGCGCCGCGATCTCCCGGGTCAAGGTGTGGGTGCGCGGCTCGGCAGGCTCCGACTGGGCGGGCTCCTACGACATCGACCGGCTGAGCCTGGCCGCGGCGGCGCTGCCCGGCCTCGCCCGGCGCAACGTCGAGGTGAGCGCGTCCACCGCCGAGCGCGGCCGGCTCGGCTCCAAGGTCACCTTCACCGTCACCAACCGGGACGTGCTGCCGATGGCCGGCCGGGTCACGCTGTCCGCCTGCGACGGCGTGGCCGTCGACCCGGGCGCGCTGCCGGTGAGCGGCCTGCGCACGGGCGCGAGCCGCACGTACGGGACCACGCTGACCGCATACGCGCCGGCGAACCAGGAGTATCCGGTGGTGTGCGCGTCCTACCTGGGGCGCACGGACCGGGTGACGTTCCGGCTGCCGCCGCAGGCCGCGTACGTGCCGCCCGCCCCCGACGCCTTCGCCAACCAGGAGCTGGCCGACGACTTCGACCAGGCCGGCGACTACCAGGCCTACCGGGTCCAGCCGGAGGACAAGGAGCTGCCGCGGGTGACGTACGCGGGCGGCGCGCTGTCGGCCGGGCACCCGTCGGCGTCCTGGTTCGGGCTGATGTCGTCGGGCGTCTCGCCGCGCAACCCGGCGTTCGCCACGGCGATCACGATCAGGAGGTTCCAGGGCGACTCCACCGACATGGACACCGTCTACACGGGCCTGGTCAAGGACGGCAGCACGGACGTGGCGGCGTTCTACGTCAACAGCCACAAGTTCGCCGGGTTCGAGGTGCGCGGCCCGCAGGTGCCGGGCGGGATCGCGGTCTTCGGCGTCAAGCAGGGCGTCACCGTCCCCGACGGCGGCCGCTTCGCGCTGTCGCTGGTGGGCGAGCGGGCCGCCATGTACGCCGACACCGGCTCCGGCTGGGAGCTGGTGACCGCGGCCACGCTGGAACACCTGCCGGCGTTGTCGGACCCGGAGGTCAGGGCCGGTTACCGCTACGGCTTCGGCGTGCGCGGCGACCCCGGCCCCAGCCCGTTGGTGCTCGACGCGGTGGAGGGGCGCAGCATCTCCTGACGCCCCCGGCCCGCCGCTCACGGCCACAGGTCCCGCGGGAAGCCGGTCCAGCGCAGGCCGGACGGGAGGTGGCTCAGGTCGTTGAACATCACCATCGTGGGCGGCAGGCCGGCGCGGTACTCGATGATCGTCAGGCCGGTGTTCGCGCTGTTCAGGCCGAGCCACCGGGGCGGCGGCGCGTCCAGCGCGTGCCGGACCAGCCAGGCGATCTGGTCGGCGTGCGTCACCAGCACCTCGTGCACGTCGGACGCGGGCTCGCCGGGGACCGTCGCGAACCGGGCGACCAGGGCGTCGGCGAGCGCGCGCCCCGAGGCCGCCTCGGCCTGGTCGAAGCCGTCGAAGTAACCGGCCCAGGACGCGGGCGTCTCGGCGGGGGCGGGCACGTACGGCACGTGGTCGACGAGCTCGGCGGCCTCGGCCACGGGCACGCCGGGCAGGTGCCGGGCGAGCTCGCCCGCGCTCTCGGCGGCACGCGACAGCGGGGAGTGCCACACGGCGTCGATCGGCATGGCGGCCAGCCGTTCGCCCAGCAGGGCCGACTGCCGCCGCCCGTCGTCGGTGAGCTGCCCGAACGCGTCGGCCGCGCCGTGGCGGGCCAGGTAGAGGCGTCGCATTGACATGGGTGATCGGGGAGCGGCGGGTCAGCGGCCGCTCCCCTCTCCTTTCCGGGGGCAGGTGACGGTGACGGTGCCGGCGGTGCCGTCGACGGTGACGAGCGCGCCGTCCCGCAGCCTGCTGGTCACGTCAGGGACGCCGAGAACGGCGGGGATGGCGTGCTCGCGGGCCACGATCGCGGCGTGGGACAGCACTCCGCCGGTCTCGGTCACGACGCCGGCGGCGATGCGCAGCAGCGGCGTCCACGCCGGGTCGGTGAAGGGGCAGACCAGCACGTCGCCCGGGAGCACGCGGGCGAAGTCGCCCGGCCCGCGCACGATCCGCGCGGTGCCGGTGACGGCTCCGCGGCTGCCCGGCGTCCCGACGAGCGCCCCGGACGGCACGTCCGCGGCCGGGACGGGCGGGCCGGCGGGCGGGGGAGCGGCGGTGACCGGGCGGGCCTGCAGGATCCAGACGTGGCCGGCCGCGACGGCCCACTCGACGTCCTGCGGCCCGCCGCGCAGGGCCGCGATCCGCGCGCCCAGCCCGGCCAGCCGCACGGCGGTCGCGTCGTCGATCGCCGCCCGCCCCCGGACGCCGTCGGGCACGTTCCGCACGACGAGCCGCGCGCCCTCCCGGTCGAGCCGGGTGCGTTTGTCGGCCGGCGTGCGCACGACCGATCCGTCCGCGGCGACCCGGTAGGAGTCGGGGGTGACCGTGCCGCCCACGACGCTGGGCCCGAGCCCCCACGACGCCTCGATCCCGGTGGGCTCGCCCGGCCCGGCCGGGGTGAACATGACCCCGGACGCCTCGGCGTCCAGGTGGCGCTGGACGACCACGGCCATCGCCGGGCCGTCGCCCGACCTGTCGCCCGACCTGTCGCCGGACCCGCCGCCGGAGCCGCCGCCGGACTCACGGCCGGCGGCGGCGCGCGGTGAGAACAGCGAGGCCCAGCAGGCGCGCACGGCCTCGGCCACGCCGTCCGCGCCGCGCACGGCGAGGAAGCTCTCGTATCGGCCGGCCGCCGAGCTGCGGCCGGTGTCCTCGTCGGCCGCCGACGACCGCACGGCCACGGGCGGGTCGCCGAGCGCGCCGAGCCCCCGCGCCAGCGCCGCGGCCAGCCCGGCGTCGACCGTGAGCGCCTCGATCGCGCGCCGCGCCGCGGCCGGGTCGTCGGGGCCCGCGGTGCGCCGGCCGAGGTCGAGGCCGCGGACCGCGGCGAGGTAGGCGGCGAACGGCACCACGAAACCGTCGGGGACCGGCAGCCCGGCCCGCAGCAGCGCGCCGAGCGCGCCGCCCTTGCCCCCGCAGGTGTCGGCCGCGGCCTCCTCGAGGGGTACGATCATCCGCCCGCCCTTCAACAAAATGTTGACGATGTCCCGCCGATTGTGAATCATGGCCCGCATGCAACGCAACCACGACCCCGTCCGCGCCGCGAACGCGGACCAGCTTCAGGCCCAGCGCGAGAAGGAGGGCCGCCGGCGGCTCATGGCCCTGGGCGCCGACCTGCTCGACCCGCGCCCGTGGCAACCTCCGCCCGTGCCGCCGTCGGCGGTCGACCTGACGCGGTTCGCCGTCTGGCGCAACGCCGGCCTGGAGCCGGAGGACGTCCTGGGGGCGCTGGCCCTGCTGCCCGCCGCGCGCGCCGAGGTCGAGGCGATCGAGTCCGCCCTGCTGTTCACCGCCCGCAGCGCCGGGCTGACCTGGGCGCAGATGGCCGAGGCGATGGGGTTCAACTCGCCGCAGGCGTGCCAGCAGCACTACACCCGCCTGACTACCCGTCAGGAGGCCGGCTCATGACCCGGCAGTCCGCGCCCGGCCTGCTGGCGCTGCACGCCGTACGCGTCACCGGCTTCGCCGACACCCCGGTGCTCGCCCGCCGGTACGCGCTCGGCGTGGCCGAGACGGAGGAGGAGCTGCTCGACGCCGAGGCGCGCGGCTGGGTGAGCCGCTCAGAGTTCGCCGGCACCGGCGGCTGGTCGCTCACCGAGACGGGCCGGGCCGAGGACGAGCGGCGCCTGGCCGCCGAGCTCGACCAGGCCGGCTGCGCCGAGGAGGTGCACGACGTCTACCGCGAGTTCCTGCCGCTGAACGCCCTGCTGCTGAAGGCGTGCACCGACTGGCAGCTGCGCCCGGACGGCCGCGACCGGCTCGCCGTCAACGACCACTCCGACCCCGCCTGGGACGCCCGGATCCTGCACGAGCTGACCGTCGTCGGCCGGGCCCTCCAGCCGCTCGCCGACCGGCTGACCGGCGTCCTGGCCCGGTTCGGCGGGTACGACAGGCGCTTCGCCGCGGCCCTGGCCCGCGCCCGCAACGGGGAGGGCGCGTGGGTGGACCGCACCGACGTCGACTCCTGCCACCGCGTCTGGTTCGAGCTGCACGAGGACCTGATCTCCACCCTCGGCCTCGACCGCCACGCCCGCTCCTGACGCCGGCGCGCGCCGGGGCGCGGGGCGGTGTGGTGCGCGCGGCAGGTCGAGCGGCATGTCGCCGCGGCCCGGACGCGCACGGCGGCGCGGACCGGCCGGATCAGTCGCCGGTGATGGTCAGGCCCGCCTCGGCGGCCGCCGCGTAGGCGTCGTCGATGTGCACCACGCGGCGTCCGGCGCGGGCGAGCAGGCTGGTGGCGGCGGCCGCCCGGTAGCCGGAGCCGCAGTGCGTCCACACCGTGCCGGCCGGGACGTCGGCCAGGCGGTGCGGCAGGTCCGGCAGCGGGATGTGGGTGGCGCCCGCGACGTGGCCGGCCCGCCATTCGTTGGTCATGCGCACGTCCAGCACGACGTCCGGGGCGGGCAGGTGCGCGGGCGCGCGCCCGGCGCGGACGGCGGCCAGGTCGGCGAACGTGGCCACCGCCAGCTCGCCCAGCCGCTCGTCGTGACCGCCGGCCCACTGGCCGGGATCGCCGGTCGCGGCGGCGGCCGGACGGTCGACGCCGATGCGGGCCAGTTCCCGCTGGGCGGCGGCGACCTGCGCGGCGTCCTCGCCCAGCAGGGTGATCGGCGCGCCCCAGGGAGCCATCCAGGCGAGCCAGGTGGACATCGGGCCGTCGAGGCCGAAGCTGAGCGTGCCGGTCAGGTGGCGGCTGGCGAACGCCTTGCGGGAGCGCAGGTCCACCACCCACTCCCCGGCCGCGATCCGCTTCCTGAGCTCCGCGGGGTCGGCGGTCCGTACGGGGGTGAGGTCGATCGGGCCGCCGCCCTCGGAGTTGCGCGGGCCCATGTGGGCGTAGTAGGCGGGGTAGGCGTCGAGACCGGCGAGGGTCTGGGCGACGAAGTCGTCGGCCTCCAGGCGCAGCGCCGGGTTGGCCTGCCGCTCGCGGCCGATCGTGGAGGCCGGGGCGTCGGCCTGCGTCGCCGAGCAGAAGCTGCCGAAGCCGTGGGTGGGCCACACGTGGGCGCCGTCGGGCAGCAGGTCGGCCAGGCGGTGCGCCGAGGTGTGCTGGCGGTGGGCCAGGTCGTGGGCGTGCTCGGCGCCGAGCAGGTCGGTGCGGCCGGTGGTGCCGAAGAGCAGGGAGCCGCCGGTGAAGACCCCTTCGGGCCCGTCCGGGCCGGTCAGGATGTAGGACAGGTGGTGGAAGGTGTGGCCGGGCGTGGCCACCGCCTGGACGCTCATCGCGCCGGACAGCGTGACCTCCTCGCCGTCGGAGACCGGCCGGCGGTCGAACCGCACGCTCTCGTCGTCGGCGACCAGGTAGGCGGCGCCGGTCACCCGGGCCAGCGCCAGGCCGCCCGAGACGTAGTCGTTGTGCAGGTGGGTCTCGGCCACGTGGGTGACGCGCACGCCGAGCCGTCCGGCCAGGGCGAGGATCCGGTCGATGTCCCGCTGCGGGTCGACGACCAGGGCGACCTGGCCGTCGTGGGCGAGATAGCTGCGGTCGCCCAGGGAAGAGGTCTCCACCACCTCGACGTGGATCGTGCTCATCGTCTTCGCCGCCTTCGTGTCGTCGCAGTCGCGGTCCGGTCAGGACCGTCCTACCCATTGATACCCTGGGGGGTATAGGGCAGGTAAAAAGACGGGCATGCTCGGGCGTACGGGTTCAGCCGCCGCCTTCGGATGCCCGTGGGGGAGATCGGTGCTGAATCAGGACAGGGCCAGGAACAGCTTCTCCAGCCGCTCCGGCGTGATGGCGGGCTCCTCGCCGCGCTCGCGCGCCGCCTGGCACTGTTGCAGGCCGGTGGAGATGATCTTGAATCCGGCCCGGTCCAGGGCCTTGGACACCGCCGCGAGCTGGGTCAGCACCCGCTCGCAGTCGTCACCGTTCTCGATCATGGCGATCACCCCGCCGAGCTGGCCGTGGGCCCGCTTGAGCCGGGTGAGCGCCTCGGCCAGGACGGCCGCGTTCATGTCCATTCGCTCCACCTCCACCGCCAATATACCCCCCTAGGTATTGTGGCGCGCACGTCCGCGGGGGCGCGGTGGAGGCGGAGGCGGTCACGGGTTGGGGGTGAGCCGCTCAGCGATCTTCTTCAGCTCGGCGGACACGGCCCCGGCGTCGCGGAACTCCTTGGCGTACGTCGGGCTGAACATGATCTCGGCCCACTGCCGGTCGCCCATGCGGAGGAAGAGGGTGGGCGTGCCCTTCATGCCGTCCTCGCCGACGTTCTGCACGACCAGGTAGCCGCCGCGGTCGCCGACGGTGACCTCCTCGCCGTCCCCCTCGTCGCGGTAGGCCGCGATCCGGTCGCCGACCTCCTGGACGGCCCCCTCCTCGTACATGTAGATCTGCACCCGGTAGGAGCCCGGGTCGTCGCCCTCGTAGAAGTAGGCGGTGGTGTACTTGTCGCCGAAGTCCACCGACCAGCCGGACCACTTCAGCCGCTCGGGCAGGTATCCCACCTTGACGTGCCCGAACGTCGTCCCGTCGCCCAGGTCGCCGAGGCTCGGCGGTTCCGATGGCGGGGGCGGGGTGTCGTCGATGGCGGGCGGCTCCGGCGTCACGGAGATCGTGACCTGGCCGCCCGTCGCGGTCACCGTGCTCGCGCCCAGGTACGCCACGGGCGCGGCCACGACCGCCACGGACGCCGACAACGCCGCGATGCGGCCCCTCGCCCGCCTGCGCCGGGACCCGCGCACCACCCGTTCCACCAGGTCGGGCGCGGCGTGCAGCCGGGTGGTCTCCTCCGTCATGAGCCGGAGGAGCTCCTCCTCAAGCGTGGGCATTCCTGATCACTCCTTCCACTGTCTCCCGTCCGAGGGCCGAACGGAGTTTGGCCGTCGCCTTCGACGCCTGGCTCTTGACCGTGCCGACCGAGCAACCGAGCACCTCAGCCGTCTGCGCCTCGCTGAGGTCCTCCCAGTACCGCAGGACGATCACCGCCCGCTGCCGGGGCGGCAGGGCGCGCAGCGCGTCCATGAGCACCTGGCGCAGGTCGGTGTCCGTCGCCCGGTCCGGCGTGTCCGGCGGGCTGTGCATCGGGACGATCCTGAGGATCGCCCGGCGGCGGGCCCGGCTGATGGCGGCGTTGACGATGACGCGGCGCACGTACGGCTCGGGGCTGTCGTGGCGGACCCGGTCCCAGTTCCGGTAGGTGCGCTCCAGCGCGGTCTGCAGCAGGTCCTCGGCCTCCGCCTCGTCGCCGCAGGCGAGGTAGGCGACCCGTAGCAGGCTCGTGGCGCGTGCGGCCACGAATGCGCCGAAGTCGTGTTCCGTGGCGCTCACGGCTGTCTGTCCGATTTCACGCTTCCTTATACGCCTGGGCGCCGGCGGCGGTTGCCCGCGAGAGCGCAGGAAGGCGGCGGGCAACCCTTCGGGCGGCTCAGGCGTATGGACGGTCATGACTTTGTATTCATGGACCGCGGCGGCGACGTTCCGCCGCCTGATCGCCATGGGCGCCGGGCTGGCGGTGGGCGCCGCCCTGGGCATGCCGGCGCCGGCCGCGGCGGCCCCGCCGGAGGGCGCCTACTGGCACGTCAAGGAACTGCTCACCATGCCGCAGGAGTGGCGGTTCGGCACCAGGGCGCACCCGTACTCGCTGGTCAAGAAGCAGATCATCGAACGGTGGACCACCCCCGACGGCAGGGCCTGGTACGCCTACCGCGAACTCGGGGCGACCCCGCCGACCCCGGCCGACAAGAAGGCCTGGCGGCGGGACGGCTCACCCGCCAGGTGGAGCGAGTCGATCGACGGGAAGACCGTGCGGCTGTCCACCGAGCCGGCCAAGGGGCACGTGGGGGCCGTGCGGGAGTCCGTCAAGTTCGAGCTGGCCGGGCAGTTGCTGACCTACGACGAGGTCCAGCGCCTGCCCGCCGACCCCGCCCTGCTCAAGGACTGGCTCACCAGGGCCGGCCGGGTCGGCCGCATCCCCGACAGCGCCCTGCCCGGCTGGGTGGCCGGGACGCTGCCCCAGCTCCTGCACGTGCTGCCCGCCCCGAAGGAGGTGCGCAACGCCGCCTACCAGGCGATGCTCACCATGCCGGGCGTGCGCGCGGACGGCAACGCCAAGGACGAGCTGGGCAGGCCGGGCGCCGTCGTCGTGATCGACACGACGAACGGGACGGGCGGGACGGCGACGCGGACGAGAACCCGGCTGATCGTCGACACCGGCAGGATGGCGCTGCTGTCGCAGGAGTACAGCGCCGGTGGCGGCGGGAAGGGGCCCGCGAAGTCGTCCGTCACGACCCTGGCCGAGGTCGGCTGGACCGACGCCCGGCCCGCCGTACCGGCCCTGCCCTGACCCGGCCCCGGCCCGCCGCGCCGGCCCTGCCCTGATCCGGCCCCGGCCCCGGCCCGCCGTGCCGGCCGCGTCCTGACGGTCCGGCTCTGCTCTGACGGCCCGGCGGGGGCGGCCGTCAGGCGCGGAGGACCTCCACCTGGTAGCGGCCCTCGGTGTCGCGGTGGGCGCCGTGGATGTCGGTGGCCAGGTCGGGGAAGGTGCGGTCGAAGTCCTCCAGGGCCCGCAGGTAGCTCAGCAGCGGGCCGTCGGCCGCGCCGGTCGCCTCGCCGGGCATCAGCATGGGGATCCCGGGCGGGGTGACCACCACGGTCGCCGCCACCACCCGCCCGGCCAGCCGGTCCAGCGGGACCCGCTCGGTACGGGAGCGGATCATGGCCTGGTAGACGTCGGCGGGCGTGGCGACCGGCTCGGGCAGCGCGGTGAAGACCTGGTCGAGCAGCGCGCCCACGCCCGAGTCGCGCAGCTTCGCGTGCACCCGGCCGCAGAACGCCCGCAACGACACCCCGGACGGCCCGAACCCGGGCAGCACGTCCGCCAGCGCCCGGTCGCCGTCGTAGGCGTTCTTGAAGTCGGTGAGGGCGTCGATCAGCGTGCCCCACTTGCCCTTGGTGATGCCCATCGAGAACAGCACCAGCAGCGTGTGGTCGCCGGTCTTCTCCACCACGATGCCGCGCCGCTGCAGGTAGGCGGCCACGATCTTGGCCGGGATGCCCCACTCCTGCGTGCCCTCGGCCGCGTCGGCGCCGGGGCAGGTGATCGTCACCTTGACCGGGTCGAGCAGGGCGTAGTCGTCGCGCATGCCGTCGAAGCCGTGCCAGGCGGCGCCGGGCTCCAGCACCCAGCAGCGCGGCTCCGAGCACAGCAGCGCCGGGTCGGCGTCGGCGAAGGGCACGGCCCGGCCGGTGTGCGGGTCGGGCACCGAGGGCGGCTGCCAGAGACCGAAGAACCAGCCGGGCCGGCGGCCGTCCTCGCGGATGCGGGCGGCCAGCCGGGTCATCGCCTGCCGGAACCGGACCGCCTCGACGATCGCCTCGCCGGTCAGGAACGACCCGGAGGGGCCGTCCATCATCGCCGCGGCCACGTCGAGGGAGGCGATCATCGGGTACAGCGGCGAGGTCGAGGCGTGCATCAGGTACGTCTCGTTGAACGCGTCGTAGTCGACCGGCGCCCGCGGCGAGGGCCGGACGTGCAACATCGCCGCCTGCGACAACGCGGCCAGCAACTTGTGCGTGGACTGCGTGGCGAACACGGTGGGACGCTCAGGGCCGGGCAGCGTGCGCTCGTCGACCGACATGGCGTAGCGGCGGGAGTAGAGCGGGTTGAACCGGCCGTAGGCGAACCACGCCTCGTCGAAGTGCAGCCGCGGCACGGTGGGGCCCAGCAGCTCGGCGACCCGGACCGCGTCGTAGCAGACGCCGTCGTAGGTGGAGTTGGTGACGACCGCGTACGCGGGGTCGCCCGCCGCGAGCGGATGGCCGGCCACCCGCGCCCGGACCGCGGACGCCTCCAGCGCGGCGGCCGGGATCGGCCCGGCCAGCCCCAGCCCGTTGCGCTCGGGAACCAGGTAGACCGGCCGGGCGCCGCTGATCGCCAGCGCGTGCTGGATCGACTTGTGGCAGTTGCGGTCGACCAGGACGGTGTCGCCGCGGGCGATCGCGTGGTGCCCGACGATGCGGTTGGCGGTGGAGTTGCCGTTGACCACGAAGAACGTGCGCTCGGCGCCGAAGACGCGGGCCGCGTTGTGCTCGGCCTCGCCGATCGGGCCGGTGTGGTCGAGCGGCGAGCCCAGCTCCCCGACGGAGATCGACAGGTCGGTGCGCAGCAGCCGTTCGCCGTAGAAGTCGAAGAACGCCCGGCCGACGGGCGACTTCAGGAACGCCACGCCGCCCGCGTGCGCCGGGGTGTGCCAGGAGTAGGGGTGATGGTCCTCCAGGTGCAGCAGCGCGCGGAAGAACGGCGGGAGGATCTGGTCGGCGTACTGCTCGGCGGCGTGCGCGATGCGCCCGGCGATGAACTGCGGGGTGTCCTCCAGCGGGAAGACGTAGCCCTGGATGACCTCGTACACCCACAGCGGGAGCTCCTGGTCCTGGGTGATCAGGAAGACCGGCAGGCCGCGGAAGCGCTTGGCCACCGCGGCCAGCAGGTCTTCGGCGCCGGGCGCGTCCCAGGCCGCCAGGATCGCCGTGAGCGAGGCGTCGGACCCGACCACCGCCAGGGCGTCGGCCGTGCGGCGGGTCCAGCGCACCTGGAGGCCGAGCTCGCCCATCTCGGCGCACACCCGGCGGATCTGCTCGGCGAGCGCCGAGTCGGCGTCGGGGTGTTCGGTGACGGCGGCCAGAACCGTTCGCTCCATACGGCACTCCGTGATCGATCAGGGACGACAGGTTTCCCCGATCGTAACGCCAAGGAACGGCAAAGACACGGTAAGTGACGAAAGCCTGTGGGTGTGGCTCGAGCTCCCTGGCCGCCGGCGGCGACGGCCGCCGATTCACCCGGGGTCGCGTTCTGCCGCGCCGGGGCCGGGCAGCAGGTCGACGTCGCCGGCGTGCATCGGCGCGCCGCAGTGGGCGCAGCGCAGCTCCACGGCGCTGATCTCGCCGCAGGCGTGGTGGCGGTAGAGCACGGCCGGCCCGGCCTCGCCCGCGAGCCATCTGTCACCCCATCCGGCCATGACCATGAGCAGGTCGACCAGCTCGGCGCCCTTGGCTGTCAGGTGGTATTCGTGGCGCGGCCGCCGGTCGTAGGGGCGGCGTTCGAGCACGCCGTGGCCGACGAGGTGGGCCAGCCGTTCGGTCAGCACCTTGCGGGAGATGCCGAGATCGGCCTGGAGCTGGTCGAACCGCCGCACCCCGGCCCACACGTCCCGCAGGATCAGCGGCGACCACGGCTCGCCGATCACGTCGAGGGTGCGGGCGATGGAGCAGGCCATCTCCGCGAAGTTCGTGCGCTGCATGAGGCCACTCTACCTCTTGGGGTTCCCTGAAGGAACTCCGGATGCTACGGTTACGGAGTCTCCTCAAGGAACTCAACAGACCCGGAGAGAACCATGAACCTCGACCCCGACGTGCGCGGCGTGCTCGACGGCACCCCCATCGCCCACCTCGCCACCGTCCTGCCCGACGGCGCTCCCCATTCCGTCCCGGTCTGGATCGGCACGCACGGCGACCAGGTCGCCATCCTCACCGGCCCGCGCTCCCGAAAGGCGCTCAACCTGCGGCGCGACCCGCGGGTCGCGCTCTCCCTGACGCCGCCCGGCGACCCGTTCCGGCCGGTGCTCGTCAGGGGCAGGGTCGTGGAGTGGGTCGAGGGAGAGGCGGGCTGGGAGATCGTCGACCGGATCGCCGCGAAGTACATCGGCGGCCCCTACTCGCGCGCGGAGGAACGGGTCGTCCTGCTCATCGAGCCCGAGCGGCAGAGCGCGGGCTGACCCGCGCCGCCGGGTGCGGGCTCTCCCGGCGACGCCGGTGGTAGCAGACGGCGGCGGTGGCCAGCGCGGCGCCCCACACCGGCCAGAAGCACTCCGGCAGCCAGGCTCCCCACTCCTCCAGGGCGAACCGGCCGGCCACGGTCCAGCGGATGTAGGTGAGCCCCGCCACGGTGATGATGATCGAGACGAACCCGGCCGGGACGACCGCCAGCAGCGGCGGCACCCGCCGGCCGCGCAGCCCAGGGATCCAGCGCGGGAACACCTCGCCCCACCGCTGCACCAGCCCGAGGGTCAGCACGCCGCCCAGCGCCCCGAACGTCGCCAGGTACGCCCCCGCCAGCCACAGCCCGTCCTCGCCCTCGGCCAGGAACTCCGCGCTCACGCCGAGCGGGATGCCCAGTGCCCAGGCCCACCGGGTGGCGCAGTAGACCAGCGGCACCGCGACCGCCACGCACACCGCGATCCGCCCGCGCGCCGGGGTGAACCAGTTCCCGCGCCCCCGCCCGTGGTCCCGCGCGGCGGCGGCCAGCAGCAGGCCGCCGAGCACGCACACGAGCTGGTTGAGCACCGGCCACGGCCAGGCGTCGGCGAACGTCGCGCCGCCCAGCCCCCAGCCGAACAGGGGCGCGACCAGGAGCAACGGCGTGTAGGCGACGCCCATCATCAGCCGCGAGTCCGGAACCACGAGCACCAGCAGCACGGCGATCGGCCAGGCCAGGACGACCGGCACCCGCCCCCATGCCCCCTTCGCCGGGCGCCCACCACCCCGGGGGCCCGGTTCGGGTCGGCGCGGTGAGGGGCCGTTCGGCTCGGGTCGGTCCGTCGGGCGGGCGTGGGTGCGGCGGGTCAGGGCCAGTGCCGTCGCGGCGGTCACGGCCGAGAACGCCGCGATCCACCAGCCGAACGGCGGCGCCGTGCCGGCCAGGATCGACAGCGCGCCGTCGGGGTCGGGATCGTCGGCTCCCCAGGGGTAGCCGGGCGCCCCGAGCGCCCACGCCGCGCCGAGCAGGCCATAGGCGACCGCCCACAGCGCCGCCGCGTACCCGTACCGGCCGGAAGTGAAGATCGTCATGACGACGAGCCTTCCAGCGCCGGCGTCCGGCGGGCAGATGCCGTTCGGCACCTCCCGCCGGTCGTGGCAGTGCCGTTCGGCACATGGGGGCACGCGGCGCGGGCGCATATCGTGTCCCGGGTGAACGTGCTGTGGATGGTCGCCGCGTCCCTGCCGGCGGCGGTCGCCGTCGCCGTGGCGGCGATCGGGTTGTTCCTGGCCGGGAGCAGGGCCACGTGGCTCGCCTGGCTGATCCTTCCCGCCGCGGGCGCGTCGCTGGCGGTCACGGTCCTGTGGCGGGCCGCCGGGGGGCCGTCCACGCCGGTCGCCGGCGCGCTGGGCATGGCCGAGAGCGCGGCGCTGACGGTCGCGGCCGGGCTGGTCGTCAGGTACGCGCCGGTCCGCCGGGCCGTGCCCGCGGCGCTCCTGGCCGGGCTCGCCGCGGCCACCTGGCTGCCGCGGGTCTTCACGCCGGCCTCCGCGCTGGAGGCGGTGGGGGCGTGCGCGTTCTGGGGTGCGGGCGTGCTGGCGGGCGCGGCCGTGGGCGCCTACCTGCGGCTGCTCGACGTACGGCAGCGGCGGGCAGTGGCCGGCAGCCGCACCCTCCTGCGGCTGCGGCTGGCCGGCGACCTGCACGACTTCCTCGCCCACGACATCAGCGAGATGGTCGCGCACGCCCAGGCGGGCACCGTCGCGGGCGATCCGCTGCGGGCGCTGGAACGCGTCGAGGCGGCCGGTCAACGGGCCCTGTCCACGCTCGACCGCACGCTCGACATGCTCCACCACGACCGGCCCCTCGGCCCGTCCGGCGACCTGGACGGCATCGCCGAGGCCGCCGCGCGCTTCTCCGCCGCCGGTCCGGCGCACGTCGGCGTGCGCATCGACCGCGCGGCGGACGTCCCGGCGGAGACGGCGGCGCTGGCCTACCGGATCGTGATCGAAGGGCTGACCAACATCCGGCGGCACGCGCCCCGGGCCGGCCGCGTCGAGCTGTCCGTCACGGCGCCGGGCGACGTCCTGGAGATCACGCTGACCAACGACGGGACGTCCGGCGCGGCGGGCCGCCGCCGCGGCGGCTCGGGCCTGCCCGGCCTGGCCGCGCTCGTCGCCGAACAAGGCGGCGAGCTGGTCGCGGGGCCCGTGCCGGACACGGGGCCGGACAGGCGGGGGCCGGACACGTGGGGGCCGGACGGGCGGGGGCCGGGCGGGTGGTCGCTGACGGCGCGGCTGCCGCTGCGACAATCTCCCGGGTGAGCATCCGCATCCTCGTCGCCGACGACCAGGAGGGCATCCGCGACGCCTTCCGCCTGATCCTCGACGCCCAGCCCG
Source organism: Nonomuraea sp. NPDC001831 (assembly GCF_042892035.1). Classification (NCBI taxonomy): domain Bacteria; kingdom Bacillati; phylum Actinomycetota; class Actinomycetes; order Streptosporangiales; family Streptosporangiaceae; genus Nonomuraea; species Nonomuraea sp. NPDC001831. The sequence goes on along the minus strand of NZ_JBIATU010000015.1, from coordinate 205,950 downwards.
ACCTGAGCGTGGTGGCCGAGGCGGCCGACGGGCGCACCGCGATCGACACCGCCCTCGCCGTCCGGCCGGACGTGGTGCTCGCCGACGTCCGCATGCCCGGCGCCGACGGCATCGAGGTGACCCGCGCCCTGTCCGGCACCGGCATCCACGTGGTGGTCGTCACGACGTTCGGGCTGGAGGAGTACGTCCGGGCGGCGCTCGGGCACGGCGCGGCCGGGTTCGTGCTGAAACGTTCGGGCCCCGCGCTGCTCGTGGAGGCCGTCCGGGCGGCCGTGAACGGCGACATGCTCATCAGCCCCGAGCTCACCGTGAGGCTGCTGCGCGGCAGCGGCCCGCAACGGGAGGTCTCGGACGTGGTGCTGACCGAGCGGGAGGACGAGATCGTGGCCCTGGTGGCTCAGGGACGGACCAACGCGGAGATCGCCGCCGAGCTCTTCCTGTCGCCGGGGACGGTGAAGAACCATGTCGCCGCGGTCCAGCGCAAGATCGGCGCGAGGAACCGGGTGATGATCGCGGGATGGGCGTGGGCGACCGGCAGGGCCCAGCCGTGACGGGGCGCGCCCGTCCGTGCCGTGCCGCCGGTCAGGGGAGGTGGCGGGCCAGGTAGAGGGCCGTCTCGACGTTCAGGGCGACCTGCTCGCCGAGCGTGTCGAGGAGCGAGCCGAACAGGTTGTCGCGCACGTCCTCGGCCAGGATGCGGTAGGACGACTGGGTGGACAGCAGGGCGACGTAGTCGGCCGCCGAGAGCGTGCGTCCCGACCGGTAGAGGCGGGTGCCGAGGTCGCCGAACTCGGGCGGCAGCCCCATCTCCCCGGCCCACTCGCGGGCCCCGGCCTCCTCGCCGATGGGCCTGCCGATCGGGCCGGTGTTGGGCCTGATGTGCGGGGCGAACCGCTCGTGGGCGGCCAGCAGCCGCGCGGTCACGTCCTCGTCGGCGGGCCAGTCGACGTTCCAGAACAGGGCGAGCCCGCCGCCCGGGGCCAGCGCCGCGGCGGCCCGCCGCCAGCGCACCTCCTCGTCGACCCAGTGCCACGCCTGGGCGCAGTACAGCAGGCCGAACGCCCGCTCCGGGACGTACTCCTCGAACGTGGAGACGGTGACCGTCACGTTCGGCCGGCCGGCGGTCCGCCGGGCCAGCACGGCGGCCATGGCCGGATCCGGCTCGGTGGCCACGATCTCGACGCCGCTCGCCGCGAACAGCTCCGTCGCCTTCCCCGTGCCCGCGCCCACCTCCAGCGCGGGCCCTCCGGCGTAGGCCAGCACGTCCGCGGCCAGCTCCGCCGGGTAGCCGGGCCGGACCCTGTCGTACTCGTCGGCGACCTCGCCGAAGACCCTTCCTTGAATCCGTTGTGTTGTCATGTGCCCGATCCTCATTCATGATCGTCCAGGCGCACAACCCCGCCGGCGCACATTGAGTACGCGCTACTCAGGCGGTACGAACCCCGCGGCCGCACGCTTGGGCGCATGAAGAGACACCTCCTTCGCCCGGCGGCCGTCGCCGCCCCGCTGCTCGTCCTGGCTCTCACCGCCGCCCCGGCGCCCGCGTCGGCCGCGTCCGTCTGGGCCGCGTCGAACGTCCAGCTCGTCAACCGGCAGACCGGCAAGTGCCTGACCATCGCCGGGGGCGTCAGCACGGAGAACAACGTGCACGCCGTCCAGTACGACTGCGACAGCCACCCCTCCCGCCGCTGGGACGTCTGGGGCTACTCCAGCGCGGCCCTGCAGGTCAGGAACCGCCAGACCGGCAAGTGCCTGACCATCGCCGGCGGCGTCAGCACCGAGAACAACGTCGTCGCCCTCCAGTACACCTGCGACACCCACCCCTCGCGCTACTGGGCGCTCGGCAACCGCGTCGGCCAGTACGTCGAGTTCCGCAACGTGCAGACCGCCAAGTGCCTGACCATCGCCGGCGGGGTGAGCACCGCCAACAACCTGGAGGCCGTCCAGTACACCTGTGACGGGCACCCGTCCAGGTTCTGGGAGATCCGCGACTACTACGGGAGCTGACCGGCTCGCCGTCACGGGGAGGCGGTCCCCTGGTGACCGCCGGTCAGCCGGGGGGCGCGCCCAGCAGGGGCAGCCACACCTCGTCCACGATCTCGGCGATCGACTCCTCCGGCACCCGGCGCATCGTGACGAGCATGTCGTGCCGGAGCAGGTCCAGCGGCAGGTTCACCACCCTGGACGAACGCGGCACGTCGGGCAGCTCGCCGCGCTCGACCGCCCGGCCCACGATCGTCTCGAACGCGGTCGCCCGGCCGGGCGGCAGCAGCGTGTCGCGCAGCTCGGTGAGGCTGGTGCCGGCTTCCCGGAAGTAGTCGGCGAGCTGCACGCTCATCAGCGTCAGCATGCCCGCGCGGTCGTCGCCGGCGTTGCGCAGGAACCCGACGGCGTCCTCGCGGAGGCTGCCGGTGTCGGGCACGTCGATCAGCCGCCAGAACTTGGCGAGGGTGGCCAGCAGCAGGTCGTCGCGCCGGGGCCAGCGCCGGTAGAGCACCGGTCGGCTGGTGCCGGCGCGGGCGGCGACGGCCTCGAAGGTGAAGCCGTGGTAGCCGTGCTCGACCAGGACCTGCCAGGCGGCGTCGAGGATCGCCTCCTCCAGCGCGGGGCCGCGACGGCGGGACGCGCCGCCGGGGGCACGGTGCTTGAGATTCACTTGCGTATCTTAACTCGGGGCCCTACGGTGGCCGGAATTAGATACAGCCCTGTACCCAAAGGACCGTCCATGATGTTCGACGTCATCGTCGTCGGCGCCGGGCCCGCCGGCCTCTTCCTCGCCTGCGAGCTGCGCCTGGCCGGCGTGCGGCCGCTGGTGCTGGAACGACGGCCGGAGCCCGACCTGTCGGACAAGGCCCACGGCCTGGCCGGCCAGGTCGTCCGGCTGCTGGACCACCGCGGCCTGTACGAACGCTGCGGCGGCCGGGGCGTCCCGGCACCGGCGCCGGGCTACTTCTTCGGCGGGATGCCGTTGCCGCTGCACACGCTCGGCGAGGCCAACCCGATGTACCTGCTGCCCTGCGACCAGCGCGACCTCGAACGCGTGCTCGCCGCGCGCGCGGCCGAACTGGGCGCGGAGGTGCGGCGCGGCCAGGAGGTGATCTCCTTCGGCCAGGACGCCGACCGGGTCGAGGTCGTGACCCGCGGCCCCGGCGGCGCCGAAACCACCCTCACCGCCCGCTACCTGGTCGGCTGCGACGGCGGCCACAGCATGGTCAGGAAGGCTGCGGGCATCGGCTTCCCCGGCGTCAGCGACGACCACGTCGTGGACCGCTCGGCCCTCATCGGCCCGAGCGAGCACTTCCGGGTCCTGCCCGGCGGGCGCGTCCTGATCGAGGGGCTCGGCGAGATCCCCGCCCACTTCCACCGCACCGATCGCGGCGTCTTCACCCTCCTGGCCCACGACCCGCGGCGGCCGCTGATCAACACCGCCGAGTGGGAGGAGCATCCGGCGGGCGGCTTCCCGGGGCCGGGCGCGCCGATGACGCTGGCCGAGATGGAGAAGAGCGTCGAACGCGTCCTCGGGGTGCGCCTGCCGCTGAGCCCGCCGCCCGAGGGAGCGCCGGTCATGCTGCGCCGGCTCTGCGGGCGCAACACCCGGCTCGCCGACCGCTACCGCGCCGGACGCGTCTTCATCGCCGGCGACGCCGCCCAGGTGAGCCACGGGCCCACCCTGAACCTGGCGCTCCAGGACGCCGCCAACCTGGCCTGGAAACTCGCCGCCACGCTCCGGGGGCAGGCCCCGGAAGGGCTCCTGGACAGCTACGAGACCGAGCGCCGCGCGTGCGCGGAACGCGTGGTCACCCAGACCCTGGCCGCGACCGCCCTGCTGGCGCCCGGCGCCGAGGTCACCGCGCTACGACGGCTGTTCGCCGAGCTCCTGGGCCGTGCGGAGAACCTGCGCGTGATCGCCGAGCTGATGGCGGGCGGCGACGTCCGCCACGACATGGGGGAGGAGCGGCCCGCCGGGCCCACCGGCTGGTTCGCGCCGTCCCTGGCGCTGACCACCGGCGACGGGCGGTCGTGGCGCCTGGCCGAGCTGATGCGCGACGCCCGCCCCCTGCTCCTGGACCTGACCGGCGGCGACGCGCTGGCCGCCGCCGCCGCGCCCTGGCTCGGCCGGGTGCGCCACGTGGCCGCCACCGCCGCCGCCGGCGCTCCCGCCCCGGCGCTGCTCGTCCGGCCCGACGGCTACGTCGCCTGGGCGGGCGCGGGCCCCGACGGCCTCAGGGCCGCCCTCGCCCGCTGGTTCGGCCCGAGCTTAGCCCGGCCGCCCGCCCGGAGGGGGAGGGGTCACTCCGGGCTGGTGACGCGGGCCAGCACGATGCCGCCGACGATCAGCGCCAGCGCCGCCATCCGGCCGATCGACAGCGGGTCCTTGTGCACGACGACGCCCAGGGCGATCGCGCCGACCGCGCCGATGCCGGTGAAGACCGCGTACGCGGTGCCGACCGGGAGGGTCTTCATCGAGTACGACAGCAGCCAGACTGCGGCCACCATGAGGACGAAGCAGATCAGCGTGGGCAGCGGCCGGGTGAAGCCCTGGGTGGGCTTGATGCTCTGCGCCCAGGCGATCTCGACCAGCCCGGCCAGCCCGAGGATGAGCCAGTTCATCGTCAGAACTCCTTCCCCAGGTCGCGGGCGCCGCGCAGCGCGGCGGCGTACAGCTCGTCGTGCTGGGCGCGCAGGTGGAACAGGCCGGGGTCGATGCGGGAGTTGGCCAGCTCGGCGGCGACGACGGTGGTGTCCTCGACGGCGAAGTGGCCGGCGAAGAAGTCACGCAGGTAGCGCTCCTGGTAGTCGAACCTGGCCTTGGGGGCGCCGGGCGAGTAGGCCCCGCCTCGGGCGGTGGTGACCACGAAACGCCGCCCGGTCAGGGACATCTTGGGGAAGGTCACCTGGTCCAGCCACGCCTTGAGCGCCGACGGGATCGAGTAGTTGTACATCGGGGTGGCGATCAGCACCACGTCCGCGGCCACCAGCTGCGACAGCAGCGGCTCGACGATCGCCCAGGCGGCGGCCTGCTCCGGGGTGCGGGCGGCCTCGTGGTAGCGGGAGATGTCGGTGATCTGGTTGGCCATGACGTAGTCGCACAGCTCGGTCCACGCCTCCCCGATGTGCGGCACCGGCTCGGCGGCCAGGTCGCGGTGGACGTAGGTGCCCTCGGGGTGGGCGGACCGCCACGCCTCGGCGAAGGCGTCGCCGAGCTCGCGGCTGATGGAACGGCGTCGGGCGCTGGCGTCCAGGTGCAGCAGAACGGCCATGGGAGGGGCTCCTCGAACTAAGTGGACATGACGTCCGGTTTGCGGTCGAGGTGACCGTAGCAACTAAGTGGGCACGTTGTCCACTTACGTCGTGGTGGGTTAGAGTCGCCGCCATGGAGTCCCGTACCGAGTTGCTGACCGGACGTCCCGTGGCGGAGGCGAGCCGCCCGCGGGAGCGCGCCGACGCCGCCCGCAACCGCGCCAAGGTGCTCGCCGCGGCGGCCGAGCTGTTCGCCACCCGCGACCCGCGCGGCGTGACGATGGACGACATCGCCAAGGCCGCGGGCGTCGGGCGCGGCACGCTCTACCGCCGCTATCCCGACACCGTCTCGATCGCGCAGGCCCTGCTCGACGAGCACGAGCGCGCGCTGCAGGAACGCCTGCTGCGCGGCGACCCGCCGCTCGGCCCCGGCGCGCCCCCCGCCGACCGGCTTGCCGCCTTCTACGCCGCGATGGTCGGCCTGCTGGACGAGCACATCTCGCTCGTCCTGGGCGCCGAGCAGGGCGCCCTGCGCTACGCCACCGGCGCCTACGGGTTCTGGCGGGCGCACGTGCGGGTGCTGCTGACCGAGGCGGGCGTCCCGGAGACCGAGGCGCTGGCCGACATCCTGCTCGCCCCGCTCAGCCCCGACGTCTACGCCGAGCAGCGCAGGCGCGGCCTCACCCCCGGGCAGATCGGCGCCGCCCTGGCCCGGCTGGCGCACGGCATCGTCGCCCGGGACGCCGGGCGCTGACCGCGCCGGCGGCGGCTCACCCCCAGGCCGCCGCCTTGTCGTACGGGTCGACGTTCCTGAAGGCCATCCCGACGATCTCCTCGACGTCCTCGTCGCCGTAGGCGCCGGGCAGGGCGAGGCCGAGGCGTTCGAACAGCGCCCGCACCTCCTCGACCGTGGGCGAGAACGACAACGTCACGTCCTCGGCGCCCCGCAGGTTCAGCGGGCGCGCCTGGCGGAGACTGGCGTGCAGCTCGGTGGCCCAGCAGTCGAGGGCGAGCGCGTTCCCGGTGATGACGGTGGCGGGGAAGCCGGGCCCCCGCTGCGTGATGAACATGTGGCGGGAGGACAGCTCGTAGCGGAACGTCGAGGCGATCGAGGAGAACCCGATCTCGATGTCCAGGAGCTCGTAGCGCTGGTGATGCCAGCAGGCCGACAACACGGTCGCGTACAGCTCCCTGCGGGTGCCGTCGGCGGTCCAGGTCAGCTCCGGGCTGTCGTCGTCCAGCGCCAGGCTCCGGTGCAGGCGGACGAACCGCTCGCACAGCGCGAGGTCGTCCGGGTCCAGGATCTCCAGCCGGACCAGCAGCGCCCGCCGTCCCTGACGGGCCTTGGCCAGGCATTCGGGCAGCGTCACCGCGCGCACGTACGCGCCCGTCGAGCCCTTGAAGATCCACCGGTCGGTGTCCCCGCGCGCCTGCGCCAGCACCCGGTTGAACTCCTCGCCGCGCACCAGCCGGACCGCCGACTGCTCCTGGAGCAGGGACGGCAGCAGGTCGAGCTTGCGATCGGCGGCGAGCACGGCCCGCTCCACGGCGTTCTCCGCCGACTGCGCCCGCGTCCGGCTGCGCAGCATGACGAACGCGAGCACCGCCAGCGTGGCCACGGTGGCGTTGCTGACGGCCTCCGCGGTGGCGATGCCCGCGACGTCCAAGATGCTCACGACGACCGCCACCGCCAGGGCGACGAGGATGTCGACGTTGACGCCGATCCAGGCGAGGATGCGCTTCACTGACCGTCCCATCGCGAGGGGCCACGGGGTGACACCCCGAATCATGAAGCAGAACCCGGCGCCGCGCGAGGGGCCGGGTCGTCCTCGCCTGCCCGCTCCGGTCGCGGGTTACGCGGTGAGGGCGTCGCGGAGGAAGCCCAGGATGTCCGCCCGCGCGTCCTCGGCCTGGGGGGCCAGCACCGGCATGCTGAGGAAGGCGTGCCCGGCCTCGGGGTACTCGGCCAGGCGGGTGGGGGTGCCGGCGGCCCGCAGCGCCTCGGCGTAGCGGCGGCCGTGGTCGGCGATCGGGTCGTGGGTCGGCACCGCCACGAGCGCCGGGGCCAGCCCGCCCAGGTCGTCGGCGTACAGCGGGGAGAGCGCGCGGGCGTCCGTCCCCTCGGGCACGGCGAGCCGGTGGAACAGCCGCAACACCGGCACGCTGAGCGTCGGGGTGTCGGCGTACTGGGTCATCGAGGGGTGGTCGAACATCGTCCCGGCCACCTCCACGGCGGGGTTGACCAGCACCTGGGCCTTCAGGGGCAGACCGGCGTCGCGGGCCCTGATCGCGGCCAGGGCGCAGATCAGGCCGCCGCAGCTCTCGCCGAACAGGACGGCCCGCGCCGGGTCGACGCCCCACTGCGCGGCGTTCTCCAGCACGTGCCGGAGCACGTCCCAGCCGTCGTCGGCGGCGGCGGCCAGCGGCGTGCGCCAGTCGAGCAGCCGGTGGTCCACCGAGACGACGACGGCGGGCAGGTGGGCGGCCAGGTGGCTGTTGACCCAGTCGCTCTGCGGCGCCGTGCCGACGAAGCCGCCCCCGTGCACGTGCAGCACGAGCGGCAGGGCGTCCCCCGGCTCGGCCGCTCGGGGCCGGTGGACCCGGACGCGGATGTCGCGGCCGGGCAGCGCCACCGTCCGCCAGTCGACGGCGGCGCCGGGATCCGGCCGGCCGGTGATCGCCTGTGCCTCGACGGAGGCGCGCAGCCGGTTCTCCGCCTCGACGTAGGCGGCCAGCTCGGCGGGGGTGACGGTGTCCCAGTCGGGCGTGACCGGACGCAGGCCGGTGGTCTCGCTCATGCTCGTCTCCTCAGGTTTTCGCTACTTGAAGTATCGATACCTAAGGTAGCGAAAACGGGGCATCGCGGGCCTATGACGTCGATCACAATCGGGCCGCCAGCCTCGCGGGCGCGGCCCCGTGGCGGATGGCCGGATCGGAGCGTGGGTTCTTCGCAACACGAGATGTTGGGTGTGACTTTTTGATCCGCCCTATATATGGTGTCTCCCGCAGCCGGTTCGGTCGCCCCGCCAGGGCGGCCGAGGCAAGAGGGAACCCGGTGGGAATCCGGGACTGCCCCGCAGCGGTAAGTGGGAACGAACGCCGTCAGACGCACTGGGCCGAAGGCCCGGGAAGCGACGGCCAGTAGGCAGCGACAGCATGCCCACGAGTCCGAAGACCTGCCGGCGCGCCGCGCGCGATCATGCGCGCGCGGCTGGTCCGAGACCGCGCGGGACGGTGGACGGCACCGGCGAGAGGGCTGTGGCGCCTCGCCGTCCGCCTCCTGCGCGCGTTCTCGGCCGCTGACCGAGTTCACGAGGGGAGAGCGCAGTGACGGTCACAGGGGACCCGATGACGGACCTGGCCGCGACGGCGCGGGCGGACGCCGACAGGTCCGCGCCGCGGCGCGTCCAGATGCAGGTGCGCAAGCGCAACGGCACCGCGGAGCCGGTCGACGTCAACAAGATCGTACGTGCGGTGGAGCACTGGGCGACCGATCTGACGGACATCGACCCGATGCGGGTGGCCACCAAGACGATCAGCGGCCTCTACGACGGGGCCACCACCGCCGAGCTGGACCGGCTGTCCATCCAGACGGCCGCCGAGATGATCGGCGAGGAGCCGCAGTACTCGCGCCTGGCCGCGCGGCTGCTGTCGGGCTACATCGACAAGGAGGTCCGCGGGCAGGGCGTGGCCTCCTTCAGCCAGGCGATCCGGCTGGGCCACGCCGAGGGGCTCATCGGCGACGAGACCGCCGAGTTCGTCAACGCCAACGCCCGCAAGCTCGACGACGCCATCGACGTCACCGCCGACCTGCGGTTCGAGTACTTCGGGCTGCGGACGGTCTACGACCGTTACCTGCTGCGCCACCCGTCCACCCGGCTGGTGGTGGAGACGCCGCAGTACTGGCTGCTGCGCGTGGCCTGCGGGCTGGCCGAGACGCCCGCCGAGGCCGTCGGCTTCTACCGGCTCATGTCGTCGCTGGCCTACCTGCCCAGCTCGCCGACGCTGTTCAACTCCGGCACCCGGCACACCCAGATGTCCTCCTGCTACCTGGTCGACTCGCCCCGTGACGAGATCGGCTCCATCTACGACCGGTACGCCCAGGTGGCGCAGCTGTCGAAGTTCGCCGGCGGGATCGGCATCTCCTGGTCGCGGGTGCGCTCCCGGGGCGCGCTGATCCGCGGCACGAACGGGCACTCCAACGGCATCGTCCCGTGGCTGCGCACGCTCGACGCGTCGGTGGCCGCCGTCAACCAGGGCGGCCGGCGCAAGGGCGCGGCCTGCGTCTACCTGGAGCCCTGGCACCCCGACGTCGAGGAGTTCCTGGAGCTGCGCGACAACACCGGCGAGGACGCCCGCCGCACCCACAACCTCAACCTGGCCAACTGGATCCCCGACGAGTTCATGCGCCGGGTCGAGGCCGACGGCACCTGGTCGCTGTTCGACCCCGACGAGGTCCCCGAGCTGCCCGACCTGTGGGGCGAGGCGTTCGAGGAGGCCTACCGCGCCGCCGAGCGCGACGGGCGGTACGTCCGGCAGATCAAGGCCCGCGACCTGTACGCCAAGATGATGCGCACCCTGGCCCAGACCGGCAACGGCTGGATGACCTTCAAGGACGCCGCCAACCGCCTGTGCAACCAGGCGGCCGAGCCCGGCAACGTGGTGCACCTGTCCAACCTGTGCACCGAGATCGTCGAGGTGTCCAGCGACGCCGAGACCGCGGTCTGCAACCTGGGCTCGGTCAACCTCGCCGCCCACCTGACGGGCACGGGGCAGGCAGCGGCCCCCGACGGCGGCATCGACCGCGGCATCGACTGGGAGCGGCTGCGCGCCACCGTCCGCACCGCGGTCACCTTCCTCGACCGGGTGATCGACATCAACTACTACCCGAGCGAGCAGGCCGCGGCCAGCAACCCGCGCTGGCGCCCGGTCGGCCTCGGCGTGATGGGCCTGCAGGACGTCTTCTTCGCGCTGCGCCTGCCGTTCGACTCGGCCGAGGCCAAGGAGCTGTCCACCCGGATCGCCGAGGAGATCTACCTGTCGGCGCTGGAGACCTCCGCCGGCCTGGCCGAGCGCTTCGGCGCCCACCCCGCCTACGACCAGACGTGGGCGGCCCGCGGCCGGCTCCAGCACGACCTGTGGGGCCAGAGCGGCACCCAGGCCGGGCGCTGGGACGCGGTGCGCGAGCGCATCGCCGCCCACGGCCTGCGCAACTCGCTGCTGATCGCGATCGCGCCGACCGCCACCATCGCCTCGATCGTCGGCTGCTACGAGTGCATCGAGCCGCAGGTGTCCAACCTGTTCAAGCGCGAGACGCTGAGCGGGGAGTTCCTGCAGATCAACAACGCGCTGGTGGCCGAGCTGAAGTCGCGCGGCCTGTGGAACGACCGCGTCCGGGCGGCCATCAAGCAGGCCGAGGGCTCGGTGCAGGGCATCGCCGAGCTGCCGGAGGACGTACGCCGGCTGTTCCGCACCGCCTGGGAGCTGCCGCAGCGGGCGCTGATCGACATGGCCGCCGCGCGCTCGCCGTTCATCGACCAGAGCCAGTCGCTCAACCTGTTCATGAGCGCGCCGACGATCGACAAGCTCTCCTCGATGTACCTGTACGCCTGGAAGTCCGGCCTGAAGACCACCTACTACCTGCGCTCGCGCCCGGCCACCCGCATCCAGCAGGCCACCGTGCCCCTCACGCCCGCCGCGCCCACCGCGCCCTCCGCGCCCTCCGCGCCCCGCGCGAACAAGTCCGAGGAGGCCCTGGTGTGCTCCCTGGAGAACCCCGAGTCGTGCGAGGCCTGCCAGTGACCCCCGAGGAGAACCCGATGTTGCTCGACCCGGGCATGAGCCTGACCCTGCGGCCCATGCGCTACCCCCTGTTCTTCGACCGCTACCGCGACGCGATCAAGAACACCTGGACGGTCGAGGAGGTGGACCTGCACTCCGACCTGAACGACCTGCCCAAGCTGTCGGCGGCCGAGCGCCACCTGGTCAGCCGCCTGGTCGCCTTCTTCGCCACCGGCGACACGATCGTGGCCAACAACCTGGTGCTCAACCTCTACCAGCACGTCAACGCGCCCGAGGCGCGCCTGTACCTGAGCAGGCAGCTGTTCGAGGAGGCGGTGCACGTCCAGTTCTACCTGAACCTGCTGGACACGTACGTGCCGGACGAGGAGGAGCGGTTCGCGGCGTTCGCGGCGGTGGAGAACATCCCCTCCATCCGGCGCAAGGCCGAGTTCTGCTTCCGCTGGATCGACTCCATCGGCAGCCTCCAGCGGCTGGAGACCCGCGAGGACCGGCGGGCGTTCCTGCTCAACCTGATCTGCTTCGCCGCCTGCATCGAGGGCCTGTTCTTCTACGGCGCGTTCGCCTACGTCTACTTCCTGCGCTCGCGCGGCCTGCTGAACGGGCTGGCCTCGGGCACCAACTGGGTCTTCCGTGACGAGTCCATGCACATGGCCTTCGCCTTCGACGTGGTGGACGTCGTCCGGCAGGAGGAGCCGGACCTCTTCGACGAGGAGATGGCCCGCCAGGTCAGGGAGATGCTGGCCGAGGCGGTCGACTGCGAGGCGCAGTTCGCCGAGGACCTGCTCGGGCAGGGCGTGCCGGGCATGTCGACGGCGGACATGCGCGCGTACCTGGAGCACGTGGCCGACCGGCGGCTGGCCCAGCTCGGCGTCGAGCCGCTGTACGGGTCGAAGAACCCGTTCGCGTTCATGGAGCTGCAGGACGTGCAGGAGTTGTCGAACTTCTTCGAGCGGCGGGTGTCGGCGTACCAGGTGGGGGTGACCGGCTCGGTCAGCTTCGACGCCGACTTCTGACCCTTACCGATCTCCAATGTAAAGCCGTCCGGCGGTGGTCACCCCCGCCGGACGGGTCAGGCGGGGCCGGGACGGTTGTCCTTGCCGTCCAGCCAGAGGACGTCGGACTCGTCGCGGTGGGAACCGGTGCCGCCGACGTGCTTGGCGTCGATCTGCGGCCCCTTCTTGATCACGTGGACGAGGGCCATGGCGTGGCCGCGTCCGAGGTCGTAGTCCTGCTTGAGCCAGTCGATGATCGTGCCGGCCTTGGTGGACGGGGCGTCGAAGCCGCGTTCCTTCGCCAGGGCGATGAACTGACGGGGGGTCAGGCCGGTCTTGCCCTCGATGTTGTCCAGGTAGGCCTGGAAGGACATGGTGTTCTCCGCTCGTCATGGGGTGTTACGGCCATGATGCACCATTTCGAGGGGCACGCCGTCTCAGTAGAATGCCGTTCCGCCGAGTGCCGAGGGGTGACGGTGATGGACGAGCGTGAACTGAGCTCCCCGTGGGAAGGCGTCCTGGTCACGCCGGGCCCGGCCGTCCGCACGGGCGTGCTCGTGCTGGCCGGGTCGAGCGGGCGGATCGAACGGGACAGGGCCCGCCTGCTGGCCGCGGAGGGGGTGACCGCGCTGTCGATCCGCTGGTTCGGCGGTCCGGGCCAGCCGCCGGGCATCTGCGAGATCCCGCTGGAGACGTTCGTGTCGGCCGTCGATCTGCTGGAGTCCACCGGCGTCCGGCGGGTCTGCGTGCTGGGCATGTCGAAGGGGGCCGAGGCCGCGCTGCTGACCGCCGTGCGGGATCGGCGGGTCGGCGGGGTGGTGGCGCTGTCGCCGACCTCGGTCGTGTGGGGCAACGTCGGGCCGGGGGCGGACGGGGAGAAACGTCCCTACCGGTCGTCGTGGACGTGGCGGGGGCAGCCGCTGCCGTTCGTCCCGTACGACGACGACTGGGCCGAGGCCGAGCCCGAGCACGGCCCGCTGGCCCTGCGCGAGCTGTACGAGCTCAGCGAGCGCACGTTCGCCGACCTGTTGCCGGCCGCGGAGATCCCGATCGAGGCGGCGGCGGCCGACGTGCTGCTGGTGGCGGGCGGCGATGACGCCATGTGGCCGTCCCTGCCGTTCGCCGGGCGGCTGGCCGCCCGGCGTCGTGCCGCCGGCCGCCCGGTGCGGGTGGTCAGCCGGGCCGAGGCGGGTCATCGCCCGCGACTGCCGGGGGAGGGGCCCGCCCCCGAGTCGCCGGACTTCCTGTACGGGGGCGACCCGGTCGCCGACGCCGGGCTCGGAGCCGACGCCTGGCCGCACATCCTCGACCTGCTGCACGGCTGACGCCCGCGGGTCGCCTGCGATGATCGTCTTCTGCTAGTTTGTACCTTCCGGCCGGATGTTGCATCTGGCCGAGAGTGCTTGTATGACCATTTCTGCGGTAAACGTGCGGCCCGTCGAGGCCGCGGACCACCCCACCGTCGAACGCCTCTGGCTCATGTTCCGCCACGACATGGCGGACTTCCAGGGCGGCCTGCCCGACCCCGACGGCACCTACCACGGCGACCGCCTGCGCACCGCCCTCGAGGGCGACGACTGGACGGCCTACCTGTTCACCAGCGGCGACCGGCCCGTCGGGTTCGCGTTCGTCCGGGCAGCGGCCGGCCCGGTCCGGGTGCTGAACAGCTTCTTCGTGGTCCGCGGGGCACGACGGTCCGGGATCGGGCTGCGGGTCGTCCGGGAGGTGATCTCCCGGCACCCGGGGCCGTGGCGGATCGCCTTCCAGGACGCCAACACGGCGGGCGTGGCGTTCTGGCGGCGCGTCGCGACCGAGTTCGCCGGTGAGGCGTGGACGGAGGAACGCCTGCCCGTCCCGAACCGCCCGGACGTCCCGCCGGACGTGTGGATCTCCTTCACCGCCGCCGAAAACTGATGGTGTGGTACGTTTTGCCACGCATTCGAGCTGAGGAGGTGAGACCGATCAACGTTGTGACAGGTCGGGGCTCCCTCACGCGCATCGCCTAGGGAGCGCCCGCACAAGGCATCCCGAAAGGCTCAGGACGCGCATGCGTTTTCTCTCCCGGACGTCGGCCGACGGCGTCATCGAACGATCCTTCACCCTAGGCGACGTCCCCGGCGTCCTGTGGACCCCACAGGACGCCGACCCCCGCGGCCTGGTCCTGATCGGGCACGGCGGCGGGCAGCACAAGCGGGCCCCGGGCGTCGTCGGACGCGCGCGCCGGCTGGCGGCCGAACGCGGCCTCGCGGCGGCGGCCGTCGACGCGCCGGCCCACGGCGACCGGCCCCGGAGCGCCGAGCACGAGCGGATCATCACCGCCATGCGGGAGCGGATGGCCGGCGCGGGCGACCCCACCCCGCTGCTGGCCGAGCTGCACACGCTGCTGGCCGCCCGGACCGTGCCGGAATGGCGGTCGGTCCTGGACGCGCTCGGCGACCATGGACCGGTGGGTTACTGGGGCGTGTCGCTGGGCTGCGCCCTGGGGATCCCGCTGGTGGCCGCCGAGCCGCGGATCGGCGCGGCCGTGCTGGGGCTGAGCGGCACCTCGCTCGCCTCGGCCCAGGCCGCCGCCGCGATCACCGTCCCGGTGCGGTTCCTGCTGCAGTGGGACGACGAACGGGTGCCCCGGGCCGAGGCCCTGGCCCTGTTCGACGCCCTGGCCTCGGCCGAGAAGACCCTGCACGCCAACCCCGGCGGGCACGCCGACGTGCCGGACTTCGAGATCGACAGCGCCCTGCGCTTCCTGGCCGGCCGGCTGGGCTGAGGCCGCCGCCGGCCGGGAGGTGGCGGCCGGCCACGCCCACGACGCCGTCGGGGACGAGCACGCCGAGCGGGCCGAGCGGGACGTCGGAGTTGCCCGAGGTGGCCGGCACGGAATGCACGACGAACCGGGACGGATCGAGCGTGGCGAGGGCCTCGTGCACCAGCCGGCTCTTGCCGGCGCCCGGCGGGCCGGTGATCGCCAGCGCGCCGGGCGCGGGATCGCGCAGGGCGGCCGTGACGCGGCCCTTCGCCAGGGTTCGCCGCGGCTCGCCGGAGAAGTCAGGAGCCGCCGGCGATCTCGACGACGGCGTGGCGGTTGTGCTCGTCGGCGAGGTGGTGGAGCAGGTAGTGGGCCAGGTCGGCGCGGGAGATCGAGCCTGCCTTGGCCAGGGGCGCGTTCTCGGCGGTGCGGTAGCGGCCGGTCAGCGGGCCGTCGGTGAGCATCGGCGGGCGCACGATCGTCCAGTCGAGGTCGTGGGCGGCGGTGACGGCGGCCTCCATGCGTCTCATGTCGGCGTAGCCGTGCCGGTAGAGGCGCTGGATCACGAAGCGGGTGACCAGGCGGCGGCCCAGCGGCGTGCCCGGCGGGATGTCCAGGCCCGCCGACGACAGGCACAGCAGGCGGCGCACCCCGCTGTCGCGCATGGCGGCGATGACGTTGGCGGTGCCCTGGGAGTAGACGGTGGTGGGGTGGGCGCGGTCGGTGCTGCCCAGGCACGACAGCACGGCCTCGTGCCCGGCGACGGCGTCCCGCCAGGGGCCGGGGGTCAGCACGTCGCCGCCGATCACGCTCACCCGCTCGGCCGCCGGGACGCGGGCGGGGTCGCGGGCCAGGACGGTGACGTCGTGCCCGACGGCGACCGCCTGCTCGACCACCTGGCGTCCGGTCCCGCCGGTCGCGCCGAGGACCATCAGCTTCATGCCGCACCGGCCAGGGCCCGTACGACGGCCTCGGCGATCTCGCGCTGGCCCTCGATGCTCAGGTGCACGCCGTCGTCGAGGAAGTGGTGCTCCTCGCGGACGGCGAGCCTGGTGTCCACGACCGGCTCGGGACGGCCCAGCAGGTGGTCGGCGGTGGCGTCGACGTCCTTGCCGGCCCAGGTGATGCCGGCGCGCCGGAAGTGCGGGTAGGCGGCGGCGCGCGGCTCGTCGAAGGGGCTCGGGGTGAGCCAGACCCAGCGGACGGGCCCCCGCTGCTGGGCCAGGTCGTGCAGCATGGCCAGGTTGCGCTCGGTCTCGGCGGCGCTGACCAGCGTCGGCGCGTCGGGGGCCAGGTGCTGGGCATCGTTGGCGCCGATCATGCACAGCACCAGGTCGGGCCGCTGGAAGCCGAGGGCGGGAAGCTGGGTGAGCGCCTGGGTGGTGGTGCTGCCGGAGATCGCCAGGTTGGTGAAGCGGACGGCGTCGCCGGGACGGCGCAGCGCGACCAGCCGGTGCAGGATCTCGAACCAGGACAGGCGGTCGGCGGTGGTGCTCTCGCCGAGGGCCACCACGTGGAAGGCGTCGCGGTCGCCCTCGGGGCGCAGGGGCAGCCGGTCGACGGCGTCGGCGAGGCCGGGCCGGGCCAGCAGCGTCTCGGCGGCCTGCCGGGTCTGGCGGTCGAAGCCGTCCAGCAGCGCGCGGTAGGCGCCGGCGTCGAGGCCGAACAGGGCGGCGAGGCGGGCCTCGTCCGCGCCGATCAGGTACGGCAGGGCGTCGGGCCGCTGGAACCGGACGAGCCGTTCGGTCATCGGATCGGTCATGACATGGCCTCCGTCGGGGCGATGGGTGCGAGGGACGGGCGGAGCGCGGCGTTCATGAGAGCCGTCCGCCGGTGAGGTCGAGGGTCGCCCCGGTCACCCAGGCGGCGGCGGGCGAGGCGAGGTAGAGGACGGCCTGGGCGACGTCGGCGGGACGGCCGACGCGCCCGAGCGGGAACGCCGCGGCGAGCTGGGCGAGCCGCTCGGCGGGCAGCGCGGCGAGCTTGTCGTTGAGCACGGCCGAGGGCGCCAGGCAGTTGACCCGCACGCCGTCGCCGCCCACCTCGGCGGCCAGGTGCCGGGCGAACATGACCACGCCGGCCTTGGCGGCGGCGTAGGCGGCGTTGGCGCCTCCGGGGTGGCGGCCCGCGGTGGACGACATCAGGATGATCGACCCGGCGCGCCGCGCCAGCATGCCCGGCAGGAACTCGTGGACGGTGAGGAACACCGAGGTCAGGTCGGACTCCAGCACGGCGCGCCAGCGGCCGGGGTCGAGCCCCGCGGTCGGCGCGGGCGCGCCCTGCCCGCCGGCGAAGGGGGCCAGGATGTCCACCGGCCCGAGCGCGGCCTCCACCTCGGCGCGGATGCGGGCCAGGACGCCCGCGTCGGTCACGTCGCCGGGCGCGGCCAGCGCCCGGCCGCCCTCGGCGGCGATCGAGGCGACGACGCGGTCCACCGCCTCGATGTCGCGGCCGGTGACCGCGACCCGGACGCCGTTGGCGGCCAGCGCGTGGCAGGTGGCCGCGCCGATGCCGCGGGAACCGCCGGTGACGAGGGCGACCTTGCCCTCCAGTCCGGGATGTCTGGGCCAGTCAGGCCGGTCGGTGGTCATCGCATATTACTTCTCTCTGGAGAAAGGTTCACTCTTGTGAATGGTTCTGTGCGGAGTACAGTATGCGCTGTGTCCGCGTCCCGCAACCGCCCGATGGGCGTCGCCTTCCTGCTCGCGCAGCTCGGCGCGCACGCCGCCGGCCGGTTCGCCGCGCGGGTCGCCGAGCTCGGCCTGTCGCCGTCCGACGTCGGCCTGCTGCGGATGATCGCCCTCCAGCCCGGCCGCAGCCAGCAGTCGCTCGCCGCCGCCCTCGGCGTCGTGCCCAGCCGGGTCACCGCGCTGCTCGACCCGCTCGACCGGGCCGGACTGGTGGAGCGGCGCCGCTCGGCCGGCGACCGCCGCAACCACGAGCTGCACCTGACCGAGCAGGGCGCGAAGGTGATGGAGGACATCAGGAAGACCGCGATGGCGCACGAGGCCGACCTGACCTCGTGCCTCAGCCCCGACCAGCGCGGCCAGCTGCTCGCCCTGCTGGAGCTGGTCGCCGCCGACCAGGGCCTGACGCCGGGCGTGCATCCCGGCTACCGCCGCTCCTGAGGGCCGCCCGCCGCCCGGCGGGCCGTAGGTCCCCGCGCGGCGGGACCTACGGCTCTGGAGCCGCATCCGCCCAGGCCAGAGGCTTGGATCAACATCACCGGATGCGAAGAAGGTGTTCCCGAATGAGGCACAGGCCCATCGCCCTTGACGCCGACGACGTGCAGGTCAGGATCCGCGGCGGCGGCGTGCGCGCGGCCGACGTGCGGCGTGCCCGCCACACCGTGGCCGACCTGACCCGGCTCGCCCACGAGCCGGTGCTCGGCGCGACCGTCAAGCTCGCCGCCACCCCGCAGGTCGCGGGGGAGCGGCGGACGGCCGAGGCCGTGGTGGACGTCCAGGGCCGGCTCATCAGGGCCCGGGCCGGCGCCGCCTCCACCCGCGCCGCCATCCACCTGCTCGGCGACCGGCTGCGGGCGCGGCTGCTGGAGAGCGCCCGGGACTGGGAGAACCGGCGCGGCCGCCACCCCCGGCCGCCCCACCCCGCCCCGCCCGCCGGGGAACGCCGGATCGTCCGGACCTTCACGGCCGCCCGCGCCGTGCCCGACGAGGCGGCGGTGGACCTGGACGACCTCGACTACGACTTCCTGCTGTTCACCGAGACCGCGACCGGCCAGGACAGCGTCATCTACCGCACCGGCGACGGCTACCGCCTGGCCCGGCTCGACCCCCGTCCCGGCCTGCCGGCGCCGACCTGCGCGGCGATCTCGATCAGCCCGCTGCCGGCCCCCCGCCTCACCGCCGCGCAGGCACTCGACCGGCTGGAGCTGACCGGTTTCCCGTTCGTCTTCTTCGCCGACTCCGGCACCGGAGCGGGCTGCCTCCTCTACCGCCGCGACGACGGCGACTACGGCCTGGTGACCACCGCGCACGAGGACTGAGAGCCGGCGCCGCCCCCCGGACCGGGGGCGGCGCCGACCGCTCGAAGACCCGTCACCCGACGGTCGCGCGGGCGGGCGCGATGCGGCGGCCGGAGATCTGCTCGGCCTCGACCACGATGTAGTGGTCCCGGTCGCCCGGCGCCCACGTCGTCAGCGGCAGCTGCGCCAGGCGGGCCAGCTCGGCGGCGTCGGTCACCTCGCGCGCGTGCCCCACCGCCGTGACCGACCAGCCGGTGCGCAGCCCGGCGTCGAAGTCGTCGGCCTCGAAGGCCACCACGGCCCGCCGAGTGGCCGCCGCCAGCTTCGACCCCGCCGCGGTGCGGATCACGACGGACCGCCCGTCGAGACAGAAGTTCACCGGCTGGACGGCGGGCAGGGCACGATCGGTGAACACGATCCGCCCGATGGGCATCGAGGACAGCAGCAGGAAGCACTCCTCCTCGGAGAGCACCTGCAGTCCGGACGAGTCGAGCTGCATGGTCTCCAGGATCCCCGACCCGCCCCCGCCCGCGGCAGGGACGAAAGTCCCCTCTTGCCCGGCGACCGGCCCGCGGCCGGCCGGATGTCCCGTCCGGGACCTTCGGCCCTCCGACTGCGGACGTTCGCCCCGGTCGGCGGCCGGGCCGCGCTCCTAGCCTGAGAACCGCCCGCCGTCGCGGGTCTCACCCTGGGACTGTGGAGGTCACCATGTTGTCCGCGGAATCCGCCGCCGTCGTCCGCGCCACGCTGCCCGTCGTGGGCGCCTCGCTCGACGCCATCACCGAGCGGTTCTACGCGACGATGTTCGCCGACCGGCCCGAGCTGCTGGACGGCCTGTTCAACCGCGGCAACCAGGCCAGCGGCGAGCAGCGCAAGGCGCTGGCCGCCTCCGTCGCCGCCTTCGCCACCACCCTCCTGGACCACCCCGACCAGCGGCCCGACCACCTGCTCGCGCGCATCGCGCACAAGCACACCGCGGTCGGCGTCACCGACGACCAGTACGTGATCGTGCACAAGTACCTGTTCGGCGCGATCGCCGAGGTGCTGGGCGAGGCCGTCACCCCGCAGGTCGCCGCCGCCTGGGACGAGGTCTACTGGCTGATGGCCGGCGCCCTGATCGCGATGGAGGCCCGCCTCTACGCCGAGGCCGGCGCCGTCGAGGGCCGCACGTGGCGGCGCTGGCGGGTGGCCGGCCGCCGCGAGGAGACGCCCGACGTCGCCTCCTTCCTGCTCACCCCGGTCGGGGAGGAGCCCCCGCCGCCCGCCCGCCCCGGCCAGTACGTCAGCGTCCAGGTCGAGATGCCCGACGGCGTGCGCCAGCTGCGCCAGTACACGCTGTCCAACGCCGGCGACGGCCTGCGCCGGATCACCGTCAAGCGCGTGGACGGCGACCCCGCCGGCGAGGTGTCCACCCTGCTGCACGCCACCGTGCGCCAGGGCGACGAGCTCACCCTGTCGGCGCCCTTCGGCGACGTCACCCTGGACGAGTCCGAGGCGCCGCTGGTGCTGGTGAGCGCCGGCATCGGCGGCACCCCCATGGTCGCCATGCTCGACCACCTGGCCGCCACCGGCTCCCGCCGCCGCGTCCTGGCCCTGCACGCCGACCGCTCGCCCGACCGGCACGCGCTGCGCGAGGACATGACCCGCCTGGCCCCCGAGCACGTCTTCTGGTACGAGCGCGGCGCCCAGGCCCCCGACCGCGACGGCCTGATGGACCTGGCCGGCGTGCCGATCCCGCAGGGCGCGGTCGCCTACCTGTGCGGGCCGCTGCCGTTCATGCGCGAGGCGCGCGCCGCGCTGCTGAAGGCCGGCGTGGCGGCGCGCGACGTGCACTACGAGGTCTTCGGGCCCGACCTGTGGCTCGCCGCCGGCTGACCGCCCGCCCGCCGATCCACCCCGCCGGTCCACCGGCGATCCACGTGACCAGGAGGATGAGATGAGCGTTGTCCGAGGCGCGGCGAGGGCGCTTCTGGGCGCCGCCGGCGCCGCGATGGCGGCCGCCGGTCCCGTCATGGCCGCCCGCGGCGTCCGGGCGCGCGGCGAGATCCGCGATGAGCTGCGCCGGCAGGCCATCAGTTTCCCCGCCAAGGGGCTGCCCGACGAGGTCGCCGCCCACCAGGGCCGCGCCGTCCTGACCGGCCCGCAGGCCAGGGCCTACGCCCAGGTGATCGGCCGCAACGTGCTGACCGCCACCGGCGGCCGGACGTACGCGCAGGTCAGCGCCGAGCTGTTCGCGGCGGGCGGCGCGGACGCCGAGCTGGAGAGCCTGCGGCGGACCGCGTTCACCGGCCAGATGCTGCGCGCCTCCCTGCTCAACGCCTACCAGGCCTGGCAGCTCGGCAACCTGGCCATCGGCCTGGGCGGGCTGCTGACGCTCACCGGCGCCGCCCTGCTGACCTGCGGCGCCACCCTCGCCGCCGACGCGTGAGGGGGACGGGAACCATGCGACCGGCGACGTCCGGAACCACCCAGCCGGCGGACCTCGTGCCGTCCACCGGCGTGTCTGAGGCCAGGCTCCCCGTCCTGATCCAGGGCGGCATGGGCGTCGCGGTGTCCGGGTGGCGGCTGGCGCGCGCGGTCGCCCGTACCGGGCAGCTCGGCGTGGTGTCGGGCACCGCCCTGGACGTCACCCTGGCCCGCCGCCTCCAGCGCGGCGACCCCGGCGGCGACCTGCGCCGGGCACTGGCCTGCTGCCCCGTCCCCGAGCTCGCCGAACGCGTGCTCGGACGCTATTTCGTGCCCGGCGGGATCGCGCCCGGCACGCCGTACCGGCCGGTGCCCCGGCTCGGGCTGCGGCCCAGCCGGGCCCGCGACGAGCTGGCCGTGGTCGCCAACTTCGCCGAGGTCTTCCTGGCCAAGGAAGGCCACGACGGGCCCGTCGGCGTCAACTACCTGGAGAAGATCCAGCTCGCCACGCCCGCCGCCGCCTACGGCGCGATGCTGGCCGGCGTCGACTACGTGCTGATGGGCGCCGGCATCCCGGCCGAGATCCCGGCGCTGCTCGACGCCTTCGCCGCCCACCGCCCGGCCGAGATCACCGTCGCCGTGGCCGAGGCCGGCGACGCCCGCCACACGACCGGCCTCGACCCGGCCGCGCTGTGGCCCGGGGCCGCCCCGGCCGAGCCGCTGCGGCGGCCCAGGCTGCTGGCGATCGTCTCCTCCCACGTGCTGGCCGCCTACCTGGCGCGCTCGCCGGTGACCAGGCCCGACGGGTTCGTCCTGGAGACGCCGGTGGCCGGCGGGCACAGCGCGCCGCCGCGCGGGCGGCTGGTGCTGGACGAGCGCGGCGAACCCGTCTACGGGCCGCGCGACGCGGCCGACACCGCCAAGGTCGCCGCGATCGGGCTGCCGTTCTGGCTGGCCGGCGGCTACGCCACCCCCGGCGGCGCGGCCGCCGCGCGGGCCACCGGCGCCGCCGGCATCCAGGTGGGGACGGCGTTCGCGCTGTGCCGGGAGTCCGGCCTCGACGACGGCCTGCGGCGGCGCATGCTGAGCCGGGCCCGCCGGGGCGCGCTGGAGGTGCGCAACGACCCGCGCGCCTCGCCCACCGGATTCCCGTTCAAGGTCGCGAGCCTGCCCGGCACCCTGTCGGAGCCCGAGGTGTTCGACCGGCGTCCCCGGCTGTGCGACCTGGGCTACCTGCGCACCCCGTACGTCAGGCCCGGCGGCGCGATCGGCTACCGCTGCCCCGCCGAACCCGTGGACGCCTACGTCCGCAAGGGCCGGCCCGCCGAGGAGGCCGAGGGCCGTCAGTGCCTGTGCAACGGGCTGACCGCCGCCATCGGCCTGGGCCAGCACCGCGCCGACGGCTACCACGAGCCCGCCCTGCTCACCCTGGGCCAGGACCTCGGCTTCCTGGACGGCCTGCCCGACGACCACTCGGCCGCCGACGTCGTGGACCACCTCCTGCGAGGAGCACTGGCCGCCCATGGATGACAGGACAAGGCCCGGCGGACTGGCCGCGCCCTATGACACGATGCTGGCCGCCTACGCCGCCGCGCTGGCCGGCTCGCCGCTGGCCGCCTCCAGCAAGGCCAGCTACCTGCGCCGCGTCGGCCGCTACCTGACCTGGGTCGCCGCCGCCTGCGAGCGCGGCCTGCTGGCCGGCGAGCCGCTGGCCGACACGACCGTGGCCGTCCGCACCGCCCACGCCTACCACGGCGAGCTGGACGGCCGCTACGCCCCCAGCACGATCAACAGCACCCTGGCCGCGCTGGAGGACTTCTACGCCCGGCTCCACCTCGGCGCGACCGGCATCCCCCGCCGCCCGTCGCCCGGCGACCGTGTGGGCGCGCGATGACCTGGTGGGCGGTGGTGCGCTTCCTGCACGTGCTCGGGGCCGCGCTGTGGGTCGGCGGCCAGCTCGCCGTCTCCCTCGTCCTGCTGCCCCTGGCCCGGCGCCTGCTGGACGACGAGCGCCGCGCCCTGGTGCTCGCCGCCGTCGGCCGCCGCTTCGGGCTGCTGGTGGTCCAGGGCGAGCTGTATCTCGGCCAGCCCCGATGGGCTGGTCAGGCGGTCGTTGCCGGGGACCGGCCGGGTGTGATGCGGTCCCAGGCGGCCGGCGGCAGCATGATGACGGCCGCCGGGAACAGGCCGTGCTCCTCGTGGTCGATGTGCCAGTGGAGGCGGTCGAGGGCGTCCAGCACGGCGGGCCAGTCGGGCGCGGCCGGGTCGATCGCGCCGAGGATGCCGTGGATGTCGGCGTGCTCGGCGCACAGCCGTTCCACCTCCTCGGCCAGCGACCCCTCGGCGTGCAGCTCGGCGAACAGCCCGCTCTCCTCGGCGTCGGTGTGCGGGACGAGCCGGGCCATCAGGTCCGCCAGCAGCGCCACGGCGTCACCCTGGCGCAGTTCCCCGATGGCGCGGCGCAGCGCCCCCGCGCACTCCTGGATGTCCCAGTGCTCCTGGGACAGGCGGCCGATCAGTGGGAACTCCCGGCAGCCGCAGTAATTGCACATGGTCACGTCCTTGCAGGAGGGCCGCTTCTGGACGGCGGCAGCCGGGCGCGCGCATACGCGTACCGCTCTCCGGGCCGCCCCTTGCCTCCACCCTTCCCGGCGGGACGACGCGCCGGTCAGGGCCGAAAGTCCCCGATCGCCCCTGACCTCCGTCGGAAAACCGCGTGACGGGCGCCGGCGGCGTCAGGGACGATCACGGCCATGGAGTACGGCGAGCTGGTCGCGCGGGCGTCGGCGGCGGTGATCGAGGGCTGGGACTTCACCGCCCTGGGCGGCCGGGTCGTCGAGGAGCCGCTGCCCTGGAGCTACGAGCGCCTCCTGCGCGGCCGGCTGCCCGGCGCGGCCTCGCTGCTGGACATGGGGACCGGCGGCGGCGAGTTCCTGGCCGGGCTGGCGCCGCTGCCGCCGCGCACCGCCGCCACGGAGGGCCACCCGCCCAACCTGCCGATCGCCCGCCGCCGCCTGGCGCCGCTCGGGGTCGAGGTGGCCGCGGTCCGGGAGGACGACGTGCTGCCGTTCCCCGCCGGCGCGTTCGCCGTGGTGGCGAACCGGCACGAGTCGTTCGACCCGCGCGAGGTCCGCCGCGTGCTGGCCGACGGCGGGGTCTTCGTCACCCAGCAGGTGGGCGGCCGCGACCTCGAAGAGGTCAACCGGGCCCTCAGCGCGCCGCCGCCCACGCCCACCGCTTCGCCCTGCTGGCCCGCCGCTCGACCGGAGTGGAGGCGCGGCGGGCGTCCGGTCTCACCTGCTCCACGCCTCGTGGACGGTGGTGATGGCCGACGAGACGGGCCGGCCGCCGGGCCACGTGACGGCCGGCCGGCCCGGCACCGGGACGCCGTCCACGGTGATCGAGGCGTGCTCGCACGGGATGATCTGCATCGACAGCCCGTGGCTGACGCCCAGCAGCGGGAAGTCGGCCATCGAGAACGGCCTGGCGTCCAGCGGCCCGGTGATGCTGACCGCCAGGCCGGCCGCCGTCGCATGCGTGCCCGTCGCGGGGTCGACGCGCAGGTCCACGGCGGCCCGTTCCACCCGCGCGGCGGGCCAGGACGGCAGCGCGGCGGCCTCGTCGAAGTGCCGGACGAAGTGCTCCTCGATCCACGTCCCGAGCTCCGGGTCGTCGCTCACGACGCGTAACCCGGCGGGCGTCCACACCACCATCACCGCGCCGGCGCCGTGCGTGGACCAGTCGACCTGCCACAGGGAGGCGTACCCGGTGGGGACGTCGCCGTCGTAGAGGGTGACGTACGGGTTGGCGCCGGCGAGCAGCGGCCGGCGGGTCACGTAGGCGCTCGTCGGCGCGCCCTCACTGGTGCTGAGCATGAGCCGATCATGGACGCTCCCACCCCTCGATGGCCAGCCCGCCCACCTGAGTAGGCGGTACTCATGCCCTCCCGCCGCCGGCGGCGCACCCTGCAAGGGACGGAACACCGGAAAGGAGCATGCGGTGCGCAAAGGCGTACATCTTCGACGGATCGGCCGCCGGGGGCTGCTGGCCGTGATCATGGTCGTGTCGGTCGCCGTGCCCCTGTGGTCGGCGGCGGCCCCGGCCTCCGGGGCCGTGGCGGCTCGCGGGCGCACGCTCGCCGAGCCCTGGTCCTACCTGTTCGAGATCCGCCGGCGCTTCCCCGCGCCGGAGAAGTGCGTGGACGTCGACAACGGCTACACCTTCGACGGCGCCAACGTGAAGCAGTGGGAGTGCGTGAACGTCCCGCAGCAGCACTGGCAGTTCCAGCGGGCGGCCCCCGGCAGCGAGTGGTTCTTCCTGCGCGCCCAGCACAGCGGCAAGTGCCTGGACGTCGACAACGGCTACACCTTCGACGGCGCCAACGTGAAGCAGTGGGAATGCGTCAACGTCCCGCAGCAGCTGTGGCGCTGGAAGTACGCCTACACCGACGCATGGTGGAACACCTTCTACTTCCTGGAGAACCAGAAGAGCGGCAAGTGCCTCGACGTCGACCACGGCTGGACGCACAACGGCGCCAACATCCAGCAGTGGACCTGCGACGAGTACGCGGGCCAGCAGTTGTGGTACTTCCGGCAGGTGTGACCGGCCGCCCGGCGCCGGCCCGGACCGCTCCGGGCCGGCGCCGCCTCACGACGCGGCCGGGGCGATGTTGTGGTTGACGCGGAACAGCCGGTCCGGGTCGTACCGGGCCTTGAGCGCGGACAGCCGCCGGTGGTCCGCCTCGGAGTAGGCCCGCCTGACCCGGTCCGGGGCCGCGTCGTGGTCGAACAGGAAGCTCGGCAGCAGGGCGCCGGTGTCCCAGAGCCGCAGCCGGTCCAGCACCTCGTCGGCGGCCGCGCGCGCCGCCTCGGCCTGGCCGGGCGGGGCCGGCAGCCGCATCCACAGCAGGAAGGCCGCGCCCCGGGTGCCGGCCGCGTGCGGACGGGCGGGCGGCCGGTCCAGCGCCCCGCCCAGGTGACGCAGCTGGATCCCGGGGAACGGGCCCTGCGTCCGGGCGGGGTCGATGAACGAGGCCAGCTCCGCGGCGGCGTCGTCGTCCAGCTCGCGCAGCAGCGCGCTGCGCAGGTGCGCCGAGACCGGGTGGCGGGGGTCCTGGTAGATCTCGGTGATCCGGCTGTACGGCATGGCCGCGCAGGTGTCCTTCTCCGGGCCGAGCGCGCGCAGCGGCTGCACCAGCCGGGCGCCCCGCTCCGCGTCCCCGGCGTACACCGTCCGGACCTGCACCATCGAACGGCCGCGGAACTCCGGCGGCAACTGCGGCGCGTCGGGGAAGCGCACCAGCGTCACCGAGGACGACATCTCCTCCGGCTGCTCCTTCGCCCAGGCCAGGTAGGAACGCAGGAGGTGGGCGGTGTGCTCGGGGTCCTCGCCCGGGTAGTACAGCTCGCCGCCGTAGACCGTGCGCAGCGGCAGGAGCTCGATCTCGGCCGCGACGACGACGCCGAAGTTGCCCTTGCCGCCGCGTACCGCCCAGAACAGGTCGGGCTCGCTGCCGGGTGAGACGGTCCGCAGCCGCCCGTCGGCGGTGACGACGTCGAGCGAGCGGACGCGGTCGGCGGCGAACCCGTACGTGCGGGCGGCCAGCGGGAGCCCGCCCCCGGTCAGGAAGCCCATCACGCCGACCTCGGCCGACGATCCGCACAGCGGCGCGAGCCCGTGGGGGGCCGCGGCGGCGACCACCTCGCCCCAGCGCAGGCCCGCGCCGATCCGCGCGGTGCGGGCGTCCGGGTCCACCGACAGCTCGCGCAGTTCGCCGGTGGCGATGAGGACGGCTCCGTCGGCGGGCAGCGACTTGCCGTGCCCGGTGGACTGCACCGCGACCACACGTCCCGTCCGGGCCGCGTACGTGACGGCGGTGGCCACGTCGCCGGCGTCGGCGGCGACCACGACCACGGCGGGCCGGTGCTCGACCGTCAGCAGCCAGCCGGAGCAGGCGTCGGCGAAGCCCTCGTCGCCCGGCCGGAGCGTGCGGCCCCGGATCAGCGCGGCCAGGGCCGCCAGGTCGTGCGCCGGGCCGGTCCGCAGCTCGATGTCGGACATGTTCCACCTCACTCAATAGTTGGACGGACCAACGTTGGTTCGACCAACAATACAGACGATCGTGGGTGGTGCCAACGACTTGTTAGATTGGCTTCGTGAACATCCCGGAGGGGAGGCCGCCGGAGCGGCTGCGCGCGCTGCCGAGCAGGCTGACCAACCACGCGGCGCTGACCGCCAACCGGATCGTGGACCAGGCGTTCGCCCAGGCCCAGGTCCGGCGCTACCACTACGCGCTGCTCGCCGCGCTGGAGGAGTACGGCCCGGCGAGCCAGGCGGCGCTCGGCCGGCGTACCGGCATCGACCGCAGCGACATGGTGGCGACCGTCAACGACCTGGCCGGGCGCGCGCTCGTCGAACGCGCGCCCGACCCGGAGGACCGCCGCCGCAACATCGTCACCATCACGGCGGAGGGCCGCCGCCGGCTGGCCGAGCTCGACCGCCTGCTGGCCCGCGCCCAGGACGAGTTCCTGGCCCCGCTGCCCCCCGCCGACCGCGAGCGCCTGGTCGACCTGCTCACCCGCCTCGCCGACCATCACGGCGCGCCGAGCGGAAGAAGGTCACCGGAACCAGGGTGACCAGGCACAGTCCGAAGGCCCACCAGAAGGCGGTGCCGTAGGCGTGCGCCGCGCCGCCGCCCTGGCGCAGCCCGCTGTCCAGGACGGTCGTGAGGACGGCGGTGCCCAGCGAGCCGCCGAGCCGGTTGACGACGTTCAGCGCGCCGGCGGCGCCCGGCGTCTGCTGCCGGTCGACCGAGGCGTACGCCGCGGCCATGGTGGGCGCGGAGACGCCGCCGATGCCCAGGCCGTACAGGACCAGGCAGAGGGTCAGCAGCCAGGTGTCCGGACGGGCGGGGGCCTGGGTGAAGGCGAGCAGCCCGGCCAGCGAGAGCACGAGCCCGCCGGTCACGACGGCGCGCGGGCCGTGTCGGTCGGCCAGCCGCCCGGCGGCGAACGAGCCGACGGCGGCCCCGAGCGCCTGCGGGGTGAGCAGGAGGCCCGTCGAGAGCGTGTCGGCGTGCCGGTCGTGCTGGAAGAACAGCGGCAGCAGGATCATGGAGCTGTAGAGCGAGGCCCCGAGCAGGAACAGCGCCACGCAGGCCGCGGTGAACCGGCCCTTGGCGAACAGGCGTACGTCGATCAGCGGCTGACGGCGGGTGCGCAGCGCGTGCACGAGGTACCCGGCGATCAGCGCCAGCCCCGCGCCGACCAGCGCGGCCGGCGTCCATGCCCCGTCGCGCCCGCCGACCATGGTCAGCCCGTAGACCACCGCCGCCAGGCCGGGGGAGAGCAGGGCCAGGCCGAGGAGGTCGAGCCTGGGCGCGCCGCCGGGCTCGTCCGCGACCTCGTCCCGGGCCAGGACGCGGGCGGCCGCCGGCAGGACGAGCAGGCAGACGGGCAGGTTGAGGTAGAAGATCCAGCGCCAGTCGAGTTGCTGGACGACCAGCCCGCCCACGATCGGCCCGAGCACCGGGGCGAACATGACGGGGATCGTCAGCACGCTCATGGCCCGGCCGATCCGGGACGGCCCGGCCGCCTGGGCCAGGATCGTCTGGCCGACGGGGTTCATCAGCCCGCCGCCGACCGCCTGCACGAGCCGGAACGCGATGAGGGCCGGCAGCGACCAGGCCAGGCCGCACAGGGCCGAACCGGCGGTGAAGACCGCCACGGCGGCCATCCACGTGCGCTTGGCCCCGAACCGCCGGCTCAGCCAGCCCGACAGGGGCATGACCACCGCGATCGCGAGCAGGTAGCCGGCCGCCACCCACTGCACGTCGGTCAGCGACGTGCGGAAGTGCGCCGCCATTGCGTCGGCCGCGATGCCCACGGCGGTGGCGTCGATCGTGGCCAGGATCGGGGCCGCGATCAGCACGATCCCCATGCGCAGCAGGTGCGGATCGAGCCGGTCGCGTGCGGCCCCGGCCGCAGAGGTGGTGGTCATCGAACACCCTTAGGATCGATTGACTAGGACGACTCCAAACACTAGGTCCGACCTAATCGCTAGGTCAAACCTAATGAACGCGCGGAAAGGGCAGAGCTCGTGACCGAACGATCCAAGGGTTTGCGGGAGCGCCAGAAACACCAGACCCGGCAGCTCATCTCCGACGTCGCGACCGGCCTGTTCCTGGAGCGCGGCTACGACGACGTCACCATCGCCGACGTCGCGGCCGCCGCCGGCGTGGCCAAGATGACCGTCACCAACCACTTCCCGCTGAAGGAGGACCTCATCCTCGACCGGCACGAGGAGGTGGTCGACGGCCTGGCCAGGGCCGTGTCGCGGCGGGAGCCCGGCGAGTCGGCCCTGGAGGCCGCCCACCGCGACTACGACGAACGCCTGAGCCGCCGCGACGGCGCGATCCCCGACGCGGGCGCCGACTGGCAGCGGATGGTACGCGACACGCCGGTGCTGCGGGCCCGCCTGCGCCAGCTGCACGACCAGGCCGAGACCAAACTCGCCGACCTCCTGGCCGAGGAGACCGGCGACAGCGGCGTCACGCCCCGCCTGGTGGCCGCCGCGCTGGCCGCGGTGGAGCGACTGCTGTTCGACGAGGCCCAGCGCCGGGTCCTCGCGGGGGAGGAGTCCGAGCAGATCTTCGCGGCCCTCGCCCGCACCGCGCGGCAGGCCTACGACCTGCTGCGGCCCGCCATCGGCGACTACGCCCGCCGCGGCCCGGTCAGCGGTTGAGATAGGCCAGGACGGCCAGCACCCGGCGGTTGTCGTCCTCGGACTCGGGCAGCCGGAGCTTGCCGAAGATGCTGGAGATGTGCTTGTTGACCGCGCTGGCGGAGATCACGAGCTGGTGCGCGATCGCCGTGTTGGACCGCCCGGCGGCGATCAGGCTCAGCACCTCCCGCTCGCGCGGGCTCAGCTCGCCGGTGCGGCCGCGCGCGTCGCCGCGGGTCAGCAGCTTGGCGATGACCTGCGCGTCCATCGCCGTGCCGCCCCGGCTCACCGAGGTGACCGCGTCGATGAACTGCCCGGTGTTGGCCACCCTGTCCTTCAGCAGGTAGCCGACCGCCCCCGCGCCGTCGGCCAGCAGCTCGCGGGCGTACAGCTGCTCCACGTACTGCGACAGCACCAGCACCGGGAAGCCGGGCCGGTCGCGGCGCGCCTGGATCGCGGCCTGCAGCCCCTCGTCGGTGAACGACGGCGGCAGCCGCACGTCGACGACCGCCACGTCCGGCCGCTCCTCGGCCAGCGCCCTGCGCAGCGACGGCCCGTTGTCGACGGCGGCCACGACCGTGAAGCCGTGCTCGGTCAGCATGCGGACCAGCGCGTCCCGGATGAGGAACAGGTCCTCGGCGACGACTACTCGGACCTGATCGCGCACGGCACCTCCAGACGCACCCGGGTGGGCCCGCCGGGCGGACTGTCGACGGCGATCGTCCCGTCGAAGACGGCCAGCCGGCTCTGGATGCCGCGCAGCCCGGTGCCGTCGGCCGGATCGACGCCGCCGCCGCCGTCGTCCACGACGTCGCAGCTCAGGATCCCGTGCCGGTGGGCGAGCGTGATCTGGACCGTCGCCGCCCCGGCGTGCTTGCTGGTGTTGGCGAGCAGCTCGTTGACGGCGAAGTAGACGGCCGACTCCACCGGCGGCGCGGGCCGTCCGGCCAGGTCGGTGGTGACCTCGACGTCGAGCAGGCAGTCCAGGGCCAGGGCCCGGATCGCGTCGGCGAGGCCGCGGTCGGCCAGGACCGGCGGATGCACGCCGCGTACCAGGTCGCGCAGCTCGTCCAGGGCCTTGGAGGAGGACTCGCGGGCCGTGGCCAGCAGGGCGCGAGCCGCCTCCGGGTCCACGTCGAACAGCCGCTCGGCGTGGCCCAGCCCCATGCCCAGGGCGACCAGCCGGGCCTGCGCGCCGTCGTGCAGGTCGCGCTCGATCCTGCGCAGCTCGGCGGCCTGGGTGTCGACGCTGTCGGCGCGCGTCTCCACCAGCGTCTCGACCCGCTGCTCCAGCGCGGCCCTGCGCGACGGGCCGAGCAGCGCGCCGGCCCACCGGGCGCGCAGGCGCAGCAGCGGGGGGCCGATGTAGAGGCCGAGCGCGATCAGCGCCAGCCCGACCGGGATCGCCGCCAGCGCGGCGGCCGTCGAGGTGACGTGGATGACGCCGTAGGCGTTCGCGCCGCCGGCCCGCAGGTTGGCCCGCCACACGAACGGCTGCACCGCCACGCCGTACAGGCCGTAGAGCGGCATGCCCAGCGCCAGCGCGGACGCCCACGTGCCCATGAGCGGGTCGAGGACGCCCCAGAGCACGTCCCGCCAGGTCGCCGGGTCCTTCAGCAGCGCGGACGCGTCCGTGCCGGGACCGTAGGGACGCTCGACGCGCACGCCGAGCCGGCCCGCCAGCCGCCGGGCCGCGTCGGCGACCGCGCGCTGCAGTGACACCGCCTGCCGGAACGCCCCCCGGCCCACGCCGGCCACCGCCGGCACCGCGCTGAGCACGACCAGGACGGCCGCGAGCACGCCGGCCACCGACAGCCCGATCATGGCCAGCGCCCGCACCGGCGTCGTGAGTCTCGCCTTCACCCCTCGTCTCCCCGTCGTCCGCGTCTTCCCGTTCCGCGCCCGTGGCATCATCGCACCTTCCTCCGGAAATCCCATGGTCAGCCCCGGTACGCGGCCCGCCGGAGCACGGCGAGCCCGGTCAGCCCGGCCAGGGCGGCGGCGCACAGCCCGGCGAACAGGTCGCCGACCAGGCCGTACAGCGTCCAGACGCCGCGGGTCGGGACGGAGACGACCATGCTCTGCCGGGCCGTGCCGAAGTAGTTCGCCCTGGCCAGAGGGGTGCCGTAGGGGTCGACGGTGATCGCCAGGCCGTTGGCGGCCGGCCGGACGAGGCTGTAGCCGTTCTCCACGGCCCGGAACACCGCGTTCGCCGCGTGCATGCGCTCGATGCCCTTCCAGTCGTTGGCCGGCACGACCATGACGTCGGCGCGGGTGCGCAGCGTCGCGGGGAAGTCGGCGTCGAAGCAGATGACGTGGGCCAGCCTCCCGTACGGCGTGCCGGTCACCGGCACGACCCCGTCGCCCGGCCGCAGGCTCTCCATGCCGGGCACCGGGTGCGCCTTGTCGAAGACCGACGCCACCCGCCCCTCGGGGGTCACCAGCACGGCCAGGTCGCGCGAGCGCGGCTCCCCGTCGAGGACGACGGCCACCCCCATGTCGAGATAGACGCCCTTCTCCCTGGCCAGGTCCTGGGCCCTGCGCAGGAAGCCGGGGTAGTCCTCGCCGAGCACGACCGCGGCGGTCTCCGCCCACGCCACGATCTTCGCGCCGCCGTCGGCCTCGATCCGGGTGCGGGCGAACAGGTCGTCGTCGATCACCGCGAACGCCCTGCGCAGCGTCGGCTTCTGCGCGGGCAGGACCTGCGGGCTGTGGAAGTCGTCGATCTGCCGCATGCGCCGCTCGGCGGCGAGCGAGGCGCTGATCCCGGCGACGCGCACCAGCTCCGGTGCGGACGGCGCGGCCGCCAGCCGCAGGCCGCCGCCGAGCAGCACCGGGACGAGCACCGCGACGTACGTCAGCGTGACGCCCCGGATCGACGGCCAGGCCATCCGGCGTTCCAGCGCGAGGTTGACCACCGGCGCGGCCCAGGCCATCAGGAAGCTGATCCCGTAGACGCCGGTGACGGACGCCGTCTGGAGCAGCGGCAGGTTCGCCGACTGCGTCGCCCCCAGCGGCCCGAAGATCGTGCCCAGCGGGCTGACCGTGGCGATCAGGAACTCGGCCGTCACCCGGGCGGCCGGGAAGACCAGCGTGCCGGCGACCGGGCCGAGCCGCCGGACGAGCAGCCGGTCGGCCAGCAGCGGAAGGCTCAGCACCAGGCTGAGCAGCAGGCAGCCGAGCAGGATCGGCAGGACGGCGAGCGAGCCCGCCGCCGCGACGAAGACCACCGTCGTCGCGGCGGCCGACAGGCCGACGGCCGCGAGCCCGGCCGGGCCGCCCGAGCTCCGGGTGAAGCGCATGAGGGCGATGGGGAACAGCCATCCGGCCGGCGGGATCGACCATTCGCTGTTCGTGCCGAACAGTGCGAGCACGATCCCCGCCGCCAGCCAGGCGTATTTTCGCCGGCCGCCGGCCAGGTGGGGGATTGCCGTGGTTGCGGTGTTTGCCATGACCAGGAGCCTCGCCGATCGCGCGGCGCCCGCCATTGGGGCTGACTCTCGACTCTCCCTGTAGTTATCTCCACCCCCGGGAGGCCGTCCGCAGGGAGGTCATCCGCCGGGACGGGCCAGCCCCGAGGCGACGACGTCGATGAGCAGGTCGATGATCCTGGGGTGCAGGGCCGGGTCGCCGAGCCGCTCGGCGAACATCGGCACCAGCAGCACGCACTGCAGCACGCCGTTGATGACGGCGGGGTCGGCGTCGACCAGCTCGCCCGCGGCCCGGCGGGCGGTGACGTACTCGGTGAGGGCGGCGGCCGGGCTGCCGGACATCGCGGCGACCCGTTCGGGGTCGAGCTTGCGGGCCACCGCCTGCATCTCCTCCGGATGGGTCATCAGGCGGCGCCACAGGGGGTTGACCGACAACTCCTCGACGGTGGCGTGCAGGAACCGGCGCAGCGCCTCGCGCGGGTCGCCGGAGCTCATCAGCGCGCCGTCGATGACCCGCCGCCGCACCTCGCCGGTCTGGCGCAGCATCAGCTCCAGGTACAGCGCCTCCTTGGAGTCGAAGAAGACGTAGAAGCTGCTCTTGGCCACCCCCGTGGGGGCCATCAGCTCCTCCAGGGAGGTCTTGCGCAGCCCCTGACCGGTGAACAGCTTCTCGCCGTTCGCCAGCAACAGGGCGGTGATGCGGGCCTTCTCCTCTGCGGTGAACGCGGGCGGCATCGGGGACAACCTTCCTGCACGACCTGACCTGCCGATCAGATGTTTTCACGAACCCGTGACGGTGGCGCGGCGCCGGCCCTCCTCAGTGATAGAAAACGATCATGAATCGAACGTTCCTGCGGCCCGACGACGTGCGCGACCTGGT
This sequence comes from Nonomuraea sp. NPDC001831, assembly GCF_042892035.1. Lineage (NCBI taxonomy): Bacteria > Bacillati > Actinomycetota > Actinomycetes > Streptosporangiales > Streptosporangiaceae > Nonomuraea > Nonomuraea sp. NPDC001831. The sequence continues at coordinate 171,749 of NZ_JBIATU010000015.1, read as the reverse complement.
CGCCGAGGAGTTCGGCGCCGACCGGCGGCCGGCCGCCCTCGACCGGCTGACCGGCGGCAGCAAGAAGGGCGTCTACCGGCTCCGGCTGGACGACGCGACCAGCGTGATCCTCTACGTCTGGGCGGAGGCCGAGAACTACTGGCCGCCGTCCCCGGCGGTCGAGGACGACCCCTTCACCGACGCGTCGGGAGCCGACCTGTTCGCCGCCGGCCACGCGGCCCTGACCGCGGCGGACGTGCGGGTGCCCCGGCTGCTGGCGCTCGACCCCGGCGGCCGCCGGCTCGGCGCCGCCCTCGCCCTGGTCGAGGACGCGGGCGCCACGACGCTGGAGGCCCTGACGGAACGCGACCCGGCCGCCGCCGTCCGGCCGCTGGCCGCACTCGGCGACGCCCTGCGCCGCATGCACGCCACCCTCGGCCCGTCCTACGGCAAGCTCGCCCGTCTGGCCGACGGCCGGGCCCGGCCGTCCCGGCCCGCCGAGGACGTCGTCCTGGACCGCGCGCTCGCCCATCTCGCCGCCCGCGACGCCCGGATGGGCCGGGCGCACGACCGGATCGCCGCCCACGTACGCCGCCTGCGCGACGCGGTCGCCCCCCGCGAACGGTACGGGCTGGTGCACGGCGAACTCGGGCCGGACCACGTGCTCGTCACGCCCGCGGGCGAACCCGTCATGATCGACTTCGAGGGCCTGACCTACTTCGACGCCGAGTGGGAGCACGCCTGGCTGCGCATGCGCTTCGAGGACGCCTACCCGGCGCTGCGCCCGCCCGCCCTCGACCCCCACCGGCTGGAGCTCTACCGGTACGCGCAGGTGCTCTCGCTGATCGAGGGCCCGCTGCGCATCGCCGACACCGACTTCCCCGGCCGGCGCTGGATGCTGGACCTGGCCGAGTGGAACATCGCCAAGGCCCTCGCCGTCCTGTGAGGCCGGCCCGTCCGGTCAGCCTTCGCGGGGGAGCGGGGGCAGCGGGGGCAGCGGGAGCGGCAGCCCGGGCAGGCCGTCGATGCTGGTCGCCACGTGCTCCTTCTTGTGGAAGTACGCGTCGAGAGACTCGTCGTCCTCGCGGGCGAAGCGGGAGCCGTGCAGCGGGCGGTCGGCGTCGTAGGTCATGAACGGGACGGCGTACCCGCAGGTGTCGCGGATCAGCCGGGCGGTCACGACGATGATCGCGCGCAGGCCGTGCGGGGCCGGGTCGATGTCCGGGAAGTGCCGCAGCAGCCCGGTCCAGCGGGGGTCGTCGCGGAAGACCGGCTCGCCGTGGCCGTGCACGCGCACGATGTTCGGCGGGCCGTCGAAGGCGCACCACATCAGCGTGACGCGGCCGTTCTCGCGCAGGTGGGCGATGGTCTCGGCGTTGCTGCCGGCGAAGTCGAGGTAGGCCACGGTGTGGTCGTCCAGGACGGCGAACGAGCCCTTCAGGCCCTTGGGCGAGAGGTTGACCGTGCCGTCGCCGGCCAGGGGCGCGGTCGCCGTGAAGAAGATGGGTTGTGACTCGATGAACGTGCGCAACCGGCCGTCGATCCGGTCGTAGGTCTTTCCCATGGTCCGGATTATCCTCCTTGCGGGCGGCGTGTCTCCGGGTGGCAGAATGCCCGGCATGATCGCCGAAGAGAGCCCGGAACCGCGTCCCCTGCTCCGGCGTCCCGCCGAGGGGGAGCTCATCAACGTCGCCGGGGTCCGGCACTTCTTCCGGCTGACCGGGGAGCACACGGGGGACCGGTTCGCGTTCGAGGAGTTCACGCTGGACCCGGGCGTCGTCGGGGCGCGCCCGCACGTCCACCACGGCCACGACGAGTACTTCTACGTCCTGGACGGCGAGCTGACCCTGCACGACGGCGCGGGCGAGGTGACGGCGGGCCCCGGCCACCTGCTGGCGGCCACGCGCGGCACCCCGCACGGCTTCAGGAACGCCGGCGACGGCACCGTGCGCGCGCTGTGCCTCTACACGCCCTCGGGCTACGAGGGGTACTTCCGCGAGGTGCACGCGGCCGTCGCCGCGGGCGCGCAGGTCACCGACGAGCTGCTGGCGGAGTTCCGCTCCCGCTACCGCACCACCTCGCTCTGACCGCCCGCGCCCATCCTCGGGACGCCGCCACCTCGACGGTCAGGACGCCGCCGCGCCGACGGTCAGGAGGCCACTGCGCCCACGCTCAGGAGGCCACTGCGCCGACGGCCAGGAAGCCGTCGCGCCGACGGTCAGGAGGCCGCCGCGCGGGTGCGCAACCGGCGCAGCATCCGGGCGTCGGCGAAGCCCACCTCGCGCGCGGCGACCTCGGCGGTCGCGCCGCGGCCGAGCAGGTGTTCGGCCCGCTCCAGCCGCAGCGCGGTCTGGTAGGCCAGCGGGGTGAGCCCGGTCGCCCGCCGGAACAGCCGGGTCACCGTGCGCTCGCTGCATCCCGCGGCACCGGCCAGCAGGCTCAGCGGCAGCCGCTCGGTGAACCGGGTCTCGATCAGGTCCTGGATGCGGTGGACCGTCTCGTCCACGTGCGAACGCCGTCGCAGCAGCGGGCTGACCTGCTCGGCCGTGCCGTCGCGGTGGGCGTGCACGAGCATCGCGCGGGCCACCTGCCCCGCCGCGTACGGCCCGTGCCGGGTGGTCACCAGATGCAGCGCCACGTCGATGCCCCCGGCCACGCCCGCCGAGGTGACGATCCGGTCGTCCTCGACGTACAGGGCGTCCCTGGCGACGCTCGCCCGCGGGTAGAGGCGGGCCAGCTCGTCCTGGACGGTGTGGTGGGTGGTGCACCGGCGGCCGTCGAGCAGCCCCGCCCGGCCGAGCGCGTCGGCCCCCGCGCACACGCCGGCCACCGTGCCGCCCGACGCGTGGTGTTCGCGCAGCCGGCGCAACGTCTCGCCGCTCGCCGGCCGGGCCGGCCCCCGCCAGCCCGGCACGACGATCAGGTCGTCGGGCGTCAGCGACGGCCACGAGGTCCGCGCGTGCAGCGTCAGCCCCTGCACGCTGGCCACCTCGCGCTCCTCGGCGACGTAGTCGATGGTGTACGGCCGGCCGAGGTCGGCGGCGGTGGAGAAGACCTGGGCGGGCCCGGCCACGTCGAGCAGGTGCACCCGCGGGATGAGCAGGAAGACGACTCGGGACATGACCGGCGCCTCCTCAGTTCCCGGTGAGCTCGTCCACGGTCCTGATCGTGGCGAAACGACCCGAAAGAGCGTATTCGGTACGGGCGAGGATGTCGTCCACGCCGAGCGTGCGCGGGTCCCGTACGAGCTCGTCGAAGGGGACGTCGTCGGGCGCGTCGCGGTGGGGGAGCGGCGTGGTGGCGGTGGCGTCGATGGCGAAGTCGACCTCGAAGCCCAGGTCGGAGGCGAGGCGCGCGGTGGTCTCGCAGCACTGCTCGGTCCGGATGCCGCAGACGGTCAGCCGCCTGACGCCGCGCCGGGTGAGGAACTGGTGGAGGTTGGTGGTGGTGAAGGCGTTGTGCGCCGATTTGGTGAGGACGGGCTCGTCCGGAAGGGGCTCAAGGCCGTCCATCAGCTGGACGAACCCGCGGGCCGGATCGAAGACCGTGCCCGAGCCGGGCCGCGACCCGAGCACCCACACGACCGCGTCCCCGGCCTGCCTGGCGGCCGCGGCCAGGCGGTTGACCTGCGGGACGATGTCCGGCCTGGAGGTGTGCCGCCAGTCGGGAAGCTGCAGGAAGGAGTTCTGGACGTCGATGACGACGAGGGCGCTGATCACGCCACCCAGGCTGGCCGGACGAGGCGCCCCGGCGGAAGGCACGACCTGGTCAGCGTGTGGACCGATCCAGTCGGCGCCCCACCGCCGGGCCGATATCCCCCCAGCGTGACACCGTAATCCGCGGGCCCTCGCAAGGGCCGGTGCCGCCTGCCACCATGGAGGCGCCAGCTGATCCGGACGATCTCTGGAGGGGGCGTGTCATGAAGTGGTGGGAGGGCGACGACGGACGCCACGAAGGCTGGGATGCCGCCGTCTTCCCCGACGGGCGGGTCTCCACCGGCCCGGCCGACGGCGGGGCGAGGGTGCACCCGATCGGCTCCGACGGCCGCATCGGCTTCGGCCGCGGCGACGTGGTGGACGGCCGCACCGCGATCGGCTGGCGCGGCCACTGCGCCTGCGGATGGCAGGGGCCGCTGTGGGAACGCGTGGCCCAGGTGCGCCACGACTTCGCGGCCCGGCGCATCTACGCGCTGAGCGAATGCCTGCTGTCCGGCGCCGCCCCCGACGACGTGGCGGTCGCGATCCGCGCGGAGTGGGAGACGCACCTCGACCCGCCGAGCCTGGTCGCCGTCCGGCAGGCCGCCGAGGCCGTGCGCCGGGCCCAGGGCCACCTGGACGCCGCCGTGCGCGCGGCCCGCAAGGACGGCCGCTCCTGGACCCGGATCGGCGAGTCGGCCGGCGTCCGCCGCCAGTACGCCCAGGAACGATGGGGCCCCGACCCGGCCGGCCCGTGGGATCAGGCCGCCGACCGGCGGTGACGGGCAGGGGGATCAGGCCGCCGACCGGCGGTGACGGCCGGAGGGATCAGGCCGCCGAGCGGCGGTAGCGGCCGGGGGCGACGCCGAACTCGCGCTTGAAGGCGTTGCCGAAGGCGAACTCCGACCCGTACCCCACCTGCTCGGCCACCCGCGCCACCGGCGCGTCGGACTCGCGCAGCAGGCGGGCCGCGCTCATCAGCCGCCACCACGTCAGGTACGCCAGCGGCGGCTGCCCCACCAGGCCGGTGAAGCGGCGGGCGAAGCCGGCCCGGGACATGCCCGCGTGCGCGCCGAGCGACTCGACGGTCCAGCGGCGGGCCGGGTCGCGGTGGATGGCGTCGAGCGCGCGGCCGACGACGGGGTCGGCCAGCGCGGCGGCCCAGCCGGAGACCGTGCAGGGCTCGTCCTGGGTCTCGAAGTAGGCGCGCAGGACGTACAGCTGCAACATGTCGAGCAGGGACGACACGACGGTGTCGGTGCCGGGCCGCGGGCCGTCGATCTCGGCGGCCAGCAGCTCGACGGCGGCCCGCAGCTCCGGACGGCTGCCGAGCGTCGCAGGCAGGTGGATCACGCCGGGCAGCGAGCCCAGGATCGGGTGGGTCCGGTCGAGTTCGAGCCGGTAGCCGCAGGACAGCACCACCGTCTCGGCCCCCGTGCCGCCGAAGCCGGCCGAGGCGAACAACTCCGAGTGCGGCTCGCAGTCGGACTCGACCAGGGGCCGGGCGGGATCGTCGGCCAGCCCGAAGTCGTCGCCGTGCGGCAGGAACACCACGTCGCCGACGCTGAGCGGGACGGGCTCGCCGTCGGGCGGGATCAGCCAGCACGACCCGCGCAGCACCACGTGGAAACCCGCCGACCCCGCCACCGAGCGGAACGCCACCCCCCACGGCGCCCGCCAGGAGATGCGGGAGGAGGTGGGGCGCCCGCACCGCATGAAGGCCATCACGTCACTCAGCACGTCCATGAGGATTGAGTCTAAGGGCTGAGACGCTCGCGTATAAATGGTGGACAGCAGCGCATTCAGTATCTCAGCCGTTCTTCCTACGGTTGGTTTCCGTAACCGAACTGAGGGAGAGGCACATGCTCAAGGTAGGGATCATCCTCGGCAGCACCCGTCCTGGCCGCAACGGCGAGGCGGTGGCCCACTGGGTGCGCGATCTGGCGGCCAAGCGGGGCGACGCCGAGTACCGGCTCATCGACCTGAAGGACTACGACCTGGGCAACCTGGACGAGCCCGAGCACCCCGCCATGGGCAACTACCAGCACGAGCACACCAGGCGCTGGTCGGCCACGGTGTCGGAGCTGGACGCGTTCGTGATCGTGACCCCGGAGTACAACAACTCCTACCCGGGCGCGCTCAAGAACGCTCTCGACTTCCTGTACGCCGAGTGGACCAACAAGGCGGCCGGGTTCGTCGGCTACGGCGTGGACGGCGCGCCCCGGGCCATCGCCCACCTGCGGCACGTGCTGGGCCTGCTCAGCGTGGCCACCGTGTCCAACCAGGTCGGCCTGTCGATCGCCACCGACTTCGCCGACGGCTTCCGGCCCGCCGCCGCCCACGAGGACCGGCTGAACGCCGTCCTCGACCAGGTCCTCGCGTGGGGCACGGCGCTGCGCCCGCTGCGGGCGGCCTGATCCCGCCCCGGTAGCCGCCCGATCCCGCCCGGCGGTCGCGCGGCGGTCGCGCGGCGGGCGATGGGTAGATTGCGCAGAGTGGAAGATGAGGTGGTCAGCGGCATCCGGGTGCGCGGCGCGCGGGTGCACAACCTGCGGGACGTCGACGTGGCGATCCCGCGCGACGCGCTCGTGGCGTTCACGGGGGTCTCCGGGTCGGGCAAGTCGTCGCTGGCGTTCGGCACGATCTTCGCCGAGTCGCAGCACCGGTACCTGGAGTCGGTGGCGCCCTACGCGCGTCGGCTGCTGCAGCAGCTGCCGATGCCCGACGTCGACGACATCACCGGCCTGCCGCCCGCGGTCGCGCTCGGCCAGCGGCGTGCCACGCCGTCCGCGCGGTCCACGGTCGGCACGCTGAGCCGGGTCTCCAACTCGCTGCGCATGCTGATGTCCCGCGCCGGCGCCTATCCGGCGGGCGCGCCGCGCCTGGACTCCGACGCGTTCTCGCCCAACACCGTCGCCGGCGCCTGCCCGGAATGTCAGGGGCAGGGGGTGTTGCACGAGGTCACCGAGGAGTCGCTGGTGCCCGACCCGTCGCTGAGCATCGCAGAGGGCGCGATCGCGTCGTGGCCGGGCGCCTGGCAGGGCAAGAACCAGCGCGACATCCTGGCGACGCTCGGCTACGACATCCACGCGCCCTGGCGCAGCCTGCCGCGCGAGCAGCGGGAATGGATCCTGTTCACCGACGAGGAGCCGGTGGTCACCGTCCATCCCGTACGCGAGGCGGGCCGGATCCACCGCCCCTACCAGGGCAAGTACGCCAGCGCCCGGCGGCTGGTGCTCAAGGCGTACGCGTCCTCGGCCAGCGAGAAGAGCCGCCTGCGGGCCGAACGCTTCATGACCGACCGCACCTGCCCGCTCTGCGGCGGCCGGCGGCTGCGTCCCGAGGCGCTGGCGGTCACGTACGCGGGCCGCACCGTCGTCGAACTGGCCGCGATGCCGATGGGCGAACTGGCCGGCGTGCTCCGCCCGCACCGGGACGAACCAGGACCGGCGGGGGCGCTCACCCGCGACATCCTCGACCGCATCGAGGTGCTGGACGAGCTGGGGCTGGGCTACCTGAGCGTGGCCCGGCCCGCGCCGACCCTGTCCAGCGGCGAGCTGCAGCGCATCCGGCTGGCCACCCAGCTGCGCGCCGGGCTGTTCGGCGTCGTGTACGTGCTGGACGAGCCCTCCGCCGGCCTGCACCCCGCCGACTCCGCCGCGCTGTCGGACCTGCTGCGCCGCCTGCGCGACACCGGCAACACCGTCTGCCTGGTCGAGCACGACATGGACGTCGTGCGCCAGGCCGACTGGGTGGTGGACGTCGGCCCCGGCGCGGGCGGCGACGGCGGGTGCGTCCTGTACAGCGGGCCGGTCCCCGGGCTGCGGGAGGTCGCCGGGTCGGTGACCCGCCGCTACCTGTTCCACTCCGTCGTGCCGGAACGACCGGCGCACCGGCCGGCGGGCCGGCTGGAGCTGCGCGGGCTCACCCGCAACAACCTGCGGGGCGTGGACGTCGACGTGCCGCTGGGCGTGTTCACCGCCGTCACCGGCGTGTCGGGAGCGGGCAAGAGCAGCCTGCTGGCAGCCGTCGCCGAGGCCGCGGCCGGAGAGCGCCGGGTGGTCTGGGTCAACCAGCAGCCCATCGGCCGCACCCCGCGCTCCAACCTGGCCACCTACACCGGGCTGTTCGACACGGTGCGCAAGCTGTTCGCCGCCACCGACGGCGCGCGTTCCCACGGCTACGGCCCGGCTCGGTTCTCCTTCAACGTGCCCGGCGGACGCTGCGAGACCTGCCAGGGCGAGGGCTACGTCGCCGTCGAGCTGCTGTTCCTGCCCACGACGTACGCGCCCTGCCCCGACTGCGGCGGCGCCCGCTACAACCCCGACACGCTGCGGGTGACCTACCGCGACCGCACGATCGCCCAGATCCTGGAGATGACGGTCGACGAGGCCGCCGGCTTCTTCGGCGACGTCCCCGCGGTACGCCGCCCGCTGGAGACGCTGCACGAGGTGGGGCTCGGCTACCTGCGGCTCGGGCAGCCCGCCACCGAGCTGTCGGGCGGCGAGGCCCAGCGCATCAAGCTCTCCGCCGAGCTGCAGGGCCGTCGCGCCGAGTCCACGATCTACCTGCTCGACGAGCCGTCCACCGGCCTGCACCCGCACGACACCGACGTGCTCATGGACCGGCTGCACGACCTGGTCGGCGGCGGCGGCACGGTCGTGGTCGCCGAGCACGACATGCGGGTGGTGGCGACCGCCGACCACGTCATCGACCTCGGGCCGGGAGGCGGCTCGGCCGGGGGCACGGTGGTGGCCGCGGGCACCCCGGCGCAGGTCGCCGCCAGCCCGCGCAGCCGTACCGCGCCGCACCTGAAGGGCCTGCTGTGATGCGCCGCGCGCTGTATCTGCCGCCGTTCGGGGAGCTGGCCGATCCGCGGGTGCTCGCCGACCTGGCCGCCCGCGCCGAGGACGCCGGGTTCGACGGCGTCTTCCTGTGGGACCACGTCGTGCGCCCGCTGAGCCCCGGGCTGCCCGTCTGCGACGCCTGGATCGCGCTGGCCGCGATCGCCGCCGCCACCGAGCGCATCCGGATCGGCACCCGGGTCACGCCGCTGTCGCGGCGCAGGCCGTACGAGGTGGCCAGGCAGGCCGCCGCCCTCGACCAGCTCAGCGGCGGGCGGATGGTGCTCGGCGTCGGGCTGGGCGCGGACGACGGCGGGGAGCTGAGCAGGCTGGGGGAGACCGGCGACCCGCGCGTCCGGGCGGAGATGCTCGACGAGGGCCTCGACGTCATCTGCCGGCTGTGGACCGGCCTGCCCGTCCGCCACCGGGGCCGCCACTACCGCGTCGACGACCTGGCGTTCCAGCCGCAGCCCGTGCAGCGGCCGCGGATCCCCGTCTGGGTGGCCGCCCAGTCGGTCCGGCGGGCGCCGCTCCGCCGCGCCGCCCTCTTCGACGGGCTCTGTCCCGAGACCACCCCGGCCGGGCTGCGGGACATGCTGGCCGTCGTCGCCGAGCACCGGGGCGGGCTGGAGGGCTTCGAGGTCGCGGTCGGCGTCCCGCCGGGGGTGCATCCCGGCCCGTACGAGGACGCCGGCGCGACGTGGTGCCTCATCGAGTTTCCCGAGGTCAGCAGCGTCGAGCAGGTGATGGCGGCGATGATCTGAGGCGTTTGCGCGGTGGCGGTGCCGGGGTAGGCCAGTCATCGCCCGTCCGAGGTGCGCCACGACACCACCCGGCCGGCGGCCCGCGCGAGTGAGGAGCGAGCTGATGCGCCCGACCGGGCATCCCGAGAGCGGCGGCCTGCGCAGCCAGGCCTGGTGGGACAATGCCGGGAATCCGGAGATGACCGCCCTCTACCTCGAACGTTTCCTCAACTTCGGGCTGACCCCGAAGGAGCTCCAGTCCGGCCGGCCGATCATCGGCATCGCCCAGACGGGCAGCGACCTCGTGCCCTGCAACCGCCACCACCTCGCCCTGGCCGACCGGGTCAGGGACGGCGTCCGCGACGGCGGCGGCATCCCGCTGGAGTTCCCCGTCCATCCGCTGCAGGAGACCGGCAAACGCCCGACCGCCGCCCTCGACCGCAACCTCGCCTACCTCGGGCTGGTCGAGGTGCTCTACGGATATCCGCTCGACGGGGTCGTCCTGACGACGGGCTGCGACAAGACCACGCCCGCGTGCCTGGCCGCGGCGGCGACGGTCAACATCCCGGCGATCGTCCTGTCCGGCGGGCCGATGCTCAACGGCTACCACCAGGGCAGGCGCATGGCCGCGTCGGGGTCGGGGCTGGTGATCTGGCAGTCGAAGCGGCTGCTGGCCACCGGCGAGATCGACTACGACGAGTTCATGGCGCGCGTGGCCGCCTCCGCGCCCAGCATCGGCCACTGCAACACCATGGGCACCGCCCTGTCGATGAACAGCCTGGCCGAGGCGCTCGGCATGTCGCTGCCGTGCTGCGCGGCGATCCCCGCGCCCTACCGCCGCCGTGCCCAGATGGCCTACGACACGGGCCTGCGGGCGGTGCAGCTGGTACGCGAGGACCTCACCCCGCGCAAGATCATGACCATGCGGGCGTTCGAGAACGCGATCGTCGTCGCCTCGGCCATCGGCGCCTCCACCAACGTGCCCATCCACGTCAACGCCATCGCCCGGCACGCCGGGGTGCCGCTGACGATCCACGACTGGCAGCGCGTCGGAGCCGACGTCCCGGTGCTGGCCGACGTCGCCCCCGCCGGGGAGTTCCTGGGCGAGGACTTCTACCGCGCGGGCGGCGTGCCCGCCGTCATGCGGACGCTGCTGGCGGCCGGGCGGCTGCACGGCGAGGCCCTGACCGTCTCCGGCCGTACCGTGGCCGAGAACCTGGCCGACGCCCCGCCCGGCGACCCGGAGGTCATCCGCCCCTACGACGACCCGGTCGCCGCGCGCGGCGGGCTGCTCATCATGACGGGCAACCTGTTCGACTCGGCCGTCATGAAGACCTCGGTCCTCGGCGCGGAGTTCCGCACGGCCCGCGACTACCGCGCGATCGTCTTCGAGGGGCCCGAGGACTACCACGCCCGCATCCAGGATCCGGAGCTCGGCGTGGACGAGGGCTGCATCCTCGTCATCCGCTACACCGGGCCGATCGGCTACCCCGGGTCGGCCGAGGTGGTGAACATGGAGGTGCCGTCGGCGCTGCTGCGGCTGGGCGTCACCACGCTGCCCACGCTCGGCGACGGCCGCCAGAGCGGTACCTCCGACGCGCCGTCCATCCTCAACGCCAGCCCCGAGGCCGCCGCCGGGGGCAACCTGGCCATCCTGCGCACCGGCGACCTCGTCCGCGTCGACGTGGACAACGCGCGCGTCGACGTGCTGCTGACGGAGGAGGAGATCGCCGCGCGGTGGGCCCGCCACACGCCGCCGCCGCTGGAGAACCAGACGCCGTGGCAGGAGATCTACCGTGCCACGGTCGGGCAGCTCGACGGCGGGGGATGCCTGGAGCTGGCCCTGTCGTACCAGGACCTCGTACACACCAAGGGGATTCCCCGTGACTCGCACTGACGCCAGAGGCACCATCATGATCGCCGACTCCGACTTCGGCGACGTGGACATCGAACGCGCGATCGTCGAGGCCGCCGGATTCGAGCTGCTCGCCGAGCAGTGCAAGAGCGAGGACGAGGTGATCGAGAAGGGCCGGGACGCCGACGGCGTCCTGACCCAGTACGCCCGGATCGGCTCCCGCGCCGTCGAGGCCCTCACCCGCTGCCGGGTGATCGCCCGCTACGGCACGGGCGTGGACATCGTCGACGTCGAGGCCGCGACCAGGCGCGGCATCCAGGTCACCAACGCGCCGAACGAGTGGTGCGCCGAGGAGGTCGCCGACCACGCCGTCGCGCTCTGGCTGGCCGCCGCCCGCAAGATCTGCGAGTACGACCGCGCCACCCGGCGGGGCGTGTGGCGATGGCAGACCGGCGAGCCGATCCAGCGGCTGCGGGGGCGGGTCTTCGGGCTGCTGTCCTTCGGGGTCATCGCCCAGCTCATCGCCGCCCGCGCGCGGCCCTTCGGCGTCGAGGTCTGGGCGCACGACCCCTTCATGGACGACTCCGAGATCCTGGCGCACCACGTGCGGCCGGTGTCGTTCGACGAGCTCGTGGCGGGCGCCGACCACCTGGTGATCCAGGCGCCGCTCACCCCCGGGACGCACCACGCCTTCGACCGCGCGACGCTGCGCAGGATGAAGCCGGGCGCGGTGCTCGTCAACACCGCGCGCGGCCCGATCGTCCAGGACGAGGCGCTCTACCAGGCGCTCACCGAGGGCTGGATCGCCGGCGCGGCCCTGGACGACCTGGAGGAGGAGCCGGCCAAGCAGCGCGACTGGCGTCCGGACAACCCGCTGTTCACGCTGCCGGGCGTCATCGTCACCCCGCACGCCGCCTACTACTCCGAGCAGGCGGTGGAGACGGTGCGGCGGTTCGCCGCGGAGGAGGCCGTCCGGGTCCTGACCGGGCAGGCGCCGCGCAGCCCCGTGAACGACGTCACGGCCCGGCCCTGACGGGCGCTCGTGTGCTCCCGGCGCCGTAGCCGCACGGGAGCGTACGACGGCGGGAGCAGCGCCGACCGTCTCCGGCCGTACGACGACGACGGCGGGCGCGGGCGGCGAGGATCGGGACGGCAGCCACCCCCACTCCTCAAGGACGCTTCATGGGCATCACCTGCGAGCGCGACCTCGCCGACTTCCTGACCGCCTACACCCGGGACATGGCCGTCTCCCCCGAGGATCCCGCCACGATCATCGACCGCTACTTCGTGCCGGACTTCAGGCGACTGGACGAGGCCGGATAGCCGCGCAAGCGGTTCAGCCCGTACGGCGGCCGGCCCGCCACTCCGGGGCGAGCACGGACCAGACCTCGACGTCGTGCCGCACGCCCCGGTGGGGGTAGCTCTCGCGCAGGACGCCGTCCTTGCTCATCCCGAGCCGCCGGGCCACGGCGATGCTGGCGGTGTTGCCCGCCGCGGCCTGCCACTCCACGCGGTGGATGCCGCGTTCCTCGACGGCCCAGTCGACGATCACGCGGATGGCCCTGGTCACCAGGCCCTTGCCCGCCGCCGACGGCTCCAGCCAGCAGCCCGCCTCGGCGGTGCCCTGCCGGACGTCCATCGTCCGGAACAGCACGCCGCCGACCAGCCTGCCGCCGGTCCAGATGCCGTAGATGCGCCCGGTGTCGGCCGCGGCCTTGTCCGCGTACGACTGCAGCACCGACCTGGCGGACTCCAGGTCGGTGACGAGGTCGGGCAGGGAGATGAACCGGCCGATGAACTCGCGCCCGCGGTCCATGTGGCTCAGGAACTCCTCGGCCCGCCAGGGCTCCAGCGGACGCAGCTCCGCGCCGTCGTCGCCCAGGGAGATCGCGAACATCGCTGCCTTTCCGTCCAGGTTCACCCGTCTTGCGGGGAATCCTCTCACGGGCGGCCGGCACCGTTGATCGCGGCGGGGCGGGCACGGCCGGAAGGCAGGTCAGTATCGCCATGACGCGCCGGTCGTGATCGTCGAGCCTGCGCGGTCACCAGGTCACGGGGAGTTCGTACACCCCGTACACCTGGCCGTCGTGCTTGAAGGGGATCTTCTCGAACTCGGTGGCCAGGGCCAGGGTGGGGATGCGCCGGTAGAGGGTGCCGTAGACGACCTGCAGCTCCAGCCGGGCCAGGGGCTGGCCCAGGCACTGGTGCACGCCGAAGCCGAAGGCCACGTGCCGGCGGGCGTCGCGGCGCACGTCCAGTTCGTCCGGGGCGGGGAAGATCTCGGGGTCGCGGTTGCCGATGTCGTTGGCCACGATGATGCCCTCGCCCGCGCGGATGACCTGGCCGCCGACCTCGATGTCCTCCTTGGCCACCCGGCGGCGTCCGCCGTGCGTGATGTTCAGGTAGCGCAGCAGCTCCTCCACCGCGCCCGCGATCAGCGCGGGGTCGTCGCTCCCGCGTACCAGGGCGAGCTGGTCGGGATGGCGGAGCAGCGCGAGGGTGCCGAGCGCGATCATGTTGGCGGTGGTCTCGTGGCCGGCCACGAGCAGCAGCACGCCCATCTGGGCCGCCTCCTGCCTGGTCAGCTCGCCCGCCGTGACCCGGGCGGCCACCTGGGACAGCAGGTCGTCGCCGGGGCGGGCGAGCTTGTCGCCGACGAGCCCGTCCAGGTACTGCCGCAGACGCCCGCCCGCGGCCGTCCGGTCCTCGACCGAGACGTCCCGCTTGACGATGATCTGGCTGTTGTCCTGGAAGAAGCCGTGGTCGGCGTACGGGACGCCGAGCAGCTCGCAGATCACCAGCGACGGCACCGGCAGCGCGAACGCCTCCACCAGGTCCACCGGCCTCGGCCCGGCCAGCAGGTCGTCGATGAGGCCGTCGACGATGCGCTGGACGGCCGGGCGCATGGTCTCGACCCGCTTGACGGTGAACGCCCCCTGCACCATGCGGCGCAGCCGGTGGTGTTCGGGGTCGTCCATGAGGATGAAGCTGATCGCGCTGTCGGGCCGGTTGGGCGCCAGGACCGGCAGCGGGTAGCCGGGCCGGGTGACGTCGGAGCTGACCTGCGGATGGCTCAGCACCGCCTTCTGCTCGGCGTAGCCGGTGACCAGCCACACGGTGCCGCCGTCGCGCAGCCGTGCCCGGGTCAGCGGCGCGTCCTGCCGCAGCGCCTGCAGGGCGGGCGGCGGGTCGAACGGGCACGCCGCCGCCCGGATGCCGGGGAACTCGGGCAACGTGCCGGACATGTCCTGATCTGGGATCGCCGTCATGACGGTGTTCCTTCCACTCGCCTGCCCCGGACGGCGCTCATCGACTTCCCGCCTGACGCACCCGCACTCTCCGATGTCATGTCCAGTAACCGACGCCCGCCCCCGTAAGTCAAGCGCCTGCTTCCACGGCCCCCGCGAGCTGCGTGTGACGTCCTGACGCCGGGCGCCTCAGCCGGCTTCCAGGACGAAGAACAGGAAGCCCAGGAACCTCGGGCCGGGGATCTCGCGGAGCTCCTCGGGGAACAGCTCGCGGGCCTCCGGCGCGTACGGCGGTTCGCTGATGACGCCGATGCGGAAGCCCGCCGCGGTGAAGGCTTCGGTCATCGCGTGCAGCGGCCGGTCCCAGAAGGTGAGCCGGCTGGTCCGCCCGCCCATGGTCCATTCCTCGACCCGGTTGCGGATCCCGAAGTAGCCGGGCTTCTCCCCGGCCATGTGCTGGGTGAGGGTGATGGCGAAGGGGTGCTCGACCGAGACGAGGAGCCGGCCGCCGGGCCGCAGCACGCGGCGCAGCTCGGCCAGCGCCGGCCCCCAGTCCTTCAGGTAGTGCAGCACCAGCGACGCGACGACGTCGTCGAACGCGTCGTCGGGGAAGGGCAGCGGGTCGGCCAGGTCGGCGACCCGCAGGTCCGCCTCGGCGCCCAGTCTCCGGCGGGCCATCTCCAGCATCCCGGCGCTCGCGTCGACCCCGGTCACGACGGCGCCGCGATCCCGCAGCTCGGCGAACAGGGCGCCCGAGCCGCAGCCGGCGTCGAGGACGCGCCGGCCGGTCACGTCCCCGGCGAGCTGCAGCATCGCGGGCCGCTCGTAGTACGCGTTCAGCAGGTTGCTCTCGTTCTCGGCCGTGTAACCTTCGGCGATCGCGTCGTAGGCGTCGCTCTCGGGCGAATCCGCGACCCGCTTCTCGGGCATCGTCGTCATATGGGCCATTCTGGCCCGCACGTCACGAGGTGCGCGGCGACGCGGCCTGTTCGCCGGGGCCGGGCGCACGTTCGCGAGCCGGCTGGTCTTCCGCCTTGTCGAGCAGCAGGGCGGCCGCCCGGGTGATCACCTGGGCCCGGGTGCGGCCGCCGTGGTCGGCGGCCAGGAAGTGTGCGCCGATCGCCGCGCAGAAGGCGAGGAGGCTGCGGGCCTCGACCTCGTCGGGGTCGGAGCAGAAGCTGCCGATCATCTCGCGCAGCAGCGCCATGCGCCGGTTGTCCACCCGCCGCAGGCGTGCGGCGACCGCCTCGTCGCGCCTGGCCCAGTCGCGGACGGCGAGGTCGATGGGCAGCAGGCGGTCGCCGGAGAACGTCAGCACGCCCGCGCGCCTGATCTTGGTCCGCGGGTCGCCGCCCTCGCGTTCGACGCGCTCGATCACCTCGTCGGTGCTCTCCCGCTCCCAGGTGTCCAGCATCGCCTGGAGCAGCGCCTCCCGGTCGGCGAAGTACCCGTAGAACCCGCCCTTGGTGACGCCGAGCCGCTTGGCCAGCGCCTCCACGCGCACCGCGTCGGGGCCGCCGGCGGCCAGCGCCCGCAACCCCTCCTCGATCCACTCCTCACGTGTCGTGCGGACCGCGCCCACCGTGTGTGCCACCTCACTCGGAATACATCTATACGCCACCGTATAACCGTGGTTAACCTCAGTATATACGGCAGCGTATAGATCTGGAGGGATCATGAGGCTGGCGAACGCCGTCCACACCGGCCGGCCCTGGCGCATCCACGACATCGCCGGAGGTTTCGAGCTGGAGGACGTCTGGGCGATCCGCACCCCCGGCGCCGGACAGGAGGACTTCTCCGCCGTGCTCGCCGCGCTGCGCGACGCCGGCGACGGCCCCCTGCCGGTGCGGCTGCTGCTCGCGGTGCGCTGGAAGCTGGGCGCCCTGTTCGGCTGGGACAGGGCGTCGGCGGGCGTCGGACGGCGCGTCCCGTCGTTGCGCGACCGCCTGCCCGCCGACCTGCCCCGGGTTCCGCGCGGCTCCGACGCCGGCCTGGCGCCCTTCTCCCCGGTCTACGCGCTGGACGACGAATGCGCGCTGGAGCTGGCGAACCGCACGGTTCACGCGGTGATGCACCTGGCGTGGGCGCCGGCCGCCGGCGGCGGGCACGAGCTGCGCATGGCCGTCCTCGTGCGCCCCAACGGCCTGCTGGGACGGTGCTACCTGGCCGCCATCACGCCGTTCCGCCGGATCATCGTCCTGCCGGCCTTCGTCCGGCGGCTGGAGCGCGCCTGGCTGGAGCGCGACGCGGGCGTCCTGGAGTCCGCCGTCGGGACGGGCCGCATCCCGCCGTCGGTCCGCGCGCTGAGCTCCTTGCCCGTCATCGACTACGCCGACCACTTCGCCCTCGCCGGGAACTCCCTCGCCGGGGCGACGGCGGAGCGGTGGGCGCGGGCGATGTTCGGCGACGTGCCCAGCGCGGGGGAACGGTTCATCTGGCGGGGCCTCCTGGGGCTCCGGCTCGCCCGCGGCCGATCGCCCGCCACCGTGGCCGGATGGCGGATCACCGCGCGTGGCGACGACTGGATCCGGCTGGCGGCCGCGTCCTGGTTCCTGACCGCCGACCTCGTCGTACGTGCGGCGGACGGGCGGGTGTCGCTGACCACGCTCCTGCGCTATGACCGGGGCCTCGGGCGCGTCGTGTGGCCGCCCCTGTCGGCGATCCATCGCCGGCTGGCCCCCCGGGTGCTCCGGGGCGCCGCGGCGAGGTTGACCCGCGGCGGCGCCCGGTAGCGCTTCGGGCCTGCGAGGCGCCGGTCAGCGGGGCCGGCTGAGGGCGGCCTCGGCCAGATCCGTCCACTTCTCGGCCGAGGAGTGCGGCACGACCACCCAGTCCTTGACCACCCTGCCCGTGCCCGAGGGATCGAACAGGCACGCCCCGGCCAGCTCCAGCGCGGCCGCGTGCTCAGCGGTGTCCCTGACCAGCCGGAACACCATCGCGCCGTCACGCTGCAGGCTGGCGAACACCTTGCCCGCCTGATCCTTGAGCGCCGGACGCCCCATCATCCTGGAGATCTGCACCCCCAGGTCGGCCAGCTCGGCGCCGACCTGCCGGAAATCCTCTTCCGCGCTCATCGTCAGTCGGCCCCCAGACTCCATGGCGGCGTGGGCCGAGCGGCTCGCCGCGGCCGGGGCACACGATCGTCTCGGCTCCCGCCCTCCGGCAGAAACGGCGATCAGGCTAGCAGGATCATGCCGAACCGGGAGAACTCACACTTGCGGGCCGCGTCCGGCGCTCTTCCCCTGACGCAGGGTCAATGTCCCAGCATGGGGGCATGACCCCTGCGACCAGTACGAACCGCCCGCCGTCCGGCGAGCTGACGGCCCACCACGACGGCCTCGCCATCCCGCTGTCCCGCGGCGGACGGGGCCGCCCCCTGGTGCTGTGCCCCGGGCTGAACTCGACCCAGGCCGACCTCGGCGAGCTGATCGAGCTGCTGCGGCACGACCACGACGTGGTGACCTTCGACCTGCGCGGCCACGGCCGCACCCCGGCCGCGGACCGGTACTCGTTCGAGGCGTTCCTCGGCGACCTGGACGCCGTGATGGCCCGGGTGGGCCGGCTCGGCCTCGGCCGGGCCCCCGTGCTCGTGGGGTACTCGCTGGGGGCCGACCTGGCCGTGCACCACGCCGCCCGGCATCCCGGGAGCGTCGCGGGGCTCGTCCTGATCGACGGGGCGAACCCGGTGCCCGAGCCGTTCCTCACCGAGGACGTCCTGCCGCGGTTCCGCGCGATGTGGGAGGAGCTGGCCGCGCAGCAGCAGAGCCGGCGCGGCACCCCGCGGCAGGTGCTGCTCACCGCGCGGCAGATCCTCGACCTGAACGCCGAGATCGACGCGGTCCGGTCCGGGATCCTGTCCCGGTACCCCATGATCGACCGGCCGATCAGCATGATCATGTCGATCTCGATGGCGGGAGCGGGCGACGGGCCCGCCGCCCGGTTCAACCGCAACTGGCGGGCCGGGATCGAGCGGCTCGTCCGGGAACAGCCGCGCATCGCCACGACGTGGCTCGACGCCGACCACGGGCTGGTCTTCACGCACGCGACGGAGATCGCCCGGATCATCCGGAAGACGGCTGCTTGACGACCTCTGGAAGGCTGGTCCCATGCTGACCATCGGCGAACTGGCCTCGTACGCGGGGGTGACCGTGCGGGCGGTGCGGCACTACCACGCCAAGGGACTGCTGCCGGAGCCCGCGCGCGACCGCCACGGCCACCGCAGGTACGCCGCCGCCGCCGTGGTCGAGCTGGTCAGGATCCGGACCCTCGCCGAGGCCGGGGTGCCGCTCGCGCGGGTGCGGGAGCTGCTGGGGGCCGGCGAGGAGGAGTTCGCCGCCGCGCTGGCCGACGTGGACCGGCGGCTGCGCGCCGAGATCCGGCGGCGGCAACGCCACCGGGAGCGGATCGCCCGATTGGCCGCCGGGGACGGCCTGGCGCTGCCCCCGGAGGTGGTCGGCTACCTCGACCGGCTGCGGGCCCTCGGCGTGGACGACCACATCGTCCAGGCCGAACGCGACGGCTGGATCCTGCTGGCCGCGCACTCGCCCGGACGCGTGCCGGAGTGGATGGCCCGCAAACGGGAGCAGCTCGACGACCCGGACTTCGTCGGCTTCTTCCGCATCCTGGGCCGGGCCCTGACGCGGCCCGCCGACGACCCGCGGCTGGCGGAGCTGGCCGGCGAGCTGGCCGCCTGCCTCACGCGGCTGACCGGCGGGCGGGACGGGGATTACGTCGACGACCTCGACGTGGAGCCGCAGTTCGTCCGGTTGATGGACGCCCTGGCGTTCGACGCCGTCCCGCCCGCCCGACGGCTGATCGAGCTGCTGCGCCGGCATGGCTGGACCGGCTGGAGCAGACTGGAGCAGGTGGACCCGCCGTCGTGGTGGCCGGCCGGGTCAGCCGTCGAGGAACCGCTCCAGCTCCGCGGTGACGAAACCGGGGTTCTCCTCGACGAGCCAGTGCCCGGCGCGCGGGACGTCCACCGCGCGGACGATCCTGGTCAGGCGCGGTGACACCGTGGCCCGGATCGCGTCGAGCTGCCCCTGGGCGGTCATGAGCAGCGCCGGGACGCGCACCGGCGCCGCCGCCGTCGTGTCGCGCACGTCCTGGTCCAGGGCGCGGTAGAGCTCGAAGCCGCCCGACAGGGCCTGCGGCCGGCTGTAGGTGCGGGCGTACTCGGTGATCTCGGCGTCGGTGAACGGGGACCGCTCCGAGGTGCCGCCGAACGCCGTTCCGCCGTAGGAGACCTGGGGGTAGAACAGCGCCAGGTACTCGCGGACGTCGTCGCCCACCACCGCCTCGGGCACCCGCCGCTGGGAGTGGAAGGCGATGTGCCAGCTCAGCGACCGGTACGCGGCCGCGTCGACGGCCGGGCCGGGCAGCGGCAGGTCCAGGTAGCCGAGGCGGGCGGTGTCGGCGGGGAACCGGCTCGCGTACTGGAACGCCACCGCGGCGCCGAAGTCGTGGCCGACGACGGCGGCGTCCCGGATCCCGAGCCGTCCGGCGATCAGCTGGTGCACGTAGCGCGCCAGCGTGGCCTTGTCGTAGCCGGTGGGCGAGCCTTCGCTGTCGCCCAGTCCCGGCAGGTCCACGGCGTAGACGGTGTGGTGCCGGGCCAGGTCCGGCATGATCGGCCACCAGCCGTACCAGGTCTGGGGCCAGCCGTGGATCAGCACCACCGGCGTGCCGGTCCCGCCCGTCACGTAGTGCATGCGCACGCCGTCCACGTCGGCGAACTCGTGCCGGAACGTCCTGCCGAACCGCGGGTCGTCCTGGGTGGCGGTGGTGTAGGAGGCGGCAGGCGGGGGAGCGGCGGCGGGCGGCGCACAGGCCGTGGCGCCGAGCGCGAGCAGGAGGGCGAGCGCGACGGTGGCCGCCGTGCGCGCGGATCGGGCGAGGCGGCCCGGCGACGGCCGTGGAGCAGTGGTCATGTGGTCCTGTCCTGAGAAGAGGGGCGGGGGCGACGGCCGGTGCCGCCGTCGAGCAGTGCGGGTTCGATCCGATCACCAGCCCGCCGTTCTGGCACGAAAAGTTGCGGTTATGGCAAGATGGCGCGCGTGGACGACGACATGGACGAGGTGCTGAGCGCGGTGGGGCCGCGCCTTCGAGCTCTGCGCCGTCACCGCGGCATCACCCTCGCCGAGCTCGCCACCACGACCGGCGTCTCGGAGAGCACGCTGTCCCGGCTGGAGAGCGGGCAGCGCCGGGCCACGCTGGAGCTGCTGCTGCCGCTGTCCCGCGTCTACGACGTCCCGCTCGACGACCTGGTCGGCGCCCCGCGCACCGGCGACCCCCGGATCCACCTCAAGCCGATCACCCGGTTCGGGATGACCTTCGTGCCGCTGTCCCGGCGGCCGGGCGGGGTCCACGCGTTCAAGATGATCATCCCCGCGCGGCCGGAACCGCTCGAACCCACCCCGCAGACCCACGACGGCTTCGAATGGCTCTACGTCCTCACCGGGCGGCTGCGGCTCGTCCTCGGCGACCGCGACCTGACGCTGCCGGTCGGCGAGGCGGCCGAGTTCGACACGTCCATGCCCCACTGGCTGGGCAGCGCCGACGGCGGCACGGTCGAGCTGCTCATCCTGTTCGACCCCCAGGGCATGCGCACCCACATCCATGCCGACCCCCACCGGAGCCCCCACTGAACACCCGGCAGACCGCATTCGCGGCCTGACCTTCATTTGTGGAGGTCAAGAGGTGCTGAAGCCCGTTTTCGGGGGAGAAGGGGGTGGCTTCGAGTGCCTAATGATGGGAGTGGTGACCGTGGAGGGGTCCGGGGGAGCGATCCGGGTCGGTGTGGAGGAGGAGTACCACATCGTCGACGCGACCACACGCCGGGTGACCGCGCGGGCGGGGGCGCTGCTGAGCGCGCTGCCCGAGGAGAGCTTCACGCACGAGCTGCAACGGTCGATGGTCGAGGCCAACAGCGCGCCGTTCCTGGCCCTGGACGACCTGGCCCGCGACGTGTGCCGCCTGCGGCGCAAGCTGATCTCCACCGCCGACGAGCTGGGGCTGGGGATCGCGGCGGTCGGCACGCCGCAGCTGGCCGACCTCGACGAGGTGAAGGTCTTCCCCGACCAGCGATACGAGAAGATGCTCAGCGATTTCCAGGTGCTGACCCGTGAGCAGCTCATCTGCGGCACGCACGTGCACGCGGAGGTGCCCGACCCGGACCTGGCGGTCGCGGTGGCGCACCGGCTGACGCCCTGGCTGGCGCCGTTGCTGGCACTCAGCGCCAGCTCGCCGTTCTGGGACGGCGCCGACACCGGCTACGCCAGCTATCGCACACTGGTCTGGCAGCGGTGGCCGACGACGGGGCCGATCGGCAAGTTCGGCTCGGCGGCCGAGTACCAGGAGATGGTGCAGGGTCTGATCCGGTCCGGGGTGATCAGCGACGCGGGGATGCTCTATTTCGACGTCCGGCCCTCGCAACACGTGCCGACGGTGGAGCTGCGGATCTGCGACGCCTGTCCCCGGGTGGAGGACGTCGTGCTGATCGCCGGGCTGTTCCGGGCGCTGGTGGCCAGGGAGGTGGCGGCGGCGCGCCGCGGCCCGGGGCCGGAGGTGCAGGTGGAGGCGGCGCGCGCGGCGACCTGGCAGGCGGCCCGGTGGGGGCTGGAGGGCGACCTGGTCGATCCGGTGGAGGGCGTGCCGCGCCCGGCCAAGGAGGTGGTCGAGAACCTGGTGACGGGCCTGCGCCCGCAACTGGAGGCGGCCGGGGACTGGGAGCTGGTGACGAGGCTGACCCGGCAGGTCCTGCGGACGGGCACGTCGGCGGCCCGCCAGCGGGCGGTGTACGCCGAACGGGGCAGCCTGGCGGACGTGGCCGACCTGGTGCTCAGCGAGACCCGCACGTGCGAGTGGGACCGGCCGACGGGGGACCACGACCTCCCTTCGTGCCGACCGGCGGCCTGATGGCCGGCGGCTGCGGGACGGAGGTAGTGGCATGTGCGGGCTGAGCGGCGAGTTGCGGTTCGACGGCGCGGAGGCCGACATCGGCGCGGTGGGCCGGATGACCGACGCGATGCACGACCGCGGGCCGGACGGCTCCGGCC
Organism: Nonomuraea sp. NPDC001831; assembly: GCF_042892035.1. Taxonomy (NCBI): domain Bacteria; kingdom Bacillati; phylum Actinomycetota; class Actinomycetes; order Streptosporangiales; family Streptosporangiaceae; genus Nonomuraea; species Nonomuraea sp. NPDC001831. Next base: position 149,328 of record NZ_JBIATU010000015.1, on the reverse strand, counting down.
TGTGGGCGCAGGGGGCCGTCGCGATGGGCCACCGGCGACTCAAGATCATCGACCTGTCGGAGAAGGCGGCCCAGCCGATGGTGGACGCCGGGCTCGGCCTGGCGGTGGTGTTCAACGGCTGCCTGTACAACTATCGCGAGCTGCGCGAGGAGCTGCGCGGCGCGGGCTACCGGTTCTACTCCACCTCCGACACCGAGGTGCTGCTCAAGGCGTACCACCGGTGGGGCGCCGACTGCGTCGGCCACTTCAAGGGCATGTTCGCCTTCGCGATCCACGAGCGGGACAGCGGCCGGCTCGTGCTCGGCCGCGACCGGCTCGGCATCAAGCCGATGTACCTCAGCCACGACGCCCGCCGCCTGCGCTTCGCCTCGACCCTGCCCGCGCTGGTCGCGGGCGGCGGCCTGGACACCGGCATCGACCGGGTGGCGCTGCACCACTACATGACCTTCCACTCGCTCGTGCCCGGCGAGCGCACGATCCTGGCGGGGGTGCGCAAGCTGCCGGCGGCCACCGTCCGGGTGGTCGAGCCGGACGGCACGCACACCGACCACCGCTACTGGGACCCGTCCTACACCCGCTCCGCCCTGCCCGAGCACGCGGGGCTGAGCGAGGAGGACTGGCGCCGGGCCGTCCTGGACGCTCTGCGCACGGCGGTGCGCCGCCGGATGGTCGCCGACGTGCCGGTCGGCGTGCTGCTCTCCGGCGGCCTGGACTCCAGCCTCATCGTGGCGCTGCTGGCCGAGGAGGGGCAGAGCGGCCTGACCACGTTCAGCATCGGCTTCGAGCCGGCCGGCGGCGAGAAGGGGGACGAGTTCGCCTACTCCGACCTGGTCGCCGACCGGTTCGGCACCGACCACCACCGCATCAGGATCCCCGACGACCGCCTGCTGGACGGGCTGGAACGGGCCGTGGGCGCCATGAGCGAGCCGATGGCCAGCCACGACTGCGTCGCCTTCTACCTGCTGTCGCAGGAGGTCGCCCGGCACGTCAAGGTCGTGCAGTCGGGCCAGGGCGCCGACGAGGTGTTCGCCGGTTACAGCTGGTTCCCGCCGCTGGCGGGCGTGCCGCGCGAGCAGGCGGCCGAGGTCTACTGCAGGGAGTTCGCCGACCGCCCGCACCAGGAGCTGTCCGGCGTCCTGGCCCCCGATCACCTGCTGGAGCGGGACGTCAGCGGCGACTTCGTCCGGGAGCACGTGGCGCGGCCGGGCGCCGACACCGCGCTCGACGCCGTGCTGCGCCTGGAGACCACGGCCATGCTGATCGACGACCCGGTCAAACGCGTCGACAACATGACCATGGCCCACGGGCTGGAGGCCCGCACGCCGTTCCTCGACCACGACCTGGTCGAGCTGGCCGCCGCCTGCCCCGACGGGCTCAAACTGGCCCACGGCGGCAAGGGCGTGCTCAAGGACGCCGCGCGCCGGCTGCTGCCCGCGCAGATCATCGACCGGCCGAAGGGCTACTTCCCGGTGCCCGCCGTCCGGCACGTCGAAGGGGCCCTGCTCGACCTCGTCCGGGACGCCCTCACCAGCCAGGCCGCCCGCGCGCGGGGCCTGTTCCGGCCGGAGTTCGTGCGGCGGCTGCTGGCCGACCCCGAGTCCGACCGGGCGACGACCGGCGTCAACACGCTCTGGCAGATCGGCCTGCTCGAACTGTGGCTCCAGGCCCACCAGATGTGATGCCGGACATCATCGGCGACCTGTCGCACCTGCCGTCGGCCGCCGCACTGCACGCCTGGAGCTGCCGCCGGCCCGCGCTGGCGCCCGACAACAGCGCCGTGGCCTTCGTCAGCGACCAGGACGGCGTGCCCCGGGTGTGGGTCCAGCCGCTCGGCGCGGACCTCGACGCGTGGCCGGTCGACACCGGTCACCACCCGGTCGTGGACGTGAGCTGGGGGCCCACGGGGGAGCATCTGGCGGTCCTGGTGGCGCCGGGCGGCGGCGAGCACACGCAGGTGTGGACCGTGCGCCCGCACGGCGGCGAGCTGCGGCCGCTCGCCGTCCCGCCGCACGGGTCGGCCGCGCTGGTCCGCTGGACCGGCCGGGGCGAGTCGGTCCTGGTGGCCGAGACCTCCGCCGCCGGCCTGACGCGGGCCGAGCTGGCCGACGCCGTCACCGGCGCCCGTCAGGTCATCGCCGTGGGGGAGCTGCTGTGGCCGGCCGCGGTCAGCCGCGACCACGCGCGCATGCTGCTCCGGCGCGGGCCGCGCGGCCTGCGCCGGATGTACGCGGCCGACGCCGTCCCGGGCCATCCGCCGGGCGGCGAGCGCGACCTGCTGCCCGGCCTGCCCGGCTCGACCGACCAGGGGGTCCTGTCGCCCGACGGCGAGGTCGCCTACCTGGTGTCGGACGCGGGCCGCGACCGGGCCGCGCTGCTGGCGGTGCGGCGCAACGCCTACCCCGTCGTGCTGGCCGAGCGGCCGGACGCCGAGCTGGACCGGTTCGCGCTCAGCGTCGACGGCCGCCGCGGCGTCCTGGTGTGGAACGAGCACGGCCGCTCGGCGCTGGACGTCGTGGAGCTGCCCGCCGCGCACGTCCGGCCGCTGCCGCGGCCGCCCGCCGACGTGGTCACCTCGGTCCGCGTCGCCTGGGACGGCCGCACGGCGGTGCTCGCCGCCGAGAGCCCCGAGGAGCCCTCGCACGTGCTGCTGTGCGACCTGACCTCCGGGACGTACCGGTACGCCGCCGGGGCCGGGCGGCTCCCGGTCGCGACCGGCGCCGAGCTGCTGCGCTTCCCGGCCCGCGACGGGCTGGAGCTGGCCGCCTGGCTCTACCGTCCCGCGCACGTCCATGGGCCGGCGCCGTTCGTGGTGTCGCTGCACGGAGGGCCGGAGGACCAGGAACGCCCCACCTTCAACCCGCTCTACCAGAACCTCCTGGCCGCCGGGATCGGGGTGCTGGCGCCCAACGTGCGCGGTTCGGGCGGGTACGGGCGGGCCTTCCGCCGGGCCGACGACCTGGCGCTGCGCTTCCGCGCGGTCGAGGACGTCGCCGACTGCGCCGCCGCGCTGGTGCGGACGGGCGCGGCGGACCCGTCCAGGCTGGCCTGCATGGGCTGGTCGTACGGCGGCTACCTGACCCTGGCCGCCCTCGTCACCCATCCCCGCCTCTTCCGAGCCGGCGTGAACATGAGCGGCATCGCCGACTTCGAGACCTTCTACGCCCGTACCGAACCGTGGATCGCCGCCGCGGCGGTGTCGGAGTACGGGCACCCGGAGGCGGACCGCGACCTGCTGCACGCCCTGTCCCCGCTGCGCGCCTTCGACCGGCTGGCCGCCCCGCTCCTGGTCGTGCACGGGGCGCAGGACACCAACGTGCCGGTGCACGAGGCCCGGCAGGCGTTCGGGGCGGCCCGCGCCCGCGGCGTGCCCTGCGACCTGCTGCTCTTCGAGGACGAGGGCCACGAGTTCCGCAACCGCGCCAACCGCATCAGCCTCGTCTCCAAGGTCCTGAACTGGCTCGACGAGCACCTGCGGCCCTCCCCGCATTGATCGGGCGGCCGGACGCGTCCATCATGGTGCCCCACCGGCACGGAAGGACCCGCTCGTGACCGACCTCGACTCCCGGCTGCGCGCCTGGCGGCACGACCTGCACCGGCGGCCCGAGCCCGCCTTCGCCGAGCACGCGACGAGCGCCTACCTGGCCGAGGCGCTGGAGGCGGCGGGCCTCGACGTCGTCACCGGCGTCGGCGGCACCGGCGTCGTCGCCTCCCTGACCAGGGGCCGCTCCGGCCGGGCCGTCGGGCTGCGGGCCGACATGGACTGCCTGCCGATCGACGAGCCCGGTACGCACGCCCACGTCTCCCGCAACCCCGGCTTCATGCACGCCTGCGGCCACGACGGGCACATGGCGATGCTGCTCGGCGCCGCCGCCGTCCTGGCCGCCGAGGGCGGCTTCGACGGAACCGTCCGGTTCGTCTTCCAGCCCGCCGAGGAGCCGGGCCGCGGCGCGCGGGCCATGCTCGACGACGGCCTGCTCGCCCGCTTCCCCGTCCAGGCCATGTACGGACTGCACAACTGGCCCGGCGCCCCCGCCGGTCACTTCCTGACCCGCGCCGGGAGCATCATGGCCGGCGAGGACAACTTCGAGATCCGCATCCGGGGCCGCGGCGGGCACGCCGCCCGCCCGCACATGGTCGTCGACCCCATCGTGGTGGGCGCGGAGATCGTCCTGGCCCTGCAGACGGTCGTCGCCCGCAACGTCGACCCCGCGCAGCCCGCCGTGGTGTCCTGCACCGACATCAGCACCGACGGCGCGCGCAACGCCATCCCCGGCGAGGTCGTCATCAGAGGCGACACGCGCAGCTTCGACCCCGCCGTCGCCGCGCTCCTGGAGGAGCGCGTCCGGCGGCTCTGCGAGGGCATCGGCGCCGCCCACGGCGCCACGTGCGCCGTCACCTACACCCACGAGTTCGCGCCCACCGTCAACGACCCCGCCTGCGTCGCCGCGGCGGTCGAGGCGGCCGTCGCGGTCGCCGGTGAGGACGGCGTCGACCCCGACTGCGCGCCCGTCATGCCGAGCGAGGACTTCGGCGTCCTGGCCGGGGCCGTACCGGCCTGCTTCGCCCTCCTCGGCAACGGCACCGAACCCGGCCGGGGCGGCGACCCGCTGCACAGCCGGGAGTACGACTTCAACGACGCCGTCCTGCGGACGGGGACGGACTTCTACGTGACGCTGGCGCGCCGCGTCCTGGCCGCCGGAGCTCCCGCGGCGGCGCCCGCCCGGTGAGGCCCGGCCCGCGGGCGGGCCGGGCGGCGGGACGTCACGCGGCCGCGGCCGTCGCCCTGGGGAGGCATCCCCGCGGGGGACGCGTCCGCGGGGGGCGGGAGCCAGTCGTCGAGGGACGGATCCGGGAGGCCCTGGTCGCCGGGGGAGGGGTAGCCCGGGTCCTCGCCGCCGGGGTCGCCGTAGCCTTCGGCGTCCTCGTAGTTCCGCGCGTTGCCCCAGAGCCCGTCCTGCACGGCCTCCAGCCCGCGGATGTAGCCGTCGAAGGCGGCGAAGATGCGGTGCTCGATCTTGTACCGGTTCTTCTCCAGCTCCATGCCGTACTGGTCGTCGCCCAGCGGGTTGCCCTCGCGGTACAAGGCGGCGCTCAACACGTCGCGAATGTCCCACAGGGCGTTGACGCTGGAGCCGGCCTGCGCGGACCGCTGCCGAAGACCGCTGAAGACGGCCTGGTATCCCTGGCCGCGGGTGTCACTCATGCCTCTCGCCGTCCGCCGGCGGAAGCCGCACGGGCTGCGGAAGGAACGACTCGATGTCCGCCCCCTCGCCCAGCACCTCCTCCAGAGGCAGCCCCTTCGGCATGAACGGCGTCATCAGCTCCTTCGTCCGGTCGGCCACCTGCGCGGTGGCGGCGCCGATCTGCTCCATGATCGAGCGGGCCAGCTGCGAGGGCGCGAGCTTGCGGTACACCCGGGGGTCCAGCGTGATGTCCTGCACCTGACCGCGCGGCCCCACCGTGACGCTCACCAGGCCGTCGCGGCTCTCCGCGGTCGCCGCCAGCTCCGACAGCTTGCCGTACGCCGTCCGCAGCTCGCGGGCCTGCCGGTTGTACTCCTTGGCCAACGCTTCGACCGTCAGCCCGAACTCGTCGCTCAAACGGCGTACCTCTCGTACCAGGGGCGACTTCTGCCGCAGCTGTAACGTGGACGCCTACCGTACTAAATCTCTTTACGGACGGAAAACGAGCAGTTCAGGCCAACCGAAACCCGTCCGCCGGGCCGGCGAGCCGACCCGGCGGGACCCCGGAGTCACTGATCGCGAGGGGCCGTGTGCGCGAGGACGGCGGCGGCCAGCTCCTCGTGCACCTGCGGTGGCAGCGTGTGCCCCAGGCCCTCCATCATCATCAACCGCGCCCCCGGCACCTGCTCGGCGATGAGCGCGCCATGGCCCGGCTTGGCCGGCTCGTGCGTGCCCTCGATCACCAGCGTCGGCGCCTTGACCTGGTGCAGCACGCCCACCGGCTCGAAGTCGGGGTTGGCGCCCGCCGCCAGCCGATGGTTGACCGTCGCCGACAGGTCGCGCGCCCGGTCGTAGATGCGCTCCTGCAGCCGGCGCGCCGCGTCCTCGTCGAACGGCAGCCCGGTCCCGTGCAGCAGACGCTGCTCGGCGATCATGCCCTCGATCGCCGCCCGCCGGTCCTGCGGCGGCGGCGACGCGATCAGGGCCTGGTAGAAGGCCACGAACTCCGGCGTCGGCGCCGGCAGGCTGCCCTCCGGCTGCGGCTGCCCCAGCAGCGCCCGCATGATGACCTGACCCTCGCAACCGCCCAGCGGCGAGGAGCCGATGACCGTCAGCGACCGCACCCGCTCCGGCCGCTCCACCGCGACGTACTGCGCCAGCAGCCCGCCCGCCGAGTGACCCACCAGATGCGCGCTGTCCAGGCCGTGCGCGTCCATCACCCGGTAGACGTCGTCCTTGATGTCGTCCCACGTGTACGGGTGGGCCGCGAAGTCGACCGTGTCCGACATGCCGGTGTCGCGGTGGTCGTACCGGATCACCCGGCGGCCGCCCGCCGTCAGCAGCCCGACGAACTCGTCCGGCCACAGGACGCCCTGCGACATCGAACCCATGATCAGCAGGATCGGCTCGTCGGTGGCGGCGCCGAACTCTTCACTCCAGATGTTCACGTTTTGCATGCCTCACAGCTTGCCCGGCCCCGCTACGGGCGCCTTCTGTAGAACTACTAGCCGCGCCAGATCAGTACGGGAGCCGATGCCCAGCTTCGGATAGATCTTGTACAGGTGGTACTCGACCGTCCGCGGGCTCAGGAACAGCTGGGCGGCGATCTGCTTGCTCGACAACCCGTCGGCGACCAGGCCCGCGATGCGCAACTCCTGCGGGGTCAGCGCGTCGAGCACGGCCGTGGCCGGCGCCTGCCCGCTCTCGCCCGCCGCCCGGAGCTCCTCCTGCGCGCGCCGCGCCCACGGCCGAGCGCCCGCCCGTTCGAACGTCTCCCACGCCATCCGCAGATGCGCCCGCGCCTCGCCCGGACGTTGCCCGCGGCGCAACCGCTCGCCCAGCAGCAGAGCCGTCCTGGCCGCCTCGAAGGGGTTGGTGTGCAGCCGCAGCGCCTCGTCGAAGGCGTCCTCGCGCGATTCGGCCAGGCCGCGGCAGCGCGCCAGCAACGCGCGTGACTCCGGCGTCGCCGCGTGCCGCGACCCCCGTTCGTACGCCTCCAGCGCCGCCCGCGCGCCCGCCTCGTCGCCCGCCCCGACGGCGGCCTCGACGCGGTCGGGGGTCGTCCGCCAGGCGACCGCCGGATGCCCGGTGCCCGGCCCGGCCGCGGCGATGGCCGCGAACCGGTCGCGCGCCGCCGCGTGCCGGCCCAGGCACAGGTCGAGCATCGCCCGCGCGTACGCCGCCACCCCCGCGCGCAGCCCCACCCGATGGGGGACGGCGATGGCCAGCGCCGCGCGGGCCTGCCGCTCGCAGTCCTCCTCCTCGCCGCGCAGCGCCGCCACCACCGCCAGGTTGGCCAGGTGCGCGGCCACCGTGTTCTCGTAACCGGCCTCGCGGGCCAGCTCCAGGCCCTCCTCCGAGAGGGCCTGGCTGCGCGCCAGCCGTCCGGCCAGGCGTTCGGCGGTCGCCACGAACTCCAGCACGACGGGCAACTGCCCCGCCATCCCCGACACCCTGGCCACCTGCCCGGCCCGGTCGCTCAGCTCGGCGGCCAGGTCCGTCTCGCCGAGCTGGCTGGCCGCGGCCGCCGCCCACAGGTGGCCCGCCGGGTCCGCCAGCTCACCGGCCCGCGCCAGCGCCCGGCGCAGCAGGCCGGGCCCGGCGGGGTCGCCGCCCAGGGTCAGGCCGATGCCGGCCACCGTGTCCCGCAGGAAGCCCTCCGGGTGCGCGGCGGCCCGCCGGCCGAGCTCGACGATCATCGCGGTGTCGCCGACGTACGCGGCCGCCTCGGAGGCGTCGGCCAGCATGTCCAGGCTGTCGCCCGCCGCCAGGATGCGCACGGCTTCGGCGGCGTTGCCGGAGTTCAGCTCGAACCGGCCCCGGAGCTGGGCGATCTCCATGGTCACGGCGACGTCGCCGCCGGCCCGTTCGCGCGCCTCGGCCAGCAGCGACTCCGCCTGGCCGGGACGGCCGCCGAGCCAGGCCGCCACGGCGGCGTCCTTCAGCCGGACGGCCCGCTCGCGCGGGGCGGGGGTCAGCTCGGCGGCTCTGGCCAGGGCGGTGGCGGCGGCGCCGTACCCGCCGCGGTCGCGGGCCCGCCCGGCGGCGGCCACCAGCGCGGCGGCGACCTCCTCGTCCTGGCCCAGGGCGGCTCCGGCCAGGTGCCAGGCGCGGCGGTCGTCGGCGGTCAGCTCCGCCAGGACGGCGTGCACCCGGCGCACCTCGGCCGCGGTGGCCGCCTCGCGCACCGCCGAACGGATCAGCGGGTGACGGAAGCGCACGCCGGCGCCCGACACCTCCGCCAGCCCGCCCTCCTCCAACTCGCCCAACGCCGCCCGCCCGACCTCGACCTCCGGCGTCGCCTCCGTGGAGGGCGGGGCCGGGCGGGCGGCCCGGGTGCCGGGGCGGTCCGCGCGTTCGGCGAGCAGCAGGCGGCCGGTGGCGCGCAGGGCCACGTCGAGGTCGCCCTCCACGGCGGCGACCAGGGCGGCCAGCCGGGCGGCGGCGGACAGCGCGGCCACCTGGTCGCCGAACAGCCGGGCGCCGCCGGGCAGCGGGTCGGGCAGCGGTTCGCGTCCGGCGAGCTGGGCGGGCGTCAGACGGGCGGCGATCTCGCGCAGGGCCAGCGGGTTCGCGCCGGTCAGCGTGACGAGCTCCCGCCGCACCTGGACGGGCAGCGCGCCGTGGCGGGACGCCAGCAGCTCGTCCGCGGCGGCCTCGGCCAGGCCGCGCACCTCCACCGTCAGCGGCACGCCCTTGACCGGAGCGTCCCCGCGCACCGCGAGCAGCATCGCGACGCGTTCGGTCGCGAGCCGCCTGGCGGCGAACAGCAGCGCGTCGGCCGAGGCCCGGTCGACCCACTGGAAGTCGTCCACCACGCAGACCAGCCCGTCCGGCGCGGCGGCCTCCACCAGCAGCGAGAGCACCCCGGCGGCCAGCAGGAACCGGTCACCGGCGCCTCCGGCCGCCAGCCCCAGGGCCGCCCGGACGGCGAGGCGCTGCGGCTCGGGCAGCGCGTCGAGCGCGCCGGGCGAGCCGGCCACCGGCCACAGAAGCTGGTGCAGCGCCGCGAACGCCAGGTCGGACTCCGACTCGACACCGGTGAGCCGCAACACCCGCATCGCGCCGCCGCGCGCGGCCGCCGCGTCGAGCAGGGCCGTCTTGCCCGCCCCCGCCTCGCCGCGCAACACCACCGCGCCGCCGGCGCCGTCGCGGGCGCGCGCGATCACCTCGTCGAGAACGCTGATTTCCGCAGATCTGCCGTAGAGCACAAGCCCCTACTGTAGGCGCGCGGCCCGGACCGCCGAGCCCCCGGCGAGCGTCCCTACGAGGGCAGCCACGCAGGCCACCAGGGCAGGACGCAGTCGCCAGGGGTGCCCTGGACGGCCAGGTCGTACAGGGTCAGCGCGACCGGCCCGGCGACCGTGACGGCGAGGGCGAGCACCGCCGAGAGAAGCTGCGGCCACCGCCGCCCGGCCGCCCACGGCAACCGCGCGAGCAACTGGACGGGCAAGGACAGCACCGCCGACCCGGCCGACACGGCCGGGAACGCGCAGCCGAAGGCCCAGCGGACGTCCCCGGCCGGCGGCCTGCTCCGATCGGTCACGCCGACATCGAAGCAGACCGGTGTGCGGCCGATGCGCACCCGAGGTGAAGATCCGGTGCAGGGACACGATCACCTCGGCCACACTGGTCCCATGCAATACGTCGGACGGGTGCCCGCGCCGCCGCTCGACCGGTTCATCGACGACATCTACTGCCTGACCGGGGTGCCGCGGCACCGGCTGATGAACGTCCCGCCGATGCCGTCGGGACACCTGTTCGTCAACCTGGGCGACCCCGCCCGCCTGTGGGACTCCGACCCTTCCGTGCCCCCGGCGGTGTTCGCCGACGGCTGGTTCATGGGGATGTGGACCAGGCGCTTCCGCTACGAGTACCCCGCGCGGGTGCGGCTGGTCGGGGTGCACTTCAAGCCGTGGGGGATGTCGCCGTTCGTCGGCGTGCCGGCGGGCGACCTGCGCGACCGGTGGGTGCCGGCCGACGCCCTGTGGCAACGGTCCCTGGACCGGATCCGCGACCGGGCCGGCGACCTCACCTCGGCCGCCGGGGTCCTGCGGGTGGTGGAGGAGGAGCTGCGGGCGCGGTTCGCGGGGACGGCGTCGCGCAACCTCGACCTCGTCCGGCACGCGGGCGGCCGCCTGGCGGCGACGGACGGCGCGGTCCCGGTCGGCGCGCTGGCCGACGCCGCCGGGGTGAGCGGCAACCACCTGGCCGTGCAGTTCAAGTCCCACGTCGGTGTCACCCCGAAGCGGGTGGCCCGGATCTACCGCTTCGCCCGGCTGATCCTGTCGGTGGACGCGCTGCGCCCGGTCGACTGGCCGGCGCTCGCCCACACGGCGGGTTACTTCGACCAGGCCCACTTCAGCAGGGAGTTCAAGGACTTCACCGGCCACACCCCGACCGAGTACCTCGCGCTGCGGCGCCGGTTCCCCGCCGAGCCGGGCTTCCCGCCGGACGGCGGCCCGATGCCCGCCGATTGATTTTCTACAAGCCCGTCAGCCCCGCCGGGCGGCAGGATCGCAGGCGTACTTCTGACGAGGACCGAGGAGACCCCGTGGGCGCAGTGATCATGAACAGCTCGGTGTCGGTGGACGGCTTCATCGCCGACGGCAACGACGACGTCGGCCCCCTGCACGACTGGTACTGGAACGGCGACACCCCGCTCACGCTGGGCGACGACCAGGACTACGACCACTCCGGCGCGGGCGGCCGCTTCAGGGTGTCCAAGGCGTCGGCGGAGTACGTCCGGCCGGTCTGGGAGTCGGTCGGCGTGATCATCATGGGCCGTACCCTGTTCGACCTGGTGAACGGGTGGGAAGGGCGGCCGCCCGCGGGGGAGCACGTGGTCGTGGTGTCCCACCGGCCGAAGCCCGAGGGCTGGCACCCCGAGGCGTCCTACCATTTCGCCGCCGACGTGACGGCCGCCGTCGCCCGCGCCCAGGAGCTCGCCGGGGACCGGGTCGTCAGCGTGAACGCCGGCGACGTCGGCGGCCAGCTGCTCGCGGCCGGTCTGGTGGACGAGGTGGCGATGGACGTCGTGCCGGTGGTGTTCGGCTCGGGCAAGCCCTACTTCGGCCGCGTCGCAGGGCAGCACCTCCTGGCGGACCCCCACGTGGTCGTCCAGGGCGAGGGGGTGCTGCACCTGCGGTACAAGGTGCGCCGCTAGTCGCGGCCGACGATCCGCGCGAGGTCCCTGCGGAACGCCGACCCGTCCAGCGACGGGTGGCTCATCCGCCGGTCGGCCAGGATCTGCTCGACGTGGTCGAAGCAGAGGGCGTAACCACGCATGATCGTGTACGCCTCGGTGGAACGTTTCTGCTGCAGGCAGGCCAGGCAGTAGAGGGTCATGTCCCGACGGTAGCCAATGATCGCGGACATGGGCGCGGCCGATCCGCGGAAGCTAGCCTGACGCCGTGAGCTCCGTTCTGCTGTGGTGCGCGCTCGTCGGCGTCGCCCTCCTGTACGGCGCGGCCGTCCGCGGCACGGCCGGCATCACGATCGCGGTCGCCGCGGCCCTGGTGGCGGCGGCGACGGCCGTCGCGGCGGCCGGCGGATGGCCGCCGCGGGCGCTGGCGGGCGTGGCGCTGGTGGCGGGCGGCGTGGCCGCGGTCGTCTGGGCGTTCGGGCGGGCGCACCGGCGGGGCCGGACGCGGCGGGCGGCCCTGGCCGCGCACCGGGCGGCGCGGTCACGGGCGGCCGCGGCCGTGGCGGACGCCGTGCGCCTCAGGATGGCGGCCGAGCTGCACGACACCGCCGCCCACCGCCTCACCGGCATCGCGGTGGCCGCGGCGTCCGCGCTGCACGTGGCCGACCCGGCGATGCGGGAGTCCGCCCTGCGCCACGCCGGGGAAGCCGCCCGCCTGGCCCGCGCCGAACTGGCGGGCGCGCAGGACGCCGTCCGCGACCTGCCGGCGATCGACGCCCTGGTCGCCGGCCGGCCCGGCGCGGACCCCGGCCGGGTCGGCTACCGCAGGACGGCCGCCACCGCCCCGCCCGAGGTCGCGGCGGCCGCCTACCGGGTGGTCCGGGAGGGACTCACCAACGCCGCGCGGTACGCGGGCGGAGCCCGGGTGGACGTCGCCGTCCTCGGCGAACCCGGCCGGCTGACCGTCGAGGTGCGCGACACCGGCGGCACGCGGGAGCACGACGACCTGGGCACCGGCCACGGCCTGTCCGGGCTGGCCACGACCGTGGCGGCCGCCGGCGGCACGCTCACGGCGGGCCCGGACGCCGGCGGCTGGACCGTCCGGGCCGCCTTCCCCGCCCCCGCCGGGCCGCCCCCGTTCCGGCGGGCGTGGTGGCGCGGGCGGCGGGCGTGGGACGCGGCGCTGGCCGGGCTCGCCCTCGCGCTGACGGTGGGGGCGAGCCTGCTGCCGGGAGGCACTCCGGCGCCGCGGGAGTTCCTCGTGCTCGGCCCCCTCTTCGTCCTGCACGCCGTGCCCCTGTGGTGGCGGGTGCGGCGGCCCGCGTGGAGCCTGGCCGCGATGTTGTCGATCCATCCGGTGGCGATGGCCGGCCTGACCCCGACCCCCGCGGGCGACCTGTTCCTCTGGGCGTGGTGGGTGGAGCTGGCCCAGCTCTACGCCTTCGGCGCCCACCACCCCAGACGCCGGGGCGTGCTCGCGATCGCGGCCGTCGGCCTGGTGGGCGGCCTGGCGCTGGCCCTCGGACCGGGCATCGCCGGCGACCGGACGGCCGCCTGGGCCGTGCTCGCGACCGCCGTGGCGCTCCTGTCGGCCCCGGCGTGGGCGGCGGGCGTCCTGGTGGCCCGGGCGCGGGCGCGGCGGCGGGCGGCCGCGACGGCCGAACGCGACCTGCTGGCCGCCCGGCTGGCGGACGTGGCGCGCGGCGAACGCGAGCGGATCGTCGAGGGGCTGCGCGGCACGGCGGCCGGGCACGCGGACGCGGTGGTCGCGGCGGCCGGGAAGGGCGACCTGGCGGCGGTGCGCGACGCCGCCCGCGCCGCGATCGACACGCTCCGGCGGCTGCTGGACGAGCTGCGCCGCCCCGCCGGAGCCGACGGCCCGCCGCCGACGCTCGCCGGGCTGGAGGTGCTGGCCGCCCGGCGGCAGTCGGGCGTCCGCCACGTCGGCGCCCCGGACGGCCTGACCCCCGAGCTGGAGGTGGGCGTGTTCCGGGCCGTCGAGGAACTGGCCGGGGACCGCGTCACCGTGTCCTACCTGCCCGACGGCGTGCTCGTCGAGGGCACGGCGGCCCGGCGCGCCCGCCGCCGGCTGCACACCCTGGCCGACGGCTACGGCGGGACGCTCGACACCGGCGGCCCAGGCGACGTGCGGGTATGGTTGCCCAGATGATCAGGGTGATCGTCGTCGACGACCAGGCGGTGGTCCGGGCCGGGATCGCCGCGGTGCTGGCCGCCGAACCCGACCTCGACGTGGTCGGGCAGGCCGCCGACGGCGCGTCCGCCGTGGCGCTCGCCGCCGAGCTGCGCCCGGACGTGGTGCTCATGGACGTCCGGATGCCCGGCCTCGACGGGCTCGCCGCCACCGCCCGCATCACCGCCGGCCCGCCGGGCACCCGGATCGTCGTGCTGACCACGTTCGGCCTGGAGGAGTACGTGTTCGGCGCGCTGCGCGCCGGCGCGTCCGGGTTCCTGCTCAAGGACGCCGAGCCGGCGCGGGTCGTGGACGCGGTGCGGGTGATCGCGCGCGGCGACGCGCTGCTCGACCCGGTGATCACCCGGCGGCTGCTCGAACGCTTCGCCACGGCCGCCGGCCCCGGCCCGCCCGCGCGGCCCGACGGGCTCACCGCCCGCGAGCGCGAGGTGCTCGGGCACGTCGCGCGCGGCCTGTCCAACGCCGAGATCGCCGCCGTCCTGGCGCTCAGCCCCGCCACGGTCAAGGATCACGTGGCGGCGATCCTGGCCAAGCTGGGCGTGCGCGACCGGCTGCACGCGACCATCCACGCCTACGAGTCCGGCCTGATCCGTCCCGGGGCCGGCTGACCCCCGCCGCGCGGCGGGGGCGCGGTTCGGTCGCCGGCAGGAGGAGACGCGGCGCGCGCGTTCCTAACGTTGTGGCACATGAAACGTGTGTCAGGCGCGCTCCTGCTGGTGGGCGCCGAGATCGCCGCGGCCGCCGCCGGGGCCCTGGTCTTCCTGCTCGTGGCGGCCGTGACGGCCGCCGTGCCGCTGTTCGCCGGGGCGGGGGTGCTGGCCGTCGCCGCCGTCACCTTCCTGCTCGGACGTCCCGCGCTGCGGCTGCTCGGGCTGCCCCGGCTGGTGCCGGCGTACGTGGTGGTGAACACCGTGGCGGTCACCGCCCTCGCCGGGCTGGCGGCCTTCCGGCCCTTCCCCGTCCCGCCGCCGGCCGCGACGCCCGCCGGGGTCGCGTACTGGCAGCTCCCGACGGGCTCCCGGCTCGCCTATGTCAAGCTCGCCGGATCCGGCGCGGCCGGCCGCCCGCCCGTGATCTTCCTGCACGGCGGGCCGGGCACGCCCGGGGAGGGGCTGCCGGAGGGCAGCGAGGAGCTGGCCGCCGCCGGGTTCGACGTCTACGCCTACGACCAGGTCGGCGCCGGCCGCTCGACCCGGCTGGCCGACCCGGCCGGGTACACGGTCGCCCGGCACGTCGCCGACCTGGAGGCCATCCGCCAGGCCATCGGCGCACCGAAGATCGTCCTGGTCGGCAGGTCGTGGGGCGGCACGCTGGCGGCCGCCTACCTCGCCGCCCACCCCGACCGGGTGGCCAAGGCCGTGCTCACCTCGCCGGGCGCGATCTGGGAGCCCGCCTTCCCCGGCGGCGTCGGCAGCCCGTGGGACGGGCTGCCCGCCCCCCTCCAGGCCAAGGCCGACGCGCTGACGAGCTCCCCGCGCATGCTGGTCCAGGCGCTGCTCCTGGGCGTGAACCCGGCCGCGGCGCGGGCGCTGGTGCCCGACGCCGAGGCCGACGCCCGGATGCGCGCGCTGCTGCTGGTGGCCAAGGACGCCACGGGCTGCGCGGACGCGAGACCCGCCCCCGTGCACGGCAACCTGCCCGGCTTCTACAGCAACCAGGTCACCGCCGAGGACGCCGCCGCCGTGCCCGACCCGCGGCCCAGGCTGCGCGCGGTACGGGTGCCGGTGCTCATCATGCGCGGGCAGTGCGACTACCTGAAGTGGGAGGTCACCTACGACTACCGGCGCACCCTGCCCGACTCGACCCTGGTGTACGTCCCGGGCGCCGGCCACTCGATCGCCAACGGCCGCCCCGGCCTCTACCGCGACCTGATCCGCGCCTTCCTCCTCGACCGCCCGCTGCCCGTCCCCGCCTACACCGGCGCCACCGATCCCGCCCGGTCCTAGACGACCCGCGCGCCCCGGGACCCGCGATCTTAGGATGCGGGTGACTCGGGGCTCCGCCGGGCGGCGGGTGCTCGACCTCGATCGGTCCGAGAACAACGATCAAGCGGCCTCCCGTCGGACGGTGACGGCCGGGAAGGCGGTGCCGAATGTCCGGAGCGCCGTTGTACGACCTCATCGGAGCGGCCTACACCAGGACGCGGCGCACCGATCCGCGCATCGCCGAGCGCATCTGGGCCGCCCTCGGCGACGCCCGGACCGTGCTGAACGTCGGCGCGGGCACCGGTTCCTACGAGCCGCCCGATCGTCACGTCCTGGCCGTGGAGCCGTCGGCGCTCATGCGCTCGCAGCGCCCGGCGGGGGCGGCGCCGTGCCTGGCCGGGTCCGCCGAGCGCCTGCCGTTCGACGACCGGTCCTTCGACGCCGCGATGGCCGTCTCGTCCGTCCACCACTGGCCGGACGTGCTCGGCGGCCTGCGTGAGATGCGGCGGGTCGCCCGGCGCGTGGTGGTGTTCACCCACGACACCGGCGACGCCGGCTGGCGCCACCGGTTCTGGCTGTCCCGCGACTACCTGCCCGAGGTCGCCGGCCTCGTGGCCGGCCGGCCCTCGGTGACCGAGCTGGCGGCGGCGATCGGGGCCCGGCTGGAACCCGTGCCCATCCCGTGGGACTGCGCCGACGGCCTCTTCGAGGCCTTCTGGCGCCGGCCGGAGGCGTATCTGGAGGAGGACGTCCGCCGCGGGATGTCGGTCTGGGCCAGGCTCGGGCCGGACGTCGAGCGGCGCGCGGTGCGCGACCTGCGTGCCGACCTCGCCTCCGGCCGGTGGGCCGCACGCAACCGGGACCTGCTCGATCTCGACGAGGCCGAGCTCGGCCTGCGCCTGCTGATCGCGTAGCCCGGACCGGCGGCCGGCCGGCGCGGAATGCACGAGTGGTCTTCATACGTTGCCGCCGCCGTGGACGATCTCACCCCCGCGGAACTGCGCGTCCTGATCGCCGTCGACGGCGAGGGCAGCGTCACGGCGGCCGGCGTGCGGCTGGGGCTGACCCAGTCGGCCGTCTCCCACGCCCTGCGCGCGGCCGAGCGGAAGATGGGCGCGGTGCTGTTCCAGCGCGGCCGCGCCGGCGCGCGGGCCACCGCGGCGGGACGGGCCGCGGTCGGGCACGCCCGGCACATCCTGCGGCTCATGGAGGTCATGCGGGCCGACACGCGCACCGCCGCCCGCGGCGAGGCCACCGGGACCATCCGGCTGGCCGCCTTCCGCAGCGCCGCCTTCCACCTGCTGCCGCGCGTGCTGGTCCGGTTCGGCCGGCGGCACCCCAAGGTCACCGTGGACGTGCGCGTCGTGCCGGACCTGGGCAGGGGCATCGCCGGCGAGGTGGCCGACGGCCGGGCCGACGTGGGCGTCCTCACCCTGCCGACGTACGTGGACGGCCTGGTCTGCAAGGAGCTGTACGAGGAGCCGTACGTGCTGGCCCATCCGCTGGGACATCCGGACCCGCGGTCGCTCCCCATGATCGACTGGCACGAGAACTGCTCGGGCGAGACCCGGCGCTGGCTGGCCGCGCAGGAGTGGATCCCGCCCGGCGACATCACGGTCGAGGACGACGGCGTCGTCATGTCGATGGTCGGGCACGGGCTCGGCGCGGCGATCGTGCCCCGCCTGTCCACGGTGGACGCCCCGGCCAGGGTCGCCACGGCCGGACTCGGCGAGGGCGCCCCCCGCCGCCGGGTGGGCTACGTCACCACCCGCGAACTGGCCGGCTCCGCGCTGATCCGCGACCTGCTCGGCGAGCTGCGCACCCTCCGGACGCCCGCGGCCCCGGCCCCCCATCCATGAGCCGCTGCTGACGACCGTTTGGCGGTGCGCTGCCCTGGCCCGGGTACGGTCCCTGGCATGGAAGAGGTGCCGCCGCCGCCGGACGACATCGTGCACCGGCTGCTCGGCGCGGCCAACGCGCACGACGTCGAGGCGGTGTCGCGGTGTTACGCGCCGGACGCGGTCGTGGTGAGCCCCGAGATGGAGGCGGCCGGTCGGGAGGAGATCGCCTCCTATTTCACCCAGATCTGGGAGGGCTTTCCCGACCTGCACTTCACGCTGTGGGAGCCCGTCGCGCTGGGCGACACGGTCGCCACCGAGCTGACGGCGACCGGGACGCACTCCGGCCCCTACCTGACGGTCGGGGGCGAGGTGCTGGCCGCGACCGGCCGCCAGATCACCGTGCGGGCCTGCTGGTTCTGGGACCTGCGCGACGGCCTCGTCTCCAGCCAGCGCCTCTACTACGACCAGCTGGAGATCTACGCGCAGATCGGCCTGTGCCTGCCCCTGTCCTTCGAACCCCCCGCGGAGGACGCCGGCTGACTCGCCGGACAACGGCGCAGGCCCTCACGGCCTGATCCGGCTGTGAGGGCCTGAGCACGTCCGGGCGGGCGTCAGCCGGAGCGGTGACCGCCCACCTGGCGGGCCTGCTCGCGGGCCTGGTCGGCGGTGGCCGCGGCCGCCTCCGACGCGCTGTCCCTGACCTGCTGGACGGCCTGCCCGGCCAGCTCCTTGGCGTCCTGGCCGAGCTGCTGCGCCGACTCGCGGCCGGCCTCCACGACCGGCTCCAGCACGTCGCCGACCTGCTCGCGGAGCTGGCCGACGGCCTGCTCCTCCGCCTCGGTGGCGGGGATGAGCGTGGCGGCCAGCAGACCGGCGCCGAAGGCGATCAGGCCGGCCGCCAGGGGGTTGCCCTGGGTGCCCCGCCTGGCCTGCTCCGGCGCGGCCCGGACGGTCTCGGCCGCGACGTGGGCGCCGTGCCGTACGGTGTCGGCCGCCTGGTGGGCGCCCTCCCGCACCGCCTGGCCGGCCTGGTGCGCCCCCTCGCCCACCGAGCCGGCGGTGGCGGCGACGCCGTGCCGCGCCCGGCCGGCGGCATGGGACACGCCATGGGAGGGGGTTCCCATCACGCGTTCCCGCAACGATCGAGCGGCCTCCCGTACCCGTTCGGTACGGCGGCGCGCGATCCGCGCCGGGCTCGTCCGGTCGGCCAGCCGGTCCACGTCGGCCGCGAGTTCGGCCCTCGTGACGGCGATCTCGTGTCTCACTTCCTCAGGTCGCGTGCCCATTGCGCGTCCTCCTTGAGCGTCTCGATGGTCTGCTCGGGTCTGGGGTTGATCGCGCGCAGCCGGTTGCGCCCGTTGACGTACAGCACTCCACCGATGACCGCCCAGACGACCGCGAGAACGAGCGCGGCCCAGCCCAGGCCCATCAGCTCGCCCAGGCCGAACATGACGGCCAGGGTCACCAGCAGCGCGATCATGTACCCGGCGAAGCCGGCGCCGCCGAGCATCCCGGCCGCCTTGCCCGCCTTGGTCGCCTCCTGGCGGAGCTCGATCTTGGCCAGCTCCACCTCCTGGCGGAACAGTTTGGAGATGTCCTCGCCGATCTCGCCGACCAGCTGGCCGAGCGTCGGTTCCTCAGGTTGCGCGGTCATGGCAGGTCACTCCCGGCGCCGTAGGCGGGCGCCGCGGGGGCGGCCGGCGGGGCCGGCGGGGCCGGCGGGGTGGTGAGCGGCGGCACCGGGCGGGTGTCGTCCTGCCCGAGCGGGTCGCCGAGCGGCCGGTGCAGCGGCTGCGGCGGCGCCGTGCCGGGTTGCGCGACGCTCGGCAGGGTGGGGTCGGCGGGCGGCGACGGGTTCGCCGGCTGGGACGCCGTCCCCGAGCTGTCGCCGGAGGCCTTGATGATGCGGCCCACCAGGAAGCCCGCGGCCACGGCGCCGGCCAGGAACGCGGCCGGGCGGCGGCGGGCGAAGCTCTGCACCTCGCCGACCACGCCGGCCAGGCCGTGCCTGTCGAGGTAGTCGGCCGCGCGCCGGCCCTGGTCGGCGGCCTGGCGTACGACGCTGGTCACCGGCGAGTCGGGCTTGGCCTGCTCGTGCATGGCCGACAGGTCCTCCGACCACTCGCGCAGGCTCTGCGCGGCCCGCCGGCTCTGCTGCTCGGACTGGGCGCGCACCCGGTCGCGCAGCTCGTGGACGGCGTTCCTGGCCTGGGCCCTGGCCTCGCCGGCCACCTGGACGCCGGCCTCCTTGGCCGTCCCGGCGACCTCCTGCGCGGCGGCCTTGCCTTGATGGAGCGTTCCCTCCTGGCCGGTCCCCGTCGGGTATTCACTCATGGGTGCCCTCCTCGTGGGATTGATGCCGCCTGTGGCTACCCGGACGGCCCCCGCCAAACCAAGAACACCCCAACGCAGGGCAAAGAACGTGAAGAGGGGATCGGTGTCCCGCGCTGCTCCAGAAGGGCTCCGATCCTGGTCGCGCGGGGTCGCGAACCGCCCTGAAGTGCGACGATTCGCGTTATACGGCTGAGCATGGGTAGGGAGGCGCCAGACCTGGTCAATCCGATGTGGCCCTTCCTAAGGAACCAAGCATGAACGAGTCACACCCGCTCAAGTCCGCCGTGGACAAGGTCGTCGGCGCCGTCACCGATCACGACGCGGTGAAGCCGGCCGAGATCCCCGGCGTGCCCAACAGTTTGCCGCCCCAGCTCGAGGAGCCGACCGAACCACGGGAACCGCTGCCGCCCAAGCCGGACCAGACCGGGCCCGAGACCGTCTCGCCCACCGGGCAGCCCACCGGCGCCTCGCAGGACCAGATGGCGCAGGGCGGCGAGTACCTGACCACCGCCCAGGGGGTGCGGCTGCGCGACACCGACCACTCGCTGAAGGCCGGCCCGCGCGGCCCGGTGCTGCTGCAGGACCACCACCTGCGCGAGAAGGTCATGCACTTCGACCACGAGCGCATCCCCGAGCGGGTGGTGCACGCCCGCGGCGCCGCCGCCCACGGCGTGTTCCAGGCGTACGGCACCGCCTCGAACATCACCAAGGCGGCCTTCCTCGCCGAAGGCGTGAAGACCCAGGTCTTCGTCCGCTTCTCCACCGTGCTGGGCTCGCGCGGCTCGGCCGACACCGTCCGCGACACCCGCGGCTTCGCCACCAAGTTCTACACCGCCGAGGGCGTGTTCGACCTGGTCGGCAACAACATCCCGGTCTTCTTCATCCAGGACGGCATCAAGTTCCCCGACGTCATCCACGCCGGCAAGCCGCATCCCGACCGGGAGATCCCGCAGGCCCAGAGCGCGCACGACACGTTCTGGGACTTCGTCTCCCTGCACACCGAGGCCACCTTCCACACGATGTGGAACATGTCCGACCGCGGCATCCCGCGCTCGTTCCGCATGATGGAAGGCTTCGGCGTGCACACCTTCCGCCTGGTCAACGCCGCGGGGGAGACGACGCTGGCCAAGTGGCACTGGAAGCCCAAGCTCGGCGTGCACTCCCTGACCTGGGAGGAGGCCCAGATCGCCGGCGGCGTCGACCCCGACTTCCACCGGCGCGACCTCGCCGACGCCATCGAGGCCGGCGCGCACCCGCAGTGGGAGCTGGGCATCCAGGTCTTCCCGGACACGCCCGAGCAGATGTTCGAGGGCATCGACCTGCTGGACCCGACGAAGATCGTGCCCGAGGAGCTGGCCCCCGTGCACCCGGTCGGCCTGATGACGCTCAACGCCAACCCGTCGAACTTCTTCGCCGAGACCGAGCAGGTCGCCTTCCACGTCGGGCACCTCGTGCCGGGCATCGACATCACCGACGACCCGCTGCTGGCGGCCCGGCTGTTCTCCTACCTCGACACGCAGATCACCCGGCTGGGCGGCCCGAACTTCGCGCAGATCCCCATCAACCGGCCGCACGCGCCGGTCAACGACATGCTGCGCGACGGCTTCCACCAGACGGCCGTCCACCGCGGGGTGGCCCCGTACCGGCCGAACTCCCTGGACGGCGGCTGCCCCTTCCAGGCCGGGGCCGAGCAGGGCGCCTACGTCGAGGTGCCGCGCGAGGTCGCCGGACGCAAGGTGCGCGAGGCGCCGGCGACCTTCTCCGACCACTACAGCCAGCCGCGGCTGTTCTGGCTGAGCCTGTCCCCGGTCGAGCGCGAGCACCTCATCAGCGCCTACACCTTCGAGCTGGGCAAGTGTTACGAGCAGGCGGTCAAGGAACGCCAGCTGCGGGTGCTGGCCAACATCGACCCGGTCCTGTGCCGGGAGGTCGCCGACGGCCTCGGGCTGCCCGCGCCCGAGCCCACCGTGCCGCTCGCCGACCCGGCGCCGAGCCCGGCGCTGTCGCAGGTCGGCCGGGAGTGGCCGCTGGACGGCCGGATCATCGGCATCGTCGCGGACGAGACCAGCGACCTCGGCGTCGTCGGCGCCGTCCGCCAGGCCGTGCTCGACGGCGGGATGACGCCGCTCGTCATCGCGCCCAAGGGCGGCATGCTGGGCGGCACGCTGGCCGTCCAGCGCACCTTCGCCACGGCCCGCTCCGTCGAGTTCGACGCGGTGCTGCTGGCCGGGGCGCCGGCCCCGGGCGACGACGCGTACGGCGCCCGCGACGCCAAGGCCGGCGACGGCGGCACCCCGGTCGACCCGCGCGTGCTGCTCCTGGTCGGCGAGGCGTACCGGCACGCCAAGGCGGTGGGCGGCTGGGGCACGGCCGCGCAGGCGCTGCAGGCCGCGGGGATCCCCGCGCAGGCGCCGGGCGTCGTCACCGGCCAGGACGGCGAGGGCGTGCTGCGCGACGTGCTGGCCCTGCTGCCCCTGCACCGGGTCTGGGACCGCTTCCGCGTCCACCCCGACGTGGCCTGAGCCAGCAGAACCGCCCGGCCGGCCCGCCAGAAATCCGGGTGCGGGCGGCGGGCGGGGTGGTGTGTGATCGGGGGATGGCGATCGAGACAGGCAGGCCGGGGATCGACGGGCTCGGCGACGTGGTGCGGCTGCTGGGGGAGTGGCAGCGCGACGGAGAGCCCGTGCAACTGCATCCGGGTGACCTGGGATGGTTCTGGCGGTTCGGCGCTCGGCGCACGGCGGCGGCCACCCTGACCTGGAGCCGCGCCGGGCAGGTCGTCGCCGCCGGGCTGCTGGACGGCGACGACCTGCTGCGGCTGGCGTTCGCGCCGGGGGCCTCGCAGGACGAGGAGCTGGCCCGCCGGGTGGCCGGCGACGTGTCGGAGCCCGGACGCGGGGTGCTGCCCGAGGGGCGGGCGCACGTCGAGTCGCCGCCGGGCGCGCTGGTCCGGGACCTGTTGCTCAAGGACGGCTGGGTGGCCGACGACCCGTGGACGGTGCTCGGGCGCGACCTCGGCGCGCCTGTCCCGGATCCCGGCGTGCACGTCGAGGCGGTCGGGCCGGAGCAGGCGCACGAGTGGGCCGCCGTCGTCCGGGCGTCGTTCGACGGCTCGACCTTCACCGAGGAGCGCTGGCACGCCATGGCGGCGGGCGTCCCGTACGCCGGCGCGCGGTGCCTGCTCGCCCGCGACGACCGGGGCGCGGCGGTGGCGGCCGTGGCGGTGTGGTCGGCCGGTGCGGGCAGGCCGGGGCTGATCGAGCCGATGGGGGTGCACCGGGACCACCGGGGCCGCGGCCACGGCCGGGCGATCACGGTCGCCGCGGCGCGCGCGCTGCGGGAGGCCGGCTCGTCCAGCGTGCTCGTGTGCTGCCCGAGCTCCAACACCGGCGGCATCGCCACCTACCGGTCGGCCGGTCTCGAACGGCTGACGGAGCGGCACGACGTGTCCCGCCACCCCTCCTGAGGCGTCCCGCGCGGCGGTCAGGCAGTGTGCAGGGTGCGGAAGCGCGCCGGGTTCGCCGGGTCGCGGTCGGCCACCTGGATCGGGGGCCAGGCCCACTGCCAGACGCCGACGCCCGGCGCGCGGGAGAACCGGATCGTCCCCCGGGTGCCCTCGACCGCGACGTGCGGCCAGGACCCGGCGACGGCCGCCCGGTCCACGCCGTGCGACCGCAGCGCCTCGGCCACCACGGTGACCGTGTCGTAGCCCTCGAAGGCGACGAACGACGGTGTCGCGGCCAGCCGCTCGCGCAGGGCCGCCGCCACCCGGACGCCGAGGGGGCTCAGGCTCTCGGGCAGGTAGCGCAGGAACGGGATCCCGGCGCCGTCGTCGCCCAGCGACTCGGCCCATCCCGGGAACTCCGGCTGCCCGGCCGGCGCGCCGATCAGCGTCCCGGCCAGCCGCCGGTCGCGGCGCACGGCCCGGACGATCGGCACCGCCGGCTCCGGATGGCCGGCCAGGAGAAGCAGCGCCGTCGCGCCGTCGCGGGCGAGTTCGCCGCACACGGCCGCGGGGGTGAGCGCGGTCAGGTCGAGCTCGGTGACCGTGCCGCCGCGGCCGGCGAGGTGGTCGCGCAGGACGCCGAGCCCCGACGCCCAGTAGAGGCTCGGCTGCGTCGCCGCCGCGACGCGCTCGTGGCCCGCGCCGAGGAGGAAGTCCGCGAAGATCCGCCAGCCGCGCGACTGCGCGGGGGCCAGGCGCGCGACCCACGTCGCGGGCTCTTCGGTGAGCGCGTCGAGGACCGCCGAGGAGCAGAGGAACGGCAGGCCGACGGCTTCGGCGCGGGCGGCGGCGGCGCGGGCGACCACGCTGTGGTATTCGCCGGCCAGCGCGGTCACCCCGAGCCGGGCCAGCTCGTCCACGGCCGCCGCCGCCTTCCGCGGGTCGGCCGCGGTGTCGCGGACCACCAGCTCCAGCGGCCGGCCGCCGATGCCGCCGGCGTCGTTGACGTCCCGCGCGGCCAGCTCCAGCCCGGCCAGCAGGTGGTGGCCCGCCTCGACCCAGCCGGGCGTGGTGAGCGGGACCAGCGCGCCGATCCGGACGGACGGCCCGCTCGTCCCCGGCTGCGACGATGGCGTGCTCATGCGCATGATCTCCCTGAAGGTGACGATCCGGTGGCCCAGTATGCCGGGATCGCGGTGTCGCGACGGCGCCGGGGCCGGGGGGCGGGCCGTCCCCGGCCGGAGTGCGGCGATCTTGAAGCGCCCCGCCGCGCGTGGCGTCGTCCTTCCACGGTCACTCTCCGTTATTTTGCGAGATGGATGAGGGGGATCCGTAGTGACTGATTCGCGTGGGACCGTGTCCCGCAGGTTGTTCGTCAGCGGCATGTTCGCCGCCCTGGGCGCCGTTCCGGCGGCCGCCGCCGGCGCGTCCGCCGGGCCGTCGGCGGGAAGGGCCGCCGGGACGGCCGGCGGGAGGGTGCTGCGGGCCGCGCCCGCCACCGTGTCCCTCGGCGGGCGGACGGTGTCCACCTGGGCCTACGACGGCCTGCTGCCCGGCCCGACCATCCGGGCCACGGCCGGCGGCACGGTACGGGTCAGGCTCGTCAACGACCTGCCCGCGCCGACCACCGTGCACTGGCACGGCATCAGGATCGCCGCCGACATGGACGGCGCGCCCGGCCTCTCGCAGCGCCCGACCCGGCCCGGCGGGACGTTCGACTACGTGTTCACCGTCCCCGACCCGGGCACCTACTTCTACCACTCCCACGTGGGCATGCAGAGCGACCGCGGCCTGTACGGCCCGCTGATCGTGGAGGACCCGTACGAGGCGCTCGGGTACGACCAGGAGTTCACGGTCGTCCTCGACGACTGGCAGGACGGCGTCAACGGCACGCCCGACGACACGCTGCGCGCCCTGAACACCACCCCGCACGACGACACGCTGAGCAGCCACGTCCTCGGCGGCACGTCCGGACACGCGCGTTACCCGTACTACCTGGTCAACGGCCGCACCGCCGACGATCCCACCACCTTCATGAGCCGTCCCCGCGTGCGCGCCAGGTTCCGGGTGATCAACGCGGCCGCCGACACCGCCTTCCGGGTGGCGCTCGGCGGCCACCGCCTGACCATCACCCACACCGACGGTTTCCCGTGCAAGCCGGTCACCGTGGACACGGTCGTGGTCGGCATGGGGGAGCGCTACGACTTCGTCGCCACGCTCGACGCGGGGGCGTTCCCGCTGATGGCGATGGCGGAGGGCAAGGCCGGGCGGGCGTTCGCGGTGGTGCGCACCACGCCCGGCGCGCGCACGCCGTCACCGGACGGCGCCGTGCCGGAGCTCCAGCGGCGGCAGCTCGTCTACCAGGACCTCCAGGCGCGCCGCCGCGACCAGCTGCGCCCGCCGTCCAGGACCGTCACCGTCACGCTCGGCTGGCGTCAGGGCACCTCCGGCAGCGAGTGGCCGATGAACGGGCACCTCGGCGACGACCCGCTGCGCCTGCGGGTCGACCGGGGCGAGACGATCCGGATCGTCATGCACAACGACACGCACATGTGGCACCCGATGCACCTGCACGGCCACACCTTCCAGGTCCGGACGACCGAGCGCGGCGGGCCGCGGAAGGACACCGTGAACGTCATGCCGTACAAGCGGATCAGCATCGACGTGCACGCCGACAACCCCGGCGAGTGGATGTTCCACTGCCACAACCTCTACCACCAGGAGCAGGGCATGATGGGCCTGCTCGGCTACGGCAAGGCCCCGAAGCGCCGGCACGTCATGAGACACTGATCGGCGTGCGCGCGGTCGTGTGCAGGTAACCGGCGGCGGCGGCCAGCAGCGAGGTCCCCCAGAGCAGGAAGACCGGGTAGGTCCCGGCGAAGCCCCAGCTCCCGTCCAGGACCTCGACCCCGCCGCCGGGCGCGCACCTGCGGGTGACGCCGAAGGCGAGGCAGCTCGTCATCATCGCGCCGTACTGGCCGACCAGCATGCCCACGGCCGCCGCCGGGACCGCCGCGAGCGCGCGCGGCACCCGCCGTCCCCCCGCCAGGGGCACCCAGCGCGGGACGAACTGTCCCCATCGGGCGATCAGCCCCAGCGTGAGCAGGCCCCCGGCCACCGGCCCGGCGACGAGCAGCACCCAGAACACCGCCGAGCCGCCCAGCTCGGCCAGGCCCGCGCGGGAGCCCGCCGCCACGCCCAGCGGCAGGCCCAGCCCCCACAGCAGGTGCGGGACCGAGAAGCCGAGCACCGGCACGACGGCCGCCGTCCAGGTCGCCGCCCTGGCCCAGCGGGCGGGCCGGACCGTCCCGTCGGCCCGCCGCCCGGGCGGCCGCGCGGCGGTACGCGTCCCGAAGCGGACGGCCGCCAGCGCCAGCAGCACCCCCGCCGCGGCGAGCAGCGCCTGCCGGGCCAGCGCGGGGTCGTCGAGCCTGCCGAACACCAGCCGCATGACCAGGTTCCCGGGCGCCACCAGCACGAGGGCGGCCGCCGCCGTCCAGCCTGCGGCCAGCAGCGCGGGCCGTGTGAGTGATCTCATGGCCGCCCACGGTAGGCCGCGCGGCCCGCCCGGGATCTCCCTCCCGCGAGGGAACCGCCTCCCCTGCGCGGGGCAGCGCCCGGCGGATCAGCCGGTGCCCTCCGGCCGGCTGCCGGACGCGCGCAGGCGCTCGCTGTTCTCTTGCAGCTCGTCGATCAACCGGGACGCCTCGGCCTTGCTCAGCCCGCCGGGCACCTCCCTGCCCACCTCCCTGGCCAGGGTGTGCAGGTAGGACTCCTGCGGGCCGGTCATGGGCTCGTCACCGGTCGTCCACTCGTCGGGGTCCTTCTCCACCGGTCCGTGACTCATGCTGACTCTCCTCGAACTCACGTTCTCCTGGGTCAGCACGCTGTGCCCGCAGGAGCGCGCCGCAAACGCGAGGCGACGGCCCCTACGGCCGCGTCGCGGGCCGGTCCGGTGTGCGGGCGGGGGAGAAGGGGCCGCTCAGCGCCGCCCACTGCAGCAGCATGATCGTTTTGGCGTCGGCGATCTCACCCCGCCCGACCAGGTCGAGGGCGTGGTCGAAGCCGAGCTCCACGACCTCGATGTCCTCGCCCTCCGCCGCGACCCCGCCGCCCGCCGAGGTGCGGGTCGCGGCGCTGTACGGCGCGGCGTAGAAGTGCAGGCGTTCGGTCACCGACCCCGGGCTCATGTAGACGGAGAAGACCGGCTCGACCTCGCCGATGGCGTGGCCGGTCTCCTCGGCGGCCTCGCGCCGGATCGCCTCCTCCGGCGCGTCGTCGTCCAGCAGCCCGGCCGCGGTCTCCAGGAGCATCCCGTCGGGGTGCCCGTTGACGTAGGCGGGATAGCGGAACTGCCGGGTCAGCAGGACGGTGCGGCGGTCGGGGTCGTACAGCAGCACGGTGGCGCCGTTGCCGCGGTCGTAGGTCTCCCGCTGCTGGGTGCTCCAGTGGCCGTCGGCGTGCCGGTAGTCGAAGGTGGTGGTGCGCAGCACGTACCAGTTGCAGGCCAGCAGCCGCACGTCGCGCACCCGCACCCGGGGGTTGCCGGTCAGGTCGCGTCCCGCCTGGTCCAGGCCGGTACGGCCGCGCCCGTCGGGCACGTCGACGCCCGCGGTCACGACGACCGTCCACGCCCGGCGGACGCGCCCGCCGTGGGGATCTCCGCCGCCCTGCCCGCGCGGACAGGAGCGGGCTGTCGCGCCGATCGTGCCGTCATGTCGCCCTTTCGCCATGGGTGCCGGATCCCGATCACCGAGTATGGCAGGGAAGTTTCCGTACGTGAGCAGTGCCGCCACTGCCCGGCGATCCCGCTTCCCCGACGGCAGCCGCGAACCGCGCACCGAACTCGTGACGTGACGGACGCCGGCACCGCCCCGGCGGCCGCTCCCTACAATGGCCGGGTGAATCTGGATCGGGCCGTGTGCGGCACGTGCTGAGCGCGGCGGGGCTGGGCGCGGAGGAGGAGGCCGCCTACCGGCTGCTGGTCAGGACCACCGAGGTGGAGTCCGACGCCCTGGCCGAGGAACTGGGCGTGGCGGCCGAGGTGGCGCGGCAGGCGCTCGGCTCGCTGCTGGCCAAGGGCCTGGCGCGAGCCGTCCCGGGCGAGCCCGGCCGGTTCACCGCGGTCGCCCCCGACGTCGCGCTCGCGGCCCGGCTGCACCGGCGGCAGGCCGAGGTCGACCGGGCCCGGCACGCCATGGAACAGCTCACGGGGGAGTACCTGGCGCACGCCAGGCGGCGCGAGGCCGCGCAGCTCATCGAGGTGATCACCAGCCGGGCGGCGCTGCGCGAGCAGCTCCGGCTGCTGCAGGACGGCGCCCGGCACGAGGTGCTCAGCCTGTGCCGGGCCGGGCACGTGGCGATGAGCTCGCAGGAGAACGACGAGGAGCTCGCGGCGCTGCGGCGCGGCGTCGGCTACCGCGTCATCTACGAAGGGGCGTTGCTGGAGGAACCCGGCATGCTGGTCAACCTCGCCGACGGCATCACGCTGGGGGAGCAGGCCCGCGCGCTGCCCGTCCTGCCGGTACGGATGCTCATCGCGGACGGCGAGCTCGGCGTGCTCCCGCTCATCCAGCACACCGACGGCCTGACCCAGCTCACCGCCGCGCTGATCCGGCCCAGCAGCCTGCTCGACGCCCTCAAGGCCCTGTTCGAGAGCCTGTGGGAGCGGGCCACCCCGGTCAGCCTCACCAACCCGGGCAGCCCGCTCGACGCCGACCACCTCTACCTGCTGTCGCTGCTGGTCGCCGGCGTCCCGGACAAGTCGATCGCCACCCAGCTCAAGATCTCCCAGCGGACGGTGCAGCGCAGGATCGCCTACCTGATGGAGCGGGCGGGTGCGCAGACCCGGATGCAACTGGCCTGGCACGCCGCCCGCGAGAACTGGCTCTGACCGATCAGTAGGCCCTGATCACCGTCTGCTGGACCGTGTTGCCGGCCGAGTCGGTGGCGGTGACCCGCAGCGACGGGTGCGGGCGCAGCACGATCGCGTCGTAGCGGCCGCCGCCGAGCGCGATCACCGGCTGCCGCCGCCACGTCGCGCCGTCGTCGTAGGACAGCTCCAGCTTCAGGTCCTTGGCGCGCGCCCCGGTCACGCCCTCCTGATGCCGTACGGCGAAGCCCACCAGACCCGGGCGCTCCGGGCGCACGTCATAGTCGACCTGCAGCAGCGGCAGCACCCGGTCGCCCGGCTTGGAGCGGAACGTCCAGGCTGTCTCGGTCGCGACGGCCGTCGTCCACTCCTGCGAGGTGCGGCTGGTGGACAGCTCCAGCCGGTAGGCGGCCTCCTGCGGCGCCGCGGGGAACGCGCCCCAGGCGGCGTCGCGCTCGGCCACCAGCGTGCCGTCGCGGAAGAACCGGGCCGAGGAGGTGTCGTTGTCGACGCCCGCGCGGGAGACGTGCCCGGAGGAGTCCACGAACTCGGGGACGCGGATCTCCATCGTGTCGCCCTCCCGGGTGGACGGCTTGAGCCAGCCGGGGATCGCCGGGCGGACCACCGGGGCGTGCCAGCTCTCGCTGATCCGCGCGCCGGGCTGGTAGGTGCGCGGCTGCTCGGTCATGCCGTCGAGCAGGCGGCCCATCTCGTCCCAGACGTACTGGTGGTTGACGAGGTGCTGCCAGTAGGAGCCGTCGGCGCTGACGTACTCGGTGCGGCGCAGCGGGGTCCTGACGATCCGCTGGGTCTCCATCTGCTGGCCCAGCGCGTACGACTGCCAGGGACGCCAGCCGAAGCGCTGTTCCTTGGCCCAGCCGAAGCCGCCGTTGTCGGCATATGTCGTGGTGACCCGGGCGGTGTTGCCGTCGTTCACCTCGTGCACGATCTTGTCCGGCACCCGGCCGCCGGAGACCTGCATGACGTCGTAGAGGTAGGGCGAGTCCATCTGCCCGGTGACCTCCAGCTTGGCGTTGCCCTTCCGCATCCGCTCCAGCATCCGCTGCCCGTCGTCGCCGGCGACCACCAGCGCCGGGATCGGCAGGTCGGCCCCGACCGGCTTCCAGTCGTGGCCGAACGCGTCGTCGGGGGACAGCACCAGGATCACGGCGACCGCGCCCGCCTTGATCGCGGCCCCGGACGGGTCGGACCAGTCGATGTCCTGGCTGCGGATGACCGCGGCCTTGCCCTTGGACCCGGCGACCCCGTCGGCCAGCCGCCACATGTGCCGCCCGTCCACGCCCGGCGACCCGCCCAGGAAGCCCATCGGGTACGGCTCGCCCGAGCCGGGCACGCGGGCGGTGAGCTTCGGCGCGACGAGCTGCCAGCGCGAGGCGAACTCGAACGAGCCGTCCCGAACGGGCTGGGTCGGTGAGACGTTGAGCCCCTCGATGACGTCGAAGTTCATGACGCCCTGGGAGATCTTGCGCGAGCCGAACGCGCGATGGGTGAAGTAGGTGTAGATGCCCACCTGCTCGGCGGGCTCCCTGGTTCTGATGGTCACCGGGGTGGTCTTGCGGAGGTCGAGCACCACGTCCAGGTCGCGGTCGACCTTGAGCTCGGGGATGACGACCATGCCGTCCCGCGGGTGGGTGCGGCCCCAGCCGCCGCCCAGGTTGAGCGACTGCGTCATGTAGGTGCCCTCCGACACCTCCACGGTCAGCCCTTCCTGGGGCAGCCAGGTGAACAGGTCATCCTGCTGCGACGCGCCGAACATCGACAGCGTGTCGGCGCCGGTCGGCCTGCCCGCGGCGTCGACGGCGGTGAAGCGGACCTTGTGCTGCGGTCCCTTCCAGGTCAGCGCCAGCGTGGTGTGCACCTGCTCCGCGCCCGCCGTGGCGGTGACCAGCCCGCCGTACCGGCCGAAGGAGAGCTCGGCCAGGTCCACCGTGACCTTGACGTCGGCGGTGCCGCCCGCCGGGACCGTCACGGATCTGGCGCTGAGCTCGGCCTTGTCGAGGGTGGCGGCCAGCTCCAGCGTGACGGGGGCGGCCGTGCCGTTGGCGTAGGTGATGGTGCCCTCGGCCGTGGCGGGGCCCTGGTCCTGCTGGTGCTTGCCGAGGTCGACCACGCCGGTCGCGGTCACGCCCTGGCGCACCGCGCGGGCCACGTCCAGGCGGCCGGCGCCGGCGTCGTCGATCTGCTGGCCGGGGACGGGCTTG
Organism: Nonomuraea sp. NPDC001831; assembly: GCF_042892035.1. Taxonomy (NCBI): domain Bacteria; kingdom Bacillati; phylum Actinomycetota; class Actinomycetes; order Streptosporangiales; family Streptosporangiaceae; genus Nonomuraea; species Nonomuraea sp. NPDC001831. Next base: position 118,149 of record NZ_JBIATU010000015.1, on the reverse strand, counting down.
GCCGAGCCGATCAGCGCGTCCTTGATCTGCCTGGCCGTCCAGGCGGGGTGGCGCTGCTTGACGATCGCGGCGGCCCCGGCGACGTGCGGCGTGGCCATCGAGGTGCCGGACGCGGCCGTGTAACGCTCGTCCACCGGCTCGCCCATGCTGGTGCCCGCCGCGCGGGCCGCGACGATGGCCACGCCGGGGGCGGTCAGGTCGGGTTTGGGCGCGTCGTCCAGGCGCGGGCCGCGGCTGGAGAACTCCGCGAGCGCGTCCTTGCCGTCCACCGCGCCGACGGTCAGCGCCGAGGTGGCCGCGCCGGGCGTGCCGATGGAGTAGGCCGCGCCGTCGTTGCCCACGGCGACCACGAACAGGGCGCCGGTGCGCTCGGTGAGGGTGTTCACGGCCTCGCTGAGCGGGTCGGTGCCGTCGGTCGGGCTGCCGCCGAGGCTCATGCTGATCACCGACGCGCCTTCGGCGGCGGCCCACTCCATGCCCTCGATGACGCCGGACAGGGTGCCCGAGCCGTCGTCGCCGAGCACCTTGCCGACCATCAGCTCGGCGCCGGGGGCGACGCCCTTCCGGCCGTCGCCGCCGGCGATGGTGGCGGCGACGTGGGTGCCGTGCCCGTTGCCGTCCCGGACGCTCGGCTCGCCGGTGAACACCTTGCTCTGCTTGACGCGTCCGGCCAGGTCGGGGTGGGTGACGTCGACGCCGGTGTCCAGCACGGCGACCTTGACGCCCTTGCCGTCGAACCCGGCCTGCCACGCCTCCGGCGCGCCCACCTGCGGCACGCTGTGGTCGAGGGTGGCCTTGACCTTGGCGTCCAGCCAGATCTTCGACACGCCCTGCGACAGCGTGGCCCGCTGCCCGTCGAGCGACTTCCACAACCCGCCGATCGTGCGTTTGTCGGCGGCGACCGCCCGGCCGTTGACGCTCTCCAGCTCGGGTGCGGACGCGCTCTTCGGCGCGGCGCCGTCGTAGAGGAACAGCAGCGGCAGCTTGTCCGACCTGGCGTCGTCGTACCCCTGGGCGATCAGCCGGGTGACCGAGAACAGGGCCGGGTCCAGCCGCTTGGCCGCCAGGAGGGGCACGACGTCCTTGGGCAGGACGCGCAGCTCGCCGTTCTCCTCGGTGGTGCTGAACGCCATCCGCTCGCGGCCCGGCCCCGGCTTCACCTCCACCGCCTGCCTGCCCGGCTCGGCCTGCCTGACGGTCACCACGTCCCCGGTGATCAGCGTGACGCGGTGGACGCTCCCGCCGTCGGGCTCGGCCGCGGCCGAGGCCGCCGCTAAGGGGGAGCTCAACAGGGCGGCCGTGGTGACTCCTGCCACCGTCACATGGGCGGACCAGTGCATGGGGGTGAAACCTCTCGTAGCAACAACCAGTGCACACGAGAGTGGGTGATCGGATGCGCGGAGCGCCAGGTGTCACCCGTGCCGTTTGTCTGCCATGTCGTGATTGCGACACGGCGCCGACGTTCACCCACGACGCCCGGATCCGGCGAGGTCAGCCGCGCGGGCGGTGGACGACCTTCTCCGTCGAGCGGCCGGGATAGACCACGATCAGGTGCTCCTCCAGCGGCGCGTCGGGGTCGTCCTCGTCCCAGGGCACCGTGCGGGCGTGCACGCGCAGCCGGTAGCGGCCGGGACCGGCGACGGCCAGGCTGGGCAGCGGCCCGGCCGCCCCGCTGTCGCCGCCCTCGGGGTAGGCCGGCACCACCAGGCGGCCGCTGCGGCTGGCGATGCCCACCTCGACCACCCGGTCCCAGCCGGCGAGCCGCAGCGGCGGGGCGCGGTCGAACGCCTTGACCGTCAGGCACATCGGCGCGTTCTCCTCGGCGGTCACGATGGCGGCGCCGCTGCCCGCGGCGTCGATGAACCCGTCCTCGGCGGCGTCGAAGACGTCGGCGGCCTCCTCGCCGCTGTCGAAGATGTCACCGGGGTCGCCCGCGCTGTCGTCGCGATCGTCGAAGACGGCGTAGCCGCCGCCCTCGAACAACATGTACGCGGCCGTGCCCTGCCGCCTGGCCCGCACCCGGGGCCACGGGTCGGTGCACCGGGCGTTCGCCTCGGCCTTCCACCTGGCCTCCTGGAGGTCGTGCTCGGCCTGGCGGCGGTCGGCGTCGGCGGTCTGCCGGGCGACGATGCCGGGGCACAGGTACTCCAGGGCCGCGGCCAGCTCGATGGCGTCCCCCATGCCGCCGGCCCGCCCGTGCAGCGCGAGCCGTTCCTGGTCGCCGGGCAGCGCGCACAGCTGTCCGCCGTAGGCCAGGACGCGCTGGTCGGGCAGCCGTCCGGGGAACATCGTGCCCGCGGCGAAGGTGTCGCTCCTGGCCAGGCAGAGGAACGACCGCCGCCGCTCCTCTGCGTCGAGGCCGGTCGCGGGCCGGAGCCGGTCGCGGCAGCCCTCGTCCGCGGCCGTGTAGGTGAGCCGGGCGTCCCGCTCCGCGCCGACGACCGCCATCGGCAGCACGAGCAGGACCGCGGCGGCGGCGAGCAGCCGCGGCGCCCACCCGGCTCCGGCCACGGGGGCGTCCTGGCGGGGCACGGCGAGTTCGTGCGCGGTGCGCGCCGCCCATACGACGAGCAGCCCGTCGAGTGCCTGCACGACGAGCGACAGGCCGTCGAACGTCAGCCGCCCGGCCTGGAGGAGTGAGTACGCCTGCGGCACCAGCAGGGCCGTCCAGCCGACGGCGAGCGTGACGGCGCCGAACCGGCCGTCGCGTCCCTGGCCGGCGATGATCATCGCCCTGCAGGCGAGGGTCGCCAGCGCCAGCGGGACCGACAGCCACAGCAGCGGGATCGCGGCGAACGGCCGCAACGCCGCCCCCAGCACCCCGGCCAGGCCGAGCCCGAGCGCGATCATCCGGAACCGGGCCGTGACCCCGGTGAGCACCCGCACCAGCAGCAGCATGGTGGCGGCCCACACCGCCCAGCGCGCGACGTACTCCGCGAGGCCGGACAGGCGGTCGAGGAGGTCCCAGAGCAGCAGGTCGCCGGCCACGTCCGCGTAGAGCAGGCGCCGCAGCCACACCACGTCACGCGGCAACGCCCCGGCGCCCGCCCGGACGGGCCCGCGCAGGATCTGCCACAGCGCCCACGCGTTGAGCACGCAGATCGCCGCGGGCAGGAGCCGCGCCTCGCCATCCCACGGCCGGACGCCGGCCGTCGCGACGGCGACGAACCACCGCCCGCCGTCGTACCAGGCGGCGACGGCGGCGGCGGTCAGGTAGAGCGCGACGGCGACGGCGGCCGGACGCCCGTAGCGGTGGCGGGCGACGGCCCGGAGGAAGGCGGCGATGCGCATGATCATATTCGGCCGGCACGCTTCCGGGCACTCCGCGCCGGGCCGCCGGCGCGGTTAGCATGGAACGGGATCGGGGATCGTGGCGACACTCGGCGACGAAGCGAGATCTCTGCATGTCAACGCCCCCGCGCAAGCTTCGCAACACCCTGAGCTGGTACGCCTTCGGCCTCTCCTGTGCGGTGACCCTGCTCGCCGCGGTGCTCATGGTCTTCTTCGACCCGGCCCTCACCAGGGCGGCGGTGCTCTCCTCGATCGGCCTCAACCTGATCGCGTCCGTCGCCTTCGCCGTCGTGTTCTCCGTCCTGAGCTCCCAGGTGCAGCAGCGCAGCATGGAGGAGAACATCGCCCAGCACCTGGACGACCTGGCCACGGGGCTGCGCACCGAGGTGGCCTCGATGCACAAGGGCTTCATGCCGACGGCCGTCTACCCGTCCTTCGACCCGGTGGACGGCACGTACGGGGACGCCTTCAACAAGGACGTGACCACGAGCCTGGAGGCCACCGGCTTCTACGCCTTCTGCGGCCCGAGCGCCCGCTACGTGTCGGCCCGGCTGGCCAGGTCCCGCCACTTCCCCCACCAGGTCCGGGTCGCGATGCTCAACCCCGGCGACCGGCTGGCCATCTCGCGCCGCGCCACCGACCGGACCACCTGGGCCAGGCTGGCGGGCAAGGACAACTCCACCCTGTCGGAGGAGCTGCGCGAGGAGCTCATCATGAGCACGGTCGCGCTGTTCGACTACCGGCACATCTGCCCGGTGGACCTGGCCTACATCGAGGACACCGCGACCTACCGGTTCGAGATCTTCGACGACGCCGTCTACCTCTCCTGGTACCACGGCCCGCAGTCGATCTCGAAGGAGATGCCGGAGTCCCTCAGGTTCGCCGCCGAGTCCTTCCTCTACCAGCTGCTCCGCCTCGACCTCATGCGCCGGTTCGAGATCGTCGAGAGCCGGGTGCGGTTCGAGGCCGGCCAGGACGACACCTTCCTCATCGCCCACCTGACGGCGGTGCTCGGCTCCTCGGTGTCGGCCGCCGACCTGGAGCGCTGGCGCGGGCGGTACCGGGAGTACACCGCGGACTTCGCCGCCTACCTCGACACCGTCTACGCCGAGCTCAGGATCTGACAAGGCTCACAGGGCCCCGGCACGGGCAGCCGCCAGCGCCGCCGCGGCGGCCCGGTCGGCGGCGGCCTCGTCGAGGGCCTCCCCGGTGTTGAGCAGGGCGTAGTACAGGGGCGCGGACACGGCGGCGATCACCCGGCGCGGGTCGGTGCCGGGCGGCAGCTCGCCGCGCGCGACGGCGTCGGTGACGCAGCCGGCCCACTCCTCGATGCGGACGGCGTAGAACCGCTGCAGCGCCCGGGCGGCCTCCCCGTCGCAGAGCGAGGCGGCGATCAGCGCCTTGAACAGGCGTCCCTGGCGGGGGTCGGTGAGGGTCTTCACGACCAGGCGCGCGTTGTCGCGCAGGTCCGCCCGCACGTCGCCGTTGCGGGCGCGGGGCAGCGAGGTCTCCGCCATGTCCTTGAGGAGGTCGGCGGCGAGCGCGCCGGGCGTGCCCCAGCGGCGGTAGACGGTGGTCTTGCCGACCTCCGCGAGGCGGGCGATGTCGGCGAGGTCGAGCCCGGCGAAGCCCTTCTCGACCAGGGTGTCGCCGGCGGCCAGCAGGACGGCCTCGCGGACGCGGGCGGTACGCCCCCCAGGACGGACGGCACCCGGCGGTGGGACGGCGGCCATGCGGACTCCTCCTCGATCGAAGCCTTATCGGAACCAGAGTTCCCTTAGCGTCGGTTTCGGTGCTACTGTTCTCGCATCTTAACGGAACTAAAGAACCGTTTGCGGGTCACCGTCGCGATCGCGGTCAACGCGGCGCTCGTCCTGGTCGGCGTCCTGGTCGCGGCGATCTTCCTGCGCGGCCGGCGCGACCGCGCGCACGCCTGACCCGCCGTCCCCGTCCTCGCGGAGCACATCATGGACCTTCAGCCCAGCGGCACGGTGATCGCCGAGACCGGCGGACGCCGGGAGCCGTCGTGGTCACCTCTCGTCCTGCCCGGCTCGCCTCCCGTGCCGGTCCGCGTCCATCGGCCGCAGGACCTGCCGCCCGCCGGACTGCTGGTCTGGGCGCACGGCGGCAGCTGGCAGCGCGGCTCGGCCGCCGGCTGGCACGACGCCACCGCGGCGCTGGCCGCCTGGTCCGGCTGGGCGGTGATCAGCGTCGACTACCGGCTCGCGCCGCGCCACCGCCACCCCGGCGCCGTGCAGGACGTCCTCGCCGCCCTCGGCTGGGCCCACGGCCGGGCGGCCGGGCTCCCGCTCGCGGTGGGCGGCGACAGCGCGGGCGGCACGATCGCCGCCGTCGCCGCCCTGGCCGCCCGGGACCGCGGCCTGCCGCTGGCCGCGCAGGTGCTGGCCTACCCGCCGTTCGACCCCGCCTGCGCCGGCGCGTCCTACCACCGCTCGCCGGCGGCGTTCCCGCAGGCGGAGCCGCTGCGCCGGGCCTGGCGGGCCTGGCGCGGCGACCGGCCGGCCGCCGTCCGCGACGCCGACGGCACCCGCCTGCACACGACGCACTGGGAGGCGGCCACCCTGGCCGGCGTCGCCCCCGCCGTCCTGGCCGTCGGCCGCGACGACCCCGTGCACGACGACGTCGAGTCCTACGCGCGACGGCTGCGCGCGGACGGCGTCCCGGTGCGGCTGCTCCGCCCGCCGGGCACCGTCCACGGCGACGTGCTGCGCCCCGACCGTCCCCTTCTCCGGCTGCTCGCGCGGGCTCTGCGCGGGCCGGGCCCGTCCGACCATCGAGAGGACCACCGATGAACCTTCCCCCCGCCCCCCTTGAGGCGCTCGTCCGCCACTTCGCCGACCTGCGCGACGGCACCCACGCCGGGCACGTCACCCGCCAGGGCAAGCAGGACGCCTTCCGCCGGGCCGCCGAACTCCTCGACGCGCCCGCCCGGCAGGTGCTGGCCGAGTTCGACCGGCACCTCCTGCTGGGCGCCGGCGCCGTCGAGGCCACCGGCACCCGGGCCGACGCCGCGGGCGGCAGTTTCGCCTCCTGGACGTTGTCATGGCCGACGCAACGGGCGGCCGGCCTCACGCCGATCACCCTGACCGCCCACTACGGCGCCGGCTTCCACCATCCGCACCTGCGGGGCGCCACCGTCGGGGAGTGGCCGCTCAACGTCGCGGACGCGGCGCAGGCGGCGGAGCTCGTCCCCGTCCTGCGCGCCATCGCCGCCGCCGACCTGCACAACCTCGTCTTCCAGCGGGACTGGCGCATCGTGCCCGCCGTCCATCCCTGAGGGAACCCGCCCCCCACCGCTACGGGCGCGCCGGCCCGCCGGCCTCCCGCACGGCGTCCATGAAGGCGCGGTACGGCATGCCCCCCGCGCCGCTCCACATCTTCTGGGCCAGGACGGCGAAGGTGGGCTCGACCAGGTCCCGCACGTCGTCCTCGGTGTAGGGCGCCGCGGTGATGTCGTTCCACACCGCCGACATGGCGCCCAGCAGCCGCGGATCGCCGGGGGCGACGCTCTGGCCGTCGGGGAAGACGTGCGGCGCCCAGTGGTCGTACAGGTACTCGCCGTCCAGGCCGTCGGGGTGGTAGTAGGTGGCGGCCGGGACGATGTAGAGCAGGGAGTCGCTGGTGTTGACGAAGGAGTAGCCGTCCCGCCCGGCCTCGTGCGGGCCGTACCAGACGGTGGCCCAGCAGTTGATCACCACGTCCCGGTCGTAGCCCTCGGGGACGCCGCCCGCCATCCTGGTCAGGCTGCCCCACGCGCGCGGACGTTTGCCCAGCGCCCGCAGGTGGGCCGCCATCGCGTTGAAGAACTCCCGGTAGCGCGGCTCGTCGGCCAGGTACTCGTCGGCCCCGAAGTGCGCGTGCGGGCCGCGGAACCAGGGGACGAACTCGGTGAACACGTCCTTGACGAACTGCGTGGCCTCCGGCTTCGACAGGTCCAGGTGGTCGTCGCCCAGCCCGATCGAGGGACGGAACCGGACGAACGCCAGCGAGTGGGCGGGCGCGTCGATCTCGGGGACGAGGGTGACGCCCTCGGCCGCCGCCGCCTCCTCGAAGGAGTCCCAGTCCGCCCGGTCGTAGGCGCCGTCGGCCGAGGCCAGCCCGGCCAGCGCGGGATCCTCCGGCACCAGCCGGAAGCCCGCCTGCACCTGCGACCAGGTGCCGTCAGGGGCCAGGAAGCCGTTGTCGTTGAGGTGGAGCTGCAGCTCGTTGAGCTTGAACCAGCCCATGACGGCCAGCTGCTCGCGGATGAAGCGCGGCGTGAAGAAGCGGCGGCCCACGTCCAGCATGAAGCCGCGCACCGGGTAGTCGGGCCAGTCGGCGGCGGCGCCCACCGGCAGGTCGGCGGCGGTGCGCAGGATCTGCAGCAGGCTGCGCGTGCCGTAGAACAGGCCGGTGGGCGTGGGCGCGGAGATCCGCACCTGCTCGCCGGTGACGGCGAGCAGGTAGCCCTCCTCGGCGAAGCGGGCGCCGCCCGCCTCGCACGTCAGGGCCGGATCGAGGGTCAGGACGACGTCACCGGCGCCCGCCGGCCCGCCGGCCGCGGCCAGGGTCAGGCCGGTGACCTGCCCGATCTCCCGGGCCAGCCGGTCGCGCAGGGCGGTCTCGTCGCTCACGACCCTGGCCAGCGCGGCCCGGGGGAGCACGCCGGCGCCGCCGTCCCACTGCTGCAGCCGGGGGACGACGACCGGGCACGGGTTACCCAAGGCCGGCCTCCTCCCGGATCTCCACGACCGGCGCCCGGCAGCCGTCCAGTTCGAGGACGACGAGCTCGTTGCCGCCCGCGCGCAGCAGCGGCCACGGCAGGTAGAGGGTGCGCTGGGGGCCCCGGTCCCAGTAGCGGCCCAGGCAGAACCCGTTGACCCAGACGTACCCCTTGGTCCAGCCGGGCAGGGCGAGGTAGGCGTCGCGCGGCTCGGCCACGGTGAGCGTGCCGCGGTGGAAGACGGGCCCGGTCGTCGCGCCGGTACGGCCCCACGGCAGCCCGGACACATCGTCCAGCGGGATGGGCACGGCCTCCCAGTCGTGCACGTACTGCCGCTCGTGCCGCACGCCGCCGACGATGCCCTTGCGGTCGCCCAGCCGGGGGCCGTAGTTGACCCGGCCCATCGACTCGACCAGCAGCTCCACCACCGCCGACGGGCCGGGCACCGCGACGGGCACGCCGGTCAGCCCGTCCCGTTCGAGCACCGCCACCGGCTCGCCGTCCACGAACAGGTGAGCCCGGTCGGCCAGGCCGTCGACGTGCAGCTCGTACGGACCCCGCGGCCCGTGCACGGTGGCCCGGTACAGCACCAGGCCGTGGGCCAGCCCGAGCTCCTCGAACGTCGGCGGGCGCGCCGAGCGGCCCGCGACCGGCGGGAGCGCGTCGAACAGCCGCAACGACTGCGTCAGCTCGACGGCGCCGGCCGGCAGCGTCGGCGGCAGCGGCGCCGGCTCGGGCACCTGGCCCTCCCGGTGGGCGGCCAGCACCTTCCTGAACGCCCAGAACTTCTCGGTCGGCGCGCCCCGCTCGTCGATCGGGGCGTCGTAGTCGTAGGAGGTGACGGTCGGCTGGTATGCGCCGTCCTGCAGGTCGCCGCCCAGGTTGGCGCCGGCCCAGGTGCCGAAGTTGGTGCCGCCGTGGGCCATGTAGAGGTTGACCGACGCGCCCGCGGCCAGCATGCGTTCCAGGATGCCGGCCACCTCGGCGGCGTCCCGGGTGGTGTGGGTGTCGCCCCAGTGGTCGAACCAGCCGTTCCAGAACTCCATGCACGCCGGCGGGTCCTCGGGCCGGAAGCGGGCCAGCTCGGCGAAGGAGCCTTCGGGGTCGGAGCCGAAGTTCACCGTCGCCCGCACGCCCGGCAGGGCGCCGCCGGAGAGCATGTGGTCGATCGCGCCGTCGGAGGTGAACAGCGGGACGTCCAGGCCGCGCTTGCGCAGCCCGTCGGCCAGCCACGCCAGGTAGCGCCGGTCGGAGCCGTAGGAGCCGTACTCGTTCTCCACCTGGACCATGATCACGTTGCCGCCGCGGGTGACCTGCCGGGCGGCGACGATCGGGATCACCTCGTCGAAGAAGCGCCCGACGTGGCCGAGGAAGGTCTCGTCGTGGCAGCGCAGCCGGGCGTCCCGGTCGGCGAGCAGCCACCAGGGCAGGCCGCCGTTGTCCCATTCCGCGCAGATGTAGGGCCCCGGCCGCACGATCGCCCGCAGCCCCTCCTCGGCCGCCAGGTCCAGGAAGCGGCCCAGGTCGGCCCGGCCGGTGAAGTCGAAGCGGCCGGGCCGCGGCTCGTGCAGGTTCCAGGCCACGTACGTCTCGACGGTGTCCAGGCCCATGGCCCGCAGCATGGCCAGGCGCTGCCGCCACTGCTCGGGAAGGACCCGGAAGTAGTGCATCGCTCCCGACAGCACCTGAGTCATGCCTTCATCTCTCCTGATCTGGTCAGCGGGTGACGATCTCGTAGAGGGCGAGGTTGCCCCATTCGAGGTTCGCCTTGTGGACGATCAGCCGGATCTTCTGGGTGGACACCGGCGCGGGCAGCCGCATCGTGCTGGTCTCGACGGTGGCGCTGCTGGACGGCCAGTCGATGAGGTGATGGTCGACCCGGGTGACCCAGGAGTCGCCGTCCCAGGTCTGGAGCGAGACGTCCGTGATGCCCTGGCCCTTGGCCCAGGCGGTGTGCAGGGTGACCTCGGAGACGGTCCGCGGCGTGCGGTAGTCGACGGTGATGTCGCCGGGGAAGGTCACCCCGGTCGAGGCCGAGGCCCACGGCGTGCCGGGGTCGCCGTCGATCAGGTTCTCCAGCGCCGACGCCGACACGAACGACGAGGTGGCCACCGGCACGCCGCCGGGCGGCAGGTACGGCTCGGTGGCGGCCGGCACGCTCAGCCGCACCTCGCCGATCCGGAAGCGGCCCTCGCCCGTGACGACCAGCCGCACCCGGCGCGTGGTGACCTCCGCGGGCAGCGTCACCGCCTGCTTCGCGCCGCTCGCCCTGGTCTGCCAGGTACGGCCGTCCGCGGAGGTCTGGACGTCGAACACGATGTCCGGCGAGCCGCTCACCTCGACCCGGCTGAACGTGCGGGGCACGGCGTAGGTCAGGTCGACGTTGCCGGGGAAACGCGGCTTGGGCCCGCTCTGCCAGAAGGTGGCCGGGTCGCGGTCGGCCAGCCGCTCCAGGTGGCCCTGGGGCGTGAACGTGCTGCTCACGTCGGGGAGCGGGACGGCCCGCTGGTACGCCCCGAGGTCGGGCGCCGCGTCCGGGACGGGCGTGCCGGCCAGGTCGGAGACGGCGGGCACGCTCACGCCCGCGTCGAACACCGGCGAGCCGCCGAGCGGACGGTAGCCCGCCAGGCCGCCGGAGCCGGGGGAGGCCAGCCGGGGGTCGGCCACGATCGCCTTGTGGTCGGGCCCCGTCGGCGGCTGCGGCGTGCCCCAGTACAGGTTGTGGTCGTAGATCGCGCCGTTCTTGCCGTCGAACCCGGCGCCGGCCGCGTTGAGGAACACGTTGTCGCGCACCGTGACGCCCGCCGCGTCGTTGTAGATCCGCACGACCTTGCCCAGCGGATACCGGCCGGCCCCGGCCAGCGGCGGCTTGACCTCGACCACCCGGCCGTCGGCGTAGACGGTGTTGTGGTGGATGTCGGTGCCGTGGGTGGCCGTGGACAGCCCGAACACCTCGTAGCCGTCGCTCTCGCTGACGTTGTAGCGCACCACGGTGTCGCGGGTGGGCGCGCCGGCGAAGGACACCGCGATGAAGAACCCGCCGTCGTTGTGGTGGCTGTAGTTGTACTGCACGATGCTGCGGTTGTTGTCGGCGTCGGAGTCGAAGCCGTGCCCGTCGGAGCCCGGCCCGTTGAAGCCGGTGCCGCTCACCTCGTTGCGCTGGACGACGAGGTCGTCGTTGCCCTGCCACCAGATGCCGACGTTGCCGCCGGTCGGCTTGGTGCGGCCGGTCACCGCCCGCTCGACCTTGTTGCCCTCGACCAGCGCGCCCTTGGTGTGCATCGGGGTGATGCCGCCGCCGGTCACGTCGTGGACGCGGTTGCCGCGGATGACGACGCCCGTGCTCGGCGTCCAGGTGACCACCTCGCTGTCGGGGATGCCGGTCTCGACCGGGTAGAGGCTGGTCATGCCGTTGCGCCGGGACCAGGTGGACCACATGATGATCCCGTAGGAGCCGATCTTCGAGATCTCGTTGTCCTCGATGACCAGCCGGTCGAACCAGGTCGGCGTGCGGTTGCCCCGGATCGAGATCAGCAGCCCGGCGGTGGCGACGCTGTGGCCGCCGGCGCCGTCCACGTCGTGGATGTCCAGGTTGCGCAGGGTGACGTTCGCCAGCCTGCCGGAGTCCTTGGCGTACAGGTTGACGCCGGTGCGGTAGACGGCCCGGCCGTCGCTGTTGGTCACCTGGAGGCCGTCCACGACGAAGTCGTGCACGTCGGCGATCGTGACGGCGGCGCCGTCGAGCCCGCCGCCCTCGATCAGCGGCTTGGCGCCCTGGCCGTAGGAGCCGACCGTCGCCGGGGCGCCGGGCCTGCCCGCGCCCTTCAGGGTGAGCCGGCCGGTCCAGCGCTGCCCGGCCCGGAACAGCAGCCGGTCGCCGGGGCCGAGGCTCAGCCCGCTCGCCTTGTCCAGGCTCCGCCAGGCGGTGGCCGGGCTCGACCCGTCGGCGGCGTCGTCGCCGGCCGAGGCGTCGACGTAGTAGGTGGTGCCGGTCGCGGCCTGCGCGGGGGTGGCGGCCAGGAGTCCGGCGAACAACGTTAAAGCGGTGACGATGACGCGCAAGAGCGGGCGTCCTTTCCAGGTCATTTGCCGATACCGGCCGTCATGCCTTCGACGACCCGCCGGCCGAGCCAGATGTAGAGGATGACCATCGGATAGATGAGGATCACGATCCCGGCGAACAGGCCGCCCCAGTCGGAGCTGTACTGCATGGTCGAGTACAGGTTGAGCAGGGCCGCCGGCAGCGTGCGCTCCTCGGGCAGCGGGGTGATGAGCAGGACCAGCAGGGTGGAGTTCCACAGGCCGATCACGTTGAGCACGAGCACGGTGGTCAGGCCCGGCCGGGCCAGCGGCGCGATCACGCGGACGAACGCCGTCAGCGGCCCGGCGCCGTCGAGCTCGGCGGCCTCCTCGACCTCCCTGGGCAGCGACCGGAAGTAGCCGGTCAGGACGAACACCGCGAACGGCAGCGACAGGACGACCTCGAACACCAGCAGCGTGATGCGGTTGTCCCACCAGCCGGTGACCCAGTCCTCCATGAACGTGTAGACCGACAGCTTGGCCACCACGATCGGGATCGCCATGGTCTGCAGCGGGATGCTCAGCCCGACGGCGAAGAACCCGGTGATCGGCCCGGCGATCCGCCGCGACGACCGCGACAGCGCGTAGGCGGCGGGCGCCGCGATCGCGACGATGAGGAACGCGCCGAGCGCGGTCAGCACGACGCTGTTGAGCGCGGCGATCGAGAACTGGCCGGCCTGCCAGGCCGAGTCGTAGTTCTCCCAGGCGGGGGAGTCGGGCAGCGCGAACGGGTGCAGCCACACCTCGCCGGAGGACTTCAGCGACTGCAGGCCGACCCAGGCGACCAGGGCCAGGTTGAAGGCCACCCACGCCCACAGGGCGACGGCGGTCAGCCGGGGCAGCAGCAGGTCGCCCAGCAGCCGGGCCAGCGGACGCCTCACCGGGACGGTCGTCATGACAGCTCCACGCTCTCTCGGCGGGTGATGCGGCGCACCAGGACGATCAGCACGATGGTGATCAGGGTCACCACCACCCCCATCGCGGCGCCGGACCCCAGTTCGGGCACGCCGCCCCCGGTGATCACCGTGTACTGCTGCACGGCCACGGTCCTGGCCTGCAGCGGCGGGGCGCCGGGCGTGCCGCCGGTGGTGAAGGCGATCACGATCTCGAACACCTTGAGGCTGTTGACCACCCACAACACGGCGGCGACCGCGAACACGTCCCAGGTGAGCGGCAGCGTGATGTGGCGGAACTGCTCCCACTTGGTCGCGCCGCCGAGCACCGCGTCCTCGTACAGGTGGGGCGGGATGCCGTCCACGGCCGACATCATCAGCGCGATGTAGAAGCCGGTGGAGGACCAGACCAGCCCGCCGATGACGCACCGGAAGACCAGGTCGGGGCCGAGCCAGGGGAGCCCGTCGATGCCCGCCCAGCCCAGCACCTGGTTGACGACGCCGCCGGGGTTGAGCAGGAACCCGACCGCGGCGCCGACCGCGATCGCCGAGATGATCATCGGCAGGAAGACGACGGACCTGATGAAGGCCCGTCCCTTCAGGTGGCGCAGCGCCATCATCGACAGGAACGTGATCCCGAAGACCAGCGCGCCGCCCGCCACCGCCAGGAGGAACGTGTTGGCGAACGACTGCAGGAACGCGTCGTTGCGCAGCAGCGCCAGGTAGTTGCGCAGGCCGCGCCACTCCATCTCGGCGCCGGGACCGGCCCAGCGGTACAGGCTGACCCACACGCCGTAGAAGGAGGGCAGCACGAACAGCAGCGTGTAGAGCGCGAGCGCGGGCAGCAGGAAGGGCCAGAAGGCCCGTTCCCGCGCCGGCCGCAGGATCTTGCCGCGGTACGGATCCCGCGACGGGAGCGCCGTCTCCGCAACGAGGGAGCCGTATGCCATGTCAGCCCTTGTTCGCGAGGTAGTCGGCGGTCTTCTTCTTGCCCTGCGCGACGAACTCGGCGGCGTCGATCTTGCCCGCCAGGAGCTGGTCGTCCAGGGGCAGCAGGAGGTCGACCCAGTAGGCCTTGTCGGCGGCCAGGGTGTCGTAGGTCTTGTGCACGGCGGGCGCCTCGGCGATCGCCTTCTGCACGTCGGCGAGGAAGTCGGGGGCGGGGATGTCGGGCCGGGAGGGGATGTTGAGCGCCTCGGTGGAGATGCGGCTCAGGTGCTTGCTCTGCAGCGCGAAGGCCAGGAACTCCTTGGCCGTCTCGACGTTCTTGCCCTTGACGTTGACGCCCCAGCCGAGCGCGCCGACCTCGACGGAGTTCTTGCCGCCGACGGGGAGCTGGAAGGAGCGGATCTTGGCGCCGGCCGGGGTCTTCGTCTTGACCTCGCTGGCCAGCCAGGTGCCGTTGATGTTCAGGGCGGAGTTGCCCTGCGCCCAGTCGTCCTGCGCGGCCGGGTACTTCGTGGCCATGTGGTCCTTCTGGAAGTAGCCGCCCTTGGTGAGCTGCTCGACCTGCTTGGCGGCGGCCAGCACCTCGGGCTTGTCCCAGGCGGCGGCGTCCTTCGACAGCGCCAGCAGGCTGCCGGCGCCGTTGGCGCGGACCAGGGCCGAGTAGAACCAGTAGACGTTGTAGAACGGGATCGTGCCGTCCTGGCCGATGCCGGTCCGGCCGGCGGCCTTCTCCTTGTCGAGGAAGGCGATCAGGTCCGCCCAGCTGCGCGGCGGGTTCTCGGCCAGCTCGGGGCGCTTGGCGGCGTCGTACCAGACGGCGGTGGAGATCACGGTGTGCGGGAGGAAGCCCAGCCCCTTGTCGTCGGAGGCGGCCTGCCGGACCGACTCCGGCAGCACGTCCCCGACGGTCTTGCCCTCGCCGGGCACCTGCTTGGTGAGCAGGTCGTCCAGCGGGGCGTTCAGGTTCTGGGCCCGCCAGCCGGGCAGGTTGTCGGTCGCGACGTCGAACAGGTCGGGGCCCTGGCCGGCGGCCATCTCGGTGGGCAGGTTCTCGGTGCCCTTGCGGCCGACGAACTTCGCGTCCACCTTGACGTTGTTCTGCTTGGCGAAGTCGTCCAGAATCGCCTTGAAGATCTTGGCCTGCGGCTCCTGCTCGCCCCAGGAGGAGCGGTAGACGAGGGACTTCTGCCCGGCCTGCCCGGCCGGGCCGCCGCTGTTCTTGTTGCCGCACGCGGTCACACCGAACGCGAGCGCGCCGACCGCCACCAGCGCGGCCGTCCGGGAGAGGACGTTGGTCATGGTTGTCACCTTTCAAGGGGGGAGGGCTCGGCGAGAGTGATCACCGTGCCGGACAGGCGGGCGCGCTCGGCCGCCCAGACCACGCGGTGCGTGGCCAAACTCTCGTGACCGCTGGAACGGATCATCTCCGGGTCGCCGCAGGCCACGGCGTCGAGGAAGGCGTCCATCAGGCCGTCGTCGCCGCCTCCGTGGCCGCCGGCCATCGAGGCCCCGGCGCCGGTCCGGGTGTCGATCTCGGTGATCCGGTCGGTGAGGAAGTCGTGCAGGCGCAGGCGCACGCCGTCGCCCTCGATGGAGCCGTGCGTGCCGAAGATCCGGGTCTTGCGGTGCTCCAGGGCGGCGAAGGCGGTGACGGTGAACGAGGCGGTGGCGCCGTCGGCGAACTCCAGGTTCACCACCTGGCTGTCGACCACGTCGTTGTCGCAGGCGAACACGCACCTGCCGTACGGGCCCTCGCGCAGCGCGGTCAGCACGCCCTGCTCCGTGTGGTCGGCGGTGACCGCCGACAGCGGCCACCACTCCTTGTCCGGGTCGCCCAGGCAGCCCAGGTAGAGCTGCTTGGCCGAGTACGGGCAGGTGGCCTCCACCGGGCAGTCGAGGCAGTTGGCCGTGGCGCCGGCCGGGGCCTGCTCCTGGCGGAAATAGACGAGATCGCCGAAGGAGGAGACCCGGTGCGGCAGACTGCCCTTGATGTAGGCCATCCAGTCGAGGTCGTGGCAGGCCTTGGCCAGCAGCAGCGGAGCCGACTCCGCCTCGTTGCGCCAGTTCCCGCGGACGAAGGAGTGCGCCTGGTGCCACCAGCCGACCTGCTCCAGGTGCTGGATGTTCATGATCTGGCCGACGGCGCCCCGGTCGACGAGCGACTTCAGGGCCCGCGTGTAGTCGGTGTACCGCATGACGTGGCAGACGGCCAGGATGACCCCGTTGCGCTCGGCGGCCTCGGTGATGCGCGCGGCCTCCTCCTCGGTCGGGGCCATCGGCTTCTCCAGCAGGATGTGGTAGCCGAGGTCGGCCGCGGCGACGGCGGGCTCGGCGTGCATCCGGTCCTGGGTGCCGATGATCATGGCGTCGGCCAGCCGGCCCGCCGCGACGAGGTCGGCCCAGTCGGCGAAGACGTTGCCGGGTGCGATGCCGTGCTCGGCGGCGAAGGCGGCGCGGCGTCGCGGATCAGGCTCGGCGACGGCCACGATCCTCGCGCGGCCGGTCGTCAGGGCCCGGCGGGCGTACAGCGTGCTCCGCAGCCCCGCGCCCGCGACGGCGAGCGTGACGACGGGTTCCGACATCGATGTCCTTCCGGTTTGCCACTTAGTAATTAAAGCTGTTTTTATTAGTCCCTGTTTGTATTGGTCGCCAGGCAGCACTGTCAAGGGGGGTCCATGCGGAAGGTCGCGCTCCAAGGAAGCGACGCACATCGCTTGCGGCGGATCAACATGATCGCGACGCTGCGGGCGATCCGCGCGGCGGGCGTCGTCCCGCTCACCGACCTGGCCCGCCGCGCCGGGCTGTCCAGGCCGACCGTGGAGGGCCTGGTCGAGGAGCTGCACGGGCACGGATGGCTGGAGGAGGTCGCCCCCGAGGCCGGCCAGATGGGCAGGCCGGCCCGCCTCTACCGGTTCCGGGCCACCACCGGCTACGTCGTCGGCGTCGACATCGGCTCCTCCAGCGTCCGCGCCCAGGTGACCGACCTGGAGGGCGAGCCCGTCGGCCTCGGCTTCACCCGCGTCCAGGCCGACTACGGCAGGGCCGAGCGGCTGGCGGCCGTCCGCGCGACGATGGCGGCCGCGCTGCGGGAGGCCGGCGTCACCGCCGACCAGGTGTTGTCGGTGGCCGTGGGCACCACCGGCGTGGTGAGCCCGTCCGGGACGGTCCGCCTGTGCGTGGGGCTGCCCGAGTGGACGGGCCTGGACCTGGCCGCCGAGGTGGGCCGCGACTACCCCTGCCGGGTCCTGGTGGAGAACGACTGCAACCTCGCCGCCCTGGCCGAACGGTGGGCCGGCGTGGCCCGCAAGGTGGACGACGTGGTGTTCGTGCTGTCGGGCGTGCGCACCGGCGCCGGCATCCTGGTGCGCGGCGAGCTGCACCGCGGCGGGCGCGGCATGGCGGGCGAGATCGGCGCGCTGCACCTGGTCGGCTGGCACCGCGCGCCCGACCACCTGGCGCGCTTCGCCCCCGATGCCGCGCCGGAGGAGGTGGCCGGGCTGGTCTTCGCCGCGGCCAGGGACGGCGACCCCGCCGCCCGGTGGGCGGTCGAGCAGTACGCGCACGACCTGGCCGAGGGCATCGCCGCCATCGTGCTGACCGTGGACCCCGACCTGGTGGTGGTGGGCGGCGGCGTCTCGCGCTCGGGCGACGTGCTCATGGAGCCGCTGCGCCGCCACCTGGACCCGCTCTGCCTCGAACCGCCCGCCCTGGAGATCTCCACCCTCGCCGACCAGGCCGTCGTGCTCGGCGCCGTACGGCACGCCCTCAACCACGTGGACGAGCTTCTCTACGACGTGGATCTCCCTCTTGACCTGACCCTCTTCAGGCAAGATATTAAACCTTGATTAATTAGTAACTCGGGCGCCCGACCGTCACCTCCCAAGGAGTTGCCGTGTTCCGAGTTCTCTTACCGTGCGCCGCGCTGGTCCTGACCTTCGCAGCCGCGCCTGCCCCGGCCTACGCCGCCACCTCCTACTACGTCGACCCCGCAGGGAACGACGCGGCCGACGGGCACTCCCCGTCCACCGCGTGGCGGACCCTGGACAAGGTCAACGCCCAGACGTTCCAGCCCGGCGACACCGTGCGCTTCAAGGCCGGCGGGCAGTGGACCGGCCGGCTCGCGCCGCGCGGCTCGGGCTCGGCCGGCAGCCCGGTCACCTTCACCTCCTACGGCGCCGGCGCCCGGCCGTCCATCGCCGGCGGCGGCGTCGTGGACGCGGCCGTCAAGCTGGCCGACCTGCACGACGTCGTCCTGGACGGCTTCGAGGTGACCAACACCGGGTCGGGGAGCACGCCGCGCATCGGCATCGCGGTCACCGCGACCGACCTCGGCGCCGTCCCCCGGATCACCGTGCGCGGCAACTACGTGCACGCCATCCAGGGCGCCACCTCCGGATCGCAGTCCTCCAACCCGTCGGCGGGCGGGATCATCGTCAGCGCGCTGGGCAAGAACACCGCCACCTACTACCAGGACCTGCTCATCGAGGACAACGAGGTCGCCGACTCCCGCTCGTACGGGATCGTCACCTGGTCGCAGTGGATGCAGCGCGAAGGCTGGACGTCCCTGTGGAGCGACCTCATGGGCATCCCCGCCGCCGACTACCGGCCCTGGACGCCGAGCACGGGCGTGGTCGTCCGCGGCAACGACGTGCACGACATCTCGGCCGGCGGCATCACCGTCATGCAGGCCCAGGGCGCGCTCATCGAACGCAACCGGGTCGCCAGGACCGCGCAGAACCACGGCAACGTCGGCATCTGGTGGGCCGGGGCCGACGACACCGTGGTCCAGTTCAACGAGGTGTCCGGGACGAAGTACTGGGGCCTGGCCAGCGACGGCAACGCCTTCGACGCCGACGCCTCCGTCCACCGCAGCCTGGTCCAGTACAACTTCAGCCACGACAACGAGGGCGGCTTCTTCATCGCCGTGTCGACCGGCACCGGACCGGCCGAGGCGACCATCCGCTACAACATCAGCCAGAACGACGCCAACCAGGTCTTCGCCTTCTCCACCAACACCAGGAACATCGACGCCTACAACAACACCGTCTGGGTGCCGCTGACGCCGTTCATCCAGAACCATCCGGACCGGGCCTCGTTCAGCCTGGTGAAGGTGTGGAGCAGCTCGGTGAGCAACATCCGGCTGCGCAACAACGTCATTTACAACGGCGCCAACCTGCCCTACAACGACGGCGGCGCCGTGCAGTACGACCGCAACCTCTACTACTCCGGGCCGGTCCCCGGCGGCGACCGGGCGGCCCTGTCCGGCAACCCGCTGCTGACCGCCCCCGGCGCCGCCACCACGCTGGCCGACCTGTCCGGCTACCTCCCGACGGCGTCCTCCCCGGTCCTGCGGCAGGGCCTGGAGATCGCCTCCGACGGCGGCCGCGACGTCTCCGGCACGGCCCTGCCCTCGGGCATGCCCGACCTCGGCGCCGTCCAGCGGACCGCGGGCGCGGGCCTGTCCGAGCCGGCCGCGACCGTGACCACCTCCTTCGGCAACGGCCAGAGCACCACCCCCGCCGCCCTCACCGACGGCTGGGACTACACGACCTGGGCCAGCCCGTCCTCCGGCGTCACCTATCCGGGCACCGTCACCCTCACCTTCCCCAACGCGAGGACGGTCGGCGAGGTCGTGCTGGCCACCCACTTCGGCCAGGGCCAGGGCATCACCTCCCTCGACGTCCAGACCTGGGACGGCTCGGCCTGGGTGACCCGGACGGCCGGCGCGGCGATCAGCTGGGCGAGCAACACCGCCACGGTCGAACGCCGGTCGGTGCCGCTGCCCGCGCCGGTCACCACCACCCAGGTGCGCCTGGTCGTCAAGGCCGCCAACCACACCTGGGGCAACCTGTCCGTCAGCGAGATCACGACCCGCTGAGCCCCTCCCTCACCGAGGTCGCGCCGGGATCCCTGGCGCGACCTCCCGCCGCCGGGTTGACCTCAAGCGCGGTTGAGATTGCACGATGTCCTGGCCCCCCGACCGCTTCCCCCGATCAGGACAGGACGTTCATGAAGCTCGAGATCTACGCCGACGTGCTGTGCCCCTGGTGCTACATCGGCAAGCGACGCCTGTCCCGCGCGCTGGCCGGGCACCGCGCCCGCGACGGCGTCGAGATCGTCTGGCGCAGCCACGAACTCGCACCCGACGAGGGCCGCACCCCCGGCCCGACCGCCGCCGAGGCCATGGCGGGCTGGTGGGGCGAGCAGGCTCCGGCCCGCGTCGCCCACATCCGGGAGGTGGGCGCGGCCGAGGGCCTGGAGCTGAACCTGCACCTGGCCAGGCCGGTGAACACCTTCGACGCCCACCGGCTGGTCAAGCTGGCCACCGGCCGCGGCCGGGCCGAGGAGATGCTGGAGGCGCTGCTGTACGCCTACCACACCGAAGGGCTCAACGTGGCCGACCCGGAGGTCCTGCGGCGCCTGGCCGGCCAGGCCGGGCTGGACGACGCCGAGGCGGGCGCCGTCCTGGCCGGCGACGAGTACGCCGAGCAGGTGCGCGCCGACCGGCGCCGCGCGGCCGAGCACGGCGTCACCGGCGTGCCCAGCCTGGTGATCGACGGCCGTCCGCCGGTCTCCGGGGTCCAGCCGGTCGCCGACCTGCGACGGCTGCTGGGCGCCCCGACCGGCTGACGCCGTCCCGGCCGTCAGCGGCTGAGCTCCAGGGCCGGTTCGGCCTCCTTGCGGCGAGTCGCCCAGAGGAAGACCAGCGCGCCGGCGAACAGCACGATCGAGGTCCACTGGTTGATGCGCAGGCCCAGGAGCGTCACCGCGTGGTCCACGCCGCCGACCGGGTCGATCCGCAGCCCCTCGATCCAGAACCGTCCGGCGGTGTAACCGGCGACGTAGAGGGCGAACAGCCGGCCGCGGCCCGGCCTCAGCCGCCGGCCGGCCAGGATCAGCGCGAAGCCGAGCGCCACGTCCCACAGGGACTCGTACAGGAACGTCGGGTGGTAGAGCGTGCCCGGCAGGCCGCCGTGCGCCTGGTCGATCTCCAGGCCCCACGGCAGGGTGGTCGGGCTGCCGTACAGCTCCTGGTTGAACCAGTTGCCCCACCGGGCGATGGCCTGCCCGAACGCGATGCCGGGCGCGATCGCATCGGCCACCGGCCCGAGCGGCAGCCCCCGGCGGCGGCAGGCCAGCCACACGCCCACGCCGCCCAGGGCGACCGCGCCCCAGATGCCGAGCCCGCCCTCCCAGACGAACAGCGCCTGGTACGGCTCCTTGATCGCGCGCGGGCCGAAGTAGGTCTGCCAGTCGACGAGAACGTGGTAGAGACGGCCGCCGACCAGCCCGAGGATCACCGCGGGCATCGCGATGTCGCCGATCGTGCCCCGCTCGCCGCCCCGGGCGCGCCAGCGCCGCTCGCTCAGCCAGATGCCGAACCCGATGGCGACGATGAAGCACAACGCGTAGGCCCGGATCGGGACGAATCCGAGATGCCAGACCCCTTGGGAAGGGCTGGGAATCGAGGCGAGGGGCATGCCGGTGACGCTAGCCGACGAACGGCCGCCAGGCCGTCCCCGTGACCCGATCGCGAACCATCCGCGACCACCCCGCGAGCAACCCCCGAGCCATCCACGACCACCCCGCCCCCATCCGCGACCATCCCGCGCCCCCACCGCGCGAGCGATCCGGGACGTCAGCGTTAGGGTGTCGCGAAAAACGGAGATCATTCGTGTCGCGATCAACCCTGCTCGCCTGGCTGGCCGCCCTGGCCGCCGCCGCTTACCCCACGTGGGACCTCCACCATCCCGAGGACGGCGAGTACACCCTGCACGGCTGCGTGGCCGCCTTCCCCGTCCACGGCCACGAACTCGCGGACCTGGTCTCCCCTCCGCTGGCGGACGCCTACGGCCTGGCCTACTCGGCCCTGCAGTGGGGAGTGCCCGCGGTCACCGTCCTGGCGGGATGGCTCATGTCGGCCGGCACCCGCGACCGAGCCCTGATCGGCCGCCGCGTGGCCGGCCTGCTCACCCTGCTCGCGGTCGCCGGGCCGCTCAGCCCGTTCCACACCGCCGCGGACGGCTGCTCGACCGTCCCCGTGCTGACCAACGACTGGTTCGCGGCCGTGGCGAACGCGTACGGACCCTACGAGTCGGCCCTCCTGCTGTCCGCCCTGCTGGTTCTGGCGGCCACCGGGACCGGCGGGCGGCCCGTCCCGTACGGGCTCACCGGTCGCCGGGCGGTGGCCTTCGCGATCGACTACGGGTTCTTCGTGACCTTCCTGGCCGCCCTCGAACCGGGGTGGAGCCGTCTGGACTTCGGGCTGCGGAACTGGCTGCGCCTCGACGAGCCGGCGCCCCTGCTCGCCGTCGCCGCCATGTTCGTGTACGTCCTGAGCGGACGGACGTTCGGCAAGCAGCTCATGCGTTTACGCGTCGTCTGCGACACCACGGGGCACTGGCCGGGCTTGCGCCGGGCGGCCGTCCGGGCGCTGGTGTTCCCCGTGCTCGTCTGCCTGCCGGAGTTCGGGCTGATCGTGCTGCTGGTGGACGGCCTGTGGGCGGTGCCGGACCCGGCGGGCCGCACCCTGCGCGACCGCCTGGCCGGCACCCGGGTCGCCCGCGATCGGCCCTGACGGAAGGAATCTACGTTGTAAAGGCGGGCGCGCTGGTAAGGAACTCACGCACGGCCGCGGCCCTTGCGAGGACCCATGACCTGCCGACCGAAGGCGGCCAGGGCGGCGTCGATCGGATGCGGCTGGGGCCTGCCCGAGGAGTCCGGCCTGTTCCATCTCGCGAGGTTCGTCGTGATGGACATCTGCCGCCTGCCGTCGTCGCGGGTCAGCGACAACGTCGTGGCTCCCCAGACCGTGCCGCCGTGGCCCCAGCAGACGCCGCCCCTCGGGATCTCGACCCTCTGCAGGCCGAGGCCGTAGTCGAGCATCTCCCCGGTGTGGGCGCGGACCGGGACCGTGCGGTGCATCTCCGCCAGGTGGGACAGGCCGACGATCTCGCCGCCGAGCAGCAGGCCGTAGAAGGTGTTGAGGTCCTCCATGGTGGACACCAGGGAGGCCGCCGTCCGCACCCAGGACATGTCGTACACGCTGTAGTCGCGGGGCGGGTCGATCATGCCGAAGAACGACTCGTAGATCCGCGGGTGCGGTTCCTCGATCCTCGGCCCGCCGGGGAAGGCGGTGTTGCGCAGCCCGGCGCGTTCGATGACGTGCCGGGTGACGTACCCCTCGGCCGTGGTGCCGGTCACGTGCTCCAGGAGCCGGCCGAGGATCATGTAGTTGGTGTTGGAGTAGACGCCGGGAGAGCCGCCGGGCTCGCCGGTGGGGGGCGCCGCCAGCCCCATCCTGATCAGCTCGGCCGGCGGGAAGTACGTGAACCGGTTGCCGTCAAGGCTCGCCGGCGAGACGTCCGGGAGGGAGGGGAATCCGCCCAGCGACGGGAACGCGGCCGGGAGATAGTCGGCGATGCCGCTGGTGTGGTTGAGCAGCATCCGGACGGTGATCCGCTGCCCCCGTCCGCCCGGCACCAGCCGGGGCAGGTAGCGGCCGATCGGCGCGTCCAGCTGCAGGTCGCCCCGCTCGGCCTGCTGCAGGACGGCCGCCGCGACGAAGGTCTTGGTGATGCTGCCCACACGTTGCACCATCCCGGGCTCGACGGGACGTCCGCTGTCCACGTCGGCCACCCCGGCGGCGCCCCGCCACACCCGGCCGGTGTCGCGCACCTCGGCGTACACGCCCGGCACCCCCGCGCGACGCACGGCGTCCAGCGCCGAATCCAGGACCTCCGACCTCTCCCGCTCATTCACTGCTGATCTCATGCCCGCCATGATGGTCGCGCCGCCGTCCGACGGCGTCCTGCCGGCGGAGTGACCTGCCGCTACCGCCGGGGGATCAGTGGACGGCCGGCTACGACCCCGGGAGTACTCCGGAACCGGTCCACTGGGCCCGCCGCCAGGCGGTCGCGCCCTGCGGTCCGTCCGTGGTCCGCCGGGCGCGGCTCAGGCGCAGGCTTTCCGCGTCACCGACTTGGACCAGGCCGGGAGGGCGTCGGTGACCTGCGGGCGGCTGACGGACCACACTTCACGCCCCTGCCCCGGCACGAAGTCCTGCCCGCCCAGCAGGACGTAGGAGGCCTTGTCGAAGATCAGGGATTCCCTCGAGACGGTACCCCCGGGCCCCAGGTCGTCCACCCGGGTCACCGCGATGCCCGGCTTGCCGGTGGCGTCCTTGAGCTCCTCCATCTCGATGCCCGGCAGGGTCGCGGCGATCTCGAAGATGGCCGCCTGCTGCGCGGGCGGGACCGGGCTGCCGAGGACGGAGCGGACGCCGTACCAGATCTGGGTCGCCGTGTCCTTGCCGGGGAGCATCTCGTTGCCGCGTTCGGCCAGCTTGCGCCGCAGCTGCTGCCGGTCGACCGGCCACTCGCGGAGGTCGGCGTAGGTGAGACGCCGGACGCCGCGTTCGGGGCACCGGACCAGGAGCTGCTTGTACTCGCCCCCTCGGGGGACGGTCTTCGCCGGCTTGTGCCAGTGGAGCCCTGTGCGGGACCCGTCGACGGACTGCCAGACCTCACCCGTGTTGTGGCGCGGGACGACGTTGCGGACGCCCTTCTCGCTGCGGGCCACCGCGATGCGCTCGTAGTGGAGGTACTGGTCGTCGCGGGGTTGCGGCCAGGGCGCGGCGGTCGCGGCCTCGGCCGCCAGCCGCAGCACCTCGGCGGCGTTCGCGGGCGCGGAGGAGTTGACCGTCTGGACGACGATCACCCCCGCGGCCATCGCCGCGGCCAGGCCCGCCGCCGGCACCAGCCGCCGCAGCCCGGCCGCCCGGAGCCGGAGCCGGCGCTTGGTACGGGCTTCGGCCAGGAGCGCGGCACGGGCGGGGGCGAGGCGATCCGCCGTCGGGTACGGCTTGTCGGCGAACAGGTCACGCAGCTCGGTCAGCTCGGTCCGGTCGTTCATGAGGTCTGCTCCATCGTGGGGTCGGTGCTGCCGAGGGCGTCGCGGACGATGGCCCGCGCGCGGCTGAGGCGGGAACGAACCGTTCCGATCGGGATGGACAGGGCGTTGGCCACCTCCTCGTAGGTGAGGTCGGCCCAGGCCACGAGTAAGAGCACGTCACGGTCGCGGGCCTTCAGCGAGGCCAGCGCCCTGGCGAGCGGGCGGCGCACGGCCTGCGCGCTGGCTCGCTCAAGTGCCTGCTCCGCGGCGTCGTCCGCGTCCGGCAGCGCGCCCACCTTCGCGTACGCCTTGTAGCGATGGATCTCGGCGCGCTGGTGCCGGCGGACGAAATTGGTCGCGAAGCCGTACAACCAGGGCAAAGCCTCAGGACGGGCGGTGTCGTAGTCCCGGCGCTGCCTGAACGCCGCGAGGAACGTCTCGGAGACGACGTCGTCGGCCGTGTCGTCGCCGAGCCGGCGGGCCACATAACGGTGGATGTGTCCTGCGTGCCGGTCGAACAGCAAGGCGAAGTCCTCGGGATCTCGCCACGACCGTTCGATCAGGGCGGCGTCGGACAGGGTTGTACTGGGCGGCATGTGGTTGAGCCTTTGCAAGGAAGTAGTGTCGCCCGTCTTTCACACGAGCCGGCGTTCGAGTTCACGCGACGCGCCCGTCCGCGGGCACCCACAGTCGGCTCGCGATGGCGCGACCGCCCTGAACCGGCCGCAAGGGCGGCTACGACCTCGACCGGGTATGACCATGTCCCCCGCTCGAAGCCGAGCCGCCCTCACCCGCCGCTTCAGAGCGGCCGCCTTCCGATCACCCTGACAGGCCGCCCGCGAAGATCGGCGGAACCCGGTCCCGCCACGGCATCGCCCGTTCCAGGTACGCGGCAACCTGGAACAGCAGGTCCTCGCGCCCGTACGCGGCGGCGAGCTGCACGCCGATGGGCAGCCCGCCGGCGCTCTGCCCCAGCGGCAGGCTGATCGCCGGCTGCCCGGTGGTGTTGAACAACTGCGTGAACGGCCCGAACCCGGACAACGTCTCCAGCCATCCCCGCAGCGTCTGACCGGGATCGTCGTACCGCAACGTGCCGTGCGGCACCGGCAGACGGCCCAGGGTGGGCGTGACGAGCAGGTCGTACCCGGTGAAGAAGGCCGCCGCCGACCGGGTGATCCGGTTCTGGGCGTCGAAGGCGGCCAGCATGTCCAGCGCGGTGGCCTGCCTGGCCGCCTTCAGGAACTCCCGCGAGACCGCCTCCATCCTGGCCTCGTCGGGCAGCCGCGGCGCGAGCAGGCACGGGGCGGCGACCCCGACGGCCTCGATGATCCACGCCCTCATGGCGTCCTCCCGGTCGACCGCCGGGCTCGCCTCCTCCACGACGTGCCCCGCCTGCTCCAGCACGCGGGCCGTCGCGACCGCCGCCGCGGCGACCTCCGGGTCCACGTCCGTGCCCATCCAGGAGGTGGTGGTCAGCGCGACCCGCAACCGGCCCGGCTCCGTCAGGAGCTCCCGCGTGTACGACCCGCGGGGCGGAGGGGCGGTGTACTTGTCGCCGATCCCCGGCCCGTGGACCGCGTCCAGCAGGCTCGCGGCGTCGCGGACCGTACGCGTGAGCACGAACTCGTCCGCCATGCCGAGCACCAGCTCGCCGGCGTCCGGGCCGCAGGGGCCGCGCCCACGGCTCAGCTTGAGCCCGACCAGCCCGCAGCAGGCGGCCGGGATCCGGGTCGAGCCCGCGCCGTCGCTGGCGTGCGCGACCGGCACAGCCCCGGCCGCCACCAGCGCCGCGGCGCCGCCGCTCGACCCGCCCGCAGTGCGGCCGAGGTCCCAGGGGTTGCGTACGGGTCCGTAGCGCACGGGCTCGGTGGTGAAGCTGACGCACAGCTCGGGCACCGTGGTCAGGCCCAGCGTGACCAGACCGGCGGCGCGGAACCGCGTCATCAGGTCGGTGTCGCGCCGGGCGAGGACGCCGGGATAGGCCCGGCTGCCCAGCGTGAACGGCACCCCTTCGGCCACCGGCCCGTGATCCTTGATGAGGAACGGCACCCCCGCGAAGGGGCCGTCCGCCGCGTGGCCGAGCGCCGGCGTGAACACCGGCAGCGCCAGCCCGTTCACGTGTTCGTCAACCTGCGCCAGCGCCTGGCGGGCCGCCGTCTCGACCTCGCCGGCGTCGGCCTCGCCCGTCCTGATCAGGTCGCTGAGGCCGGTGGCGTCGTACCTGGCGTACTCATGGATGTCCATGGAGAGCCCTTCTCCGGGCGCGCTCGGGCGCCCGCACGTCGATCGTCTGAGGAAAGAGTCCGAGAGCTGCCGACAAGGGAGCGACGGCTCCTGGGCCGTCCCCCTGCCGGTGATCGACGTGTTCCTACGCTCGGTACATCACCGGCCATGCTCGCAGTGCCCGGCCCTTCGGTCCACCGAGTTTTCCGCCGGGGGGCCACGGCCCTCATGGCCGCAACACGACGAGCCGAAGGCCCGGGGCGCGCCTTCCGCTCCTGGGGGTCGGGAGTGGGTTGCCCGTGCCCTCCAGGAACGGCTTCGGCCGGGGAGCCCTGGGATCCAGCTTCGGGGGGCCGGAGCGGTTCCCGCGGTCCTGACATGATGTGGATCATTTCCTGAAATATCGCCCACTTGGAGGAAACCTGTGCGCATCGCGCTCGCCGGGCTGGCCACCAGCCACCCGTACACCGACGCCCGCACCCTCGCCCACCACGCCGAGCTGTCCGTGTGGGAACCCGACGCCGAGCGGCTGCGGCGCTTCACCGAGGAGCATCCCGGGGCGAAGGTGGCGGGCGACCTCGACGAGCTGCTGGCGGGAAACCCGGACGGCGTCGTACTGACGCTGCCCAACCCGGACGTGCCCGCCGCCCTCGGCCGGGTGCTGGAGACCGGCGTGCCGTGTTTCGTGAACAAGCCCGCCGCCGCGACCAGGGAGCAGCTCGACGCCCTGCGCCGGCTGCCGGTGCACGATCGGGTGATGTCGGGCTCGGTGCTGCGTTTCGCGCCCGCCTTCGCCGAGGTCCGCGCCGACGCGCAGGACGTGCTGTCGGTACGGGCGACGGTCCGGCACGACGTGGGCCAGTGGGCCGACGGCTACAACGCCTGGCAGGACACACCCGGCGAGGGCGGCGGGACGATCGTGACCATGGGCATCCACGGCGTCGAGCCGCTGGTAGCCCTCCTGGGCCCGGACGTGCGCCTGGTCGGGGCAGCCGGAACCAGACGCCACTACCGGACACTCAGCTCCGAGGACACCGGCGTCCTGGCACTGCAGTGGGCGAACGGAATAGTCGGAACGGTCGAAATCCTGGGCGTCTCGGACGACAACGCCTACACGGTGACCCTCCACGGCCGGCACGGCAGCGAGTCGGTCGTGATCGAAAGCGGCCCCGACCCCGTCCACAACCTGGGATACGTCCGGACAATGGAGGCGTTCCTCAGCATGGTGGACGGCGCCCCGAACCCAGTGCCATGGGCCGAAACCCTCGCAATCCTCGACATCCTGATCTCAGCACGAGAACACGCCCCTACCACCTGAGCACCGCCCCCACCACCTGAGCACCGCCGCCACCACCAATCGCTGCTCAAACACCAAGCCCGCCTCCCGACCGAGCCCCCGCCCGACGGCCACCCATGGCACCATCCTGAGCCGCGCCACCTGAGCTGCCCCGCTCTCCGGCCGTTCGCGATCGCAACCGCCCGGTGCAGCCGAGGAACGGGGCCGCGCCGTCTGATCGGGGGCTGGTTCCGGATGCGGCCGTCAGCAGTCGCGGAACGTGGGCACCGAGACGCCCAAGACGTGACTTTGTCGTGGTTTGTCGGCGAACACCCAGCGGTTGGTGGCCAAGGCGTCGTCCGGTTCGGGAAGGGGACCTCGACCGTGCTGACGGGTGAAGTCGAAGGGCGTACGGACGGTGGTGGACCAGCCGCGCCCCCTCAGCAGCCCGATGGAGTCGGGACGCGGCTTCCTGTCGAACAACGCGAGCAGATCCACGCCGATCTGTGCCTTGGTCGAGGCGTAGACCGGGTTGGCGCGGACCGCAGGCGACCCCAGCCCGAGCTTGGCCTCGAACGCCAGGACGCTTCCTTCGGCACTCAGGACGTCGATGGTCCGCTGGAGCCGGCGTTCGACCGCTGGATCCAGGTAGAGCAGAAGCCCCTCGGCCAGCCAAGCGGTCGGTGTGCTCGCGTCGAAGCCCGCGGCCAGCAGCGCGCCGGCCCAGTCGTCGCCCACGTCGGCCGCGACCACCCGACGCCGTGCCGCCGGGACGCCCCGGACCCGGGAGGGCGGCTCGACGGCGAGCGCGTCGAGCACGTGCTCCTTGAACGCCAGCACGCCAGGCCGGTCGATCTCGTACACGACCTGCCCCCGAGGCCAGGCGAGCCGCAGAGCCCGGGTGTCGAGCCCCGCACCGAGCAGGACGACCTGCCGGATGCCCCCCTTGGCCGCGCGCAGCAGGAAGTCGTCGAGGACCCGGGTACGCAGACCGAAGTACCGGCCGAGCCTGCCCCAGAGAGGGTTGGCGTCGCCGCCGGGCACGTCCTGCGGACGGGTCGGCCAGGCGGCCGAGGCGGCGGAGGCGCGGACGAAGTGCTCGGCGTAGGGGTCGGCGGCCAGGGAGTCGGGGCGGTGGGTCTCGATCGCCCGCGCGGCGGCGACCATGAGCGCGGTCAGGCCGACGCCGGTGTCGATCTGGAGCTGTCGGTTGTCCGGCACGTGCTCTCCTCTCGGGCCGGTCGACCGGCCGCTGACACCGCGGCGGTCTCCTGTTCCGGGATCCACGAGCCAGGGACGTCGTGGGAGGTGAGATGGGCGCCGTAGAGGGCGGCCATGAAGCGCAGGATCTCCGAGTCGGGCAGGTAGCGGCTGGCGGTGCAGTCGGTCAGCACCGTGATGTGGAAGCCCTTCTGGAAGGCGGTGCGTGCGGTGGAGTCCACGCAGACGTCGGTGTACAGGCCGGCGAACACCAGACGGACGATGCCGCGCCCGCGCAGGTGCCGTTCGAAGCCCTCGCTGAGGAAGGCGTCGAAGCAGGCCCACTTGGTGAAGACCGGCTCCCCGGGCGCGGGCTCGACCTTGTGGAACTGCGCGCCCCAGGTGCCTTCGAGGCATTTGAGGGGTTTGCCCTGGGCGAGGTCGCGCCGCCGCCAGCTCGGCCCCTGATGCTCGGCGTCGCCGACGAACCGGACGAACACCACGTCCATGCCGCGGGCTCGCGCCGATGCGAGGGCTCTGGCGGTGTTGGCCGCGACTGTTTCCAGAGCCGCCGGGTCACCGGCGTAACGGGCACGGGCGGTGGGGCCGGTACAGAAGTCGTTCTGCAGGTCGACGACGACCAGGGCCGCACGCTCGGTGCCGGGCAGGTGCTCCTCGCCGGCCAGACCGGCACGTTCCTGGACGGGCCGGTGCCCTTCGGCGGGGACGGCCGCATGTTCCTGGACGGGCCGGTGCCCTTCGGCGGCCGGGACGGCCGCATGTTCCTGGACGGGCCGGTGGCCTTCGGCAGCCGGGACGGCCGCACGTTCCTGATGTTCCCCGGGGACCCGAATGGAACGTTCCTTACGGGACGGTGACTGCTCGTCGGTCATGAGTCCGCCATCAGGACCGGCTGGGCCGCGGGTTCCAGGGCGTCGAGGAGGGCGTCGACCACGCCGGTGGTGGAGTGGCGTCCGCCGGCGTCAGGGGTGGCGACGCCGTGACGGCCGAGCGCCATCAGGGCGCGTTCGACCATCCGCACCGCTCCGGCGCACCCCGCGTGCCGCTCGGCGATGGCCGCCGCGGCCCGGACGGTGGCCACCGGGTTGACCCTCCCGGTGCCCGCCAGGTCGTCGGCGGAGCCGTGCACGGTCTGGTACTCGACCAGGCCGCACGCGTCGGGATGCAGGTAGACGTTCTCGGTGCAGCGGTTCTCCTGTCGCTCGGAGCCGAAGCGGTCGAGCAGCACCACGTGCATGATGTCGGCCCACTCGTTGCCTGCGATGATCACCGTGCGGGGCCGCGGGCCGCGTTCGATGAGGTTGCGGTTCACCGTGTCGGGCTGGAACAGGCCGATCTGCACGCCGTGGCGCGCGGCGCTCTCGGCCACCCACTCGTCGAGCGCGCCGTCGAGCAGGTGGAACTTGTAGGCCATGACGATCTCGTCGATGCGGCCGTCGGGCCACTCCTGGCGCGCCCGGCGCACGGCCAGCGCGATGACCTTCTCGGTGATCTCCCTGCTAAAGGTCATCGTGCGGACGAGCGCGCCGGGAAGATGCACGTTCTCGCCGGTGTAGAAGCCCTGGGCCTGGTCTCTGACCAGCAGCAGCGAGGCCCCCGCCGTGGTGATGGCGTCGATCTTCACCGCTTGGAGGCGCTGGCGGACCAGGTAGAGCGACTGGGCGTTGATCGCCGTACGGAAGACGGCGGGGACGCCGGCGGCCGCCAGCGAGCGGCAGAAGCGCGTGTAGTGGTCGGCGTCCTGCTGCGTGCTCTCGCGGATCTCCTCGGCCTCCGCGCCGGCCTTCAAGGACACGTAGGAGTGATAGATCCGTTCAGAGCGGGTGAGGGCCACCTTCGTGCCGCAGGCGTCGGCGATCCCGGCCAGCACCCGCTCGAAGACGGCCGCGAGCTCGGGGCCCGTTCCCCGGCCGATGGCAAGTCCGATGACTGGTTCCACTACTGCTCCCTTTTCGTCGTCGAAGGCCGGACGCGCCGGCTCGTGGCGGCCGTCAGCTGGACTCTCCGAGCAGGAGGTCGCCCGCGATGTCCGCCTTCTCGGGGCTGTAGTACTCCTTGATGCCCTCGGCCCAGACCGGGACCTTGACCTGGTCGTCCTGGGAGGGGCCGAACGCGTCGAAGAGGGTGTTGACGTTGCGCCGCTTGAAGCCGATGGCGGTCATGAGCGCCATGAAATCGGTGCGGTGGATGAGGCCGTCGCCGTCGGGGTCGCCCAGCTCGGCCAGCGCCTCGGCGAAGTCGGTGAGCGCGTCGTCGAAGCGCTCGGGGGACAGGACGCACGCGCTGTACTCCTCGAAGCTGATGCGGCCGTCTTTGTCCTTGTCGAGTTCCTCGACAAGAGTCGTCCAGTAACGACGGAAAGCGTCACTGATCGCGCTCTTGGCGGCTTCTGTAGAACGAGGGGAGGCCGCCAATACGCGGTTGGCCATGCGGTCGAAGTCTTCGGCCTCAAGGTAACCGGTGCCGTCGGCGTCGAACAGGGTGAAGATGAGCTTTACTCGGTCGATGGCCGCGTCTTGCATGCCTGACACCTTTCTTCGGCGGGGTCCGGGTGCAGACTCTATAACGGAACCAGACGCGTGGGTGACCAGGTCTTTGGCGCTGATGGAAACGTAAAATCCCGCATTTGGAATAATTCGCCAGAAAGCCTCGATGGGCGACAAAGGTGGAGAAGTCATGCGATTCTCGCACCCGTGGCAGGCGGGGACCGCCGGGAAGCTGGGGATATTTCCGGTTATATGGGGATTTGTGACTTGCGGTTCGAGGGCGCCGTGTTTCCGTAGCCCGGAAGCTAGTTTTTCATGTCTCCGGGTGATGGTGGGGGCGGGGGTGGCCCGGATGGGGGTAGCCTTGGCGGCTTTTAGGTGATTGCGTCGTCGCCGTCTCGTGGCAAGATCTACAATGTAAAGGCGACCGGCGAAAGTGATCTTCCGAGGCGAACGGCCCCACGGACCGTCCGGCAGCGGCGGTCGGGCTGGATGCTGGGGAAACGAACGTCCCCTCACTTTCACTTTATAGCGGATCCCCGCCCCTCATGAGACCTCGAAAAGTCGTTCATACTGCCCGTTGCGAACCAACCCGACGATGGATGGAGCGACGGAATTGGGTTACGTGCTGGAGTTCGGGCAGATCAACGCGGCGAACATCGCGGACGTCGGCGGGAAGGGCGTCGCCCTCGGCGAGCTCTCGCGGATCGACGGCGTCCGCGTGCCGGACGGCTTCTGCGTCACGACCGAGGCCTTCCAGCGGGTGGTGTCCGCGGTGCCGTCGTTCGACGCCCAGCTGGAGCTGCTGGCGAAGGTGGATCCGGACGACCCGGCGGCGGTCCGCGCGCTGAGCGCGGAGATCCGCGCCGTCATCGAGGGCGCGCCGGTGCCCGACGACGTGGTGGCGGCGATCGGGGAGTCGCTGGCCCGGCTCGGGGAGCAGGCGGCCTGCGCGGTGCGGTCGAGCGCGACGGCCGAGGACCTGCCGACGGCGTCCTTCGCCGGGCAGCAGGACTCGTACCTGAACGTCGTGGGGCGGGCGGAGGTGCTGGCGCATGTGCGGCGGTGCTGGGCCTCGCTGTTCACCGAGCGGGCGGTGGTCTATCGGCGTCGTAACGGGTTCGACCACCGGGGGGTGCGGATGGCGGTGGTCGTGCAGCGGATGGTGTTCCCGGACGCGGCCGGGGTCCTGTTCACCGCGGATCCGGTGACGTCGGACCGCAGGACCGCCGTCGTGGAGGCGGTGTGGGGGCTGGGTGAGGCGCTGGTCTCGGGCGTGGTCGCGGGGGACGTCTACACGGTGCGGGACGAGCGGGTCGTGGACGTGTCGGTCGGGGACAAGGCGCGGGTGGTGCGGGCCTCGCCGGCGGGCGGCACCGAGGAGGGGCCGGTCGAGGCCGGGCGGTCGGTCCGGCGCGCTCTGACCGATGAGCAGGCGGTTCGTCTGGTGGGGCTGGGACGGCGGATCGAGGCGTGGTTCGGCCGGCCGCAGGACATCGAGTGGTGTCTGTCCGGCGAGGAGTTCCATGTCGTCCAGAGCCGGCCGATCACGACGTTGTTCCCGGTCCCGGTCGCCGACGACCAGGACAACCATGTCTACGTCTCCGTGGGGCATCAGCAGATGATGACCGACGCGATGAAGCCGCTGGGGTTGTCCTTCTGGCAGTTGACGACGTCGCGGCCGATGGCGGAGGCGGGCGGGCGGCTGTTCGTGGACGTGGCCCCGGTTCTGGCGACGGCGGCGGGCCGGGCGAACCTCATCGGGACGTTGGGGAAGTCCGATCCGCTCATCCGGGACGCGTTGCAGACGGTGGTGGACCGGGGCGACTTCATCCGCGCGGTGCCGGAGGAGGAGTCGGGTGTCGCGCCCGCGGCCGCTCCGCCCGCGCCGATCGAGACCGATCCGGAGCTGGTCGCCGAGCTGGTCCGGGACGGCCGGGAGTCCGTGGCCGTGTTGCGGCGCCGTATCGAGGAGCTGTCCGGGCCGGAGCTGTTCGAGTTCATCCTGGCCGACATCGCGGAGCTGAGGCGGCTGCTGTTCGGCCCGCGGAGCTTCCAGGCGATCATGGCGGGGATGGAGGCGGCCTGGTGGCTGAACGATCACCTGGAGGAGTGGCTGGGTGAGCGGAACGTGGCCGATGTGCTGACGCAGTCCGTTCCGCACAACGTCACGTCGGAGATGGGGCTGGCGCTGCTGGACGTGGCGGACGTGATCCGTCCGCACGCGGAGGTGGTGGCGTTCCTGCAGCGGGTGGCGGCGGAGGATCGGGAGGGCGACGGTTTCCTGGAGGAGCTGGGCGAGCTGCCCGGCGGCCGGGAGGCGGCCGAGGCCATGCGGGGCTTCCTGGAGCGGTACGGCATGCGTTGCCCGGGGGAGATCGACATCACCCGGACGCGCTGGAGTGAGCGGCCCGCCATGCTGGTTCCGGTGATTCTGGGCAATGTCCGGAATTTTGAGGCGGGTGCCGGTGCGCGGCGTTTCGAGCAGGGACGTCAGGAGGCTCTGCGCAAGGAGCGGGACGTGCTGGCGCGCCTGCGGGCCCTGCCCGACGGGGAGCGGAAGGCGGCGGAGACCGAGCGGATGATCGCCCGGGTGCGCACGTTCGCGGGCTATCGGGAGTTCCCCAAGTACGGCATGGTCTGCCGTTACCTGGCCTACAAGCAGGCGTTGTGGCGGGAGGCCGATCGGCTCGTCCGGGCGGGGGTGTTGCGGGACCGGGAGGACGTCTTCTACCTGCGGTTCCAGGAACTGCAGGAGGTCGTGCGCACGGGCGAGGCCGACGGCGAGCTCGTCCGGCGGCGTCGGGAGGACTTCCGGTGGCACGAGACGCTGCGCCCGCCGCGGGTGATCACGTCGGACGGCGAGGTGCTCGCCGGCCGGTACCAGCGCGAGGACGTGCCGCCGGGGGCGCTGGCCGGTCTGGCGGTGTCGGCGGGGACCGTCGAGGGACGTGCCCGCGTGGTGCCGGACATGGCGCGGGCCGATCTGGCGGCGGGTGACATCCTGGTCACCGCCTTCACCGACCCGAGCTGGACCCCGTTGTTCGTGGGCATCGCCGGGCTGGTGACGGAGGTGGGCGGCCTGATGACGCATGGAGCGGTGATCGCGCGGGAGTACGGGCTGCCGGCGGTGGTGGGGGTGGAGGGGGCCACCCGGCTGATCCGGGACGGGCAGCGGATCCGCGTTCACGGGACCGACGGGTACGTGGAGCTCCTCGACTGAGCCGCGGCGGCCCTGTCTCGCGTGCCGGGGTCAGAGCGCCGGCGCCGGTACGCTCAGCGGCTGCGGGGTGCCGTGGCCGGCGGGCGCGGGGTGCTCGGCGGGGGCCTGGAGGCGGGGCCGCTGTTCGGGGGCCGGGCACTGGCCCTGGCAGTAGCCGTTGACGACGACGAGGCGTCCGCGGGCGGCCGTGTAGTCGCTGCGCTGCCGGCCGGGGAGGACTCCCTTGCAGGTGGGGCAGCAGATGGGCTGGTCGGCTGTCATCAGGGCCTTTCGACGTCGTGGATGTCGTGGGCGCGGGTGCTCCGGGCCGATGGCGGCTCCGGAGCACCGGGTCGGCGGGAGGTGCCGTGGTGGTCTGTGCTCAGGCCACCAGGGGGCTCTTCACCGTGCGCCTTCTGCAGTATGGCGACCGCGCGCGGGGGAGGGGCGGGCGGGGTGGCGTGACGGGCTGAGGATCGTTCCTCGCGGGGTTGTTTCCTTCCTCCCGCTTGGCAGCGGCTTCGCCCGCGGGTGGCGTTCCGGCGTCGATCGCGGCTTTGCCTGTTGCGGCCGACGCTTCGGGGAAGCTTCGGAAGGTCAGGGCTTGATGAGCACTTTGAGGCTTTTGCGGTCGGCCATGTCCCGGTAGCCGGCCGGGACGCCGTCGAGGTCAGTGGTGGCGTCGAAGACCTTGCCGGGTTCGATGACGCCGTTCAGGATGTCGGGCATCAGCTGCTCGATGTAGGCCCGGACCGGGGCGGGGCCGCCGGCCAGGCGCAGATTGTGGCGGAACAGGCTGTCCATGCCGATCGGCGCGTCGTCGTACTGCGGGACGCCGACGCGGCTGATGACGCCGCCCGGCCGGACGACCCCGAGCGCCTGCTGGTAGGCGGGCATGTTGCCGACGGCCTCCAGGACGACGTGGGTGCCGTCGCCGCCGGTGAGGTCGCGTACCTGCTCGACGCCTTCCTCGCCGCGGGCGGCCACGACGTCGGTGGCGCCGAACTCGCGGCCGAGGTCGGTGCGGGCCTGGTGGCGTCCCATGAGGATGATCTGCTCGGCGCCCAGGCGCCTGGCCGACAGCACGGCCAGCAGGCCGACGGCGCCGTCGCCGATGACGGTGACGCGGGTGCGCCGGCCGACGCCGCCGGCCACGGCGGCGTGGTGGCCGGTGCCGAGCACGTCCGCGAGTGTCAGCAGGGACGGCATGAGGGGCGAGTCGGCTTCGACGGGCAGTTTGACCAGGGTGCCGTCGGCGAGCGGGACGCGTACGGCCTCGGCCTGGCCGCCCTCGTCCGGTTCGGCGTCCCAGAAGCCGGCCTGCGGGTCGGCGCAGGAGGTGTGCAGGCCCTCGCGGCAGAACCGGCAGGTGTTGTCGGAGATGGCGAACGGCGCCACGACCAGGTCGCCCCGGGCGAGGGTGGTCACCTGGGAGCCGACGTCCTCGACGACGCCGATGAACTCGTGTCCCATCCGGGCGGGGCCGTCCTGCGGTTTCATCGAGCCGTAGGGCCACAGGTCGCTGCCGCAGATGCAGGACGCGGTGACGCGGACCAGCGCGTCGGTGGGCAGTTGGACGGCCGGGTCGGGCACCTGCTCGACGCGGACGTCGCCGGCGCCGTACATCAGGGTTGCGCGCATCAGGAGTTCTCCGATTCGTTCTTGCGTGGTGGTCGCGAGCGGGCCCGAGCGTCCCGGCTTCCTGGCTCCTCCCCGTCTGACCTGGCCATACACGCTCGAGGCGGAGGCCAGCGCGGGCGCGTCACGCCTGGCGGCCACCCATCCCCAGGAGCCGCCCTCCACCGATCCGTCCCGCTGAACGGCCGGCCCCGATACGATCCGGCCGTGTGAGCGAGGGCCGAACTCTTCAGGAGCGGGTCACGGTTGTGCGCGGTGATCTGTCGTGTCCGGGGGTTCGGGTGGGCCGGGTGGCGGCGTACGAGTTCGACATCCCGGAGGGCAGGTACGTGCGCCCCGGCGCGGGGCGGCGGCAACGCGCGTTCCTGCTGCTGGAGGAGTCGGTGCAACTCCACCAGCCCGTGGTGTTCCGGCCGGAGCGCGCCGGCTGGTGGTACATCGACCTTGTCGGGATCCGCGAGAGGGGCGACACGGTCCGGGTGGTCGACCATTACGTCGACTTCGTCGTCGGCCCGCCGGGGCTTCCGTACCGGGTGCTGGATCTGCACGAGCTGGGAGAGGCGTTGACGTCCGGGAGGCTCACCGCGCGGCAGGTCGCGGACGTTCTGGCCGCCGCCCAGGCGTTCGCCGACAAGTACCTCCAGGGTGAGGGGCACCACGGGCCGCAGTGGCCGGACTTTCCGCCGGCCGCGCTGTCGGCCGTGCGCGAGGTGGAGATCCCCCGTTCCTGACCGGAGAAGGGCGGTTCACCTGGTGGCGGGCGGCTTGGTCTTCGTGCGACTTGGTCTTCGTGCGACTTGGTCTTCGTTCCGACGCCGCCGAACAGGGGCAGGCTGCTGACCACGTCCCGCGGCGGCCTGCAGCCCGGCAGGTGATTCCGCAGGGCTGCGCGGCTGTGTAATGGCCGCCGGTCCGCGGGTGCCGAAGCGCGTATGCCGGTCCTTCGTATGCCGGTGAGCTGTGTGGATACCGGTGTGGCGGGACGCATTCGATATGTTCTTGTTTGTCGGGGCTTTGTGCTGTCTTGGGGGAGTTGTTCGGTGCGCGCACTACCGCTGATCGTGGCTCTCGTGCTGAGCCTGGGCGGCTGCGGTGCGATCCCGGGACTGCCCTATCGGCCCGCGGACCCGCCGACGCCGAGTCGCGCCGCCTCGCCCGCCACCTCGCCGTCTCCGTCTCGGGCTCCGTCGCCGGACGCCGCGCCGTCCGCGAGCGCCACCCCGGCTCCCTCGGCGACCGCGCAGGCCCTGACCGTCGCCCGGGCCCGGACGGCCATGCGCACGTGGCTGGCCACGTACAACGCGGCGCTCAAGAAGCGCAAGTGGTGGCGGTCGAACGCCCGGCTCGACGCGCTGTTCGTCGAAGGCGCCCTGTACGAGGGCGTGCTCGAACGCAGCCGTGAGGAGCTCGGATGGAAGCCGGCGCACCGACCGATCAACCCGACCGGCACCCCGACGATCTATGTGCCCAGGCCGGAGCGGCAGCCACCGGCCGGGGACTGGTTCATCGCGAAGGCGACCTACCGGGACACCAAGGGCCACAGCCGTCCGCACCTGCTGGGGTTCCTGCGCTCTGCCGGGCAGTCCTTCCGGCTGGCCGTCGTGACCCCGGTGCACTGGGGACAGCGGATGCCCGAGCCGCTGCTCGACGCCGACGGCTACATCACGGACATGGACAACGCGATGGCGGCCGCCGTGGCCGAGGAGTACCGCAACTTCTGGAACGGGGACAAGGACAAGGAGGGCGACTCCGGCTACCGCCTGGCCAAGGACAGCTACAGCCGCAAGGCGTTCCCCGAGGTCAACAAGGGGTTGTACGTCGGTTTCGCCGGCCACGGCTCCGTCTTCGGCTTCCGTACGGCGAGTGGCGGCATGTTCTTCCTGTTCGCCCTGCTCAACGACACCAAGAGCGTCACCAACGTGCTGAGCGAGGCGGTGCTGGTGCCCAAGGGCGGCAAGGCCGTCCAGGAGCTCGGCGGAAGCTGGTTCTCCTAGGGACGCTCCTGCGCTGCGGCCGAGGTCAGACCGGGGTCGACGCTCTTGGACGCGTGCGGCGCGTCCAAGCGGTAATGATCACACGTGATCGGCCATGAGCTTGGCGTGGTCGGCGTCAGGGAGCCAGTCCTGCTGTGGCGTGTAGTCCAGCCATCGGTGGGCGCGGCCGGTGTCGGCGAAACCGCGCACCAGGGGTTCGAGCAGCGGATGCCGGTGGGAGGTGCGCCAGACCAGCGACCACGCGTACAGCGGGGTCGGCTCGACGAGCGGGATGGAGCGCAGACCCGCGTGGTCGGGAAGCGGCGCGTCGGCGGGAACGAGCGTGAAGCACGAGACGTCGGTGCGGAGGTGCTGCACAAGGTGGTCCATGCCTAGATTGGGGCCGTCCTGCCGCCGCGTGATCTGGAACTCGTCGGCGAAACGGCGCAGGAAGTCCAGGCGAGTCAGCTCGGCCGGGCACCACAGGGTGCTGTCGCGCAAATCGGCCGGACGCAATGTGGTGGCGGCGGCCAGCGGGTGCGACGTACTCACCACGGCGTCGACCGGTTCCAGCCGCGCCAGCCGCTGAGTGAGGCCGACGTCGGAGCCGCCCGGCAGCGGGTGCACCCGGCCGAAGCCCACGTCGGTGTCGCCGCGCAGCAACGCCGCCGCGACCGAGGGCCAGTCGCGTCCCGGGCCGGGCTCCAGGCGGACCGTGCTGAGCGCCTGCACTGCTTGAGCGACGGTGCGCATCGGCCCGTACAGGTGGCCCCAGGTGTCGATGCGCACGACTGGTCCGGCTCCCGTCACCTCCGCGACCGCGCGTTCGGCCGCCGCCAGCGCCTCGCGTGCGGCCGGCAGGAACCGCTCGCCCGCCTCGGTCAGCCGGATGCCGCCCTCGCGTTCGAACAGCCGTACCGCCAGCACTGCCTCCAGTCGCGCGATGCGCTTGGACAGCGCCTGCTGGCTGGTCCCCAGCCGCTCGGCGGCGCGCCCGAAGTGCAGTGTCCCGGCGGTCACGACGAACGCGCGGACCAAGGTCAGGTCGAGATCCACGCCTACGACCATAGGCGACAACCAGGCGTTGTCGGCCGGGCGGGCGCGTTGTTGGCCTCGTCACTGCCCCCTCCGGTGAACTGGTCGCAAAAAGCACCGGGGAGGCAAAAGGATGGAGGCGCTCATTCCCGGGTCTCTTCGCCTTCTTCGACGGGCCCGAGTCGGCCGTCATCCGCCACTTCCGCGCCCCCTGAACGCCCCGCTTGCCCACCACGAGACCCCCGACCGTAGGAGTGCAGATCATGAACGCCGTCACCGATCCCCGAGCCGTCGTCATCCGCTACGTCGAAGCCGTCCGGGATGGCGATGCGGACGTCGTCCGCGACAGCTTCGCCGACGACGCGACCTGGCACTATCCCGGCGACCTGCCGATCTCGAAGGTGTGGCGGGGGCGCGACGCGATCGTCAACGACTTCCTGGGCGGCATGGGAACGATCCTGGTCCCGGGAACCCTGCAGATCGAGCTGGTCAGCACGATCGCCGAGGGTGAGCACGTGGTCGCCGAATGGACCTCCAAGGCCACCACCGTCCACGACACCGCCTACGACAACCGCTGCATCGCCGTCTGCACCGTTCACCATGGCAAGATCACCTCGGTGATCGAGTACACCGACACCCAGCACGTCGCCGCCGCCCTCTTCCCTCACCACTCCACCCCTTGACCCATCGGGACCGGACGAGCCGCAACCCGGCGGCCACGACGGCGCTCAACATCGGGCCGGCGACGTACTCGCTGGCGATGTGCGGCCGGTGCTGGTCGAGGCCGGTGTCGATCAGCGCCGCGGTGCGGAACGCGGAGACCCGCCGAGTGGCGCCGACCTCGCGGACGAAACGCTCCAGCGCCTCCTCGCCGTTCGCGAGGTCCGCGCGGTTGAGCACCTGCAAGGGAGGCCGAGAAGCCGGGAAGATCAGGGCCGGGCAACGCATCGGATCCCGAGCCGAGGCCGGTCCCCAGCAATTGGGGTTCCCTTACGGAACCTAAAGTGCTACTTTCCTCATGCGTCTCTTGAAGAAACCCTGAAAGGCATCCGATGACATTCATCAGGCGTTTCGACCACGTCGGCATCACCGTCGCCGACCTCGACGCCGTGACGGCGTTCTTCGTCAGCCTCGGTCTGGAGGCCGATCCGAAGATGGCCGTCGAAGGCGACTTCCTGGACACGGTGATCGGCATGACCGGCGCCCGCACCGAGATCGTCATGCTGCGACCGCCCGGCGGAGGGACGACACTGGAGCTCTCCAGCTTCACGCGCCCGCACCACCTCCCGGGTTCGCCCGCCGCGCCCGCCAACGAGCTGGGCCTGCGCAACGTCGCCTTCGAGGTGCACGACCTGCAGGCCGCGGTGGACCACGCCGCAGCCGAGGGCTACGGGCTGGTGGGAGGCATCGGCGAATACGAGGGCGCCTGGCGGATGGCCTACGTCCGCGGGCCCGAAGGCATCTGCGTCTCGCTGGCCGAACGCATCGAGAAGTAAGGGGACATCATGAGCACGACCGTGACTGACGAACAGATCCAGGCTCTGGCCGCGACCGCGAAGCCGTACAGCCTGGCGCTCCTGCACTGGGGGCCGGACCGCACCAGGGACGGCGCGGACGCCATCGAACTCGAACACCAGCGACGCATGGTGTCCCTGCGCGCCGAGGGGGTGATCGCGATCCTGTGCCCGGTCGCCTCCGACACCATGGCCGGCGTCGCGATCATGACCGTGCCGGCCGAGGAGGCCTCGGAGATCATGGCCGGAGACCCCTGCGTGCAGGCCGGGATGATGCGCTACGAGGTGCACCCCTGCCACGGCTTCCCCGGAGACGCCCTCCCCGCATGAACGACCTCAGCCAGGTCGATCAGCGCCTGCCAGGTCTGTCAGGTGCGTCACGGATCATCATGGAGCCGACCGGGGCGGACTGCCTCCGCGTGCTCCGCGTGCTCCCGGTGGGCGGTGTGCGACAGGGCGGCGAGGAGCCTCAGTCTCTCGTCGCTGTCACTGTCCTTGTCGGGGTAGTAGAGGACGAGGATGACGTCGTCCACGGGGAGTTTGTCGCGGTGCAGCCGTAGTTCACCGACGACGGGGTGGTCGACGACGGCGGTCCCTCCGTCGAGGGCGCGGACGTCGTGCCGGGCCCACAGGGTGCGGAACGTCTGACTGGACAGTGCGAGTTCTCCGACGAGGTCGATGAAGCGGGGATCGTCGGTGTCGTCTCCGACGCTGGTGCGCAGGGTCGCGACGAAGCCGGCGGCGGCTTTCTCCCAGTCCCGGTGGAAGGCCTGTTCCTCGGGGTCGAGGAAGAAGGAGCGCAGCCGGTTCTGGCCGGGCCTCAGCCGCGGGGAGAGCGCGACGGCCATCGGGTTGGAGGCCAGGACGTCGAAGGCGCGTCCTTCGACGAACGCCGGGATCTGGAGATGGGCGAGGAGCTCGTGCACCCGTGCCGGCACGTGCTCGGGTCGCCTGCGGCGGCGCGTTCTCGGGCGGGGCGCGGCGAGGCCGAGCAGGTACGCACGCTCGACGTCGTCGAGTCGCAGGACGCGCGCGAGCGATTCGAGGACCTGGGGCGAGGGGTTCTTGTCGCGGCCCCGCTCCAGGCGCAGGTAGTAGTCGGCGCTGATCCCGGCGAGCAGGGCGACCTCCTCCCGGCGCAGTCCGGGGACGCGGCGGTTGCCCCCGGGCGGGAGGCCGGCCTGCTCCGGGGTCACCAGCTCACGGCGTGCGCGAAGGTAGCTGCCGAGCCGATTGTCGGATTTATCGCCCTTCATACCGACACCGTAATGCGGTGCGCGCGCCCCAGAGGGGGTCCTGTCAGGACCAGGGAAGACGGGGGCGCTGCCAGGCCCGCAGGGGGACGTCCACACTCGAGACGTCACCGCCGCGCCCGGTGACGCCGTCCGTCATCGAAGGCGCCGCAGGCCCGAACGCCGCGGCGCACCCCACCGAAGGGAAGACCTCGTGGACCTCTCCAACCGCACCGTTCTCATCGTGGGCGGAACCTCGGGCATCGGGCGGGAGCTGGCCCGGCGGTTCGCCGCGGCGGGCAGCACCGTGGCCGTCGGAGGCCGCAGCGCCGAGTCGCTCCAGGAACTCGCCGGCGAAGGTCTGGGCGCGTTCGCCGTCGACGTCACCGACGACGCCTCCGTCGCACGCGCCCGCGACGCCGTACTCGCCCGCTACCCCGAGCTGGACACCGTGGTGACCATGTCGGGCGTCATGCTCCTGGAAGATCTGCGCGACCCCGCCCACTTCGAGGCGGCGCGGACGACGATCGACACCAATCTGGTCGGCACCATCCGGGTCATCGACGCCTTCACCCCGCACCTGGTGCGGCGCGGCGCCGGCACGTTCGTCACCGTCACCTCCGGGATCGCCTTCCTGCCGTTCCCGCCCATGCCCACCTACGCCGCCTCGAAGGCCGCGGTGCACGCCTACTCCGAGGCGCTTCGGGCGCAGCTCGACGGCACCGGCGTCGGCGTCGTCGAACTCGTCCCGCCGGCCGTCGCCACGGCGGGCCAGGAGAAGGTGAACCCGCACGCACTGCCGCTCGACGACTTCGCCGAGGAGGTCACGCGGTTGCTCTCCCAGGACCCGACCCCTGACGAGATCCTGGTCGAGCGGGTCCTCATGCACCGCTGGGCCGAGCGCGACGGCACCTACGACGAGCTCGTCGCGCAGCGCTCCCAGGCCCTGGCCATGTTCTCCCGATCCTCGTGACCGCGTCCCGGCCAGGCGTCGTCGCCCGGCTCGTGCCGCACGCGCCCTTGGAGGCACGTCACCCGGGCCGCAGGAACAGCTCGACGACCGGGATCGTCACGTCGGGGCGGGTGATCGGCAGCCGCAGGGTCAGGGTGTCCTCCGGCAGGCCGCGCAGGTAGTGGTGGAACGGCTCCTTCTGGTCGATCTCGACGAACGGCACCTCCGAGGCGTCGTGCAGGAACTGGGCGTAGGCCACCCGGCCGCCGAGGCCGGGCAGGTGCACGTGCTGCATCGGCCACGACAGCAGGTGCAGGTAGAGCCGGTCGCCGCGCCGGGTGTAGCGGCAGTCGGGCGGGGCCTCGAACTCCGCGGGCCCCGCCCCGTGGATGGACCGGGCGTGCAGGCGCATCCACGCGCCGATCCCGCGCAGCCGTTCCAGGGCCCGCGGCTCGAACTCGCCCCGGGCGTTCGGGCCGACGTTCAGCAGCATGTTGCCGCCCTTGGACACGGTGTCGACCAGCATCTTGACCAGCAGCTCGACCGGCTTCCAGTCCT
Source organism: Nonomuraea sp. NPDC001831 (assembly GCF_042892035.1). Classification (NCBI taxonomy): domain Bacteria; kingdom Bacillati; phylum Actinomycetota; class Actinomycetes; order Streptosporangiales; family Streptosporangiaceae; genus Nonomuraea; species Nonomuraea sp. NPDC001831. The sequence continues at coordinate 74,011 of NZ_JBIATU010000015.1, read as the reverse complement.
GGTTGTCGCGGTGGTGGCCCCAGCTGCCGTTGAGCGTCTGGCACGCCTCCCACGGCCGGTGGCCGGGCACGCCGCCGGGCGGCATGACCTGCTCGGGCGTGGTGAAGTCGCCGCCGCCGAGCCCGAGCCGGTTGTTGACGAGGATGCCCGGCTGCAGCTCGCGGACCATCCGCTCCAGCTCGGCCGAACGCCACTCGTCGGGGCCCTTGGCGCCGAACCCGCGTCCGGCGTAGGAGAAGTCGAACCACATCGTGTCGATGCGGCCGTAGCGGGTCAGCAGCTCGCGGACCTGGCCGTGCAGGTAGTCGGCGTACTTGGCGATGTCGCGTTCGCCGAGGTCCTCCTCCCGGCGGGGGTGGTAGAGGTCGTTGGGGAAGTCGGGGTGGTGCCAGTCGAGCAGGGAGTAGTACAGGCCGGTACGCAGGCCGCGCTCCCTGAAGGCGTCGAGCATGGGGGCGAGCAGGTCGCGCCGGGCCTTGAAATCGGTCAGCGCGGAGTCCCACAGGCAGAAGCCGTCGTGGTGCTTGCTCGTGACGACCAGGTACTTCATCCCGGCGTTGACGGCCTCGTCGGCCCAGGCGGCCGGGTCGTAGAGGTCGGGGTCGAAGTGGTCGAAGTAGCGGCGGTAGCGCTCGTCGTCCATCTTCTCGTAGGACTGCACCCACTCGTGGCGGGCGGCCGCCGCGTAGATGCCCCAGTGGACGAACAGGCCGAACCGGGCCTGCGTGAACCAGCTCATGGGTGCACCATCACGGCCGACAGGCCGATCCTGCCGGTGCCGGTCCGCTGGATCCGCACGTACCGGCCCTCGGCGTCCACCGCGACCACGGACGGGCGCAGCGCCCGGCCCGGCAGCGGCACCCGCGTGGCCTGCGCGAAGTCGGGGGTGGCCGAGACCAGCAGCTCGGCGTCGGCCGTGGTCATGGAGGCGTCGTTCCAGATCTCCACGGTGCCGATCCGGTGCGGGCCGCCCAGGTCGACCTGCCACCAGGAGCCGGGCGCGGACGTCGTCCTGGTGTCGGTCACCGTGGAGCCGTCGAGGGCGTTCGCGGCCGCCGCCGTGCCCTCGGTGGTGGACTGGGTCGCGGTGCCCGTCCTGGCCAGGTCGGGTTCGAGCTGCTCGACCGGGCCGGGGCGCGCGCCCGCCGCCGCGGCGACGGCGAGTGCCGCGTCGGGCAGCCGTTCCAGGGCGGTGTGGTTGTCCGCCTGCCGCGAGCCGCGGCCGGACAGCTCCGGCGCGGTGGTGTCGGTCCAGTTGCCGGTGGCGAGGTTGTCGATGCCGTACCCGGCCCAGTTGGAGATCCACTTGTAGCCGACGCGGGTGATCACGTTGCCTTCGACCGTGATGTGGGAGCTCTGCTCGTCGAGGTAGACGCCGTTGCCGTCGCGCTCGGTGTTGCCGTACGCCGACCGGTTGAGGTAGTTGCCGGAGATCACCGTGCCGGGCTGCGGGCCCTGGGTGTAGATGGCGCCGCCGTCGTGCTGGTCCTCGGCGACCATCATGGCGTCCACGATCCTGTTGCCGGTGATCCGGTTGTCGCGCATGTCCGGGTTCTGGGCCACCGGCTGGTTCCAGCCCCACCCGACCGACACGCCCGAGTACGGCAGCTTCTCCAGCGTGTTGTGGTCCACGCGCAACCCGGACTCGTAGCCCGCCCAGACGCCCACCGCGTCGGTGAACTCGCGGCCGGTCCAGGTGATGGTGTTGCGGGCCACCGTGTTGCGCTCGCCGCGCAGCTCGGCCGGAGGGTTGGGCTCGGTGTCGCCGACGTAGACCGCGCCCGACGACAGGTCGGTGAACGTCGAGCCGGTGACCGCCGAGTCCTTGGCGCCGCCCTCCAGGATCACGCCGGCGCCGCCGAGGTGCGCGAACGCGGCTGCGTCGACGGTCACGTCCCGGCCGCCGCGCACGACGAGTGCCGCGGCCGGCTTGGTGTAGAAGCGGCCGGCGTGGTCCTCGGGGCCGGTCGCGCCGGTCAGGGTGAGGCCGCCCTGCGTGCCCGCGTACCCCTCGTCGGTGTCCGGCTGCAGGTAGGCGGCGTGCTCGAAGCCCAGCCCGGCGATCCTGACCCGGCTCGCGCCCTCCAGGCGCAGCAGCGTCTCGGTGGCGGGCGCGATCACGTCGTCCAGCCGCTCGCCCGGCCGGGGCAGGTAGGAGACGGTACGGGCGGTCCGGTCGAAGACGAACTCGCCCGGCTCGTCGAGCAGCTCGGCGGCGTTCTCGAAGAAGGACACCTTGGAGTACCGGGAGGAGTCGACCGTCGTCGAGTCCCACGCGGGCCCGGTGCGTCCGGTGCCGCTCGCGGAGTTCGTCCAGCACGGCTGGACGAAGGTGATCACGTCGCCGTCCACGCGGTCGATGCGGCAGCGGTAGTTCCGCCACCTGACCTTGATGACCGCCTCGGCGTTCGCCGGGTGGGCCCAGCCCGCGACCCCGCTCTTCACCGCGCCGGTCATGCCCGTCTTGGTCGCGTCGCAGGTCGAGGCCGGGCACGACGCGCCGCGGGCCCGGATCGCGCGTACGCCGCCGACGAAGAGCTGCCGCGGCGAGAGGCCCTCGGGAACGGGCGCGACCTGGAGGCGCCCCTCCTGCCGCCACCCGGTGATCGGCACGCCGCCGGACAGCACCGGGCGGGCGCCGGGGGCGGCGGTCCAGGTCACCGTGTGCCCTTCGGGGCCGGAGTCGCGCCGGTCCAGGACGAGCGGCGCGGCCATCCGGTAGACGCCGCCGGCCAGGCGGACCTCGACGTCGCGGTCCATGCCGCCGGCCAGGGCCGCGCGGACCTTGTCCCGCGCGGTCTCCAGGGAGCACGGGTTGACCTGGTTGCAGGCCGCGGACCGGCCGTCCGGGGCGACGTGGAAGACCTTCGGGGCCGGGCCGGTCGCGGGGGGCGTCGCGGGGGTCAGGGAGAGGGCCAGGGCGAGGGCGATCGCGGCGTTCACATTCCCTCCAGCGGGGGGTTCTGGGGGCCGTAGAGCCAGGCGCGCAGGAATCCGTCCAGGGCGGGACGGTGGGCGGTGGCGGCGGCGTGGGCGATGAAGTCCTCGGTGGAGGCGTTGCCGTCCTTGTTGCGCTGCACCCACCGGCGCATGATCCGGTCGAACGTCTCCTCGCCGACCTCGGTGCGCAGGGCGTACAGGACGAGGGCGCCGCCGTCGTAGATGTTGTAGCCGCCGAGGCCCTTCGGCCTGCCGGGCGGGCCGTCCTTGGCGCGCACCTCGTCGAGCTTGGCGTACACGCCGCGCATCCTGTCGGCCAGCGGCTGGCCGCCGTGCTCCTGCGCCCACACGGCCGCGTAGTAGACGGCCGGGCCCTCGTTCAGCCAGGCGTCCTGCCAGGTGGCCGGGGTCACCGAGTCGCCGAACCACTGGTGGACGAGCTCGTGCACCATCGTGTTGGAGTACGCGGGCCGGTCGAACCACCCGGTGCCGAACAGCGACAGCGTCTGGTTCTCCAGCGCGTCGGTGTACCCCGGGTAGATGTGCACCCCGTACGTGGAGAACGGGAACCGGCCGAACCTGGCCTCCGCCCAGGCGATCTGGGCGCCGGTCTCGGCGGCGATCGGCGCGTACCTGGCCTCCTGGCCCTGCGGGACGACGTGCCGCAGGGGCAGCGCGTGCGGGCCGGTGCCGTGCACGTACGTGCCCTTGACCACGGCGAGGCCGATCAGCTCCGAGGCCATCGGCTCGCGCTCCTCGAACGTCCAGGTGCCGCCGTCGCGGCCGGTCAGGACGCCGTTGGCGGTGGCGACGTACCCCTCGGGGGCGGTGACGCGGAAGGTCCAGGTGGCCTTGTCCGACGGGTGGTCGTTGACCGGGAAGAACGTGTCGGCCCTGCTGGACTGCGCGGCGGCGGCGAACCCGCCGTCGGGGCCGAAGCGCCAGCCGGTCAGGCCCGCGCGCGGCGCCTTGCCGTTGCCGTGGAAGCGCACCTCGGCCTCGAACGGGACGTGCTCGCGCAGCGGCTCGGCGGGCGTGACGGTCAGCTCCTGGCCGCTCTGCCCGGCGGACAGCGCCCAGGCGGCGGGCCGGCCGTCGACCGTGACGGCGTCGATCACGTGCCCGTCGGTGTCGAGGTTGAAGGACGACAGGGCCTGGGTGGCCTTCGCGGTGAACCGTACGACGCCGGAGAAGTCGTAGGTGACCGGGGTGAAGTCGAAGGAGACGTCGTAGTGGCGCACGTCGTAGCCGCCGTTGCCGAGCGTCGGGAAGAGCGGGTCGCCGAGGCCGGGCGAGCCCGGCGACGGGGGTACGGCGGCGGCGGTGCCGAGCAGCGCGGCCGCGACGAGGGCGAGGACGGTCCGCTTCATGGTCAGCCCGCCTTCGGAGACTGCTCGATCGCTTCCTCGAACTCGGCGCGCGCCTGGTCGCCGCCCTGCGCCCGCCAGTCCTTGACCAGCTTGTCCAGGTCGCTCAGCGGCGCCCGCCCGGCCACGATGGAGGTCACGCGGTCGGTGCGCATGGTGTAGAGCGACTCGTACTTGTTCTCGTTGGCGGGGGAGTACAACCCGACCGTCGGGTCCTCCACGCCCACGGCGATCATCTTGCCGATCGCGTCGTGCATGATCTTCACGGCCTCCTTCGAGGAGGAGTCGAACAGCGCCTGCGTCGGCGCGGCGACGAACTTCCACGGCACGGCGGTGTCCCGCCCGCCCTGCTCGGTCAGCACCGGCGCGCCCTTGGCGTCGCGCGTGTGGTCGGTGCCCTCCAGGCCGTAGTTGAGCAGCGTGTACTCCTCGCTGCCGAACGGCGAGGCGAAGAAGTCGGCCACCCGCAGCAGCTCCTTGGCCCGCTGCTCGTCGCTCTTCTTCAGCATGGTGATCGAGACGACGATGTTGTTGAGGAACGCCTTGGCCTTCGGGCCGACCGGCGTGAGCGGCCGCGGATCGGCCGCCGGGTCGATCTTCTTGGACGTCTGCAGGTAGCCGGTGGGCCCGAGGTAGGCGGGCAGGCCGTCGTAGACCATCGCGGCGTGGCCGGAGTTGAACTCGTTCTTGCGCTTGAGGCCGTCGAAGCCCTCCGAGCCGGGGTAGACGACGCCCGCCTCGCGGAGCCTGCGGACGTACTCGACGGCCGCCCTGTACTCCTCGGTCTCGATGGCGTGGACCAGCTTGCCGTTCTCCAGCCGCCAGGCGTTGGGGGCGCCGAACAGCTGCGAGAAGATCGACAGGCCGTACACGCCGCCGACCATGGTGAGCACGCCCCACTGGTTGTCCTTGGGCCTGGTCACCTCCTTGAGCAGCTCGAACAGGCGGTCCATGTCGGAGATCTGCGACAGGTCGGTGACGCCCGCCTTCGCGAACATGTCGGCCCGGTAGAAGCCGAGCCCGCCGACCATGTTGCGCGGGATGGGGATGCCGTACAGCTTGCCGCCGACGATGCCCTGCTTCCAGAACACCTGCGGGATCGCCGCCAGGTTCGGGTACTCCTTGACGGCGTCCCCGCCGAGCAGCGCCGTCAGGTCGGTGCACTGGCTGGCCGCGAACGCGGGCAGGTTGTTCACCCCCTGCGACTGGATGTAGGTGAACATGTCGGGCAACGTGCCGCCCGCGACCATCGTGTTGAACTTCGTCGGCCAGTCGTCGGAGGAGACCGCCTGCACGTCGGCCGTCCCGCCGAGCCGCTTCTCCACCTCCTGCCACGCCGGGTTCTGCGCGCGGCCGGGCGGCGGCGGCAGGAACGTCTGCACCGCGATCTTCACGGTCCCGCCCGACATGGGCGGCTTGGCGACGGCCCTGAACAGCTTGTCCGGATAGGTGAAGTAGCCCTCGGGAACGCCCGTGGGGCTGCCCGGCAGGTCGGGGGTGAGCGTGCCGGCGAGCGGCGTGTACGTCGGCAGCTTGATGGTCAGCCCCTGCGCCTTGGCGGCGGGCGCGGCGGACCCGCCGCCGCAGGCCGCCAGGGCGGAGGAGGCGACGACACCCGCCGCCGTGGCGGCGCCGAGCCGCAGGAATCCTCGGCGCGAGACGCTTTCTCTCATGGGATCTTCCTTGGGGGGTTGGGGGGTCAGCCTTTGACGGCGCCGGTGAGCACGCCCTTGGTGAAGTAGCGCTGCAGGAAGGGGTAGACGAGCAGGATCGGCACGATCGCCACCACGAGCACGGCCATCTGGACCGCCTGCACGGGCGCCGGCGCCTCGGCGGCCGTCACGGTCTCCATCGAACGGCCCTGCAGGACGAACGTGCGCAGGATCAGCGGGAGCGGGAACTTGTCGGAGTCGTCGAGGTAGAGCAGGGCGTTGAAGAAGGCGTTCCAGTAGCCGACGGCGTAGAACAGCGAGATCACCGCGAGCACCGCCTTCGACAGCGGCAGCACGATCCTGACCAGGATGCCGAAGTCGCCCGCGCCGTCGATGCGGGCGCTCTCCAGCAGCTCGCGCGGCAGCCCCATGAAGAACGAGCGCAGCACGACCAGGTTGAACGCGCTCACCAGGCTCGGCAGGATCAGCGCGCCGAACGAGTCGATCAGGCCGACCTGCTTGACCAGCAGGAAGTTGGCGATCAGGCCCGGGTTGAAGAGCATGGTCAGCAGGGCCACCATCAGGATCCAGCGCGAGCCGGTCACCTCGCGGCGGCTCAGCCCGTACGCCATGCCGATGGTCGCGAGCATGCTGGCGAGCGTGCCGGCGGCCGTCACCAGCACGCTGACCAGCAGCGCCCGCGTCACCACCCCGCCGCTGAAGATCGTCGAGTACGCCGCCAGGCTTGGCGCGGACGGGACCAGCACGAACCCGCCCGCCCGCGCGATGTCGGACTCGGCCGACAGGCTGGTGCCGATGACGCCGACGAAGGGGTAGGCCACCAGCAGGACGACCGTCGTGAGGATCGCGCCCTTGAGGATCAGGCCGGGCGTGGAGGGCCGCTCCATCCAGGCCGGCCGGCTACTTGTCGCCACCGCGGTACACCCCCTCGTGGCCGAACAGGTGGGCCACCTTGTTCGCGCCGAGCACCATCGCGGTGCCGACGACGGTCTTGACCAGGCCGACCGCGGCCGCGGGCCCCCACTGGCCGTCCTTGACGCCGTTGAAGTAGACGAACGTGTCCAGCACCTCGCCCGCCTCGGGGCCGACGTTGTCGCGCTGGAGCAGGATCTGCTCGAAGCCGACGGACAGGATGCTGCCGAGGTTGAGTATCAGCAGCAGGACGATGATCGGCGTGATGCCGGGCAGCGTGACGTGCCACAGGCGGCGCCAGCGGCCCGCGCCGTCCATGGCGGCGGCCTCGTACAGGTCCTGGTTGATGGCGAGCAGGGCGGCGAGGAAGATGATCGTCGCCCAGCCGGCGTCCTTCCAGATCACCTGCAACGTCACCAGCAGCGGGAAGACGTCGGGGTCGGTCATCATGTCGTAGCGCGGCAGGCCGGCGCTCTGCAGGAAGTTCGGCAGCGCGCCCGCGCCGCCGAGGATCTGCTGGAACACCGAGACGATGATCACCCAGCCGATGAAGTGCGGCAGGTAGACCACGCTCTGCACGAACCTGCGCACCCTGTCGCTGACCACGCTGTTGAGCAGCAGGGCGAGGGCGATCGGCGCGGGGAAGAAGAGCACGAGCTGGGTGAGGGTGATCTTCAGGGTGTTGCCGAGGGCGTTCCAGACGCCGGGGTCGCCGAAGACGGCGGCGAAGTTCCGCAGCCCCACCCAGGCGCTGTCGATGAAGCCGATGTAGGGCTGGTAGTCCTTGAACGCGACCACGTAGCCGAACAGCGGCCCGTAGTGGAAGACCAGGAAATAGATCAGCCCGGGCAGCGTCAGCAGGAGCATCACCCGGTCGCGCCGGAGGCGCCGCCACAGCGAGAGCCTGCGCGGCCTCTCGCCGGACGACGACGCTGTCCCGGCACGGGGGGCGTCGAGGGTAGCGGTCATGCGCTGGGTCCTTCCGGTTGGCGAGGAAGCTAGTAAGCGCTTTCATGCTTCGTCAAGACCCCGGCCGGAAGTCATGCCTTTCTGTGCCGGGCTTCTTGACCTTTACGCAGGTGACGCCCTAGCGTGCCGCAGCAGTGCGTAGAACGCGCTTACTATCGGGAGATGGACGTGGGCAGACAAGAGGCGCCGGTGAGACCTCCGCACACCCGGCCGAGACCGCGCGCCGTGCTGGCGATGGCGCCCGGGGTGCGCGAGGAGGTGTTCGGGCCCCAGGCCCTGCGCCGCCTCGGCGAGCTGACCGAGCTCCACGACCAGGTGCTGCACGAGGTCGGCTCGCCGGACGCCCTGCGCGCGCTGGCCGCGGCGGAGGTCCTGGTGACCGGCTGGGGCTGCCCGAAGATCGACGCCGGGCTGCTCGAACACGCCCCCGGCCTGCGCCTCGTCGCGCACGCGGCCGGCACGGTCAAGACCTTCCTCGACCCGGCCGTCCTCGAACGCGGCGTCCGGGTCTGCAGCGCGGCCGACGCCAACGCGGTGCCCGTCGCCGAGTTCACCTTCGCCGCCATCGTCTTCGGCGCCAAGCGGGCCTTCACCCTGGCCCGCCGCTACCGCGAGCGCGGCACCCGGCGCGACTTCTCCGGTCTGCCCTGGCTCGGCGCCTGCGGCATCACGGTCGGCCTGGTCGGGCTGTCCAGGATCGGCCGGCGCGTCATGGAACTGCTCGGCGGCCTCGACGCGGACGTGCTGGTCTACGACCCGTATGCCGACCCCGCCGGGATCGCCGAGCTCGGCGGCACGGCCGTCGACCTCGACACCCTGGTCAGGCGGTCGCACGTGGTCAGCCTGCACGCCCCCGAGACCCGCGAGACCCGCCGCATGCTCGACGCCAGGCGGCTGTCGATGCTCCGCGACGGCGCCGTCGTCGTCAACACCGCCCGCGGCGGCCTGGTCGACACGGACGCGCTGGTCAAGGAGGTACGCAGCGGCCGGCTCGACGCGATACTTGACGTCAGCGACCCCGAGCCGCTCCCGCCCGGCCATCCGCTGTTCGACCTGCCCAACGCGTTCGTGACCCCCCATCTGGCGGGCGCGCAGGGCAACGAGCTCGGCAGGCTGGCCGAGTCGACGCTCGGGGAGATCGCCCGTTACGCCGCCGGGCTGCCGCTGCTGCACGAGATCGATCGCGGCGAGCTCGACCGAATGGCATGATCGACAGCGAGGAGGTGCCGGTGACCGAGCCGAGCCTGGCGACGATGGCCGACGTGGCGAAGCACGCGGGCGTCTCCAGCGCGACCGTGTCCCGGGTGATCAACGGCAACTACCCGGTCTCGGCCGTCACGCGCCAGCGGGTCGAGCGAGCCATCGCCGAGCTGGGCTACGTCGCCAACGCCCACGCCCGCGCCCTGGCCGGAGCCACCAACAGGACCGTCGGGATCATCATCAACGACGTGATCGACCCCTTCTACGCCTACATCGCCCGGGGCGTCGAGCGCGAGGCCACCAGGCACGGCCGCCTGTGCATGGTCTGCTGCACCCACGGCAGCCACGAGAAGGAGCTGGCGCTCATCGACCTGCTGCACGAGCAGCGGGCCGACGCCGTCATCCTGGTCGGCGGCGCCTACGAGGACCGCGCCTACGCCGCCCAGGTCGCCCGCCGGGCCCGCGCGCTGCACGCCAGCGGCTCCACGCTGGTGCTGTGCGGCCGGCCGTCGCTCGGCGACGACGTGCCGACCCGGGTCGTCGAGTACGACAACGAGGGCGGCGCCTTCGCGATCACCGACCACCTCATCACGCAGGGGCACCGGAGGATCGTCTTCCTGGGCGGGCCGCCGAGCCTGTCCACGACCGTCGCGCGGCTGGCCGGGCACCGCCGCGCGCTCGCCTTCCGCGGCCTGCCCTACGACAAGGGCCTGATCCACCTCGGGCAGCTCAACCGCAGGTTCGGCTATGACCGGATCCGCGCGCTGCTGGCCGACAAGCTCGACTTCACGGCGCTGTTCTGCGCCAACGACACGGTCGCGGCGGGCGCGATGCAGGGGCTGGAGCTCGCGGGCGTGCCGGTGCCGGAGGCGGTCTCGGTGGTGGGCTACGACGACGTGCCGATCGCGCAGGAGCTGCGGCCGCAGCTGACGACCGTGCGCATCCCGCTGGAGGAGCTGGGCCGCCAGGCCGTCCGCCTCGGCCTCGACGTCGGGGACGACGACGACTACCTCTCGCCCGTGCAGACGATGGCCAAGGTCGGCACGAGCATCGTGGTCAGGGCCTCGGTCGCGCCACTGCCGTAGGAAGCGCTTACTGATCATGGGTCCGGATTGCCGCGTGGAGCAGGGATAGAAAGCCGTAGAAAGATCTAGTAAGCCCTTGACCGGCATAGTAAGCGCTTACACAATCCCTGCCATGACCCCCCTCACACGCAGAACCTTCCTCGGCGCCTCCCTCGGCACGGCCGGCGCGGTGACGGGCGCGGCCCTGCTCGGCTCCCGCCCGGCCCTGGCCCGCACGGCCGGCCAGGAGGCGCGGCACACCGTGACGCTCAGGGCCAGGCCCGCGGCCGAGGGCGAACGCCTCCGGCTCCAGCAGGCGCTCAGGACCACCGAGTTCCACCCCACCCGCGTCCACCTGCCCGCCGGCACCCCGATGGCCGTCGAGGTCACCGCCCCCGACGGGGTGCTGCCCACCCTGTACGTCGGCGCGCCCGACACCCACGCCGACGTCGCGTACAAGAACCCGCGCGCCTACCCGCTCACCGAGGGCGTCACCACCGTGACCGACCCCGGCGGCGGGCTCGTCTACCTGGCGCTGACCGGCGACGGGCAGCGCGCCAGGGTCAAGTTCCTGTCGGGCGGGGTGCGCGTGCCGACGTTCACGCTGGGGGAGAGCACCGAGGCCGAGTTCCAGGCCCAGCTCGACACGCTGACCGCCGCGCCGCAGGCCGAGCTGGTCTCCCCGCACGCCATCGTCACGATCACCCGCGACGGCCTGCTCGCCTGGCGCGACCAGGACCACGGGGAACTGCTCCGGCTCCTGGAGACGATCATCGCCTCGCACGCCGCGATCTCCGGCCTGTCCGCCGCCGAACGTTCCCCGCTGCCCTTCCACCTCGTCGAGGCCCCGCGCATGCCCACGGGCGCGGGCGCGTACGCCACCCACGGCTGGACCGCCTACCCCCGCACCTACCTCGACCGGCTCATCGCCGTGGACGGGCTGCGCACCCGGGGCTGGGGCGTCTACCACGAGCTCGGGCACCAGCACCAGCAGATGGCCTACAAGCCGGAGGACCTGACCGAGGTGACGGTCAACGTCTACGCGCTGGCCGCGCAGCGCACGCTGGCGCAGCCGTCCAACCTCACCAAGCCGGACGCCAGGACGGGGCTCACGCCGTACCAGAGCGCGCTGGCCAAGCTGCCCGCGGCCGACTTCCGCAAGCTGGGGGCCTACGAGAAGCTCGTGCCGTTCCGGCAGCTCGAACTGGCCTTCGGCGAGGACTTCCACCCGCGCCTGCACCGGCTGGTCCGCGCGGAACGTCCGGCCTCGGACTACACCGAGTCCGCCAAGCGGTGGGGCTACCTCGCGATCTACACCTCGCGGATCGCGGGGGCCGACCTGTCGGGCTTCTGGACCCGCTGGGGCGCGCCGCTGACCGCCGAGTACCTGGCCCGGGTCGCCGCCCTCGGCCTCCCGGCCCCCGCCGCCGACCCCTCGACGCTCACCGACTAGGAGCCCCCCATGCCCCCTGCCCGCCCCGCCCGACGCCGACCTGACCCGGCTGAGCGAGCGATGACCAGCCGCCGCGCCTTCCTCGGTGCCGTCGCCGCCGCGCCCCTGCTCGCCGCGACCCCGGCCTGGGCCGGAACCGTCCGCGACACGGCGGCCTCGGGGGTGGACGCATCGGCGGGTCCGGCCGACTTCGCCCGGCTTCGGGCCAAGGCGGCCGAGCTGATCACGGGCGGCGACCTCGACCCGCGCGACCCGGCCTTCGCCGCGCCGCTGGCCCGCCTGGACGCGACCGCCCTGGCGCACCGGGCGTCGATGAACCTGGCTCCAGGACGTACGCACCTGTGGCCGGACCTCCCGCTGACCGGCGTGTCCGGCGACATCGCGACCAGCCACCAGCGCCTGCGCGCGCTCGCCACCGCCTGGGCGAGCCGCGGCTCGGCCCTGTACGCCGACGAGACCCTGGCCGCGCAGATCATCGGCGGCCTCGACCTGCTCTACGAGCGCGCCTACAACGAGGGCAAGCGCGAGACCGGCAACTGGTGGCACTGGGAGATCGGCGCCCCGCGCGCGCTGATGGACACCTGCGTGCTCATGCACGACGCCGTCGACGCGGGACGGCGGGCCGCCTGGATCCGCGCCGTGGACCGCTTCTGCCCGAACCCCGACCGCCGGACGAACCTCACGAACTTCGCTGAGACCGGCGCGAACCGCGCCGACAAGGCGCTCATCGTCGCCCTGCGCGGCATCGTCGGCGAGAGCGCGGACAAGATCGCACTCGCCCGCGACGGCCTGTCCGACCGGCGGGACGCCGGCAAGCACACCCTGTTCGGCTACGTCACCTCCGGCGACGGCTACTACGCCGACGGCTCGTTCGTCCAGCACGACGTCGTGGCCTACACCGGCTCGTACGGCGTCGTCCTGCTCCAGTCGGTGAGCGCGATCCTCGGCCTGCTCGGCGGGAGCGCCTGGCAGGTGGACGACCCGGCGGTACGGGTCGTGCTGGACGCCGTGGAGCGCACGTACGCGCCGTGGATCCACGACGGGCTGATGATGGACAGCGTGCGCGGCCGGGCGGTGTCGCGGCAGTTCAGCCAGGACCACGACGCGGGCCGCGACACCGTGGACGCGATCCTGCGCCTGGCGGCCGGCGCGGGGGAGCCGTACGCGGCGCGGTTCCGCGAGCTGGCCAAGGGGTGGATCGCGCGCGGCCGGTTCCTGGCGGGCGCGGACGTCGCGGCCACCGCGCGGGCCGTCGCCGTGCTCGCCGACGACGCGGTCGCCCCCGCGCCCCGGCCGAGCGGCCACCACGTGTTCGCCGACATGGACCGCGTCGTGCACCGCCGCCCCGGCTGGTCGTACGCGATCAGCCTGTCGTCCAGGCGGATCGCCATGTACGAGTGCGGCAACGGCGAGAACTACCGGGCCTGGTACCAGGGCGACGGCGCGACGTACCTCTACCTCGACGCCGGCCACTACAGCGACGGCTACTGGCCCACGGTCGACTCCCACCGGCTCGCCGGGACCACCGTCGACACCCGCCCGCGCGACCCGGCCGTCTCCTCCGGCGGCACCGGCACGTTCCGCCCGAAGAACGCCTGGGCGGGCGGCGCCACCGCGGACGGGTACGGCGTCGCCGCGCTCGACCTGACGGCCGCGGGCACCACGCTCACCGCCCGCAAGACCTGGGTGTGCCTCGACGACGCCGTCGTCTGCCTCGGCGCCGGGATCACCAGCGCCGACGGCCGCGTGATCGAGACGGTCGTGGAGAACCGGCGCACCTCCGCCCCGCTCACCACCGGCGACGGCTGGGCGCACCTCGAAGGCGTCGCCGGGTACGTCTTCCCGGCCGGTCACCGGCCGCGCTCGCTCACCGAGCGCCGTGCCGACACCTGGCGGTCGATCAACGACGGCGCGAGCACGCAGGGCACGGACGCCACCGTGACCTGCGACTACACCACCCTGTGGCTCGACCACGGGATCAGCCCGTCCGGCGCGGACTACGCCTGGATCATGCTCCCGGGCGCCACGCCCGACCGGACGCGCGACTTCGACCGGGCCGAGATCCTGGCCAACACCGCGACCGTGCAGGCGGTGCGCGCGCACGGACGCTCGGCGGGCGGCGGCGAGCTGTTCGCGGCCACGTTCTGGGCGGCGGGGGAGGCGGGCGGGGTGTCGGCCTCGACTCCCTGCGCGGTCCTGGTCCGGCGGGCGGCGGGACGGCTGACCGTGGCCGTGTCCGACCCCGGGCGTACCGTGGCGGCCGTGACGCTCGTGCTTTCCCATCCCGCGCACGCCCTGGTCAGGGCCGACGACACCGTCTCGGTCACGACGGGCGAGCGGCCCTCCGTCATCGTCGATCTGGCCGGCTCCCGCGGCCGGTCCCACACCGCCGTGCTCGCCGTCGGCAGGAAAGGCTGAACGTTGATCCCTCCGTACCTGTCGCTGCCGCCGACCGACCGCGTGCTCTCCTCGCGCACCGGCTGGACCCGCGCGCACTGGGAGGCCCTGGCCGACCGGCTGCTCGGGGCGGTGACGCCGTACGCCTCGCCCGGTTTCGCGCAGCTCCGCCTCCCGGGCCGGGCGAGCTGGTCGGGCGTGGCGCTCGACGGGCTGGAGGGGTTCGCGCGCACCTTCCTGCTCGCCGCGTTCCGCCTGGCGGGCGCGGCGGGCGACGTCCCCGGCCTCGCCGAACGGTACGCCAGGGGCCTGGCGGCGGGCACCGACCCCGGCAGCGGCGAGGCGTGGCCCGAGCTGACCGACTGCTCGCAGCAGATGGTGGAGGCCGCCTCGATCGCGGTCGCGCTGCACGAGACCCGGCCGTGGTTGTGGGACCGGCTCGACGACGGCGTACGGGACCGGGTCGTCCACTGGCTCGGCGGCTTCGTCGGCAAGCGCACCTGGGACAACAACTGGATGTTGTTCCAGACGGTGACGGAGGAGTTCCTGAAGTCGGTGGGCGGGCCGTACGAGCAGCGCGAGATCGACCGCGGCCTGGAACGCATCGAGGACTGGTACGCCGGCGACGGCTGGTACACCGACGGCGGCTCGCGCAACTTCGACTACTACTGCGGCTGGGCGCTGCACCTGTACCCGCTGCTGTGGACGCGCATGTCGGGCGACGCGGAGCGGGCCGGCGTCTACACGAGCCGCCTGCACGAATTCCTCACGACATATCAGCATTTCTTCGGTGCGGACGGGGCGCCCGTCCATCACGGCCGCTCGCTCACCTACCGCTTCGCCGCCCTCGCGCCCGTCTGGCTGGGCGCGCTCACCGGCGCCACCCCGCTCACGCCGGGCCAGACCAGGAAGCTCGCCTCCTCCGTGGTGCGCCACTTCGCCGAGCGCGGCGTGCCGGGCCCCGACGGGCTGCTCTCCCTCGGCTGGTACGAGCCGTTCCTGCCGGTGACGCAGGCGTACTCGGGGCCCGCGTCGCCGTACTGGGCGTCGAAGGGGTTCCTCGGGCTGCTGCTGCCGCCGGACCACCCGGTGTGGACCGAGCGCGAGCAGCCGCTGCCCATCGACGAGCACGACGTCGTCGCGGCCGTCCCCGCCGCCGGGCTGCTCCTGCACGGCACCCGGCACGACGGGATCGTCCGCCTGGTCAACCACGGCAGCGACCACGGCGCGCCGCCCGACGACCCGCACTACGCCAAGCTCGCCTACTCCACCCGCACCGCCCCCGAGGCGGCCGAGCACGCCTGGGCCCGCGACCTCGACAACCACCTCGCGCTGGTCGCGCCCGACGGCACCCCCTCGCGCCGTACCGCGATCACGCCGCTGACGTGCGCGGACGCCACCGCCTCCTCCTCCCATCGGACCGCGGGCGGCGCACTCGTCACCAGCACCTCGGTCGTCCGCGGCCCCTGGGAGCTCCGCGTCCACGAGATCGCCGGCGGCGAGGACGGCGACGAAGGCGGCGGCGAGGACGGCGGCGAGGACAGCGGTGAGGGCGGTGTGCGTGAAGGCGGGTTCGCCGTGGCCGGGGACGTGCCGCCGACTGTGGCGACCGGGCGCGGATGGGCGATGGCGCGCCGCGCGGACGGCCTCACCTCCGCGATCGTCGCCCTGCACGGCTGGCGGCGGGCGAGCGTCGCGCGCGAGATCGAGTCCAACGCGTTCGGCCCGCACTCGGCCGTCCCGTGCCTGCACGCGGACAAGCCGGGCCTGCACGTCTCGCTGGTCGTGCTCTCCGGCGACGCCGTGCACCCGGCCGCCCTCCGCGACGCGATCACCGTGGACGTCGCCGCCCGCGAGGTCGTCATCGGCTTCCCCGACGGCACGTCCACGATCTTGACACGGTCTCCCGGCCCGGACCACAGTGCTTCATGATCGGAAGACGGACCTTTCTCAGCGGCGCGGCGGCCCTGGTCGCCGGCAAGGCGTTCACCTCGTTACCCAGCTACGTCAGCGGCTCGGAGATCCAGAAGCTCCTCGACGCCGCCCGCGACGGCAAGGGCGCCAAGGACGCCGCCGGCCGGTACGTCGCCGAGGTCCCCAAGGCCACGTACCTGCTGACCGAGCCCCTCGTCGTGTACCGCAACACCCACCTGGACGCCACGGCCGCGCGGATCGTGTCCCGCTTCCCCGCCGAGGGCGTGAAGCACACGATGGTCCTGAACGCGGTCGGGGCGGCCACCGGAGGCTACGCCGGAGCGGGGAACATCGCGATCACCGGCGGGAGCTGGGACCCGGTCTGGGACTTCGTCCAGCGCGGCGCGCTCGACGAGGCCCCGGCGATGAACGGCATCACCGCCGTGCACGCCTCCGACGTCCTCATCCAGAACGTCACCATGTGGAACGTCAAGTGGTGGCACGGCATCGAGCTCAACGCCGTACGGCGCGGCACGGTCAGCGGCTGCGCGCTCAAGGGCTGGATCCGCGACCCCGGCCAGGGGTTGTGGCACGGCGAGGCGGTACAGCTCGACCTGCCCGCCGGGGACAACACGTGGGGCGGCGCGAGCGACCTGACGCCGTGCACCGACATCCTGCTCACCGGCAACACCTGCGACATCTCGGGCTCGCAGGCGGGCTGGGGGCAGTTCACCGGCTCCCACACCTCCGACCCCGCCCACCCGCACACCAACATCCGCATTCAGAACAACCTCGTACGCAACACCCGCTACGACGGCATCGCCACCGTCAACGCCCAGAACGTCCGCATCACCGACAACCAGGTGGAGAACTGCGAGGGCGGGATCTACGTGAAGTCGGTCGCGGGCGCGCCGCTGCGCACGGTCGAGATCACCGGCAACCAGGTGACCGGCACCGGCGCCCGCGACGCCGTCGGCATCCGCGCCGACGCGGCGCCCGTCACCGACGTCGTGGTCACCGGCAACACCGCGCCCTGCGAGAAGGTCCACTACTACGGCGCCGTCACCGCGAGACCGGGCACCACGCTCGACTGCGCCCCCACCTCCTGACCGGCCGACAGCACGGGCGGCCCACGCGGACGCGGGCCGCCCGCGTCCGCGTGGGCGATGTGGCCACCACGATCGCAGACCCATGACCTGGGCCGATGTGCTTGGCGTCCGCGCCGGCCGTGCCCTCTTCGGGCGTCAGGAGGTTGCGGACGCGTAGGCCTTCGCCAGGTCCGTCCAGATCGTCCTGGCGGCTCCCCTGCCTTCCTGGTTGGTCACGACCATGAGGGTGACCCCTCTCGCCATGTCGGTGCCGCCCAGGGAGGTGAAACCGCCGTACAGCCCTGAGTGCCCCTGCCAGCTGCGCCCGGAGACGCTGGTCGCCAGGGTGCCCATCCCGTAGGGCTCCCCGGCCTGGACCGACTGGGGCGTCACCTTGATCATCTGCGTGACTGTTGCAGGCAGCAGGAGCCGTTTCCTGGCATACAGCGCGTCGAGGAGCTTGGCGGCGCCGAGTGCGGTCCCGGCGAACATCCCGTCGCCGAACGGCATGCCGTACACGTCGGTGGGGATGCCGGTGGCCCCGTAGCGGGTGAAGTAGTCGATGGTCTTGCCGTTGTCGACCGTGTACCCGTGGGCGAAACGCAGGAACGCGCTGTCGGATCGCTCAGCGGTCAACTCCGTGCTGGTCGCCCCCGTCCGCTGGACGAACGCGCGGATGCCGCTCGCCAGTGCGGCGTCGCCGCCGGACACCCTGCTGAGCAGGTGGGCGATGATGACGAAGCCGGTGTTGGAGTACTCCCACTTCGTGCCCGGCGCCACTGGCGCGTGGATTCCCGGTGCCAGCATGGACCAGGTGTAGGGCCGGTTCGGGTCGTAGCGGTCGCCGGGCGGGAACAGGCCGGCGGTCTCGGGGGCGCCGTAGATGTCCGGGTAGCCCGCCGTGTGCTGGAGCAGCATGCGCAGGGTGACCGTGGTGGAGCCGGGGACGTCGTTGCCGAGGTACGTCGAGATCGGGCTGTCCAGGGACAGCGTGCCGGTTTCGACCAGGTGCAGAGCGTAGGTGGCCAGCACCAGCTTGCTGAAGCTGGCGTAGGCGAACATCGTCGAGCTGGTGACGGGCGTTGTCGGGCTGTTGATCGCCTTGCCGGAGACGGTCGACCAGACAGGGGTGCCGTTGCGCAGCAGGACTGCCTGGACGCCGGGGTTGCCGACCTTCGAGGAGGCTCTGGCGAACGCGGTGTCCAGTGCGGCCGAAACCGGGTCGGAGATCTTTGGCTTCGCCCCGGCGGCCGGGGCGGAGGCCACCAGGAGGCTGAGGGCCAGGACGAGTGCTCGTATCATTGCACGCCCTTCTCTGGGGGATACGCGTCATTGTGGAGGCGGGTTTCCCGGCTGCTGTTGGCCGGAGCGCCAAGGTTTCTGCCAGGCGGATGACGTGAGAGACAAGGAGCGGAGGCGGGGCGTGGTCCACGCGCCACCGTGCCGACGGGCGCACCGAGGCGTGACGTGGGGACCGCTGCTCAGGCGCTCGCGTTCGTAGGACGGCGCGTCGGTTTCCAGCCGGGCGTGGGGACGCTGCCGCGCAGGGCTCGGGTGTACGGATGTCGGGGGCGGTCCAGCACGTCACCTGTGAGCCCGCTCTCGACGATGCGGCCCTGCCGCATGACGACGCAGGTCTCGGTGAGCTGCCGGACGACGGCCAGGTCATGGCTGATGAGGAGGTAGCTGACCCCGGTGGCGTGCCGGATGTCGTCGAGCAGGTTGAGGATCTGCGCCTGGATCGACACGTCCAGCGCCGAGACGGACTCGTCGAGGATCAGCACCTTGGGTTCCACCGCCAGCGCTCGGGCGATGGAGATCCGCTGTCGTTGTCCCCCGGACAGCCGGCGGGGGAACGCCTGCTGTTGCCGCTCGTCGATCCCCACCATGTCGGCGAGTTCGCGGATCCTGGCCGCGCGTGCGCGCCGATCCAGTTCGGGCCGGTGGAGGCGCAGCACCTCGTCGAGGCACGCCTGCGCGGATCGGCGCGGGTCGAGCGTGGAGTAGGGGTCCTGGAACACGATCTGCAGTTCCCGAGCGCGATCCCGGCGTTCGCGGAGCCGCGCAGCGGGTGAGGAGCGGTCGCGGCCGCAGACCGTGATCGTCCCGGCGGTGGGCGTGGTCAGCCCGACCAGCATCCGGGCCACCGTCGTCTTCCCTGATCCTGACTCGCCGACGATCCCGAGCGAACCGCCGGAGGCGAGTGAGAAGGAGACGTCGTCGACGGCTCGGTGGCCGGGGAAGTCCTTCGACAGTCCGGTGACCCGGAGCACGGTTTCGCCGGAGGCGGCCGGTCGTTCCCGGGCGCCGACGCTCGGTACGGTCGTGAGCGTGATCTCGGCGCGTCTCAGGCATCGCGCGGGTGTCGCGGAAGTCATGTCAAGCGCCGGATGCTCCCGGGTGCACCGGTCGATCGCGAAGTCACACCGGTCGGAGAAGGCACAACCTGGCGGAGCCTCGAAAGCCGCCAGCGGTCGTCCCGGTACGGCCCGCAAGCGGGGAAGCGCGCGCCCGAGGTCGGGGCGAGCGCCCAGCAGACCGGCGGAGTAGGGGTGCTGCGGCGCGGTCAGCAGCCGATCGCTGGCGCCGACCTCGACGATCTCCCCGGCGTACATCACCGCGACGCGATCGCTGATGGCGGCTGCGAGTTCGAGGTCGTGGGTGATGAACAACATCGCCATGCCGCGATCCCGGCGCAGGTCGTCCAGGAGCGCCGTCACCTCGGACTGGGTCGACACGTCCAGCGCCGTGGTCGGCTCGTCGGCGAGCACGAGCTGGGGATCCCCGGCGAGCGCCACGGCGATCATGATGCGTTGCAGCATCCCGCCCGAGAGCTCGTGCGGATACTGGCGCAGTCGTCTTCGGCCGTCGGAGATGCCGACCTCGTCGAGGAGCTTGACCATCTTGGACTCGGCGGCGGCACGGCGAAACCCTCCGGTGGTGGTCAGGCCCTCCACCAGGAAGTCCCCGACGGTCCGCACGGGGTTCATGTGGACGCGCGGATCCTGGTGGATCATCGCGATCTTCGTGGCGCGGTAGCGGCGCAGGGCCGCCTCGTCCAGGCGGAGCACGTCCTGGCCGTCGACCGTGATGGTGCCCGACACCGTCGCCCGGTGAGGGAGCAGCCGGGCGATCGACCGGGCGGTCATCGACTTGCCGGAGCCGGACTCGCCGACGAGGGCCACCGTCTCGCCCGCGGCCACCTCGATGCCGAGGTCGCGCAGGACGAGGCGCCGCCGTCCACCGACGGTGAGACTGACGTTCAGGTCGCGGATCGTCAACAGGGTCATGCGGCCAACTCCTCGGCTCGGCGCAGCAGACGATTTCCCACCAGGGAGAAGGAACAGATCGCGGCGATCAGGCAGACCCCGGACGCGATCGACTCGGCGGGATATCCGGCCAGGACGCCGGCCTGCCCCGTCGACACCATGACCCCCCAGTCGGCCGAGGGCGGCTGCACGCCGAGCCCCAGGTAGGACAGCCCGGCCAGGTCGACCGTCGCCCACGCCAGGGTGAGCGCGGCCTGGCCCATGACCATCGGCAGGACGTTGGGGACGACATGCCGCGAGCAGATCGCCATCCCGGAGAATCCCTGCGCGGTGAGCGCGTCGACGTAGTCCTTGCCGATCTCGGCCAGTGCGGCTGATCGCACGACGCGGGCGACGTAGGGCACGTAGGCCAGCGCCAGGGCGATCACCAGGGCGAGCGGGCCGGTTCCGAGCACGGCGGCGGCGAGGACGGCGAGCAGCAGCCCGGGGAAGGACATGGCGGCGTCCAGGACGCCGGCCAGCACAGTGTCGACCCACCCGCCCCGCCAGGCCGCGACCACCGCCACGGCCATTCCCAGCGTGGTGGCGAGGACGACGATGGACAGCGGGCCGAGGAAACTGGATCGGGCGCCGACGAGAAGCCGGGAGACGATGTCGCGGCCCTGTCCGTCGTACCCGAGCCAGTGACCTGCGTCCGGCCCCCAGTACGCCTGCGACAGCTCGACCGCGTCGGGGTCGTGCGGGGCGAGCAGTGGCCCGAAGAGCGCCAGGACGGCGAACAGGACGACGCCCGCGAGGGCGAGGTGGCCGGGCAGGTCCAGCCCGGCGATGCGCGGAAGACGCCGCCGCATGCCCGACCTGTCCGGGTGGGTGAGCTGATCGAGCAAGGTCATGACGGACTCCACTGGGAGCGGACGCGTGGGTCGAGGAAGGCCGCGAGCAGGTCGACGAGCAGGTTGGTGAGCGCGAACATCACCAGCAGCACCATCGCGATGGCCTGCGCGACGGGGAAGTCCTTCTGCGTCACCGAACTGATCAGCAGTCCGCCGAGGCCGTTGAGCTGGAAGGCCGTCTCGACGATGGCGGCGCCGACGACCATGCCGGCCAGGGACAGCCCGGCCGCGGTCACGATCGGAACCAGGGAGTTGCGAAGGACGTGCCTGCGGAACACGTGCCGGCGTGGCAGGCCGCGGCCGAACGCCGTCTCGACGTGCTCCCGTCCCATCTCCTCGCGGATGGACGTCTGGACGACCGAGCCGACCACGGGCCACCAGCCGACCGACAGCGCGACGGCGGGCAGCGCGAGATGATGGAGGCGATCACCCCATCCCGTGCCCTGGCCGAAGACGGGGAACCAGCCGAACCCCACGGCGAACACCGAGATCAGGACGGTCGCGGCGACGAACGCCGGGGTGGCGATGCTGACGCTCATCAGGGCCGAGACGCCGTCGTCGATCAGCCGGGACCGGCGTTTGGCCAGTCCGCCGAGCAGCAACCCCGCCGCCACCACGATGAGGAAGGTCATCAGCACCAGCAGCGCCGTCGTCGGAGCGGCGGTGCGCAGCAGTTCCGAGACCGGCGCGTGCTGCTGAACGGACTCGCCGAGGTCGCCGCTGAGCAGTCCGCGCAGCCAGGAGACGTAGCGCTCGGCGAAGGGCTGGTCGAGGTGGTATTGCTCGGCCAGGGCGGCGCGCTGCGCCGGTGTGGACGGCCGGTTGCCCAGGAGGAAGTCGATGGGGTCGCCGGGCGCCAGCAGGATGCTGGCGAACACGGCCATGCTCGCCGCGAAGAGCGTGGCCACGAAGATGCCGATGCGCGACAGGACGAATCTGGTCATGAGCCGGCCGGTCGCTGATCGGATTCACGCATCCTGAGTCCGTCGAACAGGTGGGTCAGGCCCGCCCGCGTCGCGCTCTCCAGGTAGTGAGCGTTCGGCGATATGACGGCGGACAGGAACAGGCCGTCGAGGGTGGACGACAGGAACTGGGTCAGGTCGGGATCCGGCTCGCCGCCCAGCGCCCGGACCGTGGCGTCGCACAGCGCGAACCCGCTCGCCTCCCATGCTTCGAAGGCGCTTCGGTCGAAGTGTTGTCCTGCCAGTTCGAGGGTCAGCGCCAGGGTGGCGGTCGTGGCCACCTTCCGTTCGCCCGCACGGCTCATGACCTCGGCGACGAACAGTTCCACCAGTGCGGCCGGGTCGTCGCCGGTCTCCTCCACCTGGGCGCGCAGCCGTGCGAACGCCGCGGCCTCCTGCGTGGCGACATCGGCCAAGGCGCCCGCGATCAGCGCGTCGGTGCTGGAGAAGTAGTAGGTGATCAGCCCGGGTGCCGCTGCTGCCTGCCTGGCCACGCTGCGATGGGTGACGGCACGGACTCCCGCGTCCGCGATCACCTGCAAAGTCGCGTCGAGGATGCGGCGACGGGTCTGCTCCCCCTTGGGGTGCGAGTGGGTCGGCATGGCGGACATTCAACCCAAAGTTGTACTTGTGTTCAAGACTTTCTTGTGCAAATGTTCAACACCTTCGTCGGTCCTTCCCCTGTTTCGTCCTCAGGAGGCACACGATGTCCCATCCGCTTCGTCGACGCCGGCCGGCCGGACCGGTCGCAGCCGTCGTCGGCGCCGTCCTGGTTCTCACCGGTTGCGGGCGCGCACACGACGACAGGCCGGCAACCGCGCCGGAAGGCCATCCGGTCGCCGCACCCGCGGCCACCGGACGAGTCGAGTCGGTCACGTGGAACCTCCCCGGCGAGCCCGCCAGCCTCGACCCCACGAAGGCCTTCAACGGAGCCGACCTGTGGGTGAGCTCCAACGTGTGCGAATCGCTGCTGACCTTCACGCCTGGCGGCTCCGTGGAGCCGGGACTGGCGACGTCGATCAGCACACCGGACCCCAGCACCTACGTCGTGCACCTGCGGCCGGGGGTCTCCTTCAGCGATGGACACCCTCTGACCGCCGAGGACGTCGCCTTCAGCCTCAAGCGCGTGACGGACCCCGCCTCCGGGTCCTACTGGAGCCAGTTCGCCGTCCGCCTGGAGAAGGTCACCGTCACCGACGCCCGCACGGTCACGATCACCCTGAAGCAGCCGGACACCGTCTTCACCGGGATGCTCGCCACCCCGATGGCGCAGATCGTCAGGAAGGCGGCCGCCGAGAAGGCCGGCACAGCGTTCGGCAGCGCCCGGGGCGGCATCGTGTGCACCGGTCCGTACACGGTGGAGTCGTGGAAGAAGGGCGACAGCCTCACGCTGGCCGCCAACGACCGCTGGTGGGGCGCGGGCCGGCGACCGCTCCTGGCCCGGCGGGTGACGTTCACCTTCATCGCCGACGACAGCACCGTCGCCTCCGCTCTCGCCAACGGCGACGTGGACGGGACGTTCTCCGTCCCGGGCGGCGCCGCCCTGTCCAAGCTGACGAACACGGCCCGCGGGAAGCTGTACCTCGGGCCTTCGACCGCGCAGACCGCTGTGGTGCCCACCCGGCTCACCGGCACGGGTCCGCTGGCGAACCCCCTGGTGCGCGAGGCGTTGTCGTACTCCGTCGACTATCCCGGCATCATCTCCACGATCTTCGGCCCCACCGCGAAACCCCTGCGCGCCATCGTGCCGCCCGGCGCGTTCGGCTACGCCACCGCCACCTTCCAGCAGGCCTACGACGCGCTGCCCGAACCCCGGCGGGACCTCGCCGCCGCCCGACGACTCCTCGCCCAGGCGGGCACCCCCCACCCGGCCGTCACGCTCGCCGTCCCGTCCGGATCGGCCGACCTCGTGCGCGTCGGTGAAGCCATCCAGAGCAACGCCAAGCAGGCGGGCTTCGACATCACGATCAAGTCGATGCCCGACGCGGACTTCTACCCGCTGTTCTCCAGCGCCGACGCCCGCGCCAAGGTCGACGCGTTCGTCACCGACTGGTTCGCCGACATCCCGGATCCCCTTGAGCTCTACCAGCAGATCGGAACGCCGGGATCGGCCGCCGACTTCGGCGGGTACGACAACCCGAAGGTCGCCGCGCTTCTCGATCAAGCCCGGTCGACCCCTGACGCCGAGCGGCGCGCTCAGCTCGTCGTCCAGGCCCAGCAGGCCATCACCCGCGACAAGGTGTGGATTCCCGTCGCCTACAGCCTCGGCGCCATGTTCCTCAACAACCGCCTCGGCGGCGTGACTTCCGCCAGCCCTTACAGCCTCTACTCGCCCTGGCTCACGACGCTCGGAGGACGCTGAGCATGGAACCACTCAAGCGATACCTCGGACGGGTTCCGGACGCCTCCCACTTCCCGACCCTGCCCGAGATCGAAGATCGGCTGCGGCGGATCCACGCGCGACACCCGGAGACGACGGCGCTCGAGGTCATCGGCGCCTCTCGTGCCGGGCTGCCGCTCACTATGCTCTCCGTGGGCGCAGGGGCCGCACGCGGTGACCGGCACGCCGTGGTCACCGGCATGCCCCACCCCAACGAGCCCACCGGCACGCTGGGAGCCCTGGCCCTCGGCCAACTCCTTGCCGAGGATCCGGCGCTGGTGAAGGAACTGGGCCTGGTCTGGCATCTCGTGCCGTGTGTGGACCCCGACGGCGCCGCTCTCAACTACGGCTGGTACGCCGGCCCCTACACCCGCCGCCACTACGCCGAGCACATCTACCGCCCCCCGTTCCCCGAGCAGTACGAGTGGACGTTCTCCCGGCCCGACCTCGATCCGCCCGGCCTCGACCCGATCCCCGAGTCGGCGGCGGTCGCCGCCGTCATCGACAGCTTGCGGCCGGCGTTGCTGATCACCATGCACAACGGCGAGGCCGGCGGTCTCTTCGCGTATGTCACCCGGGATCTGCCCGGCCTGGTCGAAGGGCTCGGGGCGACCGGTGAGGCGACAGGGTTGCCCATTCACGGTGGCCGTCCCGAACTCGACGTGCACGTCCTCGGCCCAGGGCTCTTCCAGATGTCGGATCCAGCGGGCGGCATGCTGTCGAGCACCGAGTACGCCCTGGCCCACGGCACCGTGGGCGTCGTCCAGGAGCCACCGATGTGGGTCCATGCCGGCATGGCCGACGACGCTCCCAGCGATCGGACCCTCCGGCAGGTCCACGACGCCGCCCAGGCAGCCAGAGCCGACCTGGCCGTTCGCATGGCCGGCTGGGTCGCTGCCGTCCGGGCCCACCACGAGCTCGACACCCCGCGCGGCCGGGGGGTGCTGGAGCAACTGCGATCCCTGGACGCCGGTCCCGAGCCTGGCCCGGAGCCGGCCGACCAGCCGTGCACCCTGGCCTACGCCCGATCAGTGGCCGAGGACGTGCGGCTCGACACCCTGCGCTGCACGGGACATCTGACGGCGTTTCTCCGGGAGGAGTCGAAGAGGTCGCCGTTGACTGCGGAGGTCGCGGGCGTCCTGGCCGAGGTGTCGAACACCCTGGTCGCATCGGCTGAGCAGGAGAGCGAACTCACCTTCGTCGGACTCGGGCCCGCCGTCCGGGCGCACGTCGGCATCGCGCTGACCGCTGCGAGCCTGTTGTGAGCGACCGCCTGCGGGCAGGAGGCTTCGTCGCACGGCCTCCCCGGGGATCTCACCACCGTCGTGATGCACCACCTCCGATCGTGGAGACTGGACCGACTGCGGAACTGGTCCGTGCGCCTCGTCATCGCTCAAGGCGCACCCTGCTTGAGGCGGTGCCCCGACTGCATGATTGACCTGCGTCAGCTCCAGGTGCTGCGCGCCGTCGCGGTGAACGGCTCCCTGGCGGGGGCGGCACGGCAGCTCCGGTTCGGCCAGCCCACGATCAGCTACCACCTGGAGGCCCTGGAATCCCACCTCGGCGCCCGGCTGGTCGAACGCAGCCCTGCCGGCGCCGTCCTGACCGACATCGGCGCGATGGTGCTGGAGCACGCGGCCGGGGTGCTCGACCGGATCGCCGTGGTGGAGTCGGACGTGCAGGCCCGGCTGGCCCACGGCCTGGCCACTCTGCGTGTCGGCGCCTTCACCACGGCCGCCACGAAACTGCTCCCACGCCCGCTGCGGCGAGCGACCGAGGGCAGCGGGGTCCGGGTCGAACTGACCGAGGCCGAGCCCCTTGAGCTGCTGACGCGGGTCAGGTCCAGGTCGCTGCACTGTGCGCTGATCTACGACGTCGCGGGTGTCACCCCGCGCTACGGATGGGATCTGCACGTGGAGAGACTGTTCGACGATCCCTTCCGCCTGCTGCTGCCCGTGGAGCACGCCCCCGCCGGGCCTGTCGACCTCGGGCAGTTCGCCGAGGAGGGCTGGATCATCTCCGCCGGCGGCTACGACCCGAGCGACCAGACGCTCTTCGCCACCTGCCAATCGCTTGGCTTCCGCCCCCGCATCGTGCTTCGCACGGACAACTACAGCGTGATCCACGGCTTCGTGGCCGCCGGCGGCATGGTCGCGTTGGTGCCCGAGCTCGCGCTGGAGCAGGGGCACGACGTCGTCGCCCGGGAGACGGCGCAGGACATCGGCGCGCGCAGCGTCCTGTTCGTCACCCCTGCCGGCCCGCAGCCGCCCCTCGTCGAACGGCTTCGCGCGCAGCTCCATAGCCACTATGGAGCCGCTGCCTAAAACCATGGCATTCCGGCCGTATCGCCTGGCTGACACGATGGTCGACATGACCCGTTACGGCGCCATGTACGGCCCTGACCTCACGTTCCTCGGCGTGCCTGCCTGTGATCTCGACCAGCCCGAAACCTGGAGCGAGGCTCAGGTCGTCATCCTGGGTGCTCCATACGACGGCGGCACCTCCTACCGGGCAGGCGCCCGATTCGGTCCCGGCGCCATCCGCCAGGCCTGCTACCTCGGGCACGACGGCACCCGGCCCTCCCTGGCCCTGGGCGTGGACGGCCTGCTCGACCTCAAGGTCAAGGACGCCGGAGATGTGGAGATGTTCAGCGGCGACGCGCACGGTGCCCACGCGGCCCTGGAGCGGGCCGTGAACATCGTCTCGGCGGCCGGGAAGATTCCGCTCGTCCTGGGCGGTGATCACTCCATCGCCCTGCCGAACGTCACGGGCGTCGCCCGCGCAGTCGGCTGGGGCCGGGTCTCGATCATGCATTTCGACGCCCATGCCGACACCGGAGACAGCTCCTTCGGCTCGCTCATCGGCCATGGGCAGCCGATGCGCCGCCTCATCGAGTCCGGCGCCGCCAGGGGTGACCGGTTTCTGCAGATCGGGCTGCGCGGCTACTGGCCCGGGCCCGAGACGCTCACCTGGATGGCCGAACAGCGGATGCGCTCCTACGAGATGACCGAGGTCGTCGAGCGCGGCCTGAACACCTGTCTCGACGAGGCCGCGCAGATCGCCGTCGACGATTGTGACGGCGTGTATCTGTCGATCGACGTCGACGTGGTCGATCCCGGAATGGCCCCGGGCACCGGCACCCCCGAGCCCGGCGGACTGACCTCACGCGAACTGCTGGACGCCGTCCGACGGCTTGCCTACGAGTTGCCCATCGTCGGCGTCGAGGTGGTCGAGGTCGCTCCTGGCCACGATCAATCCGACATCACCGCCATGCTCGGCAGCCGGATCGTGCTGGAAGCGCTGTCCGGTCTCGCCCGCCGGCAGGCGGAGAAGAACGGCGGGCTCGAGCCATGGGATCGCAGCCGGCCGTTGCTCGACAGGTACTGACGCACGAACGCGCCCGACAGGCCAAGAACGCGCAACTGAAGGTCGCCGTCGATCGGCCGCGGGCCCTGCGGGCGGGCGTGTCAGGGTCTCGCGAGCTTCACCACGCCGTTGACGTCGGAAACGCTGATGGTCCCGCCGCCGGGAGCGGTGGGATACGCGCGAGAGTCCAGGGCGATGTGTCGATTGTCGCTCATCACCCACAACCGGCCGGGC
Source organism: Nonomuraea sp. NPDC001831 (assembly GCF_042892035.1). Classification (NCBI taxonomy): domain Bacteria; kingdom Bacillati; phylum Actinomycetota; class Actinomycetes; order Streptosporangiales; family Streptosporangiaceae; genus Nonomuraea; species Nonomuraea sp. NPDC001831. The sequence continues at coordinate 45,930 of NZ_JBIATU010000015.1, read as the reverse complement.
GGCACCTGGACGTCGAACCGCCGATGCGAGGCCGGCGGAGCGGCAAGGTACGGCTCGTCCAGCGCCTTGCCGTCGACCTGGAGCCGCCCGGCGGGATCGCAACACTTCACCGTGCTTCCCGGTACGCCGATGACCCGCGAGACGAGCAGGACGTCCGGGGTGATCCCGGTCCAGCCTTGAGGGGTTCGATAGACGACGACGTCACCCAGGCGGGGGGAGTAGTCCCCATCGGTCCGGCGCACCGGCAGGCGCGCGCCCTGCATGATCGTCGGTTCCATCGACTTGCTCGACACGCTGATCTTGAACGTGCCGAAAACCGAGTCGGCCACTCCACAGCCCGCAGTGGACGCCAACAGCAACAAGAGGGGCAAAACGGGTATACGTCCGCGAATCACCCAGGCATTATCCCGAACCGCCGAACGCTCCTGACCTCGGCCCGGGCGTCCCGCTGTTGTCCGCGGCCGTCACGTGTTTTTCTTCGATCTTGGTTTGCGCCTTCGAAGGATCTGTGAGTCTGATGGATCCTCACCCGGATGGGCGTGGCCGGACACCTTTCCAGTCATCGCGACATGAGCGCCATAGGACGGAGTTTCACGGCAGACCGGTCGAATCAGCCCGGTACAAGGCCCGCGTAGCGAGGGTCTCGGGCCCCGGCATAGACCACGACCATCGTGAAGTGGGCCGGCTCCGGGCCCTGGCTGCTGTAGGCGTGCGGGCGGTCGCCCCGCATGCGGAGCGCGTCTCCCGCGGCGAGCTGAAAGAGTGCCCCGCCGACGGTCACCGCGATGCTGCCCGAGTGGAGCTGCAACAGCTCCCGGGTGCCGGGCGGATGCGCGGGCGTGGAGATCTTGTCGCCGGCAGGCAGCCGGAACTCCCACAGCTCGGTGAAAGGCGGCTGGCTGTCGTTGATCAAGAGCCTGGCGCGGCCTTCGGAGCGAACCACGGCGTCGGCGGCACGGGAGACGCGGCCGAGCTCCTCCGGGGGCTCGACCAACTCGCCGATCGAAACACCCAGCGTGGCGCTGATCCGGGCGAGCGTCGCGATGCTGGGGTTGGTGCGCATGGTCTCGATCTGCTGGAGCATGCCGCGGCTGACGCCGGACCGGGTGGCCAGCTCTTCCAGCCGCCAGCCTCGGTCTTGACGTGCGGCGCGCAGGTTCGCGGCGAGGGTGTGGCCTACGGCCTCGGCGGGATCGTTCATGGCGCAATGCTGCCCTAGGGTGCAAGATAGTGCGACTATGACACAACATATTGTTCACGCCGAGCGTCGAGCGGTGCGGCGGCTGCTCGGCGCCAGCTTCGTGGACTTCCTCGGCTCGGGGCTCTTCTTAGCTTTCTCGGCCGTCTACTTCACCGGCGTGGTCGGGCTCGCCGCAGGTCAAGTCGGGCTGGGCATGAGCATCGCGGGCGCCGCGGCCATCGCCGCCGCGGTGCCGCTGGGCCGGGCGGCCGACCGCTACGGCGTCCGGCGGGCCCTGGTGCTGGTGCACGCCCTACGCGCTGCCGGAACCGCCGCCTACGCCTTCGTCGGAGACTGGTGGGGGTACCTCGTGGTCGTCACGGTCATCACGGTCGCCGACCAGATCGCGACTGCCCTGACCCAGGCGTACGTGGCAGAGATCGTCGAAGGGGACAGCCGGGTGAGGGTGCTGGCCTCGTACCGGACGGTGATCAATCTGGCGATCAGCATCGGCGGCCCACTCGGAGGGCTGCTGGCCGGCACCGGTCTCTTCCGGACCATCATCCTGGCCAACGCGGCGGCCTATCTTCTGGTCACTGCGGCCTTCGCCACCCTGCCCCAACCGGTTCGAGCCGAAGCGCCCGCCCCGGTCCGGCGAGGCTGGGGCGTGCTACGTGACCCGCGACTGCTCTCGCTGGCTGGTGTGGACGGCGTGCTGCAGCTCTGGCAACCGATCCTCAACCTCGCCTTTCCGCTGTGGCTCGCCCGAGCGACCACATTGCCGGACGGCTTACTCGGGGCGCTGTACGCCATCAACACAGTCCTCGCGCTCGTCTTCCAAGCTCTCGTGGCACGCCACATCACAAGCCTGAGAGCTGCCCGGCGATCTCAGCCCGTCGCTGCGGCATTCGCTGCTGCCGCCTGTCTGTTGTTCTGGTACGCGGCCCAGTCGATGCCTCTTGCGCTCTTCTGTGCCGCGCTGGTGCTGCTCACCGCGGCGGAACTGATCGCTGTCCCCGCGGCATGGACGTTGTCGTACGCCTTCTCTCCGGACGACCAGAAGGGCGAGTACCTGGCGGCGTTCGGCATGGGTCGCTCGGTCAGCCGCTACGTTCTCGGCCCCATCCTGATCACCGGCATGCTCGAACTGGCGGGCGGTTGGACCTGGGGCGTCCTGGCGCTGCTCTTCGTCGCCGCAGGCGTCATCGCCCCCCTGATCGTCAGGAACGCAGACGCAACGCGGTCGGCCGCCAGCTGACCGACATCTGCCCGCACCTGACGCTCCACCCCTGCCTGTCCTTGTACTCGACGTCGGCGTCCGGTTTCGGGCGCTGTGCGTTCCTCGTCGGACTTGTTGTTCCCGTCATTGGAGGGATCATGGACGCGTGAGGGCGGAGATGCTTGCGCGTCTGTCGGCGGCCGATCCCGGTATGCGGGCCGAGGCGCTGCGGTGGTTCGCGGCGCACGGGGACTCCGGCGACGCGGCGGCCGTGGCATCTCTCGTGCGGGATCCGGGCGAGTTCGATGATCGGGATCATGACGACCCGCCCGAGTCGGCTCGGACGCCCGTCCGGATGGTCGCGCTCGAAGCGCTCGCCCGGCTGGGGGCGCCGGGGATGTTCACCGGGGTGTTCGACGACGCGCTACAGGACGGCGATCTCCGGGTCCGGGGGCGGGCCGCGCTCGGCGCTTCGGCCGGGGCGCTGCTGGCGCGGCTCGCCGTTGAGGGCGATCGGGGGGTGCGGTACCGGATCGCGGTCGGACTGCTCGCCGGTGACGTCGGCCGCGATCAGGCGGTTGCGGCCCTGGAACGGCTGCGTGACGGCGACGATCCGGCAGCGGTCGCCGCCGCCTCCGTCCTCGACGCGCTGGCGTGACGGAGTCCGCCGCGCTCAACCTCATCGCTTCAGCCGTCCTGACCGGTCCCGAGCCCGGCCGACCAGCGAAGCCGGGCTCGTGTCTCGTACGAGGACCTGGCCGACGCGATCGTACTGGTCAGCGGCCCGTCGGGGTCGGGCAGGTCCACGCTGCCGGCCTGCCTGGGCGGGCGTGGCCGAGTGAGCCGTCCGGGGGTGAGTCGGCTCGGGCGGGGGCTGGGGGCGGCGCCGGCCAACCGTCCGGCGCTGCTGCCGGCCGACAGGTTGGAGCCGCGGTGTTGTAGTGCGGACGGGGCCCGCCACCAGCGGTTTGTAATGACCTTGTAGTGACTGTGTAGGGGCTCTCTGGCAGCGGCTCGCACTCTTGATCTCAGAGGGCGCGATCGGTGCGCCCCCTGAAGAACTGGGAGTTCGTCATGGTCAAGACCGCCCGTCGTTACGCGAAGTACGCCGTCAGCACCCTGTCCAGCGCCATCTTCGGGCTGCAGGTCTGACGAACAGCGAGTGATCCCCCGGGAGCCCGCTCCCGGGGGACACCATGACGGGAGGAGAGCGGCGTGTTCGGCACCGCGGTACGCCAGCTCGGCTACGCCTGGTCGATGATGTCGGGGCGCAGGTTCCGGCTGCGGGACGTCCACACGCTGGTCGACGACATGCGCGAGACGCTGGAGACGTTCGGCTCGCCCGGCGAGGGCGCCGACGACCTGATCGCGGGCAACGACCCCGAGCTCCAGGAGGACCTCGCCCGGCGGCGGCTGCGGCGCACGGTGGCCCACGCGGCGGCCGAGAGCCCTTACTACCGGCGGTGGTTCGCGGAGCACGGCGTGGACCCGGCCTCGATCACCCCGCAGACCCTGTCCTCGATCGCCCCCACCTCCAAGGCCGACCTGCGCGGCAGGCCGGCGGCGTTCGTCTCCGACCGGGCCAGGCCATCCGTGCTCGCGCACACGACGGGCACGACGGGCACGCCCACGCTCGTGTGGTTCTCCGCCTACGAGATCGAGCTGCTGTCATGCCTGTCGGCGCTCTCGCTCATGATGTCCGGGAACGTGCGCACGGACGACGTGTGGGCCAACGCGAGCAGCTCGCGGTCCGTCGCGCAGATCCTCACCGAACGGGCCGTCACCCGTACCGGGGCCGTGTTCGCCCACCTGGGCACCATCGACCCGGCCGCCACGCTCGACCGGCTGGCCACTCCGCTGCACGTCCCGGGAAAGCGCGCGCAGATGTCTCACCTCAACGTGCCGGCCTCCCACCTCGCGGCGCTCGTGCAGGAGGCCGAGCGGGGCGGCTGGCGGGCCGCCGACTTCGCGCTGACGACCATCTGGTCCGGCGGCGAGGTCCTCACCGACGCGCTGCGCGAGCGGGCGGAGCACGCCTTCGGGGCCGAGGTCCGCGACGGGTACGGCATGACCGAGATCGCCCCGGTGTCCGGCCGCGTCTGCCCCGACGGTCATCTGCACCTGTCCGCCGACCAGGGCCTGGTCGAGATACTCGACCCCGAGACCCTGGCCCCCGCCGCTCCCGGCGAGGTCGGCACGATCGTCGTGACGCCGTACTCCGCGTTCCGCGACACCACGCTCCTGCTCAGGTACGTCACCGGCGACCTCGTCCAGGTTCTGGCCGAGCCCCCGACGTGCGCCCTCGCCGCCCTGCCCGCCACCTCGCGGGTGCTCGGCCGCAGGTCGCCCGGCGGGCTGACCACGCGTGACGTGCTGGACCTGCTGCAGGCCGAGCACGCGCTGCCGCTGCCCACCCGGTACGCCCTGGAGGGCACCCTCCTGTACGTCGTCGCGGGCAAGGCCGAGCAGGGCCTGCTCGGCCGGCTGGAGGAGCGCGCCCACGGGCTGCCCCTGACCGGCATCGTCCTGGTCGAGAGCGCCGAGGACCTGCCCACGCCCTGCCGGCTGCGCACGGACCTGCTGGAGATCAGCTTCGAGCGAGGACTGTGATGACCCCGTACGTGCTCGCCCTGTACGCCCTCGTCGTTCTGGCCGTCGCGCTCACCGCCGCGTACCTGCGCCGTTACGTCATGCCCAGACCGCCGGTCGGCCGGATGGTGGGCGCGGACATCGCGGTCATGGTGGTGACGCTGGTCGTGATGCCGTTCGCGTACCTGCACCTGCCCACGGGCGTCGTCGTGTCGATCTTCGGGCTCGTGGTCCTGACGTTGACCCAGCTCACCCTCGCCCCCGTGCTGGGCGGCCGGTGGGGAATGCTCGCCGCCCTGCTCCTGTGCGCCGCCGACGTCACCGCCTTCGCGCTGGCATGGCCGGCCGCGCTCCTTGTGATCAACGACGCGCTGCTGATCCTGCTCGTCGTCGGCGTGGTGAACATGTGGGTGCAGGCGGCGATCACGCCCGCGCAGGTGGCCGCCCTGGCCGCCGCCCTCACCCTGTACGACACGCTGGCCACCGGGCTGACGTCGCTCACCGCCGACTTCGTCCAGCGGATGCAGGGGCTGCCGTTCGCGCCCGTGCTGGCCTCCTCCTATGGCGACGATCCCGCCCTCATCGGGCTCGGCGACTGCCTGATGTTGTCGATCTGGCCGGTGGTGGCACTGCGGGCGTACGGGAAGGCGGCCGCGTGGTGTGCCGCCGGCCTGGAGGCCGTCCTGCTGGCGCTGTCCATCGCCTTCGTCCTGTCCCATGGCCGGCTGCTGCCGCTGCTGACCGTGCTCGGGCCGCTGATCGTCGTGCAGTGGCTGTACTGGCGGCGCCGGCAGGCGCGCCGGACGCCCGTCCCGGCCCGGCCGGAGGTGAACCGGGCGCTGGAGGTGGCCGACGCGCCCGCCGGGATGTGGGCCGCCCTGTCGCCCGAGGGCGTGCTGGTCGCCGAGGGCGCCACACCGGGGCTGGCGCGCAAGGAGGCCAGGCTGGCGGGAACGCAGGGCGTGCCGGTCGTGTGGCGGCTGGGCGAATAGCCTCGGTCAGGGCGCCAGAAACGCGGCCCCCGTCTCCGGCGAATGATGGTGGTCAGGAGCGCGGCCCCCTCCCGTCTCCGGCGAATGGCGGTGGTCAGGGCGTCAGGAGCGCGGCCACCTCCCGTCCCTCCGCCGCGTCGCCGAACAGGACGAGGGAGCCGCGCCACGCCGCCGCCGCCTCCTCGTGCCGCCCCAGCAGCTCATAGGCCCGGCCCAGCTCCCTGAGAACGCGGGCTCGCCACACCGGAGGCCCGTCGCCGCCGAGCCGTTCCAGCGCGGCCCGCAGGTCCGCCACCGCCCGGCGGGGCTCGCCCTGGCGCAGGTGCACGACGCCGAGCGTGTGCCCGGCCAGCGCCTCCCCCAGGGTGTCGCCGCTCTCCACGAACAGCCGCAGGCTCGCCGCCAGTGTCTGGGCCGCCTCCTCGAAGCGGCCCAGCGCACCCAGTGCCTCCCCCAGCCTGCGCAGCGCCTTGCTCGTCTCGGCGCGATCGCCGAGCGCCTGCGCCGTCAGCAGGCCCTCCCGGTAGCGGACGACGGCCTCCGCCGTCTCGCCCCGCTGGTAGAGGGCGGTGCCGAGGCCGCGCAGCAGGTTGCCGCGGATGGCGTAGTCGTCCTTGTCGGTCACCTCCAGCCGCGCTCTGGCGATCTCCACGGCCCGCCCGTTCTCACCGCGCTCGACGTGGATCCAGACAGGCCAGGTCCACGCGTACGCCAGCCCGGCGGCGTCGCCGTGCGCCGCCATCAGGTCGAGGCAGGCGTACGCGTCGGCCAGCGCCTCGTCCAAACGGCCCATGCCGTGCCGCGCGGCGGCCCTGACGATCAGCGCGTACGCCGCTCCATGCCTGTCGCCGGCGCGGCCGAACTCCGCCAGCAGCACGCCGCACATGGTCTCGGCCGACGGGAACCTGCCCCATTCGATCTCCACCGTGGCCAGCAGCAGCCGGGCCCGCAGCGCGGCACGCCCATCGCCCAGCCCGATCACGATCCGCTGGACCCGCTCGGCGTCGGCCAGGAACCGATCCATGATCAAATAGCTGGTGAGGTGGTGCCCCAGCTCTGCCGCCACGTCGTTCAGGCCCAGCTCGGCGGCGGTGCTGAGGGCCAGCATCAGCGTGCGCCGCTCGGCCGCCAGCCACATCTCGCTCGCCCGTACGTCGGGCGCCGGTCCCTCGTCCGGCTCGCGCTCGTACGGCGGGGCCAGCAGGATCGGCAGGCGGCGCGTGGCGGCCCGGGTACGCCGCAGGCATTCCAGCACGTGCCAGGTGAGCGCCGCACGCCGCCCCTCGGGGGTCTCCTCCGCCTGCGCTCGTTCCCGCGCGTACACCCGCAGCAGGTCGTGCAGCCGGTAGCGGGGCTGTCCGGCCCCGTCCACCTCGGTCGAGGTGAGCATGCCCCGCGCGACCAGCGTCTCCAGCGCCGCATCCGCCTCCAGCGCGGCTGCCCCCAGCTTGGCCGGATTCGGCTGCAGTGCGGCCGCCCCCGCCTGGTCCGGATCCCCGTCCGAGCCGGGCGGTCGGGCGGGTGCCGCGGCCGTTTCCGTGGCGGGTCCTTTGAGGAGGGCCGCGACCGACCACTCCGCCACGCTGTCCAGCCCGGCCAGGCCCAGCAGCCGGAACGCGCGCCTGGCCGGCTCCGGCAGCGCCGCGTAGCTCGGCTCGAACGTCGCGCGCACGTCCAGCCCGCCGACGACCAGCTCGTCCAGGCCCCGTCCTGCCAGCCGGGTGGCGAACTCGCTGACCGGCCAGACCGGCCGGGTGGCCAGGCGGGCTCCGGCGACCCGGATGGCCAGCGGCAACCGGCCGCAGGAACGCAGGATCTGCTCGGCCGCGCCGGGCGCCGAACCGATGCGGTCCGGGCCCGCCACGCGTTCCAGCAGCAGCCGGGCGTCCTTCTCGTCGGGGAGGTCGAGCGTGAGCCGTACGGCGCCTTCCAGGGCGGGCAGCGGAGAGCGGGAGGTCACCAGGACGGCGCCGCGTGCGGTGCCCGGCAGCAGGTGGCGGAGCTGGTCCTCCTCGACGGCGTCGTCCAGCACGAGGAGCACCGCCCGGTCGGCCAGCCGCTGACGCAGCAGTCCCGCGCGTTCCTCGACCGGGACGGGGATGAGCGCGCCGTCGAGGCCGAGCGAGCGCAGCAGCACGTCCAGCAGCTCGCCGGGCTCCCGGGGGCCGCGCGCGTCCCGTCCGAGCCGGACGAAGAGCTGCCCGTCGGGATAGTCGGCCCGCAACAGGTGGGCCAGTCGTACGGCGAGCGTGGTCTTGCCCACGCCCGGCAGACCGGACACGACCACGATGGGCGGACCGAGCCGATCCGCGCCCGCCCGCAGCAGCTCCAGCAGCTCAGCGATCTCTCCCTCACGCCCGACGAAGTCCGCGGTGTCGCCGGGTAACTGGCACAGCCCCCGGAACGCCATCGGCCGCACGCCCGCTTCGACGCCCGCTTCGACCCCCGTTGCGACGCCCGTTGCGACGTCCGGGGAAGGCGGCATGCCGTGCCGGTCGGCGGCTGCGGCCGGCGGTGGCGAAGGACGGCCGCCCTGTCCCGTCGGTGGCGGCGAGTGGCGCCCGGCCTCCGCGGCCGGCGGCGAGTGGTGATCGGTCTCGCCGGGGAGCAGCGGCGAACGGCGATCGGCGTCGCCGGACAGCAGCGCGGCGTGCAGGCGGCGCAGTTCCGGGCCGGGCTCGATGCCCAGCTCGGCCACCAGCAGCTCACGCGCCTCGCGGAAGGCGTCGAGTGCCTCGTCCCGCCGACCGCTGCGGTGCAGGGCGACCACGAGCTGCTCTCGTAACCGCTCACGCAGCGGGTGGGCGGCGACGAGGGTACGCAGTTCGGCGGCGAGGCCGTCGTGGCCGAGCGCGAGCCGTACGTCGATCCACTCCGATCTGGCCACCGCGAGCTGCTCCTCCAGCTCGGTGATCCGCGGCGCCACGGCCCCGCTGAGCGGTACGTCCTCGGCCGGGGTGCCGCGCCACAACGCGACCGCGGCCGCGTACTCCCGCTCGGCCGCCACCAGGTCGCCGTTCGCCCGTTCCCTGCGCGCCCGGCGTACGCCCTCCTCGAACACCAGCAGGTCCAGACGCTCCGGCGGGACCTCGCAGGCGTAGCCCGACCCCTCGGTCCCCAGCCACAGGCCGCTGCCCTCCAGGGAGCGGCGGAGCTGATGGACGTAGGTCTGGACGTTGGACAGTGCCGAGCGGGGCGGGTCGTCCCAGAGGGCGCCGATCAGGCGTTCGGTGGAAACGGTCGCGTTCGGGTGGAGCAGCAGGACCCCGATCACGGCCCGCTGCTTGCGGCTGAGACGGATCCGGCCGCCGGGACCATTGAGGCGAATGGTGCCCAAGATCGCGAAGTCCACCGGTCCTCCCTCGTGCGTGATCGGATGATCAGCTTTCCGGATGGCAGTACACCTCTGCTGACGCCCATTTGACAAACGCGGCAAACCAGACGCGACCGTGAGCGCATGCCGCAGACCACTGACCACTTCACGGAGTCGTCCCCTCGGCGACTGCGCTGTCCTTGGCCTCGGCCCCCGCTCAGGCCTCCGTCGCTCAGCAGGCTCCAGCCGCCGCCGCGCCGAGCACGGTCCAGAGGGCCACGGCGGCCGAGGGGGTCTTCAACCAGGCGACCGCCAAGTGGGTCACCCTCAAGCACCAGTCCAAGCGGGTCAGCAACTGAAGCGTGACCTGGGACCGCAAGTACGGACACCGGGTGATGCAGGTCAAGGCGCGCTGCTGGGCAAGGGCCAGACCATGAACACCGCGTTCGAGTACCGGAACCGCTGGGGAGCCTGGAGGATCATGAAGAGCGCCAAGTGGCCCTGCGACGGCACTCCCCGCTACCTGCGCGTCAGCAACGCCGGGCACAAGAAGTACGGCGCGACCTTCACCGTCTCGGGTCGGCAGACCGTCGAGTACTGGGCGCAATTTTACGGCTGAGGTGGCCGCTGATGGCCGTCGCGCCGGTTCTCGGCCTCGTAACGGGTCAGGGGGCGCTCGAAGAAGTTCGCGCTCGTAGGTGAAGGCGTTGAACACGCTGCTGTGGTCCGAGGCCGAGCGCCGCCCACAGGTCTCTGGTGAAGGCGGACTACCGGTTTTGCGGCGCTTGGTGCGACACGCCGGACGCCGTTCCGCGGGTGAAGGCCGCGCGGTAGGCGGTGGGCGACAGGCCGGTGCGGTGGGAGATGTGCTGGCGCAGCGAGTCCGTGGTGACCAGGCCGCTGAGCTGGGCCACCTGGCTCATGGGCAGGTCCGTGCTCTCCAGCAGTTCCCTGGCCTGCTCCACCCGCTGGTGGAGGAGCCACTGCAGCGGGCTGTGGCCGGTCTCGGCGTGGAAGCGGCGGGTCAGCGTGCGCACGCTGGTGCGGGCGTGGGCGGCGAGGTCGGCGCGGGTGAGGGGTTCGTGCAGCCGTTCCAGCGCCCATGCCCGGGTGGCGGCGAGCGAGAGCCCGGTCTCGGGCGGCAGCGGGGAGGCGATGAACTGGGCCTGCCCGCCGGGACGCACCGGCGCGGCCACGACCAGCCGGGCCACGGCGTTGGCCGCGGCGGCGCCGTAGTCGCCGCGCACCATGTGCAGGCACAGGTCGATGCCGGCGGACAGGCCGGCGGAGGTCCAGATGTTGCCGTCCTCGACGTAGAGCACGTCAGGACGCAGGTCGACGGACGGGAAGCGGCGGCGGAACTCCTCCGACCTGGCCCAGTACGTGGTGGCGCTGCGGCCCTCCAGCAACCCCGCCCGCGCCAGGACGAAGGCCCCGGTGCAGATCGAGGCGACGCGCCTGCCGGCCTCCGCCGCCCGGCGCAGGGCCCGCAGGACCCGCGGATCGACGTCGTCGCGGGCGCCCGTTCCGGTGACGATGGCGGTGTCGGCGTCCTCGACGATCTCCAGCCCGTGCGGGACGGTGACGTGGAGGCTGCCGCCGGTGACGACGGGACCTGGTTCGGCGGTGCAGATCCGGACGTCGTAGCCGGGCCGGCCGTCCACGGTCATCTCGCCGAGCACCAGCTCCGGAATGGACAGGTCGAACGTCGTGGCCGGCGGGACGGCGATGACGGCCACCCGATGCATGGCCCGAACCTCCAGATACTTGGCATTCGGGCCACTATCGTACTGATCGCCGGCGGTACAGGGTGGACAACCGGTGTCACTGTCCCCCTGTGTTTGGAGAAGATCGTGTCCTTTCATGTCGTCGTCGGCGCCGGAGCCACCGGATCGGCCACCGCCCGGCTGCTGGCCGAAGACGGGCAGCAGGTCCGCCTGGTCACCCGGAGCGGCAGTGGCCCGGTCCATCCCCGGATCGAGCGGGTGCCCGCCGACGCCGGCGACGCCGCCCGGCTGGCGGAGCTGGCCGAGGGGGCCGCCGTCCTGTTCAACTGCGCGATGCCGCCCTACGACCGCTGGCCGGCCGAGTGGCCGCCGCTGGCCGCCGCGTTGCTGGACGCCGCCGGGCGCAGCGGGGCCGATTACGTCATGCTGGGCAACACCTACGGGTACGGGCCGGTCGAGGGGCCCGTCACCGACGGGGCGCCGATGGCGCCGACCAGCCGTAAGGGCCAGGTCCGGGCGCGGATGTGGCAGGACGCCCGCGCCGCCCACGAGGCGGGGCGGGTGCGGGTGACCGAGGTCAGGGCCGCCGACTTCCTCGGCGCGGGCGCGTACTCGCCGTTCACGCTCATGGTCGGGGCGCAGGTGCTGGCCGGCGCGCCCGTCTCCTGTCCCGGTGATCCGGACGCGCCGCACAGCTGGTCCTACACCGGCGACACGGCCCGCACGCTCATCGCCGCCGCGGGGAACGAGGCGTCCTGGGGACGGGCCTGGCACGTGCCCTCCACCAGCGAGCTTCCGGTGCGCGCGCTCGCCCGGCGACTGGCCGAAGCAGCCCGGGCGCCCGAGCCGCGGCTGGGGCGCATGTCCCGGCGCGAGCTGGAGGAGATCGGGCGCACCGACTCGATCATGGCCGAGCTCCCCGAGATGTTGTACCTGTACGACCGGCCCCACCTGCTCGACGCGTCCTCGACGGTCGAGATGCTCGGCGTCGCGGCGACACCGGTGGACGACGTCCTGATGGAGATGGCCGCCGCGGCGAGGAACGTGCCGACCGCGCGATGACCTAACCCGCGAGTTCTTCCAGTGCGGTGGTGGCGAAGCCGTGGTCCTGCTCGGGGGCGCCGCCGCCGAGGCCGATCGCGCCGATCAGGCGGCCGTCGCGATGGATCGGCAGGCCGCCGCCGATGAACAGCAGCGGCCGGTCGAGCGCGGTCGGCAGGGAGTGGAACGGCCCGTCGGGCTTGACGAGGTCGACCAGGTCGGCGGTCGGGGCGTTCAGCTGGAGGGCGGTGTAGGCCTTACGGGTGCTGGTCTCGCCGGAGATCAGCACGGCGCGGTCGTCGCGGCGGAAGGCCAGCAGATGACCGCCCGCGTCGAGGACGGTGACGCTGACCGCGACCCCGGCCGCCTCGGCGGCGGCGCGGGCGGCCGAGATCAGTGCCTCGGCGTCGGCGGTGGTCAGCGGGGTGACGGTGGTGACGTTCATGATGATTCTCCTACGGTGAGACGACGGACGCGCGGCCAGGGCGTCAGTCGTGGACGAGAGCGGGAACCGGGACGGCGGCGCCGGCCGGTTCCCGCGCGGGCGCCCGGCGCTCCAGGACGGCGGACCAGAACGCCAGGGCGAGGGCCGCGGCGGCGAGCAGGGCGCCGACCCAGTTCGGAGCGGTGTAACCCAGGCCCGCGGCGATGACGAGGCCGCCCAGCCAGGCCGCGAGCGCGTTGCCGAGGTTGAACGCGCCGATGTTGACCGCGGAGGCCAGCGTCGGCGCGCCGTGCGCCTGGTCGAGGACGCGCTTCTGCAGCGGCGGCACGGTGGCGAAGCCCAGCGCCCCCACCAGGAAGATGCTCACGGCGGCGGCGACCTTGTCGTGCGCGGTCAGGGTGAACAGCGCCAGCACGACCGCGAGGCCGCCGAGGGTCGTGTAGAGCAGGGGCATCAGGGCCCGGTCGGCGAACCGGCCGCCGAGCAGGTTGCCGAGGAACATGCCGACGCCGAACAGCACGAGCAGCCAGGTGACCGCGTCGGCGGAGTAGCCGGCGACCTGCGTCATCATCGGCGCGACGTAGGTGATAGCGGCGAAGACGCCGCCGAAGCCGAGCACGGTCATCGCCATCGCGAGCAGCACCTGCGGGTTGCGGAACGCCGTCAGCTCCGGGCGCAGGCGGGTGCCTTCGGGCCGGGGGACGGCGGGCACGAGCACGGCGATGCCGAGCAGGCCGACCAGGCCCAGCACGGCGACGAGCGCGAAGGTGGTGCGCCAGCCCACCGCCTGTCCGATGAAGGTGCCCAGCGGCACGCCGACGATGTTCGCGACGGTCAGGCCGGTGAACATGGTGGCGATGGCGCCGGCCTTCTTGTGCGGGGCGACCAGGTCAGCGGCGGCCACCGAGCCGATGCCGAAGAACGCGCCGTGGGCCATCGAGGCCACGATCCGGCCGCCGAGCATCACGCCGAACCCGGGCGCCAGCGCGGACACCAGGTTCCCGATCACGAACAGGCCCATCAGCACGAGCAGCATCGTCTTGCGGCTGATCCTGGTGCCGAGCACCGTCATCAGCGGCGCGCCGATGACCACGCCGATCGCGTAGCCGGTGACCAGCAGGCCGGCGGTGGGGATGGAGACACCGTAGTCGCCGGCGATCTCGGGCAGCAGGCCCATGATCACGAACTCGGTGGTGCCGATCCCGAAGGCCCCGATGGCCAGGGCGAGGAGTGCGAGAGGCATCGCGCGACCCTTCTTACTATTGCTACTGCTTCTTGCAGGCTTCGACAATAGTTGCACACGCGCTATAAAGGCAAACGCTGGCATTCGGCTTGGGCGCGACGATCTCGCGGGCTCCCGGCGCCTGGGGGAGGGGCGAGGGGCCGCCGGCCGGGCGTCCGGACTGGAGCTGGGCGCTACAAGGGACGGGTGCCGCAGCGTGGCAGGCGGACCATGAGGGGCAGGCCGGCGCGGGAGCCGGCACTGAGGTCCTGGGACGTTCCGGGGGCTCATCGCCTGGACCCGGGTGGAGCACCACCGAGGCGTTCACCACCGGCGGACAGATCTTGGTGCAATTGCACCGCCGGCCGCCCCGACTTCATGATTCTGCACGAAGCACTCCCGGGTGAGGTGGGGGAGGGTTGCTGGAACATTGATCTAGCTCCTGGAGGCCTGTGAATGGGACTCGCCGAAGGCACCCACACCTTGGCGCCCGCGCACGTACGTAAAACGGCTACCGTCACTGTCGGCCTGCTCATGGGCGTCTGGGTGATCGACTATGTCGATCGGGTGATGATGGCCGTCGCGTTGCCGTTCATCGGCGAGGAGTTCGCCCTCACCAAGACGGAGCAAGGCTGGCTGATCACCGCCTTCTCCCTGGTCTATCTGCTGTGCCAGGTGCCGGGCGGCATCCTCGCCGACAAGTTCGGCGCCCGCCGCCAGCTCATGGTCTCCATGCTGCTCTGGTCGGTCTTCACCGCGCTCACCGGGATCGCCTGGGGCCTGGCCTCCCTCCTCGTCATCCGTGCTCTCTTCGGCGTCGGCCAGGGCCTCTTTCCCGGCGCGTCCTTCAAGGCCATCGCGGAACGCACCACCCCCGCCATCCGCGCCACCGCCGCCGGCGCCATGCTCGCCTCCAACCAGCTCGGCGCCGGAGTCGCCCCGCTCCTCGTCGCGCCGCTCATCCTCGCCCTCGGCTGGCGCCACACCTTCTGGGTCACCGCCGCCGCCGGCGTCGCCATCGGCGTTCTGCTCTGGAAGCTGCTGCCCAAGGCGCTGCCCGCCCACCTCAACGGCTCCGACGTCGTTCAGGACGAGGGGACCAGCCTGGGCACCGTCATGCGCTCGCCGTCGGTCTGGAAGTTCGCCGCCCTCTTCTGCACCACCAACATGCTCGGCTACGGCCTGATCACTTGGGTGCCCAGCTACCTGCTGGAGGAGCGCGGCATCTCCCTCATCAACACCGGTGTCATGTCCGCCATCCCCGGCCTGGTCGCGTGCGCGACCGCCTTCCTCGGCGGCTGGCTGTTCGACCGCTTCTTCCACGACAGGGCCCGGCTCTACGTCATTCCCCTGCTCCTGGTCACCGCCGTGCTCCTGGTGCTCATGCTGATGGCTGACTCCGCTGTCGGGTTCACCGTCTACCAGACGCTCGCCATGGGCGTGGCGGGCCTTTCCACGATGGGCATACTCGGCATGCCCGTGCGCGCCCTGCCGCCCGCCTTCATCGGATCCGGCATGGGCGTCGTCAACGTCGGCGGCCAGATCGCCGGCGTGCTCGCCCCCGTCCTCATGGGCTTCCTGGTCGACCGGTTCTCCTACACCGCTGCTTTCGGCCTGCTCATCGCCACCACCGTCCTCGGCGCGCTGATCGCGTTGATCGTGCCCCAGCGCCCTGAACAGTTCAGCCTCGGAACAAAGGAGCTCGCGTGACGACGTACGATCTGGTCCTCACCCGCGGCCGGGTCATCGACCCCGAGACCGGCCTGGACGCCGTACGCGACGTCGGCGTCAGCGGCGGGGTCATCCAGGCCGTCTCCGACCAGCCGCTCGACGGCGTCACCACCGTCGACGCGACCGGCCTGGTCGTCAGTCCGGGCTTCATCGACCTGCACAGCCACAGCATGGACGTCGCCGGCCACCGCCTGCAGGCGCTCGACGGCGTCACCACCGTCCTGGAACTCGAGGCCGGCGCCTACCCGGTCGCCGCGGCCTACCGCAGGGCCGAGATCGAGGGCAGGCCCCTCAACTACGGCTTCGCCACCTCCTGGGCCGTGGCCCGGATGTCCGTCCTCCTCGGCCTCGACACCAGCGGCGACCTGGACGACTTCCTCGCCCACATCGGCCGCGAGGAATGGCAGCGCGCCGCTCCGCGGAATGTCGTCGACCGCATCGTCGGCATGCTGGAGCGCGACCTCGGCGATGGCGCGCTCGGCATCGGCATCCTCATCGGCTACGCGCCCCGCGTCGATCCCTCCGAGTACCTCGCCGTGGCCGCTCTGGCCGCCCGCGTCGGGCTGCCCACCTACACCCACGCCCGCGAACTCGTCGAGATGGATCCCACCACTCCCGTCGACGGCGCCGAGGAGGTCGTCCGCGCCGCCGCCGAGACCGGCGCGCACATGCACTACTGCCACGTCAACAGCACCTCCATCCGTCATGTCGACCGCGTGCTCGGCCTGGTGGAGAAGGTCCGCGCCGAAGGCTCGCGCGTCACCACCGAGGCCTACCCCTACGGCGCGGGCATGACCGGCGTCGGCGCGGCCTTCCTCGCCCCGGAGCTCCTTCACCGGCGCGGGCTAACCCCGCACTCCATCGGCCTGCTCGGTGCCGAGGGCCGTGTCCCCGACGCCGACACCCTGCGTCGAATCCGCGAGAGCGAACCCGGCTCGGCGGCCTTCGTCCACCTGCTCGACGAGGACGACCCCGCTCAGTTCGACTACATCCAGCGGGCCCTCACCTTCACCGACGCCGCTGTCGCCACCGATGCCGTCCCCCTCCTGTGGCGCTCGGGGGCGCCCGACCCGCTGTCCTGGCCGCTTGGGCCGGACGCCGTCACCCACCCTCGTACGGCCGGCACCTACGGCCGGACGCTGCGCAGGCTCGTCCGGGAGAACGGGGTCCTGTCACTGCCCGAGGCCGTGCGCCGGTGCACGCTCGTCCCCGCCGACGTGGTGGGCTCGGGTGTTCCGGCGATGCGGCGCAAGGGCCGTGTTCAGGCGGGCTGCGACGCCGACCTGACCGTTTTCGCCCCCGAGACCGTCAGCGACCGTGCCACCTACACCGAGACGGTCAGGCATTCCTCCGGGTTCGTTCACGTTCTTGTCGGCGGTCAGTTCGTCGTCCGTGACGAGCATCTGGTGCCGACCGCCCTGCCCGGGCGCGTTGTCAGAGCCTGACGCCCGGTCCCGGGGCGTCCACCGGAGCCTTGGCCTCGGGAGCTCACGTCGTGCCGGCCGGCGCGGGCATCGCCGTGGCTCCCGTTCTCGCGGCCGGGTCAGTGCTTGCGGATGTGCCAGACCTGCTCAGGGGCGTTGCCCCCGTAGCAGCGCCACTGGATGGCGATGGTCCCCTTGACCTTGCTGCCCTCTCCGATCGCCAGGCATCGGCCGGAGGCCAGATTCTTGATCCGCGCCGCCTTCGTCCGCCAGACCTGCTCCGGCGCCTTGCCCCGGTAACACGGCCACTGAATGGCCCGCTTGCCCTCCCTGCTGGTCCCGTGGGCGATGGCCAAGCACTGTCCGGACACCGCGTTCCGGAAATTCACGCCGCCCTCGGAGTCCTTGACGACGTACCAGCGCTGGCGCCTGGAACCGTCGCAGGGCCACTGGATGACCGGGGCGCCGTTCTTCTTCACTTCGGTCGCGGCCACGGTGAGACACTGGCCGGACGCGCCGTTGACGAGCTTCACCCCCTTCACCGACGCGGCCTGAGCGGGAGAGGGAAGCAGAACGGCTCCCGCGACGACGGTCAGCGCTAACGCGCGAAGACGAGACATGTCATCCTCCATCTTCTTGATCAAGAACGAAGGGGACAGTTTAGTGGCCGCTGCCGGGCGCGGTCAGGGGGTTTCTTGCCGGGCCTGGTTCGCCTTCGCGTTGGACTGCCGCATCAGCAGGTCGGTCGCCAGTTCCACCTCCACCTCGACCCGCCGCAACGCCCGCAGCGCGTCGCCCAGGTCGGTGAGGTCGTCGTCCAGGGCCGCGGCGGCGTCCCGTACGGGGCGGAGAACGTCGGGGATGCTCTGGCGGTGCTCGTCCATGATGTGACGGTATGACACCGGCGGCCGGGTCGTCACCAGCGACCTCGGCCCCGGCCCGTCAGCGCATCGCGCTCAGGGCGCGCTCGATCTTCTCGCTCGGACAGGGCGTCGTCCTGCCGGCGCCCCACAGGTGCTGGTGGAAGTCGTTCACGGCCGCCGCCACGTCGTGGGGCGGACCCTACCCGGCGGAGGAGGGCCGCGCGGTGTCGGATCCGGGGCGTCGCTCCCGGTGCCTGGCCAGCATCTGGCCGCCGACGTCGACATAACCGGCGAACAACCCGATCACGTCCCGCAGCCGCTCCTGCGCGGGTCCGGGGTGCACCAGCGCCTCGCCCTCGCGCAGCGCGGCGATCAGGGTCCTGGCCCGCGCCTGGCTCGCCTCCAGCAGCGACTCGATCCCCCCGGTGGCCTCCACCAGGAGCCGCCGGCTGCCGGGCTGCGGGATCACCTTGGCCAGCCCCCAGGAGTCGAGCTGCCGTACGGCGGTGCTCACCGCCCCCTTGCTCAGCTCCAGCTCGGCGGCGATGGTGTCGAGTGAGATCGGCTGCTCGGTGAGGAGCAGCAGCCCGTAGACGCGCCCGGTCGCGTGCGGCAGGTTCCACGAGGCCAGCAGGTCGCCCACCGAGGTGACGAACGTGTGCCGCGCGCTCATCGCCGCGCCCGCCCCGGCGCCGGGAGCGTGCACAGGAACGCCTCGATCGCCTCGTTGACCGCCCGCGGGTCGTCCTGGTTGGCGATGTGGCCGGCCCCGGGGACGACGATCTCCTCGACGCCTTCGGCGCGGGCCCAGGCGGGCATGGCCGAGGCGATGTTGCCGGTGGTGTCCCGCTCGCCGCGGATCAGGCACAGGGGCACCGGCGTGCGGTAGCCGGGGTCGGGGGAGAGGAAGTCGACGGTGGCCCGCCACACCTGCACGAACTCCTTCTTCGGCACCTGGCCGAAGGCCCGCCGGGCGTCGTCCCGGGCGGCCCGGGTGGTCGCGGAGGCGTCGGCCATCAGCCGCGGCAGCCTGCCGGCGGGGATCATCGTCAGCATCGGCGCGGCCGCTCTGAGCAGCAGGCGGTCCCGCAGGGACAACGGCGCCGTGTTCGGCGCGGCGCCGATGACGACCAGCGCGCGGGCGAGGCCGGGGTGCCGCCGCACGACGGCCTGGCTGAGGTTGCCGCCGAGGGACTGCCCCACGAGCACCGGCCGGTCCAGCGCCAGGTGCTCGACCAGCGCGCACAGGTCGGCGATCGCCTGCTCGGCGGTGAAGCGCACGCCGGCCGGTCGTGAGCGACCGTGGCCGCGCAGGTCCCAGGTGACGACGCGGTACCCCCGGGCCCGCAGGTGGCGGGCCTGGGCGTCGAACATCACGTGGTCGGCCCCGGCGCCGTGCGAGAACACCACCGGCACGCCGTCGCCCCCGCTGTCGGCGTAACGCAGGTCGCAACCCCACAGGGAGAGGACGGACGGCAGATTCACCATATTCTGAATATAGCGAACCTCAGGCGGGACGGGCGACGTACAGGATCCGGTCGTGGGCCTCCTCGTCGGCCGGGTCGCGCACCGTGGTGCCCACCAGCCCGTGGGCGGCCACCACGCGCAGCCCGGCCAGCTCGGCGGCCCGGCGCACCGTACGGTCGGAGTGGTGGCGCTGCACGTGCCGCATCGACAGCCGCTCCCAGCCCGCGCCGGCCCGTTCGAACAGGTCGAACTGGGTGATCACCATCTCGTCGGCCTCGATCCGCGGCGAGTGCGCGAACCAGGCCACGTACCGGTCACCGCGGTCGGCGACCACCGGGACGCCGAACGTGCGCCGGTAGTAGCCGATGGTGTTCAGGTCGAAGACCACCAGCCCGCCCGGGGTGAGCCGGTCGCGCGCCGCCGCCAGCGCCTGTCGCAACTGGCCGGCGCTCGTCAGGTACGTCAGGGGCACGTCCACGCAGGCGACCACGTCGAAGCCGGACAGTTCGGGCGGAGGGCTCAGGAGTGATCCGACCAGGAACGGGATGCCGTCGGCGCCCGGTCGCCGCCGCGCGGTCGCCGCCATCGCCGGGGACAGGTCGTAGCCGGTCACCTCGAATCCCCGCTTCTTGAACGCCGTGCTGCTGCGGCCGGTGCCGCAACCGGCGTCCAGCAGCCGCCGCCCCCCGTCGCCGTGCCGCTCCACCGCCTCGGTGAAGCGGTCCACCAGCGCCTCGGTGTCCATCTGCGCGTTCAGCTCGTCGTAGCGGGCGGCGACGCCTTCGTAGGCCGCCAGGGTCTCCTCGACATGCGACATGCGTGCCTCCTGAACGGCCGGCGGGCCGGGTGACCGCGCCGGGCCCTCGGCCCGGCGCGGCCGCTCGGACTCGGTTACCAGATGTACCAGGCCTGCCGGTTGACCCGGCGGCCGGTGACGCGGCGCAGCAGCTTCCTCATGGGGGATCACCTCCTTCCTCGACGAACCGCTGGTGGTCAGGTCTGGCGTGCCGTGCGGCGCAACCGGAAGGGCGGGGGCGTGATGATGCCCTCGACGTGCGGCCGCCCGGTGCCGCCGCGCACCTCCAGGTGGGCGTGGTCGGTCAGGGCGGCCAGCAGGTCGGTGGCCAGCGCCTGGGCGACGCCCGCTCCCGCGCAGGTGAACGGGCCGCCGCCGAAGGGCAGGTAGGGGCCGCGGGGCTCGGGGCCGTCCCAGCGGCCGGGCCGGAACGTGGTGGCCCGCGGCCAGTGCCGCTCGTCGCGGTGGAGGAGGTAGGGGCAGACGGACACGCTGTCGCCCGGCTCCAGCGGCACGCCGCCGACCTGGTGGGCCCTGCGCACCGGGCGGCCGAGCAGCCAGGCCACCGGCCACAGCCGCAGCGACTCGCGTACGGCCGACTCGGGCGGCACGGCGGCCAGGTCGACGCCGTGGGCCGCCGCCGACAGCAGCGCCCAGGCCACCGCGTGGCCCACCGGCGCGATCGAGGTGCGGAAGAGCAGCAGGTACACCTGCGCCACGTGCTCGGCGGGCGTCTCGGGCGGGGTGGCGCCCAGGACGGCGTCCAGCAGGTCGCCGGGCCGCGCCTCGCCCGCCTGCTCGCTCCGCCGGGCGCGCGCCTCGGCGGCGACCGTCCGCACGACGCGGGCCCACAGGGCGCGCCGCGACAACCGCGCGAGCCGGCCGGCGGGACGGATCAGCACCTCGCGCCGCACGACGTGCGTCATCAGCTCCCGCAGGGCGGCCGGGCTGTCCGGCCGCAGCAGGGCGTCGGCCAGGAACCGGTGCACGGCGGCCCGCCCGGCCGACGGCCACTCGCTGACCTCGCCGAGCTCCGCCACGACCGCGGGCAGCCGCTCACGGCGGGCGGCCACGTGGGCGCGCAACGTCGTGCGGGCCGCCCGGCCGATCGCCACCTGCGTCGCCCGCGGCCCGAGCAGCCCGCCGCCGACGTGGAAGAACCCGGACACCTCGTCGTAGTCGCCCGCCTCGTCGTGCAGGATCCGCAGGGCCTGCGCGGGGTCGGCCACGCACAGCGACCCGTCGTCGGGCAGGCGGAACACCGGCCCGCGCGCGTCCGCCGCCCGCTCCACGAACCCCAGCGGGTCGCGACGGTAGTGCCGCGCCGCGCCGCGCGGCCACGGGCGCTCCTGTTCGGGCACGATCCGATCCGGTTCTCCGACCGTCGTCATCCCACCTGCCCCATGCCATCCGTGAATCGGGTGTACACGCAGGCGGCGCAGGCGCGCCCCCCAGGAGAACGGTGTCGCACGGCCGCCCCGGCCGGACGCCACGAAAACCAGGAACAGCGGCAGTGTACAGGCCGGGTCCCGGCACGCCGGTGGCCAAGTGATCAATGGGATCAGCGTGATCACATTGACCAATGTCACCGGCGTGCCGAGCCCGTCACCTCCGGGTCGGGCGGGGTGTCTCCCCGGCTCAGATCCAGCCGAGCTTGGCGGCGCGGACGCCTGCCTGGAAGCGGCTGTCGGCGCCGAGCTGGGCGGTCAGCTCGGCCACGACCCTGGTCACCGTGCGGTTCGAGACGCCCAGGGCGCGGGCGATGGCGTCGTCCTTGGCGCCGGTGGCCAGCAGGCGCAGCACCGCGCGCTGCTGCTCGTTGAGCTCTTCGCCGTCGGCTGCCCTGGGGACGTCGCCCGGTTCCGAGGCGGTCATCCAGCAGTAGTCGAACAGGGCGGCGTAGGAGGCGACCAGCCCGCGGCCCTCGATGAGCATCGCGCCCGCCATGAGGTCGCCGGGCATCACCTCGACCACGGCCAGCTCGCGGTCCAGCATGATCAGCCGTACCGGGACGAACGGCATGGTGCGCACCTCGACCCCGCCCTCCAGCATGCCCTGGACGTGCTCGCGCATCACCGGCTGGGCCAGCTGGCTCTGGGCGTGCATGATGCGCACCCGCACGCCGCGGGCCACGGCGCCGACGTCCTCGGCGCGGGAGTCCCGCAGCCGTTCGGGCTCCCAGGCGTGCGGCATGTGCATGCCCATGATCTCCTCGCGGGCCCGTTCCGTCGCCGCCCGCAGCTTCACGCGCAGGGCCTCCACGTTGGAGCGGGGGAAGAACTCGACGCGGGCGTCCTGGGGGTCGCCGTCCAGGCGCAGGTAGTGCTCGGTGAGCTCCCTGGAGGCCGCCCGCTGCTCGGCGAGCATCCCGAGCAGCTCCTCGCCGCCGAGCAGCATGCGGCTGAGCGCCGCCATCGCGTCGACGGCGATCTCGGCGCCGGGGTTGAGCAGGCCGAGCCGGGTCAGCCGGTCGCGTGCCCGGTCGACCTCGGCGCCGCGCAGCCCGAGGCCGGCGGCGGCCGCGCCGAACGACTCCCGGTGCCGGCGCATGCGGGTGTACACGCGCCTGGCGGTGGCCTCGTCGCTCACGTGCCTCTCCTGTCCGCTTCCCGCCATGGCGGGAAAGGGAAGTCGTATTCGCTGTCGTCGCCGCTCGCCGTGCGGCAAGCTCAGAAAAGGGTACGGCGTGGTGAAACGCACCCCATACCCAACCCCTGTACGGCACTTCGGAGGACTAAATGATCACCCTTGTCCACAGCCTCGTCACCTACGGCATCCCCGACCTGAACACCGGGAGCTGCGCCACCTGCGTGGAGGCGGTGAAGCGGGAGCTGGCCCTGATCCCGGGGGTGGTGGGCGTGGACGTGAACCTGGCGGCCGGCCGGGTGAGCGTGCTCACCGAGGGCCCGGTCGAGGAGAGCTTCATCGTGGCGGCCATCGAGGACGCCGGTTGCGAGACCGACCGCCTGCCCGGCTGGCGTTCCTAGGGCGGGTTTGAGAACCCTGTCGCGTTGATCGCGCTGCACCGGGATGATCTCGGTGTGGCGCGTGGGGACTTGAGTGATGCGCAGTGGGCGGTGCTGGAGCCGTTGTTGCCGGTGGCGGCAACGGGCCGACCAGCGTCGTTCCAGCGCAGGCTGATCGACGGCGTCCGGCATCGCGGGCGGACCGGTGTGCCCTGGCGTGACCTGCCCGAGGAGTACGGTCCATGGCAGACGGTGTACTCACTGTTCCGGCGCCGGCAGCGTGGGGGCGTGCGGGCGGCGCGGCGACAGTCCACAGCTCGTGCCCGTGGCCGCGACCAGACGGCCGGGCGGAGACGTCTACTTGGCCACCGAACAGATCGCGGCGACGGGTGAGTGGCTGTGATCCCCGGCGACCGGCTCCGCCGTCATGCCGGCCACGCCGGCCTCGAACGCCTACTCGAAGTCGATCTGGGCGGTCGGGTGTGCGGCGGTGATCCGGTCGCGGACCGCCCTTGGGAACAGGTTGCCGTACAAGTTGGCCGCCGCCAGATCGGGGAGCGTGTCGAAATCTGCCGGCAGGTCGTTGAGCTGATTGAACCTCAGGTCGACGATCCGCAGCCGACGGAACGTTCCGATCCCGGCGAAGTGCTCGGGCTTGAGCTTGAGGCGCTTGGTGTTCCGCTGCCACCGGCTGATCCGGAGCTCCTCGAGTCCGGGCAGCTCCATGGCGAACAGCTCCCGCAGGAAATCGTGCGACGGCAGGGGCGTGCCGGCGCGGCGGCTGTGTCCGCCGAAGCCGAGGACCCGCAGCGCGGGCAGGCGGCCGAGGTCGGGCAGCGGGTCGCGCAGCAGACCGAGGCTGTCGCCGAGGTCGAGCTCTTCGAGGCGGGTCAACCGCAGCAGGCTGTCGGGGACGGTGTCGAAGTAGTTGCCGCTCAGGTCGAGCCGGCGCAGGTTCGGGAAGGTGGTGACGGCCTCGGGGAAGGTCCGCAGGAAGTAGTGGCTCCCGCCGGTCATGGACACCTCCTCGACGGCGGCCAGCCCGTGCGCCGAGTCGGGGAACACGACGTCGGTCCCGTCGGCGACCAGCTTGCGCAGCGCGACCAGGTCGCCGAAGGCGTCCGGCAGGACGAACCGCGTCACCTCCGGCAGGTTCCACTCCGACCCCGACTCCGTGTCGACGGAGACGGACAGGTAGGAGATGTCGAGTTCCTCCAGAGCGGTGAGCCGGCCGATGGCGGCCGGCAGGGTGAACTCGACCGTGTCCAGGTCCGGGTCCCGGTTGCCGGCGACGCACAGCGTCCGGAGCGCGGCCAGGTCGCCGATCGATTCCGGCAGGGCGGTCAGCTCGCATTTGCGCACCGACAGGTGCTCCAGCCGGGTGAGCGTCCCGAGCGCCTCGGGCAGCCCGCCGATCGGGTTGCCGTCCAGGATCAGGGTACGAAGCCACGGCATCCGGAGCACCTCGGCGGGAAACTCCTTGAGGTTGCGACCGGTCAGATCGAGGTGCTCCACCCGGTCGGCCCGGGACCGGGACACGTCGGCTTCGGCCGACTCGGCCGCCGTCCGGGCTCCGGGCCGCAGGACCGGCAGCCCGGCCCGCAGCCGGTCCAGGAACGCATCGACGTCCAGACAGCGGTTCTCCGCGTCGACGACCTCGGGCACGAACGCCTCGACGATGCCCGGCTTGGTGTAGTCGGCGTCCTTGGCGTCGCCGAAGTTGTCCACCCAGCGCCCGCCGACGGCGTGCACGTCCATGGCGTGATCGAAGACGATCACCCAAGGGGTCTCGACGGTCCCGGTCCGTAGCCGGCCGTGGTTGTAACAGCCGTAGACGAGGTGCGTGAAGGCGCCGTCGTGGATGTAGATCTCGCAGTCGCCGGCCTCCAGGGTCTCGGCCTCGGTGCGACCGCCGACGTAGAGTCCGGGATGGTCCTCATAGAGCGCGATCGGGCCGTTGACCGTCAGATCGCCGGTGATCACGATCAGCTCGACGTCGTCCTCGTCGTCCCCGCTTCGCAGGGCATTGACGGCGTCCAGGAAGTCCCCGTCGACCGCGAGATCGCCGTCGAAGAACAGCACGCTGTCATGGTCGGACGACTCTCCTCCGCTCTCGAACGCGGCGGACAACGCGCCGCTCAGACGGGCGTCGGCGTCGGCGTAGGACAGGGACGCGGGGGTGGCGCATATCGACATGGCGACGAGCATAGGTCCGCGCTGTGACAGCCCAACGGGAAGTCCAGCTCCGTCGTGAGGCTGCGGCCGGGGGGCGGCCCGTCCGGACGGTTCAGGGCGGGCCGCGCCGGTCGGTCAGGGGGTGGCCACGACCGACTGCCTCTGGCGGCCCAGGCCGTCGATGCCGAGCTCCATCCGGTCGCCCGGCCGCAGGTAGACGGGCGGGTCGAAGCCCATGCCGACACCCGCGGGCGTGCCGGTGTTGATCAGGTCGCCGGGTTCGAGCGCCATGAACCGGCTCAGGTAGCGCACGACGAAGACGGGGTCGAACAACATGTGGGCCGTCGAGCCGGTCTGGCGGCGTTGCCCGTTGACGTCGAGCCACATGCCCAGGTCGTCGACCTCGCCGAGCTCGTCCGGCGTGACCAGCCAGGGGCCGCACGGGTTGAACGTCGGGGCCGACTTGCCCTTGACCCACTGGCCGCCGTGGCGCAGCTGGAAGTCGCGCTCGCTGACGTCGTTGACCAGCACGTACCCGGCGATCGCGGCGCGCGCCTCCTCGTCGCTCTCCAGGTAGTGAGCCCGGGCGCCGATCACGACGCCGAGCTCCACCTCCCAGTCGGTGGCCGAGGAGCCGCGCGGGATGTGCACGTCGTCGTCGGGCCCGACCAGCGTGTTCGGCGCCTTGGTGAACACGATCGGCTCGGCCGGCGGCTCCTGGCCCGACTCGGCGGCGTGGTCGGCGTAGTTGAGGCCGACGCACAGGATCTGGTGCGGACGGGCGATCGGCGCGCCGACGCGTTCACCGGCGAAGCGGCGGGCCGCGCCGGCGGCCACCCGGTCGGCGACGGTCGCGGCGAGCCCGTCCAGCCCGGCGGCGAAGAAGGAGCCGTCGAAGTCGGCGACCACGTCGGACACGTCGATGTAGGTCTCGTCGTCGATCGCGACGACCGGACGTTCGGCGCCGGCGGCGCCGATGCGCATGAGTCTCATGGGGAGGTCCAGATTCTGCTGTGGGGGCGGATCAGAGCTGCGCGCCGGCCGGGACGGTGACCGTCTTCCCGGACTGGATGGACTCGTAGGCGGCCTCGACGACGCGCATGGCGTAGACGGCGTCGCCGGAGTCGATCAGCGGCGGGCGTCCCTCCACCAGGGCGCGCACGTAGTCGGTGACCTCGGTGATCACGGACTCGTAGTGCCAGCCGCCGGGGTGCCAGGCGTCGGGGCCGAAGGGCACCTCGGCGACCGCCTCGCCCTGGTAGTCGTGCTGGCCGCGGAAGATCTTGACCACCGGGTCGGACATCTGGTCCACCAGGATGCCGCCCTCGGTGCCGTAGAGCTCCAGGCGCTCGCTGTGCGGGACCTCCGAGACGGAGGTGAAGCCGCACGAGAAGTGGGCGCCGCTGCGCATGCGGCCGTACACCTCGGCGGTGTCCTCGATCTCGTTGTCGAGCGGGAACACCTTCCTGGAGACGCCGGTCAGCTCCTCGAACTCGCCGAGCAGCCACTTGAGCAGGTAGAACGAGTGGGCGCCGGTGTCCATGACCAGGCCGCCGCCGAGCTTGTACTGGGTCCGCCAGTAGCCGGGCATCGACAGGTGGGCCTTCTCGTTGGAGCGCAGGTACGTCCTGGCGTGGATGACCTCACCGATGGCGCCCTCGCTCAGCAGCCGGTGCACGGCCTGGTAGGCCGCGATGTACCGGCTGTTCTCGGCGACCATGAAGTGCACGCCGGTCTCGGCCGCCCGGCGCTGGATGGCCACCGACTGCTCGTACGTCGGCGCGACGGGCTTCTCCAGGATCAGGTGCTTGCCGGCGTCCAGCACCGCCATCGCGGCGTCGTAGTGCAGGTGGTGGGGGAGGATCAGGTCCACCACGTCCACCCGCGGGTCGTCGATCAGGTCCTGGAGGCCGGTGTAGGTCTTGGCGCCGAACTCGGCGGTGAAGGCCGACGCCGCCCCGGGGTCGACGTCGCAGCCGGCCACGAGGTCGACCACGTCGGACATGCGCTGGTAGGCCGCCGCGTGCGTCTTCGAGATCAGCCCGAGACCCGCGATGCCGACGCCCGGCTTCGACACTGACATGTGAATTCTCCTGTAGAGGATGTGACGAATGGATGGTTGGTGGGCGCCGGCCTCAGCCCTTGAGTGAGCCGGCGAGCACGTCGGCGCCGTACCGGCGCTGGAGGAGGTAGTAGACGATCATCACCGGCAGCGCGACCATGATCGCGGCGGCGCAGGTGATCTGGTAGTTGCTGCCGTACTGCAGGCCGACGAAGAAGTTGAGCGCGGCGGGCACCATGCGCAGCTCCGGCTGGGAGATCATCACGACCGCGAGCAGCAGGTTGTTCCACGTCCAGATGAACAGGATGGTGGCCAGGGCGAAGATCGGCGAGCTGGCCGTGGGCACGACCACCCGCCACAGCGTCTGCCACCGGTTCGACCCGTCCGTCCGCGCGGCCTCCAGCAGCTCGCGGGGGAAGGACGTGAAGAACGACGTCATCCAGTACGTGCCGAAGGCCATCGAGCCGCCGATGCACGGCAGCATCATCGACCAGTAGGTGTCGATCAGGTCGTAGGCCCTGAACTGGTAGTAGAGCGGGATCACGGTCGCCTCGTACGGCACGATCAGCCCGAGCACGAACAGCGGGAACAGCAGCGACGAGCCGCGGAACCGCATCGTCCCGAAGGCGTAGCCGGTCAGGATCGAGAAGAAGACCGACACGCTCACCACCACCCCGGACAGCAGGACGCTGTTGAGCAGCGAGCGCCCGATGCCGGCGTCCGGGTTGTCCCAGGCGCTGACGAAGCTGTCCAGGGACCACCGGCTCGGCCAGGCCAGCCCGCTCACGGACGCGTCCGGCGGGTTGAAGGCGACGAGCGTCGTGGAGATGAAGGGGTAGATCGCGAAGGCCGCGAACAGGAGCAGGACCACGTAGGACATGGTGTTGCTGCGGCGGGAGACCATCGTGTTATTCCGATCTGACGAGCCGGTTGACCAGGCCGACGCCGATGAAGATGACCAGGGTGAGCAGCACGGCGATGGCCGCTCCCGGACCGATCTGCCCGTTGACGAAGACGTCGCGGTACATCATCAGCGACGGCGTGGTGGTGGCGTAGCCGGGGCCGCCCTGCGTCGCCATCAGGGGCAGGTCGAAGATGCGCAGGGACAGGGTGAGGGTCATCACCAGCGACACGCGCAGCTCGTGGCGGATGCCGGGCAGGGTCACGGTGAAGAACTCGCGCACCGGTCCCGCGCCGTCGATGCGCGCGGCCTCGTACAGCTCCTTCGGGATGTGCTGCGTGCCGGACAGCAGCATGACCACGACGAAGCCGAACGTCGCCCACAGCGCGACGACGCCCAGGGCGGGCAGCGCCAGGCCGGCGTCGCCGAGGAACGGCCGCACCAGGTCGGCGCCGAGGACGGCCTTGATGATCGCGTTGAGCGAGCCGTCCAGCGAGTAGAGCCAGCGCCAGGCGATCGCGACGACCGCCAGGGCGATCGTGTACGGCAGGAAGAACACGAACCGGAAGAAGCTCAGCCCCCGGATCCTGGTCCGCGCGATGATGCCGACGAGCAGCAGGGCGAGCGCCACCGGCAGCACGCAGCCGAAGACGACGAAGACGAGCGAGACCCGCAACGAGGTCCAGGTGTTCGGATCGGTCAGCACCTGGAGGTAGTTGTCGAGCCCGACCCACGTCTGCGGCGAGAGCCCGTCCCATTCGAGGAACGACAGGCGGACCGTGTCGGCGATGGGCACGAGGACGAACAGCGCGTAGAAGATGAATCCGGGCAGGATGAGCAGGTACGGCATCCCGCGGACCTCGCCCCGCCGGACTCCCCGGCGGGGGCGCCTGCCGGCGGGGGTCGCCGGGCCGGCGTCTGTGGTGACCGTGACGGCCATGGTGCGATCCACTTCCCTACGTGGCGCGCCCGGCGCGGCGCGGTCTTTCCGCGCCGCACCGGGGCGCCGGCGTGTCCTGACGGATTCCTAGGCGCTCTGGCCGGCGGCCGCGGCCGCCGGCTGGGCCGCGCCCTGCCGCGCGGGCAGGCCGATGATCTCGCGGGCCTCGTCGGGGGTCGCCACCTCGCGGCCCATCAGGTGCGCGATCTTGACGATCTCGTCGACGAGCTCGGCGTTGGAGCGCGACGGCGATCCGTCCGGCAGGTACGGGTTGTCCTCCCAGCCGACCCGTACGTGGCCGCCCAGGCTCATGGCCATGGCCAGCAGGCGCCACTGCATCTTCGGGTTCATCACGCTGACGTTCCAGTTGACCCGCGGCGGCAGGTGCCGGACCAGGTACAGCAGGGAGTCCTCGGTGGGGGGCGTCCACGCGCCGCCGGGCCAGCCCAGGAACAGGGTCGTCCAGACCGGGTCGTCGAGCAGGCCCTGGTCGCGGATGAACTCCAGGTTCCAGAACGCGCCGGTGTAGAAGGACTCGACCTCGGGCTTGACGCCGTGTTCCTTGGCCGCCTTGCAGAAGGCCTCCAGCTCGGGGCGGGTGTGGATGGCGTACTGCTCGTTGGCGGGATAGGCCGGGTCGGGCCGGAAGTACTCGTCGTGCACGTTGAAGGCGTAGGACATCATGTCCGGGCGCAGCTTCATGAGCGCGACCTTCTCCTCCAGCCGGGCGCTGGCGATGCCGAACTGGATGATCGAGTCGCGCTCGGCGCGGATGCGGTCGGTCAGGTCGGCCCAGCCGTCGTAGTCGGTGCGGGAGAGCTGGCGGCCGTCCTCCTGGATCGAGTCCTCCAGGTAGTGCACGCCGTGGTGGTGGACGAGCGACGCGCCGGAGTCGATCGCCCGTACGTACTCACCGGCGACGGCGGGCACGTCGTCGATCCTCGGCATGCCCTTGAAACCGGGATACGACATGGAACAGTCGACGGTTACGGTGATGACTACCTTGTCCACGAACAGCCTTTCTCACGGGGGGGACGGGGCCGGCGCCTCGTGCGCCGCCCGCCGGGTCAGGAACGGGTCTTCATGTAGTCGGCCCAGTTCTTCTGGACCGACTCGTTGTACTGCTTGGGCGTGATCTCGCCCGACAGCAGCCGCTGGGCCTCGGCGCCCTGGAAGGTCAGCATCGTCGGGGTCGGCCAGTCCTCCCAGGTGAACAGGCCGTTCTCGGACGACAGCCGCTCGTAGGCGTCCACCATCTGCTTCAGCAGCGGGTCGTCGATCTTGGCGTTGACGCCCGCCTTGGTCGCCGACGGACGGCCGGCCGCGATCTGGGCCGCGACAGCCTCCTCGCCGGCGGTCACGTAGTCGATGAACGCCGCCGCGCAGTCGGGGTACTTGGTCTTGGCCGAGATGCTGAAGGGCAGGCTGTAGCCGCCGACGGCCGCGTGCTTGCCGCTGTCGCCGGCCGGGAAGAGCATGAAGCCGGCGTCGTCGCCCAGGGCCTTGCCGACGTCGCCGAGGGCCCAGGAGCCGGTGACGAAGAAGGCGGACTGGCCCTTGCCGAAGCGGCTGGTGGCGTCGGTGAAGCTGGTCGCCAGCGCGTCGGAGTTGAAGTAGCCCTTCTCCATCCAGGCGCGGAAGTCGGTCGAGCCCTTCAGGTGGCCGTCGTCGTCGTAGGTGCTGCCGGGCTTGTTGTAGACCCAGTTGTTGATCGTGTCCGGGGCGACGTACCAGCCGTTGAACAGCGACAGGTTGTGCAGCGCCGGCCACTTCTCCGAGTCGCCGAGCATGACGGGGGTGACGCCGGCCGCCTTGGCCTTGTCCAGCGCCTGGAGGAAGGCCGCCTTGTCGTCGAGGCCGGCCGGGTCGATGCCCAGCTTGCCCAGGACGGCCTTGTTGTAGAACACGCCGACGTACTGGATGGCGGGCGGGACGGCGACGAGGCTGCCCTCGCCCAGCGCCTTGCCGTCGGCGGTGAACCTGTTGACCGTCAGCGCCGATTCGGGGAACTTCCCGGCCCACCCGAACGCCTTGGCGTACGGGTCCAGGTTCAGCAGCAGGCCCGCCTTCCACAGGGCGCCGTTGATGGCCCAGCCGGAGTTGCCCTGCATGACGTCGGGCGGGTTGTTGCCGGACATCACCAGCTTGATGGTGCTGGCCGAGGAGGCCCAGTCCTTGATCTGCAGGTCGACCGTGACGTTCTTGTTGGCCGCCTGGAAGGACTTCACCTGCTCCTTGAAGCCGTTGGCGATGGCCTCGCCGGCCTCCGACATGCCGACGGTGAGCTTGACGGTGCCGTACTTGGCGCACGACGTGCCCACGTCCGTCGGCGCGGCGGCCGGCTTGGTGGTGATCGAGGAGCCGGCGCAGCCCGTGGCGCCGATGGCGGCGGCGGTGGCGACAGCGGTCAGAGCTCGTGCGGAGCGATGGTGTCGGAGCATCCTGTCCTCCTTGAAATGAGCCATGAAGCCTCCGGGGCAGGGGGTTTCCGGAGGGATTTCGATGGCGGTGACTCCTCGCGTCCTGAAGTCTCATCCACAAGGTCGGCGACGAAGAGCACCTGCGGGCGGCCGTTGGGGGGCTCGACCTCTCGCTGTGATCAGCAGCGAGGTGTTGCGTCAGACGAACTGTGTTGCACCAAGGGACGTTAGTGGTGCCCGACGCTATGGGGGACATTCCAGGCATGTCAACCCCCGTGACCCGCATGTTTCCTGGCAATTCACTGCTCAGTGCATTCGGACAATGTGTTGCGTGAGACGTCAAGGGGTTGCATCTTTCGCAACACTTGTGGATGCTGTGGTGCACACCGAACCTGCCCCCGGAAGAAGGCGCCCAGTGGGAGCACCGTCAGCCACGGCCACCATGCAGGCCGCCGTGGCCACCTCGATCCCGAGCGAACGGCTCGCCGTCACGCGCGTGCCGCGTCCGGCGCCCGAGAGCGATGACGAGGTCGTCCTGCGGGTGCACGCCTGCGGCATCTGCGGCACCGACCTGCACGTCCTGGCCGGGCACTCCTACCGGCCCGAGACGCCCTTCGTGCTCGGCCACGAGCCGGTCGGGGTGGTCGTGGAGGCCGGCGCCGGGGCCCGGGAATGGCTCGGCCGCCGGGCCACCATCACCCTGTTCACCGGCGAGGGCTCGTGCGCGGCGTGCCGGGCCGGCGACGAGCGGCTCTGCCCGGAGCTGGTGTCGATCACCGGCGTGCTCGGCGCCTGGGGCGGCTACGCCGACCACCTGCGTGTCCGGGCGGCCCAGCTCGTCGAGCTGCCGTCGCGGCTGTCGTGGGAGGAGGCCGCCTCGCTGGTCGACGGCGGGGCGACCGCCGCCAACAGCGTCCGGGTGGCGCTGGAGCACGATCCGCGCCGCGTGCTCGTCCTCGGCGCCGGGCCCATCGGCCACCTGTGCGCCGAGCTGCTGCGCGTGCGCGGCGTGCCCGTCCAGGTCGTCGAGCCCGGTCCGCTGCGCCGCCGGGCGCTGCAGGCCGTCGGCCACGACGTCGTCGCCTCGATCGAGGAGGCCGGCGTGCCCGTGGACGCCGTCATCGACTGCACGGGCGTGCCCGCCGTCCTGGCGCCGGGCCTGGACGCTCTGAACCCGCACGGCACATACCTGCTGGCCGGGTACGCTCGCGTCCCGGACGTGGACTTCGCCGTCGTCGCGCGCAAGGAGGCCCGCATCCGGGGCATCCGGTCGGGCCGCCGCGAGGACCTGGAGTCGATCATCGTGCTGGCCGCGGCCGGGAAGATCCGGCTCTCACCGACCGCCCGGTGGCGGCTGTCCGAGGTGAACGACGCGCTCGACGCGCTTCGCGCCCGGCAGGTCCCCGGCAAGGCGGTCATCGTCCCTGACAGCGTCTGGAAGGAAGAAGTGGCATGAAGATCGCTCTTGACCCGGCGATGCTCCAGGGCAGGCCGGTCGAGCTCGCCGCCCGCGCGGCCGCCGAGGCCGGCTACCGCCATCTGGAGATGGGCAACCGCGACGACTTCATCCCGGCGTTCGGCCCCATGCACGCCTCGGCGGCCGAGCTGCGCGGCTTCCGCGACGCGGCGGACGCCTGCGGCGTCGAGATCGTCTCGGTCGCGGTGATCCAGGCGTGGTCCAGCCCCGACGAGGACGTCCGCAGGCAGGCCGTCGCCTGGTGGCGGGACGGCATCGCCGCCGCCGTGGAGCTCGGCTGCCGGCGGATCAACACCGAGCTGTCCGGCCACCCGGACCAGCCCGACGCCTGCCGGAAGGCGTTCCTGCGCTCGATCGAGGACCTGCTTCCGGTGCTCGAACGCGAGGACGTCGAGCTCGTCGCCGAGCCGCACCCGTGGGACTTCGTCGAGACCACCGCCGGCGCGGTGGACCTGATCAAGGAGATCGGCAGCCCGCGGCTGCGCTACCTGCACTGCGTGCCGCACGCCTACCACCTCCAGGGCAGCACCACCGAGCAGGTGGAGTACGCCCGCGGCTGGTTCGACCACGTGCACGTCGCCGACACCTTCCGGCCCGGCCGCACCATCGTCAACCCGCCGGGCGTCCCGTGCCGGATCCACCAGCACTTCGACCTGGGCCGCGGCGAGATCGACTGGGCCGAGGTGCGCCGGGCGCTCGCGTCGGTCGAGTTCGACGGCATCCTCACCGTGCAGGTCTTCGGCTGGGAGGACCAGGCCGAGAGATCCTTCAGGGCCAACCGCGAAGCAGTTGATCACCTCTTCGGCCTGAACGGCGGACAATCCTTGTCATGACGACGAACCAGGGCCCCAGTACGAACGACCTCTCCGACGGCCGTACCGCCTCTCCCATACAGCGCGCGCTGCGGGCGCTGGAACTGCTCTCCGGCGAACCGCTGACCGCCGCCGAGCTCGCCCGCGAGCTCGACGTCAACCGCAGCACCGCCCTGCGGCTGCTCGCCGAGCTGGTCGCCACGGGGTACGTGGCCCGCAACGAGGCGACCAAGCGCTACACGATCGTCCCGGCCAAGTTCTACGGGCTCATCCAGGCGCCGGAGACCGACTGGAGCCAGATCATCGACCCGGTGCTCGCCTCGATCCGCGACGAGTGCGGCGACGCGACGATCCTGGCGGTGCCGGCCAAGGACACGATGGTCTACCTCGCCTTCTTCCCCACCCGGCACGTGGTGGCCGTCTCCGAACAGTTAGGGACGATCCGGCCGATGCACTGCTCGGCGCTGGGGAAGGCCTACCTGTCGGCCCTCGACCCCGAGGCCCTGGACACCCACCTGGCCCGCCTGTCCTACGCGGGCGGCACGGAGAAGGCCGCCAAGGGCCCCATCGAGCTGCGGCGCCGGGTGGAGGAGTCCCGCGAGGCCCGCTACGCGGTCGACCGGGACGAGACCTTCGACGGCGTCCGGTGCGTCGCGGTGCCGGTGCGCATCCGCGGCTCCCTGATCGGCGCGGCCGGCATCTCCGGCCCGTCCAGCCGCCTGTCCGACGCCCGCATCCCGCAGCTCGGGCAGTACCTGGCCGCGTCCATGTCGGGACTGTGACCCCGGCGGGCGCGGTCAGGCGCGCAACACGGCCGTCGCGGCCTCGAACGCGAAGCCCGCGCCCCACGCGCCGCGGCGCAGCAGGTAACCCAGCTCCAGTTCGCCGCCGTTACCTCGGGATCGGTGGAGAGCCAGTCGAAGGTAGGGCCGGGCCGAGCCCGTGGCTCAGAAGCGGTAGTGCTGGACGGCGGTGCCCTTGCGGGACAGGGACGTGCTCCAGGAGGTCAGCCGGCTCGCCAGCCGGGTCGTCCACGGGTAGCCGGCGACCTCGGGCTCGCGGGTCAGGAAGATCTCGCGCACCAGCTTCAGCCGGGGCTCCAGGCGCTCGATGTCCTGCGGCGTGTCGTATCCGGGCGACTTCAGGAAGGGCGCGACGGACCGGGTGCCGGGATACCTCCTGGCCGCCCACACGTGGAACCTCGTGTAGCCGTTGAAGCAGATCTCGCCCTCGGGGAAGTGGCGGATGAGCCGGTCGAGGAGGGTGGCCAGCTCCTCCTGCGACAGGAACCCGATCAGCCCGTCGGCGACGATCACGGCCGGACGGTCGGAGGGCACCTCGTCCAGCCAGTGCGGGTCGTTGAGGTCGCGGCCGATGACATGGGCGTGCGGCCGCTCCGGCAGCAGCCGGCGCCGGGCCTCGGCCACGCCGGGCAGGTCGACGTCGTACCAGTCGACGGTGGGCGGCGGGTCGACGCGGTGGACGCGGGTGTCGAGCCCGGCGCCGAGGTCGAGCCCGACCGCGTCGGGACGGCGGGCGACGAACCGCCGCACGATGTCGTCCATGACCAGGGAGCGGTGGGCGATGCCCACGACGGGGCTGGCGGAGAGCTTGAACCGGGCGGCGTCCAGGTCGAGTCTCGCGGCCAGGTCGTAGGCCGTCCGGTCGCGCAGGATCGGGTGCTCGGCCCGGTAGTCGAGCGCCTTGCCGGCCAGCGTGAGCCAGAGCGTGTTCTCCAGCGGCGTGAGGCCGGGGAGGGGGATGGTCATCGTGTCAGTCCTCTTCCTGTGGTGAGTCGTCGAGGGCGGCCCGGGCGGCCTTGAGGGCGGCGTCGTCGGTGAACAGCCCGTGGGTGTAGAGCTCCAGCGTGGGCAGCGCGAGGCGGCGCAGCACGTCGGGGCCGAACTGCTCGTGGCCCAGCGCGCGCGCCAGGGACGGCGGCATGGTCAGCGTGGCCACGCTGTTGAGCACGGTCAGCACCGCCAGCGCCCGCACGTCGGAGGACGGCCGCATCGAGCCGTCGGCGATCCCGGCCCGCAGGACCTGCTCCGACTCCTCCACCAGCGTCTCGACGAACGTGGCCGCGGCGGGTGTGTCCTCCTCGATCGCGCGCAGCATGTACCGCACCTGGAGGCGGTACTCCTCCGGGTTGGACAGGTACTCGCGGAAGAGGTCCTGCATGCCGCTCGGGCGGGCGCGGCCGGCCCGCCGGACCAGGACGCCGAGCACGTGGCCGTCGCAGGCGCTCCGGAGCTTCTCCTTGCTGCCGAAGTGGTGGATGACCAGGGCGGGGCTCACCCCGGCGGTCGCCGCCACGGCGCGCAGGTTGGTCCTGGCGAAGCCGTCACGGGCGAAGTGCGCGATGGCCGCGTTGCGGATCTTGGCCTGAGCGGTCAGGTCTGAACACATGTTCAGTAGACTAAACACATGTTCAGTGGCTGGCAAGTGGCACGGGAAAGCCCCGTGCCCGAGGGGGCACGGGGCTCGGGGCCGACGACGGAGCTAGTTCCGGCGGGTGAGCACCCACTGCCAGGTCTCGTCGCCGCCGCGGTCGCGGCTGCCGGTGAGCTGGATCATCCGCTCACCGTCGGCGCTCGCCAGCGCCAGGCCGTTGTCGAACTCGTTCTTGCACGCGCCCGCGCACCCCAGCACCACCACGTTCTCGTTGTCGGCCCAGGCCAGGTGCTGCAGCACCAGCTGCCGGCCCGGCACCGACGGCGGCAGGTCTCGGTCCAGCACCAGCCTGCCGTCGGGCGAGACCTTCGACCAGCCCGAGTAGTCGATGTACCGGTCGCCGGCCGGGCCGTCGCGGCGGGCGCCGTCGAGGCCGAGCCACAACCTGTCGGGCATGGTGTCGGTGGGCTCCCAGAGCATGGACCCGTCCAGGCTCCAGCCGAGGTCCTGGCGCGCGTTCATGTTCCCGGGGTTGTCGTCGCGGTCCAGCGACGGCAGCGGGTGGTAGGCGGCCTGGCCGGTGGCCACGTCGATGACGTAGTAGCCGATCCGGGGCTGGGCGAACTCCTCGACGGTGTAGGAGTTCTTGTCCATCTGCTTGCGGCTCCGCTCCGGGTACCGCGAGTACGCCGTGGCCAGCACCCTGGTGCCGTCCGGCGACCAGACCAGCGAGCCGACGTCGTGCTCCAGGTCGATCCAGGCCAGGGCCTGCCGGGTGTTCATGTCGACGATCCCCACCCGCCTGCCGATCCGCTCGCCCTGGAGCACCGCGGCGAGCTGGAGCCCCGGCGCCACGTCCAGCCAGGCCCACGGCGTCTTCTCGTAGCCGTCGGAGCGGGGGTCGTACAGGTGCCAGGTGCGCCGCACGCGCTCGCCGCCGCCGGGCGTCTTCTCCAGCCAGGTGGTGAAGTAGGCGGAGACGGCCACGTCCCCCGCCGCCACGAACTTCTTCGGCGGCGCGTTCTCGACGTCGGCCCGCACGTCCGTGGACGTCACCGAGGGGCGGACGGGCACGGTGACCCCGTTCGCCGGGCGTACGGTCGTGCTCCGGCCGTGCAGCCCGACGGCCAGCACCGCCACGACGACGGCCAGCCCGGCGGCCAGCGCCACCGCCATGACCGGCGGCCGGGCACGCCGCCGTAGCGCCCGGTCGGCCAGGTCGTGCGGCAGCCGCACCTCGTCGGCCCACTCCTCCATGGTGTCGCGAAGCAGCCGGTTCATGTGGTGACCTCCAGTTCCGCAGCCAGTTCCGGGGCGATCTGCCGCAGCCGGGCGAGCGACCGGAACGTGGTGCTCCGCACCGTGCCGACCGAGCAGGACAACATGGCGGCGATCCGGTCCTCCGGCAGGTCCTCGAAGTAACGCAGCACCAGCACGGCGCGCTGCCTCGGGGTGAGCCGGGCCAGGGCGGCGCGCAGCACCATGCGCAGGTCGCTCTGGTGCGTGCCGTCGGCCCCCGGCCGGTCGGGCAGCTCCGCCTGGACCACCTCGCCGCGCCGCCCGATCGCGCGCCACCAGTTCACCTGCTGCCGGTACATGATCTGCCGGACGTACGCCTCGGGGGCGTCCACCTGCCGCCACCGGGCCGCCAGCTTGGCCAGCGCCGCCTGCACGAGATCCTCCGCCGCGTGCTGGTCGCCGCCGCTGAGCATGAAGCCGAGCCGCATCAGGGCAGGCGAGCGCGCAGAGACGAACTCGCGGAAGCCTTGCTCGTCCGCAGGGTCCACGACCACCTCCTAACGTGTGAATGACACCCCTGAGACGCGCGCGGGCGGCTCCCGCTATGCCTGTCCGGCCGGACGATTCCCGGGCGGCGGCCCTCGCTCAGCGGCCGGCCGCCTTCAGGTCGATCACCACCTGGGCGCCCCGCGCCGTCCGGAACCAGACCATGCCCTCCTGGGCGTGCAGGGTGGGCGGGGCCTTGTCGCCCCTGCGCGTCGGCACGGGGAACAGCCGGCCGGTGCGCTTCGTGGCGACGTCGTGCAGGGCCAGAACCTGGCCGCCGCCGGCGTCCTTCTGGTTGAGCAGGACGAAGCGGCCGGAGATGAGCGTTCCCGTGGCGTTGCCGGGCAGGTCGCGGCGGTCCGTCCCGTCGCGCCGCCAGGCCGTCGTCCTGTTGAGGCACCACACCGGGCCGCAGTCGGTCCACGACGAGCGCTTCTTGGCCGCGACGGCGTTCCTGGACCGGCCGGTGAGCACGTTCTTCAGATGCTCCAGAGGCCGGTCGATGGGATGGTCGACCGTCCGGTCGTGCGCCGGCCAGCCGGCCCAGGGCCACTCGACCAGGTAGAAGCCCCTCGTCCCGCTGATCAGGGACACGTTCCCGCCCTTGAGCGGGGCCCGGTAGACGCCGCCGTCGGCGGGCGACCACACGGCCATGCCGCCGGCGATGGCCAGCTTCCTGATCCCGGTGTAGGCGTTGTCGCTGGTCAGCACGGCCGTCAGCGCCGCGATCCGCTGCGGGACGCCCCCGGTGACGGGCACCGCCCAGATCTCCGACCGGTCGTCCCTGAGCGTCGACCAGGCCAGGTAGCCGTCGCCGAAGACCAGCGGCTCGTTCATGACCGTGACGTCCTGCAGCGGCGCGACCTGGGTGAACACGCGCTTGTCGAGGTCGTACGACCAGATGCCGTCGAGCCGGTTGCCGGTGAGCCCCCGGCCGGCCACCACCCGGTCGGCGACGAACACGTCCGGCGTGAAGGTGCGGCCGCCGGGGCCGGTCGCCGGGATCTCGTGCACCGCGCCCGGCCACACCTTCTCGACCGGCGGCGACAGGCTGCCGGCGGCCGCCGGGGCCGCGGCGGACGGCGGCGGGGAGCCGATCGTCCGGGTCCCCAGGACGGTGACGCCCACCACGGCGGCGGTCGCGGTCGCCACCGCCACCGGCGCCCACCACCACCGGGCCGCCGCCGGCCCCCGGCGCGGCGACGGCGCCACCAACGGCCGCCCGTCGTCCTGAACGGTTTCCGCCCTGGCCGCCATCGCGTCCCTGAGCCGGTCCTCGATCGTGGTCATGCTCGGCCTCCCAGTTCGCGCTCAAGCCGCTCCAGAGCTCTGGACGCGGTGGACCGTACCGTGCTCTGCCGCAGGCGCGTCGCCTCGGCGATGTCCGCGTCGGACAGGTCGAGGTAGTAACGCAGGACGAGAACCTCGCGCTGCCGCCGGGGCAACCGGCCGAGCGCCGCGAGCATCTCCTGCCGCGACTCGCCCAGGAGCGCGATCGTCTCGGCCGAGTCCACCGGGTCGTCGCGCCGCCGCAGGATCGCCCTGGCGGCGACGCTGCGCCTGCGCAGCAGCGAGCGCGAGGCGTTCAGCACGCAGACCCGCACGTACGGCAGGGTGAGGGTTGCCGGGCTCTTGCCGTGCAACCTGGAGAAGACGTCCTGGACGACGTCCTCGGCGCTCTCCCGATCGCCCACGAGCAGCAGGGCCAGGCGGACGAGGGCGAGCCGGTGCTCCCGGTACAGGCCGGCCACCACCGCGTCGGCGGCGTCGGCCGGCGGCGGCGGGGACGCGCGGGCGACGATCTCAAGTTTCATGCACAGGGAACGCGCACCTGCCCCGATCCGCTGCGTGCCGGGCACGCCCCGGTTCAGGCCGGGGCGGAGCGGCCCGGCAGGTACGGCCCGACCAGGTCGGCGAGCCCGGCGGACTGGCGGTGCCCCTCCAGGTACACCCGCCCCCACCGGCTCCGGTCGCCGAGGTCCGGCCCGAACGCCGCCAGCGCGGCCTCGTCGGGCAGGATCCGCACGCCCCGCTCGATCTCCGGGCCCGGGAACAGGTGCCCGAGCGGCTCGACGAGGACGATCGTGCCCGCGCCCGCGGCGAGGTGCGCGTTGGACCCGCCGCCGAGCGCGCCGTCCATGTACCGGCGCGCGCCGACGGTGATCGGGGCGGCGTGGCCGGGGGCGGCGCTGCTGGCGGCGACGGCGGCGTGCAGCGGGACGCCGCTGTCGCCGCCCCAGACCACCGGCTCGCCGCTGACGGCGTCCACGGCGGTGATCAGCAGCGGGCGGGCGGGCCAGGGGCCGGTGCCGACGAGCCGTCGCATGGCGGTCAGGTGGTCTTCCTCCGGCAGCGCGTCGGCCTCCAGGGCGAGCGCGCCGGCCTGGCGCAGCGCCTCCCGCGGGTCGGCGCCGGGCGCGTTGAGGATCTGCAGGACGCGGGGCATCACGGTCGGGTCCCCGGCCCGCCGGCCCGCAGGCGCGGGCGGCAGGTCGGCGAGCTCGTCCAGGTCTCGTCCGGTGGCCAGGGCGGCGGCGGTGATCGCGCCCGCCGAGGTGCCGACGAGCAGGTCGGCGTCCGCGAGCTCCACGCCCGCCGCGCGCAGGCCCGCCGCCAGGCCGAGCAGCCAGGCCGTGCCCACCGGACCGCCCGGCCCCAGGACGACGGCGACGTCGGCGGCGCTCGCTGTGAAGATCATGCCCCGATGCTACAAGGCTCCTGTCCGTCCGGACCGGCGGTCAGGCGTCCACGTCGCACCAGCCGCGGCGGGCCGCGAGCAGGCCGGCCTGGAAGCGGGTACGGGCGCCGAGCCGGTCCATCAGCTCGCTGACCCGGCGGTGCACCGTGCGCAGGCTCACCCCGAGCTG
The DNA here is from genome assembly GCF_042892035.1 of Nonomuraea sp. NPDC001831. Lineage (NCBI taxonomy): Bacteria > Bacillati > Actinomycetota > Actinomycetes > Streptosporangiales > Streptosporangiaceae > Nonomuraea > Nonomuraea sp. NPDC001831. The sequence continues at coordinate 5,122 of NZ_JBIATU010000015.1, read as the reverse complement.
GCGGGCGACCGCCTCGTCCTTGAGCCCGGCCGCGAGCAGCGTGAACAGCTCGGGGTCCGGCAGGTCCGCCGGGCGGGAGCGCGCGTCGTAGAGCGGGAGCGGCAGCGCCGTCCGCCACAGGACCTCGAACAGGGTGACCAGCGCGTCGAGCAGCGACGAGGAGTGCACGATGACCGCGCTGCCGGAGTGGGCCGAGGCGTCGGCGTTCAGCGGCAGGATGGCGGTCCTGCGGTCGGCGATGGCCAGCTTCATGGGCACTTCGGGGCTCACCCTGGCCTGCTCCCCGGCCGCCGCCGACTCCTGGGCGAGACGGAGCTTGCCGGGGATCTCCAGGGCCGAGGCGTCGTAGATGCCGCGCACCACGAGGCCGTGCGCGAGGCGTTCCATCTCGGGGGCGTTCTGCTGGGAGGGGTCCTGGGCGTACGGGGGCCGGTCGAGCACCAGGAGCTCCTCGGTCGCGGTCTGCTGCAACTGGGTGAACCGCTGCACCACGGCCGCCTGCCCCTGGACGACCTCGACCAGCTCCTCGGGGGCCAGGTTCTCCGTCCGCGGCGTCTCGGCCAGCAGCGCGAGCGCGGCCAGCCTGGCCTGGGCCAGCCCCTCCTCGCGGCGGGAGATGAGGGCGGCCACCGCCACGTCGGGCCTGGTCGGCACGTACCGGACCGGGCGGCCGGCCATGCGGCTGACCAGGCCCAGCGCCTCCAGCCGGGAGCACGCCCGGCGCAGGGCCACGGTGCTGCGGCCGGTGTGCGTGGCCAGCTCGGGCAGCGTGGTGCGCGGCCGGCGCAACAGGGTGCGGTAGATCTGCTCGTCCTCGGCGTCCACGCCGACGGCGGCGAGGGCGTTGTCATCCGCGTTCATGATCGAACAGTGTGTCAGATGCCTGCCATGGCGTGAACCAGCCGCGGTCAGACCTAGCCTGAGCATCGAATTCACCGATAGGAACGAACGCGTACCAGATTCCTGTCGGGGAGGCAGTGTTGAAGAAGGCGTTCACCATCGGGCTCGCGACCGCGCTGACGGTCTTGTCCGCCGCCACGCCCGCCATGGCGAGGACCTCCAGTGAGGGTTTCGACGGCTCGGGCTGGAGCCGGCCGGTCTGCCAGACGGTCGCCGGTGACGGCTCCGTGACGTACGCGTGGAACGACGGCAAGAAGATCGCGTCCACCAGCAAGGTGCTCGGCCCGGTCGTCTACACCACCGGGCTGGTCGCGCTCGACCGGCCGAACCAGTTGCTGGCCATGTCCAACCGGCAGTTGCTGGCCTCCAAGGACGCGGGTTGCACCTGGAACGTGGCCGGCGAGGTCAAGGGCTCCTACATCGAGCTGGTCGCCGCCCAGGGCGGCCGGGCCTACGCCTGGGACCGCGACGGCAACCTGGCGCTCGCCACGCCCGAGGGCGTCACGCCGCTCAGCGGGCCGGGCGGCGACCTGATCGGGATCGGCGTGGACCGGGGCGACGGCGACCGCCTGCGGGCGTCCGACCTGCAGGGCCAGCTGCACGAGTCGCGGGACGGCGGGCGCACCTGGCAGCCCGTCGGGGTGCCGGCCTGGTCACCCAGCGACACCCGCATGTCCTACACGGCGGTGTTCGACCCGCAGGACCTGGACCACGTGGTGCTCGGCGCCTCCGACACCGGCGCCCGCGTCACCTTCGACGGCGGTCGCACCTGGACCTCGGCGGCGGGGCTGGCCGGGGACGGCGAACGGGTCAACGTGTTCAGCGCCGCGATCTCCCCGGCCGCCGGGAACGTCGTGTGGGCGATGGGGCTCAACCTGGCGGAGCTGGACGCCGGCGTGCCGTCCGGCGGCCGGCACATCTACCGCTCGGACGACGGCGGCCGGAACTTCACCCCCGCCGTGGACCAGGACGCGGTGGTGACGATCCCCAACGGCCCGCTGCTCGCCCCGCACCCGAAGGACGCGGACGTCCTCTACTTCGACTTCGGGACCGGATGGTCGGCGATCGGCACGGACATCTACAAGTACGAGTCCCGCAAGGACCGCGTCACCGTCAACCACAACGCCTACGACCGGGTCACCTCGATCGCCTTCAACCCCGCGCACCCGAGCGTGATGTACCTGGGGGTCTCCGAAGAGGCGTAGCGGCCGTCCCGCCCTCGCGTCCCATGGGACCGCAGCCGTCATGGGACGCGCGGGCGGGCGTCACTCCGCCTGCCGGGCCGCCGGCTGGAGGGCGGGCGCCACGTTGCCGCCGGAGATGATCGCCACGACCGGCCCGTCCGGCAGAAGCGCCTGATGGGCCAGGTAGGCGGCGGTGGTCACGGCCCCGCTGGGCTCGGCCCGCTCGCCCAGCCGGTCCCACAGCAGGTCGGCGGCGGCGTCGATGTCGTCCTCGCGAACGGTCAGCATGTCGTCGACGTGCCGCCGGATGTGCTCCCAGGCCAGTTCGCCGAGGACGGGGCCGCGCAACCCGTCGGCCCGGGTGCGGTAGGTCAGCTCCACCGGCCAGGCCGTCCGGCTGCCGCTGCGGAAGCTGGCCGCGCCGTCGGCGGCGAGCTCGGGCTCGACGCCGATCACGGTGATCGCGGGGTCGGCGGCCTTGGCCGCCACCGCGACGCCGGCCAGCAGCCCGCCGTTGCAGACGGGCACCAGGATCGTGCCCGCCTCCGGCAGGTCGAGCGCGATCTCCGCCCCGGCGCTGCCGTGCCCGGCGATCACGTCGAAGTCGTCGGAACGCACGACGGTCGCCCCGAGATGGTCGGCCAGCGCCAGGCAGGTGATCTCGCGCAGCGCCGGCGGCACGATGACCACCTCGGCGCCGAGCCCGCGGGCGGCCTCCACCTTGAGCTCCGGCGCGGTGTCGGGCAGGACGACGGTGGCCCGCAGGCCGTGCCGGGCGGCGGCGTAGGCGATGGCCTGGGCGTGGTTGCCCGAGGACTGGGCCACGACATGCGTGATGCCCCGCCCGGCCAGCCGGGCCACCGCGTTCGCGGCCCCGCGCACCTTGAACGAGGCGGTGGGCTGCCGGTTCTCGGGCTTGAGCCACAGGCGTTCGCCGGGCAGCCGCAGCAGCGGCGTGCGCCGGACGAACGGGGCGATGCGGGCCGCGGCGGCCCGCACGTCGGACGCGGATACCAAGGTCATCCGTTCAGCACCTTCTCCTGGATCGCGTTCAGGTCGGCGGCGGCCTCCGAGGGCGGCGCCGCGTCGGGGATGAGGTCCTCGATGTGGTGCAGCTGCCGGTGACGCAGCCCGAGCAGGCCCCAGATCACCAGCAGGACGCCGCTGGCCAGCAACACCGCCGCGGCGCCGCCGCCGGGCCGGGAGGTCAGCGGCTCCGCCCATTCGGCCAGCGGCCCGGCCGACAGGAAGCCCAGCGGCTGCATGGCCGTGGCCAGCATGACGTTCACCGCCAGCACCCGGCCCTGCAGATCCGGGCCCACCTTGGTCTGGATGACCGACAGCCAGTGCGCGTTGCCGATGCTCATGCAGGCCAGCCGGACGAACAGGCCGACCGCGACCAGCCCCACGACCGGCCACGCGCCCATCAGGACGACACCGACCCCGGAGCCGATCACGAAGGCGATCATGCCGGTCGCCCGGCGGCGGCTGCCGCCCCACACCAGGATCACGCCCGTGCCCACCGCCACGCCGAGACCTCCGGCGGCCGTCACCACGCCCAGGTCGGCCGAGCTGCCGATGGACAACACGATCGGGGTGATGAGCACCCACATCAGCGCGGTGCAGAAGTTGACCACCGCGAAGAAGACCGCCATCACCAGCAGCGGCCGCCGCCGGCGGATGAAGCGCCATCCGCCGCTCAGCGCGGCCCGGAAGCTCTCCTCACGCCGGTGGAACAGCCGGTCGGGGAACCTGACGGCGAGCAGCGTGCCCACGCCGATCGCGAAGGTGGCCACGTCGATGGAGATCACGGCCGACAACCCGAACAGGCCGATCAGCGCGCCGCCCGCGAGCGGCGCGACCACGTTGCCCGCGCCGAACCCCAGGTTGGCCATGGCGTTGGCCTGCGGCAGGTACGGCTTGGGCACCAGCTGCGCGATCGCGGCCAGGTAGGCGGGCTGGTGGAACGCCGTCACCATCGAGGTGACGGCGACGACGAGACAGACGTTCCACAACTCCAGCCGGCCGGTCGCCATCAGCAGCACCAGCGCCCCCATCGCCAGCCCGGACAGGGCGTCGCAGGCGAGCATGATCCGCCGCCGGTCCACCCGGTCGGCCAGCGCGCCGCCCAGCGGGGTGAGCAGCACGGCCGGGATCTGCGCCAGCATCGTGACCAGCGCGAGGTCCAGGATCTCGCCGCTGCGCTGGTAGGCCCAGATGCCCAGCGCGAAGGCGCTGAGCGCGTTGCCCACCGCCGACGCGAACTGTCCGCCGGCGACGGTGTAGAAGGAGCGCAGGCCGGTCCGGTCCGGCGCGCGCACCGGATCCGGGAGCTCGCCGTCCGACCAGCGCCGTAGCTGGTCGAACAGCAGGGCGGCCAGCGGCTCGGCCTGATGACGCAGGAAGTAGTGACCGGCCCTGGGCAGCACGGCGTGCGCCACCCTCGACGCGAAGGCTCCCCATTCGGCGTAGCGCTCCTCGTGCAGCTGGGTGGCCCGGTCCCGCTCGCCCACCAGGCACAGGATCGGCGCGGTCAGTCGCGGGCCGTCGGCGGCCAGCTCCCGGGTGAACCACTCCTGCGCCTGCGTGGAGTCGTGGCGCATGGCGCGCACCGCGGTCGCCTTGGCGGCCTCGTCCATGTCGTCGAGCAGCCCGCCGGAGGCGCGCAGCGCGTCGCGGAACAGCCGGTCGGAGACCAGACGGTCGCCGCGGAACAGCTTCCTGGCCAGGCCGGGCAGCCGTGCGGCCGGGAAGCTGGCGGCGGCGATCACGCCCAGCACGGGCACGCCGTCGGCCTCCAGCTTCCGCGCGAGCGCGACGGCGGGCGCGGAGCCCACGCAGTGGCCGTAGATCGCGACCGGGCCCGACGCGGTCGCCGCCACCTCGGCGGCCAGCACATCCACCAGCTCCGCCAGCGGCAGCGGCAGCTCGTCGGACCTGGCGGGGTCGTGGCCGGGCAGCTCGGCGGACAGCACCTCCACCCGGTCGCCCAGCGCCCGGGCCAGCGGCTGGTACACCGCCGCCGACCCGCCGCCGTA
>NZ_JBIATU010000014.1:40429-272444 GCF_042892035.1 Nonomuraea sp. NPDC001831 | reverse complement strand
TCAGAAGGGCGTCTAGGTCAGTCTTCACACACCGACCATGGACGCCCTTCGTCACGTCCGCAGCCGATCACCGAATTTCACATCAGCGATCTAGCTAGGAATCCTGAGACAGGAGAACTGGAGGAGCCGGCAGACGGTTGGGGCGAACTTCGCTTCGCCGGCGCCGCGCCGTTCGCCGGCCGCGAGTGGACGGACGATGGCAGCCTGCGCGAAGAACGCGCCCTCAAGCACCGTGCGGAGGGGGAGACCCGCGTCGTTCCCTGTCCGCCCGATCTCACCCGGATTCTTCGCACGCATCTTGCAGCGTTCGGCACGGGCCCTGGAGGGCGGGTATTCACAGGGGTGCGCGGTGGGGAGCTGGCTGCCATCACATGTCGGCGTGTATGGGCCAAGGCCAGAGAACAAGCCCTGACCCGTGACGACGCTCAGTCACCGCTGGCCAAGCGCATCTATGACCTGCGCCACGCTTGCGTCTCGACCTGGCTCAACGCCGGCGTACCCGCCACACAGGCGGCCGCATGGGCAGGTCATAGCGTAGACGTCCTGCTCAGAATCTACGCCAAGGCCGTCGTCGGTCAGGATGAGGAGGCCAGGCGTCGCATCTCTGAAGCGTTGGAACATACGTGACATTGCCTAGCGATCCTGTAGCAGGACTCCCCGCGTTCGCCGAGGAGTCCTGCTACAGGTTAATATTCCGTTAGAGCCTGATCCCTAGAACGCGTGCTATCGCGCTCAAGGTGATCAGTAGCGCCAGCAGGGCGGCAGTTCGGTTCCAGCGGTCCAACGCATACCGAATTGTCCGCCCTGCTTCTTTGATCAGGCTAGATATCCAGCCTTCATTGCAGCGGGTCATGTTCCTCCTCTCCTCTCGGCCTCTCGACAGCAACCCTCCCATGGCCACCAAAGCTCACGCCAACCCCCCCACAGGCGGTGGAGGAAAATCACACCGGCGGCGGATATTCCTGAGCCGAGATACTAGAAACTTAGCGCTTCGAGTGCGACTGCCCCGCGGTCATCCCGATGTCGAGTGGTATACATGTCGAGCGCTCGACATCATTCATTGCGAACAGAGGCTTCCATTCATGTCCACAACGCCACCAGAGGGACAAATAGAACAGAATCTCCTGGATGTCGCAAGGAAGGAGCTTTCGACAGGAGAGGCTGTGGCGGTGTATCTGCGCAGCGCACGCAATGTCGAGGAGTTCCCTCTGGTGCTACTCGAACATTTCAGCGCCGCGACCGAAGTGCACTCTCATGAGGTAAAGCACTCACAGGATGGCGCCTCCTTGGAGCTATGCCGCTACGACGCGATCAAATATGAAGTGCTCCGAGGGGGATCGGGGTCAAGGAGCGATAAAGCGCGTCCGAGGGTGGAAATTCGAGTGCCCGTCACGACTACCGCCTGGGCCCTCGTGTATCAGCAAGAGTCCCCTCATCCGTCTAGGCCCTACATCTTCTATGAGCCAACAGCAGCGGTCGCCGCCCACAGCTACCTGTTGGCCGAAATGCTAAAGGTTAAGGACCTACAGAACTCTGAGGATATACGCAATCACATGTCCGAGCTGCTTTCGATGCAGTATTTGGGGGTGGTTGATCCCTCGTCACCCGTCCGTCCCGCGCAGGTAGGCTTCGGCATTACGGAGGTGATGAATACTGATGCCCTGGAACGCGAAGCTGCAGCGCTGCGCATCCATGCAGCAGGGTCACCCCAAGTGATGAAAGACCTCGCCGTCGAACTCTACAGGGAGGGCGAGCATAACATTCGACACATTAGCCGGGTCACTGGGTTGTCTAGAGATACGATCTACTTCGCTCTTTATGCTGAAGGACTCAAGAGCTTTGCTCATTCAAACGTTATCGAAGGGATCGAAAACGATATTCGCGCTGGAAGGCTTAAAGATGGAGAGCTGGCGCCAAGCGCCCAAGATATAGCCTCGCAATGGAGTCTATCGCTCGATTTGGCCAAGAAGGTGCTTGCGATACTGCGCGTCAAGGGCGCTCTCCGCTTCCTCCCCGGACATGGCACTGTTATTGACAATCGATTCACACTTCGAAAGCGTGACATGGATCTTCGGGAGCAAGACCAAGAAAGCCCCCGAGCAGCAAGGCGCTCGGATGAATACACTCACAACGGCGGTAGCTGATCGCCCTGTGGAGCGGGATGAATTCAGTCATTGGCGATAGGAAATGCGGAAGTGCAGCATATCGTCAGTTGCGCTGGCTTCCATTCGGTCTAGTCGCTGACGCGGGATTTGTCGGCCGCACATGACATCATGCGGGCCATGGCAAAGCGCTTCGGGCATGTTAAGGGTCAACCCGTTGGGACTCTCTACGCAAAGAGAGCGGACGTTCGTGCTGCTGGCGTCCATGCGCCCCCCGTGAACGGCATCTCAGGCAACGGCCGCGAAGGTGCCGACTCCATCGTGGTCTCAGGCGGTTACGTGGATGACGAGGACTACGGGGACGTCATCATCTACACAGGCCACGGCGGTCGTGACCCCGACACGGGACGGCAAATACGGGACCAAGAAATCAGTGATCCGGGCAATGCCGGCCTGGTCCGCAGCCAGCTCAGTGGACTGCCGGTCCGTGTCGTTCGCGGAGCCCACAAGAAGTCACCCCATGGACCGACGGCCGGCCTTCGCTATGACGGACTCTTCCGGGTCGAATCCCACAGCGCCAAGATCGGAATCGATGGGTTCCGCATCTGGCAGTTCAAGCTGGTCAAGCTGTCTGACGATGAGATTTCGATCTCAGACGGGGCACTGATGGCCACGGCCATGGCGCCCACAGCGCCTCGATCGACGGGACCGGCGCCGGTAGTCACGACTACCGTGCAGCGCATTGTCCGTAACAGCGCCGTCGTACAGCGCGTCAAGGAGTGGCATGAGCACCGCTGCCAGATCTGTGGACTCGCCATCGAGGTGAACGGGGGGCACTACAGCGAGGGGGCTCACATTCGTGCCCTCGGCAAGCCTCACAACGGCCCGGACGTCGAGGAGAACGTCCTGTGCCTCTGTCCCAACGATCATGTGCGCTTCGACAATGGGGCGCTGTACCTCTCCCATGACCTGAAAGTGATCGATGCCCTGACAGGGGCGGTGGTCGGCCCGCTCCGCCTCCACAAACACCATCGCATTGACCTGGGCCACGTCGGCTACCACAGGGCGTGCTGGACGACGGGAACGCCTCGGCTGTAGCGACTGAGCTCGGGGAGGCATTGGGGAAGCACAGCCGCCACCGGCCGATGAGCCCCGGAGACAGTCGGACACGCGAAACCCTCGCCTTGCCGCATCGGTGCAGGTCAAGCGGAGGTTCCGCTGGTCGTGATCTGCGCGCCCTGCAGGATTCGAACCTGCGACCGTCGGATTAGAAGTCCGGTGCTCTATCCAGCTGAGCTAAGGGCGCTCCTGCCTTATTGTGCATGATCCGGCGACTTGTCACGCACACGTTCTGGTCGTGTCAGGCCGACAGGGCGATCACCAGCCACATGAAGAGGGTTCCCGTTACCGTGGCGGCCAGGGTCCAGCCGGTGGCGCGTCTGGTGGTGTGGGCCTCCGGGAGGATGTCGGAGATGGCCAGATAAAGGAGGAATCCGGCGAAAAGGCCCAGGTAGGCGGTCAGGACGTGGGCCGGGATGGCGATGAGGAAGGTCAGGGTGGCGCCGATCACGGGGGCCAGGGCGTCCAGGGCCAGGAGGGTGAGGGCGCGGCGGCGGGCGTTTCCGTACAGCGACGTAATCGTGTACGTGTTGAAGCCGTCGGTGAAGTCGTGGGCGATGACGCCGATGGCCACGGCGACGGCGAGCGAGGCGTCCGTCTGGTAGGAGGCTCCGATGGCGGCGCCGTCCAGGAGGCTGTGGATGACCAGGGCGGATCCGGCCGTGACGCCTACGCCGGCTCGGGCGTGGCGGTGGGCGGCGTAGTCGCCTTCGTGCGCGTCGTGCATGCCCATGGAGCGCTCGACGATGTGGATGCCGAGGAACGCCAGGGCGAACATGAGCATCGGGAGCGGGACGCCGAGCACGTCGACGGCGTCCCGGGTGAGGGCTTCGGGGAGGAGGTCGAAGGCCACGACGCCCAGCATCACGCCCGCGGCGGCGCCGAGCACGAGGTGGCGGTTGTTCTTGACGCGGTCGGCGACCAGCCCGCCCAGCAGCGTCATGAGGAAGGCCGCCAAGGAGAGCAGGATGGGCACGGTTCCTCAGGCTAGGGGGTGGCCGGGAGGCGGGGGCGGTACGACACTCGGCCGCAGGGTTCGAGGAGCACGGCTCCGGAAGCAGGCTCACCAGGGGCATGGGTTCGGGGACAGGCACGGGCTCGAGGACAGGCACGCGAGAGGCGCGGCTTCGGAGACACGCCCGCCAGGGGCATGGGTTCGGAGACAGGCTCCCGAAGTGCACGGGTTCGGGGACAGCCTGGCGAGGGGCGCGACTTCAAAGGCCGCCTCGCAAGATGCGCGGGTTCCAGGGCAGGCACGCGAGAGGCGCGGTTCGGGGACAGGCGCGGGATTCTTGTGCAGCACGACGTCCGTCGGTCGCCAAGGCGTCGCGGTGGCGGGTTCAGGGCAGGGCGAAGGGGATCGGCGGGGCAGGGCGGCCCGGAACCGGGAGAAGGAACTGCCGGAGCCAGGAGAAGAGCTGCCGAAACCAGGAGAAGAGCTGCCGGAGTCGGCAGAAGCATCTGCCGGTAGCAGGGGAAGAAGGGGCACAGCGGGAAGGGAGGGGGTGGGGTAAAGCGCAGGCGGCCCTGGGGCAAATGGGGCTAAGCTGTTGTGGCATGGTCGCGACGCTCCTGCATGAGATTCCCCTGCAGGGCGGGGACGTGACAGACGGGGTGGTGCGCGTCGGTGACACGGTGCGCAGGCCGGTCGGTCCGGCCACGCCCGCCGTGCACGCCCTGCTCAGACACCTTGAGGCAGCCGGGTTCGGGGGTGCGCCGCGGGTCCTGGGCACGGACGGCTTAGGGCGCGAGATCCTCACGTACGTCCCCGGGCGGAGCGGGTTGTGCCGGGCGGGTTCGACGGACGCGTTCCTGGTCGACCTGGCGTTACTGGTGAGGGAGTTCCACGACGCGACCGCGGGGTTTCCGCTCGACGCCGGCGGTTGGGAAGGCGGGTCGAACGACGACCGCCCGCCGGAGGTCATCGGACATTGCGACCTGACGCCGGACAACGTGATCTTCCGTCAGGACACCGCCGCGGCCACTCCCGTCGCGCTGATCGACTTCGACCTCGCCCGGCCCACCACCCGGCTGTTCGACATCGTCACCACCCTGCGCCACTGGGCCCCGATCGCCGACCCGGTCGACCGCCACCCCCTTCAGCGCGACGCCGACGTCGGGGCCAGGATCCGCCTGTTCTGCGACGCCTACGGCCTTGCGCCGCGCGAACGCCGGCGGCTGCTCGAACTGTCCAGGCTCCGCTTCCACCGCTCCTACGACGTCATGCGCACCCGCGCCCAGGCCGGCGGGAACTGGGCCAAGATGTGGGCGGGCGGCGCCGGGGAACGCATCCGCCGGGCGGCATCCTGGCTGGATGTGCACGAAGATGAGCTTCATGCCCATTTGGTATGACCCGCTAGGTCTCGCGCTCGGTGTCGCACTCGACCAGGTTCTCGGTGATCCGCGCAGCTCGGCCCACCCCGTCGCGCTGTTCGGACGGGCGGCGGCGAAGCTGGAGGAGTCGTCGTACGGCGACACGAGGTGGCGCGGGGTGGTCCATGTCGGGATCTGCGTCGGGGGCGCGGCCGCCCTGGGCGTGCTGGCCCAGAGGAGCGGCGGGCGGACGGTCCGCACGGCGGTGACGGCGTTCGCCACGTGGGCCGTGCTCGGCGGCACGACGCTCGCCCGCGAGGGCGTGCACATGGCCGAGGCCCTGGAGCAGGACGATCTCGGGCGGGCCCGGGCCAGGCTCCCCCACCTGTGCGGCCGCGACCCCGCCGGCCTTGAGGCGCCCGAGCTGGCCAGGGCGACGGTGGAGTCGCTGGCCGAGAACACCTCCGACGCCGTGGTCGCCCCGCTGTTCTGGGGCGCGGTGGCGGGCGTGCCGGGGCTGCTGGCCTACCGGGCGGTCAACACGCTGGACGCCATGATCGGCCACCACTCCCCCCGCTACGAACGGTTCGGCTGGGCCGCGGCCAGGCTCGACGACGTGGCGAACTACGTGCCGGCCCGCGTGACGGGACTGCTGACGGCGGCGCTGGCCGACGACCCCGTCCGGGCGCTGCGGATGCTGCGACGGGACGGCCACCGTCACCCCAGCCCGAACGCGGGCAGGTGCGAGGCCGCCTTCGCCGGCGCGCTCGGCGTCACCCTCGGCGGCACGAACGTGTACGGCGGCAGGACGGAACACCGCCCCACGATGGGCGACGGCCCCAAGCCGGACGTCAAGGACATCCGGCGCGCCGCCCGGCTCACCCGCGCGGTCGGACTGGCGGCGGCGGGGCTGGCCGTGCTCACCGCATGGGGCCTGCGCCGCCGCCGTTCCGGATGATCGCGGTAATCAGCTGAATGGCGGTCAACTCATTATCCGATTGAGATTGATCGCCAGCCAGATGACGAATGCGGCGACGGCGGTGACGGCGACCAGACCCTTCACCGCGTGGTGCGCGGTCTCCCTCCGCACCGTCACCTGCCGCTGCGTCTGCTTCCAGGCCTGCCTGAGCATGATCATGTTCTGGAAGCGGCGTCCGAGCGCGAACAGGGCCAGCCCGATGAGGACGAACAAGATGACACGACCATCGGCAGGTTCCACGACACGGCCCCCTTTTTCGGTCTTGAAGAAGAAGCGTGCCCCCGCACATTTGGTTACTCACGATACTCGTCTGGCAGCTGTTTGTTGATTTAATTTATCGGGTCGAGATCCACCACGATGGGAGCGTGATCCGAGGGGCCTTTCCCCTTGCGCGCCTCACGATCGACGTACGCCCCCCGCACCCGTTCCGCGACGTCGGCGCTGGCGTAGACCAGGTCGATCCGCATGCCCTTGTTCTGGTGGAACATCCCGGCCCGGTAATCCCAGTACGTGTACGGGTGCGGCCCCTTCATCGGCGTCGGCACCACGTCGCGCAGGCCGAGGTCGAGCAGCTCGGCGAGCGCGCGGCGTTCGGCGGGGGTGACGTGCGTGGAGCCGGCGAACAGCGCGGGGTCCCAGACGTCGGCGTCGGTCGGCGCCACGTTGTAGTCGCCGCAGGCCACCAGCGGCGAGCCGGCCTCCTCGGCCAGCGCGTCCCGCAGCGCGGCGAACCACTCCAGCTTGTAGGCGTAGTGCGGCGAGTCGACCGCGCGGCCGTTCGGCGCGTACAGGGACCAGACCCGCAGTCCGCCACAGGTCGCGCCGAGCGCACGGGCCTCGGGACGGGCGGCGCCCACCCCGTCGAGCGCGGCGAAGCCCGGTTCGCCGGGGAAGCTCGGCGTCACCTCCTCCAGCCCCACCCTCGACAACACGGCGACGCCGTTCCACCGGCCGTCGCCGTGGGCGGCGGCGGCGTAGCCGAGCTCGCCCACCTCCGCCACGGGGAACGACTCCGCGGGACACTTCGTCTCCTGCAGGCAGACGATGTCGGGCTCGGTCGCGGCCAGCCAGTCGAGCAGGCGCGGCAGCCGTGCCTTGACCGAGTTCACGTTCCAGGTCGCCAGGCGCATCCTCCCAGCCTGCCACGACCGGTCCCGGCGTCCGGGGTCAGACCGCCTTCATGAGGGCGGCCGAGACGTCCCGCAGGAAGCCGCCGGCGCCCGCGTCGAGCGCCGCCTTGGCCTGGCGCACGGCGTCGAGGACGTTGCCCGCCGCGCTCGGCGAGTCCTCCACCACCATGCGCAGCTCGACCTCCAGCGGGGAGCCGCCGAACCCCTCGCCCTCCAGGCGGATGAAGGCGATCTTGCGGTCGTCGAGGAAGGGCAGGTACTGGGCGCCGACGTGGGTGGAGGTGCCGGCGCCGGACGTCTTGGTGGCCCGCTTGCCGGCCATTCTGGCCGGGTCCTGGAGGTTGACGAAGTCCATGTTGCCCCCGGCCAGGAGCTGGTGGCCGTCGCGCAGCCGCACCCCGCTCGCGGTCAGGGCGTCGACCAGCGCCCGGTGCACGAGCGTCGCGCCGAACGAGCTCTTCAGGTCGTCCCCGAGCAGCGGCAGCCCGGCCGCGGCGAAGCGGTCGCGCCAGCGCTCGGAGCGGGCGAGCACGGCGGGCATGCAGTTGACGAACGCGCAGCCGGCCTCGATCGCGGCCTCGGCGTACAACTCGGTGGCGCGCTGGGCGCCGGTGGGCAGGAAGCTCACCACGACCTGGGAGCCGGTCCCGCGCAGGTGGGCGGCCACGTCGGCGACCGTCGCGGCGCCGCTCGGCTCGACCAGCTCCGCCGAGCCCTCGCCCACGCCGTCGGCCAGGATGCCCTCGCGCACCGGCACGTCCAGGCACGGCACGTCGGCGAAGCGGCGGGAGTTGTTCGGCGGCGCCCAGATCGCCTGCGACAGGTCCAGGCCGAGCTTGGCCCGGCCGACGTCGAAGGCGGCGGTGAACCGCACGTCGGAGACGGCGTATCCGGCGCACACGGGGTTGAGCAGGCCGGGCGCCTCGCCGTCGCGGTAGTACTCGACGCCCTGCACGAGGGACGACGCGCAGTTGCCCACGCCGATGAGGGCGACGTTCACGGTGGTCATGCCGGAGTTCATATCAGGCCGGTCCGGCGGGCGACGGCGGCGGCCTCGACGCGGGAGGCGGCGCCCAGCTTGGCCATGATGTTCGACACGTGCACGCCGGAGGTCCTGGCCGAGATGAACAGCCGCTCGGCGATCTGCCGGTTGCTCAGGCCCTCGGCGACCAGGCCGAGCACCTCCAGCTCGCGGGCCGACAGCCCCGGCGTCGCCGACAGCGTCACCCGGGCGGTGGCCGCCGCCGCCTCCGCCTGCCGCCGCAGCGGCTCCGCGCCGAGCGCGACGGCGATGGCCAGGGCCTCGCGCAGCGGCTCGCGGGCCCGCGCCGGGTCCCGCTCGGCCGCGCCGACCAGCGCCCGCCCCAGCCCGTACGGCTGCCCCACGGCCCGCCAGGCGGCCACCGCGTCCGCCCACGAGCCGCCGAGCTCGGCCTCGAAGGTGGCCCGGTACGCCTCCTGCAGCCGCCCGACGGTGGGCAGGCCCGGCGGCGCGGCGCGCACCCGTCCGATGCGGGCCGCGAGGGCCAGCAGCGGCCAGGCGTAGCGGCGGCTGCGGGTCAGGTCGTGCTCGGCCAGCACGTGGTCGACCAGCCGGCGCGCCCGGTCCAGGTCTCCCCCGGCCTCGGCGAGGCGGCATTCGAGCAGGTCGGGCTCCAGGCAGGAGTCGTAGCCGCGCGAACGCCCGCGCATGAGCGGCCTGGCCTGCGCGAGCAGCGCGCCGGCCGCGGACAGCGAGCCCTCCCGCACCGCGACCGTGCCGAGCACGAGCAGGATCCAGGCGCGGTAGATCGGCGGCGGGTCGAGCGCGAGCGCTGGGGCGGCGACCTCGCGGGCCTCCTTCCAGCGGCCCAGCGAGGCGAGCGGCTCGGCCAGGTTGGCGGCCAGGTGGGCGCCGCGCGAGCGGGACAGGCCCAGGCGGGCGGCCTCGGCGATGCCGCGCCGCGCGACCGCCTCGGCCCTGGCGTGCTCGCCGGCGGCCTCCAGCGCGTCGGCCTCGCCGGCGTACGACACGAGCAGCGTGTCGTCGTCGGGCGCGCTGATCCGGGCGCGGGCGTACAGGGCGGAGGCGGTGGCGAGGTCGTCGTCGAGCGCGGCGAGCGCGGCCAGGGTGACCAGGGACCTGGCGTCGCCCAGCGCGTACGCCTCCTCGGCGCGGGCGCGGGCCTCGTCGTCCTGGCCGTGCCAGGCCAGCGTGCAGGCCAGGGCGCCGAGCAGCCGGGACTCGCGGGGGGCCAGCCGGACGGCCTCGCGCAGGTCGTCCAGGCCCTCCTCGCCGTGCAGGTCGCGGATGGCGACGCGCAGCTCCAGCAGGTGGGCGGCGCGCAGCGGGTCGGCGACCTCGGCGAGCGCCCGGCCGGCCAGGTCGTCGGCGCGGTGGGCGTCGCCGTCGCGCAGGGCGTCCCTGGCGGCGTCTTCCAGCACCTGGGCGTGGTCCTGGCCGTCCGCGTGCGCCCACAGCTCCAGCACCAGGTCCCATCTGCGGGCCCGCCAGGCGGCCTCGAAGGCGCGCGGCCCGTCGCCGGCGGCATGCCAGTGGTCGGCGGCCAGCTCGGGCTGGGCCGGGGCGCAGCGGGCGTGCAGGCGGCGGCGTTCGCCGGGGAGCAGGTCGTCGTAGACGGCCTCGCGGATGAGCGCGTGCCGGAAGACGTAGGCGTCGCCGTCCACGAGCAGCAGCCGGGCCCGGACGACCGGCCGCAGCGCCTCGTCGAGCGCGAGGTCGTCGAGCCCGGCGACCTGGCGCAGCACCTCGTGGGGCGTCCTGCGCCCGGCCACGGCGGCGATCCGCAGCACGTCGAGACCCGGCCCCGGCAGCTTCTCGGCCCCGGCGAGCAGCAGCTCGCGCAGCGAGGCGGGGGTCGTGTCACCCGCCTCGGCCAGCGCCTCGGCGAACAGCGGGTTGCCCTCGCTGCGCGCCACGATCGCGTCGACGTCGTCGCGGCCGAGCAGGCGGGCCACCTCGTCGCGGCCGAGCGGCGGCACCCTGACCACCTCGGCGCCGGGCAGCCGCAACGGCTCGCGCGAGGTCGCGACGACCATCACGCCGGGCCGCGTCAGGTTGCGCAGCAGGTACGCCAGCAGGTCGCGGGCGGCCTGGTCGGCCCAGTGCAGATCCTCCAGCACGATCACCAGGGGACGGCGCTCGGCGGCCCGCTCGACCAGCAGCAGCACCTCCTCGAACAGCCGGGCCCGGCCCAGGTCGGGCGTGTCGTCCAGCTCCCCCAGCTCGGGCAGCAGGCACGCCAGCCCCTTGCGCCCGCCGCCCGGCACGAGCCCGGCGCCGTACTCCCTGACCAGGCGGCGCAGCACGGGCACGAACGGCGCGTACGCCGGCCCGCCCGGATCGGCCCCGCCCTCGGCCACCAGCGCGTCCACCCCGCCGGCGAACCGCGCGACCAGCCTGGACTTGCCGATCCCCGCCTCGCCCACGACCAGCACCGCACTCGGGGTGCGGGCCCACGCGGCGGCCAGCCGGCCCAGTTCGGCCTCACGTCCCACGAACACACCTCTCATTATGAAGAGGCGGCTACGCATCATGCCCGATCCCGACCAGAGCGGGATTTGTCATCGTCGAAGGCATGATGACGCGTTCGTTAAGCCTGATGATGGCCGCCTCGGTGACCGGGATGCTCGGTTTCTTCCTGCTGTTCTCCACCGTCCCCCTGTACGCGGCGACCGGCGGCTCCGGCGCGTCCGGCGCGGGCCTGGCGACCGGCGCGATGATGCTGTCCACGGTGCTCGCTGAGCTGGCCGTCCCGTGGTTGCTGTCGCGGCACGGCTACCGGGCGGCGATGGCGCTCGGCCTGGTCCTGCTCGGCCTGCCCGCCCTGCTGCTGCCGCTGTCGGCGGAGCTGCCCTTGGTGCTGGCCGTCTCGCTGCTGCGCGGCGCGGGCCTCGGCGTGCTCGTGGTCGCCGGCACCGCGCTCACCGCCGACCTGGTGCCCGCCGAGCGCCGCGGCGAAGGGCTCGGCCTGTACGGCCTGGCCGTCGGCGTGCCCTCGGTCGCCGGCCTGCCGCTGGGCCTGTGGGCGGCCGACGTGCTCGGGTTCGCGCCCGTCCTCGTGGTCGCCGGGCTGCTGCCGCTCCTGGGGCTCGTGGCGGTGACCGGCCTGCCCGCCGGCCGGCCCGTCACGGCCGGCGCGGGCGGGCGGACGGGCGGGCTGGCCGCGCCGATGCTGGTCTTCGGCTCGGTCACGCTGTCCGTCGGCGTCCTGGTGACGTTCCTGCCGCTGGCGGGCTCGCCCGGGCTGGCCTCGGCGGCCCTGCTCGCCCAGTCGCTCGCCACGCCGGCGGCCCGCTGGTGGGCGGGCCGGTTCGGCGACCGTCACGGCCCGGCCAAGCTGCTCGTGCCGGGCCTGCTCGCCGCCGCCGCGGGCATCGCGCTGCAGGCGTGGACGGCCGCACCGGCGCCGGTCGTGGCCGGGATGGCGCTGTTCGGGGCGGGGTTCGGGGTGCTGCAGAACGCCACGCTGACGGTGATGCTCCAGCGCGGCGAGCCGGCCCGCGTCAGCGCCCTGTGGAACCTGGCCTACGACGCGGGGATGGGCGTGGGCGCGACGGGCTTCGGGCTGGTGCTCGGGCACACCGGTTACCGGCTGGGTTTCGTGCTGGTGGCCGCGCTCGTCGTGGTGACGATCCCGCTGGCCAGGGTCAGGCCCGCGTACGCGGCACTCCCACGGTGATCTCGTGGCCGAGGCGGCGGCCGGTCAGCAGCTCCAGGTCGTCGCCGCTCCAGAACCTGCCCGGGTCGTACCAGTTGGGACGCCGGCCGCCGGGCAGCAGGCCCATCTCCTCGTAGGTGACGGCCACGACCTCCGCGCAGTACGCGCTCTCCAGCGTGGCCTCCTTCCTGGCCCGCCGCGGGACCCGGCCCCTGGCCCAGCGGGCGGCCAGCCGGGCGGTGGACGGGAACGGGGTGCCGTCGAGCCGGGCGACCACGCGCAGCGCGGCGTCCTCCATCTCGGGGGTGGCCTGCGGTTCGAGCTGGCGCAGCCACGGACGCTGGCCGTAGCGGTCGGCCCAGACGGTGACCGCGTCGCGCAGGTCGTGCAGCTGGACCCCGCGCTGGTGGGTGCCCGACCACAGGTCGAGCAGCGACTTGCCCAGCTCGGCGTGCCACATCATGGGCGGCAGGTCCTCGATCACGATCGCCATGCCCACGTGGTTGACCGGGCTGTTGGTCATCGTCTGGATGGCCCGGTCGGGCACGGACCTGCCGCGGAAGATCCACAGATCGCCGGTTCTGGTCACCTTGACGGCCTCGTCGAGAGTCAGCACATCGCTAGCCTAGGCACATGCGCTGGTGGAAGATGCTCGGTCTGGCGGGAATCGCGGGGGTCGCGGCCACGGGGGTGGTGATCGCGCGCGCCGAACGCAGGCGGCGGGCGTACACGCCCGAGGAGATCAGGACGCGGCTGCGTGAGCGGGTCGAGGCGGCGTCGGAGTCGGAGTCGGCTCAGCCGGACGGGCGCAGCTCGTAGGCGAAGACCACGTCGGGGTAGGCCGGGTTGTCGTCGTACCCCTGGACGCCGCCCAGGTAGGCCCGCTGGTACCGCACCACCCACGGCAGCGCCGCGGCGGCGCGCACGTCGAGCACGCGTCCGGTGGCCTGCTCGTACGCCGCCTGCGCGGCCTCCTTGTCGGTCACGCTCAGCTCGGGCAGCCCTTCGAGCAGCTCGTCCAGGGTCCTGTCACGCAGGTAGGCCAGGTTGAACACCGGCGGGTTGCCACTGCGGAAGACGTTGCCGAACCACGAGTAGCCGTCGGCGTAGTCGGGCCACCAGTACATGACGAAGATGTCCTGGCCGCGTTTCCTGCCCTGCTGCCACTGGGCGTTCCAGGACATGGCGCGGGCGTCGAGCGTGACGTTCAGCGGCTTCAGCTCCGCCGCCAGGCTGGTGGCCAGCAGCCGCTGGTCGTGGTCCCCCTGCGCGTAGGTGAGCCGCAGCCGCAGCGGCCGGCCGCCGGGTCCGTACCCGGCGCGGCCCAGCAGGGCCGCCGCGCCCGTCAGGTCCTGCCGGGGCGCGCGGCCGGCGACGTGGCCGGTCAGCCCTTCGGGGACGATGCCGCTGGCCGGCGCGGCCGCGCCCCTGAGCGCCCTGACCAGGCCGCGGTAGTCGACGGCCTGCTGCACCGCGCGGCGCACCCGCACGTCCTTCATCGGGCCGCTCGCGGTGTTGAACAGCAGCATGGCCGTCTGGTAGGAGTCCCGCTCGCTGGTGCGCACGCCGGGCGTGACCGCGGCCCTGGCGAACAGCCGGGGGCTGAGCCGGTCCACGAAGCTCACCTCGCCGCGGGCCAGCATCCGCCACGCGCGGTCGGGGTCGGGCACGACGCGGTACTTGACCGTGCTGTAGTGCGGCTTGTCCCAACCGCCCCAGTATTTCGGGTACGCCTTGAGCGTCAGCTCCTCCTCCTGGCCCGGGTGCCAGGCCGCCACCGTGTACGGCCCCGATCCGGCGTCCCTGCCCGCACCGAGCCATGAGCGCAGGTCGGGCGCCGCCTGCGTGTCGTAGATGTAGGCCGCGTACCCCGAGGAGGCCACCAGGTCGAGCGGCACGGCGTACTTCAGGGCGAAGGTGACCGTGCTCGCGTCCTCGGCCTTGACGGAGGAGACGGCGTCCCAGATGTAGGACGCGCCCGCGCCCGTCTTCATCGTGCGCTCGATCGACGCCTTGACCGCCGCGGCGTCCACCGGCCGGCCGGTGTGGAAGGTCGCGCCCTGGCGCAGGGTGAACGTCCAGGTGCGGCCGTCGGGCGTCGAGCGCCAGGAGGTGGCCAGGCGGGGGGCAGACTTCTTGGTGAAGGGGTTCCAGAGGGTCAGGGTCTCGTAGACGTTCTGGAAGGCGATGAGCTCGTTGGAGTAGGAGCTCGCGGGGTCCCAGTCGGAGATGACGTCCAGGTTCTGCGCGTACACGAAGACCGACTCGGCGGCGGGGGGCCGGGGGACCTCCCTGGGCCCGGAACAGGCCGACAGAAGCGCCAGCGCGGCGGCCGCTGCGAGACGACGGCGCAACGCATCTCCCTCTGTAACCGATTTGGGGGAAACCTACTGCAAGATCACTGACACATGTCCAAAAGTCCCGAAAAATTGGGCAATTGGGTGATCGAATTGCTATCCTCTGGGCTTGTCCCGTCCGGGGTTGCCAGCAGGGGACCGACCGGAGTGAGGTGCCATGGGTCGTAGCCGGACGATCCGCATGAAGATCATCGGACTACTACTCGTGCCTCTGACCTCCATGGTCGTGTTGTGGGGCGTGATCACCGCCGTCACCGCCGGCGAGAGCCTGGAGCTGCGTCAGTACAAGACACTCTGGAC
The DNA here is from genome assembly GCF_042892035.1 of Nonomuraea sp. NPDC001831. Lineage (NCBI taxonomy): Bacteria > Bacillati > Actinomycetota > Actinomycetes > Streptosporangiales > Streptosporangiaceae > Nonomuraea > Nonomuraea sp. NPDC001831. The sequence continues at coordinate 257,483 of NZ_JBIATU010000014.1, read as the reverse complement.
GAACCTCCGCCATCCGGCGTACAAGTTGATCAGCGAGCTCCAGCACGAGCGTCTCTCCTCGGCCAAGCTGCTGCGCCAGGCCGCCTCCCGGAAGGACGTGGCCGACCAGCGCACCCGCACCGACGCCGCCAGGGACGAGTTCAGAAAGCTCTCCAGCAACTCCAAGGACCGATCGGAAGAGATCCGTACGCAGGTGGACGCGGTGTACACGCAGCTCGGCAGGCTCGACGCGATCCGGGGTGAGATCGACGACGGCCTGTCCGACCGTCTGCTCGCCGGCGAGGCGTACAACTCCGTGATCGACTCCCTGTACGGCCTGCACCGGCGCGTCGCGCTCATCGACGACATCCCGATCTACGAGCAGTCCCGCGTGATCATCGAGCTGGGCTACGCCAAGGAGCTGCTGACCAGGGAGCAGGCCATCGCGCTCGGCCCGGTCACGCCGTCCGAACGCCGGCAGTTCACCCAGATCGTCGGCAACCGGCGCTTCCTCATCGACCAGGGGCTCGGCGAGCTGGACGCGAGCCTGCGCGACACCCAGGTCTCCCTCGTCACCTCCCCCGTCTACCAGCGCATGCGGCTGATGGAGGACCGGATCATCGCCGGCGCCACGCCGCCGCGCGGCTGGCTGAGCACCACCGAGTCGATCTCCAAGACGTACGGCGAGTCGCTCATGCGGGCCAGCACGCTGCTCAACGCGCGCGCCGACCCCGTGGCCGACCAGGTCCTGTCGCGGGCGTTCATCCTGGCCGGCACGTGTTTCCTGCTGGTCATCGTGTCGATCGTGTTCTCGATCCGGATGGGCAACCGGCTGTCGAAGGAGCTGGGCGCGCTCCGGCTCGCCGCGCTGGAGGTGGCCCAGGAGCGGCTGCCGCACGTGGTGGCCAAGCTGCGCAAGGGCGAGAGGGTGGAGATGCCGGAGTTGTCGGTGGCCACCAGCACGGTCGAGATCGGCGACGTCGGCCAGGCCTTCTCCACCGTCCAGCAGACCGCCGTCGAGGCCGCGATCGGCCAGGCGCAGCTCAGCGAGGGCGTCGGGCACGTCTTCCGGAACCTCGCCAGGCGTTCCCAGGCCCTGCTGCACCGCCAGCGCATCCAGCTGGAGGACATGCAGCACCGCGCCACCGACCCCGAGGCCCTGGACGACCTGTTCCGCCTCGACCACCTGACCACCCGCATGCGCCGCCACGCCGAGGGCCTGATCATCCTGTCGGGCGCCACCCCTGGCCGCGGCTGGAGCAAGCCGGTGCCGCTGCTCGACGTGGCCCGCGGCGCGACGGCCGAGGTGGAGGACTACCGCCGGGTCACCGTCGAGCCGATGTCCGGCCAGCGCCTGGCCGGGCCGGTGGTCGGCGACGTGATCCACCTGGTCGCCGAGCTCATCGAGAACGCGACCGTCTACTCGCCGCCGCACACGCAGGTCATCGTGCGCGGCGAGGAGACCGCCCGCGGCTTCGCCTTCGAAGTCGAGGACCGCGGGCTCGGGCTGAGCGCCCAGGAGCTGGCCGAACTCAACGAGCGGCTGGCCAGCCCACCCGAGTTCGACCTGGCCGACAGCGACAAGCTGGGGCTTTTCGTCGTCTCGCGCCTGGCCGCCAGGCACGACATCCGCGTGACGCTACGCGGTTCACCATATGGAGGGACCACCGCGATCGTGTTGATCCCGGCTGAGCACGTCGCCGATCCGGAACCGGAGGCCGACGTGAAGGAGCCCGCCCGTCCTGTGATGCGGGTGGTGCCAAGTGAGTGACGAGCGCTGGCTGGACGAGGACGCCGGTCCGATCGTCCCGGCCTACCTGCTGACCAGGGGCCGTACGGTGCCCGCGAGCGAGGCCATCGACCTCATCGCGGTCATCGTCACCGCCGGCGGGCTGACGCCCCCGGTGGGGCTCGGGCCCGAGCACCTGATCATCATGCAGAAGTGCACCAAGCCCACCCGGCTGGTGGACGTGGCCGCCGAGCTGAACCTGCCCATCGGCGTGGTGCGGGTGCTGGTCGGCGACCTGCACGCGCGGCAGCTCGTCCAGGTCGAGCTGCCGCCCCCCGCGCCGGATGCCAAGGTGCTGCTGGAAGTGATCAGTGGGCTGAAGGCGCTGTGACGGCCCGGCTGTTCAGCATCCCGTAGACGGTGGCGAACACCGCCGCGACCAGCCCGGCCGCCGCGGCGGTGCCGAACACCCACTGGAAGCCCAGGACGCCTGGGCGCGCGGCCAGGATCGCGGCGATGGCCGCGCCCGCCACGCTGCCGCCGACGATGCGTACCAGCGCGTTGACGCCCGCGGCCAGCGCGGTCCTGGACGGCTCGACGTGCTCGACGGCCATCGTGCCCAGCGCGGCGTAGCCGATGCCGAGGCCGACGCCCATGAGGGAGGAGGCCACGTACAGAGTGGCCGGGCTGCCGTGCTCGAACGCCAGCCACGCCCCCGCGAGCCCGGTCACGCCCGCGCCCGTCGCCACCATGAACGAGGCGGCGAACCGGCGCATGATCCGCCCCGCGAACAGCGAGATGACCAGCATGAACAGGGTGCTCGGCAGCAGGAAGAGCCCGACCTGGAGGGTGGAGGCGCCGAAGCCGAAGCCGGTCGCCTTCGGAACCTGGGCGAACTGCGACATGCCGGTCAGCATCGTGAAGAACGAGAACCCGAGCAGCATCGAGGAGACCGTCGCGCCGATCGTGCCCCTGTGCACCAGCATCGACATCTCGACCAGCGGCTCGGCCACCCTGCGCTCGACCAGCACCCACACCACGGCCAGCACGGCGGCCGCGGCGAACAGTCCGAGCACGCCGGGCGACGTCCAGCCCCACGAGCCGCCCTCGCTGATCGCCAGCAGCAGCGCGACCAGCCAGGCGGTCAGCAACGCGGCCCCGGCGAGGTCGGGACGGCCCTTGCCGGCCGGCGCCACGTCCCGCACGAGGAAGGCCAGGATCACGACGGCCACCGCCGAGATCCCGCCGGTGATCCAGAACACCAGGTGGTAGTCACCGGCGGCCAGCCCGGCCAGGATCATGCCGCCGCCGCTGCCGAACCCCATCGTGGCGCTCAGCACGCCGATGCCGGTCGCGAGCTGCTGCCTGGGCAGCAGGTCGCGGACCACGCCGATCGACAACGGGACCAGCGCGGACACCGCCCCTTGCAGGATCCGGGCGACGATCAACCAGGTCAGCGACGTGGCCATCGCCGCCATGACCGAGCCCACCACCAGCAGGCCCAGCGCGCCGAGGATCATCGGGCGCCGGCCGTACATGTCGCCGAAGCGCGACAGCAGCGGCGTGGAGACCGCGGCGACCAGCAGGCTGATGGTGAGCGTCCAGCTCACGGCCGAGAGCGAGGCGTGCAGCTCCCGCTGCAGCACGGGAAGCAACGGGACCACCGCGGTGTTCTGGAGGGCGGCGATGGAGGCCGCGAACGCCAGGGAGACCACCGTGGGCCAGGGATTGCGCATCGACGTCTCACGCGCCGCGGGTACGACGGCTGTCGCCATGTCGGCTCCTTTAGATAACTTAGGTAAGTAACCGAGAAACGATGATACATACGTAAGTTAGGTAAGCAAACAGATGGGCGAAGATCTCAACAGGACGGTGTCGGCCTTCCGGCGGCTGGTCGTCACGCTCAACCGCGCCAAGACCCATGAGTGGCTCACCGAGGCGGCCGGCATCCGGCTCGACCGGCCCGACGTGCAGATCATCGTCTACCTGCTCGACGCGGGCGAGCCCCGCAGGATCGGCATGATCGCCGAGGGGCTACAGGTCGAGAGCCCGCACGTGACCAGGCACGTCGCGGCCCTTGAGCAGCGCGGGCTGGTCGAGCGCGTACGCGACCCCGACGACCGGCGGGCCTGGCGCATCGCGCTCACCGAGGAGGGGGCCGAGGTGGCGAGCAGGTGCCGCCGGGTCACCACCGAGTGGTTCGAGGAGGTGCTGTCCGACTGGCCGGAGCAGGAGCGGGCCGAGCTGTCCAGGCTGATGACCAAGCTGTCGGACGACTTCTGCGAGCGCATGCGCGCCCGGTACACCTGAGAAAACGCGTTGCGGGGCCGGGGGCGCGGGCGGCATGCTCGTGCCCATGGTCATCCAGGTGGTCATCCAGCTGGTCATCCGGCGAATGCGCATGCCGCACCCGTCCGGGGGCTCCCGCCGTTGAGCTCGGCGGCCCCCGGCCCGTTCCAGGCGGGTGGGGGCGCTGGTGTGCCCGGCGGTTTCATAAGCCGCTCCAGGCGGGTTCGATCCCCGCACCCGTCACCACATTGCTGGTAGAGATGGGCCCATGCGGATTTCGGTGGCGGCGGACAGCAACGACGGGGTGGCCGGGCGCATCGTGGCCGAGCTGCGCGGGCGGGGTCACGAGGTGCTGACCCACGGCGCACTCCACGACGGCGAGCGCGACGACTGGGCGTGGGCCTGCGAACTGGCCGCCAGAGACGTCGCGGAGGGCCGGGCCGACCAGGCGGTGGTCTGCTGCTGGACGGGCACGGGCGCCTCCATCGCGGCCAACAAGGTGCCCGGCGTGCGGGCCGCGCTCTGCCCCGACGCCTACACCGCCGAGGGGGCGCGCAGATGGAACGACGCCAACGTGCTGGCCCTCAGCCTCCGCCTGACCTCCGACGTCGTGCTCGGCGAGATCCTCGACGCCTGGTTCGGCGGCCGGCCCAGCACCGATCCGGCCGACGTGGCCAACGTGGCGCACCTCGCGGAGATCTAGGCTCTGCGGCATGGACAACTTACGGTGCACGCATTGCGGCGCGGAGGGGCTCGAACCCGGGTTCGTCGCCGACCAGGGTGAGCACTCCCGGGGGTACGCCCGCTGGGTCGAGGGGGCGCTGTCGCGCGGGATCTTCGGCGGCGCCCGGCTGATGGGCCGTCCCAAGTGGGAGATCGACGCCTACCGCTGCCGCTCCTGCCACCACCTGGAACTGTTCGCCACCCGCCCCGACTAGGGCCTGTTCCGAAGTCCTGATCAACGGCGTGTCGAAGCCGGACATGCTAGAGAGGTCTCCGGTAAGGGTTCAACGACCAGGAAGAACCTGAACTCCGGAGCCCTCGTGGACACCTCAGCGGTGACGCGGCGGTTCGGCCTCACCGATGCGCAGTGGGCGCGGCTGGAACCACTGCTGGCAGCGTGATGGCACCTGGGCCAAGATCCTGGCCGCGTCGCAGAGACGGGCGGACGCCGCCGGGAAGCTCGGCTGGACGGTGAGCGTGCATTCCACGACCAGCCGTGCCCATCAGCACGCCGCGGGGGCGCGCCGGGACGGTCCCCTGCAGAAGGAACCGCCCGGCGGCACGGGGAACGAGCCGGACGACTCATCTGCGCCGGCGGGGATCAAGGAGTGCATCCCCAGCAAAGCCGATCAGGACGCCCACCGGTGCGCCACGGTTCCAAGGGCGGGCCGCCGCCGGCCTTCGAACAAACTCGCCGTCCGCTTCGAGGCCACACTCGCCATCGCCGCGATCGAACAATGGCTCAGGGCCTTTGAGACACCGTCTAGACGCCCGGAGCCGCGTTGGCGCAGATCGCGTAGACGGTGAAGTTGAACGAGAAGCCGTAGTTGCTGGGCGGAGCCACCTGCCAGCCGTTGGTTCCCGCCGGGCGCGACACGTTGGGCGCGATGGTGTCGGGAAAGGCGTAACCGCCGCTCACCACCTCCTTGCCCGGGCTGCACGTGACGGTCCGGGGAGTGGACGAGGACGGTGGATTCGTGAACTCCTCCTGCACGACCTCCAGGCCGGAGACACCGTCCTGACCGGGCGGACCCGTCGGACCGGGCGGACCCGTCGGGCCGGGTGGGCACTTCTTGCAGTGGTCGCAGCAGCTCGACGAGCCGGTGTCGCCGGGCACCGTCGAAGGCGTCCGGGCGGCGGCGGCGCTCTGGGCCGCGACGGCCGCGGCTCCGCCGAGCAGCAAGACGCCCGCCGCCAGCACGGAACAGGCGGGAACGGATCGAATGCGGAAGGTCATGGCACTCCTCGTGTGTTCGGAGCCCAGATACCGCGCCCCCTGGCACCGCAGACGCGCACCTGATCAAATTCACGCCAAGTGATCGGTAAAGCTGTTCGGGAGGCGGGCTTCCCGAACAGGCCCACGCGAAGGCCGTGAGCTGCTTGTTCCAGCTCAGGCTGAAACAGCGGGACAGGCGGCGGCCCCGCGTTGTGCACTGGATCACATGCCCGTCCCGGGGCACGGCCGGAGATCACGCGTCGAGAGGTGACGGCATGACCAAGACGACGCTCGAACTGCCCGCGATCGGGCTGCTGACCGCGTCCGGGGTCGCGCTGGCCGCCGGCCCGGATTCCCGGACCGGACCGTGAGCGAGGCCGGGCTCGCCCCTCGCCAAGAGGGAGCGGGCCCGGCGAGTGCAGGCGGAGACGGGCCCTGGCCCCTTCCGCCGTCGCGGGCGGCTCATGACCCTCACGTCCGGGGGGACGGAAATCGTCGGTGCCGCCCTCTAGGGTGCTGGGCATGACCGACGTGCTGATCCGCGGCGGCCGGCCCTGGGGGCTCGCGTCCCCCGCCGACCTGCTCGTCCGCGACGGCCGCATCCACCGGGTGGGGCCGTCCCTCGACGCGCCCGGCGCCCTCGTCCTCGACGTGTCCGGTCAGCTCGTCCTGCCCGGTCTCGTCGACGCCCACTGCCACCTCGACAAGACCCTCTACGGCGGCCCCTGGGTCCCCCACTCCGCCGACGACTCGCTGGCCGGCCGCATCGCCAACGACCTGGGCCGCCGCGCCGAATTAGGGGTGCCGAGCGCCGAGCGCGCCGCCGCGCTGCTGGCCCGGATGAGCGAGGCCGGCACCACCCACGTGCGCACCCACACCGACATCGACCCGTCCGTGGGCCTGCGGGGCGTGGAGGCCGTGCGCGAGGCCGCCGCCCGCTCCCCCGTCCACGTGCAGCAGGTCGCCTTCCCGCAACACGGCGTGCTCACCAACCCCGGCACCGCCGACCTGCTGGCCGAGGCGCTCCGCAGCGGCGTCGAGGCGATCGGCGGCCTCGACCCGGCCGGCGTCGACCGCGATCCCGTGCGCCACCTCGACCTGATCTTCGGCCTGGCCGACCGGTTCGGCGCGCGCATCGACATCCATCTCCACGACGGCGGCTCGCTCGGCGGCTGGGAGCTGGAGCTGATCACCGAGCGCACCAAGGCGCTGGGGCTCGGCGGCCGGGTCACGGTCAGCCACGCGTACGCGCTGGGCGAGCTCGGCGAGGCCGCCCAGGATCGCCTGATCCAGGGCTTCGTCGACGCGGGCGTGGCCATCGCCACCGCCGCCGTCTACAGCTACCCGGTGCCGCCGGTCAAGAAGCTGCGCGCCGCGGGCGTCACCGTCGCCTGCGGCCACGACGGCGTCCGCGACCTGTGGGGCCCCTACGGCTCGGGCGACATGCTGGAGCGCGCGATGCACCTCGCCTACCGCAGCACGTTCCGCCGCGACGAGGACATCGAGCTCGCCCTGGAGGCCGCGACCGTGGGCGGCGCGCGGGCCCTCGGGCTGCCCGGCTACGGCCTGGCCCCGGGCGACCGCGCCGACCTCGTCGTGGTGCCCGCGAGCGGCCCTGGAGAGGCCGTGGTCGTTCACCCTCGGCGCACTCTGGTCATGAAAGACGGCGTCGTCCTGCACAATTGACCGGCGGGACCATCGAAAGGCAGGCAAGTGCTCTCTATTCACCAGCGGATCGCGGCAGAGCTCGGCGTGCGCGACGGGCAGGTGCAGGCGGCGGTCGATCTGCTCGACGGCGGCGCCACCGTGCCGTTCATCGCGCGCTACCGCAAGGAGGTCACCGGCGCCCTCGACGACGCGCAGCTCCGCACGCTCGAGGAGCGGCTGCGCTACCTGCGCGAGCTCGACGAGCGCAGGGCGGCGATCCTGGAGTCGATCGAGTCTCAGGGCAAGCTCGACGACGAACTGCGCGCGCAGATCATGGCGGCCGAGACCAAGGCCAGGCTCGAAGACATCTACCTGCCCTACAAGCCCAAGCGGCGCACCAAGGCGCAGATCGCCCGCGAGCTCGGCCTGGAGCCGCTGGCCGACAAGCTGCTCGGCGACCCGATGCTCCACCCGGCCACGGTCGCCGCGGAGTTCGTCACCGAGGGCGTGGCCGACGCCGGCGCGGCCCTCGAAGGGGCCAGGGCGATCCTGATCGAGCGCTTCGCCGAAGACGCCGACCTCATCGGCGACCTGCGCGAGCGGCTGTGGAGCCGCGGCCGGCTCGTGTCGAAGGTGCGCGAGGGCAAGCAGGAGGCGGGGGCCAAGTTCTCCGACTACTTCGACTTCACCGAGCCGTTCACCAAGCTGCCCTCCCACCGCATCCTGGCGATGTTCAGGGGCGAGAAGGAGGAGGTGCTCAACGTCGCGCTGGAGCCCGACGAGACCGCCGACTACGAGCTGCGCATCGGCGCCCGGTTCGGCATCTCCGACAAGGGGCGTCCGGCCGACACGTGGCTGGCCGAGACCGTGCGCTGGGCCTGGCGCACCCGCATCCTCGTGCATCTCGGCATCGACCTGCGCATGCGCCTGTGGCAGGCCGCCGAGGACGAAGCGGTGCGCGTGTTCGCCGCCAACCTGCGCGACCTGCTGCTGGCCGCCCCGGCCGGCAGCCGCACGACCATGGGCCTCGACCCCGGCCTGCGCACCGGCGTGAAGGTGGCCGTGGTCGACGCCACGGGCAAGGTCGTCGAGACCGCCACCATCTACCCCCACGAGCCCAAGCGCCAGTGGGACCAGTCGCTGGCCGTGCTCGGCGCGCTGGCCCAGAAGCACGGCGTCGAGCTGATCGCCATCGGCAACGGCACCGCCTCGCGCGAGACCGACAAGCTGGCCGGCGACCTGGTCAAGCTCATGCCGTCGATCACCAAGATCGTGGTGTCGGAGGCGGGCGCCTCGGTCTACTCGGCCTCGGCCTACGCCTCCCAGGAGCTGCCCGACCTCGACGTGTCGCTGCGCGGCGCGGTCTCCATCGCGCGCCGGCTGCAGGACCCGCTGGCCGAGCTGGTCAAGATCGACCCCAAGTCGATCGGCGTCGGCCAGTACCAGCACGACCTGGCCGAGTCCAAGCTGTCCCGCTCGCTCGACGCCGTCGTCGAAGACTGCGTCAACGCGGTCGGGGTCGACGTCAACACGGCGTCCGCGCCGCTGCTCACGCGGGTGTCGGGCATCGGCGCGACGCTGGCCGAGGGCATCGTGCGCCACCGCGACGCCAACGGGCCGTTCCGCACCCGCACGGCGCTGAAGGATGTCTCGCGGCTCGGGCCCAAGGCGTTCGAGCAGTGCGCCGGCTTCCTGCGCATCCCGGGCGGCGACGACCCGCTCGACGCCTCCAGCGTGCACCCGGAGGCCTACCCGGTGGTCCGGCGCATCCTGAGCTCGGTCCAGACCGACCTCAAGTCGCTGATCGGCAACACCTCGGCCCTGCACACGATCCGGCCGCAGGACTTCACCGACGACACCTTCGGCCTGCCGACCGTCACCGACATCCTGCGCGAGCTGGAGAAGCCGGGGCGCGACCCGCGTCCGGCGTTCAAGACGGCGGCCTTCAAGGAGGGCGTGGAGAAGATCTCCGACCTGGTGGCCGGGATGATCCTGGAGGGCGTGGTCACCAACGTGGCCGCCTTCGGCGCGTTCGTCGACGTCGGCGTCCACCAGGACGGTCTGGTCCACGTGTCGGCCATGTCCCACACCTTCGTCAAGGACCCGCGCGACGTGGTCAAGCCGGGCGACATCGTGCGCGTCAAGGTCCTTGAGGTGGACATCCCGCGCAAGCGCATCTCCCTGACCCTCCGTCTGGAGGACGACGTCACCCAGCCGTCCTCGGAGGGCCGCCCGCCCCGCAAGTCGGGCGCCCGTTCGGACGGCTCCCGCAACGAGCCCCGCCGCGACGGCTCCGCTCGCGACGGCAGCGCCACCCGTGGCGAGGGCGGCCGCGACGGCGGCTCACGCGGCGACGGCCGCGACGGCGGCCGGGGCGACGGCGCCCGCGGCGGTGGCGGTCGTGACGGCGGGCGTGACGGCGGTCGCGGCCAGGGTGGCCGTGGCGACGGCGGGGGTCGTGGTCAGGGCCGCGGCGACGGTCAGCGCGGCGGGCAGCGCCGCCAGGACCGTCCGGCCCCCATGGGCGCGATGGCCGAAGCCCTCCGCAAGGCGGGCCTCGGCGGCGACAACCGCTGACCTCACCCCTGACGGGGTCCGGCCCCAACCGGCCCCCGTCAGGGCTGCCCCTCCCAACACCCCCCCCATCAGGGCTGCCACCCTGCCACCAGCCCACCGTTCAGGCCGGCTCAGCCACCGCCCCACCCATCAGGCCTTCTCAGACACCAGTCCACCGCTGAGACTGCCCCGAGTGGCCAGCCCACTGATGAGGGTGCCACCACCAGCCGACCGTTCAGGCCTGCCCAGCCGTCAGCCCACGGTTCAAGCTGGCCCGGTCACTGGCCCTACGATCAGGCCAGCTCAGCCACCGCCCCACCCATCAGGCCGCCTCAGGCACCAGCCCACCGTTCAGGCCGGCCCAGCCGCCGATGCGCCGTTCAAGCCGGCTCAGTCACCGACTGGGCGGGGGGTTCCCTGGTGGGGGCGATACGGTCGGAGGGTGAGGACGACTGTGTTTTCCATGGCTGTCGGCCAAGCCCGCGACCTGCTTCGCTGGCGTTCGCCGCTGCGAACCGAGCTCTGGGCGGCCCGGCTCACCGCCGCTCTCGAGCCCGATGAGGTGGGGCCGTTCCTGCGGGAGCTGGCCGAGGACGGCAGCGCCGAGTCGCGGCTCACCCTCGCCGCCCTGGCCGCGGTCGACAGGACCGGATGGGCCGGGCCGGAGTCCTCTCCGGAATCCGAGGCGGGAGCGGGGGCGGAATCCTCTCCGGAGTCCGAATCGGCAGCGGGGGCACGGCCGGGGGCGCTGCGGGTGCTGGGGGCGGAGGTTCCCGGGACGACGGAGGCCGATCTCCAGCTGCCCGGCTGGGTGCGCCGCATGGGTCAGGTGACCTGCGAAGGAGCCTGGTACGGCAAGGCCGACCCGTACGGCGAGCAGACCCTGGCCGTCCTGTCCTTCAGGTACGCGAACGGCAAGGAGCCGCACATCCTCGTCGTCGGCATCGACCAGCCCAACGGCGGCCTCGCGGTGGACGCCGTCGTCGAGGAGGTCAAGTTCCTCGACGACCTGGGCCTGAGCCCGGCCGAGCCGGGGGTGGTGGCCGGACGGGTGCTGGACGCCTTCGAGCTGGGCGACCGGATCATGGGGGCCCAGGTGGCCGACACGCTGCCCGCCGTCCGTCCGCTGGCCATCGCGCGGGCCCTCGCCGTGCCCGGGCTCGTACGGCAGGCGCCCGACGGCACGATGGCCGGCTTCCACGATCTGCCCGATGTGCCCGGGGCGCGGGAGGCGTTCGAGAAGTTGGCGGAGTTCGTGGGTGAGCGTCCGCTTTGGTGGAGTCCGGCGCGGGTGAGCCAGTTCCTGACGTCGTGGCTGCCGAGGGAGGCCATTCTGTCGGACACGGCGGTGGCGGCGATGCCGGAGGTGGTCCGGGCGTGGAGCCGGTTCAACGGCGCCCATCCCGCCGTACTGCACCAGATCGACGTGGACGCCCCGCGCCTGCCCGCCCTGATGGCCGACGAGTCCCTGGCGGGACTCGGCAAACGCATCGCCCGCCGGCAGCTGTGAGCTCCGCCTGAGGGCGTGGGGGGCATCGGCCGGGATGTGGGTGGACCGAGGCGGGGGGAGCGCGTCGGCCTGAAGGTGGGTGGATCGAGCTGAGGGGGCGTCGGCCGGGATGTGAGTGGATCGAGGCGGGGGGAGCGCGTCCGCCGGGATGTGGGTGGATCGAGGCGGGGGTGGGGGCGGCTATGCTGCGCAGTGACGTTAGCAGTGCCCCACTTGGGCGTTTCGAGGGAGACTTGCGCGATGTACAAGGAGTTCGCTGTCGAGGCCGTCATGTGGCTCGTCCCGGTTGCGGTGCTGATCGGGGTCGCGCTCCTCGTCACCGCCTGACCCAAGACCCGAGGAGAACGGGGGCCGAGCACTCGCTCGGCCCCCGTCCGCTGTCCGGGGGCGGCGCGTGAAAAGGCGAGGTGGGAGTGCGGCGGGTGGCCGGGCGGTCAGGAGGCCCAGGCCAGCAGGGGGCGGTACTGGCGGAGGCGTTTCAGTGCCTGCTTCTCCAACTGCCTGATGCGTTCCCTGGTGAGCCCGAGGCGGTCGGCGATCTCGCTGTAGCTCTCCGCCTTCTGCCCGCTGAGGCCGTACCGGAGCCTGATGACGAACGCCTCGCGCGGCGGCAGCGACGTGACCACCTCCCGGACGTCGGCGCTCATGGCGCGGCGTTCGGCGACTTCCTGCACCCCCGCCCCGTCCTCGTCGGCGATCATGTCGGCGATGCGGCTCTCGCCGGACTCGCCGACCGGCAGGTCCAGGCTGACCACCTCCTGGCCGAGCCTGCGTAACGCGGCGACCTGCCCGGCGGTGAGCGACGCCGACGCGGCGAGCTCGTCGTCCGTCGGATCGCGGCCGAGGTCGGCGGCGAGTCGCCGCTCGGTCCTGACCAGCCGCGACAGGTCCTCGGCCACGTGGATGGGCAGCCGTACGGTGCGGCTCTTGTCGTGGATGCCGCGTTCGATGGCCTGGCGGATCCACCACATCCCGTACGTCGAGAACTTGTACCCGCGGGTGTAGTCGAACTTCTCCACGGCCCTGATCAGCCCGAGGTTGCCCTCCTGGATGACGTCGAGCAGCGGCAGCCCGCGGAAGGCGTACCGCCGGGCGGCGGCGACGACCAGACGGAGGTTGGACCTGATCAGCTGGTCCTTGGCCCGCCGCCCGTCGCGCACGACGGCTTCGAGCTCCGGTGTCGCGGCGCCGCGCTCGATCAGGTGACCTGCGTACAGTCCTGCCTCGATCCGCCGGGCGAGGTCGACTTCGTCCGCGGCGGAGAGCAGGGGGTTCTTTCCGATCTGCTCCAGGTACATGCCGAGCAGGTCGGGCTCTGCGGCCGACATGCACCGGCAACTACCCGGTGAACGGCGGTGAATTCCCGGCTTCGTTGAGTTCGGCGATGGCCAGCTCGGCCGTGCTGCGGATGTCGAAGAACTTGTCCAGCGCGGTGATCGCGAACAGGTGCTTGCACCGGCCGTTCAGGCCGGACAGCAGCAGCTTGCCGCCGGAGGCGGTGACGGCCTTGTGCAGGTAGACCAGCACGGACAGGCCGGAGGAGTCGCAGACGCTGACGGCCTGCATGTCGATGACGAGGAGCGGCGGCTGGGTGAGGTCGAGCGCCTTGGTGACCCGGTCGCGCACCTCGGCCGCGGACCCGAAGTCGAAATCCCCGGTCAGCCGTGCGATGACGCAGGGGCCCTGGAGTCCGAGGCTGATCGACAAAGCCTGCTCCGAAGTCACCCAGCTCCACCTACCCGCGTTGTTTCCCACTTGTCTACTTCTCGACCACTTTACGAGAAGTAGCGCCTCGGGTTGAACACCAGCATCTGTTCGATCTGGTCATCGGTGACACCAGAGCCGAGCAGTGCGGCCAGAACGTCATCGTGAATGTGATCGTAGCGCCAGTTCGGCGCGAGCGTGTTCCTGGCCTCGTCCCATGCGCCGCCGAAGTAGTCCATGAAGCAGGCGGTGTCGTGGCTGAGGACCATGCGGTCGGCGTATCCGCGCCGGCACAGGGCCGCGACCGTGGCCACGCGCTGCTCGGTCGGGTTGTAGACGTCGAGGCCGAACCGGTCCATGCCCAGCGTCGCGCCGGTGTCGGCCAGGCGCATCAGGTAGTCGAGGTCGTTGCTGTCGCCCGCGTGCCCGACGACCACTTTCTCCAGGTTCACCCCTTCCTTGGCGAACAGGTCCAGCGCGAGCAGCCCGCTCTGGGTGAAGGCGTTCGTGTGGACGGTGATCGGCGCCCCGGTCAGCACGTGGGCCCGCGCGACGGCCCGGCAGATGCGCTCGACGCCGGGCGTCAGCCCCTTGTGCTCCACCACGCATTTCAGCAGCGCGGCCTTCACCCCGGTGTCGGCGATGCCCTCGGTGAGGTCGCGGACGAAGTCGTCGATCATCGGGTCGGGCATGTCGAGGAACAGGCCGGGGCCGCGGTGCTCGTACTGGTGGGGCAGTTCCTCGAAGGCGTACAGACCGGTGGCGACGACGATGTTCAGGCCGGGCACCTCGGCGGCCACCCGCTGGATGCGCGGGATGTGGCGGCCGAGGCCCCACACCGTCGGGTCGACGATCGTCCGCACGCCCTTGGCCGCCACCGCGCCGAGCTTGGCGATGGCGTCGGCGACCCGGAACTCCTCGTCCCACCAGGCGCCCTTGCCGTAGTTGTCCACGTGCTCGGCGGCCACGACGAACACGTGCTCGTGCATGAGCGTCTGGCCGAGCCGTTCGACGTCGATCGGGCCCCGGACGGTCTCGACGGTGGGCATGGGACCTCCATACCAACTGGTCAGTAAGTGCGCCCAAAGTAGGCCGCCCCTGCCGCACCGTCAACCGTCCGGGGCGAGTCACGATCGGCGCGTCGGCACATGTCGTGATTCACCGGGTCAGGCGCGGGAACAGGGGTTCCGGCCGCGGCAGCCGTTCCCCCGCCACCGCCGCCGCCACCCGGGCCGCCGCCGTCGGCAGGAACGGCTCCAGCTGGACGGCCAGCGTCCGGCACGCCCCCACCAGCACGCCCAGCGACGCCTCCCGCTCCCCGGCCGCCTGCTGCCACGGGCGGACGCGTTCGACGTACCGGTTCGCCTCCTCCACCAGCCGCCACACCGCTCCGGCGGCCCGGCGGAAGTCGAAGTCCCGCAGCGCGCCGTGCACGTCGCCCGGCTCGAACTCCTCGCGCACCTCCGGCACCTCGCCGTCCAGGAACCGGTGGACCATGGTGGCCACCCGGTTGACCAGGTTGCCCACGCCGTTGGCCAGGTCCTCGTCGGCCCTGGCGATCAGGCGGTCCGCGGTGAAGTCGGCGTCGCCCACGCGCGGCACCTCGCGCAGCAGCCACCACCGCACCGCGTCCACGCCGTACGCGTCCACCAGGGCCACCGGGTCGACGGCGGTCCCGGACGACTTGCTGATCTTGCGGCCGTTCACGGTGAGGTAGTCGTGCACGAAGATCTGCGAGGGCAGCGGCTCGCCGGCGGCCAGCAGCATCGCCGGCCAGTAGACGGCGTGGAAGCGGATCACCCCCTTCCCGACCAGGTGCACCTTGTCCGGCTCGGACACCCACCAGCGCTCGTGGTCCTCCCCCTCCAGGGCGGTGACGTAGTTGGCGAGGGCGTCCCACCACACGTACACGACCTGGCTGGGATCCCCCGGCACAGGGATGCCCCAGCCGCGGGCGCGCGCCGCCGACCGCGAGACGCTGATGTCGGCCAGGCCCGCCTCGACGAACGCCAGCACCTCGTTGCGCCGGGCGGCCGGCTCGATGCGCAGGCCGCCGCCGCGGATGAGGTCGAGCAGGGCGTCCTGGTAGCGGGAGAGCCGGAAGAACCAGTTCCGCTCCGAGACCACCTGCAAGGGCGCCTCGTGCCCTTCCGTGCAGGGCCCCTCGGGGTAGAACTGCTCGCAGCCGACGCAGTAGAGCCCTTCGTAGTGCCGCTGGTAGAGGTCGCGTTCGACGGCCTTCCAGATGCGTTCGACCCCGGCGCGATGCGCGGGGTGGCTGCTCGTCCTGACGAACGCGTCGAAGGACAGGTCGAGCGGTTCGCGCAGCCCTTCGAACGCGGCCGCGTTGCGGTCCACGAACTCCCGTACCGGCAGTCCTTCGGCCTCGGCGGCCAGCACGTTCTTCAGCGAGTTGTCGTCGGTACCGGTCTGGAACCGCACGGGTTCGCCGCGCCGCCGGTGGTGCCTGGCCAGCACGTCCGCCTGGACGAGCTCCAGCGCGTGCCCGAGGTGCGGGCGGGCGTTGACGTAGGGGATGGTCGTCGTGATGTACATCGGCAGCCTCCAGGAAAGGGGCCCCGACACGACGAGAGGCCCCGGGTCACAGGGCCTCAACAGGACGTCGTCGGTGAAACCCCCTACGGGGCCATCATCACCGTGCTGATCGTCATGTCCGCCATCGTACCCGGCCTCAGGCCAGCCCGGCCAGCTTGTAGAGCACGAGCGACCCGGCCACCGCCACGTTGAGGCTGGCCCCGGTGCCGATCATCGGGATCTCGACCACGGCGTCGAGCAGGTCGAGCGCCTCGCCGGGGATGCCGGTGGCCTCGTGGCCGAGCACGACAACGGTCGGCTCGCGGGCCATGGTCAGGTCGGCCAGCCTGATGGCGTTCTCGGCCAGCTCGACGCCCAGCACACGCTCGCGCCGGGAGGCCAGCCACGGCAGCGGATCGACCCAGTGGACGCAGGCTCCGGACCGGAGGGTGTTCCCCCTGGCCAGCGCCTCGGGCACCCAGGGCAGGCGGGGCACGGCCATGCACGCGCCGGCCGCGTCGCAGGTGCGCAGCAGGGTGCCGAGGTTGACGCCGTGCATGGGCCACAAAGGGGCGACGGTGAGATGGCCGAGGCATCGGGGCCGCCTGCGCCGCCGCTGGGCCTGGAGCTCTCTGGGGGTGCGCACCCGGATGCCGCTCATGCGGCCGGGTGGAGGTTCCTTACGCGGACGTTCACGAGAAGGGCGCTTTCGTCGGCACGCCCGGGCCATCGTCGGGAGGAATCACGCCCAGTCTACGCCCGTGAGCCGCGCGCGCGACGGCGTACGGCCCAGACGGCCAGCCCCACGGCGAAGACGGCCACCCCCGCGAGCACGGAGGCGAGCGGCAGCGTGAACGCCAGCACCAGGCACAACACCAGCCCGAGCACCGGCACGGCCTTGACCGGCGCGCCCTCGGCCCGGGAGAGGGTCAGCGCGCAGGCGTTGGCGATCGCGTAGTAGACCAGCACCCCGAACGAGGAGAACCCGATCGCGCCGCGCAGGTCGGCCACCAGCAGCAGCACGACCACGGCGGCCCCGACCGCCGCCTCGGCCCGGCGCGGGACCCGGCGCTCCGGGTCGACCGCGGCCAGCACGCCCGGCAGGTCACGCTCCCTGGCCATCGCGAGCACGGTGCGGGAGACGCCGAGCAGCAGCGCGAGCAGCGCCCCGAGCGAGGCCACCGCCGCCCCCGCCCCCACGACGGGGACCAGCCACGGCGCCCCCGCCCGGCGCACGACGTCGGCCAGCGGCGCCGCGGACCCGGCCAGCCCGGACGCCCCGAGCGTGCGCAGGGCGGCCACCGCCACCAGCGTGTAGACGACGAGCGTGACGCCGAGGGCGATGCCGATCGCCCGCGGGATGGCACGGGCCGGATCGCGCACCTCCTCCCCCAGCGTGGCGATCCTGGCGTATCCGGCGAACGCGAAGAACAGCAGCCCGGCGCCCTGGAGCAGGCCCCACGGGCCCGAGCCGGGCAGCCCCGCGCCCGGCGTTCCGGGCGGCCGCTCCCCCGCCAGCCCGGCGACGATCACCGCGGCCAGCACGGCGAGCACGAGCACGACGATCACCCGGGCGACCGCGGCCGAACGCTGGACGCCGAACAGGTTGAGCAGGGTGAGCGCGACGACCGCCGCGACGGCCAGCGGCCGGGCCGCGCCCGGGGCGACGTACGAGCCGAAGGTGAGGGCCATCGCGGCGCACGAGGCCGTCTTGCCGACGGTGAAGCCCCAGCCCGCCAGGTAGCCCCACAGCGGGCCGAGCCGCCGCCGGCCGTAGACGTAGGTGCCGCCGGACTCGGGATGGAGGGCGGCCAGCCGGGCCGAGGAGGTGGCGTTGCAGTAGGCCACGACGGCGGCGAGCGCGAGGGCGGCGAGCAGCGAGCCGCCCGCCGCGGCGGCGGCCGGGGCGAAGGCGGCGAACACGCCCGCGCCGATCATCGCGCTCAGCCCGACGACGACCGCGTCGCCGGTGCCCAGCCGCCGCGCCAGGCCCTCGGCCATGCCGCCCCCTCCCACCGGCCCGCACCCTCGATCGGGTCACCGGTCAGGAGATCCCGAGGCCCCCACTCTGCCGCACGCCACCGACATCCTCGCCGCCGGGGCCGTCAGGAGGTCGCCTCGGGGCCCGGGACCACCAGCACGGGACGCCGGGCGTGGTGCAGGACGCGGTCCGAGGTGCTGCCGAGCAGCAACGATCGCACGCCGCCCAGTCCCCGCGTGCCGGTGACGATGAGGGTGGCGTCGATCTCGTCGGCGACGTCCACGATGGTCGACCACACCGCCACCGAGTCCAGGTCGCACCGCGGCGTCGCGTCGAGGCCGGCCTCGCGGGCCAGTTCGGCGCCGTGCCCGGCCAGTTCGGTCATCGCCTGGCCGATCGCCTCGTCCTCGGCCGCGGTGTTGTCGAGGGTCATCATGAGCCCGGCCGAGGCGCGGGCGGAGGTCATCGCCAGCCGCTCCCACACGGTCAGCACGACGGCGGATCTGTCCTGCACGGCCCGTCCGGCGAACTCGATGGCGGCCTTGGAGTCGTCCGAACCGTCGTAGGCGATCAAAATGGTCATCTTCACAGCTCCTTGGGCGAGGTCAGAGCCCTCCCTCTTTCCAGGAGCGGGCCGTTCTCACGCGAAAAGGGGCGGGAAGATCATCCCGCCCCTCGCGAACCGGCCAGGCGTCAGGCCAGCACGGCCGACACCCGCCGCGCCGCCGGCCTGAGCATCGACAGGCCCGCCAGCGCCAGCACCCCGATCTCGGTCACGACCACCACGCGCTGGGTCAGGCCCGCCGGGATGTCGTCGTTGCTCAACGGGATGCCGAACATGCGCACCACGTACGGGACCACGACCAGCAACAGCGCCCCGAGGGCCACGCCGCTCAGCACGCGCATCGCCCTGGCGTACCGGATCCTGGCCTTGGCCAGCAGGAACCCCGCGGCGGGCATGACCAGGAAGGCGGCGAAGGCGGCGTAGCGGTGGATGCCGCCGGACAACGAGAGCGGCACCCCGGGGCGGTCGGTCGGGAAGGCCCCGATCAGGAACATGCTCGCTCCCCACGCCACCAGCAGCGCGACGACCCAGCGGTTGGCGCCGGAGCGGCGCAGCGCCTCGGCGATCAGCCCGGACCCCACGGCGAACAGCGTCAGCGAGGCCGGCAGCAGCCAGCCGGACGCCTGGAAGGCGTACTCGCTGATCACGCTGTGCAGCGGGTCGAGACCCGCCTCGGCGTGCAAGGTGAGCATCGCGCCGGCTCCGGTGCCGATGGCCGTGAATCCGCTGACAAGCAATCCCCTCATGCCTTAAAGCTCGCGTAAGGCGGCCTTTACCGGCATCGGAGATGAGCCCCCAGCGGGCCCTGATCCGTCCCCTAATACCTTGGTCGAAAGGCTCCGGGGACAGGCCCGTGACCTGCGGAAAGACGACCCTGGGTAGGGCCTGCCTCCTCAGGGTGGGTGCAGTCGGCGGCACCCCCGATTTGACGTGGAGTGCACTCGAAGGGTGACTCTGGATGCATGACGATCCAAGAGGCCGCCCAGCGTACGGGTCTCAGCGCCCACACCTTGCGCTACTACGAGCGCATCGGGCTCATCCACTCGGTCGGCCGCAACGTCAGCGGGCATCGGGACTACGCGGAGGCGGACCTGCGGTGGCTGGACTTCCTCACCAAGCTGCGGACCACCGGCATGCCCATCGCCGACATGTGCCGCTACGCGGAGCTGCGCCGCATGGGCGAGCACACCTCCGCCGAGCGGCTGGCGATGCTGGAGCTGCACCGCGAGCGCGTCCGGGTCAGGATCGCCGAGCTGAGCGCGGACATGGACGTCCTCGACCACAAGATCGACAACTATCGGGAGCGGATGTGAAGACGCGCGTCCTGGGGACCGGCGGCCCGCGGGTGTCGGCCCTCGGCCTGGGTTGCATGGGCATGTCGGAGTTCTATGGCAAAGGCGACGAGAAGGAGTCGATAGCGGTCATCCACCGCGCCCTCGACCTTGGCATGAATTTTCTGGACACAGCCGATATGTACGGACGCGGCCACAACGAGGAGCTGGTCGGCCGGGCCGTCAAGGACCGCCGCGACGAGGTCGTCCTGGCGACCAAGTTCGGCATCAACCGCCACGACGGCACGCGCACGGTCGAGAACAGCCCCGAGTACATCAGGGCGGCCTGCGACGCCTCGCTCCGGCGGCTCGGCGTCGACCACATCGACGTCTACTACATGCACCGCCGCAACCCCGACGTGCCGATCGAGGAGTCGGTCGGCGCCATGGCCGAGCTGGTCCAGCAGGGCAAGGTGGGCCATCTCGGGCTGTCGGAGGTGAGCGCGGACACGCTGCGCAGGGCCGCCGCCGTGCACCCGATCGCCGCGCTGCAGAGCGAGTACTCACTGTTCACGCGGGGTCTGGAGGCCGAGATCCGGCCTGCGGCCAGGGAGCTGGGCACCGCGCTGGTGGCGTACTCGCCGATCAGCCGCGGCCTGCTCGGCGGCGCGCTGCCGAGCGCCGACCAGCTCCCCGACGACGACTTCCGCAAGCACCTGCCCCGCATGTCCGGCGAGCACGCCGAGCACAACGCCCGCCTGGTCGAGCGGGTGCGCGAGATCGCCGCGGCGGCCGGGATCACCCCGGCCCAGCTCGCGCTGGCCTGGCTGCTGGCCCAGGGCGACGACGTGGTGCCGATTCCCGGCACGAAACGCCTGACGTACCTGGAGGAGAACGCCGCCGCGGCCGACGTCACGCTGACCGCCGACCAGCTCGACGCCCTGGCCAGGGCCGTGCCCGCGGACGCCGTCCGGGGCGCCCGCTACCCGAACATGTCGGAGGTCGAGCGCTAGGCCGCGCGCCTGGTCGCGCCGGTCACGACCACCAGCGCGACCAGGACGAGCGCCGTCAGCGGGATCGGCGCCGGCGTGAGGGCCGACAGCAGCACGAGCACGGCCGCGCCCAGGAAGGCGACGCCGTCGGCCGGGCCGTAGCGGTGGGGCCGCACGTGCAGCAGCCAGAGCATCGACAGGAACACCGCGACGGGCATCGACACGGCCAGCGCCGCGCCCGTGGCGGACAGGTGTGACGTGCCCGCCGCGTGGTCGATGCTCACCTCCACCCCGGCGCTGAACGCCCCGACCGCCGCGAAGATCGCGTAGTGGCCGTACCCCCAGAGCAGGGCGCGCCTGGTGGAGTCGAGGATCTCGGCGGTCGGCGGGTCGAAGTAGAGCCACCACATGGCGAAGGCGATCACCAGCGCGCCCAGGGCCAGGACGATCAGCTCGGGCCGCAGGCCGGCGGCGCTCGCCTCGGCCTGGAAGGCGACCGTGGCGGCCAGCACGTTCTCGCCCATCATGATGATCGTGAACAGGCCGTACCGCTCGGCGATGTGGTGCGGGTGCCAGGGGGTCGGGCTGCCCCGCTCGGCCCACACGGGCACCGCGAGCTCCAGCACCACGCCGAGCGCGAACGCCGCCAGGTACCACTCCCCCGGCACGACCAGCAGCGGGATCCAGCCGACCTGCGCGACGCAGATGCCGGCGGCGTACCGCACGGCCGTCCGCCGGCCCGGACGGTCGCCGCAGGCCGCCCGCAGCCAGTGGGCGGCCATGGCCAGGCGCATGATGACGTACCCGGCGTAGACCACGCGGAAGTCGTGCTCCTGGAACGCCCTGGGCACCCCGGCGGCCAGCACCAGCACGCCCGCCATCTGGACCAGCGTGGTCACCCGGAACAGCCAGTCGTCGTTGTCGTAGGCGGAGGCGAACCAGGTGTAGTTCATCCACGCCCACCAGATGGCGAAGAACGTCGTCAGGTAGCCGAGGACGCCCTCGGCCAGGTGCCCTTCGCTGAGCGCGTGGTGGAGCTGGGAGCCGGCGAACGAGACAGCGACGACGAAGCACAGGTCGAAGAAGAGTTCCAGGTTGGTGGCGACGCGGTGGGACTCGCCCGCGTCGCGCGCCCGCATGGGCCGCAGCCGGATCATTTTCCGATGTCTACACCAGGGAGGCCGGCAGGTCGAAGTAGGCGCGGACCGCGGTCGCGCCGGGGCGGCTGTGGACGCGTACGAGGTCGGCGAGCAGGTTGACGATGAGCAGGCCGCGCGAGCCGGAGCGGCGTGCCTCGACGGGCAGGCGCCCGGCCAGCGGATCGGTGATGTGACCGCCGTCGGCGACCTCGCAGACCAGCCGCGCGTCCTCGATCCAGACCCTGATCAGGCCGGCGCCGCCGCCGTAGTCGAGGCTGTTGGCGCCGAGTTCGGCCACCACGAGCCGGATGTCGTCGAGCCGGTCGTCACTGAAGCCCGCCGCCTCGGCCTGGCCGGCCGCCAGGGTGCGGGCGGCGGCCAGGTTGGTGTGGTCGAAGCGCAGCGAGACGCACGTGGCCGGCTCGGCGAGCGGCTGGTTGTGCCGCGCGACGACCTCGTCGGGCGCGTAGCTGGAACTGGCCCACTCGCCGGAGGCGTCGCGCAGCACCGGGTGGGTGCGCTCGGCCTCGCGCAGCACCTCGGGCGTCAGCCCCGCCAGGTCGTACGGGCACAGGATCGTGACGCGCCGCCCCGTGAAGGACAGGTTGATCAGCGCCTCGTGCTGGGCGCAGGCCGGGTATTCGGTCGCCGATCGGCCGGGCCAGATCGGCTCGCCGATGATCCGCACGTGCTCGCCGGGATGCCGGTCGGCGACGGCCCGCAGCACGGCCGGGATGATCCGCCCCGGGTTGCGGCCCGCCACGCCCATGTCGAGCAGGGTCACCCGGGCCGCGTCGGCGCCCAGCCCCGCCTCGATCTTGGCGAGGTTCGCGGCGGGCACGGCCACCGCCACGGGCTCCCCGGCCGCCAGCCCCTCGCGGACGAAAGCCGTGGTGGCAGCCACATATTCCGGGTCACCTCGGTAGAAGAGGGCCGGATGCACGAAAGGGTCCGCCGACATCAGGCACACGGTACCTCCGCATGAGGACTCTTAGACAATCAAATGGGTATTTACGGGGCGTGAAGCGACTTCAGCTCGTGCGCAGGCCCCTGCGGGGGCGCCGGTACTCCCACCTCGATCTGCGAACCCCTTCGGGGCGACGCCTCCCGTTCTGACCGCCGCGAACCTATGCTCGGGACATGTCGGAAATGCACATGCGGGTCTCCGACGAGGACCGGGAGCGCACGGCGGAGCAGCTCCGGCACGCCTTCGTCGAGGGCCGCCTGACGCGTCCCGAGCTGGAGGACCGGCTCGGGCTGGCGCTCGCCGCCAGGACCTACGGCGACCTGCTCGGCCTGATCACCGATCTGCCCGCCCCGGCGCCCCCGGCCGACGACGTGGTCGAGCTGGAGTCCAAGAGCGGGCACGTGCGCCGGTCGGGTGACTGGGCCGTCCCGCGGCGGCTGCGGATCTCCTCCCAGTACGGCGGCGTCGACCTCGACCTGTCCCAGGCCGTCATCCCGCACCCCGTCGTCGACCTCGAACTCGACCTCACGTACGGCTCCGCCAGGATCACCGTGCCCGAGGGCGCCGTGGTGAACGTGGACGCCTTCCGGACCGACTGGGGTCAGATCGCCGTCGGCGACGTGCCGGGCAGGCAGCGGCCCGGCGCCCTCTACCTGGTGGTCGGCGGGCGGGCCAACTACGGCGGCCTGCGGGTGCGCTATCCGCGCAAACGCTGGTTCACCCACTGATGGAAGGCCGAGATGTGGTGCTCGCTCGGCACCAGCACGCCGCCCGCCCGGTAGGCGCGTGACCCCATGCCGAGCTGGGTCCGCTCGCAGGCGTCGAAGTCCTGCTCGTTGACCCGGTGGAACAGCTCGACCGACGGCGTCAGGTCGGCCCCCGAGGCCACCACGTCGGGGTGGTAGAGCCAGTCGCACTCGACGACCGTGCGGTCGGCGGCCATGGGGAACATCCGGTGCAGGATCACGTGGTCGGGCACCAGGTTGACGAACACCTGCGGCTTGACGGTGATCGCGTAGTAGCGGCGGTCCTGCTCCGGGGCCACGTCGGGGAGCCGGCCGAAGCCCGCGCCGCCGTCCACGGTGAAGCCCTGGACGCGCTCGGCGAACTCGGCGCCGTGGCCCACGTAGTACTGGGCGGCGTACCCGCCGGCGAACTCGGGCAGCACGGCCACCAGCTCGGGGTGGATCGTGGCGCAGTGGTAGCACTCCATGAAGTTCTCGACGACCAGCTTCCAGTTGGCCTTGACGTCGTAGACCACCCGGCGGCCCAGGGCCAGCCGGTCGACGTGGTAGTTCTCGATGGCGGCCGGGTCGCCCAGGCGTTCGGTGGCCGCGTAGGTCACGGTGTCCTCGAAGGACGGCGGCTCGTCGGCCAGGCAGACCCAGGCGTACCCGAGCCATTCGCGCAGGCTCACCGGGACCAGGCCGTACTCGACGCGGTCGATGTCGGGCATCTTCGCCAGGTTGGGGGCGGCGGCCAGCCTGCCGTCCAGGTCGTAGGACCAGGCGTGGTAGGCGCACCTGATCGTCCGTCTGACCTCGCCCCGCTCCTCCACGCACAGCCGCGCGCCGCGGTGGCGGCAGACGTTGAGGAAGGCGCGCAGCAGCCCGTCGCGCCCGCGGACCACGAGCACGCTCTCCGTGCCCACCTGGACGGTCCGGAACGCCCCCGGTTTCGGCAGGTCGCCGGCGCGCACGGCGCAGAACCACATGGCCTCGAAGATCTTGGCCTGTTCCGCGGCGAACAGGTCGGGGTCGGTGTACGAGCGGCCGGGAAGCGTGGAGATCAAGCTCGACGTGGTGGTCAACCGACACCCCTTGTTGCGTATTACGCACCGAGTTGCTCTATATGCGACATCGTCCGGCGGCCCTCACAGGCTGTCAAGAGGCAGGCGCCGAACCTTCACGTGCTGTCGCACGGCTTTACGCCCACCTGACGGCCGGAATGTTAGCGGCGTGCAAGCGGAGATCAACCAGAGATCGCTAATGTCCTCCTCGTACGGAAAACCAACGAAGGGCACCAAAAATGACTCCCCCTCGCCGACTCGCCCTCGCAGTCGCGACGATCTCCCTTGCCGCTCTGTCCACCGCGTGCGGTGTCGGCCAGGCCGTTGACTGCAACACCGCCGTCAACGAGCTCTCGAAGATCACCACCGAGTGGAGCGGCGCCATCACGAAGAACGCCACGGACGCCTCGGCCATCGGCGACGCCTCCAAGGCCGCCGCCGCCAAGACCAAGGAGCTCGCCGGCAAGTACGACGGCGACGTCGCGGCCGCCCTGAACGACTTCGCCGCCGGCTTCGAGAGCCTGCAGAGCGGTGACATCAGCAAGACGACCGAGTTCAGCGGCAAGATGAGCGGCTTCACCTCGAAGATCACCGCCGCCTGCTCCTGACCGGTCCGCGGTCGCCGCACCGCCTGCGGGGGGCAGGCCGGCGCGGTGACCGCCTCGTCCGGTCCGTCGGAACGGGGTACGGACAGGACCGGATGATCCCCTTACGCTTGCTGCCGTGACCGACGAAACGGTGATCGCACGGACTCCGGCAGGCACCGCACTCCCCGCCAGAGTGCTCTTCCGCCACCGCGTGCGGGTCGGCGCCGTCGCGCTGCTCGCCGCGGTGGCGTACGCCGTTCTCGGGCTGGTCAAGCTGGCCACCTTCCGGGCGACCACGTTCGACCTGGTGATCGTGGACCAGGCGGTGCGCAACTACGCCCGCCTCCGGCCGCCGTACGTGCCGGTGCTCGGCGTCTTCCACGAGCGCGGCACGGACTACCTCCAGCTCGCCGACCACTTCTCCCCGATCTACGCGCTGC
The DNA here is from genome assembly GCF_042892035.1 of Nonomuraea sp. NPDC001831. Taxonomy (NCBI): domain Bacteria; kingdom Bacillati; phylum Actinomycetota; class Actinomycetes; order Streptosporangiales; family Streptosporangiaceae; genus Nonomuraea; species Nonomuraea sp. NPDC001831. The sequence continues at coordinate 231,864 of NZ_JBIATU010000014.1, read as the reverse complement.
TCGCGCCCTTCTACTGGCTGCACGACGGGCCCGAGACGCTCATCGTGGCCCAGGCGCTGCTGTTCGCGGGGGCGATCCCGTTCCTGTGGCTGTTCACCCGCCGGGTGCTGGGCGTCGGGCCGGCCTATCTGGTCGCCGTGGCGTACGCGCTGTCGTGGCCGATCGCCCAGGCCGTCGCCTTCGACGCGCACGAGGTGATGTTCGTCCCGCTGCTCACCGCGATCATGATCGAGCGCTACCACGCCGGACGCGTGCTGCCGGCGTTCCTGGCGATGCTCGGGCTCCTGCTCGTCAAGGAGGACATGGGGCTGCTGGTGATCGGGGCGGGGCTGTACCTGTTCGTCGTCGGCGACCGCCTGCGCGGCGTCGTGTGCGCGCTGGTCGGCGCGGGGGCCGTCGTGCTCGTCCGGGGCCTGCTGATCACCTCCTTCGGCGGCGACAGCAAAGACTTCTGGGCCTACGGCCACCTCGGCCCCGACGCGCCCGCCGCGCTGCTGGCGATGCTGCGCGACCCGCTCGCCGCCCTGCTGCTGCCCTTCAGCGACGAGGCCAAGGTCGACACCCTGTTCCTGCTGGCCTGGCCGACGTTGCTGCTGTGCCTGCTGTCGCCGCTGTCGCTGGCGGCGCTGCCGCACGTGCTCGAACGCCTGCTGTCCGACCGTCCCCAGTGGTGGCAGGCCGACTTCCAGTACAGCGCGTTCACCGTGATGATCCTGTTCTGCGCCGGCGTGGACGGCCTGGCGAGGCTGCTGCGCTGGACGGGCCGCGCCGACCGGCAGGGGCTCAAGCTGGCCTGGGCGGCCGCGGCCTGCGCCGTCGCCGTCACCCTGGTGCCCAGGTTCGCGCTCGACCAGCTCTACCATCCCGCCTTCTACAAGGAGGACAAGGCCGCCGCCGCGGCCGAGGCGGTGAGCAGGGTGCCGTCGGGGGTGACGGTCGAGGCGGTCAACTCCGTGGGCCCGGCGCTGTCCTCGCGCACCACCGTCCTGCTGTGGAGCGCGGCCCCGCGCGGCGCGCCGTGGATCGTGGCCGACACCGCCCGCTGGGAGTTCCCCTTCGGCTCCGCCGACGACCAGCGCAACCGGGTCGAGCAGCTCCAGACCGAGGGCTACACGAAGGTGTTCGAACGCGACGGGTACGTCGTGCTCCGGCGGAACTGACCGCATCGGCCCGATGCCGCACAATGTCGGCATGGAGATGATCGTGCTCACCGGCGCTGCCGGCATGGTGGGCGGTGCCGTACGCGAGCGGCTCCGCCGGTCCGCCACCAGGCTCGTCCTGGCCGACCGGGTGCCCATGGAGGCCGGGCCGGGTGAGGAGGCCGTCCGCACCGACCTGTCGGACCTGGCCGAGACCGTGGCGCTGGTCAAGGGCGCCGACGCGATCGTGCACCTGGCCGGGGTGCCGGACGAGGCGCCCCTGCCCGACCTGCTCGACGGCAACGTGCTGACCACCCACCGCGTGCTGGAGGCGGCCCGGCTGGCCGGCGTGCCGCGCGTGGTGCTGGCCGGCAGCAACCGCCTGACCGGCATGTACCCGGCCACCGCCACGATCTCCCCCGACCTGCCGCCGCGCCCCGACGGCCTGTACGGCGTCAGCAAGGCCGCCGTCGAGGCACTCGGCCGCCTGTACGCCGACAAGTTCGGCCTCGAAGTGGTCTGCCTGCGCATCGGCAGCCTGGAGCCCGAGCCGCAGGACGTCCGCCACCTGGCGACCTGGCTGAGCCCGCGCGACTGCGCCGGGTTCGTGCACGCCGCCGTCACCACGCCCGGCCTGCGCTTCCTGGCCGCCTACGCCGTCTCGGCCAACACCCGCCGCTTCTGGCTGCTCTCCCCCGAGCTCGGCTACGAGCCCGAGGACGACGCCGAGTCGTACGCCGCCCGCGTGACCGGCACGCCGGCCGCCTTCTTCACCGACGACACCCCGCAGGGCGGCGACTTCGCCGCGCCGGAGTACACGCTGCGCAGGGGCGGGCTGGCCTAACGCGCGATCGCCTGCTCGTAGGCCCGGTCGAACCCCTCCAGCACCCCGGCCCACGAGCCCGCGACGGGCGGCGTCGAGCGGTTGTGGGCGGCGATCTCCCGGCGCAGCCCCGCGTCGGAGCACAGCCGGGCCACCGCCCCTGCCAGGTCGTCCAGGGTGCGGCCGAGCAGCCCCTCGGTGCCGTCCTTGACGAAGTCGGCGACGCCGCTCTGGGCCCTGGCCACCACCGGCACGCCGGCCGCCCGCGCCTCCAGCGCCGCGATGCCGAACGACTCCCTGGGCGCCGGGGCCACGAAGACGTCGGCCGACTCCAGCAGCTTGGCGATCTGCTCCCGCGAGTAGCGGCCGGGCAGCGACACCCAGCCGGTCATGCCGTGCTCGGCCAGGAAACGTTCCATGCGGGCGCGCGCGGGGCCGTCGCCGACGATCGTGGCGCGCATCGGGATCGCGGCGGGCACCCGCGCCCGCGCGGACCGCAGCAGCCTGAGCAGCCGTACGGGCTGCTTGCGCGGCGCCAGCCGGCCGACGCCCACCACGTGCACCTCCGCCCGCTCGGCTGGCACGCCGGGGGCGGGCGCCCAGCCCGACAGGTCGAGGCCGTTGGAGACCACCCGCACCGGCACGCCGGGCCCGGCCACCGCCCTGATCGGCGCCGCCGCCGCGGTGCTCACCGTGGTGGCCACCAGCCCCCACCGCTGCCAGCCGAACGCCAGCCGCAGCAGCCGGTAGAGCGCCCGCGTGACCGGGTCCCACATGCTGTGCACGGTGACCACGCACGGCACCCCCGCCCGCCGCGCCGCCCGCACCCCCATCCAGGCGAACGGCGAGACCGCGCCGGTGTGCACGTGCACCACGTCGGGCCGGACGACGGAGATGCCCCGAGTGAGATGCCCCACTCCGAACGGATGGACCGGCAGGTCGAACGGCATCCTGGCGACGACCCTGCGCACGCCCGGCAGCGCCTCGCCCCTGGTCGCCGTGGCCACGACCACGTCGTGCCCGGCCTCGCGCTGCGCCCGCACCAGGTCGGCCACCTGGACCTCGATCCCCCCGAGTCTCGGCAGGTAACAGTCACTCACGTGAAAGATCCGCACCCCTCCCAGACTAATCTGGGCGTGTGCCTCCACGTACCGCGGTCTTCTTCCACGCCCATCCCGACGACGAGGCCCTGCTCACGGCGGGCACCATGGCGATGCTCGCGGCCGAGGGCCACCGCGTGGTGCTCGTGGTCGCCACCGCGGGCGAGCGCGGCCTGGCCGAGATCGGCCCCGGCGAGGAACTGCGCGAGACCAGGCTCAAGGAGCTCTACGAGTCGGCCGCGCTGCTCGGCTGCGCCCGCGTCGAGTGCCTGGGCTACGGCGACTCCGGGCTGAGCCCCAAGGGCGGCGTCGCCGAGGAGCGGCCCGACAACGCCTTCATCGACGCCGACACCGAGGCGGCGGCCAGGGCCCTCGCGGCGATCCTGGAGGAGGAGAAGGCCGAGCTGCTGTCGATCTACGACCCGGCCGGCGGCTACGGGCACCCCGACCACGTGCAGGTCCACCGGGTGGGCAAGCGGGCGGCGCAGATCGCCGGCACGCCGATCGTCCTGGAGGCGACGGTCAACCGCGACCCGCTGGTGCGGCTGCTGCGCATGGCGGGCCGGGTCTACAAGTTCCCGCCGGAGTTCGACGTGCGCACGTTCGAGAGCGCGTACTCGGCGAGCGACACGATCACCCACCGGGTCAACGTCCGCCGCTACGCCCGGCAGAAGCGCGCCTCGATGGCCGCGCACGCGTCCCAGGCCAGCGGCGGCGACAGCGACCGCACCCTCGCCGTCATGCTGAAGGTCCCCGGCCCGCTCTACCGTCTGGTCTTCGGCACCGAGTGGTTCGTACGCCGCGACCTGCCGCCCGGCACTCGTCTCACTCACCCTTTCGACCCATGGCCGAAGTAGCACCTGAGGGTGACGTGCCGGCTCCGGCGACCCGTCAGACTGGTGGGCGATGAAGAACAAGCCGCTCCAGATCACCCTGTCCGTCCTGTCGCTCGGGCTGGCCGTGCTGCTCGTGGTCTACCTGCCGCAGATCGTGCACGCGCTCACCGGCAAGCCGGTCTCCTGGCGCGAGATCGGCGCGGTCTTCGGGGCGCTCAGCTTCGGCCAGATCGCCCTGATGACGGCCCTGTGGCTGCTGAGCCTGCTGGCGTACACGTTCGTGCTGACCAACTCGCTGCCGGGGCTGAACAACCTCCAGGGCCTGGCGCTCAACGCGGCGGGCAGCGCGGTCAGCAACCTGCTGCCGTTCGGCGGCGCGGTCGGGGTGGCGCTGTCGTTCGCCATGACCAGGGGCTGGGGCTTCGCCAACCGGCCCATCGTGGTGATGACGCTGGTCAGCGGCATCTGGAACACGTTGTTCAGGTTCATCCTGCCGGCCGTGGGCATCATCGCGCTGCTCATGGCGGGCGAGGTGCTCGACCCGGCGTTCGTCCGGGCTGGCTGGACGGGCGCGATCTCCATCCTGGCGCTGTGCCTGGTCGTGGCGGTCGCCCTCTACTGGGACCGGGCCGCCGCCGCGCTCGGCCGGGCGCTCGACGGGCTCACCCGGCTGCTGCGCCTGAAGGTGCACGCCTCCGAGGCCTTCCACCGGCTGCGCGCCGACACCACGGAGGTCGTCCGCACGCGCGCGCTCGGCCTGTCGCTCGGCATGGTGTTCTTCCTGGGCTTCCAGTGGGCGATCATGGCGGCCTGCATGACGGCCACCGGCGCCTGGCCGGGCCTGGCCCAGTCGATCGCGGTCTTCGCGCTGTCCCGCGTGCTCACCAGCGCCGTCATCACGCCCAGCGGGGCCGGGATCATGGAGAGCGGGGTCGCCGCGATGCTGATCACGTTCGGCGTGCCCGGCACTCCGGCCGTCGCGACAGCACTACTTTTCGGCTTCTGGACTTACACTATCGAGATCCCGTTCGGCGGTCTCGCGCTCGGCGCGTGGGCGCTCCTGCGCAGGCGCAACGGCCGGAACGCCGCCGCGGAACCCCCGTCCGCGATCTCGAAGGCCCCGCAGTGACAATCCCAAAGCCATCAAAGACCTTGTGCGCCCTTCGGAAGCCCGCATAGCGTGGCGGCTGACATGGTGGCGTTCCGGGTTCTGGGGCCAGTCGAGGCGTACGAACACGACGACGAACTCGACCTCGGCGGGTTGCGGCAGCGGGCCGTCCTCGCCCGACTTCTCGTGGCCAGAGGTCAGGTCGTGCCGGTTGACACGCTTCTTTACGACCTGTGGGACGACGACGCCGCCAAGGGCGCCCAGTCGGGCCTGCAGGTCTACATCTCCCGCCTGCGCAGGGTGCTCGAACCGGGCCGGCCGCGCGGCGGCCCCAACCGCCTGCTGGTGACCGTCGCCTCCGGCTACGCGCTGCGCGTGGCCGCCGAGCAGGTCGACGCGCTGCGCTTCGAGCAGCTGGTCAGGGCGGCGGGCGAGCACCTCGAAGAGGGCGACCCGCAGTCCGCCCGCGGCCGCCTGGAGAAGGCGCTCGGGCTGTGGCGCGGCACCCCCTACTCCGACTTCGCCGACCAGCCCTGGGCGGAGGCCGAGGTCAACCGGCTGGCCGAGCTGCGCCTGGTGGCCCGCGAGCGGCACGCCGACACCGGCCTGCGGCTGGCCCTGCACGCCGAGACCGTCCCCGACCTGGAGGCGCTGACCACCGAGCACCCGCTGCGCGAGGAGGGCTGGCGGCTGCTGGCGCTGGGCCTCTACCGCTGCGGCAGGCAGGGCGACGCGCTGGCCGCGCTGCGCAGGGCCAGGAACATGCTGGCCGACGAGCTGGGCATCGACCCCGGGCCCGCGCTGCGCAAGCTGGAGTCCGACATCCTGGCCCAGGCCCCCGAGCTGGAGCTGGCCGCGCCGCCGCGTCCCGCCAGGCCCGCCCCGGTCACCGACACCTGGCCGCCCCGGCCGGCCGCCGCGCACGTCGAGCCGCCGCCGCTGGAGCCCGAGCCGTTCGTCGGCCGCGACGCCGAGCTGGCCAGGCTGACCACGGCCGCCTCGCGCACCGGCCGCTTCCAGGTCGCGATCGTGACCGGCGTCGCGGGCGCGGGCAAGACCACGCTGCTGCGCCAGCTCGACGGCAGGCTCGGCGCCGACGGCTGGATCACCGCCTCCGGCGCCTGCCCCGACTCCAGCGCGACCCCGCCGGGCTGGGCCTGGGTGGAGATCCTGCGCTCGCTGATCGGCGCCACCGGCGCCGGCGAATACGCCCAGCTCCTGGCCCCGCTGCTCGACGACACCGCCCCCGACCCCGACGAGGACGAGGTCTCGGGCGGCTTCCGCCTGCACCGCGCGGTCGGCGGCTACCTCGCCGGCGTGGCCCGCCGGGCGCCGGTGCTGCTCACCCTGGAGGACCTCCACTGGGCCGACGACCAGACGCTGGCCCTGCTGCGCGCGCTGCCCAGCCTGCTGGCCACCAGCCGCGTGCTGCTGGTCGTGACGTGCCGGGAGAGCGAGCTCGACGACCGCCAGTCCGACGTGCTGGCCGCCCTGGCCCGGCTTGAGCCGCTGCGCGTGGGCCTGTCGGGCCTCGACCCCAAGGCCGTGGCCGAGCTGGTCAAGGCCACCTGCGTCCGCGAGATCGACGAGGACGCGGTCGAGTCCATCGTCGAGCGCACCGGCGGCAACCCGTTCTTCGTGCGCGAGACCGTCCGGCTGCTCGACGCCGAGGGCGCGGCCGACCGGGCCAGCGCCACGCAGGTGCTCTCGCGGGTGCCCTCGGGCGTGCGCGACGTGCTGCGGCGGCGCATCTCGCGGCTGCCCGCGGGCGCCCAGCAGATCCTGCTCCAGGCCGCGGTGATCGGCCGCGACGTCGACCTCGACGTGCTGGTCACGGTCGCCGGCGACGAAGACGCGGTGATCGAGGCGGTCGAGGCCGCGCTGCTGGCCGGGCTGGTGACCGAGCCGGGGCCTGGGCTGCTGCGCTTCGACCACGACCTGGTGCGCGACACGATCTACTCCGACGCCTCCCGCCTGCGCCGCACCCGCCTGCACGCCGCGGTCGCCGCGGTGATCGAGCAGCGCACGTCCTCCGACGTGGCGGCGCTGGCCCACCACTACTTCCTGGCCGACGCGGCCGAGAAGGCCGTCCACTACGCGGGCCTGGCGGCCGAGCAGGCCGAGCGGCGCTTCGCCCACCGCGAGGCGGCCACCCTGTGGGAGCAGGCCATCGCGGCCTTCGACCGCGGCGGTCCGCGCCAGGACGGCAAGGGCCGCGAGTCCGAGCCGGAGCGCGCCAAGGAGCGGCTGCGGCTGATGCTGCGGCAGATCAAGGCGCTGGCGTTGTGCGGCGACATGACGGCCGCCAGGCTGCTGCGCCGCCAGGCCATGGACGCCGCGCTGCCGCTGGGCGATCTGGAGATCACCGCCAAGGTGGCCGCGTCGCTGGCGGTGCCGCACAAGGGCATGGCCCGCGACTTCACCCGTACCGCGTGGGAGATCGTCGACGTCACCGAGAAGGCGCTCATGGAGCTGCCGGCGGGCGAGCAGCGCCTGCGGGCGAGCCTGCTCACCACGCTGGCGCTGGAGCTGGAGGGCTCCTCCGCGCCCGAGCGCGGGCGGCAGGCGTCGCTGGAGGCGCTGGAGCTGGCCAGGCAGAGCGGCGACCCGACGCTGATCGCGGCGGCGCTGAGCGGCCGGCTGCGCCAGTCCTACGACATCCCGGCCGTCGACACCCGCGAGGGCATCGGCAGGGAGCTGCTGGAGGTCGCCCAGCGCTCGGGCCAGATGGCCACGCAGGCCCTGGCCCACCTGGTGCTGCTGGAGTGCGCGGCGGCCAGGGGCGAGTTCGCCGTCGCCGACGAGCACGCCGCCGCCGCCGACCGCCTGGCCAAGCAGTACGACCTGTCCGCCCCCGCGGCCGTCGTCGTCTGGTACGCCGGTCAGCGCATGATGATCGCCGGCGACTACGCGGGCGCCGAGCGCACCTACCGCGAGGCCGCCAGGATGACCGCGCGGGCCGGCATGCTCGAAGGCCGCCAGGACCTCCCGCTGATCACCGCGTTCTGCCTGCACCTGGTCGACGGCCGGGCGGCCGAGACCGTCGAGCTGCTGGCGCCGGCCCACCAGCGCGGCGCCAAGTGGACGCTCGACGCCTACGCCCTCGCCCTGGCCTCGGCCGGGCACCTCAACGACGCCAGGGCCGTGGCCGCCACCCGCCCGCCCGTCCGGCCCGACTTCCTCTACGAGCTGGTGATGACCTGGCGGGCCCTGGCGGGCATGCTGCTCGACGACCGCGAGCGCATGGTCGACTGCTATGACAAGCTCAAGCCGTTCGCCGACCGGGTGGCCGGCGCGGGCACGGGCGTCGTGGCGTTGTGGCCGGTGGCGCTGACCCTGGGCGACCTGGCCATCCGGCTGGGCCAGCCCGACGCGGCGCGCGAGCACTACGAGAAGGCTCTCGAGGTGGCCCAGCGGGTGGGCGTGCCGCGCTGGGTGGAGGCGGCGCGCCGCTCGGTCAGCAGCTCACCTGGAAACGCTCGCTCGTGACGGTCCCGCCGGGCCGGGCGATCAGCTCGACCCGGTACCAGCCGGCGTTGCCGGAGATCTGCGGCCGCCACTCCACGTTCCGGCTGCCGCCGGCGAACCCGGAGTGGTCCGCCAGGTAGGTGCGCCACGTCCCGGTCGCCGGGCTCCAGCGCGACAACCGCCAGCGGTACAGGACGGTCGTGCCGGGCCGCGGGTTGACCAGCAGGCCGCGGGCCAGGAACGACCTGCCGCAGCCGGGGGCGTCGTCGGTCAGGGCGCTGAGGGCGATCTCGCCCGCCCGCGCGGGGACGTTCTGCCGGGCCGGGGCGGTGATGGGCAGCTCGCGGGCCGAGAGGGTGACGGTCCGCACCGGCTCGGCGGCCGACCCGGCGCTGCTGTAGGCGGAGAAGCCGACGTAGGCGCTGGTGAAGGCGAGCGCGGCCACGAAGAGCTTGACCGCGTTGGCGGTACCGCCGGCCAGGACCACCGCACTTCTCGACGACATGATCAACACCCCTTTTGCTCAGTTCAGATATAGGGCGGGATGGTTGAGGGGTGGTTGTCGGCTACTTGCAGCCGGTGACCTGGCCTTGCAAGCTGATGTGGCGGAACGTCTCTTCCTTGACTAAGGTAAGGCTGACCTAAGGCGTTGGAGTGGGGGTGAGCGGGCTGATGTGGCATGCGGCTGCCGCCCTCCCCGATCCCGCCCGGCCGTTCTGGTTCGGGCTGCCGTACTGGCTGGTGGGGGCCGTTCTCATCCTCGCGCTGTTCGGCGCGTTCCAGGTCTACTACTGGGTCGGCCGCAAGCTCGGCGAGAAGCTCTACGAGTCCAAGGTCGGCGTGCGGCTCGGCCGCGAGCGCATCGCGCGGATCGAGGGCGTCGTCGAGAAGTGGGGCGCGCTGGCCGTCTACGGCTGCTTCTGGGTGCCCATGCTGCGGCACACGCTGCCGTGGGTGGCGGGCGCGCTGCGGGTGTCCTATCCCTGGTACGTGGTGGCGAGCGCGCTCGGCTGCCTGACCTGGGCGCCGATCTGGTGGTTCGGGCTCACGGCGCTGGTGTGGGGCTGGCTGCAACTGGCCGCCCGCTCGCCCGTCAGCGCGCTGGTCCTGCTGCTCGTGGTCGCGGCCGGCGTGGCCTGGTTCTTCGTGCGCCGTCGGCGCAAGGCCCTGGCCTCGTCCTAGACGGTGGGCGGGGCCTGGTCGTCGATGGCGGCGTCGGGGGCGTTCCTGCGCACGGTCTCGATGCCGTTGACGCAGGCGGCCTTGCTCGGATAGCCCTCGCCCACGGCCAGCGTCTGCCCGTTGTTCGCGACGAGCGCGAAACGGAAGGTGCCCCGCTCGTCCTGACTGATGATGAATCTGCCTGCCACGGCCTCGTCTCCCCGCAGATGTCGGATCTATCAAGCATTTACCCCCAACTGAGGGCCACTTACGGCCGAGTTTCGCAAACCAACCCTTGATCTCCTGCGAACATGTCTGGCATGCGTATTGGGGGTTTCATCGGCTCTGCCGTACTCGCGTTGGTTGTGGGGATCTCTTACCCGGCGTCCGCCGCACGAGCCGCCGACGCCCCGACCGTGAAAGCGGGGGCGGCATATGTAGTGGACTCGGACGGAACGATCCACTTCGCGAAGCGGGAGACCCGGCGGGTGCCGGTCGCCAGCCTGGTCAAGGTGATGACGGCCTACGTCGTCCTGCGCGAGGGACGCCTGAACGAGCCGATCACCGTCACCGCCGCGGACACGAAGCACGCGACCAGCAACGGCGCGACCACGGCCGGCCTGCGGAAGGGCGAGCGCCTCACGGCCAGGGACCTGCTGTACGGCCTCATGCTCCCCTCGGGCGCCGACGCGGCCAACGCCCTGGCCAGGGAGTACGGGCCGGGCAAGACCGCGTTCGTGGCCAAGATGAACCGGGCCGCGCGCTCGCTCGGCCTCGGCGACACCCGCTACACCAACCCCGACGGACTGCCCACGCCGGGCAACGGCGGCTACTCGACCGCCGTGGACCAGGTCAAGCTGGCACAGCGGGCGATGGCCGACCCGGTCTTCCGCACGGTGGTGGGCAGCAAGGTGTACAAGGTCGCCAAGTCGGCCCTGCACGGGGCGCACACCTGGCGCAACTCCAACAAGCTGCTCGGCCGTTCCGCGGACGTCGTGGGCGTGAAGACCGGGTACACGAACGCGGCGCAGTACTGCCTGCTGTTCGCGGGCGACCGCGGCGGCCGGCGCGTGTTCGGCGTCCTGCTGCACGACGGGGACGAGCGCCGCTTCAGCACCGCCGAGCAGCTGCTGGACTTCGCGGGCGAGCAGATCGCCGGCGGCTGACCCCGAAGACCGAGACCTGCGGGAGACCAGCCGAAGGTGAGGCGGCCGGAGATCGGGGCGGTCAGCCGAAGGTGAGGCGGCCGGCCGCGGACAGCGTGCCCAGGCCGCCGGTCGCGCAGGCCAGCAGGCCCATGGCGGGCGTGATCGTGCCGTGGACGCGCTCGCGGTCCAGCGGCCCCGACACGACCGTGCCGGTCAGGAAGCTGTCGGCCGGGCTCTGGGTGGCCAGCCGGTCGGCCCGCGTCCGCACCTCCGAGGTGCCGACCGGCCGCCCGTCGAGGCCGAACCAGGTGATGCGGGCGGTGCCGTGGACCTGCCGGGCGCTCGCGCACGAGGCCCGGCCGACGCTCTTCAGGGCGACCCAGCCCGAGCGCAGGTAGGGGGCCGACCCGTCGCCCGACAGGCAGCCGGTGAGCTGGAGGTTCCCGCGGGCCGACACCGGCCTCGCGGTGAGGCCGATGCGCGGGCTGAAGGTCAGCGGCCGGCCGGCCGGGGAGCTGACGGCGCAGGTCAGGGCGCTGCGGTCGGCGGAGGCGGCCCGCGGCTGCGCGGTCGCCGCCGGGCGCACGACCGCTCCCGCGCGGGGAACGTGCGGGGTCGTGAACGCGGGCGGGGTCGTGAACGCGGGCGGGGTCGTGAACGCGGGCGGAGTCGTGAACGCGGGCGGGGTGGCCGCGACCGCGGCCGCGATGATCCAGGTCGGCTTCACGGGACCTCCGTCGGTCGCTCTCGGTGATCGGCGCATCACATCTTGCCGCATCCTGTCGCGATTGAGGCCGCCGATCTCGGGTACCGGCTCGTCGCAACCGCCGCCACCCCGGCGGATTTCGGCCGCCGGAAGCCCACCCCGCGGTCGATTCACGCAGATAGGGTGGCGAATGTACCCCTCCGCAATAAGGAAGATCATGGCGGAATTCATCGAAGTCCGCACGACGATCGAAGGCCATGAGCAGGCCGCCGCGCTCGCGCACACGATCCTGCTCGCGGGGCTGGCCACCTCGATCGACATCGCGGAAGTCCCGGCCGCGCAGGCCGGGGTCTCCTGGCAGCTCACCCTCATCACACCGCGCGAACAGGCCGCCGCGCTGGCGGCGCACATCAGCGCGAACGGCGGCGCCGGCCCCGTGGAGACCCAGCCGGTGCTGCACGACGTCGACGCCTACCCCGACTGGCTCACCGAAGACACCGACCTCCCCTGACCGGCTACTCCGGCGGCCGCTCCCAGTCCCAGCGCGGCACCTCGCGCAGCGGGTGGAGCTGGTCGTCGGTCTCGGCGTGGGAGTTCTGCAGCGCCACCTGCGTGCCGAACTCCACGTGCGAGCGGAGCGAGGCCCGGAACGGCTCGTCGCCGGGCAGCCCCGCCGCGTCGGCGGCCTCCATGTACAGCTCGACGAACCGCCGCCGCTGGGCCTCCTCGATGCCCAGCCCGCGGTGCGCCTCGATGAGCAGCGGGAAGCCGCCCATCTCCGCCGAGAACGTGTCGGGGCCGCCGAACGTCTCGACGGTGAAGGCGGTCAGGTTGTCCACGTGGCTCGCCTTGCCCTCGCCGAAGAGCGGCTGGAGCAGCGGGTCGGCCAGCAGGCTGCGGTAGAAGATCTCGATGAAGCGGCGTAAGCCCTCTTCGCCGCCGGCGTGCTCGAACAAGGTCTGCATGATTACAGGGTTACCCGCCTGGTCGAAGCGCCACCAGACCCATTCGCGCCCTCGGACGTCAGTGCGCGGTGGAGCGCATCAGGCCGTGGCAGGCGATCGCCGCCGCGGCCACCACGTTGAGCGAGTCGACGCCCGCGTCCATCGCGGCCGGGCTCATGGGGATGCACACCGCGTGGTCGGCCTCGTGCAGCCAGTGGGAGGACAGGCCGTCGCCCTCGGAGCCGAGCAGCAGCGCCACGCGTTCGCCCATCGGCACCCGGTCGAGGGGGACCGCGCTCTGGTCGGGGGTCAGCGCCAGGGTCTGGAACCCGGCCGCCCGCAGCTCGCCGAGGCCGGTGTACCAGTCGTCGAGCCGCGCGTACGGGATCGAGAAGACCGCGCCCATGGAGACCTTCACCGCCCGGCGGTAGAGCGGGTCGGCGCAGCGCGGCGAGAGCAGGACGCCGTCCACGCCGAGCGCGGCGGCGCAGCGGAAGATCGCGCCGACGTTGGAGTGGTCGACCAGGTCCTCCAGGACCAGCAGCCGGCGGGCGCCGCCCTTGATCAGGTTCTCGGCCGTGGGCAGCGGCAGGCGTCGCATGGAGGCCAGCGCGCCGCGGTGGATCTGGAAGCCCGCGATGCCGGTCATCAGCTCGTCGCTCACCTCGTAGACGGTGGCGTCGCCGATGACGTCGGACAGCGACTCGTACCAGCGCCGGGTGGTCAGGACCGAGCGGATGGGGTAGCCGGCGGCGATGGCCCGCCTGATCACCTTCTCCCCCTCGGCGAGGAACAGGCCGCGCTCCGCCTCCAGGCTCTTGCGCAGCTCGACGTCCCGCAGCCGGGTGTAGTCGGCGATTCGGGGGTCGTCGGCGTCGAACACGTAGTCAGGCACCTTCCGATACTGCCATGCGCCGCCTGACCTGCCAGACGACCGCATAGCAGGCCAGGACGGCCGACAGCCCGACCACGGTGCCCGCGCCCGTCTTGGTGAGCACGCTCCGGAAGCCGAACGCGGGGTTGGGCTCGTCCACCAGCGGCCACAGCAGGGCGCCGGCGACCGTGCCGAGCGCGCAGGCGGCCAGCACCGCCCACCGCACGGCGGGCGCGAGCCGCAGGCGGCCCGGCACGCCGGCCGCCTCGGCGCGGGACAACGCGCGCCAGGCCCACCACACCACCACGGCCAGCCCGACGGCCGACGAGGTGTACTGCAGCACGCTGAAGAGCCTGGTCGTGCCGAAGACGGGGGTGTCCGGCCAGGCGCCCCAGCGGGCGGAGGCGTAGGAGTGGGTGAAGGAGTCCCAGAACAGATGGGTGGCCGAGCCGATCACGCCGCCGGCCACCACCGGCAGGATCCTGAGCCGGCCCGGCCGCAGGAGCGCCGCGGCCGGGCCGGCCAGGGACGGCGGCAGCAGCGAGATCAGCGGATCGCGCAGCACGAGGTGGAACAGCGGCAGGAGCAGCAGCACCGCGGCCAGGTCGAGGGTGAGCACGCCCTGCCAGGAGTGCCAGTCGCCGTAGACCGGCAGGAACGGCAGGAAGATCGGCAGATCGGGGACCATCGCCCCGAGCGCGAGCGCCCACGGATCGGCGAACCGCCGCGCCCGGCCGGACGCCACGAGCGGCAGCACGGCGGCGATGTGACTGGGCGTGAACGGCACGATCCCTCCCCCGGACGATCACCGCCATTATCCGGTGAATCTTGAACATCCTTTGCCGCACAGGGCTTAAGGTCACCATGGGTCATGGGTACGTTACGTAACGCTGTCGCCGGCCGGACAGCCGGGAGTTCGGGGGTTCATGGTGTCTGACCAGCGGATTCATGAGCATCCGGCCGCGACGGCCGACTGGCTGCGGGCCGCCCGCGCCGCGCGTGCGCTGTCGGTGGCCACGCTCGCCTGGCTGGCCGTGGAGAGCACGCTGGGCCTGGCCGCCGGGTTGTCGGCGCATTCCGTCGCGCTGATCGGGTGGGGGCTGTCGGCCTTCGCCGAGGCCGGGGCGAGCCTGATCGTGGTGTGGCGCTTCACCGGCGCCCGCACGCTCTCGCCGCACGCCGAGACCACCGCCAGGCGCGCGGTGGCGGTGAGCTTCTGGCTGCTCGCGCCCTACCTGGTCGGGCACGTCGCGCACGACCTCGACGCCGGCCACCGGGCCGTGCCGACCGTGCTCGGCATCGTGGTCACGACGGTCAGCCTGGTCAGCATGCCCGCGCTGGGGCTGGTCAAGCGGCGGCTGGGGGCGCGGCTGGCGTCGGCGGCGACGTCCGGCGAGGGCACCCAGAACCTGATCTGCGCCGCCATGGCGGCCGGCGTGCTGGCCGGTCTGTGGCTGAACACGCTGGGCTGGTGGTGGGTGGATCCGGCCATGGCGGTGGCCCTCGCGGCGGTCGCGGTGCGTGAGGGAGCGCGCGCCTGGCGCGGTCACGCCTGCTGCCATTGACCGCCACTCTCCGTAATAGGCGCACCAAAAGAGCGGTTTTGCCACACAGAGCCCACCGAGTAGTGTTCCCGGAGTATTGCGGAGCAACTCCCGCTAGGGTCTCCGGAAGGTCTCAACACACCTAAGAGGACATCGTGGGGCGACACCGGACAGACGAGCTCGACGGCGGCTACCGAGCCCAGGAACCACCCTCCCGCAGGCGGTCGGTCAGCGGGCGTGGCAGGGTGCTCGTACCGCTGGCCGGGGCCGTCGCGCTGGCCGTGCTCCTCGGTGTCGCGGCGTTCGTGATCTTCAATCGGGAGCACGACTGCTCGGCCGGCAAGCTGCCGCTGCGCGTCGTGGCCACCCCCGACATCCACCCCGCGCTCAACAAGATCGCCGCCAACTACACCAAGGCCCTGCACTCGATCGACAGCAAGTGCGTCGAGGTCACCGTGACCAGGGAGGCGGCGGCCAAGACCGCGAACGGGCTGGCCGCCGGCAAGTCCGCCGCGGACGTGTGGGTGGCCGACTCCAGCCTGCTGGTGGGCAACCTCCGCAACTCCCCCGCGGGCTCGGCGCTGCCGCAGCCGGCCGGCTCGATCGCCGTGTCGCCCGTCGTGCTGGCGGCGGCCAAGTCCGCCGCGGCGAAGCTGTCCGCCAGTCTCACGCCGAGCTGGGCGGGCATGATCGCGGCGGCCAACGTGGCCAACCCTGACGGTCCCGGCCGCAAGGTCCGGGTGCTGGCGCTCGACCCGCAGAAGAACTCCGCCGGGCTGGCCGCGCTGCTGGCCGCCGCCACCTCCGCCAAGGAGGCCGGGCAGAACAAGGCGCTGGTCGGCGCGCTGAAGGAGATCTCCGGCCAGCTCGCCTCCGACCCGGCGGCGCTGCTGGCCAGCCTGACGGTGAAGTCGGGCAGCAAGGTGCCGGTCGGCGTCGCCTCCGAGCAGGCCGTCTACGCCCACAACGCCAAGAAGCCCGAGGCTCCGGTGGTCGCCCTCTATCCCAAGGAGGGCACGCTCAGCCTCGACTACCCGATCACGATCGTCACCAAGGACCCGGCGACCCAGAAGGCGGCCGCGGACTTCAGGCAGGACCTCGGCACGGACGCGGCCAAGAAGATCCTGCGCGACGCCGGCTTCCGCAGCCCCGACGGCAAGGCGGGCGAGGCGCTGACGAAGGAGAAGGGGTTCGTCCCCGACAAGCCGGAGGCGCTGCCCAGACCCGACGCCAAGAGCGTGGCCTCGATGGTGCAGACCTGGTCGCGGCTGAACCTCGGCACCCGGCTGCTCACCCTGCTCGACGTCTCCGGCACGATGGCGCTGCCCGTCCCCGGCACGAACATGACCCGCATGCAGGCCATCAACAAGATCGCCATGGAGGGCCTGGGGCTGTTCCCGGCCGACTCCGAGCTGGGCCTGTGGACGTTCTCCACCCACATGGACGGACAGGGCAAGGACTGGCAGGAACTCGTCTCCGTCGGCCCGCTCGCCGAGTCCACCAACGGCGTGCTGCGCAAGCAGGCATTGGTCCGGCAGTTCGGGCAGATCCAGGCCAAGGCCACCGGCGACACCGGCCTGAACGACACCGTCAAGGCCGCCTACGCCGAGCTGACGAAGACGTACCAGGAAGACAAGATCAACACGCTGCTGATCCTGACGGACGGCGCGGGCAACGACGACCCCGACGGCGGCGTCTCGAACGCCCAGATCCTGCAGTACCTCAAGAAGACCTACAACCCGAAGCGGCCGATCAGCATCCTGCTCATCGCCTTCGGGCCGGAGGCCGAGGCGGGCCGCAAGCAGATGGACGCGCTGGCCAGGACGACCGGCGGCGAGGCCTACATCGCCAAGGACGTGCTCCAGGTCCGCGACTTCTTCCTCCAGGGCATGGAACGCCGCCTCTGCGCCCCCGACTGCGACGGCTGAGCCACTCCTGTCACACGGATCACCAGCTCATGCCGGTTCGGCATGACCGCGGCCGCGCCGGTCAACCTGGCCGATCGAGGCGGCGTCCTCTCCCGCGTGGGGGCCTGAGCGCCCGTTCCACCCGCGGGGAGGGGAATCCGTGCCTGGATGGCCGACGGTCGGCCGCGCCGACGATCAGGAACTGGTCGCCGCTCTGCGGCGGGCCGACACCGACGCCCCCGCCGCCCTGTACGACTCCTACGGCGAACGGCTCTACGACTACGCCCTCACGCTGATCGGCGACCGGGACTCGGCCGGCGACGCCGTGCACGACGCCCTGGTGACCGCGCAGGGCTGCGTGGACCGGCTGAAGGAGGCCGGCCGCCTGCGCGCCTGGGTGTACGCGCTGACCAGGTTCCAGGTCCGGGCCAGGATGGCGCATCGCGGCACGCCCGCCGGGGGCCTGCCGCAGGCGCCTGGGGAGCCCGACTCCGAGCTGGCCGGGCTGGTCCGCGAGACGCTGGGCGAGCTGAGCGGGAACGAGCGCGAGATCGTCCTGCTGTCGCTGCGGCACGGGCTGACGCCGGTCGAGGTCGCCTCGGTGCTGGGGCTGACCTCCCGCCAGGCCGCCACCCGGCTGGGCCGGGCCCGCGACCAGCTGGAGAACGCGGCCGCGGCGGTCGTCCTGGCGAAGACGGGCCGGGCGCACTGCCCGGACCTGTCGGCGATGGTGGACTCCTGGGAGGGGCCGCTCACGCCGTTGCTGCGGCGGCGGCTGTCGGGGCACATCGCCGGGTGCGAGGTGTGCACCGAGGGCAAGCACCGCCAGGTGTCGGCCTCGCGCCTGCTCGACCTGGTGCCGGTCGAGTTCCCGCCGCTCTCGCTGCGCCACCGGGTGGTGGACACCTGCGTCGACCCCGGGCGCGACCAGACCAGGACGCTGATCACCGACCGCGGCGACAACTTCGACCGGACCGGCTTCCCGGTGGCCGCCGAACGGCGCTCGCGCCGCCGCCGTCCGCGCCGTCTCGGGCCGGTGGTGCTGGCCGGGGCGTGCGTGCTGGCCGCCACGGGGGCGGTGGTCGTGCTGAACGGCGGCGACGCCGCGCCGACCGCGCTCACCCGGACGCCCACGCCTGCCGTCTCCCCCTCCGCCGAGCTCACGCCGGCGCCGGAGGAGGACGTGACGCCCGAGCCCACGCCCGGCGCCGACGCGCCGGAGACGTCCCCGTCCGCCACGCCGACGGTCCGGCGGCCCGCCCGGCGGCCCAGCGGCGGGCCGGCCGCGCCCACGGTGAGCCGCCGCAGGCCCGCGCCGGTCGCCCGGCTCGGCACGACGTGTCCCGCTTCGATCGCGGGCGCCGCCAAGATCGGGCTGCGCGCCCGCAACGCCGCGGTCTCCTGGGTGGCGACCGCGTCACAGGGCCTCGACGTCTTCCCCGCCAGCGGTTCGGTCAAGGCGGGCGGCTCGGTGTCGATCTGGGTGACCGTCGTGGACCCGAGCGCCGGCGGCCGCGGCCGCGTCTCGTTCACCTCGAACGGCGGCGCCGCCAGTTGCTCGCTGGCCTGGAACGCCGACCGCTCCCCCGAGACCGATCCCCCCTCCGATCCGCCCACGCCCACCGCCGACCCGTCCGAGACCCTGAGCGAAGGGCCGAGCTCGAATGTGGACGCGGCACCACAAGGGTGACGAACACTTCCCCAGGGAGAGCGGACATAACGGGATAAACAGGACCCTGGCTCGAACATCATAGGCCACATAGGGCATTCTGGTTAGCTTGGGGAACACGCCCGGAAACCCGGAGTCACCACGTCATGTGGCGGACGTCACAGGAGAAACTTCGCCATGCCGGTGAACCTCAACGGCTCACCAAGCGTCGGCATTGACGTGCCCGGACCAGGATTGGTCCCATGAAAATCGATCAACCATGTCTTGACCGGAAAGAGCAGGAGAGAAACAGGAGATGCTCAAGCACCGCAGAGCGCTGGCATGGCTGCTGGCGCTCGCCTGCATAGCGGGGGCCGTGGTCGCGCTGTTCGACCTCGACACCCCGCTGCGCCCGTTCTTGATCTCCCTGTTCCTCATGGTGGTGCCGGGGGCGGCGGTGGTGGGGCTGTTGCGCGATCGTGACCCCCTTGCCGCACTATCAGTAGGAGCCGCGGCCAGCCTCGTCCTGAACGTGCTCCTCGCCGAAGCCATGCTGCTGTTCAACGCATGGTCGCCCAGAGCCGGCGTGGCGACGGTCGCCGTGCTCGGCGGGTTCATGTACGTGCTTCGCGTGTTGTACCGGGGGAAGAACATGCAGACCGAACAGGGGGCCAGGGCAAGGTGAACATCCAGGTAGTGCGCCCGAGAGACCTCGGAGACGCCGAACGCGCCCGATGGCGGGAGCTGCAGAAGGCCGATCCGAGTCTGGACAACCCGTTCCTCTCCGTCGAGTTCGCCGTGGCGATGGACCGCTTGCGTGACTACGTGAGGGTGGCGGTCATCTCCGACGGCAACCGCATCGCCGGGTTCTTCCCGTACGAACGGCACAGCTTCGGCATCGGCAAGCCGCTCGGCGGCTTCCTGACCACCTGCCACGGCCTGATCGCGCTCCCCGACCTGCGGCTCGACGCCAAGCAGCTGCTGCGCGCCTGCAAGCTCAGCGTGTTCGACTTCGACCACCTGGTCGCCGGCCAGCCGACGTTCGCCCCGTACGAGGCCGACGTGCGCCCGGCCCCCGTGATGGATTTCACCTCCGGCTTCGACTCCTGGCTGGAGCAGGTCAAGGCCAACTCCCCCAAGAACCTCAAGACCGTCCGCTACAAGGAGCGCAAGTTCGGCCGGGAGCAGGGCGGGCTGCGCTTCGAGTGGAACGCCACCGACCCCGAGGTCCTGCGCACGCTCCTGGCCTGGAAGTCCGACCAGTACCGGCGCACCGGCCGGGTCGACCGGTTCGCCCAGCCCTGGATCGTCGAACTCATCGACATGATGCATGCCGAGAAGTCATCGGACTTCTCCGGCATCCTCACCATGCTTTATGCCGGGGACGTGCCTGTTGCCGGGCATTTCGGTCTCCGTACCGCCACAACGCTTGTAGGGTGGTTCCCCGCCTACGACACCGAGTACGCCCGCTACTCGCCCGGCATCGTCCACCATCTGCAGATGGCCGAGGCCGCCGCGAACGACGGGATGCACATGGTTGACATGGGCAAGGGCGGCAAGGAGTACAAAGACTGGCTCAAGAGCGGGGTCCTGTACGTCGCCGAGGGCCGCATCTCACGACCGTCCGCGACAGCGGCCGTCCACTGGATGGGCCGAACTCCTTTCAACAAAGCTCGAACAATCGTGTTGGATCGACCGTCTCTTTATAAGGCGGCCGACCGCGTCCTCAAGGGTTTTGGTCGGGTGCGCACCTCGATGCAGCAGCAGCAGGAGTCACCCAATGTAGTCAAGGAACCAACGGGAGCCGGCTGAACGCTCCCGGCATCACCCCCCGGCACCAGCACACACCCTCACTCCACAGGACCCAACAATGCACCGCTCGTCGGCTCCGTCATTCCCGCAGCACCCGGGGATGACTCCGTGCGGTGAGCAGGGCCGGGTCCCGGAAGGATATCCCTCGTCATGAGTCCCGAGATCACCAAGCACAACGGCAAGGTTCAGAAGTCCCCCTTGCGCTCCATGCCGCCCCCTTCGAGTTTCACGCCCGTCACCCCTCACCTGGCCATTTCCCCGACGGTGAGCGTGGTCGTGCCGGCGATGAACGAGGCGGAGAACCTGCCGCACGTCTTCGCGACGATCCCCCAGTGGGTCGACGAGATCGTGCTCGTCGACGGCAACTCCGTCGACGACACGGTCGAGGTCGCCAAGCGCCTGCGGCCCAACGTGAAGATCGTCACGCAGACCGGCAAGGGCAAGGGCGACGCCCTGGCCGCCGGCTTCGCCGCGTGCACCAGCGACATCATCGTCATGATCGACGCCGACGGCTCGACGGACGGCCGCGAGATCATCTCGTTCGTGGGCGCCCTCGTGACCGGGGCCGACTTCGTCAAGGGCTCGCGTTACGCCGCCGGGGGCGGCAGCGACGACCTGACGCTCAACCGGCGCCTGGGCAACAAGGTCCTGACCGGCATCGTCAACGTGATGTACAAGACCAACTACACCGACCTGTGCTACGGCTACAACGCGTTCTGGGCGCGTCACCTCGACGTGCTCGACCTCGACTGCGACGGCTTCGAGGTCGAGACCCTGATGAACGTGCGGGCGGCCAAGGCCGGGCTGAAGGTGCACGAGGTGCCCAGCCACGAGCGCAACCGCATTCACGGCGAGAGCAACCTGCGTGCCGTACGAGATGGCTTCCGTGTGCTCAAGACGATCCTGAAGGAGTGGCGCCGCCAGCCCTCCGCCCCTCAGCCTGAGCCCACCGCCACTCCCGCCGCTGACCGAGGCGTCGCGTAAGAGGAACCGTTGTGAACACGTCTGTTGTCATCTGCGTCTACACAGAAGAGCGCTGGGAGGACATCAGGCAGGCAGTCGAGTCGGTCGAGAACCAGAGCCGCCCGGCACACGAGCTGATCCTGGTGGTCGACCACAATCCGGACCTGCACCTGAAGCTCAAGCGCGCCTATCCACAGGCCATTGTGGTGGAGAACACGCACGAGCAGGGGCTGTCCGGCGGCAAGAACACCGGCGTGGCCACGGCCACCGGTGAGATCGTCGCGTTTCTCGACGACGACGCGGTCGCCGACGCGGGGTGGCTGGAGGCTTTGGAGGAGGGCTTCCAGGAATCCGGTGTGGTGGGCGTGGGCGGGCGTACCGACCCCTTGTGGGCGTCGAAGCGCCGGCCCCGCTGGTTCCCGTACGAGTTCGACTGGACGGTCGGGTGCACGTACCGCGGCATGCCCGCGGTACGCGCGCCGATCCGCAACGTCATGGGCGGCAACGCCGCCTTCCTGCGCGAGGTCGTCGCCGAGGTCGGCGGCTTCCACAGCGGCATCGGCCGCAGCGTGCAGGGCCGCAAGTCGCGCCCGCTGGGCTGCGAGGAGACCGAGTTCTGCATCAGGCTGAGCCAGCGCAAGCCGGGCTCGGTCATGCTGTTCGAGCCCCGCGCTGTCATCGGGCACAAGGTGTCCAGGCAGCGCGAGGGCTTCGCCTACTTCAGGTCCAGGTGCTACGCGGAGGGCCTGTCGAAGGCCCTGGTCACGCGGGAGGTCGGCACCCAGGACGGCCTGGCCAGCGAGCGCGCCCACGCCATGAAGACGCTGCCGCTCGGCGCGCTGCGCGGCGTGGGCGACGCCCTGCGCGGCGATCCGTCCGGGCTCGGCAGGGCCGCCGCGATCGTCGTCGGCCTGGCCTGGACGACCTGGGGTTACGTGGTTGGCACGGCACGGCTGAAGGTGGCACGCTCATGATCCGCATTCCGATCCTGATGTACCACTCGGTCAGCGACAGCCCCAACGACGAGACGCGGCCGCACGCCGTGCGGCCGTCCGACCTGGCCGAGCAGCTCGCCTACCTGTCGGAGAGCGGGTTCACCCCGCTCACGCTGGGCGACCTGGTGGCCGCGCTGAACAAGATCGACGGCCGTACGGTGCCGGCGAAGCCGATCGTGCTGACCTTCGACGACGGCTACGCCGACTTCCACAGCCAGGCGCTGCCCCTGCTCGACCGCTACAACTTCCCGGCCACGGTCTTCCTGACCAGCGGCTGGGTGGCCGACGCGGGCAAGGACGCCGCGGGCCGTCCGCTCGACGACATGCTGTCGTGGGGCCAGGCCCGCGAGGCCGCCCAGAACGGCATCGAGATCGGCGGCCACAGCCACAGCCACCCGCAGCTCGACCAGCTCCGCACCGACGACCTGCGGCAGGAGCTGCGCAGGAACAAGGGCCTGCTGGAGGAGAAGATCGGCGCGCCGGTCGCCACCATGGCCTACCCCTACGGCTACTCCAGCGCCCGGGTCCGCCAGGAGGTGCGCAAGGCCGGCTACTTCGCCGCCTGCGCCGTGAGCAACACCATCGCGGCCGACCGCCACGACATGCTCGCCATCCCCCGGCTGACGGTCGGCAAGCCGACGACCATCAGCATGTTCAAGCGCGCCGTCGAAGGCAACGCCGTGCCTCTCATCTACCTGCGCGAACGCATCCTCACCAAGGGGTACGCGGTCGTCCGGCGGACGAGGTACGGGCTGCAGCGGGTGCGCGGAAATGTCTAGCCTGCGGGAAAAGCTCCTCCGCGACCTCAGCAATCCGCTCTTCCGCCAGGGTTACGCCCTGATGGCCAACACGGTCGTCACGGGCACCCTCGGCATGGGCTACTGGCTGCTGGCGGCGCACTTCTACACCCCCGAGGAGTTCGGGCGCGGCCAGGCGGTGATCACCGCGATGCGGCTGTTCGCGTCGCTGACCGCGCTCGGCTTCGTGGGCGCGCTGGCCCGCTTCCTGCCGGTGGCCGGTCGGCGCACGCCCGAGCTGATCCTGCGCGGCTACGGCCTGGCCGCCGCCACGGGCGGGGTCGCGGCGCTCGGCTTCCTGCTGACGTTGCCGCTGTGGGGGAAGACGTACTCGGTGCTGGCCGGGTTCGGGCCGGGGTTGTTCTTCCTGGCCTCGGTGCTGGTGTGGGCCGTCTTCACACTCCAGGACGTCGTGCTCACCGGGTTGCGCAAGGCCACCTGGGTGCCGGTCAACAACCTGGTGTTCGGCCTGGTCAAGATGGGCCTGCTGGTCGCGCTGGCCGGCGCGCTGCCCGACGGCGGGATCTTCGTCTCGTGGATGATCCCCACCGCGCTCGCGCTGATCCCGGTCAACTGGCTGATCTTCGGCTTCGTCGTGCCCCGGCACGTCAAGAGCCTCGGCACCGCCCACGAGCCGCCCGGCCTGCGGCAGATCGGCCGGTTCCTGGCCGGTGACTTCCCCGGCACCCTGTCGATCCTGGCGATCGTCTACCTGGTGCCCGTGGTGGTGGCGACCAAGGTGGGCGAGGCCACGTTCGGGCGCTTCTCGATGGCCCACACGCTGGCCAGCATGATCGAGCTGCTGGCCATGAACATGGCGGTGTCGCTGACGGTCGAGGGTTCCTTCGATCGTTCCAAACTGGCTCTGAACTGCCGGCGGGCGCTGCGGCGCGGCTTCATGATCGTGACGCCGATCATCGCGGTGGCCATCATCGGGGCGCCGCTGATCCTGACCGTCTTCGGCGCCAAGTTCGCCGACGAGGGGTCCACGCTGCTGCGGCTGATGGCGCTGGCCGTGCTGCCGCGGGTGCTGATCGAGGTGTACCTGAGCGCGTTGCGGGCACAGAGCCACGCGCGCACGCTGGCGCTCGTGCAGATCGGGCTGGCGGTGCTGGTGCTGGTGTCCACGGTGGCCCTCTTCCCGCACTTCGGGGTGAACGCGGTGGGTTACGGGCTGCTCTTCAGCGAGCTGCTGGTGGCACTTCTGATCTTCGGAAATCTACGCAAAATACTCAATTTTGGTGAAACTGGGCAGCCGACTGTCACTCAGGGGTCGTCCGGGGCCGCATGATGGTCAACGTGAGGCAACGGGACGGCGATGGCATGACTAAGGGGAAGACCGGCTCCTCCGACGTTCGCAAGGACGCCGGAGAGGAGACAGAGACGCCCTTCGATCCGGAGGCCACGGGGGTGATCCCGCGGCTGACGTTCGACGACGGGCAAGGAGGCGCTCCGGCGTCCCCACCGGCGTCGGACGAGGAGGAGGCGCCGGCGGCGTCCGGCTCCCCGGCGGAGGTGAACGCCGAGACGACGACGGCCTTCCGCGTCCCCGCACCCCTGCACATCGGCCACCCGCCCACGGCTGACGAGCCCGCTTCCGGGCCTTCGCAGGCGTTCGCGGAGCGCGACGGCGAGGCCCGGCCCAAGACGGTGGGGCCCAACGCGTTCACCGCCAGGGCGCCCCACGCCCCGGCTCCGGCGGCCGAGCCGTCCGGTCCTGAGGTGGCGTCCGGTCCCGAGGGGGCGTCCGGTCCTGAGGTGGCGTCCGGTCCCGAGGGGGCGTCCGGTCCCGAGGGGGTGTCCGGGGAGGGCGCGGCTGCGGAGTCGAAGGGCTCACCGGCCGCCGGGACCATGCCGATGCCTGTGGCGCAGCCTCCCCAGGCTCCGCCCGCCGAGGCCGCCGAGGGCGGCTCCCCCACCCCTGCTGCCGGCTCCTCGAAGAGCTCCGCGGCACCCGCACGTCCGGTCAGTGGCCCGAAGGGCTCCGGATCGGACGCGACGGAGGGGGCTCGTTCCGGGGCGTCCTCCGACGCGGGTGGCGCCTCGCCGAACGGGGAGGCGGGCGCCGGTCGTACCGGGGTCGCCGACGCGGGGAGCGCGGGCGCGTCCGGCACGGACGCGCCCGGCACCCAGGGGGCCGGCCCTGCCGATGACGGCGAGGGTGATGGTGACGGCAGGACCGTCGCCTTCAGGGCGCCTGCTTCCCGGACGGCCGAGGCCGGTGCCGGTGCCGTTGCGGCGTCCGGCGCCGGGGCTCCGGCCGTCGAGCGGACTCCGGTTGTCGAGCGGGCTCCGGCCGTCGAGCGGGCTCCGGCCGTCGAGCGGGCTCCGGGGGCTTCCGGCGACGGGCAGGGCGTGGGCGGCCCGCGGGGCGGCGAAGGCGCGCCCGTGGCCGCGGGACAGCAGGGCCGGCCCGCCGGAGGGCGGCTCGCGGCGCTGATCGCCGGCGCGCCCAAGTGGTTGCCGGTCGTCCTCGTGCTCGAGGGCCTGCTCATGTACATCCTCGCCCTGCGCGTGCCCCCGGGGCCGCTGCGGGGTGTGGACCCGGACAACATCAACGGCCTGGGCCTGATCTCGGCGCTGCCGGCGACGGCGTTCATCGCCATCCTGATCATGATCGTGTCGTTCTTCGTCACGGTCGCCCAGAGCACCGACCGCAAGTTCCTGCTGCTGTTCCAGATCGCCGCCATCACGTTCGCCCTGCACGGCGCGGGCGCCCTGGTGGCCACCGAGCCGCGTTTCCCCACGGCGTACATCCACGCCGGTTTCGTGGAGTTCATCTCCAGGACGGGCGAGACGGCGATCAGCATCGACGCCCGTATGGGCTGGCCGGGCTTCTTCGCGTTGTTCGCGTTCGTCACCAAGGCCGCCGGCATCACCGACATGACGACGATCCTGCAGTGGACGCCGCTCCTGTCGAACCTGCTCTACCTGCTCCCGTTCGTCCTGATCCTGCGCCAGGTGGTGGCGACGACGCGGGCCCGCTGGTTCGCGGCGCTGCTGTTCATCCTCGTGCAGTGGATCGGACAGGACTACTTCTCGCCGCAGGGGTTCACCTTCGCCCTGTATCTGGCGTTCGTGGCGATCCTGTTGCGCTGGTTCGGACGGGTGGAGCCGCGTACCAAGCCGATCCCGCCCAAGGGGCTGCGCAAGCTGCTGGGCAGGCTCGACGCGATGACGCCCGGCGAGATCGTGAACACCGGCACGTACCGGGCCGACAAGCTGCTGATGTTGCTGATGTTGCTGGCGTTGTTCTTCGCGTCGGTGGCCTCGCACCAGATCACGCCGTTCATGATGATGGGCGTGGTGACGGCCTTCCTGATCTTCAAGCGGACCTCGCTGACGTGGGCGCTGCCGTTCTTCCTCGGTCTCGTGACGCTGGCGTGGATCAGCTACATGACGGTCGGGTTCTGGGCGGGCCAGATCGACGCGATCTTCGGCGGCCTGGGCAAGATCCTGCAGAACATCGGCAGCGCCACCTCCGACCGCGTCGAGGGCAGCGACCCGGCGCACGCGCTGGTGTTGCAGGCGCGCCTCGGCATCCTCGGCGTCATCCTCTCGCTGGCGGCGGCCGGACTGTTCCGGCGGCTGCGCCGCGGGGTGTTCGACCGGTCCGCGCTGATCCTGCTCTGCGTGCCGGTGCTGGCGCTGGGGCTGCAGAGCTACGGCGGCGAGATCGGCCTGCGCATCTACATGTTCGCGCTGCCGGGCTCCTGCCTGCTGGCCGCCTACGCGTTCTTCCCGAACCTGCCGGCCGACAGCGCGGACGTGCGCGAGGAGACCGTGCCGCTGCGCAGGCGGAACGTGCGCTTCAACCCCGAGCTGACCAAGAAGGTCTCGGTCGTGCTCGCCGCCTGCTTCGCGGTGCTGTTCGCCTTCGCGTTCCTGCTGGCCCGGTACGGCAACGAGAAGTTCGAGCGGGTCACCACCGGCGAGGTCGCCGCCCTGCACTACGTCTACGACCACGACAAGCCGAGCGCCAAGGTGCTCTACCTGGTGCCCAAGGAGGGGCCGGAGGTCACGCCGACCCTGCCGTGGGGCGAGCGGGATGTCGAGCTGGTCAACTTCGGCGTGCAGGCGCTGGTGCACAAGGACCCGACGCAGATCGCCGACGCGGTGGCCAAGCTGAAGGAGCAGCCGCGTAACTCGTACCTGATGGTGAGCCGCGGGCAGGTCAGCTACCTGCAGCTCAACGAGGGCTTCCCGGAGGACTGGGGGCAGCGGTTCCGGGCCGCCCTCGACGCCTCGCCCGACCTGAAGAAAGTCTTTTCCAACGACGACGCCGCGCTCTACACCTGGAAGAAGTTCGTGAAGGGCACGGAGATCCCCGATCCCAACCCCTACAAGGGACGCGGCGACCCCACCTCGCCCTGGACGCCCGTCGGCATCGGCGCGCTGGTCGTGACGTGGGTGGCGCTGTTCGGCTACGAGGTCATCGGGCTGAACGGGCCGAACCGGGCACGACGGGCGCGCAGAGGGCTGATGTTCCTGGCCATCCCGTCGTTCTTGATCTCTATAGCAGTGATCGTGGAGAGATTTATCCACATCGCACTAAATAACTGAATTCACAGGAAACGCTAAGGTTTTGCGGGATGATGTAGGCCTGATGAGGACACAGGAGACACTTCCCGCCATGCCCGATGCACGACTCGCGGCTGCGAGGATCACTTCTGTGGACGCCCTGCGCGGCTTCTCGCTGCTGGGCATCCTCGTCGTCAACATCGCCTTCCTGGCCTCCGGTTTCCGGATGGCCGGGATGGCGGAGCCCGGCTTCGACTCCTCCCTCGACTGGGTCGTGCGCTGGACCGTGACGCTGTTCATGGAGAACAAGTTCTACCTGCTGTTCTCCTTCCTGTTCGGCTACAGCTTCACGCTCCAGCTCGACTCGGCCGTCCGGCAGGGGCGGGCGTTCGTGCCGATGTTCCTGCGCCGCCTGGGCGGGCTGCTGCTGATCGGCCTGGCCCACGCGGTGCTGCTGTTCCCCGGCGACATCCTGACCACGTACGCGTTCGTCGGGATCGCGCTGCTGGTGCTGCGCAGGATCGGCCCCAAGACCGCGATCGTGCTGGCCGGGCTGCTGACCCTGCTGCTCGCGTTCGGGTTCCTGATGCTGGCCCTGCTGGCGATGGTCGGCCTGGACGCCTCCGGCACGGTCGCCGAGGGCACCGCCGAGGCCGCCAGGTCCGACACCGCGCTCGGCGGGGTGTTCTGGCAGATCATCTCCGAGCACATGCGCAAGTTGTCGCTGATCGTCCTGCTGCGGGTGCTGTTCCAGGGTCCCGCGGTGCTGGCCGCGTGCCTGATCGGGCTGGCGGTCGGCAAGCTCGGCGTGCTGCGGAACCTGTCGGCGCACAAGGTGGCGCTGCGCAGGTTGCAGTGGACCGGGTTCACGGTCGGGCTGGCCGGCGCCTTCGTCTACACGCAGTCGGCCTGGAACGGCACGGTGAACAAGTTCCTGGGCGAGGCCATCGACCTGGTGACCGCGCCGCTGCTGGCCGCCGCGTACGCGGCCACGTTCCTGCGGGTGCTGCCGTACCTGCCGCGGGTGGGCCGGGCCCTGGCCGCCCCCGGGCGGATGGCCCTGTCGAACTACCTGGGCCAGTCGCTGATCTGCTCGCTGATCTTCACCGGTTACGGCCTGGCCCTGGTGGACCGGGTCAGCCCCGCCGTCGAGGTGCTGATCGCGCTGGCCATCTTCACCGTCCAGGTGCTCTACAGCCACTGGTGGCTCAAGGGACACCGGTACGGGCCGGTGGAGTGGGTGCTGCGCTACCTGACGTACTGGCGCAGGCCCACGGGCCAGCGGCACAAGGTTCCCGATTCCGCGCAGGCCGTCTGAGATCGTCTGTCCAAATGCCCCTTGGGCGAGGTACGCTCTCATGTGTAAGGAAAATCTTTCACGTGACGGGAAACCATGACCGATGCCGCGCCGACCGGTGACGAGCTGGTCGAGATGCTGGCGGCGCTGGGCAACCCCCTGCGGGTGCGCATCGTCGCGACCCTGGCCGCCGGCCGCGACTATGTGAGCCACCTGGCCCGCGAGATCGGCGTCAGCCGTCCGCTCCTCCACATGCACCTGCGGCGGCTGGAAGCGGCCGGCCTGATCGTCGGCACGCTGGAGCTCTCCGAGGACGGCAAGGCCATGAAGTACTACGAAGTCACCGACTTCGACGTCCACCTCACCGCAGCGGCGCTGGCCGAGGCGGCCAAGACCCTCACCGCGCCCGACCCGGAGCCCAAGGAGCGCCCCTGATGCCCACCGCCTGGCCCGAGGTGATCTTCATCCTCGGCGTGCTGCTCGTGACCGGCTTCCTGATCTGCCTGGTCATCGTCGGCCTCTTCGACTTCCGCAAGGCGAAGCTGGAGGCCCTGCAGAAGGACGACCTGCGCCGGCTCGTGCACAGGTTCGAGCAGCTCGCCGAGAACACCCTCGACGCCCAGCAGCGCTCGGCGGCCGACCTGGCCGAGCTGCGCGCCCGCACGGCGTCGATCGAGCAGATCCTCAGAACCGTCGAGTAGGAGCGTGCCATGAAAGCCATCCGTTACGCCGCCTACGGGCCGCCCGAGGCCGTCATCGAACTGCGGGAGGTCGACCCGCCGCCGGTCGGCGACGACGACGTGCTGGTCCGGGTGCGGGCCGCGTCCGTCAACCCGGGCGACTGGCACTTCGTGCGCGGCCTGCCGTACGTGATGCGGGCCGTCTCGGGGCTGCGCCGGCCCACGTTCGACGGGCTCGGCATGGACCTGGCCGGGCAGGTCGAGGCGACGGGCCGCAACGTCACCCGGCTGAAGCCCGGCGACGAGGTGTTCGGCCACTTCCGGGGCGCCTTCGCCGAGTACGTCGCCGTCCCCCAGGACAAGGTGCTGCTGGAGAAGCCGGCCGGTTCGACGTACGAGCAGGCGGCGGCCGTGCCGCTGGCGGCGCTGACCGCCTACGAGGCTCTGGCCGTCAGAGGTGAGGTCAAACCAGGGCAGAAGGTCCTGGTCGTCGGCGCGGCGGGCGGGGTGGGGACGTTCGCGGTGCAGATCGCCAAGGCGCTGGGCGCCGAGGTGATCGGCGTGTGCAGCGGCGGCAAGGCGGAGCTGGTCGCGTCCTTGGGGGCCGACGAGGTCATCGACTACACCAGACAGGACTTCAGCCACCACACCGGCCGGTACGACCTCATCCTCGACAACGTCGGCGACCGGCGGCTCGCGGACTACCGGCGGGCCCTCACCCCCACCGGCACCTACGTCCCCAACGGGGGCTCCGGCGGCGGGTCGCTGCTCGGGCCGGCCGGGCGCATCCTGCGCGTGCTCGCGACCAAGCCGTTCGTCCGGCAGCGCATGGTCAACTTCGTCACGGCCCCGGACCGGGACACGCTGACCGCCGTGCGCGGGCTCGTCGAGGCGGGCGAGGTCGTCCCGGTCGTCAGCCGGACCTACCGGCTGGACCAGGTGCCCGAGGCCATCGCCCACGTCGAGCAGGGCCACGCCACGGGCAAGGTCGTCGTCACCCTGTAGGCGCACCCAGGCGGCGCTGGGCGGAGCGCAGCATGGCCCGGACGATGATCGGGTGCACGAGGCGTACCGGCCAGAAGTAGAGCCGGCCGCGCCGGCCCTTCAACCGGACGGTGGTCGTGACCCGCACGAGCCGCGCCTCGCGGTCGACCCCCACCCCGCAGCGGAAGTCCAGGTGCCGGTCGTCGGCCACGATCAGCGCCTCCTCCCCCTCGACCCGGGCGACCCGGAAGACGTCGCGCGGCGCGCGCGGGATGCCGGCCAGCGGCACGACCGCCTGGCGCAACCACAGGGCCGCGGCGATCCAGCGGGGCATCGACGCGACCGAGAAGACGGCCTTCGCCCAGGCCCGCGGATCGGCGGTCGCGCGCGGCGGCAGCACACCGACGACCACGTCGGCGTAGTCGGGCGCGGGCATGTCGTCCAGGGCGGACGACCAGTAGACGGGTGTTCTCATGACGCCTCCATACGGTGCCGTATGGTGAGGACTATACGGTACCGTATGGCGAATGGCGCAAGGGGGCCGGATCACGGCGGAACAGTGGGTGGACGCGGCGTACGTGCGGTTCACCAAGATCGGGCTGGACTCGGTGCGGGTCGAGGCCGTCGCCCGCGACCTCGGCACCACCAAGGGCTCCTTCTACTGGCACCACGCCGACCGCGGCGCGCTCGTCCGGGCGGTCATGGAGCGCTGGGAGGCCGAGGAGACCGAGCACATCATCGCGGCCGCCTCCGCCGAGGCCGAGCCGCGCGCCCGGCTGCGCGCCCTGTTCGGCACGGTCGCGGCCCGCGCCGGGCGGCGCGGCGGCGAGAGCCGCCTCTACCTCGACGCCGAACGCGAGGGCGTCGCCGACATCGTCACCCGGGTCACCCGCCGCCGCGTCGACTTCGTCGCCGGGCTCCTGGTGGGGCTGGGCTTCGACGAGGAGGAGGCGGAACGCCGGGCGCTGCTCGCGCTGGCGGTGGTGCTCGGCCTCCAGCAGCTCGAACGCGGCACGCGGCCACACATCGTGCTCGACCAGACGCTCCTCACCGAGACGGCGTTCACGATGGCCGTCACGCCGCCCCGGTCCCAGGGCGAGTGAGGTCCGACCGCGGACGTTCGTCAGGCCCGATCGCGCAGGTCCGTCAGGCCCGATCGCGCAGGTCCGTCGGGCCCGATCGCGCAGGTCCGTCAGGGCCGGCTTCGGGGGTGAGGGGCGGTCCGGGCCGCATCCCGGAGCCGCCGGGACGCCGCTGGGCTGTTCGGGCGGGCGGTTGTCAGGCGTCCGGGCCGTTGCGCTGGAGTTCCAGGAAGTCCTGGTCGCAGCTCAGGCGGTAGCCGTCCGGGGTGCGGAAGTTCTCCTGGAGGTAGGCGGCGACCTCGTCCATGGCGGGCGGCTCCGGCAGCGGGACGACGTTCAGCATGAACTGCGCGACCGCCAGGGCGGTTTCCAGGTCGGGCATGGTCACGGAGGCCGGGTCGGTGCTGATGCCGATCTCCCACTCGGTGCCGGCGGTGGCGGCGAAGGCGCGTCCGAGGGCGTCCAGGTCGTAGCGGTGGCCGGTGAAGCGGCGCAGCAGGCGCATGCAGTCGCTGTCGGGGTTCTGCATGACGACCACGGCGAAGCCGCCCTCGGCCGTCCAGGAGGCCAGCCTCTGGAGCTGGTGCAGCCACGTCTGCTGCGGCACGTAGTACAGGACGTGCGCGCACAACACCAGGTCGGCGGTCTCCTGCGGATCGGCGGTGGCGATGTCCTGGCCGAGGATCGTGGCCTCGGGACACCGGCGGGCCAGCTCCGCCCGCAGGTGCTCGTTCGGCTCGATGGCGATCGTCCGGTCGAACCTGGGCTCCAGCCATGCGGTGGTCTCGCCCGTCCCCGCGCCGGCGTCGATGAACGTACGGCGGTGGGGCAGCCGTCCCACGATCCGGGCCAGTTCTTCGCGGGCCCGGATCTTCTGGTCGGTGTGGGCCAGGAAGGTGGCGAAGGCGGCGTCGTAGGCCGCGCTCATCGGGTCGAGGATGTGCACGATGGGCGGCTCGGCATTGCTGTCGGTCATCACGGTCCCCGGCGTCACAAGTCAGTCACTTTCAGCTTATGGAGGACCACTCTACGTTCATGCGTATCTGGATCGGTGAAGCGGTGGACCGTGCCGGGGGGCTGCCCTGGGACGGGCTCCAACCGGCCCACCCGGTAACCAGGCAACGGGCCGGGTGGACCATGGGCGCCGAAGGCGCCGGGGCCGTCAGGTGCCGCCTCTTCCCGCCCACTTGATCTCGTACGCCCCCAGCGTCACCGTCTTGCCGTCCACCGTGGCCGTCACCTCCCGGTCGGACGTGTTCACCATGACGACCTGCTGCTCCTGCGCCAGCACCTTCACCTTCGGGTCGGACGACGTCACCGCGCTGTCGAGCCGCGCCCCCGCCGGGAACCACCGGGTGAACCCGCTGAGCAGCCCCGCCATCGGCATCTCGTCCCCCCGCCCGGGCGCCCAGAGGCAGCCGTCACACTGGCCCGTCCCCTTCACCTGCGGGTTCCAGTACAGGGCGGTGGTGACGCCGCTCCTGGCGAACTCCATCATCGCCGCCGCCTGGACGGCCGTGCGCCGCTCCTCGCTCCACCCGGAGTTCTCCGGCTCTACGTACCACTCGGCCCACCAGACGGGCAGGTCGCCGCTCTTCTCCCGCAGCCACTTCGTGATCGCGCCGAACTTGCCGAGCGCGCCGAAGTCGTCGGGAATGTTCCCCTTGTCGGTCGTCATCGAGGCGCCGTCCACGACGATGAAGTCGGCGCCCTTCTTGTGCTCGATCCAGTACTCGATGGCGTCGAGCGCCCGCTGGTCGACGGTCCCCCAGGGGCCCTTCAGCTCGGAGGGCCCGCCGCCCGAGCCGGTCTCGATCGGCATGTACGGCCCGCCCACCTTGATCTGCGGGTCGACCTTCTTCAGCGCCGCGTAGACCTTGTTGTAGAGCTGGGTGTACCCCTCGGCGTCCCAGCGGTTGGTCGAGGGGTCCCAGAAGCCCTTGAACTCGTTCCACACCATGTAGTACTTGACGGTCGGGTACTGCCGGGCCACCCGCGCGGCCAGCTTGGCGTAGTCGTCGAAGTGCTCCGGCTCGGGGGCGACGGTGTGGTTCTTGCTCCAGTCGGTACGTCCGGGCTGCCCGCCCTTCATCCAGTCGGGCGCGCAGCACAGGGTGATCACCGGCACCGCCCGCGACGACGCCATGAACGTCAGCCGCCGGTCGAGGTCGCGGAAGCTGAACTGGCCGGGGCTCGGCTCGGGGTTGCCCACGCCCCACCCCATGATGTGCTGGTTCTGCAGCATCGGCACCCGCCCGAGCAGGCCCCTGGCCTGGTCGACGACCTGGCGCGGCTCGGTCTCGGTGCTGTACTGCGTGTGCGTGACGCCCCACCGGGGCCAGTCGTGGAGCACGGGCGGCTGTTCGAGCCGCGGCGGCGCCTGGCTGGGCCCGACCTCGGCCACCTCGCCGCCCTTGAAACCCTCGCGAGGGCTCGACCGCATGCCCGCGTAGACCATGATGCCGACGACGAGCACGACCGCGAGGACGCCGGCTCCCAGGGCGATCGGCCATGGCGACCGTCTGCGCGCGTGTCTGCCCTCGGTGGGGATCACGGAACGCTCCTTACCATCACGCAACGTACAAGGGCCAGGTAGTGCCCGGCCCTTATGACGGTAATCGTTCCGCTTGCAGCAGACTTGATGTCAATCGGAAGCGGGTGGGCGCTGACCGCCCGCGGGCCCGGGAACCCCTGAGTAACGGTACGCCACCGGCTGCCTACCTGGCTGCACGACGAGCAGGGTGCCCGGCGTCTCGGCGTAGAAGGCGGACTCGACGGCGGCGGCGACGTCCTCGGCGGTGAGCAGCGGGAATCCGGCGTCGACGAACATGTCCCGCGCGGCGGCCACCAGCGGAGTGTCGGTGAATCCGGGGCAGACGGCGTTGATCCGGATGTTCTGCTGGGACAGCGGCTCGGCCAGCGCCCGGACCAGGCCGACGACGGCGTGCTTGGTCATGGTGTAGATCGGGTCGCCGGCGAAGGCCACCAGCCCGGCCAGCGAGGACGTGGCCACGATCGCGCCGCCGCCCGACCTGGCCAGCAGCGGCACGCTGGCGCGCACGCCGAAGACGACGCCGTCCACGTTCACGCCGACGACCGCGCGGTAGCGCTCCAGGTCGAAGTCCGCCAGGTCGACGCCCCCGGAGATGCCGGCGTTGAGGTGCACCAGGTCGAGGCGGCCGTACCGCTGCTCGGCGAGCGCGACGGCCTCCAGGGAGGCTTCCTCGGTGCTGACGTCGGCGGCCAGCCACGCGCCCTCGACCTCCTTGGCCACCCGTTCGACGCCCTCGCCGTCGCGGTCGACGAGGACGCACTTCGCGCCGCCCGACGACAGCCGCCGGGCCACCGCGGCGCCGATGCCGCTGGCCGCTCCGGTGATGAGTGCAACTGTGCTCATGGGGCTCCTTGCGGGGTCAGGGCTGGTCGAGCATGCGATGGGCGCGGGAGATCAGGGTCGGCACGGCCGCGCCGATGCGGTCGAACCCCTCCCCCACGGTCTTACCCTGCTTGAACCGGGCGTGGATACCCTCCACGATCACCGCCAGCTTGAAATTGCCGAAGGCCACGTAGAACCCGAGGTCGGAGATGTCGCGGCCGGAGACCTTCCCGTAGTGGGCGGCGAACTCGGCGGCGTTCATGAACCCCGGCGCCACCGTCACGTCCCCGGAGACGGGGATGCGGGCCCGTTCGTCGTCCCCGCGGTCGTGCCAATAGGTCAGCGTCAGCCCCAGGTCGGCCAGCGGGTCGCCGAGCGTGGACATCTCCCAGTCGACCACGGCCATGATCTCGATCTCGGCCGGCGGCGGCGCCAGGCGCACCAGCGTGTTGTCCAGCCGGTAGTCGCCGTGCACCAGGGTGCTGTCGGACGCGGCGGGCAGCCGCTCGCGCAGCCGCCGGACGAGGCTGTCGTAGTCGGGCAGGTCGGCGGTCTTCGACCGTTCCCACTGCTGGCACCACCGGTCGAGCTGCCGGGCCAGGTATCCCTCGGGACGGCCGAAGTCGCCGAGCCCGACCTCGCGGTAGTCCACGGCGTGGATGGCGGCCAGCACCTCGGCCAGCCGCTCCGACAGCCGCCGCGTCTGGGCCGGCGTCGGCCGCCCCAGCTCGTCCTTGGTCTGGACGGCGGCGCCGGGCACGTACCCCATGACATAGAACGGCGCCCCGACCACCTCCTCGTCGGCGCAGAAGGCGACGGGCTCGGGCACCGGGACGGGCGTCGGCGCCAGCGCGGAGATGACCCGCCACTCCCGCCGCATGTCGTGGGCGGTGGGCAGCACGTGACCCAGCGGCGGCCTGCGCAGCACCAGCCGGCGCTCGCGCGCCTCCACCAGGTAGGTCAGGTTCGACCTGCCTCCGGAGATCAGCGAGACGGACAGCGGCTCCCCGGCGTCCGGCACGTTCCTGCCCAGCCACGAGACCAGCCGCGGCCAGTCGATCCCTGGTACGGTCATGGACACACATTAGAACGCCACTCGGTCCTGAAAGCCAGCTGAGAGTTGCATAACAGTAGGCCCGGCACATCCCAGGCATGGACGCCCATCCTTTAACCTGGCCATACACCTCTGACCGCATGCTGGTCAGGTTGTGGTAAGCCGACAGTAGGAGCCCATGCGCGTCACCGTTGCCCACCCTCGTGATCTGGGACAGCCCGAACTCAGCCGATGGCGCGCCCTGCAGGAGTCCGACGCCGCCTTCGACAACCCCTTCCTGTCCCCGGAGTTCACGGTCACGGTGGGCGAGCTCCGGGATCTGGTCCGGGTGGCCGTCCTGTACGACGGGCCGGACATCGTCGGCTTCTTCCCCTTCGAACGCCATCCGCTGGGCATCGGCAAGCCGGTCGCCGCGGGGCTGACCGACGCGCAGGGCCTGGTCCACGCCAAGGGCCTCGACCTCGACCCGCACCGGCTGATCAAGGACTGCGGGCTGTCGGTCTACGAGTTCGACCACCTGGTCTCCGGCCAGCCGCTGCTCGACGGGCGGTACACCACGCACCCCTCGCCGATCATCGACCTGCGCGACGGCTACGGCCCCTACACCGAGACGTTGCGGGACCGGTCCGGCAAGACGTACAAGTCGACCCTGGCCAAGTCGCGCAAGCTGCAGCGCGAGTCGGGGCCGCTGCGCCACGACTACGCGATCACCGACACCGGGCCGCTGCACACGCTGCTCGGCTGGAAGACCGACCAGTACCGGCGTACCGGGCGCACCGACCGGTTCTCCCAGCGGTGGATCGTCGAGCTGGTCGAGCGGCTGCTCGCGACCCGGTCCGACAGCTTCGCCGGCGTCCTCGACATGGTCTACGTCGACGACGTGCCGGTGGCCGGGCACTTCGGGGTGCGCACCCGCACGACGCTGGCCGGCTGGTTCCCGGCCTACGACACCGCCTTCGCCAAGTACTCCCCCGGGCTCATCCACCACCTGGCGATGGCCGAGGCAGCCGCCGCATCGGGCGTCCAGGTGATCGACATGGGCCGGGGCGAGAAGGAGTACAAGGAGAAGCTCAAGAACGGCGAGCTGGAAGTCGCGGAGGGCCGCGTGGCCAGGGCCGGTGTCGCGGCTGGGGTCCACTGGATGATGCGGGTGCCGGTGCGCAAGACGCGCGCCACGGTGATGGCCAATCCGCTGCTGCTCAAGACCGCCGACAAGGCGTTGAAAACTTTTGGGCGCTTGCGTACCGTCCTACAAGGGTGAGACTCATCGCGGAGCGCACCGGGCGGCACTGCCTGTGGCTCCCATCCAACCGCCTCGGCCTCTACCTCGCCCTGCGCCACTGGTGCCTGCCGGGTCAGCGGCTGCTCATGTCTCCGGTCTCGGCCGACGAGATCCTCTTCCTCGTGCTGGCCGCCGGTCTGCGCCCGGTGATCGCGCCGCTGTCCCCGCGTGACGGCAACATCGACGTCTCCCGTGTCGACCTGTCCACGGTGGACGCCGTCCTGACGACGAACCTGTACGGCCTGCCCGACCAGGTGTCCGCCTTCACGGGAAAGATCCTGATCGAGGACGTGGCGCACGCCCTGGAGACCGCTCCCGGCGGGCGCCCGCTGGGCACGTTCGGCCAGGCGGGGGTGTTCAGCCTGTCCAAACATCCGGGCGCGGGCTCGGGCGGCGTGCTCGCGGTGACCGACCGCGCCGACCTCCAAGCGCTCGAACGCGCCCGCGACGAGCTGCTCGTCCCCGGCGCGCTGCGCGCCGACCTGTTCAGCGTGGCCACCTCCATGGCCCGGCAGGCGGCGCTCAGGCTCGACCTCGTGCGCCCGGCGCTCGCGCTCATGCGCGCCCTCGGCATGCAGGAGGAGCGCGAGGGCTACCGCATCGCCCTGGAGCCCGACGCGCTGGAGCTGGCGCTCAAGCAGGTGCCCGCGCTGCCGCCGTTCGACCCGTGGGTACGCGCCGACCTGGCGGCCTACCGCGCCCGGCGGGGCCGGCTGGTCCGCTGGTACCAGTCCAGGCGTCTGGCCAAGGTGCCCGGCGAGCGGGCGCGGCGGCTGGCCGGGATCGCCCGGCTGGCCGAGCTGCCCACGGTGGCGCCGGCCGTGCTGGACCACCTGGACCAGCCGCTGTTCCGCGTCCCGCTGCTGGTGCGCGACAGGGACGCGGCCGTCGCCGAGCTGGAGCGCCGCGGGGTGGCCACCGGCTACCTGTACGACCCGCCGTACGACGAGTACGCCCTCGGCTTCACCGACGCCTCGCCGGACCCGGGCCCCGCGCGCTGGTGGGCCCGGCACGTGCTGCCCGTGGACCCGCTGTACGCGGCCCGCTCGCTGCCCGTGCTGCGCGGTCTGGAGCCGCCTATGCGGGGTCCGCGCGAAGCAGCCTGAGGAACGCGCGCAGCCCGGTGATGATCTCCTGGTTGTCGTTGAGGCCGTCCACGGTCTCCTCGAAGCGGCGGGCCATCAGCGTGATCCGGCGCTCCAGGTCGTGGTCGGCCCGTTCCAGGCCGGCCCGGGTGGCCGCGAGCTCGCCGCCGAGCTCCTCGACCTGCCGGGTGAGCCGTTCGGCGGCGGCGGACAGCGTCTCGACCTGGTCGCGCAGCGCGATCACGTCGAGGCGCGGGTAGCGGACCTCGCGTCCCAGCGTCCTGACCCGCTCGCGCAGGTGCCCGACGTAGGCCCCGGCCGGCCGGAACGCGGTGGCCAGCAGGTAGAACCCGGCGAAGTAGTAGCCGATCTGCCGCCCGGAGAAGAACGTGACCACCGCGACCACGACGGCCGAGACCACGTGCCCGGCGACCGCGAGGACGAGCATGCGGCGCGCGATCGTCCTGGCCTCCTGCTCCCCGCGGGCCGGGACGTCGATGCCGGTCTCGCGGGAGACCGCGATGTCGTGCACCACCTGCCGGGCGGCGAAGGACAGGTTCCACGGGAAGGTCAGCAGGACGACCAGCCAGACCAGGCAGATCGCGCCCAGGCCCAGCGACAGGAGGGTGGACAGGGGCACGCCCGCGTACAGGACGAGCCACGCGACGACCGCCGTGACGATCAGCGAGGCCGGCAGGAGCCAGGGTTTCATGCCCGCCACCCTGCAGGCGGCGGCCCGGCGGGCGCCAGCGCTCAGATACTCAATCCGGTCTGAGCATCCCGGATCAGGCCGGCCAGCACCGCGCAGCCGCGCCGGACGTCCCTGAGCGAGGCCGAGCCGTAGCCGAGGACCAGTCCGTGCAGGCGGGCGCGGTCGTGGTGGTGGCGGTCGGCGGGGTCGAGCAGCACGCCGCGTTCCCTGGCCCGCTCCACGACCTCCTGGACGTCGCCCGCGGGCAGCTCGGCCAGCACGTGCAGCCCGGCGGTGTCGCCGCGCAGGCGGCAGACCGGGCCGAGGATCTCCACCACGGCGGCCCGGCGGCGAGCGTACTCCAGGCGCATCCTGCGCAGGTGGCGGTCGAGGTCGCCGCGTTCCAGGAGGGTGGCGACGGCCTGCTGGACCGGTCCGCTGGTGCGGTCGGAGACCGCGGCGCGGATGGCGGCGATCCGGCTCACCAGGTCGGGCGTGCCGACCAGCCAGCCGACGCCGACGTCGGGGGCCAGGGTCTTGGACAGCGAGCCGAGCAGCACGACGCGGGTGGGGTCGAGGCCGTAGAGGGCGGGCAGGGGGGCGACGTCGTAGCGGAACTCGGCGTCGTAGTCGTCCTCGACGATCGTGGCGCCGGTGCTCCTGGCCCAGGACAGCAGGCGTTCCCGGCGCGGGATCGGCAGCCGGCCGCCCAGCGGGTACTGGTGAGCGGGGGTGGTGTAGAGGACGCGCAGGTCGCGGGGCAGGCCGTCGACGATCACGCCGTCCTCGTCCACCGGGCAGGGCACGACCTCGGCGCCCCTGGCCGCGAACACCGTGCGGGCCACGTGGTAGCCCGGGTCCTCGACGCCCGCCCGTCCGCCGCCGGCCAGCAGGGCCAGCGCGCACAGGTCG
Source organism: Nonomuraea sp. NPDC001831 (assembly GCF_042892035.1). Classification (NCBI taxonomy): domain Bacteria; kingdom Bacillati; phylum Actinomycetota; class Actinomycetes; order Streptosporangiales; family Streptosporangiaceae; genus Nonomuraea; species Nonomuraea sp. NPDC001831. Next base: position 191,927 of record NZ_JBIATU010000014.1, on the reverse strand, counting down.
AGGCCGTTGCCGGTGCCCCTGGTGACCAGGACGTTCTCCGGGCCGACGGCCATGCCCCTGGCCCTGCGCAGGTGGTCGGCGAGCAGCTCGCGCAGGCGCGGCAGGCCGTGCAGGTCGGGCGAGTCGCCGGGCGGCAGCTCGCCGGCCTTGCGCCAGGCCCGCTTCCAGGCGGCCCGGTCGTAGTCGCGCACCCACGGGTCCCCCGGACGCAGGTCGATCCACTCTCCCTCGGGGCGGCGGGCGGGCGGCGCCGGTTCGTACGGGCTCTCGCGCGGCGGGACGTGCGACTCCATGGCCGCCACGAACGTGCCGGACCCGTGGCGCCCCTCCAGCCAGCCCTCGGCGTAGAGCTGCTGGTACGCCTCGGTGACGACCGTCCGGCTGACCTTGAGCTGGTCGGCCAGCGCCCGCGTGGACGGCAGCCGCTCGCCCGGCGCGAGCGCGCCGCCCATCATGGCGTGCCGCAGCCAGCCGGCGAGCTGGGTGGTCAGCGGGACGGCCGAGTCGCGGGACAGGGATACCGGCAGGTCAATGTGGGTGCGCACGAAAGTGGTCTCTAGGAAGGGTCGGTTAGTGGCCCTACAGGATAGGTCCACTTCACGAATAGCGTCGAATCATGCTCTCCTCCACCCCGCGCACGGCTCTCGGCCGAGAGAAGCACCGCGGCAGCACCGACCGGAACGACCTCTACGACGTGCTCGACAGCGGGCTCGTCTGCCACCTGGGCGTGGTGGCCGACGGCCATCCCATGGTCGTGCCCACCGGCTACGGACGGATCGGCGACACCCTCTACCTGCACGGCTCCACCGGCGCGCGCTCGCTGCGGGCCGGCGACGGCGCCGAGGTGTGCGTCACGGTCACCCACCTGGACGGCATCGTGCTGGCCCGCTCGGTCTTCAACCACTCCATCAACTACCGTTCGGCGATCGTCTACGGCCGGGCCCGGCTGGTGAGCGACCCCGACGAGCGGCTGGCGGCCCTGCGGGCGCTCACCGAGCAGCTCGCCCCCGGCCAGTGGGACTACGTCCGGCCGCCCACGCGCAAGGAGCTGGCCGCCACCGCCGTGCTGGCCCTGTCGCTGGCGGAGGCGTCGGTCAAGATCCGCAGCGGGGCGCCGGAGGACGACGAGGAGGACTACGCGCTGCCGGTCTGGGCCGGGGTGCATCCGCTGGTCACGTCCTGGGGCGAACCGCAACCGGATCCGGCACTTCCAGAAGGTATCGATATACCGGTTCACATCCTCCGTCGGGAGTAGTTCCATGAATCCGGAACCACCTGGCAAACCCGACTCCTTGATCACGCGTCTCATCAGGTGGGCCGGCTCCTGATGGGAGAGGGCGATGGAGTGGAGTGCTCCCGGTTACACGGAGATCAGACAGCTCGGCGCGGGCGCGAGCGGGCGCGTCGTGCTGGGCGTGCACGACGAGACGGGCGTGAAGGTCGCGATCAAGTACCTCTCCGAGGCGCTGCTGCGCGACCCCGCCGCCCTGTCCCGCTTCCAGGCCGAGGCGCGGGTGCTGACCTCGCTGCGCGACCCGAACATCGCCACGATGTGGGAGTACATCCAGGAGCCGAACGGCGCCTGCATCGTGATGGAGCTGGTCAACGGCGTCTCGCTGCGCGCCCTGCTGCGTGAGAACGGCACCACCGAGCCCGAGGCGGCGCTGGTCGTGCTGAAGGGCTCGCTGCTGGGCCTGGCCAGGGCCCACGGGTCCGGGGTGGTGCACAAGGACTACAAGCCCGAGAACGTGCTCGTCCGCGACGACGGGACGAGCAAGCTCGTGGACTTCGGCGTCGCGGTGCCGCAGGGCACGGCCACGCATCCGGAGGGGACGCCGCCGTACATGGCGCCGGAGTTGTGGGCCGGCCGGCCCGCCTCGCCGGCGACCGACGTGTACGCGGCCACCGCGGTCTTCTTCGAGTGCCTGACCGGGCACCGGCCGTACCGGTCCACCGAGCCCAGCGTGCTCGGCTACCAGCACGTGCACGCGCCGGTGCCCTTCCACGACGCGCCCGAGCCGGTCCAGGAGCTCGTCCGGCGCGGCCTGGCCAAGGAGCCGCGGGACCGGCCGCCGAGCGCGCTGGCCTTCGTCGAGGAGCTGGAGGCCACGGCGCGGGCCGCGTACGGCGAGGACTGGGAGGAGCGGGGCAGGCGGCGCCTGGCCGCGCTGGTCGCCCTGCTCGCGCTGCTCCTGCCGACCCCGCCGCAGCCCACCCCCGAGGTCACCACGTCCCTGGCCAGGACGGTCTTCCGCGGGCTGCGGTCCAACGCGGTGCGGGTGGGCATGGGCACCGCCCTGGTGGCGGTGGTGACGGTGGCGGTGGTGGTCGCGCTCGCCGCCCGGCGGCAGCCTGCCGAGCAGCCGGTCGGCGCGGCCGTCGCGGTGCCGCCGGCCACGACGGAGGCGGTGACCGCGCCGCCGAGCACGGCCGAGGCCGTGCTCGCGCCGCCGACCACGCCCGAGGCGACGCCGCGGACCTCCGCCGAGGGGCCGCCATCGCCGGCGTCCCCGCCCGAGCTGCTGCCGCCGCCGACGACCTCCAGGCCGCCGGTCACCACCCGGGCGCCGCGCACGCCGACGGCCGGGCCCACGAGGAGGCCGACCAGGACCGCCACGCCGAAGCCCCCGGTGACGCCCACCCGGCCCCCGACGCCGACCCCCACCCCGAGTCCCGAACCGACACCCACGCCGACCCCCACCCCGACGCCCGTCGCGACCGTTCTCGGGGTGAGCGTGGGCGCCGTCACGGTGGACGGCGACGGCGTCGCGCGCGCCTCCGTCACCGTCCGGACCGCCGGGGGCGCCCCCGTCACCGCCACCGGGACGTGGACCGCGCCGGGCGGCGACGGCCGCGTCCAGCGCCTGCGGCTGAGCGGCGCGACGTCCTACACCCGCGCCTTCACCTGGGACCTCGGCGAACGGCCGTGCGGCAGGACCGTCACGCTGACCGTCGTCACCTCCCCCGCCGCGCCGGGCGGCGCCCGGTCCTCCTCGGCATCGGTGCCGGCCTGTCCGACGCGGGTGAACGGGCTGTTCGTCTCGCTGGCGATGCCCGACGCGCCGGGGCTGACCGCGCGCGCCCGGGTCGGCGTGACCGCCGACGGCACCGGCGCGATCCCGGTCGAGGCCGCGTTCGCGGTGGACGGCGAGACCGTCGGCACCCGTACGGCGAGCCTGTCCGGCCGGACCTCCTACTCCCGCGTCCTCACCCACGTCTTCCGCGCCCGCCCCTGCGGCTCCACCCTGTCGGTACGGGTCCGCGCCGGCGACCGCGTCCGGACCGCCCGGGTCGAGGTCACCTGCCCGCCCGCCGTGCGGCGGGTCTCGATCGTCAGGGCCGGTCCGGGCGAGGGCGGCCTGGTGGCGACCGTCTCGGTGGTCACCGCCGACGACCGGCCGGTGACGCTGGACGTGGGGTTCCTGCTCGGCGGCGAGCCGGCCGGCTCGGAGCGCATCACGCTGTCCGGCGACACCGCCTACACCAGGACGGTGAGCCGGGCGCTCAGGACCGTCCCGTGCGGCACCACCTGGACCGTCACGGCGAGCACGACGCCGGAGGCGGCCGGCGGCCCGGACCGGGCGACCGGGAAAACCACAGAATGCCCCAGAGAGACACCTAAGCCCGAAGAAACCCCAAAGCCACAGGAAACGCCCAAACCGCAGGAATCCCCATCATCCGATAAGCCCGGCACGGTGGACTAACCTCGCAAATTCGGCCATATCGGCATATCGGTGGTGGGAAAGCCCTTCCCTCTGGTTAAGCTACGCAGCGTTTGATGCGGGTGGGGGCCCGAATGACTCCAGAGGAGACCGTTTATGTACGGCGAAGGGCAGTGGGGGGTCCCCGGCTACACCGAAGTCCGGGAACTGGGCAGCGGTGCCGCCGGCCGGGTGGTCCTGGCCACGCGCGACCACGACGGCGTGGAAGTCGCCATCAAATATCTGAATGACGAGCTCAGGTCCGACATGGGCTTCGTGGCCAGGTTCCGGCACGAGGCCCGGCTGCTGGGCACCCTGCAGAGCTCGCACCACGCGCGCCTGATCGACTACGTCGAGTCGGGGCAGGGCGCGGCGATCGTCATGGAGCTGGTCAACGGCGTCTCGCTGCGCGAGATCCTGCGCTCCGAGGGGCCGACCGGGGCCGAGGCGGCGCTGGTCGTGCTCAAGGGCTCGCTCCAGGGGCTGGCCGCCGCGCACGCGATCGGCGTCGTCCACCGCGACTTCAAGCCCGAGAACGTGATGGTCCAGGGCGACGGCGTCAGCAAGCTGGTGGACTTCGGCATCGCGGTCCGGGCCGGCGAGGGGGCGAGCGCCGCGGGCACGCCGCCGTACATGGCGCCCGAGCAGTGGGCGGGCGGGGCCGCCGGGCCGGCGACCGACGTCTACGCCGCCACCGTCGTGTTCTTCGAGTGCCTGACCGGCACCCGGCCCTTCCGGGCGCCCAACATCGCCGCGCTGGCCCGCCAGCACCAGAGCGCGCCGCCGCCCGTCGAAGAGGTGCCCTCGGCGCTCCAGAGCCTGGTCGAACGCGGCCTGGCCAAGCAGCCGGGCGAACGGCCGCCGTCCGCCGAGGCGTTCCTGACCGAGCTGGAGGCCATCGCGGCCGAGGCGTACGGCGCCGACTGGGAGGAGCGCGGACGCCGCCGCCTGGCCGCGCTCGCGGGCCTGCTGATCCTGCTGTTCCCGAGCCCCCTGCACGATGCCGCCGAGACGCAGACCGCGCTCACCGAGACCCGTTTCCCCGACCCCGCCCGCCTGCTGAGCAAGCTCTCGGCGAAGATCGCGATCGGCGCGGTCGCCGTGGGCGTGGTGGTGGCCGTGGGCGTGATCCTGGTCAACTCCTCCTCCGACGAGCCGGTGCTGCGGGCCCAGACGAGCGAGGTCACGCCCAGCGCGACCGACCCGGTGATCGACGAGGAGCCCACGGAGGAGGAGCCGACCGCGACGCCCGAGGAGACCACCCCGGAGCCGGACCCGACGCCGTCCTCGGCGGACCCGGCCGTCTCGACCCCGCCGCCCGTCCTGCCGACGGCGACGGCGACGGCGGCGGCCTCGCCGTCCAGGACGCCCAAGCCGACCCCGACGCGGAAGCCGACCAGGCGGCCGGTCAGGACGCCGAAGCCGACCCCGACCGACTCCCCCGAGCCGGACATCACCGGCCGGAGCAGCACGAGCAGCGACGGCAGCAGGCCCACCTCGGCCGCTCCCACGCCCACCCGGACCTCCGCCCCGCCCACCAGGACGCCTCCGACCAGCCAGCCGCCGACCAGCCCGGCCCCCTCGGAGACATCGCAGACGCCGACAAGGACCTCGACTGACGACGGCGGAGGCGACGGCGGCAGCACCCAGACGCCCACCCTGGACCAGGTGGGCAAGGCGCAGGCCGGACTCCTCGCGCTCGGCCTGATGACGTCCGGCGCGGTTCCGGTCACACTTGCGGTGAAACGTCGCATGACAGGACGCCACAGAAAGCAGCGCTAGACGCGCCGGGGGGCCAAGGGGGATGGACAACCACAGGAACGGTATCGCCGGGTTCCGGCTGACCGAGCACACGTGGATGACCGAGCTCGGCAACTGGATCGACGCCATCTCGCCGGACGGCCGCAGGGCCGGGGCGCTGCTGTTCGACCCGCGGGTCATCGGCCTGCCCGGCGTCCGGGAACGCGTGGTGAACACCGTCATGACCGACCAGCACCTCGTGCTGGGCGGCATGGGCGGGCTGATCCCGGTGGCCGACGTCGTCGCGGCGGGCGACCAGGTGTGGCTGCTCACCGCGCAGGCGGTCAGCCCCACGCTGGCCGACCTGCTCGCCGGCGCGCCCGTCGACCCGGCGGGGGCGGCGTCGGTGCTGACGGAGACCGCCCAGACGCTGCTCGCGCTGCACGCCGCCGGGGTCACGCACGGCTCGGTGCACCCGGGCACGGTGGTGATCACCGCCGAGGGGGCCGCGCTGCTGTCGGAGCGCGGCCTGTCCGACGCGATCCGTGGCCAGGTCTCGCCGCGTGAGCGGGACGCGGCGGGCTGGGCGTCGCTGGCCCGCGGGCTGGCCGCGTCCTTCACGCAGACCGCGCCGCGGGCCGCCGGCCTGTTCGAACGGGCCGCGGGCACGGCCGTCACACTCGGCCTCGAACCGGCCCGCGCCATGCTGAGCCAGGAACGCGCGGCGCTGCCCGGCGGCCTGATCAGCCGGGACTCGCTGGCGCGGGCGGCACGCGGCAGGTCGGCGTTCGCCCAGCCGCCGGCGTTCGCCGCGCAGCCGCCGCCGGCGCCCCAGGACGAGGGCGACATCGTCACGCTGCTGCACGTGCCGGCGTCGGGGTCGCCGCCCCGCCTGCAGTTCGGCCCGGGGGTGGGCGGTCCGGAAGCCGGCCCGGGGACCGGTGCCGGGACCGTGCGGCAGCCCCGCCAGGAGACGACGGCCGAACGCATCTGGCGCGAGGGACGCGACGGCGCCGCGACCGTCCACCAGCCGGACAAGCGCTCCCAAGGCCGGGTGGCCAAGGTGTCGCGGCGACGCCGGCGGCGCACGATCCTGTCCACGGCGCTCTTCGCGGTCGTCATGGCGGGCGCGATCGTGGCCTGGTTCAGGCTGACGGACGCCCCCGAGCTGGCGGTGCGGTCGATCGACGTGGTCGCGCCGAAGAAGACGCTGGGCTGCGGCGGCGCGATCGTCCTGACCGGGACGGTGGTCACCAACGGCGGCGTGGGCGAGATCCGCTACGAGTGGCGCAAGAACCTGGACAAGGAGGTCGTCAAGGGCAGCCTGCGCACGAGCGCCGACAAGACGTCCTACGCGGTGCCGCTGCGCTGGACGTTGTCGGGCAAGAGCAGCGTCAAGGCCACGGCCACGCTGAAGGTGCTCTCGCCGGGCCCGGCGCGTACCGACAAGGCGAGCTTCACCTACAAGTGCTGACCTTCCCTGAATGCGCAACAAAGCGGTTCTTACTAATCTGACGGGCATGACCACGCAGACCCCCGCGGGCTGGTACCCCGACCCGTACGGAGAGCCGCAGCTCCGCTGGTGGGACGGCAACCAATGGACGGACGCCACCCACGCGCAGGAGCGGCAGCCTCAGCCGCAGCAGCCGTCCTCCGGGCCGCAGCCGCAGTCGTCCCCCGACTGGTCGGCCACCCCGGCGAACCCCACGCTCCAGTACGGCCGGCCCTCGCCCGGCCAGCCGCCCTACGGGCCGCCCGCCGACCAGCAGCCCGCGCCGGGTCAGCCTCCCTACGGCGGGCAGCCTGCCCAGAGCCCGCCCGCCTACGGGCCGCCCACCCTGCAGCAGCCCGCCTTCGGACAGCACCCCACACAGCAGTCCACGCAGTGGGCCGGGGGTCCGCTGCCCGGTCCCGGCCAGGCGCCGCCGCCCAAGCAGGGCAACCCGCTGCCGTGGGTGTTCGGCGGCCTGGCCGCGCTGGTCGTGGTCGCGCTGATCGTGGTCGCCGGGATCTTCTTCCTCAACCGGGGCAGCAGCACCCCGGTCGCCTCGCCCACCACCGAGGAGCCGCAGCCGTTCCCGACGGCCGAACCGCCCTCCGCCGGGCCGCCGACCGAGCTGCCCCCGCAGGGCGGCGAGCTGCCGCAGCCGCAGGACGGCCGCATCACCGACCCGCGGAGCGGCCTGTCCTACCAGGTGCCCGACGGCTGGAAGGTGCCCGCGTACGGCGACGTCAACGGCACAGACCCGTCCCAGCAGATGTGGACGAGCGGGGTGCAGGCCAGCTCGCAGGAGAACTACGAGGGCGACAAGGACTGGATCGGCAACGCCTACGCCGGCCCGCTGGCCGCGCTCATCCCCTACACCGGCGCCTCTGCGCTGGAGGACACGGCCAAGATGCTGTTCATGCAGTTCAGCACCCAGTTCTACGAGCCGCAGCACACCACCAAGCTGATCGAGAACAAGGCCACGAAGATCGGCGACCATGACGCGTGGGTGATGCAGTTCCAGCTCGACTTCACCGCCGTCGCGGAGAAGAACGGCTACAAGTGGAAGAAGGAGAACGCCGCGATCGTGCTCATGGACCGCGGGGCGGGGCAGCGTCCGACGTTGCTGTACATCTCCGTTCCCGACAATCTGGGCACGGACGTGGTCGCCAAGGTTCTCGGCTCGCTCAAGCCCGCGTAAGCGGGGGCACTAGGCTGGTGGGGTAACAAGCGGGCGGATTGCTCCGAGCCGCTGGGCGAGGAGATCGAATGAGTGACGTGCTGGTCTGGATCGACTGCGAGATGACCGGGCTCGACCTGGGGCGCGACGCGCTGGTCGAGGTGGCCTGTGTCATCACCGACAGCGAGCTCAATCTGCTCGACGAAGGCGTCGACGTGGTCATCAAGCCGCCGCCTGAGTCGCTGGAGCAGATGTCGCAGGTCGTGCGCGAGATGCACACCGCCTCGGGCCTGCTGCCCGAGCTGCCGGGCGGCGTCACGCTGGCCGAGGCGGAGTCGCTCGTGCTCGACTACATCCGGCGGCACGTGCCGGAGCCGAAGAAGGCGCCGCTGTGCGGCAACTCGATCGGCACCGACCGCACGTTCATCGCCAGGGACATGCCCGGGGTCGACGCCTGGCTGCACTACCGCATGGTCGACGTCTCGTCGATCAAGGAGCTGGTGCGCCGCTGGTACCCGCGGGTCTACTTCGCGGCCCCCGAGAAGCAGGGCGGCCACCGCGCGCTCGCCGACATCAAGGAGAGCATCAGGGAGCTGCGCTACTACCGCGCGGCGATCTTCGTGGCGCAGCCCGGCCCCGACTCGGCGACCGCCCGGCAACTCGCCGAGCGGGTCACCGGCTAATTGGATGGCGTAAAGACTCCCGAACCCCGCTACACTTTTCCTGTGCCGTCACGGAGCGGGCGGCCATGGTGGGTGTAGCTCAGTTGGCAGAGCGCCAGGTTGTGGTCCTGGATGTCGAGGGTTCAAGTCCCTTCACTCACCCCAAGCGCACAGCCGGTCCCTCGGGACCGGCTGTTGTCGTTTTCTCCCGACAACGCCCCCAAATCAGGACAATGCGAGTTATGCTCGCTGTCTACCGCTAACGCCGGAAGCACGGGGGCCATCGGCGATCAGACCGTCTGCGCGCCCCCGGAGGCCGGATGAGAGTCGACGACGCAGCGTTCGACAGCGTGATCACGTCCTTGAGCAAACGTGAGGCCGAGGTCATGGATCTGATCGCCGCGGGCCGGTCCAACGGCCAGATCGCCCAGTGCCTGTTCCTCAGCGAGAAGACCGTGAAGAACCACGTCAACCGGATCTACGCCAAGCTCGGCGTCGACTCCCGGGTCACGGCCATCGGACTGTGGTTGTCGCTCAGGAAGGACGGCTCCTGACCCGGCGGCGGTTCAGCCGGTCGTGATCCGGCGGCCGGTCAGGCGGGTGGGCCGGATCTTCAGGTAGTGCTGGCGCCGCCCGCCGGCCCACGGCTCGACGCCCGTGCTCTCCGCCTCGGCCCGCTCGTCCTCGTCCGTGACGTGGTGCAGCGAGCCGTGGACGAGCACGCTCCAGCCGCCCCGCGTCAGCTCCCCGATGCGATCGACCTCGAACGCGACCTCGTACTCGACGTCCTCCACCCCCGTGCTCAGATCCTCGTCGGTGCTGCCGCCCGCCGCGGTGCGGAACACGATCGCCCCCTCCGACATCCGGAAGTTCACCGGCAGCACGGTCAGGCCGTAGCGGCCCTCGAAGGCGATGCGGCCCACTCCCCCGGGCCGCAGCAGCCGCAGGCACTCCTCCTCCGCCAGCGGCACCAGCGTGGGGTGCGCCGCGGCGGGCCCCGCGCCGGCGGGCTCGGCCACCTCCCCGAGCAGGCCGTCCACGGTGGTCTCCAGCGCCTCGGCCAGGCGGGCCAGGGCCTCGCGCACCGAGATGCCGGACTGGTCCTCCAGATAGGCGACGTAGCCGACCGCCACGCCGGACCTGTCGGCCAGCTCCTGCCGGCTCAGGTTCAGCGATTCCCGACGTTCGGCTATCCGGCGGCCCAGGCGTTCCATCGTGGTCACTTGCTCAGACATACCGGTGCCCTACCCCGGATCTCCCCTCTTCCCGGTGGTGTCTGTGGCAGAAATGGTTTAACCGATGCTCTGGGTGCCATATGGACCATGGAACGCAATCCTGGAAGGGACGTGGTCATGGTGCGGAGAGCGCGCGTCGTCGTCGTGGGAGCGGGCTTCGCCGGCCTGGCCGCGACGCGGGAACTGGCCAAGGGCGGCGCCCTGGTCACGCTCGTGGACCGGAACCCCTACTCGACCTTCCAGCCGCTGCTCTACCAGGTGGCCACGGCGGGCATGGGCACGTCCGACGTCTCCTACCCGATCCGCACGTTCGCCGCCAAGTGGCCGAACGTCCGCGCCCACCGGGCCGCTCTGAGCAAGGTGCACCCGTCCGACCGGCGGGTGGAGTTCGCGGACGGCTCCACCCTCGACTACGACTACCTGGTGATCGCCACCGGCGTCACCACCAACTGGATCCACGTGACCGGCGCCGAGGAGAACGCGCTGCCGATCTACTCGCTGCGCGACGCCGCCGACCTGCGACGGCATCTCCAGCACTGCCTGGAGGACACCGCGGCGGGCCGGCGCGAGAGCGCCCACGTCGTGGTGGTGGGCGGCGGCGCGACCGGCGTGGAGACCGCGGGCACGCTGGCCGAGCTGCGCCGCCGCACGATGCCGCTGACGCATCCCGAGATCCGGCCCGACCAGACGAGCGTCACCCTGGTCGAGCGGTTCGACTACGTGCTGGCGCCGTACAAGCCCCGGCTGCGGGACGCGGCGGCCGAGGCGCTGCGCAGGAGAGGCGTCCGGATGCGCCTGGGAGCCACAGTGGCGGGCGTCGAGCCGGACGCCGTCATCCTGGAGGACGGGACGCGCCTGCCGAGCGACGTGACCGTCTGGGCCCTCGGCGTGACCGCGCCCAAGGAGGTGACCGACTGGGGGCTGCCGCAGGGCAAGGGCGGCCGGATCACGCTCACCGACGCGCTCACCGTGCCCGGCCATCCCGAGATCTTCGTGGCCGGCGACCTGGCCGGGCAGCCGGACGCGCTGCCCCAGCTCGCCCAGCCGGCCATCCAGATGGGCAAGCACGTGGGCAGGCAGATCCTGGCCGCCGCGCACGGGCGGCCGATCAGCCGCTTCTCCTACCGCGACCCGGGGATCATGGCCACCGTCGGCAAGGCCGAGGCGGTGCTCCAGCTGCGCAACGGGCTGACCATGCGCGGCCTGCCCGCCTGGCTGGCCTGGATCTTCGTGCACGTGGCGTACCTGCTGGGCGGGCGCAACCGGGTCAGCGTGCTGCTGAACTTCTTCTGGCGCTACGGCGGGCCGCGCCGCAGCGCCACCAGCATCGCCTCGACCGAGTGAGCACCGGGTAGGGGGCAGGCGCTCAGAGCGCGGCCGACAGCGCGGCCAGGCCGTGTTCGAGGTCGGCCTCGGGGATGTTCAGCGCCGGGCGCAGCCGGACGGACCGGGGCCCGCAGGGCAGCGCCAGCACGCCGTGCTCCTCCCTGAGCCGGGTCACGTAGCCGTCCCTGGCGGCCTGGTCGGGCAGGTCGAAGGCGCACATCAGGCCCCTGCCGCGCACGCCGGAGACCGTGTCGGGGTGCTCGGCCTCCAGCTTGGTGAGCCGTTCGAGCAGGACGCCGCCGAGCCTGCCGGCGCGGGCGATCAGGCCGTCGCGCTCGATGATCTCCAGGATGCCGCGGCTGCGGACCATGTCCACCAGGCCGCCGCCCCACGTGGAGTTGATCCGGCCGCTGAGCTGGAACACGTTGTCGGCCACCAGGTCGACCCTGCGACCGGCCATGATCCCGCCGACCTGCACCTTCTTGGCGAAGGCCACCACGTCGGGGGCCAGGCCGAGCTGCTGGTAGGCCCAGGGCGTGCCGGTGGTGCCGCCGCCGGTCTGGACCTCGTCCAGGACGAACAGGGCGTCGTGCTCGTGGCACAGGGCCTGCATGGCGCGCAGGAACTCGCCGCGCATGTGGTTGTCGCCGCCCTCGCCCTGGATCGGCTCGGCGATGAAGCAGGCGATGTCGTGGGGGTGACGTTCGAAGGCCGCCCTGGCCTGGGCCAGCGCGCGTTCCTCGGCGGCCTCGACGTCGCCGAGGTGGACGGCCGGCACGTCGATGCGCGGCCAGTCGAACTTGGGGAAGCGGTCGGTCTTGCCGGGCTCGGTGTTGGTCAGGCTCAGCGTGTAGCCGCTGCGGCCGTGGAAGGCGCGGGTCAGGTGCATGACCTTGGTGCCCAGGTCGCGGGGGCGGCCGGCGGCCTCGTTGCGCCGGCTCTTCCAGTCGAAGGCGGTCTTGAGCGCGTTCTCCACGGCCAGGGCGCCGCCCTCGACGAAGAACAGGTGGGGCAGCTCGGGGTCGCCGAGCACGCGGGCGAACGTGTCGACGAAGTCGGCCAGGTGCTCGGTGTAGATGTCGGGGTTGGCGGGCTTGTTCCGGGCGACCTGGCCGAGCAGGGCGGCGAAGTCGGGGTCGAAGGGCGGGTTCACACCGAGCGGGGCGGACGCGAAGAAGGTGTAGAAGTCCAGGTAGCGGCGGCCGTTGCGGGCGTCCACCAACCAGGAGCCACGGCTGAGTTCGAGATCGAGGACGAGACGGTAGCCATCGACGAGCAGGTGACGGGCAAGGCGGGTGTGTACGTCCATGCCTTCTCCAATGTCGTGAGACAGGCCGGAGGTTCCATACAGGGAACCCGGTCGTATCCGTAAAATTTACGGTATTCCTGCCCCGCGAATGAACTTCTTCAAACGAAGTGACAGCACAATCATCGCGATTCCATACAGGATCGCGAAAATGCCGATCAGCCAGACGAGGCTCAGCATTCCGGCGCCGGGCCAGATGAGGAGCAGCACACCGAAGATCACCGACAGGATGCCGGCGATGATGAACATCCACTCGTTCTCGATGGACTTGCGCAGCCGCACGCCCGCCACGATCTCGGAGATCCCGGAGACGATGGCCCAGAAGGCGATGAGGTAGAGCAGCGCGAGCGAGGTGATCCCGGGCCAGGCGAAGGCCATGATGCCGGCCACGATGCCGACGATGCCGGAGAAGATCAGCCAGGCCCGCGACCGGGCGCCGTGCCGGAAGGCGGCGAAGAGCTCGAAGACGCCGGAGACGATGGCGTACGCACCGAAGAAGATCACCAGCACCAGCAGAGTGATCCCCGGCCAGATCAACGCCAGCACACCGAAGATGATCGCGGCGATGCCGCGGACGAGCAGCAGCCACCACGAACGCGTAAGTTCCTGCATACTGGTCTGCTTTCCGTGATTGGTGCGAAAACAGACCAGCTTTGCGTCAAATGTCGACCTACATGTGGGAATAGACCACGATCGACACCGCGATGTACTGCACCAGGTACGCGGCGATCGTGCAGGCGTGGAAGACCTCGTGGAAGCCGAACCAGCGCGGCGACGGATCCGGACGGCGCAGCCCGTAGACGATCGCGCCGGCCGAGTAGAAGACCCCGCCCACGGCCACCAGCACGACGGCGGCCACCCCGGCCCCTTCGAGCAGCTGCGGCATCACGAAGATCGCCGTCCAGCCCAGCGCCAGGTACAGGACGGTGTAGAGCCAGCGCGGCGCGTTCATCCAGCACACCCGGAACAGCACCCCGGCCAGCGCGCCGCCCCACACCACCGAGAGCACGGCCACCCTGGCCGCGCCGTCGAGGGCGAGCAGCCCGAACGGCGTGTACGTGCCCGCGATGATCAGGTAGATGTTGGCGTGGTCGAACCTGCGCAGCACCTCGGCCAGGCGCGGCCCCAGCGTGCCCCGGTGGTAGGTCGCCGAGATGCCGAACAGCAGCCCCGAGGTGATCGCGTAGACGCCGGCCGCCAGCCGGGCCTGCAGGGTCGGGCCGAGCGCCACGAGCACGAACCCGGCCACCAGCGTCACCGGCAGCGCCCCGGTGTGCAACCAGCCACGCAGCCTCGGCTTCACGGTGATGGTCGTCATGTAACCTACGGTACCGTAGGTTACGGATTGAGCTGAAGTGCCAAAGGTCACAAGGCGTCCGCGCGGGCCGGGCCGTCACAGGCCGTTCAGGAAGCGCACGGCGATCGGCACCGCCGCCGAGCGGCCCGATCCGCCGTTCCTGACGAACACGCAGAAGGCCAGGTCGCCCCGGTAGCCGATGAACCAGCCGTGCGAGGTCTGGTCCTGCACCTCGGCGGTGCCCGTCTTGCCCGCCACGCCCTCCGGCAGGCCGGCCTGGCTCGCCGTCCCGTGGTCCACGACGGCGGCCATCATCTCCCGCAGCGCCCCGACCACGCCCTCGTCCAGCTTGACGTCGGGGAACGGCTCGCCGTCCACGCGGCGCACGTCGTCCTCCGACAGCAGGCGGGGCGAGCGCCACGTGCCGCTCTGCACGGCGGCGGCCACGGCGGCCATGCACAACGGGGTGGCCACCACCGTGCCCTGGCCGATGACGTCCAGGGAGAACATGTCCGTGCCCTCGGTCTGCTGCATCGTGCCGCACCGGCCGCCCACGCCGGTCGCCATCGGCCGGTCGAAGCCCCAGCGGGCGGCGGTCCGGCGCAGGTCCTCCAGCGACAGCCGGGTGGTGGCCTGCTCGACGAACGTGGTGTTGCAGGAGTAGGCGTAGGCGTCGGCGAAGGTGACGGTCCCCCGGTCCACGTCGCCGTCGTTGCTGATCGCCGCCGAGAAGTCCGGTGCGTACGAGGCCGGGCAGCCCATCTCGTCGCCCGGGGCGACGCCCTTCTCCAGCAGCGCGGCGGCGACGATCGTCTTGAACGTGGAGCCGGGCGGGAAGGCGTCGCGCACCGCGCTGAAGTTGTCCTCCAGCCGGTCGGCCAGGGCCAGGATCTCGCCCGTGCTCGGCCTGAGCACCACGATCGAGGAGTTCGCCACGCCGTCCAGGGCCCGCGCGGCGGCGGCCTGGACCGGCTGCGACAGGGTGGTGCGCTCGACGTTCGCCTTCGGCAGGCGGGTCAGCAGCACCTTGTCGGGCCGTCCCGGCGCCCGCGACACCAGCTCCAGCCCGTGGTTGGCCTTGGCGAACTCGGGCTTGAGCGGATTGAGGTAGGCGTCGGCGTAGCTGTCGTTGGGGATCTTGGCGCCCTCGCTGGTGACCAGCTCGGCCGCCGGGGCATCGACCTCCTCCACCTCCAGCGTGCCGCCGTCCTTGAGCAGCGGGTGCAGCGTCTCGGGCGTCCACAGCACCCGCCAGGCCCGGTCGCGCACGCCCAGCCGCAGCGTGCTGTCGAACGGCCACGGCCCGAGGTCCGTCAGCTCCCGCACGCCCGCGAAGCGCACCTCGGCCGACTCCTCCCCCGTGCCGCGCACCGGCCCCGGCGTGAGCCGGATCGACTCGACGTGCAGGTTCTCCGACAGCTGGCGGTGCCGGTCGAAGAAGTCGGCCGGCGGCCGGTCGACCAGCAGCGCCATGCCCGCGACGTCGCCCTTCCGCCAGGCGTCGAAGTACGCGGCGGCGGTCTTGGCGGCGCTGCCCTTGACGTGCCCGGCGGCCAGAACGGCGAAGGCGCCCGCCGCCAATACCGCGACAACCGCGATGACGAGCACAATCAACCTCTTGCGTCGCATACGGTTCTCCCAGGGAGGGATCAGCGTGGCACGTGGACAGCGGGAACCGATGCCTGGCCGTTATCCGGTGACGTTCGGCGAGGTCGAGCTTCTCCGGGACCTGGACAGGCAGGACGGCTGGGTGCTGTCCAAGGATGGCGTACCTCAGTCGTACGTTGACCTACAAGACCCGACATTTCTGGATTTCGAGTACGTCAGGCTCATGGCCGACGTCATCGACCTCCTGCCGGAGGGGCCGCTGAGCTGCGTCCACGTCGGGGGCGGCGCGTGCACGATCCCGCGGTACGTCGCGGCCACCCGCCCCGGCTCCCGGCACATCGTGATCGAGCCCGACGGCCTGCTGGTCAACCTGGTCCGCGAGCAGCTCGACCTGCGCTCGGTCCCCCGGCTGAAGGTCATCGTGGCCGGCGGCCGCGAGGGCACGGCCAAGGTGTGGGACGACTCGGCCGACCTGGTCGTGCTCGACGCGTTCACCGGCGCCACGATGCCGGTGGAGCTGGCCACCGCCGAGTACATGGGCGACCTGGCCCGCGTGCTGCGCCCCGACGGCACGCTGCTGATCAACATGGCCGACGGCAAGGGCCTGGCGTTCGCCAAGCGGCTGCTGGCCACGGTGTGCGACGCGTTCCGGCACGTGGCGCTGCTGGCCGAGCCGGGGATCATGCGGGGCCGCCGGTTCGGCAACCTGATCGTCGCCGCCTCGCGCACGGAACTGCCGCTCGACCTGCTGTCCCGGCGCGCGGCCGGCGGCCTCACCCAGGCGCGCTGCGTGCACGGGGAGACGCTGCAGAACTTCATCGGCGGCGCCCACCCCATCAAGGACGGCGACGCCGTGCTCGCCCCGGTCCCGCCCCCGGCCGTCTTCGGCTGAGCCCCGCCCGGACGGCGGGGTCAGCGGCCGGACGGCGGGGCCAGCGGCCGGACGGCGGGGTCAGCGGCCGGACGGCCCCAGGTAGGCCAGCACGGCGGCCACCCTCCGGTGCACGTCGCCGCTGTTCTCCAGCCCCAGCTTGGTGAAGATGGCGTTCACGTTCTTCTCCACCGACGAGATCGACAGGTGCAGGGCGCGGGCGATGCCGGCGTTGGAGCGGCCGTGGGCCATCTCGCGCAGCACGTCCCGCTCCCTCGGGGTCAGCGACTCCCCCTGCCCGCGGACGTCGCGCCTGGCCAGCAGGCCCTCGACCACCTTGGGGTCGATGACCGAGCCGCCCGCGGCGACCGCCCGGATCGCGCCGAGCAGCTCGTCGAGGTCGCCCACGCGGTCCTTCAGCAGGTAGGCGAACCCGGCCGTCCCGTGCTTGAACAGCTCGAAGGCGAACAGGGCGTCGGAGAACTGCGACAACACCACCACGCCGGTGCCGGGGTGGCCGGCCCTGATGCGGTGGGCCGCGTCGATGCCCTCGAAGCCCGGCCGCCACTCGCCGCCGGGCATGCGGATGTCGGTGACGACGACCTGCGGCTCCAGCCTGCGCACGGCGTCCAGCAGCTCGTCGGCGTCGCCGACCGCGCCGACGACGGTCACCTCGCCGGACAGTTCCAGCAGCTGCCGGGTGCCCTCGCGCACCAGGTAGTGGTCGTCGGCGACGACCGTGCGGACGGGCTCAGGCATCGGCCGGCACCCAGGCGTGCATGCGTGTCCCCTTTCCGGGCTCGCTGTCGAGTTCCATGCCGCCGCCCAGCGCGTCCAGGCGGTCGGCGAGCGTGGCCAGGCCGCGGCGGGCGGCGGTGGCCGGGGCGAAGCCCCTGCCGTCGTCGGCCACGGTGGCCCGTACGCGGCCCGCCGCCAGGGTCAGGCGTACCTCGATCCGGGCCGCGGCGGCGTGCTTGAGCGCGTTGGCGACGGCCTCGCTGACGGTGAAGTACATCGCGCCCTCGACCTCGTCGGCGAACCGCCGGGCCCGCAGCCCGGGGTCGGCGGTGACGGTCGTGGGCACGGGCAGCCCGGAGCAGCGTTCCTCGACGGCCTCCACCAGGCCGCCCTGGCTGAGGGCCGACGGGTGGATGCCGGCGGCCAGCTCGCGCAGGTCGGCGAGCGTCTGGCGGGCCTGCTCGCGCAGGCGGGCCAGCGCGTCGGGGCCGGCGCCGGTGACGCGGGCCAGCTCCAGCCCGGCGATGAGCGCGACGAGCTGCTGCTGCACGCCGTCGTGGATGTTGCGCTCGATCCGCCGCCGCTCGGCCTCCTGGGCGTTGACCAGGCGGGCGACCAGCCCGGCGCTCTGGACGGCCAGCCCGGCGGGCACGGCCAGGGCCTCCAGGAAGCGCCGGTCCTCCCGGTCGTACCGGCCGGCTCGGCGCGGGCCGAGCTCGATGCGGCCGAGGCCGCCGCGCACCGGCACGGACAGCGCCGTCCCGCCTTCCTCCTCGCCCGCGGCCACCCGGGTGCCGTCGGCCAGCGTCACGGCCGCCCACCTGGCCTCCAGCCCGTCGCGGACGGCGGCGGCGAGCCTGCCGAGCTGCTCGACCGGCTCGGGCGTGGCCGCCAGCGCGGTGCCGAGGCCGGACAGCACCTCGTCCACGGTGGGCCGCAGGTCGAAGATCAGGTGCATGCGGGAGCCCCGCAGCCCGAACCGGATGTCGAGCAGCCGGTGCCGCACGATCCCCACCAGGACGGCGACCGGCAGCGCCGTCATCACCGCGAGCAGGCCGACCAGCGCGGCGCCCCACAATTGCGCGTCCATCAGGAACAGCAGCAGCACGCCCGCGAGGAGCTGGACGGCGGTGCCGGCGACCATCCAGGCGTACTGGCCGCGCTCGGGCGGCTCGCTGCGCCACCAGCGGCCCACGAGCCCGGCGAGGACGACGACGGCCGTCAGAAAGACGAGGAACTGGCCCAGCCCGCCGGCCGCGGCCGCCCAGATCGATCCGGCCGTCAGCTCGCGCGGCCGGGCCGGGTTCCCGCCGAACAGCCCGAGCCCCACCGTGTGGATGGCGATCGCGATCCCGCCGACCCACGCCACGGGCCGCCAGCGGCGCGACGGCAGGCGGCCGTCGGGGAAGAGCAGCGGGACGAAGACCCAGGTCAGGCCGTAGAACACGGCGAAGAGCGCGGACAGCCAGACGACGACCGGCCCGGTGTGGTGGAACCTGATGGCCACGCCCGTGCCGAGCGCGCCGAGGCCGAGGCACGCTCCGGCGGCCAGGAACAGCCAGCCGTACCGCAGGTCGGGGCGGCGGACGGTGAGCAGCCAGCCCAGCCCGGGCAGCACGACGCCGAGGACGGCGAAGGCCCACTCCTGGGGCGGCACGGGCAGCCCGGACTCCAGCAGCGCGCCGGCCAGGACGCTCCCGGACCCGATGGTCGCCAGCGACCCGGCGAGCAGCCTGGAACTCATGGACCACCATCGTCAAGGGGAACCGAAAGGGCGTCTATGAGGTTAACCGCACATTCCGTACGGACAGCCCCACCTGCCGGAACGGCGGCCCGTATGGTGGGCGCGGGCCCGCCCGCGGCTGTTGGCTGGGCACATGTCTCACTACAGGTTCCCCGCACTGGCCACGGCCGTCATGGCCGCGGCGGTCACGGCCTGCGCGACGCAGCCCGTGCCCGCCCTGGCCACCGTCACGGCTTCCCCCGCTGCCTCCCCGACGGCGAGCGCCGCGGCCGAGATCCCCGACACCCCCGTCGGCCGGCAGCTCCGCTGGCTGCTGGAGGCGGTCACCCGGCTGCCCGTGGGCGACGCCGAGCTGGCCGGGCACTTCGCGCCGGACTTCCTCGCCCAGATCCCTCCGGCGCAGCTCAACCAGGCGCTGGCCGGGTTCGAGGACATGCGGCTGGACCGGCTGGACCAGGCCCAGGAACGGTCGTTGTCGGCGACCGTCACGGCGGCCGGCAAGGCGTTCACCCTCGCGCTCGGGGTGGACGGCGCCGGGAAGGTCGACTACATCGAGTTCACCGGCGTCGCGCCGGCCAGTTGGTCGGAGCTGGACCAGCGGCTGCGCCAGGCCGCGCCGCGGGCCGGCTTCCTGGCCGCCGAGCTGACCGGCGACGGCCGCTGCCGCCCGGTCCACGCGGTGGCCGGCGAGAAGACCTTCCCGCTCGGCTCGATGTTCAAGCTGTACGTGCTGGGCGCGGTGGCCGAGCGCATCAGGAGCGGCGCGTTCGGCTGGGACACCGAGCTGACGATCAAACCCGAGCTGAAGAGCCTGCCGAGCGGCGAGCTCCAGGACCGCCCGGACAACAGCAAGGTGACGGTGCTGGAGGCGGCCCGGCTGATGATCTCCATCAGCGACAACACCGCCACCGACCTGCTGATCCACCAGGCCGGTCGCAAGGCGGTCGAGCGGGTCGTGCGCTCGTGGGGCGGCGACCGGCGCAACGTGCCGTTCCTGACGACCCGGGAGCTGTTCGTGCTCAAGGGCGCCGACTACCCGCGGCACGCCAAGCGGTACCTGTCGCTCGGCACGTCGGCGCGCCGCGGCTACCTGGCCGGGGTCGTGGACAAGGTGCCGCTGTCGAAGGTGCGGCCGTGGGCCGAGCCGCGCGAGCTGGACCGGCTGGAGTGGTTCGCCACGCCCGCCCAGGTCTGCCGCGCCTACAGCGGCCTGGCCCGGCTGAAGGACCCCCGCGTCGGCGAGGTGTTGTCGATCACCGACGCGGGGCTGCGGCTGGACAGGAACCAGTGGCCCGTCGTGTGGCACAAGGGCGGCTCGGAGCCTGGCCTGCTGGCCATGAGCTTCCTCGCCCGTACGGCCGCCGGCCGGACGTACGTGGTGTCCACGACGGCCGTGAACCCGGACGCCCCCTTCCAGCAGGGCCCGGTGGCCCAGGAGCTGCTGGTGCTGACGCGGGGGGCGTTCGGGCTGGTCAAGTCCTCGTAGCGGGCGCTCTCAGAGGGCGGCGTGGGCGAGGTCGACGAACAGGGCCGAGGACCAGCCGAAGCCGGTCGTGGCGCGGCCCGCCCGCCGTCCCGTGAGGGGGTTCCAGTACTCGTACAGGCCGCCGCCGTCGCGCACCATGGCCAGGGTGCGGGCGGCGAGCTCGGCGGCGACGTCCGGGTGGCCCGAGCGGCGCAGGCCGTCGATCAGCAGGTAGTTGACGTTCAGCCAGACCGGGCCGCGCCACATGGCGTCGGGGTCGAAGCGCGGGTCGTCGAAGGCCACCGTCGGGACCGGCCGCTCGCCCCAGAAGGCGGGCGAGGTCAGGTCCTGGACCAGCCGGTCGGCGATCCCGGCCGGGAGGCGGCCGGTGAGCAGCGGCATGAGGTCGAGCGGCGTGCGCACGTCGGCGTCGGCCGCGCCGGCGACCTTGGTGACGAAGCGGCGGCCGTTCCAGCGGCGTTCGACCATGCGGTCCACCAGTGCCTGGGCCCTGGCCCGCCACTCGCCGGCGTCCTTGCCGAGCGCGGCGGCGATGTCACCCAGGCGGTCGTACTGCAGGGCCAGGTAGGAGTTGAGGTCCGGGGGCTCGGCGCGCGGGCCGCCGTCCCAGATGGGGCTGTCGTCCAGGCCCGAGGAGTACGGGTGCAGGTACTCGGCCAGGCCGTCGCCGTCCGGGTCGGAGTGGGCGAACCACCACTGCTGGGACCTGACCAGCGGCTCGTAGACCTCGGCCAGGAAGCCCGGGTCGGGGTCCACCTCGTGGATCTTCCACACCGCCCAGGCGGTCAGCGGCGGCTTGGTGACGGGCACGACGTGCCGGATCGGCTCGCCGCCGACGTGCTGGGCCAGCCGGGCCAGGTCGGAGCGGGGCAGGTCGGTGGTCTCGGCGAGCACGCCGTGGTCGTGCACGACGTCCGGGATCAGGCCGTCGGGGCGCTGGTTGTCGAGCAGGATGCGGATCTGCTCCCTGGCCAGGGCGGGGTCGGCGTGCCGCAGGGCGATGGCGTGGAAGTAGGAGTCCCAGTTCCACAGGCCGACGTAGCCGTACTTGGAGGGGATGAGGGATTCCCTGCCCTGGATGCGCACCAGGTTGACGGCCAGCGTCCACCAGGCCTGCTCGGCGCGTTCGCGCAGCTCGCCGGGGACGGCGGGCATCCGGGCGAACCAGGCGGCCCAGCGTTCGGCGGCCTCGGCCAGCACCTTCGCGCCGTCGGTGACGGTCCGCTCGCCGGCCAGGGTGAGGCAGCCGTCCACGGCGGCCTCGCCGCCGTCCCAGACGGCCCTGGCGCCCTCGCCGACCGCGACGAGGGTGTCGGGGTCGGCGAAGGCCAGGGTCACGTCACCGTCGAACTCCACCCGGTGGGGCAGGGCCCGGCGTACGCGCAGTTCCCGGGAACCGGCGTAGAACCGCAGCCCGGCGCGGACGGTCGTGTCGTCGAGCCGGGTCTCGTAGAGCGCCTCGGCGACGCGCAGCGAGCCGTCGTCGGCCGCCATGACGAGCAGCCGCGAGCCGCGCTCGGTGAAGGGACGTTCGCGCAGGTCCAGCACTTACTTTCCTCCCAGGCCGGAGGCGGCCATCGAGTTGATGATCTTCCGCTGCCCGATCAGGAACGCGATCAGCGTCGGCACCACGGCGATCGCCGAGGCCGCCAGGATCTGCCCGTAGTCGGTCGCGCCGTGCTGCTGGGCGAACTGGCTGAGCAGCAGCGGGACGGTGGCCAGCTCCGGCGTGTTCAGGAAGATCAGCGGGAACAGGAACGAGTTCCAGGACGCCAGGAACACGATGATGCCGAGCGCGCCGAGACCGGGCCGGATGTTGGGCAGGACGATGCTCCAGAAGCACCGCCACCGGCCCGCGCCGTCGATCCTGGCCGCCTCCTCCAGCTCGATCGGCACCGCCCTGATGAACTGGCGCAGCAGGAACACCGCGAACGGGTTCGCGATCGTCGGGACGATCAGCGACAGGTGCGAGTCGATCCAGCCGAACCTGGCCAGCATCAGGTAGAGCGGCACGATCGTCACCTGCGACGGCACCATCTGCGTGGCCAGGAACAGCACGAACAGCACGCCCGAGCCCCTGAACCTGATCCGGGCGAAGGCGTAGGCGGCCATGGCCGAGGTGAGCAGGGTGAGCACCACGTTGAGGGCGGCGATGTAGAAGCTGTTCCAGTACGCCAGCCCGAACGGCATGGTCGACAGCGCGTCCGGATAGTTCTGCCAGGTCCAGGGGTCGGGCAGCCAGGCGGTCGGGTCGTTGATCATCTGCCGCACGCCCTTGGCGGAGGTGAACAACATCCACACGAACGGGAACAACATCAGCAGCCCGCCGACCGTGAGCGCGGCGTGCAGTCCGATCTGCCGTGATCTCATGCGTACCGCCTCACGAGTCGTAGTGGACGAAGCGCTTCTGCGCGGCGAACTGGACCAGCGTCACGAGCAGCGTCAGCACCAGCAGGATCAGGGCGGCCGCGCTGCTCGGCCCGAACTCGAACTTCTTGAAGCCGAGGTCGAAGATGTGGTACACGATCGTGCGCGCGCCCTCGTTGTCCTTGGGGTCCACCAGCACGTAGATCTGGTCGAACGCCTGGAACGAGCTGATCACCGCGACCACGCTGGAGAAGAAGATCGTCGGCGACAGCAGCGGCAGCGTGACCGACCGGAAGATCCGGAAGGAGCTCGCGCCGTCGATCCGGGCGGCCTCGACGACCTGCGGCGGGATGGTCTGCAGCCCGGCCATGAAGATCACCACGTTGAGGCCGAGCGAGGACCAGATCGTCACCACGGCGATCGCCACGATGACCCAGCCCGGGTCGAGCAGCCAGTCGGGGCCGCTGACGCCGAACCAGCGCTGCAGCGAGGTGTTCAGCACGCCGTTCTCGTCGCCGGCCAGGATGACCTGCCACATCAGGGCGACGGCCACCGAGCTGGTGACGACCGGCATGAAGTACACGACCCGGTAGACGTTGCTGCCCTTGATGCTGTTCAGGGCCACCGCGATCAGCACCGCCAGGGCCAGCCCGAAGGGCACGGTCAGCAGCGCCAGCTTGACCGTGTTCCACACCGCGCGGCCGAACAGCGGGTCGGTGAGCTGGGCGGCGAAGTTGGACAGCCCGGCCCACGACTTCTCGCCGAGCCCGTCCCAGTTCATGAAGGCCAGCACCACGGCGAACCCGAGCGGGATCACCAGGAACACCACCAGCGCGCCGACCTGCGGCGCGAGGAAGATCGCGGCCCACCAGCCGTCGCGGTCGCGCAGCTTCTTGGCGGGCCGCGCGGCGGTCTTGCCGCGCGGCCCGGCGAGCACGGCCATCCGCTAGCCCAGCTTGCCGTCGACGAGGGTCTGCAGCTCGGTCATGCCCTGCTCGAAGCCGAGCTTGCCCTGCCAGACCTTCATCAGGTGCTCGTTGATCGAGGCGGTCAGGCCGGGCACCGCGACCTCTTCGGGGTAGTTCGCGAAGCCGGTGTCCCGCACGTCGAGGAACGTCTGGGCGTGCGCGGGGTAGTTGCCGGCCAGCACGACCTGCTCGGCGCCCTTGATCGAGGGCACCGCGCCGCCGTCCTTGAGCCGCAGGAGCTGGCCCTCCTTGCTGACGAACTCCGTCAGGAAGGTGAAGGCCTCCTTGGGCTGCTTGGTGCCCTTGTTGAGCGACAGGTAGGAGGCCGCCACGGCGCCGGGCATCGGCTCGCCGGTCTCGGACGGGAACGGGACGATGTCGTAGTTGTCCAGCTCACCGCCCTTCTTGACGATGTCGATCACCCAGCGGCCGCCGGCGTAGAAGCCGACCTTGTGCTTGATGAGCTGGGTGTTCCCGCTGTTGCTCGCGGGCTGCAGGTCCGCGCTCAGGAACGTCTTGTCCTGGTAGCCCTTGGCCAGGGTCTCCAGCGCCTTGCGGGACTTGGGGTCGGTGGTGGCGACGAACTTGCCGCCGTCCCAGACCTTGCCGCCGAAGCCGGAGATGACCGAGTACGTGGATCCGTACCAGTTCCAGTAGACGGACCCGCCCAGGCCCGCGGCCTTGAGCTTGGCGTTCATGTCCAGGTACTTGGCCATGGTCCACTGCTTGGAGGCGTTGAGGGTGGCCGGGTCCTCGGTGATGCCGGCGGCCTTCAGTGCCTTCTTGTCGTACCAGAGGACCTCGGGGTTGGTGTCGTTCGGGACGCCGTAGATCTTGCCGTCCTTCTTGGCGCCGCCGTACACGCCCTCGAAGAAGTCCTCGGGCTTGCTCTTGGAGTCCGGGCCCGCGAGCTGGTCGTTGAGCGGCGAGACGACACCGGCGGAGACGAACTTGCCGATGTTGTCGTCGCCCACGAAGAACACGTCGGGGGCCGTGCCGCTGGTGAGCTGGGCGAGCAGTTTGGGGTGGTAGTCCTCGTACTTGGCGACGGACTCCAGCTTGAGCTTGATGTTGGGGTGACGCTGCTCGAAGTCCTTGGTGAAGGACTCGTAGAGCTTGACGTCCTCCGCCGATCCCCACGTGGACCAGCGGATGGTGACCTGCCCTGCGGCGGCGTTCCCGCTCACGCCTGGAACGTTCCCTCCACCGCCGCTGCAGGCGGTGGCGGCGGTGGCGAGCAGACCCAGTACGGCCAGCGCACGCTTCATGATGGGCTCCTTCGGGGGGTGGTGCTGTTGGGGGCTACGCGAGCCCGCCGCCGTCGACGACGAGAGCGGAACCGGTGACGTAACTGGCGGCGTCGCTCGCCAGGAAGAGGACGGCCTGGGCGATCTCCTCGGGGCTGCCCGAGCGGCCCATCGGCCGGTCGGCGGCGTCGGCCTCGAAGGCGGCCCAGTCCTCGTTGAGCTGACGGGCCTCGTCCCGCAGCATCGGGGTGTTCGTGTCGCCGGGGTTGACGGAGTTCACCCGGATCCCGGCTTTGGCGTGGTCGATCGCCAGCGCCCTGGTCATGTTGACGACGGCCGCCTTGGAGGCGCAGTAGGAGATCGCGTTCCCACCGCCCTTGAGGCCCCAGCCGGAGCCCGTGTTGACGATCGAGCCGCCCTCGGTCATGAGCGGGATGGCGTGCTTGCACATCAGGAACACCGAGCGCACGTTGACCGCCATCACCCGGTCCCACTCGTCGGCGTCGAGGTCGAGCGCGGTGGTGCGGCGGATGATGCCCGCGTTGTTGAACAGGACGTGCAGGCCGCCGTAGGTGTCCACGGCCGTGCGGGTGATGCGCCGGCAGTCCTCCTCCGCGGACACGTCCCCCTGGACGGCCACCGCGGCCGCACCCGTCCGCGTGATCTCCTTGGCCGTCGCCTCGGCCCCGGCGCCGTCGATGTCGGCGACGACGACCTGGGCGCCCGCCTCGGCGAAGAGCAACGCCGTCGCCCGGCCGATGCCGGAGGCACCGCCGGTGACGATCGCGACCTTGCCATCGAGCCTGTTCATCCGTAGAACTCCTCACTTGCCGCACAAATGCGATAAATCGTGCTTTCGCGGTATCCGGTGATCACCCGTACGTGCCCGGCCAGCTTCCGGTCCAGTTCCTGGTCCCCGCTGTCGGCCAGCAGCGGCCGTCCGCCGAGCCCGGCCAGCTTCTGCTGGGTGGCCAGCACGACCAGCCGGTCGCCGTCACCGGGGACACCGCCGAGCACCTCGTCCAGCACCCGCGGCGAGACCTGCTGGTTGCCGCGGCCGAGCACGAAGCCCTGGCCGCCGATCACCGACAGCACGATGACCGTCTCCCGGCCGCGTACCAGCTCGAACAGCTCCCCCTCGGTCACGTCGGCGGCCACCAGGTCGGCGCCACCGCCCGCGCGGGCCTCGATCACGTCCACGCCGAGCAGCGTGGTGGCGAGCCCGAGCTCCCTGCCCACGGCCGCCGTGGTGGCGCCGGGACCGAGCACGTAGCGCGCCCCCGGCCGCAGCCGGGCCGCGACCTCCCGGGCGATGCCCTCGACCGTGGCCGGAACCGCGTCCGAGGAGCCCGCCTTGCGCCCCGACAGGGCCGCGCGACCTGCCGGGACGCGCAGGCTACCGTAGAGCCGGGGGCTGACGAGCCCGCGGCGGTAGCGCTCCTCGTCGAGGTCCACCACCTCGGCCTCGACGCTGTCCGGCCGGGCCAGGAAGTCGGCGGCCACGAACCCGGCGGTGGCCGGGCTGAGCGCGAAGCACCCCGAGTACACCTTGACCCCGGCCGGGATCCCGAGCACCGGCGGCGCCTGGCCGCCCAGCTCCCGCACGGCGTCGAGCACGTCGCGGGCCGTGCCGTCGCCGCCGGCGAACAGCAGCAGGTCCACGCCGGCGAGCGCGGCGACGGCCGCCCGGGTGTCCGCGGCCGTGGTCGTGGCCGTGCTCACGTCGTTGTCCTGGACGCCGGAGGGCGCCAGCTCGTACGGGACCGCGGCGGCGCGGGCGCTGTCCTCGCCCATCGCCCCCGCCACGGTCACCAGCCGGGCCCCGGGACGGCGGGCCAGCAGCGTGGCGACGGCCTGCGCGGCCCGCCGCCCGGCCTTGGGCTCGGCGCCCTTGGCCAGGGCCGCGCGCTGCACGTCGGCGCCGTCACTGCCCTTGAGCCCCACGGACCCGCCCAGCCCGGCGACCGGGTTGACGACCAGCCCGATCACGCCGTTCCCTCCGGACGTCATGGCTCAGCCGCCCGCGGCCAGGTGCTTGCGCACGTACGCCCGCCAGGTCGGCGCCCACTGCTTGGGGTCGTCGAGCGGCGTCGGGTCGATCTTGTGGATCGTCTGGTTGTACGGCGCGCCCTTGACGAACTCCGGATCCCGCCGCGCCTCCGAGGCGACGTGCTCCAGGATCGCCGCGTACTCGTCCAGGTCCTCCCGCGAGTACGACTCCGTCGGCTCCAGCGTGAACGGCTCCGGCACCAGGTACGGGTGGTGGCTGGTCCAGTAGTGGACGCCGAAGTCGGCGGCGCGCACGCCGATCTCCTCCGAGTGCACCCCCGTCTCCTCCGACAGCTCCTGCCAGGAGTAGCGGACCTGCTCGATCCGGCGCTGGTTCCACGGCGCCGAGGCCCCGGGGATCTGCAGCACCTTGTGCATCAGGTAGTTGTTGTTCAGCGCCGCCGTCTCGGCCACCTCGCGCAGCCCCTTCGCGCCCAGGGTCATGATCCAGGCGTAGGCGCGCACGATGTTCGGGGTGACGCCGAGGAACGGCCGGATCTTGCCGACGCTCTGCGCGGGCGTCTCCAGGCCGTAGGAGTCGCCGTCGAAGGAGACGACCGGGCCGGGCAGGAACGGCTCCAGCTCCGGCGAGACGCCGCAGGCGCCGGCCGCCGGGCCGCCGCAGGCGTGCGGCGTGGAGAACGTCTTGTGCAGGTTGAAGTGGCACAGGTCGAACCCGGCGTCGCGGGCCCTGGTGATGCCGAGGATGCCGTTGGCGTTGGCCTGGTCGTAGCAGGCCAGGCCGCCGACCTCGTGCACCAGGTCCACGAACTCCTTGATCCGGGAGTTGTAGATGCCGGTGTCCTCGGGGTTGGTGATCATCAGGGCGGCCGTGCGCGGGCCGACGGCGGCGCGCAGCGCCTCGATGTCGGGCAGGCCGTTGGCGTCCGGCATGAGGGTGATGACCTCGTACCCGGCGACCTTGGCGCAGGCCGCGTTCGAGGGGTGCGAGAACATCGTGGTGATGACCTGGTCCCGGTGGCCCTCGCCGCGGGCGGCGTGGTAGGCCCTGATCATGGCGATGTTGGCGTAGATGGCCGCCGAGCCCGAGCCGGGCTGGAGGGACACCCGCGACATGCCGGAGATCTCGGCCAGCATGCGCTCCAGCCGCCAGTAGATCTCCAGCACGCCCTGCACGGTGTCCTCGTGCTGCAGCGGGTGCAGCTCGGCGATCGCGTTGGCGAACTGGTCGTTGACCTTCGGGCTGTACTTCATCGTGCAGGTGCCCTGGCCGATGTCGATGTTGAGGTCGACGCCCAGGTTCTCCTGCGACAGCCGCAGGTAGTGCCGCACCACGTGCGGCTGCGACATCTCGGGCAGCTTCGGCGGGGTGGCCCGCCCGACGCCCTCGGGCAGCTCGACCTTCGGCGCGCCCGGCTCGGGCACGGCTATGCCGCGGCGGCCGGGGCTGGACAGCTCGAAGATGATCGGCTCGTCCCAGCGTGCCTGGTGGAAGCGGCGCAGCGGCGGCTTGGGCGCCACCGGCAGCTCCGCGAAGGACTCGGCTCCGTGCCCGCTCATGCCTGCACAACCTCCTGTACGGCTGCCGCGAGCCGGTCGATGTCGTCGATGGTGTGGCGTTCGGTCACGCAGACCAGCACCGTGCGCTCGTCCAGCGGGACGCCGCCGTAGATGCCGCGCTCGCGCAGCGCGGCGAGCAGCGACGCGGAGTCGGCCACCTCGATCGCGAACTCGCGGAAGTGCACCGAGCCGGCGTGCCGGACGGTGACCGACCGGCCCAGGGCGTCCATCGCGTACCGGGTGCGGGCCAGGACGGTCTCGCCGAGCTCCTTCATGCCCTGCGGGCCCATGAGCGCGAGGTAGACCCCGGCCGTGATGCCCCACAGGGCCGCGGCCGTGCCCACCCACTCCTTGCCCTCTTCGCGCAGGGCGAAGGAGGTGCGGTCGTAGAAGACGTCGCCGAAGCCGTACTCGCCGGGGACCTTCGTCGGGGCGATGCCGAACAGGCGCGAGGGGAACTCGGCGACCAGCGGCTCGTGGTCCTGGGTGGCGATGTAGCCGGCGTGGCCGCCGCCGTAGTTCTGGTGGATGCCGAGCGACTGGATGTCGCCGCAGACGATGTCGGCGCCGTAGGAGGCCGGCGGGGCCAGCACGCCCAGGGAGATGGGGTCGGCGCTGACGACCAGCAGCGCGCCGGCGGCGTGCGCGTGGTCGGCCAGCTCCCGGCCACGGGTCTCGACGACGCCGTAGACGTTCGGGGTCTCGAGGTACAGGGCGGCGTAGGAGTCGTCGAGCGCGACCTCGCCGATCTGCCCGTCCTCGGCCACCGGGGCGAGCTCGATGGTGATGTCGGGGGCCAGGAAGTCACGCAGCTTGCTCAGCTTGTCGGCGCCGATCGCCCCGGTGACCAGCACCTTCGACCGCTTGGTGTAGCGGCAGGCCATGCGCAGCGCGGTGCCCGAGGCCTGGAAGCCGTCGTAGGTGGGGACGTTGACGACGTCCATCTCCAGGAGCTCGCCCATCATGCTGACGTACTCGAACAGGGCCTGGAAGCGGCCGTGGTCCTCGTACGGCTCGCCCGCGTACGCGGTCAGGAACTCGCTCCTGGAGTTGACCTCGTCGCAGACGGCGGGCACGTGGTGCGGGTAGCAGCCGTGGCCGAGGAAGCTGAGCGCCTCCTCGGTGTCGGTGGTCCGGGCGAACAGCCCCTTCATGTGGCGCACCAGGTCGCGCTCGGCGGTGAACGGCGCCGGCAGGTCGAGGGGCCGGTCGAGCCGCAGCTCGGCGGGGATGTCGGCGTAGAACTCGTCGACGCTCGACGCGCCGACCGCCGCGAGCATCTCGGCTCGTACGCCCGGCTCGGCGTTGGGTATGTACGGGTGCGTCACTTGTCTCCTTCGATCCTGAGCACGACGGCGTCGCGCGGGGCCAGCTCGATGCCGCCCCGCAGTTCGGCCCCGGTGAGCAGGTCCGTCCCCGGGTGCGGGAGCGTGACCGGCTGCGGGGCGGTGGTGTGGTTGAGGAGGAACAGGTGGCCGCCCCTCCTGACGGCCTCCACGCCCTGCGGCACGTCGATGCGGTCGATGCCGTCCAGCAGCGGCTCCAGCACCGGCGTCACGTCGTCGAGCAGGCAGCCGACGTAGGTGGCCGTGCCCTTGCGGGTGACGGCGGGCAGGCCGTCCAGGTCGCCGCCCTCGAACAGGGCGACGGGCTCGGCGCCCTCCAGCCTGATCCACTCGGCCCAGGTGCGGGCCTCGCCCAGGCCGGTGCGCTGGACGTCCCCGTCGGCGAGCGGCCAGAACTCCTCCACGGCGATGCCGAGCAGGCCGGCCAGCGGGCCGGGCGCGCCGCCCTCGTGCACCTGGTCGCTCTCGTCCACGACGCCGCTGAACGGGCCCACGACGAGCCTGCCCTGGTAGGCCTCCAGCGCCTTGGCCTGCTCGGCGGTGCACATGTACAGGTTCGGGGCGATGACCAGCTCGTACGGCGACAGGTCCCGGCCGGGCGGCACGAGGTCGACCGCGATGCCCCTGGCGTGCAGCGGGGCGTACCAGGCCAGCAGCAGTTCCTTGAGCCTGAGCCGGTTGGACGGCATGGACTCCGGCGCCTCCAGGGCCCACCAGCTCGGCCAGTCGAGCACCAGCGCGACCTGGGCGCGGGTCTCACTGCCCGCGACCTCCGACAGCCGCCGCAGGTCGGCGCCGAGCGCCAGGGTGTCCCGCCAGCCGCGGGTACGCGTCCCGCCGTGCGGCAACATCGCCGAGTGGAACTTCTCGGGGCCGTACTTGGCCTGCCGCCACTGGAAGAACATCACGCCGTCGGAGCCGTGGGCGAGCGCCTGGAGGCTGTGCAGGCGCATCATGCCGGGCGGCTTGGGGACGTTCACCTCGCGCCAGGACACCGCGGACGGCGCGGACTCCAGCAGCAGCCACGGCTTCTGCCGCAGCGAGCGCATGAGGTCGTAGCTGAGCGCCACCTGCACGTGCGAGGTCGGGTCGGCCGGGTCGGGGTAGGCGTCGTCGCTCACCAGGTCCTCGGCCGCGGCCCACTTCCAGTAGTCGAGGCCGTGCAGGATGCTCATGAAGTTCGTGGTGACCGGCACGTCCGGCGTGATCGCGCGCAGCGCCGCCTTCTCGGCCAGGAACAGCTCCAGGAGGGCGTCGCTGCAGAACCGCCGCCAGTCGAGCAGCTGGGCGGGGTTGACCGGGCCCGGGGCCGTCCTGGGCGGCTCGACCTGGCCGAAGGACGTGTAGTGCTGGCCCCAGCAGGAGGTGCCCCAGGCGGCGTTGAGGCCGCCGACGGTCGTGTACCGCTCTTCCAGCCAGCGGCGGAAGTGGGCGGCGGACTCGGGGCAGAAGCACTCCAGCGTGTGGTCGGCGTACTCGTTGCCGATGTGCCACATGGCCAGCGCCGGGTGGTCGCCGTAGCGCTCGGCCATCGCGGTGGCCATCCGTACGGCGTGCTCGCGGTAGACCGGCGAGCTCGGGCAGTAGCCCTGCCGGGAGCCGAACTCCAGCCGCACGCCGTCGGCGTTGACCGGCATCATCTCGGGGTGCTCGCGCACCAGCCACGGCGGCGGCGTCGCGGTCGCGGTGGCCAGGTCGGCGGCGATGCCGTGCTCGTGCAGCAGGTCGATGACCCGGTCGAGCCAGCCGAAGTCGTAGACCCCGCGCTCGGGCTCCAGGCGCGACCAGGAGAACACCGCGACGGTCGCCATGTTGACCCCGGCCTCGGCCATGAGCCGCGCGTCCTCGGCCCACACCTCCTCCGGCCACTGCTCGGGGTTGTAGTCCCCGCCGAACAGCAGCCCCGGTATCCGGGTCAGCCCCACTCGAACTCCTCGATCATGCAATGTAATATTTTGTATGCCGAATTCATAGTGCAGTATTTTGCATCACGTCAAGGGTTAAGATTCGGTTGTCCTGAACGAGAGGGAGTCCCCCATGCCGATCGAGCGGCGACCGTTGCGTGAGCAGATCAGGGAAGAGCTGCTGAGCCGGCTCGACCGAGGCGACTTCGCCGCCGGCACCGACATCAACGAGGCCTCCCTCGCCGCCGACCTGGGCGTCAGCCGCACTCCCCTGCGCGAGGCGCTGATCACGCTGGCGGGCGAGGGCGTGCTGGAGAGCAACCAGGGCCGCGGCTTCCGGTTCGCGCCGGTCAGCCGGCGCGAGTTCCGCGAGCTGTGCGAGATCGTGGCCGCCCTGGAGTCGCTGGCCCTCGACTGCTCCGACCCGGCCCACCTGCGCTCGATCGCCCCCGACCTGCTCAAGCTGGCCCAGGACTTCCCCGACAACGTGGCCGAGCAGCAGGTCATCGAGCGCCACGACGACGAGTGGCACGACCTGCTGCTGAGCGGCTGCCGCAACGAGCGCCTGCTCGACCTCATCACCAGCGTCAAGGCCGGCATGCGCCGCTACGCGCACCTGATCGCCGGCGACGACGCCCCCCTGGAGCGCGAGGCCGCCGAGCACCGCCGCATCGCCGAGTTCCTGCTGGCCGACGAGCCGGCCAAGGCCGTCCAGGCGCTGCGCGACAATTGGATCAACGGCATGGAACGGATGATGTCCCGCATCCCGTGACGCGGCGGAATAGTTGAAATCTCAACTTGGTTGCATGGGGCAGATCCCGCTGGAAGGAGCGCGACATGCCCGCCGTAACCGTTGAGAACCCGCTCACCCTCCCCCGCGTGCCCGCGCCCGTGGCGGGAGTGCCCGAGCGGAAGGTGCTCGCCGTCGAGACCGCGCCCAGCGGGTTCGAGGGCGAGGGCTTCCCCGTCCGCCGCGCCCTGGCGGCGATCAAGCTCGAGTACCTCGACCCGTTCGTGATGATGGACCAGATGGGCGAGATCGACTACGCCGCCGGCGAGCCCAAGGGCACGCCCTGGCACCCGCACCGCGGCTTCGAGACCGTCACGTACATGATCGACGGCGTCATGGAGCACCTCGACTCCAACGGCGGCGGCGGCACGATCAGCAACGGCGACACCCAGTGGATGACGGCCGCCTCCGGCATCCTGCACAAGGAGGCGCCGCCGGAATGGCTGGTGCAGAAGGGCGGGCTGTTCCACGGCATCCAGCTCTGGGTCAACCTGCCGGGCGCCAAGAAGATGATCGCGCCGAAGTACCAGGACATCGGGCGGTCCAGCGTCGCGCTGCTGAGCAGCCACGACGGCGGCGCGCTGGTCCGGCTGATCGCCGGCGAGCTGGCCGGGAACAGCGGTCCGGGCAGCACGCAGACGCCGATCACGCTGCTGCACGCCACCATCACCCCGGGCGCGCGGCTGACCCTGCCCTGGCGCAAGGACTACAACGCCCTGGTGTACGCCCTCTCCGGCCGCGGCACGGTCGGCGCCGAGCGGCGTCCGCTGCACGGCGGGCAGCTCGCGGTCTTCGACGGCTTCGGCAACCGGCCGGGCCTGACCACCCTGGGCGAGACCATCACGATCGAGGCCAAGGACACGCTCGACGTGATCGTGCTGGGCGGCGAGCCGATCGGCGAGCCGGTGGCCCACCACGGCCCGTTCGTCATGAACACCCGCGCCGAGCTGGTCCAGGCGTTCGAGGACTTCCAGGCGGGCCGCCTCGGCACGATCCCGGCCGAGCACGCCCACTCCTGACCGTCCCGCCCTGAAGGCCCGTGCGATCCCGCACGGGCCTTCAGGTTTTCTGGTAGACATTCATTGTGAAGGACGTACATAAATTTGACCAGGAGCCGGACGGCTCCCTCTTCGACCCGCGGGCCAGGGCGGCCATGAGCGAGTTCGCCGGCGGCGGCGACACCGCGGCCTTCGAGGCGGCCGCCGCCGTGCGGACGGCGTACCAGGCGATCGAGCGCATGCGCGCGCACGGCAGCGAGGGGCGCGGGCTCAGCTCCGGCGCGATGGACGTGCTGCTGCGCCTCGGCGCGGCGGGCGCCGGCGCCGGCATCAGCATCGGCGACCTGGCCCAGGCCGCCGGGGTCAGCTCGCGCAACGTGACCGGCCTGGTGGACACCCTGGAACGCGACGGCCTGGCGCGGCGGGTCCAGGACAGCCGCGACCGGCGCTCGGTGCTGGCCGTGATCACCGACGAGGGCCGGGCGTGGATCGAGGCGTTCCGCACGCCGTCGCAGATGGCGATGCGAGCGATGTTCCAGGGCTTCTCGGCCGCGGACCTGACCGCGCTGCGGCACCTGTGCCTGCGGCTGGCCGACAACCAGCAGCGGCTCGCGGCACACCTGGAGGGCCGATGACGGGCGCCCGCGAGGTGGTCAGGGCCTACCACGAGGCCAGGCTCCGCGGCGACGTGCCGGCCGCGGCGGCGTTGATCGGCGAGGACTTCTCGTTCAGGAGCCCGTTCGTCTCCTCCTCCGACGCCGCCGGTCACCTGGCCGGCATCGAGGCCCTGGTGAGCGTGGTGACCGGCGTCGACCTGATCAGCGAGCTGTACGGCGAATCTGAGGCGACCCTCGTCTACGACCTGCACACCGCCACACCGGCCGGCACGCAGCGTACGGCCGAGCACTTCCGGCTGGGCCCGGACGGGCGGATCCGGACCATCATGTTGATCTTCGACGCCGCGCCCTGGCAGCCGATGGCGGCGGCGATCAGGTGAGCGGCAGGGCGGCGGCGGTCTGGCGCCAGATCCTGCCGTCCTTGACGACCAGCGTCCCGAACGTGGTGACCCGGTTCCCGCCCACGGTCATGACCGCGTTGTAGAAGATCACGTCGTCCTCGACGCGCAGCGACGTGATCTCCTCCACCCGCGGCCCGGCCGCCAGGTAGGCGGCGAACAGCTCGCGGATCTCGGCGGCGCCCCTGGCCGCCCGGTCGAACCGGACGACCACCGCCTCGTCGTGGTACTGGGCCAGCAGCGCGGCCAGGTCGCCGTCGGCGATGGCGGCGAGCTGGCGGTCGAACACGTCCTGGGTCACTTTCTGGGTCACGTCCTGGGTCACGGTGTGCCTTCCGGGGAGGGGCGCAGCAGGTCGTAACCCACCTGCGCGGCGCCGTACAACAGCAGGAGGGGGAGCGCCGCCGCGACGGGCAGCGCGGCGGAGGCGAGGGCGAGCACGGCGGCGGCCAGCCGGACGGCCCCCGCCCGGCGGTCGGACGAGCACAGGTGCTGAAGGCCGAGCACGGCGAAGACCACGGCGGCCGGCACCCCGACGGCCCAGCTCGCCCCCGACGGGTGCATGATCGCGCGCTCGATCCCGATGCCGAACGCCACCAGGCCCATCGACAGCGGCAGGTGCGAGTACACCCACACCTGCCCGGCCAGTTTGGTGCGCAGCACGACGGACTCGTCGACGTGGTCGAAGTACAACCACCAGAAGGCCATCGCAATGGCCACCCCGGCCAGCGCGACCAGCAGCACGGACGGCGTGACGTCGTGCCCCTTGAGACCGGTGACCACGGCGGCGACCACCTCGCCGAGCACGATCACGACGAACAGCCCGAACCGCTCCGGCAGGTGCTCGCTCTGCGGCGGCAGCCGGCTCTGGTGGCCGCGGCTGAGCAGCGGGGTGGCCAGGTCGATCACCAGCGCCACGGCCCACAGGGCGTACCGCTGCGGCGGTTCGACGGCGAGGGAGGCCACCCAGATGACCGCGGCGACGCTGAACCCGGCCGCGTACCGCACGGTGAGCGGCCTGGCCTCCGGGACGTGCCGGCCGGCTCTGAGGTAGGCGACGACCAGCAGGATCCGGGCCGCGGCGTAGGAGATCGCGAACAGGGCCGAGCGTTGCTCGATGTCGCTGACGCTGGCCGCCATCGTGGCCACCGCGAGGATCTGCGGCAACGCGAGCAGGCGGTGGCTGACGTCGTCGGTGTCGAACCGGTTGGCGTAGAAGACGTAACCCGCCCACGACCACCAGACCGGCACGAACAGGCCGACGAAGGTCAGGACGCGGCCGGCGTCGGCCCCGCCGGCGAGCACGTCGGCCAGCTCGGCGACCGCGACGACGAAGACGAGGTCGTAGAGTAGCTCCAGCCAGGTGGCCCGGCGGTGCACCTGCTCGAACAACCGTAAACGGGGCGGCTGCCACTGGCGGCTAGTCAACGCGGGACCTCCACAATATGTAATTGTGTAATTATGCACGCCTTTCGGCTAGTGCAGCGTCAGGCAGGCCACCCGAGGGCCCGCCTCGCCCGCGTGGGCGCCGCTCTTCTTCGTGGCCCTGGCGTGGATGACCAGCGACTTCGGCAGGGCGGCGGGGTCGAGGCTCCAGGGATGGCGGGCCGTCGAACGCCCCGCGCCCGACCCGTCGGTGGTGACGTCGAGCCAGATCTCGCTGGCCGGGTCGGCGTGGCCGGGGTTGTGCTGGTAGTGGCCGCCCGCGTCGTCGGGGTCGGTGCCGCAGGGCGCGGTGTGCAGGTGGGCGCCGTAGTGGTGGCGGGGCAGGAAGCCCTCCACGACCAGCGAGGTGCGGGTCTCGCCGCCGGTGGACTCGGCCGTGAGGCTGGCCTGCGCGCCCTCGGGGGCCAGGCGGCGGTCGTAGGCGATCGCCGCGGTGTCGCCGGAGGTGAACTCGCCGCCGCCGCTCAGCTCCGGCACGCCCGGCGGGCTGGGCTTGGTGACCTCCTGCAGCGGCGCCGGCGGCCCGGCGCAGGCGGCGGCCGTGAACAGGACGAGCAGGAGTGCGGGCACGCGCATGAGGGACCCTCCAGGTGTGCTGACGAAGGCCCCTCACGCTAACGCGTAGCCGTACGGCTACACGCCGTGTTCGGCGAAACTCACTTCAGCGCCCCCGAGCTGAGCCCGGACTGGATCTGCCGCTGGAAGATGATGTAGACCACCATCACCGGCAGGATCGTCATGCTCAGCGCGGCGAACAGGCCCGGCCAGTCCGCCTCGTAGCCGGCCCTGGTGGAGATCCTGGCGATGCCGAGCGTGAGCGGCCACTTGTCCGGCGCGCCGCCCATGAGCGCCAGGGGCAGCAGGTACTGGTTCCACTGCCCCAGCACGTTGAAGATCGTGATGCTGACCAGGCCGGGCTTGGCCATCGGCACCATGATCTGGAAGAACGTCCTGGTGTGCGAGGCGCCGTCGATCAGCGCCGCCTCGGCGACCGCCTCGGGCAGGGTGCGGAAGAACGCGGCCAGGAAGAAGATCGTGAAGGGCAGCGAGTACGCGATGTAGACGATGATCAGGCCGATGTGCGAGTCGAGCAGCCCGAACTGCTTGACCACGAAGAACAGCGGCCCGAGCGCCAGGAAGATGGGGAAGGCGAGCCCGGCGACGAAGTAGTAGTAGATCAGCTTGCCGCCGAGGAACTTGTAGCGGGCCAGCACGTACGCCGCCATCGAGCCGAACAACATCGTGCCCGCCGTGCCGAAGAACACCACGATGACCGTGTTGAGCATGTACTGCCCGACGTGCGCCTTGTCCCAGGCCCGGCCCCAGGCGTCCAGCCGCAGCGCCCCCGGGAGCTGGAGCGGGTCGCCGAAGATCTCGGTGTTGCTCTTGAACGAGGCCAGGAACGTCCACAACAGCGGCAGGATGATCAGCAGGGCCCAGACGGCCAGGGCGACATGGGACAGCCCGCTCAGCACGCCGGGCCGCGGCCTGCCCGCTCCACGCGAAGCCATCAGAGCTCAACCCTTTCACGCCTGGTCGTGCGGAGCGTCAGCACGGCGAACGTCACGGTCAGGAAGAACAGCACGACGCCCATCGCCGAGGCGTAGCCGACCTTGTGGTAGTCGAAGGCGGTCTTGTAGATGGTGATGGGCAGGATGGTGGTGGCCCCGTCGGGCTCGCCCCGGTCGCCCGCCAGCACCTGGATCAGCGCGAAGCCGTCGAACGCGGCGATCCCCAGGTAGATCCAGCCGACCTGGAGGGTGTCGCGCAGCAGCGGCAGCGTGATGGAGAAGAACAGCCGCACGCGGCCGGCCCCGTCGATCGAGGCGGCCTCGAAGTAGTCCTTGGGGATGGCGGCCATGCCCGCGGAGAACAGCACCACGTAGAAGCCGACCGCCTGCCAGACCATCACCGCGATGATCGACCAGAGCGCGAGGCCCGGCTCGGTGAGCCAGCCGATGGGCTCGGACAGCCCGAGCCTGGCCAGCGTGCCGTTGATCACACCGTCCTCGTCGGGACGGTAAATGGCCTGGAACAGCACGCCGACCACGGCCACGGCGAGAACCTGGGGGAAGAAGAACACCACCCGGTAGAAATTCGACCCCCACACCCCGCGCATTCCCGCGCCGCGGGTGCCGCCGCCGAGATTCAGCAGGAACGACAGGAACAATGCGATGACGATCGTCAGGAGCGGCAGCACCAGCAGGAGAATTCCGTGATTGCGCAGGGCCTGCCAGAAATTGTCGTCCTCGAACAACCGGCCGAAATTGTCCAGCCCCACGTATCGGACGACCGAGCTGACGCCGTTCCAGCTCGTCAGCGAGAGCTGGAAAGCCTGCACATAGGGGCTGATCACGAAGACCGTGTAAAGCGCGACCGGGACGGCCAGGAACCCGATGACGAATCCGTACTTGCGCAACCGCTCCATGTGCTCAGGCGCTCCGCGTCTGCTTGGTGACGGAGTCGTCCTTCTTGACGTCGTCGGCCTTCTTCTGCATGCGCTCGCAGAACTCGTCGGGGGTGATGCGGCCGGACATCAGGACGTTGGTCTGCTCCCAGCCGTAGTCGAACAGCTCCTTGTACCAGCCCTCGAACCGGGCGTCGGTGATGATGTTCTCGCCGGCCGCCTCCTGCGCCTTGGCGGCGCTGACCAGGCCGGGCGGGAACTCGGAGCTGTCGGCGGCGCCGGTCACCACCGTGAGGTTGTTGGTCTTCTTCGTGAAGCCCGCCGCGCCCTCCTTCGACAACATGATCCGCAGGTACTCCAGGCCGCCCTGCGGGTTCTTGCCCTTCGCCGCGACGACGAAGTTCTCGCCCACGCCGACCTGGATCGCGCCGTACGGCATCTTGTCGGAGGCGGTGACGTCGGGGATGGGGGCCAGGGCGTACTCGAAGTCGGACGGGATGTCCTTGGTCATCTCGTTCTCGAGCCAGGAGCCGCACGGATAGAACAGCACCTTGTTCTGCAGCTGCTTGACCTGGGTCTGGGTGTGGTCGAGGCCCAGGTACGCCTTGTCGCCGTACTTCTGCTGGATGTCCAGCCAGGCGGTGACCGCCTGCTTGACCGCCTCGCTCTTCCAGGCGTTGTCGACGAGGTTGTCGATGTCGATGATGACCTGGTTGCCGCCGATCTTGGCGGCCGTGTAGAGGACGTTCCAGAGCTGGTAGTACGGGCCCTTCTTGCCGGGGTAGGCGAAGAGCGCGATGCCTTCCTTCTTGGCCGTCTCGCCGAGCGCGGTGAACTCGGCCCAGGTCTTGGGCACGCTCCAGCCCTTGGCGGCGAACAGCTTGGCGTTGTACCACAGCGCCCGGTGGGAGACGGTGTAGTTGAGGACCAGGTCCTTGCCGTCGAGCTTGCCGTTCTGCAGCACGAGGGGCGTGATCGTGTCGCGGACCTTCTTGGACGGGTCGTCGAAGGAGGGCGCGTCGTAGAGCGGGGTCAGGTCGGCCAGGTGGCCCTCGGCGGCCAGCGCGGCCAGGTCGAGCGCCTCGGGGCCGGAGTTGTTGATCACGTCGGGCATGTCGTTGCCGACGATGCGCGGCCGGAGCTGGGTGCCGATCTGCTGGGTGGCGGTGTGCTTGACCGTGACGCCGGCGTGGGCCTTCTTGTAGAGCTCTTCGTGCAGGTCCTTGGCGTAGGAGTCGCCGTAGCCGCCGCTGAAGATGACCACTTCGAGCGGCTTCTTGACGTCGACGCCGAAGGGGTTCTTGGGGTCCGCCGACGCCGCGATCGACGTGGCGGGCGCCGCCGAGGGCTGGTCACCGCCACCGCCGCTGGTCGCGCAGGCGCTCAGCAGGCTCGCGCCGGGCCCGGCCACGAGCGCGGTCAGGCCGATGCGGCGGAGCAGCTGACGCCGAGTGATCTCGCCCGGGTGGGTCATGGGGGGCTCCCGAAGAGGATTCAGTTAGGAAAGTTTCCTAAACGTTTGCCCGAACGTACGAACGCCCGCCGACACGCGTCAAGGGGGCGCAATCGAGACGTGACCTTGCCGTGATCCCTTGCCTAGAACGACGTTCTAGAAGCAGGGTGGGTCACATGATTATCGAGTACGCGGACCGGGTGTGGCGCGGCGAGTCTGACGACAGCATCGTGGACACCGGCATGGAGGGCAAGGGCGTCCAGACCGTGACGGAAGGCGTGGGCTGGTGGGCCGGGTTCGGCAACGCGATCGCCTTCGAGACCGAGGGCGAGCTGCTGCTCTTCGACACCGGCGGGCCGTGGGCCGCCGGCCGCCTGCACGAGGACGTCCGCCGCTGGTCCCGGGCGCCGCTGACCACCGCGTTCTACTCCCACGGGCACATCGACCACGTCTTCGGCACCGGACCGTTCGAGGAGTCCGGCCCTCGGGCCACGGTTTACGCCCATCAGGCGGTGGTCGATCGGTTCGACCGCTACCTGCTGACAAATGGTTACAACACGGTGATCAACCAGCGGCAGTTCCAGAACACCCGCCTCCGCTGGCCCGCCGACTACCGGCGGCCCGACGTCACCTACACCGACGCGCTGACCGTACGGCGCGGCGGGCTGACCTTCGACCTGCTGCACGCCAAGGGCGAGACCGACGACGCCACCGTCGGCTACGTGCACGAGCACCGGCTGCTGCTGCCCGGCGACCTGTTCATCTGGGTGACCCCCAACTGCGGCAACCCCCAGAAGGTGCAGCGTTACCCGCGCGAGTGGGTGCACGCGCTGCGCCGGATGGCGGCACTCGACGCCGAGATCATGCTGCCCAGCCACGGCGCGCCCGTCTTCGGCGCCGACCGCGTGCGGCAGGCGCTGCTGGAGACGGCCGAATGGCTGGAGTCGATCATCACGCAGACGCTCGACCTGCTCAACGCGGGCGCCCGGCTCGACGAGATCGTGCATTCGGTGAAACCTTCGCAGCGCCATTCCGACCGGCCCTATCTGCGGGCCCGTTATGACGAGCCGGAATTCGTCGTACGCAATCTCTGGCGCCTTTACGGCGGCTGGTACGACGGCAACCCGGCCAATCTCAAACCGGCCCCCGAGGCGGTGCTGGCCGAATCCGTGGCGGAACTCGCGGGCGGCCCGCACGCGCTCGCCGACGCGGCGCTCAAAGCCCTTTCCGAGGGCGACGAACGGCTCGCCGGGCATCTCGCGGAAATGGCCGCACTGGCGGCTCCTGACGACGCGGGTGTGCACCGGGTCAGGGCCCAGGTTTTCGCCGCGCGGGCGGCCGGTGAACAGTCATTGATGGCGAAGGGAATTTTCACCTGGGCCGCCACGGAATCCTCGGCCCGGGCGGACCGGGGCGCCACGGAATCCTCGGCCCGGACGGACCGGGCCGCCACGGAATCCTCGGCCCGGGCGGACCGCGCCGCCACGGAATCCTCGGCCCGGGCGGACCGGGGAACCCCGGCGCCGCCCGAAGGCGCTTAGACGCCTGCGGGGCCGGCGCCGGGGTTCGCGGGCTCAGCCGCCGGTCCAGCCGTCCTGCGGCCGGTCGGCCCGCGGAAGGGAGTCCTTGGGGACGTCGGCGGAAGCCACGGCGTCCACCCTGACCGTGTCCGAGGCGACCTTCATCACGCTGTCGACGATCCAGTCGTCCTTGACGTGCTCCGCGGCCACGTCGTAACCGCTGCCGCTGCCGTCGGGGTTCGACCACATCACCACGTACTCGATCTTGAGGCCGCGGCGCGACAGCTCGGCCCTGGCGTGCGAGACGGGCTTGCCCACGAGCTTGACCCCGGCCACGCCGTCGGCGGCCAGGCCCACCGTGCTCGGCGCCATCGCGGCATACCGCTCGCCGGGCGCGGCCGGGCGGCCGATCCCGATGACGATCTTGCCTTGGTACCCCGTCGGCATGGAGATCGTGCCGCACCAGACCGACGCGCAACTCTCGGCGCCGCGAACGGTCACGCCGGTCCCCGGCGGGAAGTTCCCGGGGGTGGCCGGGCCGAACAGCATGCCCGCGTACTCGGGCGCGACCGGGATCTTCTTCACCGTGGCGTCCAGGCCGACGGCCCTGAACGCCTCGGTGTAGGCCGCCGCCTCCGCCTCGGGGTCGGTGATGACGACGTCGATGAAGTCGTCGCCGGTCTTGACGGTGACGGCGGCGTTGGCGTACTCGGTGACCGGGCCGAAGATCGGCAGCGTGACGGCGAGCACGGCGGCCAGCCCGGCCGCCACCAGCCCCAGCAGGAACACCTTGCGCGGCCCCCTGCGGCGCGCGACGGGCTCGGGCTCCCCGGCGGTCACCGGCTCGGACGTGACCGGCTCCGACGTGATCGACTTCATGAGCGCCCGCGCCCCCGCGCCGGACGCCTGCCCGGCGGCCACGCCCGCCAGTTCCTCGTCGCGCACCCGGGCGAGATCGGCGATGTTCACCACGACCTCCTTGCCGCGCCTGCGGAAGTTGTTCACAACGGCCTTCCTCTCGGGATCGGGGCTGTTCACAACGGGCTCCCTTCGAGGGCGACGGACTGTGGGCGCTCGACCCCGGCCTCGGTCAGGCGGCGGGCGAAGCGCCGGCGCGCCCGGTACAGGCGCACCCGTACGGCGTTGCGGGTGATGCCGAGGGCGGTGGCGATCTGGCCGGTGTCCAGCTTCTCCCAGGCGACCAGGGTGAGCAGTTCCCGGTCGTCGTCGGAGAGCGTCCTGAACGCCCGGGCCAGCGGCGACAGATCCTCGACGGACGGCCCGGCCACCACGGGCGCGGCGGCCAGTTCCGCGCGTAACGCCTCGGTGCGCCGCTCGTGGCGGCGTTCACCGCGCCGGTGGTTGGCCAGCACCTTCCTGGCCACGCCGTACAGCCAGAGCCGGGCCTCCTCGCCGCCCGGCACCTCCTCGATGCGCCGCCACGCGATCATGAACGTCTCGGCCACCACGTCGGCCGCGTCGTCGGGATCGGGGCAGCGGCGCAGCGCGTAGCCGAGCAGGGGTCTGTAGGAGAGTGCATAGATCTCCTCGAACCGGCTCTCGGGATCGGCTCCCATCCGGTCTCCTTAAGTGAGCATCAACAACACTCACCCCATGTCCGGATTTTTGGCAGCATTACAGCTCTTGGCGGGAGGAGTCTGTTTTGTCGGTGAATCGCATCGTAGGCGTCGGCGTGCTGCTCACGGACCCGGACGGCCGCGTGCTGCTCGGCGAGCGGGTGAAGGCGGGCGAACCCCTGTCGTGGTGCCTGCCCGGCGGGGCGGTGGAGCCCGGCGAGACCTTCGAGGCGGCGGCCGTCCGCGAGCTGGCCGAGGAGACCGGCATCCGCGACGCCGGGCCGCCGCTCGTCACCGGCGTGGCCCTGGACCATCCGGAGGGAGCCGTGCGGGTGACTGCGGCGGTCACCATGCTCCGGGGCGCCGACGCTCCGGCGGTGACCGAGCCGCACGTCTTCCGCTCATGGCAGTGGTTCCCTTACGACG
The DNA here is from genome assembly GCF_042892035.1 of Nonomuraea sp. NPDC001831. Taxonomy (NCBI): domain Bacteria; kingdom Bacillati; phylum Actinomycetota; class Actinomycetes; order Streptosporangiales; family Streptosporangiaceae; genus Nonomuraea; species Nonomuraea sp. NPDC001831. The sequence goes on along the minus strand of NZ_JBIATU010000014.1, from coordinate 148,513 downwards.
GGCTGCCGTCGCCGCTGTTCCCGGCGACCGCCCTCGTACTGGCCGTCCCGGCCTCCGGCTCCGGCGACGGGCTCTACAGGATCACGCCGCCGCCCGGCGCCCGGCCGTGATCCCGGTCGTCAGGAGAAGATCTGCTGAAGAGATCGTCCGGCGTTGGCGCGGACGGTCCAGGCCACGAGGTGGTCGACCTCGGTACAGGCATCGATCCGCTCACGGACGTCGTCAGGCACCTCGATCCCACGCTCGGTCAGCAGGCACGTGAGCACACATTTCATGCCCGCCAGCCGAGCGCGATCCTCGTATTCCTCCTTGTAGTTCTCTCCGTAGCCCTCCTTGTAGCCCGCCATGAAGGCCAGCAGTCCGAGCATCCGGCACGTCGCCACGCCCCGGCACCCCGTCATCCCGAGCACAGTCAAGATCTGCTGCTGAACCAGCAGATGGGACGATCAGAGCCTGGACCGGGGGCACCTGAGTACCCGGCGCCAAGTGCGTCAGCCGTCCGAATCGTCGAACAGGTCGCGGGCGGACTGAACACTGCTCGCGCGAACGGTCCAGTGCATGAGCAGGTCGACGTCGGTACAGGCATCGACGCGCGCGCGAACGTCCTCGGGGACCTCGATTCCACGCGCGTCCAGCAGATACAGCACGATTCTCCGTGCGGTCTCGTGACTGCCCTGTGCATGGCCCCTGCCGAAGTGTTGGTGGGCGAAGCGGCTGTGGCCCGGCCAGTCGGTGGACGCCATGATCTCCTCCAGAATGAGTTTGACCTCGGGTGCGGACATACTGCACGCGTATTCACTGTACTTCGGAGCGTGATCGCCGACGGTTTCCGCCAGCGCGGTCGCGAACGCCTCGATGACCTTCCGCTCACGCCCGTGGATCATGACGGACATGACCGCGAGTTCGAGGTGGGCGGCGGCCTCTTGCGGGTCGGTGATCGCCGGTACGTCGTCCGGGCCCAGCACGTACGCCTGGAGGCGATAGCCGGTAAGCCCGGTGTCGATCGGCTGGGAGTAGTAGGCGGCGGCTCCCCGGTCTGGACAGACGACCAGGACTGTCACGTCGCAGCGCAGCATCAGCCACTGCGCGGCGGCGTAACGGGCCAGTTGCCGGGGGTCTTTGGACTTGTCCTGCTGGATCTCCACGATGATGGCGTGCGCGGGGCTCTGAGGCGGGCCGAGCACGATGCCGAGGTCCGGCTCGATGTCGTCGGAAGGCCGGGTGTTGAACAGGCGGTCCTCCTGCCGGACCAGCGAGGTGGAGGGCAGGTCGACGCCCATCAGGTCACGCAGGATCTCCACCGCCACTTGAGGCCGGTCGGCGAACATCCGTCGGAGAGCGTCATGTCGGGGGGACGGCATGACACTTATTGTCACACGACGAGCGCGCAGTGTGACCATCGTCCAGAGAGGAGCGCTCGTCGCGGGGGCTGCGAGCCGGATGCGACGACTGGAGGGTGGGAAGCGCGCGGCCGAAGGGGCGTCACGGGAGCGCCTGAGAGGCCAGAGAGCCGTTCGCAGCGGGACTCCCAAGGCTCTCACCACCATGGGAGCCGAAAGCGCCGTTCGGGGCGAGGTCCTCACACGCCCATCCCGATACCCGGGCAACAGGGCGGCAAGCCCGTGCAGGTGCCGTGCAGGGCGGCGTTCCACAGGCCTACCCCGGGGAACAGCCAACGATGACCACCAGAGACCCGGAAAGCGCCGCTGGCGCCCAAGCGACGGGCGGGCCCAAGGACGCCGAAAGCGCCGTCCAGGGTGGGGTTCCGCAGGCCCACCCGGTCGCCAGCCAACGGGCGGGCCGAACCAGAGGCGCCGAAGGCGCCCTCCGGGGCGGGGTCCCGCACGCCCAGCCGGTAACCAGGCAACGGGTGGGCCCAAGAACGGCGAAGGCGCCGTCCAGGGTGGGGTTCCGCAGGCCCACCCGGTCGCCAGCCAACGGGCCCGAACCAGAGGCGCCGAAGGCGCCGTCCGGGGCGGGGTCCCGCACGCCCAGCCGGTAACCGGGCAACGGGTGGGCCAAGGGCGGCGAAGGCGCCGTCCGGGTGGGGTTCCGCAGGCCCACCCGGTGACCGGGCAAACGGGTGGGCTGTTCGGGTGAGGGTCAGCTGAAGTGGGTGCGGGTTTCGGTGAAGGCCTGGTCGGTGGCTTCGAGGGCGCGGGCCACGTCCTGCTCCGTCAGGGCCGCCGACATGAACCAGTTGTGCCACGGGTGCAGGTACACCCCGTGCCGCAGGCAGGCGTCGCTCCAGTACAGGGCCGTGGACAGGTCGGCGTCCCCGTCGAAGCTGAGCCACGGGATGGTCACCGGGCCGGTCTGGTTCACGACGAAGCCGTGGGACTTGGCCTGGGCGTACAGGCCCTCCCTGAGCTGGGTGCCGGCGCGTTCCATGGCGGCGATGCCGTCCGTGTCGCGCAGGGTCTCGATGGTGGCCTTGGCGGCGGCCATCGCCACGGCCGAGAACCAGAAGGAGCCGGTCGTGTAGAGGGTCTGGGCGGCGCCGCGCAGGGCGTCGGTGCCGGTGACGGCGGCGATCGGGTAGCCGTTGGCCATGGCCTTGGACCAGGCGGTCAGGTCGGGACGCACCCCGTACGGCTCCCACGACCCCCGCAGGTCGATCCGGAACCCGGCCCGCACGTCGTCGATCACCAGGGCCGCCCCGATGCGGTCGGCCAGGGCGCGGGCGCCGCGGGCGAAGGCGGGCTCGACCAGTTCCTGGTCCTCGAAGGAGTCGTGCTTGAAGGGGGTGCAGATGATCGCCGCGACGTCGCCCTCGACGGTGGCGGCGGCGGCCTCCAGGGACTCCAGCGAGTTGTAGGTGAACTCGACCAGGTCGGCGCGCTCGTTCGGGGTGGTGCCGGCGGTCGAGGGCGTGCACCAGGGGTCGGCGCCGTGGTAGGCGCCGTGCGCCATCAGCACCTTCGTGCGGCCGGTGGCGGCGCGGGCGACCATGAGCGCCTGGGTGGTGGCGTCGGTGCCGTTCTTGGAGAACATCGCCCAGTCGGCGCTCGGCACGGTGTCGACCAGCAGCTCGGCCAGCTCCACCATGATCGGCCCCGGGCCGTTGAGGCAGTCGCCGAGCGCGAGCTGGCGCGCGGCGGCCTCCTCCACGCGCGGGTGCCGGTGCCCGAGCACGACCGGTCCCCAGCTGCACATGAGGTCGATGTACTCGCGCCCGTCCACGTCCCACTGGCGGCAGCCCTCGCCGCGCTGGAAGAACTGGGGGTAGCCGGGGGCGAAGATGGCCGCGTTGAGGTGCCCGTACATGCCGCCGGGGACGACCTTCAGCGCGCGCTCGCGGAGTTTGGCGTCAGTCATGCGAGAGTCCTTAGGGTGGATTCGAGGTCGGTGAGGCCGGCGTCGGAGCCGAGCCCGGTGGCCACGCGGGCCGCCGCGGCGGTGCCCCAGCGGGCGGCCTCGACGACGTCGCGGCCGTGCAGCAGGCCGGTCAGGAAGCCGGCGCAGTACGCGTCGCCGCACCCGGTCGTGTCGGCGACCTCCGTCTCCAGCGCGGGCACCCGCTCGGGCCCGCCGCCGGAGGTCAGCACGAGGCTGCCGGCCGCGCCGAGGGTGACGAGCACGCCCTCGGGGCCGTCGGCGAGCAGGGTCGCGGCGGCGGTGGCCACGTCGGGGTCGCCGGTCATGAGCAGCGCCTGCGACTCGTTGGGCAGCACGTAGTCCACGTGGGGCAGGAACGCGCGGGCCATCGCCAGCAGGTCGGGCAGCTCCGACAGCAGGTCCATCGTGACGATCGTGCCGGCCGCGCGCACCTCGTCGAGGAGCGCGAAGAAGGCGGGGTCGCCCAGGCCGAAGGTGACGTCCATGCCGCCCAGGTGGATCGCCCGGGCGCGGCGGAGCACGTCGGGGTCCAGGTCGGCGAGGGTGACGCCGAGGTTGGCGCCGGGTACGTGGAAGCTGGGCCGGCCGCCGTCGGGGCGGATGGGCAGGATCGAGGCGGCGGTCTGCTCGCCGGCCCTGCGGACCAGGCGGGAGGCGTCCACGCCGCGCTTGGTGAGGACGGCCACCAGGAAGTCGCCGAGCTCGTCGTCCCCGATCGCGCCCATGGTGATCACGTCGTTGCCGAGTTTGACCAGGTCCACGGCCGTTCCGGCGGCGGCGCCGGCGGCGGTGAGGCGGATCTGCTCGACGAGTACGGTGTCCTGGCCCTCGGGGATGTGCTCGACGGGCCTGGCGAGGATGTCGACGATGTGCACGCCGACCGTGGCGACGGTCATGGACTAAATAGACAGACGTCCGAATAAAAAGTCAATATGGTGGGAGTCGCCGCGACAAAGAGGGGGGATCCCGATGCCGAAGATCGTCGATCACGATGAGCGCAGGGCCGAGGTCCTGTCGGCGGCCCGCAGGGTGATCGTCAGGGACGGCATCGACGCCGCCACCACCAGGGCCATCGCCAAGGAGGCCGGCTACTCCAACGGCGTGCTGGCGCACTACTTCGCCGACAAGGACGAGATCCTGCTGTCGGCGCTGAGCCAGTCGCACCAGCGCATCAGGGAGCGGCTGACGCGCAAGGTCGAGGGCGTCACGGGCCTGGCCGCCCTGCGCGAGCTGCTGCTGGACAACCTGCCGCTGGACGCCGAGCGCACCCAGGAGAGCCGGCTGGAGGTCAGCTTCTGGAGCCGCAGCCTGGCCTCGGAACGGCTGGCGGAGGTCCAGCGCGCCGAGGCCGACGAGCTGCGCGCCGCCGTACGGGAGCTGCTGGCCCAGGCCCGCGCGGCCGGCGAGGTGCGCGCGGACGGCAGCCTCGACGACCTCGCCGAGCACCTGCTCGCCCTGGTCGACGGCCTCAGCCTGCACCTGCTCCTCTACCCGGGCCGGCTCACGCGCGTCGACCTCGAACGGCTCATGCTCCAGGCGCTCGACCGCCTCTGACAGAGAGAGGCCGGAGCTGGAAGTATTTCGGACGACCGACTACTATGCCCGCCCATGAGCCTCCGCGAGCAGTTGTGCGAGTACGGCAGGCGCGCCGTCGAGCTGGGCCTGGTCATCGGCACCTCGGGCAACCTGAGTGTGCGCCGGGGTGACCAGGTGGCGGTCACCCCGTCCGGCGTGGCGCTCGACCGGCTGACCCCGGAGGCGTGCCCGATCGTGGACCTGGAGGGCCACCTGGTCGAGGGCGAGCTGCAGCCGTCGTCGGAGACCCCCATGCACCTGGCCGTCTACCAGGCGACGGGCACTCAGGCGATCGTGCACACGCATTCGGTGTTCGGGACGGTCGTGGCCACGACGATGACCGAGCTGCCGCCGGTCCACTACAACGCGCTGCTGCTGGGCGGCGTGGTCAAGGTGGCCGAGTACGCCACCTACGGCACGCTGGAGCTGGCCGCCAACGTGCGGGCGGCGCTGGCGGGCAAGCAGGCCGCCCTGATGGCCAACCACGGCGGGGTGACCATCGGGGCGACGATGGAGCAGGCGTTCGAGGCCACCCGCCTGCTGGAGTGGCTGTGCGAGGTCTACGTGCGCGGGCTGGCCGTGGGCCGGCCGACGGTCCTGACGGACGAGCAGCTCGCCGCCGTCGTGGACCGCGCGGCCAACCCGCCGGCGTTCCCGCGCCGCCCGAGCTAGCGCGAAGAGCCCGAGGAGCCCGGGGAGCCCCGGGAGCCCCGGGAGCCCCGGGAGCCCCGGGAGCGCGACCGGCCCGGTCAGGCCAGCGCGGCCTGTTCGGCCAGGCCCAGCGGCAGGCCGCCGGAGCCGGCGATCCGGTCGTGGAACTCCCGCAGCGACCCGGTGAACGACTCCCGGATGCGGTCGATCTCGATGGCCCCCGTCAGGTACGACGGCGCCTGCGTCGGCCAGGCGCAGTAGCGGTTCACCTCGCCCCGGGCGGTGCCGGGCGACAGCGACGCCTTGGTGGCCATGAACGTCTCGGCCTCCTCGATCGACATGTCCTCGCAGTGCAGCGCGGTGTCCACGATGATCCGGGCGGCGCGGAAGAGGCGGAAGTCCAGGTGGGCCAGCTCGGTGGCGGGGGTGTCGAAGTAGCCCTGCTCGTGCAGCACCTTCTCGACGTACAGGGCCCAGCCCTCGGTGAAGTACGGCGTCCTGAAGACCTTGCGGACCGTACGCGGGTTGTCCGCCATGTACGACAGGTGCCAGTGGTGCCCGGGGTAGGCCTCGTGCACCGCGATCGAGGGCATCTGGGCGCGCGCGTTGGTGCGCAGGCGCTGGCGCACCTGCTCCTCGGTGAAGTCGTCGGGGGTGTAGGGGACGAAGAAGATGCCCGTGCGCGAGCTGCTGAGCGGCGGCGGGGCCAGGTAGTGGGCGACGTACAGCACCGGGCGGGCGTACTCGGCCGAGGGCAGGACCTCGCACTCCTCCCCCTCGGGGAAGGTGACCAGCCCGCGCTCGCGGACGAACTCGCGGGCCCGCCGGGTCTCGGCCTCGTACTCGGCCCGCATGTCGGCCAGGGTCGGCGGGTGGTCGTCCATGAGGGACTCCATGGCGGCCCGCCAGTCCTCGGCGCCGGTCATGCCGAGGGCGACCCGGCGCATCCGGGCGTCCAGGTCGGCCCAGGCGGCCCTGCCCTTCTGGTGCAGCTCGGCGGCGCCGTACGTGAGCATCTCGCGCTCGCGCAGCAGGGTGGAGTAGAGCTTCTCCCCCATCCGCCAGGTGCCGCCGCACCGGAAGTTTTCGAGGAAGGACACCAGCGCGTCGAACGCGTCGGCGGCGGGTCCGGCGGCCTCGGCGAGCCGGGCGCGCAGCGTCTCGTCGCCGACCATCGCGGGGAGCGTGCGGGTGAGGAAGTTGCGGCCCGTACGGGCCTGGTTGAGCCCGCGCGTGACCAGCAGCGGCGCGGCGAGGTCGGGGTCGAGGTTGGCCTGGCAGGCGGCCAGCACGCCGGGCACCTCGGCCAGGCGGGAGATCGCGGCGGCGACCAGTTCGGCCTCCGGCTTGAGCCGCTGCTGGAAGGCGTTGAACAGCGACCCGAAGACGGCCGAGAGGTACAGGCCCGGGTTGCGCCGCCACTCGGGCCAGGATTCGAGCGCGACCGAGCCCCTCAGCTGGGACATGACCAGGTCTCTGTCGATGGCGTCGTCGAGCGAGTCGGCCGGGGCGTCGGAGAGGCGGTCGATCCAGCGGATCTCTTCCCGGGCTCTGTTCTCCCAGGCGGCGGCGGTGAAATCGCCGAGGGTGTGGTCGTAGCCGTCGGCTCCCAATTGGCTGGCGACGACGGGACGGTCGGAAAAGTACCAGTTGAGAAACTCGTCCACCTACGCACCATATCCTGACGTTCATGCCCCTGCAGATCACTGGCGCGCTAGGCGACCCCGACCTCATCCGGCTCCCCTGGGACGTCCCGCTGGCCGACTGGCCCAAGCATCATCTGGTCGATCTGCCGCGCGGCATCTCCCGCCACGTCGTGCGGTTCGCCCGGCTGTCCGGCAAGGTCTACGCGATCAAGGAGATCAGCGAGCGGTACGCCAGACGCGAGTACCAGCTCCTGTGGGACCTGGCCCGGCTGGACGCCCCGGCCGTCGAGCCCGTGGCGTACGTGACCGGCCGCGACGAGGGCCTGGACGCCGCGCTGATCACCCGGCACCTGCAGTTCTCGCTCCCCTACCGCGCCGTGATGTCCGGCACCCTGCGCCCCGACACGCTGACCCGCCTGCTCGACGCGCTCGCCGTGCTGCTGGTGCGCCTGCACCTGAACGGCTTCTACTGGGGCGACTGCTCGCTGTCCAACACGCTCTTCCGCCGGGACGCCGGCGCCTTCGCGGCCTACCTGGTGGACGCCGAGACCGGCGAGATGCACCCGATGATCAGCGAGGGCCAGCGGCTGACCGACATCGACGTCGCCCACACCAACATCTTCGGCGAGATGCTCGACCTGGAGGCCGGCGGGCTGCTGCACCCGTCGATCGACCCCATGGAGACCGCCGAGGACATCGTCACCCGCTACCACCGCCTGTGGGCCGAGATCACCGACAGCGAGATCATCGACGAGGTCGACTGGCACCGCGTGGAGCAGCGCATCCGCCGCCTGAACCTGCTCGGCTTCGACGTCGCCGAGATGATGGTGCGGCGCAAGGTCGGCACCGGCCGCCTGATCGTCCGGCCGAAGGTGGTGGACGCGGGCCACCACCAGCGCCGGCTGATCAGGCTGACCGGGCTCGACGTGGAGGAGAACCAGGCGCGGCGGCTGCTCAACGACCTGGACGGCTACCGGGTCGCCAAGGGCCTGCGCCACGAGGACGAGGCCATCGTCGCCCACCGCTGGCTCGCCGAGGTGTTCCATCCGACGGTCGACGACATCCCCGCCGGGCTGCGCGGCAAGCTGGAGCCCGCGCAGCTCTTCCACGAGATACTCGACCACCGCTGGTACCTGTCGGAGGCGGCGGGCGGCGACGTCGGGCTGGCCACGGCGGTGAAGTCGTACGTGGACAACGTGCTGGTGCACAAGCCCGACGAGAAGGCGCTGCTGCCCGACGACCCGGACGAGGACGATCAGTAGGCGACCGTGATGCGGGTGCGCGGGTGGGCGTGCTCCTCCAGCTCGTCGGCGATCGCCACCGCGTAGTCCTCGGCGGTGATGAAGCTGCGGCCGTCGGCGTCGCTGAGCAGGTCGTCGCGGCCGATCCGGTAGACGCCGGTGCGCTCGCCGGGCGCGATCTCGGCGGCCGGTGAGACGTAGGTCCAGTCGAGGTCGGTCACCTCCCGGTAGAGCCCGAGCGCGGCCCGCGCGGCCTTGGCCTCCTTCTTGTAGATCTCCGGGAAGCCGGGCGTGTCGACCAGGTCGACGTCCGGCCCGGCCTTGAGGCTGCCCGCGCCGCCCACGACCAGCACCCGGCTCACCCCGGCGGCGCGCAGGCCGTCGATGAGGGCGCGGTTGGCGGCCAGGAACGGCGGCTCGGGCTCGGTGCCGTCACGCGGCGGGGCGATGGCGCAGACGACGGCGTCGTAGCCCTTGGCGAGCGTGGCGGCGTCGTGGACGTCGCCCTTGACGGGACCGCGGCGGCTGACACCGGTGACGTCGTGGCCGCGGCCGGTGAGTTCGGTGACGATGCGCTGGCCGATCATTCCGGTCGCGCCGAACACGAGGATCTTCATGAGAAGCACAGTATCCAATAGATACTGGTTACTTCATCGTGCTATAAGTACCTTATGGATACCGGTGACGCCTTCGACCCGAACTGCCCGACCCGGCTGGTCCTCGACCGGATCGGCGACAAGTGGTCGGTGCTGGTGCTGCTCAGCCTCAGCGACGGGCCGATGCGCTTCACCGTGCTCCGCGGGCGGATCGGCGGCGTGACGCCGAAGGTGCTCACCCAGACGCTGCGGGCCATGGAGCTGGACGGGCTGATCACCCGCGAGGTCTTCGCCGAGGTGCCACCGCGGGTGGAGTACGCGCTGACCGACCTCGGCCGCTCGCTGCACGCGCCGATCTCGGTGGTCGCGCGGTGGGCCGAGGAGAACGTGCACGAAATCCTCCGCCATCGTGAAAAAATCTCGTGAATTGATCATATTTCCGCACGAGTGATGCTTTTCTTCGTCCTGGCCGTATAAAAACGTATCTCTCGGTTAATCGCGTACCTTCTGGTCTCTTGTGGCCCCCTACGCTTTCCCCGTCCCACGACGGAGGGAGGCTCGCGGTGCTGGGAGTGGACACCTGCCTGGCTGAGGTCATGTCGATACCGGGCGCGCTCGACGCCATGCTGGTCGACGGCACGAGCGGCATGGCGGTCGCCTTCAGCAGCGCGTCCGGCGTGGACGCCGACAGGTCCGCCGCGGCGCTGACCGAGGCGTTGCGCGCCACCACCGACGGGCTGACCAGGACGTGCCCCGGCGAGATCGTGCGCATCGACGACATGATCGTCACCACCGACCGGGGACACCACCTGCTCCGGCTGCTGGAGACGGTCTTCGAGGGGCCGCTGGTCATCTACGTCCGCCTCGACCCGGAACGGTCGAACCTGGCCCTGGCCCGTTACCGCCTGCGGGCCATCTCCGACCTGCTGACCGCCTGAGCCATGGCCGCGCTCGACTCACTCCTGGCCGGACTCGCCCGCGAACGCGCGACGGGTGCGCTCCGCCTGGGCCGCAACGGCACGATCTACCTGTCGGACGGGCGCGTGACGTACATGGAGTGCGCCCAGACGCCGGGCGTCGAGCGGCTGTTCGCGGCCAGGGGGCGGGTGCCGGAGCCGGCGCTGCGCGCCCTGCAGGCCGACGGCGGCCGCGCCCGGCTGCTCCGGGAGGGCCCGGTCACCCTGGCCGAGCTCCAGTACGCCGTGCTCGGCGTGGTCCACGACGCCGCCTTCTTCCTGCTGCCGGTGACCGGCGTGCGGCCGAAGTTCCGGCCCGGGGAGGAGCACTGGCTGGGCGGGCAGTGGTTCTTCGACGTCCAGGAGCTGGTGCGGGAGTCCGCCCGCCGCCGCGAGCAGCTGGCCGGCATCTGGCCCTCGCCGGAGGTGGACAGCCAGCCCGTGCGGCCGGTCCCGCGCCTGCCCGGGCACGGGGTGGCGCTCAGCCAGGTGCAGTGGGAGGTCGTCGTACGGGCCGACCACAAGGCGACCCCGCTGGAGCTGGCCCGGCAGCTGGGCCGGTCGGGCTACTCGGTGCTGCTGGCCGTCAGGAGGCTGGCCGCCGCCGGCCTCCTCGTCCCGCCCGATCCGGTACGGCCCGCGCAACGCCGTACGGACGACGGGGAGGCGCTGCCCAAGCGGGTGCCGGCCCCGGTGGCCGTTCCCGCCGGCGACGGGCGCGCCGGGCCGGGCTCGGGGCCGGTGCCGACGGCTGATCCGGCCGATCTGACGCTGCTGCTGCGGCTGAAGAAGGCCCTGGAGGAGATGCCGTGAGGTTCCCCTCACGACGCAGGAGGAGGCCACCCGTGGAGCTACGGCAAGAGGTCCTGGCCGAGATGGAGCTCCTGCGCGGCCGCACGCCGGACGTCACCGGCAGCGTCGCGTGCACCGTCGACGGCCTGCGGATCGCCTGCGACCTGCAAGGAGACACCGGCGAGCAGGTGGCGGCGCTGTCGGCGGCGCTGCTCGCGATGAGCGGCCGGATGCTGACCATGGCGGGCCGCGGGACGTTCGAGGAGACCCTCGTGTCCGGCACCGCAGGGTTCGTGGCCTTCTACGCCGCGGGCCCCACGATCGTCCTCACGGTTCTGGCGGGACCCGGCGCCAACGTCGGGCTCCTCCGGCTGGAGGGCAGGAAGACGGCGGCCTCCGTGGCCGCCGTGGCACGCAAACACTGACCATCCCCACCGAAGCGGAGGAAAGCATGGCAGGCATGGACGTCTCCCTCAAAGAGATGATGAGCATCGACGGCTCGATCGGAGCGGCGATCGTCGACCACGGCAGCGGCATGGCGCTCGGCACGCTCGGCGGCTCGAAGGAGCTGGACCTGCAGGTCGCGGCGGCGGGCAACACCGAGGTCATCAAGGCCAAGCTGCGCACGATGGACTCGCTGGGCCTCAAGGACGGCATCGAGGACATCCTGATCACGCTGACCGCCCAGTACCACATCATCCGCCCGCTGACCGGCCGCAGCGGCAAGGGCCTGTTCCTCTACCTCGCCCTCGACCGCAACCGGGCCAACCTGGCCCTGGCCCGGCACATGCTCAAGGTCATCGAAGAGAAGCTGGAGCTCTGACGGCCCGCGCGACAAAGGCTCCGCGGCGGGCCGTGGGGCGGGCCGTGGGGCGGGCCGTGGGGCGGGCCGTGCGGCGGGTCACGCGGCGGGCTCCGGCCGGGCGGGCGTCGCGGAGCCGGTGTGGGCGGTGATCTCGGCGATGATCGCGGACCAGAGGGGGCGCGGCAGGTCGTGGCCCATGCCGGGGTAGGTGACCAGGCGGGCGCCCGGGATGGCGGCGGCCGTGGCCCGCCCGCCGGCGAGCGGCACGAGCTGATCGTCCTCGCCGTGGATGACCAGCGCGGGCACCTTCAGCCCGCCCAGCGCGGACGTGCGGTCGCCCGAGGCCATGATGGCGGCGAGCTGGCGGGCGGTGCCGGCCGGGTCGTGGCAGCGGTCGAAGGCGAGCCCGGCCAGCCTGGTGACGCGTTCGCGGTCCAGCTCCCAGCCGGGGGACCCGAGCACGGCCCAGGTGGTCAGCGCGCCGGCGACGACCCCCTCGCGGTCGGTCGCGGGCTTGGCGAGGAGCACCGCGGCGGCCGCCTCGGTCGGCGGGGCCGCCTGCGGGCTGGGCGTGGACATGATCGAGGTCAGGCTCAGCACGCGGGCGGGGTGCCGGATGGCCAGCGCCTGGGCGATCATCCCGCCCATCGAGGCGCCGACGACGTGCGCGGCGGGCAGGCCCAGGACGTCCATGAGCCCGGCGCTGTCGTCGGCCAGGTCGTCCAGCACGTACGGCGAGGGCGCACCCCATGCGGGCACGCCCTCGTCGTGGAGGTGGGTGGACAGGCCCGCGTCGCGGTTGTCGAACCTGATGACGTGGTGGCCCTGCTCGGCCAGGAGTTCGCAGAACTCGTCGTCCCAGTGGATGAGCTGGGCGCCGAGTCCCATGATGAGCAGCAGGGGCCTGCCTTCCGGGGAGCCGAAGCTCTCGTAGGCGATCTCGATGCCGTTGGCGGCTGCACGCTGGATCACAGCGACCAGAATGTCATTCTGGTCGTGGGGCGTAAAGAGCGGTCTGCCCCGAGATCAGTCGTTGAGGAGCTTGCGCAGACGCTCGCCGCCGAGCACCACGCCGCCGCCGGCCAGCACGAGCACGCCGGCCATCACGGTGCCGCCCATCGCGACGGTCTTCCCGACCTGGCCGCCGGCGGAACCGGCCGCGTCGTCGGCGGGCTTTTCGGCCAGCACCTTGGGGGGCTCGGCCGGGTTGTCGTCGAACCGGCCCCATGCGCCGGTGGAGAAGGCCACGGGGTAGTTCTTCTTGCCCTTGCCGTCGCCCCACTTGGTGATGACGTAGTCGATCTTGATGTGGCCCTGGCCGCCGTTGCCGTCCACGCCGAGCGTGTCGGGGTTGAAGGTGCCGCCGGTCAGCTCGGCGAAGGTCTTGGCGTCGAGGTCGAGCATGACGCCGCGGCTGGAGGGCTCGCCGGGGCCGCGGTCGCCCACGAAGAACGGCATCTTCTTGCCGTTGTAGGTCACGTAACCCTCGGTCATGAGGGGCCAGCTGGGGCTGGCGGCCAGGCCCTTCTGCATGGGCTTGCCGCTGGCGGGCAGGCCGGTGTCGCCGGCGCGGCCGGAGGAGTCGTCCCAGAAGTACGAGGCCTTCGTGGAACCCTTGAGCAGGATCTTCTGGTCGTCGCCGGTGTCGGCGTGGGCGCCGGTGGCGGAGATCGTCAGCGCGCCCATGGCGGACACGGACAGCAGAGCGAGAGAGCGCAGGCCAAATCGAGACATGAAGCAGTGAAGTCCTTCGCGAGGGGACAGGGGGAACGCGCGTGACTACGGTGCGTAACCGGGCAGAGCGCCGAAAAGGTGGTTACGCGGCGCGTGGGGGAAGTCAGGGAAGAGACCGCTCAGCAGGCGGTCGTCACTACACTGTCCGGGGGTACGACGAGGTGGTACATGCGTGAAGTCCTCTCCATCTCGCCTACCGGGTTAGCTGACGGGTTCGGGCGTGGAGATGCCCTACCGGCACATGGCCGGACTCACCCCAATGAGATGGGTCCCCGGTTCCCGACAGGTCGGGATTCGGCGCCAGCTGTCGTCCCTCTCCTGGTAGGGACTACGCCACCAGCTGGTAATTGGTTAAGACCGTACCCAGAGATTCGGACAAATACAAACGAATCGTCATGAACCGGGTAAAGATCTACCTATCATGGCAAAGAGAAAGGGGGCACGGCATGCCGTACCCCCTGCTAAATCGGGCCTTTCAGCCGCCGCTCTTGCGCCTGAAGGATCTTTTACTCGCTGCCGGACCGTGCGCCCCGTGGATCTTCGACGGGTCCACGCCCCTGCCACCCGCGGCCGACTCGGCCTGCTGCCCGCGCTTGCGTTCCAACGCCTCGCGGAACTTGCGCTTCATCTCGTCCTCGGGAGTCTCGCTGACTTCCGGCTCCGGTGTTTCCGCCATGAGGACCTCCTGGTTCTGGGGACATCCACAGCTTCGCACGACGTCGCTTACGACGCGAAACCGGCCTCCACTCTGCTTTCCGCGGCGGGCGCCTGCTCCAGCCGCCTGCCGGGCATCATGACCAGCGCGACCAGGGCGATCACCGCGCCCGCCACGCCCAGCGACGGGATGACCACGGCCGCCGCCGAGGCGTGCGCGGCCGCGAGCCCGTGGACGGGCGCGTCCGTGGTGATGACCGACGTGTACGCGGTGCCGGCCAGCGCCAGCGCCACCGAGCCGCCGATCTGCCGGAAGAAGGTGAGGTTGGCCGAGGCCGTGCCGATGTACCGCGGCGGGACGGCCTGCTGCACGGCCACGGTCAGCCCCGACAACATCGGCCCCATGCCGAGCCCGAGCAGCGCCATCCACCCGGCCAGCAGCAGGCCGTCGGTGCGCACGGTGAGGTTCAGGCACAGCAGGCTGCCGGCTGCCAGCAGGAACGGCGCCCCGACCAGCCACGGCTTGTACGTGCGCGTCCTGGACATCAGCGTGCCCATGAGCGCGCTGCCCGCCACCATGGCCAGCGTCATCGGGTAGATCCTCAGCCCGGACTCGGTGGCGCTGACGCCCAGCGCCTGCTGGAAGTAGCGGGGCAGGAACACCACGCCGGCGTACATGCAGAAGGCGGTGAAGAAGGAGGTCGCGTTGACCAGCGTGTACGTACGGTCCCGGAACAGGTGCATCGGCATGACCGGGTTCGCCACCCGCAACTCGACCAGCACGAACGCGGCCAGCAGCACCAGCGCCAGCAGGATCGGCCCGGCCACGGACGGGGACGTCCAGGAGTTGCCGTCCAGGCCCTTCTCGGTCAGGCCGAGCAGCAGGGCGCTGATGGCCACGCTGAACACCGCGATGCCCGCGTAGTCCGGCCGGCCCCCGCCGCCGGTGCCCGCACGGAACGGCAGCCGCAGCACCACGATCGCGATCAGCACGATCCCGAGCGGCACGTTCACGTAGAAGGCCCACCGCCAGCTCGCGTGGTCGGTGAACAACCCGCCCAGGAAGGGCCCGGCCAGGTACGTCAAGGCCATCACGCCGCCGAGCGCGCCCTGCACGCGGGCGCCGTTGCGTCCGGGCGGGAACATCTCCATCACCAGGGCCAGCGACAGCGGCAACAACGCGCCCGCGCCCAGCCCCTGCACGGCGCGGAAGGCGATGAGCTGGGTCATGTCCTGGGCGAGCCCGCACAACGCCGATCCGACGACGAACACCGACATCCCGACGAGCAGCAGCGGCTTCCTGCCGTGCTGGTCGGAGAGCCGGCCGTACAGCGGCACGGTCACCGTGGAGGTGAGCAGATAGGCCGTGACCACCCAGGTGTAGAGCCGGGTGCCGCCCAGTTCGCCGGTGATGCGGGGCAGCGCGGTGCCGACGATCGTCTGGTCGAGCATCGCCAGGAACATCCCGCCGAGCACCGCCAGCAACACCAGCCCGTTGCCCTTGGTCTTCATGTCATTAGTCACAGGTGAAGATTGATATGTAAGAGCTGACATGTCAAGCCTTCGGTATGCTGGCGGACATGTCCCTGCGGATCGCGCTCCTCGGCCTGCTCGCCACCAAAGGCCCGGCCAGCGGCTACGACCTGGCCAAGAAGTTCGAGCACTCGCTCAACCACGTCTGGCAGGCGGGGCACACGCAGATCTATCCGGAGCTGGTCAAGATGGCCGCCGACGGCCTGGTGACGGTCGAGCACGAGGGTGCCCGGGGCCGCAAGATCTACGCCATCACCCCCGAGGGCCGCACGCTGGTCACCGAGTGGCTGGTCGGCCACGACCCGTCGGCGACCGTGCGCAGCGAGACCGCCCTCCAGGCGTTCCTGCTGGCGCTGCTCGACGCCGAGCAGGCCGCCGCCGTGGTCGAGCGCATCAAGGGCCACTTCCAGGCCCGCCTCGCGGTGCTCGACTGCCAGCCCGAGGGCCTGTTCGGCAAGTACGCCCTCTCCCTGGGCCTGCACCAGGCGCGCTCCGGCATCCAGTGGGCCGACGAGACCCTGGCCGCCTTGCGGCGCGAAGGGTAAAACGGAACTCTGCGGTTCCTGGTGTTGCGTTGGAGAAGCGCCGGATATACACCCAGGCATGATGCTCAACCTCCCAGTACGGCGATGAGCCTCCTGGGTCGTGACCTGGCGATCGACCTCGGCGCGGCCGGCACGAGGATCTACGCCAAGGGCAGGGGCATCGTGCTGGACGAGCCGTCGGTCGTCCTGCGCGACCGGCGGACGGGCAAGGTCGTCGGCTTCGGCGCCGATGCCGTGACCGGCGCGATCGGCGCTGACGGCGTTGACGGCGCTGACGGCGTTGACGGCGCTGACGGCGTTGACGGCGAGACGTACTGGCCGATCAGCGACGGCCTGCCCCAGGACGGCGAGCTCGCCCGGCGCATGATCAGGCACTTCCTGCGCAAGGTGCACCGGCACCCCTTCCCCCGGCCGCGCCTGGTGATGGCCGTGCCGGACGAGTTCACGCCGATCGAGCGGGTGGCGCTGCGCGACGCCGGCTTCGAGGCGGAGGCCCGCGGGATCCTGCTGGTCAAGCACGCGATCGCCGCCGCGCTCGGCGCGGGCCTGCCGGTGCGCGACGGCAGCGGGCACATGGTCGTCGACATCGGCCGGGACGCCACCAGGGTCGCCGTGCTGTCCTGCGGGGCCGTGGTCGCCGCCGGAACCGTGCGCGGCGGCGGCAACGCCGTGACCCGCGCCGTCGCCCGCCTGGTCGAGGACGAGCACGGCCTGCTGGCCGACGAGCGGGAGGCCGAGGCGGCCAAGCTGCGCGCGACGCGGGAGCCGACCGGGAACGTGCTGATCCGCGGCAGGGACGCCGGCACCGGCGAGGAGCGCGCGGTGGCGCTGCCCGCGGCGCGCGTGCGCGAGGCGGCCGTCCAGCCGGTCGAGCACATCGTGCGGGCCGCCGAGCACACCATGGAACGCTGCCCTCCCGAGCTGACCGCCGACCTGGGCGAGCGCGGAATGGTGCTGGTCGGCGGCGGTGCGCTGCTGCCCGGCCTGCGCCGGCGGCTGCAGGAGGGGCTGTCCATGCCGGTGCGGCGCGCGGAGCGGCCCACCGACTCGGTGGCCCTGGGGCTCGGACGCTGCGTGGAGGACCTGGGGCTGATCGCCAAGCTGAGGCGCCGGTGAGCGACCTGTTCGACCTGGGGGTCTCCGTCGCCGACAAGACCGTCAGGACGATCGCCGTCTACGTGACGATCGCCGTGCTGCTCCGCATCGCCGGCAAACGCGGCATCGCGCAGCTCAACAACTTCGACTTCGTGGTCATGCTGCTGATGAGCAACGTCGTGCAGAACGCGATCATCGGCCCGGACAACTCGCTGGTCGGCGGCCTGGTGGGCGTGGTGATCCTGGTGGCCGTCAACTCGATCGTGGTGCGGCTGGCGGCCACCGTGCCCTCGGTCGGCAGGGTGTTCGAGGGCACGCCGGTCGTCCTGGCCCGCGACGGGCACTTCATCCCCTCCGCGCTGCGCCGGATGGGCGTGCGGCAGGCCGACCTCAACGTGATGCTGCAGCTCCGGGGGGCCGAGAGCGTCACCGACACCGACCTGGTACGCCTGGAGCCCGGCGGCTCGCTCCTGGTCCGCCTGCGCCCCGAGGAGGAGGACGCCGAACGCGGCGACCTGGAAGAGCTGTGCCGGCGCCTCGACCGCATCGAACGCAAGCTGGACGAGCTGAAATCCGGCCCCTCCTGAGAATGCGCGACCAGATGGCAATTTGATATCGGCCATTAATATTGCGTTAATCCCCCTGCGCGCGGAATTGATCTCCGATATCGTCCCAACGTGCGCCTGGCTGGTCGCTCGGTCATGATGTCCGCGGTGCTCGTGTGCGTCGCGGTCGCGGCAGCCTGTACCTCCGACCGCCAGTCCTCCTTCGAGGACGCGGCCAGGCAGCTCGCCGCCGACACCGACGCCCTGCTCACCAGCGGCCCTCTGCGCGTCTCGCCGGCCGACCGCTCCGACGAGACCGAGGACCGCTCGTGCGTGCCCGGCCAGGTGCGCCGGCTCGTCCGGGCCGAGGGCGAGGCCGCCGACGCTCCCGACGGCCTCCTGCACACCCTCCAGGACCTGGGCTACGACCAGATCGTCGAGGACCTCGACCTGCGTGACGAGACCCCGGTCGTCTCCGTCGTGCGCAACCCCCGGACGAACCTGACGTTCGAGCTCACCGTGCTCGACGGGCCGAACGTCAGGATCGTCGGCAGGACGACCTGCTACTCCCCCGCCCCCGGGTCCGCTCTGTCCTGACCCGCTCTGTCCTGATCCGCTCTGTCCTGATCCGCTCTGTCCTGATCCGCTCTGTCCTGACCCGGGGCGCCTGTCTCACGGCGCCGACAGCGCCTCCGTCGGCGACAGCCGGGAGGCGCGCACGGCCGGGTAGAGCCCCGCCACCGCGCCGATGAGCAGCGTGGCCGCCAGGCCCCCGACGGTCGCCCACGCGGGCACCACGGCGGGCCATCCGCGGGAGAAGGCGTAGGCGACGGTGACGCCGGCCCCCAGCAGGATCCCGCCCGCGCCGCCCAGCGCGGACAGCAGCAGCGACTCGGCGAGGAACTGGGTGCGGATCTGGCCCCGTGTCGCGCCGAGCGACCGGCGCAGGCCGATCTCCGCGCGGCGTTCCAGCACCGAGATGACCATCGTGTTGGCCACGCCGACGCCGCCCACGAGCAGCGCCACCGCCCCGACGCCGAGCAGCAGCCCGGCGAAGGCCTGGCTGGTCGCCTGTTTGGCGGCCAGCGCGTCGGACGGGCGGGAGACGTCCACCTCGCTGGACGCCTCGGGGTTGGCCGTGCCGGCCAGGACCGACCGCACGTCCTCCAGCCTCGCCTCCTGCGAGCGGGTGTAGAACGTGGTCGGATGCCCGTCGAAGTCCAGCCTGGACTCCGCGACCGGCCAGCCGACCAGGGCCGCGCTGTCCAGCTCCTCGGCCAGGGGCACCGGGTCGAGCAGCCCCACCACCGTGAACCGGATGCCGCCGATCACCACCTGCGTGTCGGGGGTGACGGTGCCGATGCCGAGCCGCTGGGCGGCGGCCGAGCCGAGCACGACGGCCGGGTAGCGTTCGGTGGCCGCGTTGAGCCAGGTGCCGCGGCGGACCGTCGCGCCCACGGTCGGCAGCAGGTCGAGGCGGGCGGCGATCGTGACCAGGCCGTTGGTCTGGGGCGCCGGGATCTCCTCGCTGCGGTAGACCTTGGCCTCGGGCACCTTGCCCGTGGACGAGACCGACTCCACCGGGCCGATGCGCTCGATCATCGCCTCGGCGTCCATCGGCATCTGGGCCGCCTCGCCCAGGAGCGTGGTGCCGGAGGAGACGGTGAGCAGGTTCGTGCCCAGCGCGGACAGCGTGCGGTCCAGCTCGGCGCTGGAGGAGGACGAGATGCCCACCACGCCGATCATCGCGGCGATGCCGATCGCGATGCCGAGCGCCGACAGGAACGCCCGCAGCGGGCGCGTGCGCAGGCCGACCGCGCCGACGCGCATCACGTCGCGCGGGCGCATCCTGGCCGGGGAGAGCCTGGGGCGCTCCAGGGTCGCCATCACGCCACCTCGGATTCGACGGGCTCGCGCACGCACCGGCCACCGCCCGCTGAACCGGAACCGGAACCGGAGCCCAAGTCCGCGCTGGAGTCGGAGGCCGAGTCGGAGGCCGAGTCGGAGACGATGCGGCCGTCTCGCATGCTCACCTGGCGGGGGAGGCCGGCGGCGATCTCGCGGTCGTGGGTGATGATCACGATGGTGGTGCCGCTCCCGTTCAGCTCGTGCAGCAGGTCCATCACGCCGGCGCCGGAGACGGAGTCCAGCGCGCCGGTGGGCTCGTCGGCCAGCAGCAGCGGCGGGTCGCCGGCCACCGCCCTGGCGATGGCCACGCGCTGCCGCTCGCCGCCGGACAGCTCGTGCGGCTCGTGGTCGACGCGGTGCCCGAGGCCGACGCGGCGCAGCGCCGTCGCTGCCCTGCGGCGGCGTTCGGCCGGCGGCAGGCCGGTGTAGATCAGGCCGTCGGCCACGTTGTCCAGGGCGGAGACCTTGGCGGCCAGGTGGAAGTGCTGGAAGACGAAGCCGATCGTGGTCGCGCGCAGGGCCGAGAGCTCGTTGTCCGACAGCGTCGAGACGTCGTAGCCGTCGATCTCGACGCGGCCCGCCGACGGGCGGTCGAGGGTGCCGACGATGTTGAGCATCGTGGACTTGCCCGAGCCCGACGGGCCGACGATGGCGACCAGCTCGCCGCGCCGGACCTCCAGCGACACCGCGTCCAACGCGGCCACCCCGCCGGGATAGGTCCGGGACACGCCGGCGAGCACGATCATGGCCCGCCCCTCCTCCGCCGGGCTTGTGGCGGGCGTGCCCGCAAGGCTCGGGGCGGAGGTGTCCGCAGGGGGCGAAATGTGGGTTTCGGGGTGGTTCGAGGTGGGGGTCATTTCGGGATTCCCACCGTCATGCCGTCGGTGAGGCCGTCGCCGGAGATCTCGACGCGCCCACCGGCGAACAACCCGGTCCGTACGGCGACATATCGCGACCGGCCACCCTCCACCACCTCCACCCCGAACCCGCCCTCCCGCAACGCGACCAGCGCCGACACCGGCACGGTCAGCACGCCCTTGCGCCGGTCGGCGGTGAACGTCACCTTCACCGCCGCCCGGTCCAGCCCCTTGGCCGCCTTGGCGTTCCCCAGCGAGACCTGCACCTCCAGGCGGGTCTCCGGGTCGGCGTTCTGCCCGTCACCGGGGTCGATGATCGTGGCCACCTCGGTGATCCGGCCGGTGACGTCCTTGCCGTCCGGCATCGTGACCGAGACCTTGGTGCCCTTCCTGGCCATCCGCTGGTCCTCGGCGGCCAGTTCGGCGGTGACGACCTTCTTCGTGCCCGTGTAGGTGAGGATCTTCTGGCCGGGGCCGGTGGGCTGGCCCTGCTCGGCCTCCAGGCTCTCCACCCGGACCTTGCCGGGGGCGAAGACGACCCGTCCCAGCTCCACCACGCCGGTCTCGTCGAGGCCGCGGTCCTCCTGCCACTCCCGCACCGCCTGGGCGGTGTCGTAGGTGTACTCGTCGTCCACGGTGAAGCCGTCGTAGCCGAGCTTGCGCAGGTTGCGCTCCAGGTTCTCGACGTCCTTGCCCTCGCTGCCGATCCGCAGGTCGCGGTAGGCGGGGGTGGTGCCGTACAGGAGCATGACCGGCTTGTTGTCCAGGCGGTACAGGGACCGGCCGCGGGTGATCCGGTCGCCGCTGTCCGGGAGCCAGGTGACGGTGCCGGCCTTCCTGGCCATGGCCGTGGTGACGGGGCCGTAGCCGAGCTCGCCGTCGGCGTCCCTGGTGTCGTTCAGCGTCTGGCGGGTGACCGGGGTGGTGGCCGGGGGCAGCGCGCCGGCCGACGCGGACGGGGTGGCGCCGCCGTCCAGCAGCCCGCCGGGATTGACCGCCAGGACCGCCGCCCCCGCGACGGCGGCCACCCCGACGAGGGCGAGGACCGCCCGCCCGCCGCGGCGGCGGCGGGCGCGCGGGGAAGGGGCGTCCGGCTCGGCCTTTCCGTCGATGGTGGCCGTGCCCATCAAGAGCCCCCCTGTCCCCCGCCGATGTTCATCCGGCACTTCTCCTGCGCGGCCTTGAAGTCGGGGTCCTCGCCGACCTCGGGCGTGATGCGCACCATGCCGCCCTCGGGGTCGGGGAACGCCTCCACGCCGTTGTCCCGCATGCACTGCGCCTGCTTGCGCATGTTCTCGGCCTGCTTGGGGTCGCCGCCCTTACCCAGGTTCATGCCCGCGGGCTGGAGCGCCTTGCAGGCGTCCATGGCCTTCTGGACCTTCTCCGGGCCGCCGGAGCTCTTGTCGAACTTCATCTGGATCCGGCCGTCCGGGCCGGGGTCGGCGATGTCCAGGCCCTGTTCGCGCAGGCAGGTGGTGTACTTCACGGCCTGCGCGTTGCGGTCGGCGGTGGCCGTGGCGCCGGCCGTCGGCTGGTTGCCGGTGCCGGTGCCGGTCACCGACGCCACGTCCGACCCGCCTTCCTGGGCGCCGCACGCCGTCAGGAACAGCGCGGCCGCGGCCAGCGCCATGAGGGATCGTCCTCGCATGAATGTTCTCCTCGCTCGAAAGCCGGTGGCCTTACGAGGGGAGATGCAATACGCGGACGTGTTTCTCCAGTGTTTCCATCTCCGGCTTATCCGGATCAAATACCACCCGCGCAAGAATCGAGCCGGAGGTACGGAATGCGGGTGCTGGTGGTGGAGGACGAGCGCGTGCTCGCCGGCGCGATCGCCGAATGGCTGCGCGACGAGACCCACGCGGTCGACCTCGCGCACGACGGCGCGGCGGCGCTGGAGCGGATCGCGGTCAACGACTACGACGTGGTCGTCCTGGACCGCGACCTGCCGCGCGTGCACGGCGACGACGTGTGCAGGGAGCTGGTCGCCTCCGACTCCGACGCGCGGGTGCTGATGCTCACGGCCGCCGCCCAGCTCGACGACCGGGTCAGCGGGCTGTCCATCGGCGCCGACGACTACCTGTCCAAGCCGTTCGCCTTCCCCGAGCTGGCGGCGCGCGTCCTGGCGCTGGGACGGCGCTCGCGCCCGGCCACTCCCCCGGTGCTGCGCCGGGCCGGGATCACGCTCGACCCCGGGCGCAGGGAGGTGTTCAGGAACGGCCGGTTCGTGCCGCTGTCGAAGAAGGAGTTCGCCGTCCTGGCCGAGCTGATGCGGGCGCAGGGCGCGGTCGTCTCGGCCGAGCACCTGCTGGAGAAGGCGTGGGACGAGCACGCCGACCCGTTCACCGGCGCGGTGCGGCTGACGATACTCAAGCTGCGCCGCAAGCTGGCCGACCCGCCGGTGGTGGAGACGGTGCCGGGAGTGGGGTACCGGATCGCATGAGACTGCCGCACCCCACCCTCAGGCTGCGCCTCACCCTCGTGTACGGCGCCCTGTTCCTGGTGGCGGGGCTGGCCCTGCTGGGCGTCACGTACCTGCTGTTCAACCAGCAACTCGCGCAGTCGTTCGAGAACCGGTTCGTGACCACCGCCGGCACCCGCAAGAACGTGATCTTCCTCAAGCAGGACGGCGTCGAGCTGGCCGGCGCCGCCGCCGTCGACTGGATGCGGCAGCAGGAGGAAGGGGTGCGGGAGGCCGCCGCGACCTCGCTGCTCACCCAGGGCGCGATCGCGCTGGTCGTCGTGTGCGGGACCGCCATCTGGCTCGGCTGGGTGGTGGCCGGACGCGTGCTGGCCCCGCTGCACCTGGTGACCGAGACCGCGCGCAGGATCGCCGCCGCCCCCATGGCCGAACGCGGCCTGCACGAGCGCATCGCGCTCGGCGGCCCCCCGGACGAGGTCAAGACGCTGGCCGACACGTTCGACACGATGGTGGAGCGGCTCGACCACTCCTTCGACGGCCAGCGCAGGTTCGTCGCCAACGCCTCCCACGAGCTGCGCACGCCCCTGACGCTCAACCGGGCGCTGGTGGAGCTGGCGATGCACCGGCGTACCGCCTCCGACGACGTCAAGGAGCTGGGCGAGAGCCTGCTGCAGATCAACGCCCGCCACGAGCGGCTCATCTCGGGCCTGCTGCTGCTGGCCCGCTCCGAGCAGGAGATCGCCGACCGCTCCCCGGTGGACCTCGCCGACATCGTCTCGCACGTCGTCGCCCAGACCGCCCGCGCCGCCGCGGAGGCGAACGTCGTCGTGAAGGAGGAGGCCGGGCCCGCGCCGACCGCGGGCGACGCGCTGCTGCTCGAACGGCTGGTGCACAACCTGGTCGAGAACGGCGTCCGGCACAACCTCGGCGACGGCGGATGGGTCCGGGTGGTGAGCCGGACGACGCCGGACGGGCGGGCCGAGGTGGAGGTGAGCAACAGCGGGCCGAGCATCCCCCCGTACGACGTGCCGCTGCTGTTCAAGCCGTTCCACCGGCACGGCGCCGAACGGGTGGTCACCGGGACGAGCGCGGGGCTCGGGCTGTCGATCGTGCGCTCGGTGGCCGTCGCGCACGGAGGCGACGTGACGGCCCGCCCGCGCGAGGGCGGCGGCCTGGTCGTCACCGCCACCCTCCCGGCCGGCTGACCGGGCTACTGGTGGGCGGCCGTGCGCAGTGAACGGTAGAGCAGGCGCGGGTCGCCCAGATGGTGGCGGAGCAGCTTCTCCAGGCCGCCGATCGGGACCAGGTTCTGGGGGGCGCGCGGGTCCTTGTAGTCGACGCCGGCCAGCGCCGGCAGGGCCAGCGTGACGGCGTCGGCCAGCTCGACGACCTGCGCGGGGTCGAGCTCGGCGCTGGCCTCGCAGCGGGCGATCCCCGCCCACGGCGCCGTCGACTGGACCGGCAGCCGCAGGTACCAGGCGTGCCGGCGCCAGCTCGTGCCCATGAGGAACACCGGCGTGCGCTGCCCCGGCGTGAGCGCGGCCACCACGGCCGACTGCGGCTGCGGCAGGTACGCCGCGTGGTGCGTCTTGATGTAGCCGACCGTCCGGGGCAGGTGGGTGCGTCCTCGCAGCGGGCCGTCCACCAGCAGCAGGTCGTCGCCCAGCGACCGGTGGCGGACGGCGAGGTCCACCTCCAGCTGGGTGACCTGGCGTTGCAGGGCGAGCGACAACTCCTCGAAGCTGGAGTCGGCGGCCTTGTTCGGCAGGTAGGAGGCGTGCGCGGTCTTGACCTCGGGCGCGTACGGCGAGGCCGAGATCAGCGTCCTGTTGACCTCGATCGCGGCCAGCTCGGCCCCCTCGCGCCCGCAGCGGACGATCCCGGCGGCGTAGGAGGCGGCGATCCCGGGGACGGGCATCGGCAGGTCGGGATCGTGCACCCACACGCGGGCGTCGATCCGGCGCACCCCGTCGGCGACCAGCAGCGTCTCGGGGGCGGCGGCGCCGGGGCCCGGCGTGACGGGCTTCCAGTCGGCGGCCGGCCGCTCGATGTCGAGCACCAGCTCGGCGCTGGTCGCGCCCAGTTCGGACAGGGCCTCGACGGCGATCGCGGCGGCGTAACCCGGGTCCCAGGGGTCGACGGTGAAGCCCGGGTTCACGGCCCCACCTTGCGCACGTGCGAGCCCTTCGCGTCGCGCAGCACCTCGAAGCGCGCGGGCACCCGGTCGGCCAGCGCCGGGACGTGGGTGACGACGCCGATCATGCGCTCCTGACCGGCGGCCAGGCGTTCGAGGGTGGTGGCGACGGTGTCGAGGGTGGCCGGGTCGAGGGTGCCGAAGCCCTCGTCCAGGAAGATCGAGTCGAGCCCTCTGGCGACGGCCCCCGACAGCGCCAGGGCCAGGGACAGCGCGGCCTGGAAGGTCTCGCCGCCGGACAGCGTGCGGGCGCTGCGCCGCAGGCCGGCCTCGCCGTGGTCGATGACCTCGATGTCGCCGGTGCGTTCGCCGAGCGCCAGCTCGTACTGGCCGTCGGACAGCTCCATCAGCGTCTCGGACGCCGCGGCGACCAGCACGGCCAGGGCCTCGGCGCACAACCACCGCTCGAAGGCGTTGGCCCGCAGGCGCAGCGCCAGCTCGTGGGCGACCTTGGCCTCGTGATCCTTCTCCGCGACGGCGCTCTCCAGCTCGGCGGCGCGCCTGCGTTCCTCGCGGACCCGTTCGAGGGCGCCGTCGGCCCGCGCGACCGCTCCGGCGACGGCCGCGCCGAGCTGGTCGGGGGTGGCGTTGCGCGGGACGGTGACGCCGTGCTCGGCCAGGCGTTCGGTCAGCCGGTGGCGTTCGGCGGCGAGCCGGGCGGTGGCCTGGGCGAGCTCCTGCTCGCGCTCGGCCAGGGCGGCGCGGGCGGCCTCGGCGGCCCGGTCGCGCCAGCCGAGCAGCTCGGTCCAGGCGCGGTGGAGGTCGTCGCGGGTGAGCGGCGGCGGCGCGTCGCCGGTGGGCGCGAGCACGAGCAGCCGGTCGCGGGTGGCCGCGAGGGTCTGCCAGGCGCTCTCGGCCTGCCGTTCGACCTGTTCGGCGGCGGTACGGGCGCGTTCGAGCTTCTTGCGCGCGTTGCGCATGGCGGTACGGGCCTCGGTGGCCAGGGCCTCGGCCTTGGCGATGGCGGCCAGTCGGCCTTCGATCTCGTTGCGGTCGCCGGGGGCGGGCAGCGCGGCCAGCTCGGCGTCGAGCCGGCTCGACTGGGTGGCCAGCATGGACGCCGACGTCTCGGCCTTGGCCAGGGCCGCCCGGCCACGGGCAGCGTGGTCGCGGGCCGCTGCCAGGGCGCGGTCGGCGGCGCCGAGATCGGCGGGCCTGTCGTGGTGGGGCAGCTCGGTGAGCGGGCGCAGGCAGAGCGGACACGGCTCCCCCACGGCCAGCCGGTGGCTCAGACCCGCCGCGGTGTGGGCGTCGCGCAGCCGTTCGCGCTCGTGCTCGGCGTCGGCCAGCGCGCGTTCGGCGTCGGCGACCGCGGGCGTGAGGCGTTCCAGCGCCGTGGCGGCCTCGGCCGCCGCCCGGCGGGCGTCGGCGGCCTGGGCGGTGAGGCGCTCGCGGGCGTCGAGGGCGGCCAGCGCGGCCACCGGCTCGGCGCGGTCGCCGAGCGCGGCCAGCGCCTCGAACGCC
This sequence comes from Nonomuraea sp. NPDC001831, assembly GCF_042892035.1. Lineage (NCBI taxonomy): Bacteria > Bacillati > Actinomycetota > Actinomycetes > Streptosporangiales > Streptosporangiaceae > Nonomuraea > Nonomuraea sp. NPDC001831. The sequence continues at coordinate 121,964 of NZ_JBIATU010000014.1, read as the reverse complement.
TCGTGCTCGTCGGCCTCCACGGACGCCGTCTCGGTCTCCAGCGCGGCGACCGCGTCGGCGGCCTCGCGGCGGGCCGAGGCCAGCGTCGGCACCGCGGGCGGCATGCGCAGCGCGGCCAGCGCCGACTGCCGCTCGGCCACCGCCGCGCGTTCCTGCTCGGCCCGCCCGATGTCGCCCTCGCGGGAGCGCAGCAGGTCGAGGTCGGTGTCGATGGTGCCGGCCAGCCGCCGCAGCGCGGCCAGCCGGTCGGCCAGCTCGCGTTCGGCCTCGTCGGACGCGCCGGCCAGCTTGGCGAGCTGGTCGCGGGCGAAGGCGGCGGCGTTGCGCGCGGCCTCCTCGTCGCGGGCGGCCCGCTGCCTGATCAGCTCGTAGACGTCGGCGTCGAGCAGCTGCACCAGCAGGTCCTGGCGCTCGCGCGGCGCGGCGTGCAGGAACTCGGCGAACCGGCCCTGCGGCAGCACCACGCACTGGGTGAAGAACCTGTACTCCAGGCCGGTCACCCGCTGCACCTCGGGCGTGACGTTCTCGCCCTCGGCAAGCGGCTTCAGCACCATCTCGTACGCCGCGTCGAGCGGCGCCGCCGGGTCGAGCTCGTCGATCCTGGCCTCTTTGGTACGGACGGTCCCCTTGGCGTCGCGGACCAGCGAGCGCACCACGCCGTAGCGCCGCCGGTCGCTCTCGAACACCAGCGCCACCTTGCCCGAGCTCGCCGACGGCGCCAGGGCGTGGGCGATGACGTTCTCCTTGCCCCAGCGCGGGACGGTGCCGTACAGGGCGAAGCAGATGGCGTCGATGATCGTGCTCTTGCCGGCGCCGGTCGGGCCGACCAGGGCGAAGTACTCGGTGTCGGAGAAGTCGACGGTGGCCGGCTCGCGGAAACTGCCGAAGTGGTCGAGGTGCAGCAGCAGGGGACGCATCAGCCGGTCACCTCGTCGTAGAGCCGGTCGAACAGGGCGGCGACCTGGTCGTCGTGGCGGCCGGTCGCGGTCAGGTACTCGCGGAACAGCTCGCGCGGGCTGCGCGCGGCCGACCCGGCCCGGCGCACCGCGGGCACCGGCCTGAACCGCTCGTCGAGGACGACGTCGACCGAGCCGGGCAGCAGGTCGCGCACCTGGTCGGACAGGCCGACGCGGGGCTTCTCCTCCACGATCACCTTGAGCCAGTCGTCGCCCGCCTCCAGGCCCTCCAGCTGCTCCAGCGTGCCGCGCACCGTGCGCAGCCGGCGCGCCGCGGCGAACGTCAGCTCCCGCACCACCGCGGGCCGCCCCGGCGTGACCTCCACCAGCAGCGCGCCCGGCGTGTTGCCCTCCTCGCCGAAGTCGACGGCCAGCGGCGAGCCGCTGTACCAGATCGGGCACGGGCCGGGGATCTGCTGCCTGCGGTGCAGGTGGCCGAGCGCGGCGTACTGGGTGGAGACCGGGAAGGCGTTGGGCTCGAAGTAGTAGGAGAAGATCGACTGGGCCTCGCGCTCGCCGCCGCCGAACGCGCCGCCCGGCAGGGTGCCGTGCGTGGTGATCAGGTTGACGGTGTCGCTCTGGAAGCCCGCGGTCAGCGCGCCGACCAGCTCGGAGATGCGGGTGGCGTAGTCACGGTTGTGGTCGGCGGTGGTGCCGGTGAGCACCTCAGCGGCGCGTACGACATAGCGGTGGGACAGGAACGGCAGCACGCCCAGCCGCACCGGCTCCCCCGTGCGCGCGGTGAAGGCCAGCGTGCCGCCCGCGTCGGGACGGCGGAAGACGCCCACCACGTGCATGCCGAGCTTGCCCAGCACCGGCCGGTAGACCTCGAAGAGCTGCGGGTTGTCGTGGTTGCCGGCCAGCACCACCACGTCACGGCCGTCGCCGCGCAGCGCCATGAGCGCGTTGAGCACCAGCGACTGCGCCTCGGGCGTCGGCGCGGAGGTGTCGAACAGGTCGCCGGCCACCACGACCGCGTCGACGTCGTGGGTGCGGGCCGCCGCGACCAGCTCGCGCAGCACGGCCCGGTGCTCGTCCATGCGGGAGCGGCCCTTGAGCACCTTGCCCACGTGCCAGTCCGCGGTGTGCAGGAATTTCACCGAGCTCCCTTCAGAACGGCGGAATGTCGTCTTCGACGCCCGGCAACCCCTGGAACGGGTCGGCCGACGGGCTGACCCGCGAGGCCGCCTCGGCCGGCCGGGTCGCCCAGGCGGGGAACGGGAAGGCGACGGCCAGCGGTACCGGGATCTCCGGTTGGGCGACGAACATGGTGCCCGGTTTGGCGATCGTGGCGCGTTCCCTGACGGCCGGGGGCAGCCAGCCGTACTCGGAGCGGGCGGCCTCGGCCGGGTCGAGGCGGCCGGCGACGCGTACGGCGCTGTTGGAGACGATGCGGCGCTCGACCTCGGAGGCGGTCTGCTGGGCGCCGATGAGGATCACGCCGAGCGACCGGCCGCGCTCGGCCACGTCGAGCAGGATTTCCTTGATCGGCGAGTCGCCCTCGCGCGGCGCGTACTTGTTCAGCTCGTCGAGCACGACGAACAGCAGCGGCTTGGCCGTGCCCGAGGTCTCCTTGCGGTGGAACTCGCCGCGCAGCACGACGCCCACCACGAACCGCTGGGCGCGTTCGGGCAGGTTGTGCAGGTCGACGATGGTGACCTGGGCGTCGGACGTGCGCACCGAGTGGGCCCGGAAGAACGGCAGGTCGCCGCGGACGATGGGGGACAGCGGCTTGACGGCGCTGCGCAGCCTGCGCAGGAAGGCGTTGACCGTGCCGAGCGGGGTCTGGGCGCCGGTCCACTCGATGCGGGTGGCCTCGTCCTGCAACTGGTCGGACAGCAGCTCGACCAGGTCGCCGAAGGTGCGGCAGGCGGTGCCCCTGATCATGACCGCGCCGCCGTCGCCGACCGGCTCGGCCCACGACTTCAGCCGGGCCGCCACCTGGCCCACCAGCAGGGAGTAGCCGGCGCGCTCGTCGTCGGCGTCGGCGAAGACGAACCGCAGCAGCTCCTCCTCGCACAGCTCGACCAGCGTCCAGTAGAACGAGCTGACGCCCTGGGTGCGGGCGGACACGTGCGGCACGCCGTTGGGGTCGCCGGGCCGCGGCGGCGCGAACACGTGCACGCTGCCGAACGGCTGGGCGGGCAGCCCGAGCCGGGCGTACGCGGCCCGCGCCTGGTCGTCGAGGCGCACGTTGTCGTGGTCGAGGAAGAGCAGGTCCTCGCCCTTGACGGAGAAGATCAGGGCCTTGGTGTTGGCCGACTCGGCGTCGAGCACGCCCGAGTTGAAGATCGAGTAGAGCAGGAACGTGGCGAAGGACGTCTTGGTGGCCACGCCGGAGACGCCGGAGATCGACACGTGCGCGCCGCGGGTGCCGTCGAGGAAGTCGAAGTTGACGTAGAGCGGCAGGCCGTCGCGGCCCATGCCCATGGGCACCCGGCGGTCCATCACGTCGAAGTAGAGCGCCTGGTCGCGGTCGCCGGCCCCGGCCACGAAGACCTTCGCGCCCGGCAGCGGCGGCACGAACACCTCGGGCTCGACCCTGGTCACCCGCACCTCGGCCACCTCGACCACGGCGGCGGGCAGCGCGCCCTCGGCGATGAGGAACACGTCGGAGTCGTAGGCGGCGCCCTCGTGCCTGGCCTCGACCGTGGTCACCACGCCGGCGACCAGCACCGGGCCGTGGCCGGGCACGTCGCGCCTGGTGACCACGACGTCGTCGAGCTGGAGCACCTTGCCGGGCTCCAGGCCGACCCAGAACGACAGCGGCGAGGCGGCCTGGGTGCCCAGGACCCGGCCGACCGCCTCACCGGTCGCCATCTCCGCAGGAGACGCCTCGCGGCTCGCAGCCCCGTTGACCGTCACGAATCCCTCCACCACCAGACATGCCCTTCCAAAGGAGAGTAGTCGGGGGCCGGGGATGCGTCCGGCTCATTGCCGCCTTCGCCGCGCCGCGTCAGAGCGCGAAGGCCGCCTTGGTCCAGGCGAACTGGGCGTCGAGAACCTCGCCCAGCAGGCCGGCCAGCGCGGGGTCGGCCCGCCCGGCCGACTGCCTCGGCCCGATGCGGCCGCCCTCGGCGCTCCGCCCGGCCACCAGCAGCACCTGCGCGCCCTCCCGGTCGACCGCCAGGGCCGCGGCCGGCTCCCACGCGCCGTCGCGGTGCGCCGCGGCGGGCCTGCGCGGCCCCTCCCGGTGCGCCGGAGGTCGCCACGCGGCCTGGCCCTCCGCCGGCGCGAGGGCAGGCGCGGGGGCGACGAGCACCATCGCGTCGACCCGCATCGCCGTGGCCACCCGCCGCCGGGACTCGTCGAAGGCCGTCTCGGGCGGCACGGGCTGGGCCCGCATCGACTCGGCCATCGTGCGCAGCAACGCGGGCAGGTCGAGCTCGCCCGCCGGCGGAGCCAGCTCGTACTGCAGGTAGCCGACCAGCGGGAACGGCGGGTCGGGGAGGGTGTTGTAGCCGAGGAACAGCCTCGGCCACCCGGCCGACTCCGAGGGGCCGGCCAGCGCGCCGTGAGCCACCCGCCCGAGCTCGCCGCACCCGTGGTGGGGCAGGCCATTGACTGACCGCAACATCGCCATGCACGAATTGTTGCAGACCGATTACCTTCAGTTGCGCGTTCTCCACGAGAGCCCGGGGCCTCCGCCGTCCAGCGTGATCATCTTGATGGGAGCCATGGATACCACCCGGGTCCGACAGAACCGGCACAGAACCAGCTCCGCACAGCCCGCGTTGTCCGGATGTGGACGGTCCGGTCAACCTGTCGCGTTCGTCCGCCGTCCCTTCTGTGTCGCATCCGTCGCAAAGGGAAAACGTCGTGCGCCTGCCCCTGATCCTGCCCTTGGCCGTCCTGCTGTTCGCCACGCCCGCGCCCGGGAGCGGCACGGTGGCGGCGTACACGTGCAAGACCGCCGGTACGAACGAGACGCAGATCGTCAAGATGGACATCACGCTCACCGTGCCCGCGACCGCCTCCGCAGGCCGGCAGCTGACCATCGGCTGGCGCGGCTCGTACGTCGAGGGCGCCGAGCTGCGCGCCCCCGCCACCGGCCTGGACGGCGAGGTCAACCTCTACGCCTACGCCGCCGTCAGCGGGATCGACCGGCTGACCTCGGCGACGGGCGTCGGCAGCCCCGGCCTGATCGTCCCGGGGGCGGTCATCCCCCTCCCCCGGGGCACGGTCGAGCTGCGGACCACACCCCGGGATCCGGGAACGGGCACGGTCCGGCCCGCGTCGGTGAACTTCGGGCCGACCCCGCAGCGACGCCTGATCGAGTGTGAGCTCCAGGACAAGGACGCGCCGAAGTCGTACCCCCTGACCGTCACCGCCGCCGGCACCGCCCCGAGCCCGGACGCCTCGGACGCTCCGGATACCCCAGACACTCAGGACACCTCGGACACGGAGGCCACGCCCCCGGACGAGACCGCCGAGGACACGCCCACCGCCACGCCGACGGGTGGCGCGAACACGGGCGGCGGGGGCGAGGCGGGCCCCGACGGGCGGGCGCTGGTGCTGGCCGGCTCGCTGGTCCTCGCCGCCGCCCTCACCGGCTTACGCCTGCGCCGCCCGTCCCGCCCGTAGACGATCCGCGCCCGGTGCGTGACCCGGCCGTACGGGCCGGGCCGCGTGTCATGCGTGCAGGTACGTGCTCCTATGATCCGATGCGTGGCCAAGTACTTCGACCTGCACCCTGACAACCCCCAGCCTCGCCTGATCGGCCAGGTGGTCGAGTCCCTGCACGCCGACGGGCTGATCGCGTACCCGACGGACTCGTGCTACGCGCTGGGGTGCCGGCTGGGCAACAAGGACGGCCTCGACCGGATCAGAGAGATCCGGCACCTCGGCAGCGACCACCACTTCACCCTGGTCTGCAAGGACTTCGCGCAGTTCGGTCAGTTCGTTCATGTGAGCAACGCGGTGTTCCGGCTGGTCAAGGCGGCGACTCCGGGCGGGTACACGTTCATCCTGCCGGCGACCAAGGAGGTGCCGCGCAGGTTGCTGCATCCCCGGAAGAAGACCGTCGGCGTCCGGATCCCCGATCACGTCGTCACCCAGGCGCTGCTGGCCGAGCTCGGCGAACCGCTGGTGTCGAGCACGCTGATCCTGCCCGGCGAGACCGAGCCCTCGACGCAGGGCTGGGAGATCAAGGAGAGCCTCGACCACCTGGTGGACGCCGTCATCGATTCGGGCGAATGCGGCGCCACGCCGACGACCGTCGTGGACCTCTCGCAGGACGAGCCCGAGATCCTTCGTCGCGGCACCGGAGACCCGTCCCTCTTCGAATAGGCGCGCCCGGCCGGCCACCCGAAGGGGAGGCCGGCCGAGCCGGCTCTCACCCTGGACGGCCGGCAGCGGTGACCTGGGCGCTCTGTCCCGGTGCGACGTGCGTGACCACGGCGGGGGCGTCCGGGAAGCGGGCCTGCCAGCGGTAGGTGGTGTCGCTGGAGGTGTTGGTGAGCGTGGTGGCGGTCCTGCCGTCGTGCCGGACGGTGATCGTGCCGTCGCCCACGGGGATGCCCGAGACCTCGGCCCAGGCGATGTCGTCGGGCAGGCGGGACAGCGTGGTCACGGCGTTCACGTCGGGTGTGACGCCGAGCAGGCCCTCGACGACCTGGCTGACGAGAGTGAAGGACACCTCCGGGTAGTCGCCGTTGAGGCCGCCCGCGACGTGCGGTTCCGCACGCCGGTCGAAGACGTGCCGCATCCAGCGCCAGGCGGCCGCGTTCCTGTCGTGACGGAAGAAGGTGTCGGGCAGGTACGTGTAGGCCTCGATGTTGCGGGGACGCTCGGGGCCGGCGGCTTGGCCGTCGATGAAGTCGAGGTAGGCCTCGTTGCGCGGACCTGGCTCGATGAGGTCCTTGAGCGGCATGAACCAGCTGTTCTCACAGCCCCATCCGGTGACGGGGGCGCCGTCCACGGTGTAGCCGCGCACCAGGTCCGCGGGGTTCTCGCCGACGCTCCAGACCTCGTTGAAGTGCCGCCTCAGCTCGGCGGCCCGGCCGGCGAAGTCCTCGCCGTCCAGGCCGCGGGCCCGGCTCAGGGCGCTCATCGCCAGGTACGCCTGGTACCGGGAGCCGACGGAGTCCCCCGCCTCCGCCAGGTGCTCGCCGGCCAGCTCGTTGTAGCTGGCCACGCCCTGGAAGATGCCTTTTCCGGTGGCCCGCGGCACGATCTCCGTCAGCGCGTTGCGGTAGTAGGACCACAGCACGGGATCCTCGACGTAGGCGCGGTCCCAGGTCCATCGGTAGGCGGCCCATGCCTTCTCCACCAGCTCGTACACCGCGGGCAGCTCGCGGACGAAGGAGCCGGGGCCTCGGTAGTCGATGGACAGGTAGGAGCCGTCGAAGTTGAACGCCCACACCGGGTGGAAGCCGTGCTCGGGGGTGGCCGAGGCGGCGAAGCAGCGCAGCATGGTGAGGTTGGCCTCGGCCATGCCGAGCAGGTGCGCGCCGACGATCTGGTGGGCGAAGTCACGGGCGTAGAAGCCGCTGCGGTGTGCGTAACCCGCCCAGTAGGAGGGCAGGTAGCGGCCCTGTCCCGTCCCCTCGGGCCGGTGCTCGTCGACGTCGACGGGGCCCTGCGAGCCGCCCTCGTGCCGCAGGCGCAGCGCCTTCGCCCGGGCCCACTCGAACATCGCGACCAGCTCGGAGCTGGCCGAGCCGATGCGCATCATGGGCCGATGCTGGGACGGATCACCAGCTCCCCGGGCAGCAGCAGCCCCGCCTGAGGGGTCGCGCCGTCCTCCACCGTCTGGATCAGCCGGCCGATCAGCGCCCGCGCGATGCGCTGGAGCGGCAGCCGTACCGTGGTCAGGGCGGGATGGAGGAACGCGGTGAGGGGAAGGTCGTCGAAGGCGGCCAGAGCGAGGTCGGCGCCGATCTCGATGCCCTCCTCCCTGGCCGCGGCGTAGACGCCGAGCGCGAGCCAGTCGCCGGCGGCCACGACGGCCGTCGGGCGGTTGCGGCCGCGCAGCAGCTCACGGGTGACCGTGACGAGCTCCGCTGGGCCGTCGCCCGGCGCGGAGAACTCCTGCCCCACCAGGCCGTGCCTGCGGACGCCGGCGCGGAAGCCCTCTCTGCGGTCCTCCATCCACGGTTGCGCGCCGACGGAGGCCAGGAAGGCCACGCGCCGATGCCCCCTGGCGGCCAGCAGCCCGACCAGCTCGATGACCGCCTGAACGCTGTCGACGTCCACCCACGACTGCGGCTGGTCCGGCATCGTCCTGCCGAACGCGGCGAACGGGAACCCCGCCTCGGTCAGGTGCGCGACTCTGGGGTCGTCGCGCATGACGTCCGACAGCAGGAAGGCGTCCACGGTGCGGGCCGCGATCACCTCGTCCAGCGCCTGTTCCTGACTCTGGCCCGGGCGCGGCCGCAGCAGCAGGATCCGGTAGCCGACCTCGCCGGCCGAGGCCACCACGGCCTCCAGGAACCCGCCCATCAGCGGGTTGGGGTTGGCGGGGTCGTCCACCGGCGTCGGGTAGGCGATGATGCGCCTGGTGCCCGACTTGAGGCTGCGCGCCGACTGGTCGGGCCGGTAGCCGAGCTCCTCGATCAGCCGGGTCACCCGTTCCAGCGTCTCCGGCTTGAGCCGCTGGGGAGCGTTGAGCGCGTTGGAGATCGTCTGGCGGGACACGCCGGCCGCGCGGGCGACGTCCTCGATGGTGATCCCACGGCGTGCCGCCACTCAGTCTCTCCTCACCGTCAGCAGGCCCCCCACGGGTACCTCGACCACGCTCGCGCCGCAGGTGAAGCGCAGCTCGCTCTCGCTCACGAGCCGCCCGCCGCAGTCGCGGACCTCGGCCGTCGCGACACCCCGCCCGTACAGGACGACGCGGGTGTCGGGGGCGGCGTTGGCCACGAGCAGCTCTGCGGTCTCCGGCACGTCCACAGGCAGGGCAGCGTACCGGGCCACGACCTCGCTCTCCTCACTGTAGGCCCGCACCAGCGGGTATCCGTGCTCGACCCCGTGCGGTTCCAGCACGCCGAGCTGCAGCGTGGCCAGGTGGCTGCGGAAGACGCCCAGCCAGAACCGGATGGCGGCGAGCTGGTCGGGCCGCTGGGCCGCCAGGTCCACGGAGATCTGCGGCACCGAGAAGAGCACGTTGATCAGGTGTACCGCGACCTGCTCGGCGGACTCGTCCGGATGCCAGAGGATCATGTCCGAGTGCACGGCCTGAGGTCCGGCGGTCAGCCGCAGGTCGATCGTCCGCTGCCGGTTCTCCTGCGGGCTGAGCGGGCAGTCCACCGCCCTGACCATGTTCGCGTACGGCCACAGACCCGGGCTCGTGTACGGCTGGCGGTGCTCGATGAGCACGTCCGGCTTCGCCGCCCGGAGCCTGACGTCGAGCTCGCGCAGCAGCTCGGCCACCCCTTCGTCGGTGCCGAAACGGTCGACGAAGTCGATCTTCAGGCCGTCCGCGCCCCACTCCTCCACCGCTCGCGCCAGCTTGCCGACGAGGAACGTGCGCACCTCGGGGTGACGCGGGTCGAGGACGGCCGCGTCCATGTGGTCGAGGTAGCGCAGGAACTTCCCCTCGAAACGCTCGAACGCGGCGTTGTGCTTGCCCACGAACGGCAGCGCGTACCACAGCAGGTAGGCCATGCCGTCGTTCTGGACCTTCTGGATGTGCTGCCGGATGCCGGAGATGTTGGGCTCCCAGTCGCCGCAGAAGGCGTACCCCCGCGACCGGTCGGCCGTCTGCCACCCGTCGTCCACGATCATCGTGGCGCAGCCCAGCTCCTTCGCCAGCCTGGCCTGGAGCTCCACCGACTCCCGCGAGACCTCCTGGTGCATGCTGTACCAGGTCGAGTACACGGGCAGCCTGGCCTGACGCGGCGTGGGCGGGAGGTCGCGGCCCTCCTGCCACCATCCGGCGACCTCGGTCAGCGCCGCGGAGAACTGCCGGTCCGACAGGTCCAGCCGGATCCGCAGCCCCTCGTTCTGCACGGTGAAGACGAACTCGCCGGTCTCCTCGATCACGCCGCCGGTGAAGCTGCCGGTCACCGAGGCCAGGGCCACCGTGCACAGGTTGGCCCCCGCCGTGCCGACAAGGCTGACGACGGGCGCGCCGGAGACCAGCCCGGCCGCCGTCGCAGAGCTCCAGATCGGCGGGATCCAGCGGGTGCCCGAGCCCGGCGTCCAGAAGGCCGCGGCGTCGACGCACGGCAGTCTCCACTGCGCCGCGGTCCCTTCGGGGGCGTCGATCAGCCAGACGTCCGGCGCGACCGGGGTGACCGTGATCGCCTCCGTACCGGCTATCGCCACCTCGACCTCGCCCGCGCGGACGACGGTCGTCTCCCCGAGGGCGTGCGGCTCCCAGATCTGCATGGTCAACCTTTCGTGGCCCCGGCCAGCAGGCCGGAGATGAACTGTTTCTGAAGGACGAGAAAGAGGATCATCATGGGCAGCGCGGAGATCGCGGTGCCCACCATGACCTGGCCGAAGTCGGTCCTGGCCAGCCCCTGGAGGGTGGCCAGCGCGACCGGCAGGGTGAACATCCCGGGCGTGCGCAGCGCGATCAGCGGCCACAGGAAGTCGTTCCACGCGCCGAGGAACAGGAAGACCGCCAACGCCGCGAGCGCGGGCCGCATGACCGGCACCACCACCCGCCACAACACCCGGAGCTCCCCCGCCCCGTCCACGCGCGCCGCGTCCAGCAACTCGTCGGGGACGGCCTGCAGCGACTGCCGGATGAGGAAGATCCCGAACGGGACGGTCAGGTTCGGCAGGATGAGCGCCGGGAAGGTGTCGATCAGCCCGAGGTCGTTCATCATCTCGAAGATCGGGATGATGGTGACGCCGCCCGGGATCACCAGCGTCGACAGCAGCAGGACGAAGAAGGCGTTCCTGCCACGGAACTCGAACTTGGCGAACGCGTAGCCCGCCAGCAACGCCACGACCAGCGCGATCGACGTCTGGACGGTCGCCACGAGCAGCGTGTTCCCCAGCACGTGCAGCAGGCCGATGGACTCCTCCAGCTTCGCGGTGTTCGCTCCGAGCTGGTCGCCCGGCGAGAACGTGGGCGTGGCGCCGAAGATGTCGGCGTTGGCGTGCGTGGCCGCCATGGTCAGCCAGTAGAACGGGCCGACGCACAGGGCGAAGCACGCCGCGAGCGCGAAGGTCAGCAGCCAGCCCTTCATTTCCTGCCTCCGGTGAGCTTGAGCTGCACCAGCCCGAAGCCGGCCACGATCAGCGTGAGCGCGTAGGCGATCGCCGAGGCGTAACCGAAGTCGAAGTAGCGGAAGCCGTTCTGGTACAGGTAGAGGGAGATCGTCAGGGTGGAGTTGTCCGGGCCGCCGCCGGTGAGCACGAACGGCTCGTCGAACAGCTGCAGCGTGCCGATCGCCGACAACACGATCGTCAGCAGCAGGATCGGCCGCAGTTGCGGGACGGTGATCGACCAGAAGCGGCGGACCGCTCCCGCGCCGTCGACCATCGCCGCCTCGTACAGCTCCTTCGCGATGCTCTGCAGCCCGGCCAGGTAGATCACCGCGTTGTAGCCGCAGTAGTGCCAGGTCAGCGCGATGACGATGGCGATTCGCGCCCAGAAGGGGCTGCCCAGCCAGTCGATCGGGCTGACGCCGAAGAGGCCGAGCAGCCAGTTGAGCAGGCCGGAGTCCTTGCTGAGGATCACCGAGAACATCACGCCGTAGGCGACCAGGCCGGTCAGCGAGGGCATGAAGACGCCGAGCCGCCACAGGGCGCGCAGCCGTACGAGCCTGGAGTTGAGGCCCAGCGCCAGCAGCAGCGCGAGGATCAGCATGATCGGGACCTGGACGACGAGGATCAGCGCGGTGTTCCACAACGACGTCCAGAACAGCGGGTCGTTCACCAGCCTGACGTAGTTGTCCAGTCCGGCGAAGGAACGCGCCGCCCCGGCGCCGGTCGTCAGGCTGATGTAGGCCGCCGCCAGGATCGGATAGGCCTTGAAGCAGACGAAGCCGAGCAGCGCGGGCAGCACCAGGAAGTACGGAACGTTTCTCCTGGTGAGCAGGCGGCCGGTCATCCCGCGAGCTTCCTGCCGGACTGCTGGGACAGCTGCTGGGCCGCCTGGCTCAGCGCGGCGGCGGGGTCGGCGCCCTTCAGCAGGACCTGGGTCTGCGCGTCACTGGCGATCTTCAGCGCGCGGGCGTAGTCGCCGGAGTAGTAGGTGGCGTCCGCGCCCTCGCCCAGCGCGTCCACGAAGGTCTTGAGGGCGGGCTGCCCGCCGTAGTAGTCCGTCTTGGCGGTGAAGCGCGGGTCGGCGTAGGCGGCGTTCAGGGCGGGGAAGACCCCGCCGTCCTTGAACGCCTTGTTGACGACCTCGGGCCTGGTCAGCGCGTACTCCAGGAACTTGAACGCCTCCGCCTTGTGCGGGCTGGTCCCGGAGACCGACAGGTACGTGGAGTTGACGATCGCGGTGCGCTTGCCGCCCGGCACGACGGCCGGCGGCTGCATGACGCGCCAGAGCCCCTTCTGCTCCGGCCACATCTCGGGGATGTAGCCGACCGCCCAGGCCGCCCACGGCAGCACCGCGACCTTGTTCTCGCTGATCAGCTTCTTCCGCGTGCCCTCGCCGGAGGTGTCGGCGACGATCCCGGCGTCGTTCATCTTCTTGATCAGGGTCATCGCCTGCACGGCGGGCGCCGAGGAGAGCGTGACCTCTCCCTGACGGTCGAAGTAGAAGGCGCCCTGCTGCTGCAGCAGCGACTGGAAGAGGTCCATGTCCACGCTGCCGGCCGCCGGCTTGTTCAGGCCGATCAGATAGGCGCCCGTCTTCTCCTTGAGCTTCTTGCCCGCCTCGATCGCGTCGTCCCAGGTCCTGATCGCCGCCGAGTCGATGCCCGCCTTGTCGAACAGGTCCGAACGGTAGAAGAAGCCGACCGGGTTGACCTCCCACGGCATCGCGTACGCCTTGCCGTCCTTGCCGGTGACCGTCGGCCACAGCCCCTTGGCGAAGGCGTCCTTGTACTTGTCGGCGCCCAGCTCGCTCAGGTCCGCCAGCCCGCCGGGGAACTTCTCCATGTATCCGGGCAGGTAGTCGATGCCGATGTGCAGGACGTCCCCCAAGCCCTTGCCTCCCGCGGCCATCCCCACCGTGATCTTCTCCCAGATCGCGGGGTTGCCGACCACCTGGACGTCGACCTTGATGCCGGGGTTCGCCTGCTCGAAGTCCTTGGCCACCGAGACCAGCCCGTCGGAGGCGGGCTTCCAGCTCCAGACCGTGATCTTCACGGGACCGGTGGACGTCTGGTCGCTCCCGCCCCCGCCGCCGCAGGCCGTGACGGCCAGGGCGAGAGTCGCGGAGACGACCGTGACGAGAGGTCGGTTCATGATGATTCCTTTCTCGGGGGGTGCAGGGCGGCGGCCAGACGCTGTACGGCCTCGCCCGAGGTGGTGGCGTGGGGCGACAGACGGATCCACTCGCCCCGCAGAGTCGTGGTGAGCCCGGCGGCGGCCAGCGCGGCATGGACGGCCGCCGGATCCTGGCCGGGCATCGTGAAGGACCCGATCCCGCTCCACTCCGCGGTGCCACGGCCGGCGCCGGGCGGCGCCGGTCCGCCGGCGCCGGCGGGCGCGTCCAGCAGCACCCGTGCCCCGGCGGCGCGGGCCGTGTCGAGCAGCTCACCCAGCCGATCGGCCGTCCTGCGGCCGATCTCCGCGACGCCGGCCTCCAGGACCAGCTCGATCGCGACGCCCAGGGCGGCCACGGCGGACCAGTCGGGATTGGTCATCGTGTGCGCGGCCGCTCCCGCGAGCGGCGGCCGGGGCGCGGGCCCCGCCAGCGGGTCCTCGACCCCCGACCACCCGCCGAGTCCTGGCGCCATCAGCCCGGCGACGCGGTCGCGGGCCAGGAAGAGAGCCGCCCCCCATCCGGCGCGCAGCCACTTCTGCCCGCCGCAGACCAGCACGTCGGCGGCCTCCACCTCCAGCGGCACGACGCCCAGCCCCTGGATCGCGTCCACGACGAGCACGCGTCCCGGCCCGAGCACCTCCTTCAGCGCGCCCAGCGGCGCCGGGTAGCCGGTGAGCGCGTCGACCGCGCTGACCGAGAGTGCCCGCACCGACGCGTCCAGGTGCTCGGCCAGCACCTGTGGGGTGAGGCGCGCTTCGTCGATCCACCGCACCCGGAGCCCGCCGCGTCCCGCGAACCGCAGCCAGGGGTAGACGTTCGCGGGGAACTCCCCCCGGGGCAGCAGCACCACGCCCTCTCCGGGCAGCGCGGCGGCGGCGGCGAACAGCCCGTGGCTGGTGGAGGAGAGGAACGCCACTTCGTGCTCGGCCGCCCCCAGCAGCCGCGCCGCGGCCGAGCGCGTGCGCGCGACCTGCTCCTCGAACCAGGCCAGCGGCATGTCGCCGACGCGGCGGCGGGCCGACTCGGCCAGGACCGCCGCGACCGCGTGGGAGAGCGGCCCCAGCCGGGCGAAGTCGAGGTAGCCGGACGGCTCTGCGAAAATTTGAACGTTCATATCCTCTGGCGGGCCCGTCTAGGCATGACGAAGGGGGGAGTGTGCTGCTGACCGGGGATAACAAGGTGAAGCGATATGAACGTTCATATTACGCAGCTTCCTTGTGGCCGCAAGCAAAGATTGCATAACGGGCCGGGGAAGCAGCAGCTCACGGAGCTGCGGGAAAACGCGAAAGCCCCAGCTCAGCCTACTGAACTGGGGCTTTCGTGCGGTGCGCCGCCAGGGACTCGAACCCCGGACCCGCTGATTAAGAGTCAGCTGCTCTAACCAACTGAGCTAGCGGCGCTTGCAGAGAGGAATATACCGGTGATCCGCATGTTGGTCGAATCGACCTGGGTCGAGCTCCTGCCGCTAGAATAAAGTTCGGCCTGCAGACAGGGAGCATCGATGTTCGACTCGCCCGCCGACGTGACGGCGCGGCTCGCCGCCGTGGACTACCTCTCCGACGACGCCATCTCCACCTCGGTGTTCCTCGCCGCCGCGCTGGGCAAGCCGCTGCTGGTCGAGGGGCCCGCCGGGGTGGGCAAGACGCAGCTCGCCAAGGCCGTGGCCCAGGCGACCGGCTCGGAGCTGGTCCGCCTCCAGTGTTACGAAGGTCTCGACGAGGCCCGCGCGCTGTACGAGTGGAACTACAAGAAGCAGCTGCTCCGCATCCAGGCCACCAGCGCCGACGACGACATCTTCACCGAGGAGTTCCTGCTCGAACGCCCGCTGCTGAAGGCGATCAGGTCGGCCGCCCCCACCGTGCTGCTCATCGACGAGACCGACAAGGCCGACGTCGAGGTCGAGGGCCTGCTGCTGGAGCTGCTGTCGGACTTCCAGGTCACCATCCCCGAGCTGGGCACGATCGCCGCCACCCGCCGGCCGTTCGTGCTGCTGACCTCCAACGCCACCCGCGAGCTGTCGGAGGCGCTCAAGCGGCGCTGCCTCTACCTGCACATCGAGTACCCGACGCCGGAGCGGGAGCGCGACATCGTGCTCGCGCAGGTGCCCACCATCCGCGCCGACCTGGCCGAGCAGCTCGCCAGGACGGTCGCCACCATGCGGGCGCTGGAGCTGAAGAAGGCGCCGTCGGTCGCCGAGACCGTCGACTGGGCCAACACGCTGCTGGCCCTCGGCCGCCAGGAGCTGGACGAGGCGACGGTGGCCGGGACGCTGGGCGTGGTGCTCAAGCACGCCTCCGACCAGACGCGGGCGATCAAGGAGCTGGGGCTGCCGGATGCCTGAGCGCGGATCGCTGGTGGACCGGCATGTCGGTTTCGTGCACGCGCTGCGCGAGGCGGGCCTGCCGGTGTCGCTCGCCGAGGGGCTCGACGCGGCCCGCGCGCTGCGGGTGATCGACCTGAGCGAGCGCGAGTCGCTGCGCGCCGCCTACGCGGCCACGCTGGTCAAGAAGCCGGCCTACCGTCCGGGCTTCGACGTGCTGTTCGACCTGTGGTTCCCGTCGTCCACGACCGGCATGTACGCCCCCCGCCCCGCCGAAGCCCGCCTGGACCCTCAGACGGCCCCGGTGGACGAGCTGCGCGAGCGCCTGGCGGAGCTGCTCACCGGCAGCACGGACAGCGAGCTGCGGGAGTTCGCCCAGGCCATGGTCGAGCGGTTCGGCCGCCAGCAGACCACCGGGCCGGGCCGCCAGAACTGGTTCTCCTACAGCGTCCTGCGTGCCCTGTCGCCCGAGACGCTGATGGCCCGCATCCTGCAGAACGTGCTGGCCGGGCAGGAACGCGGCGGGCTGGCCGAGAAGACCGTGCGGCAGCGCGTCACCGGCAACATTAGGCGGTTCGAGGAGGCCGTGGCCACCGACGTGCGCCGGCGCATCGCCGAGGACTCGGGGATCGAGCGCATCGCCCGCTCGGCCGTGCGCCCGCCGCTCGACCAGATCGACTTCCTCCGCATCACCAGGGCCGACCTGGCCAGGCTGCGCAAGGAGGTCCATCCGCTGGCCAGGCGGCTGGCCGCGCGGCTGACGATCAAGCACAGGAAGGGGCGCAGGGGGCGGCTGGACTTCCGGCGCACCGTACGGGCCTCGCTGCAGAGCGGCGGCGTGCCGCTGACCACGCACTTCAGACCGCCCCGGCCGCACAAGCCGGAGCTGGTCATCCTCTGCGACACCAGCGACTCGGTCTCGTCGTTCGCGCACTTCACGCTGCTGCTGACGTACGCGCTGCGGGAGCAGTTCACGAAGGTGCGGGCGTTCGGGTTCGTGGACAGGGTGGACGAGATCACCCGCTTCTTCGTGCCCGGCGCGGACGTCGTGGAGGCCATGACGCGGCTCGCGAACGAGGCCGACATGTCGCGCTTCGGACGGACGAACTACGGCCACGCCCTGGAAGGCTTCGCCGAGCGGCACTCCGACGCCATCGGCCCCAGAACCTCGCTGCTGATCCTCGGCGACGCCCGATCCAACTACCAGCCGCCGGCCCTCGACGTGCTCAGGCGCCTGACGTCGGGGGCCCGCCACGCCTACTGGCTCAACCCCGAGCCCAGGCAGCAGTGGGACACCGGCGACTCGGTCGCGAGCGAGTACGGCACCGTGGTGGAGATGCACGAGTGCCGCAACGTCGCCCAGCTCACCGCGTTCATCGAGACGCTGGCCTGACGGCGGTCAGACCTTCTGCAGCTCCCTGGCCGCGGTGCGGGCCAGCAGCTCGACCTGCTCGTCGGTGAACACCACGCCGTCGACCGCCTTGATGCGCCTGGCCACCAGGCGCGGCTTGAGCAGCGTGAGCCCCTCGCCGACCACGACGCCGCCGCGCGGCAGCAGCCCGCAGTGGACGGCCAGCATGGGCGAGATCGTGACCTCGATCCCGGTCTCGCGGGTCAGCAGCTCGGCGAAGGCCTCGGCGGTGTCCACCAGCGGTTTGGCCCACTTGGTGCCGTACTTCTCGCTGAAGAACAGCCTGCCGTTGTAGCAGCCGATCTCGGTGTCGGGGCTCCAGGACTCGTTGTCGATGACCCAGATGCCGGTCGGGCCGATCACGAGGTGGTCGATGGAGGCCTGGTCGCGGATCGCGCGGCCGTCGAGCACCTGGTAGCCGCGCCTGGCGAGCTGCCTGCGCAGCAGCCTGCCGGTGATCAGCTCACCGCGCCGGGCGCCGCGCCAGACGGCCGTCGCGCGGAAGGCGCGCCAGTCGATGTACCAGTCGACGGCGGCCACGAGACCGGCGGTGACGGCCCCCCAGAACAGCATGTACTCCGAGCCGAACCGCAGCGCCAGCAGGATGCCGCCCACCGCGCCCACGCCTGCCTTGACGTACCGGGAGCGGCGGCGGTTGGGCGCGTCCTCGCGCCAGAACTTCTCGTACCACCACTGCGGGGATGAGCCTGTGTACTTCTCGTCCTGCTGCACGTAGATAGAGCCACCGGGCACGGCAAACTCCCCGAATGAGTAGAAACCCTCAGGATCTGCCACTCCGAAGATCCCTCGCCGGACGGAGGCATACCCAAGTACGAACCAAGGCGAGCCTAAGGTGACGCAAATAAAACCTGCAAGACCGTCAACCGACCAGTCGGTATGCTATGGCGGGTGACAAGGGGGACGATGTGAAGGAAGAACCCGTTCGGCAGCGGTTGCTCGCCGAGGCGACCCGGCTGTTCGCGGCCCGTGGATTCGAGGGGACCTCGGTCCAGGAGATCGTCCAGGCGGCCGGCGTCACCAAGGGCGCCATGTACCACTATTTTGACTCAAAAGACGATCTACTGCACGAGATCTACGCCCGCCTGCTCCGCATGCAGATGGACCGGCTGACGCGCATCGCCGACGGCCCCGGCACGATCCGCGAGCGGCTGCACCGGGCCGCGGCCGACGTCGTGGAGACCACGACCGCCAACCTCGACGACTCCAAGATCTTCTTCCGGTCGATGCACCTGCTCGCGACCGAGAAGCAGAAGACCGTGCGCGCCGAGCGCCGCCGCTACCACGAGCGTTTCCGCGACCTGGTGGCCGAGGGGCAGCGCACCGGCGTGCTCAGCGACCGGGTGCCCGCCGAGCTGGTCGTCGACTACTTCTTCGGCTCGGTGCACCACCTGGGCACCTGGTTCCACGCGGACGGGCCGCTGACCGGCGCCCAGGTGGGCAAGCACTTCGCCGACCTACTGCTGAACTCCCTCGGGGCCGGGGACGCCGGCGAATGAGGCCAGCGCCTCCCGATGGTCGCCGGGCGTGCCGAGCGCGATCTCGGTGGCCTTGGCGCGCTTGAGATACAGATGCACGGGATGCTCCCAGGTCATCCCGATCCCGCCGTGGAGCTGCACCGCCTCCTCGGCGGCGTGCACCGCCACCCCCGCGTTCCACGACTGCGCCACCGCGACCGCGATGTCCCCGGGATCGGCGGCCGCGCCGCGGGCGGCGGCCCTGGCCCTGACGACGTCCAGCCACAGGTCGGCCAGCCGGTGCTTGATCGCCTGGAACGAGCCGACCGGCCGGGCGAACTGGTGGCGCTCCTTGACGTAGGCGAGCGTCGTGTCGAGGCACCACTCGGCCACGCCGACCTGCTCGGAGGCCAGCAGCCCGGCCCCGAACCTCAGCACGCCGGCCAGGTCGCACGCGCCGACGTCGCGGACCTGCGCCCCGGACAGGGTGACGGTGGCGACCGGCCGGGTCAGGTCGAGCGAGGGCACGACCTCCACGGTGGCGCCCTCGGCCTCGTACAGCCTGCCCTCGAAGGGGACGAGGAGCACGTCGGCCACGTCCGCGCCGGCCACGCCGGTGACGGTGCCGGACAGCCGCCCGTCCGCCAGCCGCAGCGACGACCCGCGCCCCGGCCGGTACGGCGAGGCCGCGAACGACACGACCAGCGCCGCCGTCCTGCGTCCTTCGGCCAGCTCGCCGAGCAGGGCGTCACCGGTGGGCAGCAGCGCCTTGGTGGCCAGGACCGCGCTGGTCAGGAACGGCACCGGCGCCACGGCCCGGCCCAGCTCCTCCAGCACGACGGCCGCCTCGCTGGCCGAGGCGCCCGCGCCGCCCAGCTCCTCGGGCACGAGCAGCCCGGCGACGCCGATCTCGCCCGCCAGCGTCTTCCACAGGTCCAGGTCGTAGGGCTGCGACTCGACGCGCCCGAGCACCGCGGCGGGCGGGCAGCGGTCGGCGAGCAGGCCGCGCACGGCCGCCCGCAGCTCCTCCTCGACCTCGGAGTAGAGCAGAGTCATCGCGGCAGGTCCTTCCAGGGCACGTCCTTGTCGACGCGGGGCTCGGAGGGCAGGCCGAGCACCCGTTCGGAGATGATGTTGCGCAGGATCTCGGACGTGCCGCCCTCGATCGAGTTGCCCTTGGCCCGCAAATAGCGGTAGCCGGGGCCGCGGCCGTAGAAGTCGACGTCCTCCGAGCGGCGGAACGTCCAGTCGTCGTAGCCGAGGTCGCGGCGGAGCTCGACGTCGAAGCCGGACAGCGCCTGGTTGAGCCTGGCGAACGACAACTTCATGCCCGAGCCCTCGGGGCCGGGCTGGCCGGCGGCGAGCTGCTCGCGCAGCCGGGCCCCGGACAGGCGGGTGACCTCGGCCTCCACCCACAACGCCAGCAGCCGCTGGTGCAGGTCGTGGGTGCGCAGCTCGGGGTGCTCGCGCCAGGCTTCCAGCACCGCGCCGACCATGCCGCCGCCGCGCCGCACGGGCGCGCCGCCGATCGCGACGCGCTCGTTCATCAGCGTGGTCTGCGCGACCCGCCAGCCGTCGCCGACCTCGCCCAGCCGCAGGTCGTCGGAGAGCCGCACGCCGGTCAGGAACACCTCGTTGAACTCGGCCTCGCCGGTGATCTGCCGCAGCGGCCGCACCTCGACGCCGGGGGCGTGCATGTCGCAGACGAAGTACGTCATGCCGCGGTGCTTGGGCACGTCCGGGTCGGTGCGGGTGACCAGGATGGCCCAGCGGGAGTGGTGGGCGCCCGACGTCCAGACCTTCTGGCCGTCGACCACCCACTCCTCGCCGTCGCGGACCGCGCGGGTGGCGAGCGTGGCCAGGTCGGAGCCGGCGCCGGGCTCGCTGAAGAGCTGGCACCAGATCTCCTCGCCGGTCCACAGCGGGCGCAGGAAGCGTCGTTTCTGCTCCGGCGTGCCGAACGCCAGGATCGTCGGCGCGGCCATGCCGAGGCCGATGCCCTGGACGCCGCTGTTGATCTGCGGCGTGCCGGCCAGCTCGTGCTCGACCACCTGCTGCAGCTCCCTGGCCGCGCCGAGGCCGCCGAGCCCTTCGGGGAACCAGACCCAGGCCAGCCCGGCGTCGAACCTGGCCCGCAGGAACTCCAGCCGGTCCCCCTCGGGGTCGTGCTCGCCGAGGAACGCGCGCACGCGCTCCTTGATCTGCGCTTCGTTCACATGAACCTCTTCAGCTCGCGATGGGCCAGGGACCGCTTGTGCACCTCGTCGGGGCCGTCGGCCAGACGCAGGGACCGGGCGCCCGCCCAGAGCGCGGCCAGCGGGAAGTCCTGGGAGACGCCGCCCGCGCCGTGCACCTGGATGGCCTTGTCCAGGATCCATTCGACGGTGATCGGGGTGGAGATCTTGATGGCCTGGATCTCGGTGTGGGCGCCCTGGTTGCCCACGGTGTCCATCAGCCAGGCGGTCTTGAGCACGAGCAGGCGCAACTGCTCGATCCTGATGCGGGACTCGGCGATCCAGTCCTGGACCACGCCCTGCTGGGCGACCGGCTTGCCGAACGCCGTCCTGGCCAGGGCCCGCCGGCACATCAGCTCGACCGCGCGCTCGGCCATGCCGATCAGGCGCATGCAGTGGTGGATGCGGCCGGGGCCGAGCCTGGCCTGCGCGATGGCGAAGCCGCCGCCCTCCTCGCCGATCAGGTTCTCGACCGGTACGCGCACGTCCTCGAAGATCACCTCGGCGTGGCCGCCGTGGTCGGCGTCGGTGTAGCCGAAGACGTGCATGCCGCGCTTGACGTGCAGCCCCGGGGTGTCGCGCGGCACCAGGACCATGCTCTGCTGCCGGTGCTTGGGCGCGTCGGGGTTCGTCTTGCCCATGACGACGAAGATCTTGCAGTTGGGGTTCATCGCGCCGGAGATGAACCACTTGCGGCCGTTGATGACGTACTCGCCGCCGTCGCGGACGATCGAGGTGGCGATGTTGGTGGCGTCGGAGGAGGCGACGTCGGGCTCGGTCATCGCGAAGGCCGACCGGATCTCGCCGTCGAGCAGCGGGCGCAGCCACTCCTCGCGCTGCCACTGACTGCCGAACATCGCCAGCACTTCCATGTTGCCGGTGTCGGGGGCGGCGCAGTTGGTGGCGGTGGGGGCGATGCTGGGGCTGCGGCCCATGATCTCGGCCAGCGGGGCGTACTGGAGGTTCGTCAGGCCGGCGCCGTGCTCCCCGGGCAGGAACAGGTTCCACAGGCCGCGCTTCCTCGCCTCGTCCTTGAGGTCGTCGAGCAGCGGGGGCGGGCTCCAGCCGGCGGCCGCGGCCTGCTCCTCGAAGGCGGGCTCGGCCGGATAGACGCATTCGTCCATGAAGCGGAGCAGGCGCTCGCGCAGGTCCTCGGTGACGGTGTCGAAGGCGAAGTCCATGCCGGTGAGCCTACCGACCGGCCGGTATGGATGTCGACAGGTGGTTCCCCGCAAAAAGGGCCAGGTGGCCGTCAACCTGCGACGGGACCGCCGCCTATCGTGGCGGCATGACCGCCAAGCTGCCCGCGCCCGTGGTGCTGGAGAACGACGTCGTGCGCCTAGAGCCGCTCACCCTGGAACACGTCCCCGACCTGTTCGCCGCCGGCGGCGGGGACGACGAGCTGTGGCGCTGGCTGCCGATCGCCACCCCGCGCACCGAGGAGGACCTGGCCAGGACGGCCCGCGCGCTCATCGGCGACGACCAGCACGTGCCGTTCGCGGTGATCCCCAAGGAGACCGGACGGCCGGGCGGCTGGACGACCTACATCGACGTGCCCGGCTTCGACGACAGCGTCGAGATCGGCTGGACCTGGTACGGCCGCGCCCACTGGCGCACCGCGGTGAACACCAACTGCAAGCTGCTGCTGCTCGACCACGCCTTCGGACTCGGGTTCAACCGGGTCCTGCTCAAGACCGACGTGCTGAACCTGCGCTCCCAGGCCGCCATCCGGCGCATCGGCGGCGTGCACGAGGGAACCCTGCGCCGCCACCGCAGAAGGCCCGACGGCACCTGGCGCGACACGGTCTATTTCGGCATCCTCGAAGAGGAATGGCCGGAGCACCGGGCTCGACTGAACCGCTGAACGGAAGGCGGCATCTAATCCCGCATGACTGATCGGCTGGGAGGCTACTGGCTCGGCGCCCGGCTCGACGGCGGCGGGCGGACCACCGTCCGCGAGGCCTACGACGAGTCGGGCGGTCGCCATGCCCTCCACCTGCCAGGACCGGGCGCGTACGCGACGGTCCCGCAGGTGCGCTCGGTGCACGCGGCGCGACTGGTCGAGGCGTGCCCGCAGGGCGATCCGCCGTACCTGGTCAGCGAGTACATCGAGGGGCCGACGCTGCGCCAGGTCGTCGAGCGGCACGGCCCCTTCGCCGGTGACGACCTCTACCGCCTGGCCGCCGCCACGGCCACCGCGCTGGCCGCGGTGCACGAGGCGGGGGCGGTGCACGGGTCGCTCACGCCCGACAAGATCATCTTAGGCGTCGAGGGGCCGCGCCTGGTGGGGCTGGGGCTGGCCGACTCCGAGGCCGGGCCGGCGGACGACGTCCAGGCGTGGGGGCGCGTCCTGCTGTTCGCCGCGTACGGGCTCACCGAGCGATTAGGCAACGGGGAGCGCCTCGACCGGCTGTTACGCGGCTTGGTCGCCGCCGCGCTCCACGACGACCCCGACCGGCGCCCGGACGCCCGCCACCTGCTCATGTCCCTGCTCGACGCCCCGCAGTCCCAGCTCGGCCGCCTGCTGCCGCCGGAGCCGGTCGACGACCCGCCGCTCGGCGTCCGCGCCGAGGCCATCTACCTCCAGCTCTGCCGGGCGGACCAGGATCTGGTGCCCGAGGTCTTCCTGCGCCTGGTCGGGCTCGACGAGTCCGGCGGCGACACCGTGGCCCCCGCCCTCCGTGACGACCTGGTCGCCGGACGCGCCCCCGACGAGGTGGCCGCGATCGACCGGGTGCTGGAGGCGTACGGGAAGGCCGGGATCCTCACGATCGGCGACGGCGGATCCCTCACGATCACGTACACGGCGTTGCTGCGGGCCTGGCCGCGCCTGCACGAGTGGCTGGACGGCGAGCGGGAAGGCCTGGCCGTGCACCGGGAGCTGGCCAGGGCGGCGCGCGCCTGGGAGGCGGGCGGGCGCCGCGAGTCCGACCTCTACCAGGGCGAACCCCTCGACCAGGCGATGGCGTGGGCGGCCGGCGGGCGGCGGCGGGTCACCCTGAGCCCCGGCGAGCAGACCTTCCTGGACGAGGCCCTCGCGCGGGCCCGCGGCGGCGCGCGCAGGCGGCGGCGGCTCATGGTCGGGCTGCTGTCGGGCCTGTTGTCGGTCGCGCTGCTGGCGGCGCTGCTCGCGGTGTGGCAGCGCGGGGCCGCCGAAGGGCGGCTGGAGCAGGCGATGGCCAGGGTCGCCGCGTCGCGGGCCGAGGCGCTGCGGGTGGCCGACCCGGTGACCGCGCGCCGGCTGAGCCTGGCGGCCTGGCGGCTGGCCCGGGTGCCGCAGGCGCGGCGGGCGCTGACGGCGGCGGCCGCCGACCCGGCCGTGGACGTCTTCACCGACCCGCAGGCCGGGCCGCGCTCGCTGTACGCGATCAGCGACGACGGCTCCCGGCTGGCCGCGCTGACCGACGACACGGTACGCGTCTACGACGTCCCCGGGCACCGGCGGCTGGCCGAGACGGCCGGTCCCGAGCAGAGCGTGCGGGCGATGGCCTGGTCCCCCGACGGGCGCACGCTGGCCCTCGTCGGCGTGGACCGGTCGTACCTGTGGGACACGGCGTCGGGGCAGGGCGTGGGGCCGCCGTTCGGGAGGGGGCTGGGCGCGCCGGGCGAGCAGTCGGCGTGGTTCAGCCCGGGCGGCGGGCTGCTGTTCGCGGCGGCCCGGCAGTCGGGCGAGCGGTGGGCCTGGGACCTGCGGGCCCGCCGGGCGGCCTTCGTCGGCGAGTACGCGGTGGCCGGCCCCGGTGACCGGGTGGCGCTGACGTTCGACGGCCGGCGCTCGGCGATCAGGCGCGGCGACCGCGTCACGCCCGCGCCGTGGCTGGACCGGATGCCGTGGGAGTACACGACGTTCGCGCCGGACGGCGAGCGGGTGGCCATCGCCGAGGAGACCGGCATCCAGATCTACGACCTGGACGGCGTGCCCGTGCTCGGCACCCGGCTGCGGCCCTCCCCCGGCCACCTGCGCTTCAGCCCGGACGGCCGGCTGCTGGCCGGGACGGACAACGACCGGGTGCGGGTGTGGCGCGTCCCCGACCGCGTGCTGCTGGCCGAACGTCAGGTGCCGGTGGGCGGCGCGGACCGGCCGGCGCGGGCGGTGCTGGCCGGCGACGGGCGTACGGCCCGCGTGCTGGCCGCCGGCGGAACGGTGCTCACGCTGGACCTGGCCCGCTCGCCCACGGCCGGCGACCCGGCGTCGGCGGTGTGCGCCCGCTACGGGGGCCTGTCGGCCGCGGACTGGGCCCGGCACCTGCCCGAGGTGCCCTACCGACCGACCTGTCCCGGCTGACGGCGGCTGATCCCGGCTGACCACTGCCGATTCCGGCTGATCACGGCGTTACGCGAATTATTCTCGAATTCGTTGCGTGGATCTTGAACCAACCCCCTTGCCGGGCACGTAACTGTAGTCATACGGTCACCGTGAGCTGTTGGTCGAAGAGAAGGAGAGTTCCCCCCGTATGGGCAGGCATGAGGCACCCCCCAAGGACGAGTCGCCGGAGGCCGAGTCCGGCGCGGCCGACGGCCACCGGGAGCCTCGCGGCAAGCACGCGAGGGACGGCGAGGACACGGGCGGCGAGAAGTAGGCCGCCCGAGGTCACGCACGGCCGACACGGGCGCCGGCGGTCCTATCCGCCGGCGCCCTCGTCACGCAGCATGCCGGTCAGCAGGTCGCGCAGTGCGAGGGTGAGCTCCTCCACGGTGGGCACGGAGCCCGCGCCCGCGATCGCGTCGAACATCAGCCCCTCCCCGAAGGCCACGAGCTGGCGGGCGTGGCGCACCGGGTCCTTCGACCCCAGGGCGGCCAGCATGGCGGGCGCCGGGTCTCGGAAGTGGCGGCTCGCCCGGTTGTAGATCTCGCGCAGTTCGGGACGCCTGGTGGCCTCCAGGGCCAGCTCGTAGCGGGCCAGGGTGCGCCGGCGGTCGTCGAGCTGCACGCGCACCGCCTCGGCCAGCCGGGCGGGCAGGTCGTCGAGCGTGAGCGCCACCGGCTCGTAGGCGATCGCCATGGCCTTCATCTCCAGCTCGGTGAGCCGGGACAGGGTCAGCTCCAGCAGCGCGGCCCGGGTGCGGGCCAGGTTGGACGTGGATCCGGGCGGCAGCCCGGCCGCCTCGTCCACGGCGCGGTGGGTGAGGCCGCGCATGCCGCGCTCGGCCAGCAGGGTGATGGCCGTGTCTGCGACGGCGTCCGCTCGTTTCACGGACCGAATACTACAGGGGTAGTGCGAGCGAACTACAGGTGTAGTACGCTCGCACTACAGACGTAGTAAGCGAGGAGGCGTCATGCCCAAGGCTGTGGTGATCGGTGGCGGCATCGGAGGGCTGGCCTGCGGCGTGGCCCTGCGCCGCAGGGGGTGGGAGGTGAGCGTCCTTGAGCGGGCGGCCGCCGTCGAGCCCGTCGGGTCGGGGCTGGCGGTCGCCGCCAACGCCCTCAAGGCGCTCGACACGCTGGGATTGGGCGACCGGGTGCGCGAGCTGTCCACGGTGGAGGGGCCGCTCGGCGTGCGGCGGGCGGACGGCCGCTGGCTGACGCGCACCACGACCGACCACGCCGACGCCCGGTACGGGGACTCGGTGGTGGTCATGCTGCGGGCGACCCTCATGGACGTGCTCGCCGGCGCGCTGGACCCGGGCGTCCTGCGGCTGGGCGTCACCGTGACGGGCGTGGACGCCGAGCGCGGGATCGTGCGCACGGACGCGGGCGAGATCGAGGCGGACCTCGTCGTGGGCGCCGACGGCATCCGCTCGGCGACCCGGCGGGCGCTCTTCCCCGGCCATCCGGGGCCGGTGTACTCGGGGGTGACGGCGTGGCGGGCGCTCGTCCCGCGGAACGGGCTGGAGATCCCCCGGTCGGAGAGCTGGGGCAGGGGGCTGGTGTTCGGCGTCCACCAGCTCACCGACGACCTGGTCTACCTGTACGCCACCGACCTGTCACCCGCCGGCGCCGCCCACGGGGACGAGCGGGAGGAGCTGCTGCGCAGGTTCGGCGGCTGGCACGAGCCGATCCCGGCGCTGCTGCGGGCCGCCGACCCCGCCCGGATCATCCGCAACGACGTCCACTACCTGAGGACGCCGCTGCCCGCCCTGCACCGGGGCAGGGCGGCGCTGGTGGGCGACGCGGCCCATCCGATGACCCCGAACCTGGGCCAGGGCGCCTGCCAGGCGCTGGAGGACGCCGTGGTGCTCGCGCACCTGGCGGACGGCGACCTGGCCGCCTACACCGCGGCCCGGCTGGCGCGCACGTCGGACGTCGTGCGGCGGTCGATGACGATCTGCCGGGTCACCAAGCTGCGCAACCCGCTCGCGGTACGGCTGCGCGACCTCGCGGTGACCGTGGCGGGCCGGCTCAGCCCGGAGCTGATGCTGCGTTCGATGGACGACGTGCTGGCCTGGCGTCCGCCGGTGGCGGCGGTCACTGACCGGACGCGGGCCGCCGACCGGTGACCGCGCCCTCGGAGGCCGTCTCGGCGGCCGTCCCGGACGTCTTGGACGCCTTGGACGCGGCCTCGGCGGCCACCGTGGCGGAGGTCAGCACCGGGGGGACGGGAGCGGGGGCCGGGGCCGGCTTGGAGTGGTCGGGGGTGAGGCGGCCGAGGGTGATCGTGCCGCCGATGGTCAGCGCCCCGGCCAGCAGGGCGGGGATCGCCGTGGAGGGGCTGGCGGGCAGCGGTTCGCCGAGCAGGATCGCCCCCGCCAGCACCGAGGTGATCGGGTCGATGACCTGGACGCCGGCGTAGGCGATGCCGAAGTAGCCGACCGCGTACGAGCGCTGGAGCAGCACCACCGCGCAGACCAGCAGCACCGGCACGGCCAGCGTGAACCAGTGGATCAGCCGCCCCCAGTCGCCCTCCAGCCCGCCGCCGACCACCCGCACGAACGTCGAGACGCTCGCCGTCACGACGCCGGCGCCCACCGACAGCAGCAGCGCCCGCGCGGGCCCGTGGAAGCGCCGCGCGAGCACCTGCGACACCAGCGCGATCGCCGCGATGACGCCCAGGAAGGCGAGCGCGGCGCCGCTGCTCAGCCGGGGCGTGACGTTGTGCTGGGGCACCAGCAGCATGAGCCAGAGCAGGCCCACGGCCACGGCGATCGAGCCGAGGATCTCCGCCCGGTACGGCCTGCGCCCGTACATGAAGGCGGCCAGCGGCACCGCGAACACCAGGGTGGCCACGCTGATCGGCTGCACGGCCACCAGCGGCGCGAAGCTGAGCGCCACGGCGTGCAGGCACGCCCCGGTGAAGCCGATGACGCCGCCGATCCACCAGCGGGGGCGCCGGACCAGCTTGAGCGAGGCGCCCGCGGCCACGGCCTCGTACTGTTGGAGGGCGGCGCCGAGCGCGTATCCCAGCGCTCCGGCCAGCGCGATGAGCAGTCCGATCCAGGTCATCGGCGCCCACGCAGGGGCAGGGGTCCGTGCAGGAGCATTGCTCCAGCTTAAGAGCCGAGCGGAGCACTACCATCATTCTTTAGGCTGATAAATCGCCCAATTGGGGCTGCCACCTGCAGGAACTTGTGGCTGATCCTTGAGCCCCCGCGGGGGCGTCGCGGGGCCTACGATTGCTCGGGCACCACGCAGAACAGGTGGCCCTCCGGGTCCTGCAGCACGATCCAGCGCGTGCCCTCCTCGGTGACGCCCGGCTGGAACTCCGGCTTGACCGCCCCGAGCGCGGTGTACTCCTCGACCGCCTTGTCCAGGTCGGGCACGCGGAAGTCGAGATGGAACTTCTTGTCGGCGCTGGGCCACTCGCCCGGCTTGTAACCGGGGACCCGGCCGAAGTAGATGTTCGTGGAGCCGTCACCGATCGCCGCGTACTCCTCCTCCGAGTACTGGATCTCGAAGCCGGTCACCTCGTGGTAGAAGGCGGCCAGCTTCCGGGGGTCGTCGCAGTCGATGGTGAAGGCGATGAGCTTGGCTTTCGTCGTCATGCGTCCATTCTGTCGGGCGTACCTGTCATCTTCTGTCAGGTACGCCCGGCGGGTTCAGCCGCGGCGCGTGGCGGCGGTCACCCGCTTGAGGATCCGGTCCCATTCCGTGCCGAACGGGTTGTCCTGCACCAGGTACGTCCAGGTGGCCGACGGGCGCTTGAGGTCGGGCTCGGGGGCCTCGAACGACTCCAGCGAGCGGCGTTCGACCTCGGCCTGCAGCGCCTTGTACTCGGCCACGGCCTCCCGCTGGAACTCGTCGACCGGGCTCATCCGGCCCAGCGCGCGCAGGTGGATGCCCTCGCGCAGGTCGTTGAGGAAGGCCAGGTGCTCGGTCCAGCAGGTGTCGATGGCGTGCAGGACGATCTGGCGGGCCGTCTCGTCCCTGGTGTCCTCGGGCAGCTCGGCCCAGCGCTCGGGGTCGGCCTCGGCCAGCGCCTTGGCCGCGGCGTCGCCGTGCAGGACCTTGTCGCGCCATTCGAGGATCAGCTCACGCTGGTGTTCGAGCAGGCGGGTGTAGCGCCAGGTGTTGCGGTGGATCTCCAGGTTGACGCCCTCGGCCACCCGCTGGGCGTGGCCCACGATGTACGCGCCGCGCCGGTGGCGCACCAGGCCGTCGGGGTCGGGGGCGGGCGGGCGCTCGTCGGGGACGAACTGGGTGATCAGGTCGTCGGTCATGCTGACGAAGAAGACCGAGCCGCCCGGGTCGCCCTGGCGGCCGGCCCGGCCGCGGAGCTGGTCGTCGAGGCGGCTGCTGGCGTGGCGGCCGGAGCCGATCACGTAGAGGCCGCCGAGCTCGGCCACGCCCTCGCCGAGCCGGATGTCGGTGCCGCGACCGGCCATCTGGGTGGAGACGGTGATCGCGCCGCGCTCGCCCGCCCTGGAGATGATCGTGGCCTCTTCGGCGTCGTTCTTGGCGTTGAGGACGACCGGTTCCATGCCGCGGCGCTGCAGCAGCTTGGCGAGGTTCTCCGACTCGGCCACGTCGAGGGTGCCGATGAGGATCGGCCGGCCCGTCTCGTGCACCTCCTGGATCTCCTCGACCAGCGCGGCGTCCTTGTCGGGGACGGTCGGGTAGATGCGGTCGGGCTCGTCCTGGCGCACGCACGGCCGGTTGGACGGGATGACCGCGACCTTGAGGCCGTAGAACTCGCCGAGCTGCTCGTTGACCGCGACGGCGGTGCCCGTCATGCCGCAGATCTGCGGGTAGCGGCGGATCAGCCCCTGGACGGTGATCGAGTCGAGGATCTCGCCCTTCTCGCTCGGCGGCAGCGCCTCCTTGGCCTCCACGGCCGCCTGCAGCCCGTCGGGCCAGCGCTGCAGCAGCGCCACCCGGCCGCGCGAGGGGTTGATCAGCTGCACCCTGCCGTCGCGCACGATGTAGTCGACGTCGCGGGCGAGCAGCGCGTGGGCGTGCAGGGCGAGGTTGAGCTCGATGAGGGTGCCGGGCTCGTGCTCGTCGTAGAGCTCGACGCCGAGGATGTTCTCGACGCTGTCGGCGCCCTTGGGGGTGAGGTAGACGTTGCGCGCCTGCTCGTCGATCTCGTAGTGGTAGCCGCGGACGAGCGTGCGCACCAGCGCCGCCATCTCCGGCACCGCGCTGCCGGGGTCGGCCGCGCCGGCCATCACCAGCGGCACCCGCGCCTCGTCGACCAGCACGGAGTCGGCCTCGTCGATCAGCGCCACCTCGGGCGCGGGCACCACGATCTCGGCCGGGTCGGTGCGCAGCCGGTCGCGCAGCACGTCGAAGCCGATCTCGCTGACCGGCCCGTACGTGACGTCCTTGGCGTAGGCGGCGCGGCGCTCCTCCGGGGTGGAGTTCTGGTCGATCCAGCCCACGCTGACGCCGAGCGCCTCGTAGAGCGGGCCCATCCACTCGGCGTCGCGCCTGGCCAGGTAGTCGTTGACGGACATCACGTGGACGCGCTTGCCCTGCAACGCGTAGCCGGCGGCGGCCATGGCGCCCGACAGGGTCTTGCCCTCGCCGGTCGCCATCTCCGCCACCTTGCCGTCGAGCAGGGCGAGCGTGCCCAGCAACTGAACGTCGTACGGCCGGAGCCCGAGGGTGCGGTCGGCGGCCTCACGCACGACGGCGCAGAACTCGGCCAGATCGTCCATGGCCGGCGTCGGCAGCTCGTCGAGCTTCCCGACGCGGCCGGCGCGCTCTTCGGCCGCCTTGACGATCTTCAGATAGGGGCTCAGGTTCACGCCGCCTGGACGATCCAGGAGGTTTCTGAATATTCCCTTTATCGAGGCCACAGTTCCTCCAACGCACTTTTCGCCGGCGCCGTTCCGTTATGCCGAAATGAGAGAACGGAGCGACGATACGGCAAGCGTCGCCGTACCGGACCTTAACTCATCACGGGCCCTGGACCTCACATCTCCGTTTCCGCTTTCAGCGCGAGAACGGCGACCGCGGCGAGCAGGAGCGCGCACCCGCACCAGGCGAGCGGGGTCAGCCGCTCGCCGAACAGCAGGACGCCGATCAGCGCCGCCCCGGCCGCCTCGCCCAGCGAGATGATCGAGACCGTGGTGGCCGGCAACGCGGTGAGCGCGCGGAAGAACAGGCCGTAGGCCAGGGCGGTGGGCACCGCGCCCAGGTAGAGCAGCAGCGCCACCGACGACAGGCTCAGCTCGGGCAGCACGCCCGCCGGGAGGGCGAAGGGCGCCAGGCAGGCCGCCCCGACCACGAAACCGCCGACCGCGGCGGCCTGCGGGTCGGCCGCCCTGTGGTGGCGGGAGAAGAGTGTCACGCCGGCGTACCCGGCGGCCGAGAGCAGGGCGTACCCGATGCCGGACAGAGAGCGGGCCTGGACGACGGACTCCCAGGTGAGCAGGACGAGCCCGACCGGCGCGGCGGCCAGCGCGGCACGGGCGACCGGGCCGAGCGGCTCGCGCAGCAGCAGCCGCCCGCCGAGGGCGGTGATGATCGGCGTGGCGCCCATGGTCACGACCGTCGCGACCGCCACGCCGGACCCGGCGATGGCCGCGAAGTACGCGGTCTGGTAGACGGCCATGCCGGCCCCGATCGGCAGCACGTGCCAGGTGAGCCGGCGCGGACGCGCCGCGCGGCGGGTGAGCGCGAGCAGGAAGGCGGCGCCGAGCAGGTAGCGCCAGAGCGAGACGCCGACGGGGCCGAGGTGGCCCGACTCGAACAGCAGCGCGCCGGCGGCGCCGCCGGTGCCCCAGGCCGTGGCGGCCACGGAGACGTAGACGGCGCCACGGCGGGCGGAGACAGGGGTCATGACAGGAGTTCTCCGGATGGAGTGGTCGGAATGGGCCCGTATGCGGGCAGCAACCACCCCCGGATCGCTCAGACCCGGAGAATCCTGAGACGCCGCCGCCCGCTAGAGGGCCGGCGGCGGGGAGCAGACGAGGAATCGACGCGGCATGGGCGCCACCCTAGCCGTCCCTCCGCCGCGAAAGCACCCGGGTTTCACGGCTTGCGGGCCACGCCTCCCAGCAGCAGCTCTTCCCAGGGGGCCAGCGGGCCGGGCAGCCGCTCGTCGGGGTGCCACTCGGGGAAGTGCACCACCCCGGGCTCGACCAGCACGAGACCGTCGAAGTACGCCTCGATCGCCGCGCGCTCGCGGAAGTGGCCGGTGCCCATCGTGGCCTGGAGCAGCGCCTCCAGCGCCTTGGCCTTGGGGTTGCCGGAGGCCAGCATGTTGGAGACGGCCAGGTGGCTGCCGGGGGCGAGTTCGGCGACGTACCGCCGGACCAGGCCGTGGGGGTCGTCGGCGTCGGGGAACAGGTGCAGCAGCCCGATGGCCAGCAGGGCCGTGGGCTGGTCGAGGTCGATCAGGCGGCCCAGCTCGGGGTGGCCGAGCACGGCGTCGACGTCGCGGGCGTCGGCGGTGATCGCGGTGGCGTGGGGGTTGCCGCTCAGGATGGCGCGGGCGTGCGGCTCGACCATGGGGTCGATGTCCACGTAGACGACCCGGGTACGGGGGTCGGCGAACTGGGCGACCTCGTGGGTGTTCTCGATGGTCGGCAGCCCGGCGCCGAGGTCGACGATCTGCCTGATGCCCGCCTCGCGGACGAGGAAGTCGACGACCCGGCCGATGAAGGCCCGGTTGCACCAGACGAGGTCGACCACCTCGGGCACGGCGTCCTTGAGCCGGCGCGCCACCGAGCGGTCGACGGAGAAGTTCTCCACGCCGCCGAGCAGGCAGTCGTGCACGCGGGCCACGCTGGGACGCGTGACGTCGACGCCCGGAGGGGCCCACTCCTGCGCCTCGCCGACGGTCATCCGGCCCCCTTTCCAGTCCGTGACGCGGATCGTAGCCGCCGCCACCGACGCTTTGTTGGAGGTTTACCGGAGTCTGTCCGGGTAGCGGAGGTCTTGCCCGAGAAAAGACGGAAGAAGAGAGGAAGAGAGCCCGATGGAGCTCTGGAACTATCGTCCTGACGTCTATGACCGCGGCCAGAGCCTGGATCTCGTGGGGTACCACGTCCAGGCGACCGACGGGAAGATCGGGTCCGTCGACGAGGCGACGTACGAGGTCGGCGAGAGTTACATCATCGTCGACACCGGTCCCTGGATCTTCGGCAAGAAGGTCATGCTGCCGGCGCAGGTCGTCACGCGCATCGACCCTCAGGAGCGCAACGTGCACGTCGCGCGCACCAAGGCCGAGATCAAGGACGCGCCCGAGTTCGACGAGGGCAGGTACAAGGAGCCCGAGTACCGCACGCGGCTGGGTGACTACTACGGCCGCTACGGCGGGTGACCCTCGCAGTCTGTCCTAGAGGGAGGGCCGCGTCCGATCAGGGCGCGGCCCTCCGCCCGTTCCGGGCCTTTCTGGGCTTTTCTGGGCCTTTCCGGGCTTTTCAGGGCCGCCGGGTCAGGGGCGCGGGGTCAGGGGCGCGGGGTCAGGGGCGCGGGGTCACGGCCACCGGCTTTCGCCGCTGGCCACCACCGGCTCGCTCAGCACGCCCAGCCGCTCCAGCAGCGTCACGAACGTCGTCGCGTACGGCGAGTCGGCCACCACCGCCACCACCCGCGGCCAGTCCACCTGCTCGCGCAGCGCCCGCACCTGGGCCAGCAGGGAGCCGTAGTCGCAGGCGTGCTCCGACAGCGGCAGCAGCCAGGAGATGACGAGGTCGGTGGCCTCCAGCACGGGCACGATCACCGCCGACGCCTTCAGCGGCTCGGCCCGGTCCAGCAGTTCCTCGGTGATCTCATGGTCGGAGACGCGGAAGATCAGATCGACCAGCCGGCCCTCGTCGTACGCCTTGACCAGCCAGTCCTCCGGCGGTTTGGCGGTCTCGAAGCCCAGCCCGCGCAGGGCTTCCAGGGCGGCGGGCACGTCATGCTCGGTGAGCACGAAGTCGACGTCGTGCAAGGAGGGGGCGGCGCCTCTCGCATAGGCCGCGCAGCCGCCGGCCAGCGCGAACTTCACCCCGGCGTCCTTCAGCCCGGAGCTCGCGCGCTTCAATGTGTCAAGGATGGCGTCAGTGACCGCATGACCATGGCTGCTCATGGTTCCGGGCTACCCTCACGATCGTCATGTAGACGTTGGGAACAGCCCAAGAGACACCCCGAGGGACGGCGCGTAGAGGCAGGGGTTGAGGGTAGCGCCACACCCTATGACCGACATGCTGGAGAAGACGGAACGCGCCTACGGCAACGGGCATGATCGTCCGCTGGGCGGCTACCTGGGCATCCTCGCCACGTACGGCGCAGGGGTGGCCGGGGCGGCGGCGGCCGCGGTGCTCACCAAGCGGAAGCTGCCCGAACGGGTCGGCGTCCTCGACATCGCGCTCATGGCGGCCTGCACGCACAAGGTCTCCCGGCGCCTGGCCAAGGACCCGGTCATGAGCCCCCTGCGGGCGCCCTTCACCAGGTACGAGGGCCAGGGCGGCCCCTCCGAGGTCCAGGAGGAGCCGCGCGGGCCGATGGGCGAGCTGCTGGCCTGCCCGTTCTGCCTGGCCCAGTGGGCGGCCACCGCGTACGCCGTCGGCCTGGTCTTCGCCCCCAGGGTGACCAGGCTCGTCGGCGCCACGATGACCGCGGTGGCCATCTCCGACTGGCTGCAGCTCGGGTACGCCAAGCTGATGAAGTCGGCCGACTAGCTGTCAGCGCCCCCTCGGGCACGTCCAGCCGACGAAGCCGGCCGGTCAGCGCACCCTCGGGCACGTCGAGCCGACGAAGCCGGCCGGTCAGCGCACTCTCGGGAGCACCTCGCGTTCGTAGAAGTCGAAGAACGCGTCCTGCTCCGTGCCGATCTGGTTGACATAGACCTCGTCGAAGCCAGCGTCCACGTACTCCTTGAGCGCCCGCGCGTGGACCTCGGGGTCGGGGCCGACCGGGCTGCCGCCCACGGCCTCGTCCTCGGTGACCGACTCGGCGAGCTGCTCGAAGTGGCGGGGCAGCGGCAGGATCTGCGACGCCTCCCCCTTGATCCCCTGCGTGGGCCACAGGCGGTGGACGGTCCTGCGCGCGGTGGCCTCGTCGGCGGCGTAGCAGGCCTTCAGGCCGCCGAGCGCCGGTTTGCCCGCGCCGCCCGCCTCGCGGAACCGTGTGACGGACTCGGCGTCCGGCGCGGTGGAGATGTAGCCGTCGGCCAGCCGGCCGGCCAGCGTCGTGGACTTCTCGCCGAACCCCGACATCAGGATGGGCACCGGCTCGTCGGGCAGCGTGTAGAGCCGGGCGGTGTCCACGCGGTAGTGGGCGCCCCGGTGGGTCACCAGCTTGCCGGTGAACAGCTCGCGCATCAGCCCGACGGCCTCTTCGAGCATCTCCAGGCGCTCGCTGAGCGGGGGCCAGCGCGACTCGACGACGTGCTCGTTCAGCGCCTCGCCGGTGCCCACGCCGAGCCGGAAACGTCCGCCGGTGAGCGCCCCGGTGGTGGCGGCGGCCTGCGCGACGACGACCGGGTGCGTACGGATGAGGGGACAGGTGACGGCCGTGGTGATGGGCAGGGAGGTCGCCTCGGCCACCGCGCCGATCACCGACCAGACGAAGGGCGCCTGGCCCTGCTCGTCCAGCCAGGGGTGGAAGTGGTCGGAGATCCACAGAGCCTCGAAACCGGCGCGTTCGGCGGCCTTGGCCTGACGTACCAGTTCTTTGGGTGCGTGTTCCTCGCACGACAAGAAATAGCCGAATGTCGTCATGGATCACCACCTGCCCGTTACGGCGGAGGAAAACATGTTAAGGAGTCGCGCGTGGGGGCAGTTGCAGTCACATGGCTACTTTGCTTTGGATCATCGCCGTCATCCTCGTCATCTCCGGGATCTACGTGATTCTGGCCCGTCGCGACCTCCTCTGGGGGATCGTGCTCATCGTCCTCGGCTTCCTCGTGGGCCCGGGCGGGGTCAGCATCTTCAATGTGTAGGGCGCACGCCGCCCCGCACTCCGTCCGTGACAACCCGCTGGGCCGAACCTCGAGAACGGCCCAGCGGACCCCATAGTTTTGCCGAAATAACAGCACCACCAGCCCTCAATCCCGATTGATCGGGCATGGGGAGCGAGTGAGCAGATTTCCGCCGTTCAGCCGCTTCGAGATGAACGCGGCTTCGGCACGGGTCCGTGAGCAACTTGTTCACGTACGCCGCCACCTGCGTACCCAGGCCATCCTCGACGAGGCCACGGCCCGCCTGGCCACCCGGCTCAACATCCGCCCAGGCGAGGCCGCCGAGCAACTCGCCAGGATGGCCCAGCACAGCGGTCTGGATCTCATCGAGGTCGCCAAGGGCATCGAACGGCCGTCCGAGCAGGTGCTCGAACGGCCCGAGGTGCCCGAGTGGGTACGCGGCATGCTGGCGGGCGTGCACGCCTCGGCCCTCTTCCTCACCCCCGTCCACGACGACGCGGGCCGCGTCGTGGACTTCCTCGTCCTGGCCGCGAACAAGCACGCCAGGACCCCCGCCGGACGCACGGCCGACGACCTGGTCGGCCGCCGCCTGCTGTCGGTCAGCCCCGGCGTGGCCAGTTCGGGCCTGCTGGACGACTACATCGCCGTGTACGAGTCGGGCGAGTCCCTGCACCACATGCCGCTGGAGTTCGTCGAGGCCATGGACTACCGGCTGTGGCCGGCGACCCTGGCCGTGCGCGCCGCGCGCGTGGACGAGGGCCTGCTGGTGAGCTGGCGCATCCTCGACGACGAGGAGCTGCTGGTCTCCGGCTGGGAACGCGCCCAACGTCTGGCCGAGCTGGGCTGGGGCGAGTGGAACCTGGCGACCGAGCGCACCCTGTGGACGCCGCAGATGTACGAGATGTTCGGCCGCGCCCGCGCCGACGGCCCGATGCCGCTGGAGGAGCTGCCCGGCGTGGTGGTCGCCGAGGACCTCCCCGTCATGGACGAGCAGATGCGCACGCTGCTGGAGTTCCGCGAGGCCGTGGAGAACGAGTTCCGCATCCAGCACCGGCACGGCGTGCGCCACCTGTGCGTCTACAGCGAGCCGCTCCTCGACGGGGACGGCGTGCCGGTCAAGGTCCGGTGCCTGGTCCAGGACGTCACCAAGAACCGCCGCAGGGAACGCGCGCTGGCCGTGGCGCACGAGCAGGCGACCAAGGAGAAGGAACGGGCCGAGCAGGAGCACCGGATCACCGTCCAGCTGCAGAACACGATCCTGCCGATCCGCCGGGGCCTCATCCCGCTGCCGGGGCTCGCCGTCGGCGTGCGCTACCTGCCGAGCGAGGATCTGGCCAGGCTGGGCGGCGACTGGTTCAAGGCCCGGCTGATCACCGACGGCCGCGTGCTGCTGGCCATCGGCGACGCCATGGGCCACGGCCTGACCGCCGCGAGCATCATGCTGCAGATGCGCTCGGGGCTGGCCGGCCTGGCCTACACCGGCGCTCCCGCCGGTCAGCTCGCCACCTGGCTGAACGACCTCATCGTGCACTCCAACGAGGACGTCACCGTCACCGGCACCGCGATCATCGGCCACTTCGACCCCGAGCGCCGCACGTTCGCCTGGACCAACGCCGGGCACCTCGCGCCCGTCCTGATCAGGGACGGGCGCGGGCAGGCCATCGACGGGATCACCGGCACGCTGCTCGGGGCGTTCGACGCGGCCGAGTACGACATGACCGTCACCCAGCTCGAACCCGGCGACACCCTGGTCCTGTACACCGACGGCGTCGTGGAGCGGCGCGGGCAGGACCTGGACGCCGGCATCGCCGCGCTCCTGCGGGCCTCGCGCTCGTGCGTGGGGGACGATCCCGAGCAGATGATCGACTGCCTGCTGCGGCGGCTCGGCGCCGACGAGTCCACCGACGACGTGTGCGTGATCGCCGCACGCGTGTTGTGACGCCCTCGGGGTCAGTCGTCGTAGTTGTTGCCCGGCTCCTCCAGGCAGTAGACGCCGTACGCCCTGCCGAGGACGGGCAGGGCGACGTTGCGCACCCGGATGCCGCCCGAGGTCATGCCCTTCTCCGTGCCCTTGTGGGCGTGCCCGTGCAGGATGAGGTCGGCGCCCGCCGTGTCCACCGCCTCGGCCAGCAGGTAGCTGCCGAGGAAGGGGTAGATCTCCAGCGGCTCGCCCTCCAGCGTCTCCTTGATCGGGGAGTAGTGGGACAGCACCACGCGCTGGTCGGCCACGAGCTCCTTCAGCGCGACCTTCCACGCCTCGGCGATGTAGCGCGTGTGGGAGATGAAGTTCTTGATCTCGCGCTCGCCGAACTCGCTGGCGCTCTTGCCGGCGAACCCGCCGCCGAACCCCTTGCCGCCGACCACGCCCAGCTTCCGGTCACCGCACTGGATCACCGCGCCGTCGTCGTCGAGCACGATGACGCCGGCGTCGCGCAGCTCGGCGGCGATCTCGTACTGCAGGTCGGAGTGGTAGTCGTGGTTGCCCAGGACCGCCACGGTGGGGATGGGCAGGTCGCGCAGCTCGTCGGCCACGACCCGGCCCTCCTCCAGCGTGCCGTGCCGGGTGAGGTCTCCCGCGACCATGAACACGTCGGCACGTTCCTCGATGCCCTCAAGCCTGCGCCGGTACTGGCCTCTGACGTCCTCGCCCAGGTGGATGTCGCCCACCGCCGCGATTCGCAGGTCAGTCAAGATGCTCATCCTCCCCCGGCGCCGAGACGTCGACCACGCGTATCTCGTTGTGCAGGTGCAGCTGGGGCGCGATCTCCCGCGCCACCTGGCCGAGCCTGTCGCGCTGCTCGGCTCCGCTCACCTGACCACGCAGGAACAACTGGTCGCCGCGGACGTCGACCTTGATGCCCAGCTCGTGCGTGCGTCCGTCTTCGGCCAGCGCCTGTTGGACGCGGGCCGCGACGTACTGCGGAGCTTCCATCGCTTGCCTCCTTCTATTGTCGCCGCATGCCCGGGGATTAACGGCTCAAACGGCGCGAATAAGGTCTATAACGGCCCGTTCCACCGTCCCGTGGGTGGCGAGCTGCCCGTAATCGGCGTCCGCCCCGAGTTCGGTGAGGGCCGCGGCGATCGTCCTGTCCTGGTCGTACGCCTCCACCACCCGCGGGTCCACGTACGACGCCCGCGCCACGGTCGGCGTGTTGCCCAGGTACTCGGCCACCTCCCGCATCACCCGGGTGACCGCCCGCTTCCTGGCGGTGCCGTTCCCCCGGGCGTGCTTGGAGACCGCCAGGCCCACGGCGGCCAGGACGGTCGCGTGCCAGGTGCGGAAGTCCTTGGCGGTGACCTCGCAGCCGACCAGTTCGCGCAGGTAGTCGTTGATGTCCTCGCTCCTGACATCGCCCCAGCCGCCTTCCGGGCGGCGGTAGCGGAGCAGCTCGCCCTCCGCGCCGAGCGCCTTGAGCGACCGCAGCACCGTGCAGGCTCCGGGATCGGCCACCACGACCTCGCGGGAGATGTCGCCCTTGGCCTGGTAGGCGCAGGTCACAACGCCGTTGCTGCAGGTCACGTGCTCCATGCGCAGGGTGGCCAGGCCGTAGGTGTCGTAACTCTCGCCGCCGATCCTGAAGAAGCCGACGTCCAGCAGGCGGGCGGCGGCGGCCAGCACCCGGTTGCTGGTCAGGCCGCGGCCCTTGAGGCGGTCGTCCACGGCCTTGCGGAACGCGGGCAGGCGCTCGGCCACCTCCAGCACGTGGTCGAACTTCGCCTTGTCCTGCTGCTCGCGCCAGAGGTCGTGGTAGCGGTACTGCCGGCGTCCGGCCGCGTCCACGCCGACGGCCTGGAGGTGGCCGTACGGGGACGGGCAGATCCACACGTCCTTCCACGCCGGGGGGATGACGAGCGACCTGATGCGCTCCAGCGTCGCCTTGTCGCGCACCGGCCGCCCGTCCGGTCCTTCGTAGCTGAACCCGCGCCCGCGACGGCGCCTGACGATCCCCGGCTCACTCTGGTCACTGGGATGTAGCTCGGGCACGCAGGGCGGCTACCCAGCACGTTAGGCAGCAAACAGGACGGGCAGGTGAGCGGCATGCCTGAGAACACGGATGACGGTAGATGGCACGAAGAGGGTGACCGGAAAGGCCACCCCATGGTGCCCGCCACACCGCGCGACGTGGTGCACATCAGGGTGGGATCGTTCATTCTGGTGTTCCTCTTCGCGTTCACGGTGCTGGGACTCATAGCAGGCGCGCCGGTGATGGCAGGGATCGCGATCGTGTTGTTCATCATCACGATCGTCGACATCGCCCTGGCGATCCGGCGGCAGAAGGACCGAAACACGGGAGAGGCAGGCTGACAACCGACATGGCATCCCTTCGAGGACGCGTGGTAGTGGTGACGGGCGCGAGCGGCGGGGTCGGACGGGCGGTGGTGCGCGAGCTGGGCGCTCGCGGCGCGCGGGTGGCCCTGATCGCCCGCGGCACGGCGGGCCTGGGTGCGGCCGCCGTGGACGTGGGAACCGCGGGCGGGGACGCGAAGGTCTACGAGGCGGACGTGGCCGAGTACGAGCAGGTGAAGGCGGCGGCGGAACGCGTCGAGGCGGAGATGGGACCGATCTCGGCCTGGATCAACACCGCCTTTTCCTCAGTCTTCGCCAAGTTCACCGATATTTCGCCAGATGAGTACGCTCGTACCACTTCGGTGACGTACCTCGGCTACGTGTGGGGCACCAAGGTCGCCCTCGACCTCATGGGCCCCCGCAACGCCGGAACCATCGTCCAGGTCGGCTCGGCCCTGAGCCATCGCGGCATCCCCCTCCAGTCGGCGTACTGCGGGGCCAAGCACGCCATCAAGGGCTTCACCGAGTCGCTGCGCACCGAGCTCCTGGCCGACCGGAGCGGCATCGACGTCACGCTGGTCCAGCTCCCCGCGGTCAACACCCCTCAGTTCGAGTGGGTCCTGTCCAAGCTGCGGCGGCACCCCCAGCCCGTACCCCCGATCTACCAGCCGGAGGTCGCGGCGCGCGCCATCGTGTACGCCGCCGAGCACCCCGGACGCAAGGAATACTGGGTGGGCGCCAGCACCGCGGCCACCCTCATGGCCCAGCGCGTCGCCCCCGCCCTCGTGGACCGG
Organism: Nonomuraea sp. NPDC001831; assembly: GCF_042892035.1. Classification (NCBI taxonomy): domain Bacteria; kingdom Bacillati; phylum Actinomycetota; class Actinomycetes; order Streptosporangiales; family Streptosporangiaceae; genus Nonomuraea; species Nonomuraea sp. NPDC001831. Next base: position 80,913 of record NZ_JBIATU010000014.1, on the reverse strand, counting down.
TACCTCGCCAGGACCGGCATCCAGTCCCAGCAGACGGACGAGAAGCAGCCGAGCGGGGTGTCGAACCTCTGGGAGCCGGCCGACGACGACAAGGACTACGGCGCGCACGGCACGTTCGACCGGCGCTCACACGGTCACAGCCCGCAGGTGTGGCTCTCCCAGCACCGGCGCGCGGTGCTGCTGGCGGCGGGGGGTGTGGCCGCGGCGGCCGCGGCGGCCCGCCGGTTCACCCGCTGACCGACGCCCGTTGCCCCTGACCGGGCGACGGCCCTTCTTCCCTGGCCCCCGCCCGGCACCTGGCTATCGGGCGGGCCGCGGGAGCCCACCCGGGATGCTCGCTGCGCTCGCCATGGTCACCCGTTCCGGACCCGGTTACCGGCTGGGCCGCGGGATGCTCGCTACGCTCGCCATGGTCACCCGCCCGACACCCGGTTACCGGCTGGGCAACGGGAGCCCATCCCGGGCTGGGCCTCACATGACTTCCCATACCGAGGCAAGGCCCCTTGCCAGCGCCCATCCTCGGCAGCGGACCCACTGATCCCCACCAGCCATCCCGAAGGTCACCGACTCGGCAGCAGGAGCGTTTCCCGATCACTACGTTGTCCGAAGTCGCAGCTCTCGGCTTCAGACGGCCGCCCGAACCGATCAAGACAGTTGGGCTCAGCGTCCCGGCAAGGCTCGTTCCAGCTCGATCAAGGCCAGCGCGGGCCCCTCCTCGAACTCGTGGTCGTGCGTCCTGCCGGTCTCGGTGAAGCCGTTCTTGGCGTAGAAACGACAGGCCTGGGCGGAGTCCCGGATCGTCCACAGGTGCACGTCGTCGTACCCGGCGTCGCGTGCCGCGTCCAGGACGGCCGTCAGCAGAACGCCGGCGATGCCGCTGCCCCAGACGTCCGGATGGGCGAAGAAGGTATAGATCTCCGCGGAGCCGGGACGGGAGGTGGAGGCCCCGAACCGGGCGAAGGCCCCGGGCCGCTCGTTGAGGCGCGCCAGGAGGATCGAGTCCCCGCCCTCGGCCAGGATGCCGTGCCACTTGCCGCGCCGCTCCTCGATCCCGGCCGCGGCGACCTTCGGCGCGCACAGCGGGCCGTGCGAGACACCCCAGGACAGGGCGTGAATCTCGCCGAGGACGTCCCCGTCACCGGGTTGCGCGGGCTGAACCGTGATCACGTCAGGCATGACTCAGACACTACTGTTCGCCACCGTTGGCGCCCCCGCCGGGGGACGAGGGTTCGACCTGCCGGCCCGCAGAGCACAACTGAGAAGTGGGTTTTCAACGACGTTTCTCAGTTGGGCTCAGTACAGCGCGCGTTCCCTTACGGGAGGATCGCGGTGGCTTCGACCTCGACCAGGTGGGCCGGGACGGACAGGGCCGCCACGCCGAGCAGGGTTGCCGGTGGGGTCGCCGTCGTGCCCAGTTTCGCCTTCGCCCGGGAGATGCCGTCCAGGAGCGCGGGCATCTTGTCGGGGGTCCAGTCCACGACGTGGACGGTCAGTTTCGCCACGTCGTCGAACGACCCGCCGGCCCCCGCGACGGCGGTGGCGACGTTGAGGTAGCACTGTTCGACCTGCGCGGCGAGGTCGCCCGCGCCGACGGTGGCGCCCTCGGCGTCCCAGGAGACCTGGCCGGCGACGAAGACCAGCCTCGTGCCCGACGCGACCGCCGTCTGGTGGTAGACGTCGATCTCGGGCAGGCCCTCGGAGTTCAGCAGGGTGACGGGCATGGTGTGGGCCTCCTGACGGGGGCGGCCGGGATGCGTGCGGCCGCCCAAGACTCTCTTGTGGTTACTGGGGAACTGTAGGAGAGTGTCCGCTGACGTGGAAGAACGCACTTTTCAGTGACTGGGGAACCTCATGGTGACCAAGCAGTTCAAGGGCTCGGCCGGCGAGGCGGACCTGAGGCGGGCCGACTCCCTGGCGCGGGAGATCTTCACGGACGTCGCCAACAAGTGGGCGTTCCTGATCATCGAGGCCATCGGCGAGGGCACCCTGCGGTTCGGCGAGCTGCGCGACCAGGTGGAGGGCATCAGCCACAAGATGCTCACCCAGAATCTGCGCATGCTGGAGCGCAACGGGCTGGTCGAGCGGACCGTGTATCCCACCGTGCCGCCGCGGGTGGAGTACACCCTCACCGAGCCGGGACGGGCCCTGCGCGCGACGGTCGACGCGATGTGCGCGTGGACGCAGCGTCACCTCGGCGACATCGAGGCCGCCCGCCGCCGCTTCGACGCCTGACACCGGCCGCGGACCGCCCACGCGCGGGAGGTTTCAACTGCCGACAAATGGGGTCAGGTGACGTCAGGCCCGAGTTAAGCGCCGCCCAGGGGGTAGGCGGCGTGAAACTCACGAGGAGGGTCTTGATGCCTGAACGCGATCTCCAGTACTTGACCGAACTGGCCGCGCAGCTGCGCGTCGACTCCGTACGCGCCGCCGCGGCGGCCGGTTCCGGGCACCCCACCTCGTCGATGTCGGCGGCGGACCTGATGGCCGTGCTGTTCGCCTGTCACCTCAGGTACGACTTCGACCGCCCCGACAACCCCGGCAACGACCACCTGATCTTCTCCAAGGGCCACGCCTCCCCCCTTCTCTACTCGCTCTACAAGGCGGCGAAGGTCATCGACGACGAGGAGCTGCTGTCGTTCCGGCGCCGGGGAAGCCGGCTGGAGGGGCACCCCACCCCCCGGCTGCCCTGGGTGGACGTCGCGACCGGCTCGCTCGGTCAGGGACTGCCGGTGGGCGTGGGCGTGGCCATGGCGGGACGGCTGGAACGGCTGCCGTACCGGGTGTGGGTGCTGTGCGGTGACAGTGAGCTGGCCGAGGGGTCCATCTGGGAGGCGGCCGAGCACGCCGGGGCCGAGGGGCTGGCCAACCTGGTCGTGATCGTGGACGTGAACCGGCTGGGGCAACGCGGCCCGACCCGGCACGGATGGGACACGGGGGCGTACGCGCGCCGGTTCGGCGCCTTCGGCTGGCACACGATCGAGATCGACGGCCACGACCCCGGCCAGATCGACTTCGCGCTGGGCGACGCCTGCAACACCCGCCGGCGTCCCACCGTGATCCTGGCCAAGACGCGCAAGGGCGAGGGGGTCGTCGAGGTCGAGAACCGGGAGGGCGCGCACGGCAAGGCGCTCAAGGACCCCGACAAGGCCATCGACGAGCTGGGCGGGCCGCGCAGCGTCCATGTGGACGTGCACCGTCCGGAGGGCGAGGCCGAGCCGTTCCACTTCGACCCGCGCCCGGCGACGTTGCCGGAGTACGAGGTCGGCTCGAAGACGGCGACCAGGGCGGCGTTCGGCGCGGCGCTGACGGCGCTCGGCGCGGCCCGCGGCGACGTGGTGGCGCTGGACGGCGAGGTGGCCGACTCCACCAAGACCGAGGAGTTCGGCCAGGCGTTCCCCGAGCGCTTCTTCGAGATGTACATCGCCGAGCAGCAGCTGGTGGCGGCGGCCGTCGGCCTGTCGGTGCGCGGCTGGACCCCGTACGCGGCCACCTTCGCGGCGTTCCTGACCAGGGCGCACGACTTCATCAGGATGGCCGGCGTGAGCCAGGCGTCGATCCGGCTGGTCGGCTCGCACGCCGGCGTCTCGATCGGCGAGGACGGCCCCTCGCAGATGGGCCTGGAGGACCTGGCCATGATGCGGGCCGTGTACGGCAGCACGGTGCTGTACCCGTGCGACGCCAACCAGGCGGCGGCGCTGACCGTCGAGCTGGCGGACGTGTCAGGGGTGTCCTACCTGCGCACCACCCGCGGCGAGACGCCGGTCATCTACCCGCCCGGCGAACGTTTCCCGGTGGGCGGCTCGCGGGTGCTGCGGCGCTCGCCCGACGACCGGGCCACGATCGTGGCGGCCGGGATCACGGTGCACGAGGCGCTGGCCGCGGCCGACGAGCTGGCGGCGGCCGGCATGCCGGTCGGCGTGATCGACCTGTACTCGGTCAAGCCGGTGGACGCGGCGGTGCTGGTGGAGGCCGCCACGACGACGGGCAACCTGATCACGGTCGAGGATCACCGGCCGGAGGGCGGGCTCGGCGACGCCGTGCTGGACGCCGTCAGCGAGCTCGGCCCGCGGGTGGTGAAGCTCGCCGTGACCGGGTTGCCCGGGTCGGCGACGCCTGAGGAACAGCTCGCGGACGCCCGCATAGACCGCCACGCGATTGCCGAGGCGGTCAAGCGGTTGTTGTGAAGGAACTAGCGGGCTTTCGCCGTGGCCTTCCTGTTGGCCTTCTTGATGGCGTCCACCAGCTCCTTCTTGGTCATCCTGGATCGGCCGCGCACCCCGAGCCTGGACGCCACGCCCTGCAAGTGCTCCTTGCTGGCGTTGGCGTCCACGCCCTCGTCGGTCCTGCCGGAGCGGTCGGTCGCGCCCTTGTCGGACGGTCCCTTCTGCCCCTTGGGCTCCCAGTGGTCTCCGACCTTCTCGAAGGAGTGCTTGAGTGCGGCGAACGCGGTCATGTGCGCTCGCCGCCCCTCTCCGTACTCCTTCACGGCGGAGTCGTGCGCCTTGATCCACGTGTTCTGTGCCTTCTTCGGCGAACGCTTGATGGTCGACGGCAGCTCGTCAACGGCTGGCATGTCGATTCACCTCCTACAGCGGCGGCTCGTCGTAGTGGCGGCGCTCCTCGTACACCGTGGTCCTGCGGGTCTCCGGCTCCTCGTAGATCTCGTGCCGGTGAACCGGCTCGTCGATCGGGCCGACCGCCCTGCGGGTGACGCTGATCCGGTAGATGCCGAACAGCAGCCCCGCCAGGCCACCGAGCATGAGGATGACGCCGACGACGTTGATGTCGAGGCCGGCGAGGTCGAACTCGACGGCCCACGTGAGGATCGCACCGAGCATGATGAGGATGATGCTTCCGGCGATGGTCATCAGATTTACCTCCTTGACACGAAGGAACCTCTATCCACATGTCGAAAAACAAACCAGTCGTGGTGATCGGGCTGATGGGATCGGGTAAGACGACCGCGGGCCGCCTCCTCGCCACCGCGCTGGGGATGCCGTTCACGGACAGCGACCCGTTCCTGGAGAAGGAGCACGGCGGCACGGCGGCGCAGATCGCCGTCCGCGAAGGGGCCGAGGCGCTGCACCGGTACGAGGCCGAGCACGTGCTGGCGGCGCTGGCGGGCGAGCCGAAGGTGATCGCGGCGGCGGCCAGCACCGTGGAGGACCCCCGGGTGCGCGAGGCGCTGCGCGAGGCGTTCGTGGTCTGGGTGGACGCCGCCGACGCCGTCCTGGCCCGGCGCATGAGCTCGGGCGCGCACCGTCCCGAGTTCCAGCCGGCCGCGATGCGGGCCCGGCGCGAGGACTACTTCCGGCAGGTGGCGGACCTGACGTGCGACGTCGGCGTGCTGACCCCCGAGGAGGTGCGCGACGCGGCCCTGCGGAAAATGGGTTTGCCCGCCGATGAGCAGGACTGATACCCAGAGGGGATGTTCGCCGAGAAACCCACTTTGACGGGTGAGCGCGTCAGGTTGCTCCCCGTCGGCCCCGAGCACGTCGAGGGCCTGATCACGTTGATCAGCGATCCGGAGGTGCAGCGGCTGACGGGCTCGCACGGCGAGGTCGACCACGAGGTGGCCCGCCAGTGGTACAGCACGAGGGGCGAGCACGCCGACCGGCTCGACCTGGCCATCATGGCCGGCGACGAGTACGTCGGCGAGGTCGTGCTCAACGAGCTCGACCGGCACAACCTGTCGTGCAACCTGCGCATCGCGCTGATCGGCGCCCGGGTCTTCGGCAGGGGCTACGGCACCGAGGCGATCGAGCTGGTCCTCGACCACGCCTTCGCCACCACGCCGCTGCACCGCATCGGCCTCGGCGTCTTCGCCTTCAACGACCGGGCGCGGCACGTCTACAAGAGGATCGGGTTCGTGGAGGAGGGCGTGCAGCGCGACACCCTGCTGTGGGAGGGCGAGTGGCACGACTCCGTGACGATGTCGGTGCTGCGGCCGGAGTGGCAGTCAAGATCCAGAAGCCTGGCATAATGATCATGACGCATGGGTCCCCCGAGGCGCGCGGGGGACCTGTGGTCGTTCACCGACAACCAACGGCCGGTCCGGCGCATCTAAGCATCAGTGACGATGCGCTTGGTGCCTGGTGATCCCGAGAGGCTGGGCGGCTTCTGGCTGGCCGCCCGGCTCGGCGCGGGCGCGCGCGGGGTGGTCTACGACGCCTACGACGACGAGGGCCGCCGCTACGCGGTGAAGGTGCCCAGGGTCGAGGTCGAGCCGGTCGCGCGGGTGAGCTGCCCGCACCTGGCGGAGGTGGTCGCCTGCGGGGTCGATCACGGCATCCCCTACGTGGTGAGCGAGTTCGTCGACGGGCCCGACCTGCGGCAGGCGGTCGAGCGGCACGGGCCGTACCGGGGCGAGGAGCTGGCGGCGCTGGCGGGCGCGCTGGCCGGGGCGCTCCGCGCGCTGCACGCGGCCGGGCTCACCCATCGGGACCTGCGACCGGAGAGCGTGCTGCTGGCGGCGGGCGGCCCCAAGGTGATCGACATGGGGGTGGCGGTCGGCGGGTCGCTGGGGGCGACGTGCACGTACCTGGCCCCCGAGATCCTGACCGGCAGCGGCCACGAGACGGCGACGGACGTCTTCTCCTGGGGGGCCGTGGTGCTCTACGCGGCCACGGGCGGCGATCCGTTCTCCGGGCGCAGTCTCGGCGCGGTGCTGCACCGGCTGCTGACCGTCGATCCCGACCTGAGCGCCCTGCCCGACGGGCTGCGCGAGCTGGTCGGGCGGGCGCTGGCCAAGGACCCCGCCGCCCGCCCCGCGGCGGACGAGCTGCTGGTCGAGGCCGACCCCGCCGCGTTGCGCCCGCCGGCGGGCCTGGCCGGGCACAGGTCGCTCGGCGAGCTGGCCGAGCGCGTCTACGCCGGGCTCACGCCACGCCAGCAGGAGGCGGTGCCGGGCCTGCTGCTGCGCCTGATGGACGGCGACGACCCCCACGACGAGGGCGGCGTGCTGGCCCCGCTGATGGACGCCGGGCTGCTCGTACGCCGCAGCGTTCGGGTGCCGCCGACCGAGACCGCGGTCGGCAAGCTCGTGGCGGTGCGCGACGACCGGGTGGCGCCGGCCAGCGCCGCGCTCTACCGGGCCTGGCCACGCCTGCGCGGCTGGGTGGCCGACGAGCGCGACGGCCTGGCCGTCCACCGGGAGCTGCGCCTGGCGGCCGACCGGTGGTCGCGCCACCGGCGCGGGCACACCTACCTCTACCGGGGCGACCGGCTCGACACGGCGCTCGGCTGGGCCGCGGCCAAGCGCCGCCACCTGCGGCTCAACCAGCTCGAACGCGACTTCATCGGCGCGAGCGTGGCCATGTCCAAGCAGCGCAGGCGGCTGCTGCGGCCCTCGATGGCGACCCTGGCCGCCGCCCTGGCCGTCGCGGTGTCGATGTCCGCCGTCACGCTCAACGGGGAGCGCGAGCTGCGCGGGCACCTCCTGGAGGCCAACGCGCGGGCCGTGGCGGCCCGCGCCGAGGCGCTGCGCTCCTCCGACCCGCGTACGGCGATGCGGCTGAGCGTGGCGGCCTGGCGGATGTCGCCGGTGTTCGAGGCGCGGGTGGCGTTGCAGGCCTCGCTGGCGCAGCCGGAGCTGGGCGTGTTCACCGACCCCGCGGCCGACGAGCGGACCGGCTACCTGCTGCGCGGCGACGAGCTGGTCAGGTGGCGCGACCGCACGCTGACCGTCTGGGACGTCCGCGGCGGCCGGCAGCTGGCCGCGCACACGCTCCCCGAGGGCAGCGCCGCGCTGAGCGACGACGGCCGGTACGCCGAGGGCCCCGGCGGTCAGCCCGTCGAGGTGGCCACCGGCCGGGCCCCCGCGACCGGGACGTACACGATCACCAGCGGCAACCGCACCCGGGTCTACCGGGGCGCCGAGGTGCTGCTCGACGTGCTCGACCGCCGGGTGGCGGTGTCGCGCGACGGGAGCCGGGCCGCGGTCTCCGACCTGGACGGGCGGGTCGAGCTCTGGTCGCTGACCGGCCGGGCCAAGGAGCGGGAGTTCACCGTCCGGCCGCAGACCGGGCCGGACCGGTCGGCGCCGCCCCTGTCGTTCAGCCCCGACGGCCGCACCCTGGCCGTCGCGGGCCGCGACGGCGTGACCCTCCTCAGGCCCGGCGCCGAGCCGGCGCAGGACGCCACGACCGGCACCGCCGCCACCGCGTTCGCGGCGGACGCGCAGACGGACGCGCAGACAGACGCGGACGACGGGAAGCTGCCGGCGGACGGCCCCGCCGGCACGCCCGTGTTCAGCCCCGACGGCAGCCTGCTCGCCCTCCCCGGCCGGGACGAGGTGCGCCTGTGGAGCGTGGCCGAGCGGCGGCTGGCCGGCGCCTACCGCTTCCGCGGCGATCAGCACGGCGACCTGGCCTTCTCCGCCGACGGCCGCACCCTGCGCTACCTGAGCGGCCTGGGCTCGGTCGTCTCGCTCGACGTCTCCGGCCTGCCCGCGCCCTCCTCCGGCGTCCGCACCGCCGCGCTGTCGAGCGACGGCCGGGTGGCGGCCAAGGACGTCGGGAACGCCATCCGGCTCACCGACGTGGTGGCGCGCAAGCCGCTGGCCGAGATCGCCGCCACCGGCGACGTGGCGTTCGACGCGGCTGGCAGGCTGCTGGCCGTGGCGGGCGACCCGGTCACCGTCTGGGAGGCGTCGGGCGGCAGGAGGGTGGCGGTGATCGACGCGGGCGGCGACGTGCCTGCCGTGGCCCTGTCCCCCGGCGGCGACACGCTGGCCACCGCGCGCGGCCGGCTGCTGGAGACCTGGGACGTGCGCGCCGGCCGCCGGATCAGGGCCTACGAGGGCGCGGGCGACCTGGCGATGGCCTTCAGCCCCGACGGCTCGACGCTCGCCTCCGGCACGAACCTGCTCGACCTGCGCACCGGCCAGGTCACCCCGCTCGCCCCGGCCGCCGTCCGGCCCACCGCGCTCGCCTTCTCCCCCGACGGCCGCACGCTGGCGATCGGGCTCGGCGGCGGACGCGTCGAGCTGTGGGACGTCCGCCGGCGCGAGCGGGCCGGCTCGGTCGAGACCGGCCCGGCCCCCGTACGCGACCTGCGCTTCTCCCCCGGCGGCGACCTGCTCGCGATCGACGCGGAACGCACCTCCCTGTGGGACGCCGGCACGCTGCGCGAGGTCGGCCAGGTCGGGTCGTGGGCCGAGGGGCTGGCCTTCAGCCAGGACGGCCGCAGGCTGCGCGGCGTGGCGGCGGACGGCAGCGTCCGCGAGAGCCCGGTGGACCCGGCGCTGACGGCCCAGGAGGTGTGCGCCCGCGCGGGCGGGCCGCTCAGCCAGGACGAGTGGAGCCGGCTGATCCCGGAGAGCGGCTACCAGGGCGGCTGCTGAGCCGGGCGGCCGGTCAGGAGGCGGGGTAGGTCTTGAGCACCCTGCCCTGGGGGTCGGCCACCAGGTAGCCCGTGCGGTAGGCGTCGCTGAGGTAGACGAGCAGCACCTGCTTGGTGCTGGTGAAGACGAAGTTCGGATCGACGATGAGGTAGCGCGCGGTGGGCTTGCGCACGCCGAGGACGCTCTCGGCCTTCTTGAACAGGCCGGGCAGGGCGTCCCAGTTGTACTTGGCCAGGTCGACGGCCGGGGTGCGGATGGTGGAGCCGGTGCCCTCGCGGGTGGCCCTGCCGTCGCGGTAGGCGTAGCGGTCGTAGACGGCCGGGTCGCCCTTGACCGGGGCGTCGGCGGAGACGTACGTCGGGTAGACGACCATCCGGACGACCTTGGTGCCGCCCATGACCGGCTTGAGCGCCTTGATCGCGGCGCGGATGCCGTCGGCGGTGAGCAGGTTCTCCGGCTGCGGCTCCGGCTCCTCGCTCGCCTTCGGCTCCTCGACGTCGGTGGTCTCCACCGGGGTGATCTGCGGCGTGTCCGGCTGGGTCGGCTCCTCCGCGCCGCGCACGCCGGGCAGCAGCGTGTAGACCAGCACGCCGGTCACCGCCAGCGCGCCCACGGAGGCCGTCACGGCGGCGACCGGCGACCGGCGGGCGCGGCGCGAGGCCACGGTGCCGGGCTGCGAGAACGACGGCTGCGGCCCCCAGGGCTGCGGCGCCCCGGGCGGCACGGTGGCCCCCTGCCGCGCCCCGGGCGGCACCGTGGCCCCGGACGGCGCGCCATGCTGGAACGGGCCCGGCGACGAGGGGGCCTGCTGGAACGGGCCCGGCGAGGAGGGGGCCTGCTGGAACGGGCCCGGGGCGGGGAGCGGGTAGGCGGGCGGGGCCGAGCCGGGGTCGGCGGCGGCGGCGAGCATGCGGTCGAGGGTCTCGGCGTCGGGACGTCCGGCCGGGTCGCGGCGCAACAGCGCGCCGAGCACCGGCCCGAGCGGCCCGGCCCGCTCCGGCGGCGGCACCTCCTGGTTGAGCACGGCGGCCAGCGTCGCCAGCGTGGTGCTCCTGCGCAGCGGGTGGCGGCCCTCGACGGCCACGTACAGCAGCATGCCGAGCGACCACAGGTCGGAGGCGGGGTCGCCCTCGTGCCCGTTGATGCGCTCGGGCGCCATGTACTCGGGCGAGCCGATGAACGACCCGGTCGCCGTCAGGCTGGTCGACTCGCGCACGGCGGCGATGCCGAAGTCGGTGAGCACCGAGCGGCCGTCCTCGCGCAGCAGCACGTTGGCGGGCTTGACGTCGCGGTGCAGGATGCCGACGGCGTGCGCGGCGCGCAGCGCGGACAGCACCTCGCGGCCCAGCCGGGCGGTCTCCCACGGCGTCATCGGCCCGCGCGCGAGGCGGTCGGCGAGCGAGCCGCCGGTGACCAGCTCCATGACGATCCACGGGTAGCCGTCGCCGCCCGGATCGACGATGTGGTGGATGGTGGCGACGTGCGGATGGTTCAGCCGGGCCAGCGCGCGGGCCTCGCGCAGCACCCTGGCCCGCAGCTCGCGGGCGGCCTCGGGGTCGTGCTCCTCGAACGCGGGATCGGGCGGCCGGACCTCCTTCAGCGCGACCTCGCGGTGGAGGGCGGTGTCCCAGGCGCGCCACACCAGGCCCATGCCACCGCCGCCGAGCCTCTCGGTCAGCTCGAAGCGGTTGTCGATCACGCGTTTGTGCATGGGAAGCAGCGTAGGGCCGCGTCGTGGTCGCCGTCATCAGGGTGTCGCGGCGGGGACGGGCGGGCTGGTTGGATGGGCCCCATGAACGCAGGCGATCACCAGCTCGGCATCTACCTGACGGGCATGCTCGAAGGCCGCACGCCGGAGCTGACCACCGACCTGTCAGCCCTGGAAAGCGCGGCCGGGCGGGTGCTGTCGCCCGAGGCGCTGGGCTACATCGTGCCGAGCGCGGGCAGCGGCTCGACCGCGCGGGCCAACCTGGAGGCGTTCCAGCGGCGCCGGATCGTGCCGAGGATGCTGCGCGGCGTCGCGCGGCAGCGTGACCTGTCGTGCGAGGTGCTGGGCACCCGGATGGCGGCGCCGGTGCTGGTGGCGCCCATGGGGGTGCAGACGCTGGCCCACGAGGAGGGCGAGCTCGCCACCGTGCGGGCCGCGGCCGCGGTCGGCGTCCCGTACGTGCACTCGACGGCCGCCGCCCACGACTTCGAGCAGGTGGCGGCGGCCGGCGGGGACGCGCCGCGCTGGTACCAGCTCTACTACCCGACCGACCGGGACGTGTGCCTGAGCTTCCTGCGCCGTGCCACGGCGACCGGCCACTCGGTGCTGGTGGTCACGCTGGACACGACGCTGCTCGGCTGGCGTCCGGCCGACCTCGACCGCGGCTACCTGCCGTTCCTGGCCGGCACGGGCATCGCCAACTACCTGAGCGACCCCAACTTCGCCGGGGTCGAGAACCCGGTCGCCCACTGGGCCGGCATGTTCCCCAACCCGGGCCTGAGCTGGGACGACCTGCCGTTCCTGCGCGACCACTGGGACGGCCCGATCGTGCTCAAGGGCATCATGAGCACCGAGGACGCGCGCCTGGCCGCCGAGCACGGCGTCGACGGGATCGTGGTGTCCAACCACGGCGGCCGCCAGGTCGACGGCGCCCTGGCCGCGCTCGACGCGCTGCCCGGCATCGCCGAGGCGGTCGGCGACCGGCTGACGGTGCTGTTCGACTCGGGCGTGCGCACCGGGGCCGACGTGGTCAAGGCGCTCGCGCTGGGCGCGCGGGCCGTGCTGGTCGGCCGTCCCGTGCTGTACGGGCTGGCGCTGGGCGGGCAGGCGGGCGTCGAGCACGTGCTGCGCTGCCTGCTGGGCGAGCTGGACATCACGCTCGCGCTGTCCGGCTACTCCGCGCCGGACGAGCTGGGCCCCGGCGCGCTCGCCTGAGCGCGCATCGAGGTCCGGAAGTGACCGCGATTGCCCCTACCTTTGTCCGCATGGATCCCCTCATCTCCCAGCGCGCGCTCAACCGGGCCACGCTCGACCGGCAACTGCTGCTGCGCCGCGGCGACGGCAGCGTGCAGGAGGTCGTCGAGCGGCTCGGCGGCCTCCAGGCGCAGACCCCCCACACCTGGTACGTCGGCCTGTGGAACCGCATCGAGGGGCTCAAGCCCGAGGACGTCTCGGGCCTGCTGGCCGGCCGGGAGCTGGTGCGGATCGCGTTGCAGCGCTCCACCATCCACCTGGTCACCGCCCGCGACTGCCTGGCCATGCGGCCGCTGCTGCAGGCCGTCACCGAGCGCATGACCCGTACGACGTTCGGCCGGCGGCTGGCGGGCGTCGACCTGGACGAGCTGGCCGCGACCGGCCGGGCGCTGCTGGAGGAGCGGCCGATGACCTTCGCCGACCTCGGGCGGGCGCTGGCCGAGCGGTGGCCGGAGCACGACCAGCACGCGCTCGGCCAGGGCGTGCGCTGGCTGCTGCCGCTGGTCCAGGTGCCGCCGCGCGGGCTGTGGGGCAGGAGCGGGCCGGTCGCCCACACCACCGCCGAGTCGTGGCTGGGCCCGGCCGAGGTGCCGCCGATGACGCCCGCCGAGCTGGTCCGGCGCTACCTGGCCGCCTTCGGCCCGGCCTCGGTGCAGGACGCGCAGACCTGGTCGGGCCTGACCAGGCTGGGCGAGGTCGTCGAGTCCATGGACCTGGTCCGCTTCAGGGACGCCGCCGGCCGCACGCTGTACGACCTGCCGGAGGCCGTCCGGCCGGCGGAGGACGTGCCGGCCCCGGTGCGGCTGATGTACGACTTCGACAACCTGTTCCTGTCGCACGCCGACCGCTCGCGGGTGATCAGCGACCGGGGCGCGGCCGTCATGCAGGGGTCGTTCATGGGCACGAACGTGATCCCGCGGATCATCCTGGTGGACGGCGTCACCGCCGGCGACTGGACGGTGACCAGGGCCAAGGGCGTCTCCACGCTCAACGTGCACCAGTGGACGCCGATCGCCGAGCTGGACGAGGTCGAGCGGGAGGCGCGGCTGCTGCTGGAGTTCCTCGCCCCCGATGACAAGCACGACGTCTCAGTCCTTGACCGCCCCTCCAAGCCCTGACACGAGCCGCCGCTGCACCGCCACGAAGAAGATCAGCACCGGGATCGTCATCAGCGTCGAGGCCGCCATGATCCCGCCCCAGTCGTTCTCGTCGGGCTTGAAGAAGACGAGCAGCGCCGCGGGCAGGGTCTGGTTGTCCTTGGCCGAGACGATGAAGGTGCGCGCGAAGACGAAGTCGTTCCAGGCGGTGATGAAGGAGAACACGCTGGTCGCCACCAGACCGGGCGCGACCAGCGGGAACAGGATGCGCCACAGCACGGTCGCGCGTCCGGCGCCGTCGATCATCGCCGCCTCCTCCAGCGCCTCCGGCACCCCGGCGACGAACCCGCGCAACATCCAGATCGCGAACGGCAGCGTGAAGGCGAGCTGCACCACCACCAGCGAGGCCAGCGTGTTGAGCAGGCCCAGGTCCCGGACCACGAAGAACAGCGGGATCGTCAGCGCCTCGACCGGCACCATCTGCGCGACCAGGAACATGATCAGCACGGTCGTCCTGAACCGGAAGGCGAACCTGGTCACGGCCACCGCCGCGAGGAAGGCGACCCCGGCCGACAATACGACCACGACGAGCGCCACGATCGCGCTGTTGAGCAGGTAACGGGCGAAGTTCTCCCCGGTCAGCACCCGGACGAAGTTGTCCAGCGTCGGGTGGGACGTCCAGGGCCTGACCTCCAGCGACTGGATCTCCCCGGCGGGCTTGAGCGCCGACAGGACCATCCAGTAGAGCGGGAACGCGGTGAGCAGGGCGACCACCAGCGCGACCGCGTTGGGCAGAAGACGTCGTCGGTTCACAGGCGTTCCCCACTGCGCCGCAGCGCCCGGATGTAGAACAGGGTGATCACCAGCAGGATCAGCGTCATGACGACCGCGACGGCCGAGCCGAGCCCGTACTCGGAGGAGCCGAAGGCGATCTGGTAGGCGTAGACGTTGAGCACGGTGTTCTGCCCGGCCACGCCGCCGCCGTTGGTCATCACGTAGATCTGGGTGAAGAGCTTGAAGTCCCAGATGACCGACTGGATGACCACGATCGTGACCAGCGGCCGCAACATCGGCACGATGATCCGCCAGAACCCCTGCCAGGCCGAGGCGCCGTCGAGCGCGGCCGCCTCCAGCACCGAGGCGGGGATGGCCCGGATGCCCGCGAAGAGGGTGATCATCACCAGCGGGAACGAGTGCCACACGACCGTCGCGCCGACCACGCCGAAGGTGACCCACCGGTCGTAGAACCAGTTGAACCCGTCGATCCCGAGCACCTGGTTGACCAGGCCGAGGTCGGCGTCGAACAGGAACATCCACACGGTGGAGCCGGTCATCGCGGGGGCCGCCCACGCGCCGAGCGCGGCCAGCGACAGGGCCGCCCTCGGCAGCGGCCCGGTCCTGGTCAGCAGCACGGCCAGGGCCGCGCCGACCGCCAGCGTCGCGACGACCAGCGCCGCCGCGAACCCCACGGTCTGCGCCAGCACCTCCCAGAACCGCCGGTCGCCGAGCAGCGCGGCGTAGTTGCCGAACCCGACGAACGTGCTCGGCTGCCCGCCGCTGACCTGCGCCTGCCGGTAGTCGAAGACCGACAGCAGGCCCAGCATGTAGACCGGGTAGCCGAACATGGGGACCAGCACGGCCGCCGCGGGCAGCAGGTAGAGCCAGGGGCGCCCGCGGCGGACGGTCGCACCTCGGCTCACGAGCGGCCGAAGGCGGTCTTGACGGCCGCGGCCGCCTCGGTGGTGGCCTGCTCGACGGTGGACTGACCGGTCGCGACCTTCTGCAGCATCGTGGGGATGACCTTGCCGTTGTCGATCTTCACCCAGGCGGGGTCGACCGGCACGAACCGGGTGCCCTTGGCCACCGTGTCCAGGAACGGCTTGACGAACGGGTCCTTGGCCGCCAGCTCGTCGCGGGCCGAGGTGAGCGTCGGCAGGTTGCCCATCGCGTCGTACATCTTGGCCTGGTACGCCTTGCCGCCCAGGAGCTTGACGAAGTCCGCGGCCAGGGTGCGGTGACCGGCGTTCTTCAGCACGCCCAGGTTGTTGCCGCCGGCGAAAGCGGGCGCGATCGAGCCCTCGGCCGCGCCGGGCAGCGGGACGACGGCGTACTTGCCGGCCGCCGCGCCGGCGTCCACGGCCGAGCGGCTGAAGTTGCCGAGTATGCCCATCGCGGCCTTGCCGCCGGCGAACAGCTCGACCGTCTTGCCGCCGGTCAGCGAGACGCACGCCTGCGGCGGGCAGATCTCGTCGGTCAGCAGGTCCGTGTACGCCTTGACGCCCTTGCGCGACTGCGGCGAGTCGAGCGAGGTGATGTCGCCGCCGGCGTCCCAGACGAAGGGCAGGGCGCCGAAGGTGTACTCGCCGCCGACGGCGATGCCGTACAGGTCGGGCTTCTTCTTGCGGATCGTGCGGGCGGTCTCGGTCAGGGCGGCGACGGACGTGGGCGGTTTCAGGCCCAGCTCGTCGAAGACGTCGGTGCGGTAGTAGAGGGCCCGGATGCCGATGAACCACGGCAGGCCGTACTGCTTGCCCTGGACGGAGGCCGACCTGACCAGGTCGGGGGCCAGGTCCAGGCCCTTCAGGTCGGCGGTGAGGTCGGCGAATCCGCCGGCGGCGGCGTACTCGGCCAGGTCGGTGTTGCCGTACTCGGCGACGTCCGGGGAACTCGCCGGGTCGTTGAAGGCGCCCTTGAACTTCTCGTGCCGGGCGGGCGTGGTGGGGATGTAGGTGACCTCGACCTTGACGTCCGCGTGCGCGGCGGTGAACTCCTTGATCGCCTCGTTGACGACCTTGTCCTTGGGGGCCCGGTTGGGCTCGTCGAAGAGCCAGACGCGCAGCGTCCCCGTCCGCTCGTCGCCGCCGCCGGAGGCGGGAGCGGTCGAGGGCGCGCAGGCGGCCAGCGTGAGCAGGGCCGTTCCGGCCGCGGCAAAGTAAAGAAACTTCACTATTACCTCCTGCGCAGACACTAGGAATTCGCTCCGGAGTCGAGAAGACCTGTCAGGAGATGTTGTGCAGTGCACAACAGGGTGCTGCATTTCGCGAAATTTCATCGAATATGGTGACTTGCGTGCCTGACCGCAACCAGTCCGCCTCGCTCCGGCGCGCCCTGGCCGTTCTGGACCACGTACGCGGCCACAGCGGCCTGTCGCTCACCCAGCTCGCCGAGGCCGTGGGCCTGTCCAAGAGCACGGTGCTGCGGCTGACCGTCCCGCTCGTGGAGGCCAGGCTGCTCGAACGCGACCGCAGGACCGGGGCGTACCGGCTGGGGCACGGCACCCTCCGGCTCGGGCAGGCGTACCTGGCCACGCTGGACCTGCGCGCGGTCGCCGCCGAGGAGTCGCACCGGCTGATGAGCGAGGTGCGCGAGACCGTGCACCTCGTCGTCTACGACCACCCGCACGTCGTCTACATCGACAAGGTGGAGAACGCGACGAACGTGCGCATGGCCTCGCGCATCGGCAGCCGCGGCCCGATGCACGCCACGGCGGTCGGCAAGGCGATCCTGGCCTGGCAGCCGGAGGAGGCGCTGGCCGGGCTGGCGCTCGACCCGATCACCAAGCACACCATCACCGACCCCGACCGGCTGCGCGCCGAACTGAGCCACATCCGGCGGCGCGGCTACGCGGTGGACGACCGCGAGAACGAGCCCGAGGTGCGCTGCGTCGCCGCGCCGATCTTCAACCACAACGACGCCGTCGTCGCCGCCGTCTCGGTCTCCGGGCTCACCTCGCGGATCACCGCGGCGCGGGTGCGGGAGCTCGGGCCGCTGGTGGCCGGGGCGGCGTCGCGGATCTCCAGAAAGCTGGGCAGGCCCACCACATGACCGAACTGGTGACCTTCGGCGAGACCATGGCGCTGTTCGCCGCCCGGCGTACCGGGCCGCTGCGCTTCGCCCGCGACTTCGACCTGGGCCTCGGCGGCGCCGAGTCGAACGTGGCGATCGGCGTGGCCCGGCTCGGCCGCCGGGCGACGTGGGCCGGGCGGGTGGGCGACGACGAGTTCGGCGACCTGATCCGGGCCACGCTCGCCGGCGAGGGGGTGGACGTGCGCGCGGTCACCGACCCGGACGCCCCCACCGGCCTGATGATCAAGGGCCGGCGCACGGCCGACCTCGTGGACGTGCGGTACTACCGCAAGGGCAGCGCCGGGTCGCGGCTGCGGCCGGCCGACCTCGATCCGGCGCTGATCGCCTCGGCCCGCGTGCTGCACGTCTCCGCGATCACCCCGGCGCTGTCGGCGTCGGCCCGGGAGACCGTGGCGCACGCGATCGCCGTGGCGCGGGCGGCCGGCGTGCTCGTCTCGCTGGACGTCAACTACCGCCGGGCCCTGTGGACGGCCGAGGAGGCGGGTTCCTGGCTGCGGGAGACGGTCGGCGGCGTGGACGTGCTGTTCGCGACCGTGCCGGAGGGCCGCCTGGTCGCCGACGTGGACGACCCGGCGGAGCTGGCCAAGGCGCTGGCCTCGCTCGGGCCCTCGTCCGTGCTGGTCAAGTCGGGGTCGGCGGGCGCGCTGGAGCTGTCCGGCGGGATGTTGCGGCGGGCGCGGCCGTACCGGGTGACCGAGGTGGACCCCGTGGGGGCCGGGGACGCGTTCGCGGCCGGCTGGCTGGCGGACTGGCTGGCCGGGGCGGCTCCCGAGCGGCGGCTGGACACCGCCTGCGCGGCGGGCGCGTTCGCGGTGACCTCGCAGGGCGACTGGGAGAGCCTGCCCCGCCGCTCCGACCTGGGCCTGCTCGGCCGGGCCGCCGACGACGTGAGCAGGTAGCCGCCCAAGGACGAGGTTTTGCCCGTTTTCGACCCGTTCTTGAGGGCAGCCGGGGAAGATCTCGTCCGGGGAGAGGAACAGTGCGATGACAGACGTCTCCAGCAAGGGTCCGCAGTCGAGCGACGAGCGCGAGGTGCTCACCAACCGACAAGGGCATCCCGTCTACGACAACCAGAACCAGCGGACGGTCGGCCCGCGCGGACCGGCGACGCTGGAGAACTACCAGTTCCTGGAGAAGATCAGTCACTTCGACCGCGAACGCATCCCCGAACGGGTGGTGCACGCCAGGGGCACGCTGAGCTACGGCTACTTCGAGGCGTACGGCAAGATCGGCGACGAGCCGGTCAGCCGCTACACCAGGGCCAAGCTGTTCCAGGAGGCCGGCAAGCGCACCGACGTCGC
The DNA here is from genome assembly GCF_042892035.1 of Nonomuraea sp. NPDC001831. Classification (NCBI taxonomy): domain Bacteria; kingdom Bacillati; phylum Actinomycetota; class Actinomycetes; order Streptosporangiales; family Streptosporangiaceae; genus Nonomuraea; species Nonomuraea sp. NPDC001831. The sequence continues at coordinate 62,343 of NZ_JBIATU010000014.1, read as the reverse complement.
GCTGCGCTTCTCCACCGTGATCGGCGGCCGGGACTCCGCCGAGACCGCCCGCGACCCGCGCGGGTTCGCCATCAAGTTCTACACCGAGGACGGCAACTGGGACCTCGTGGGCAACAACCTGGCCGTCTTCTTCATCAGGGACGCCATCAAGTTCCCCGACGTCATCCACTCGCTCAAGCCCGACCCGGTGACCTTCCGGCAGGACCCGAACCGCATCTTCGACTTCATGTCCCAGACGCCCGAGTCGATGCACATGCTGGTCAACCTGTTCAGCCCGCGTGGCATCCCCGCCGACTACCGGCACATGCAGGGGTTCGGCGTGAACACCTACAAGTGGGTCAACCAGCAGGGCGAGACGTTCCTGGTCAAGTACCACTGGATGCCCAAGCAGGGCGTGCGCAGCATGACCGCGGCGGACGCGGCGGTCGTCCAGGCGGGTGACCTCGGGCACGCGACGAAGGACCTGCGCGACGCCATCGAGCGCGGCGACTATCCCGAGTGGGAGCTGCTGGTCCAGCTCATGAGCGACGACGAGCACCCCGAGCTGGACTTCGACCCGCTCGACGACACCAAGGTGTGGCCGGAGAACGAGTTCCCGGCCAGGCCGGTCGGCCGCCTGGTGCTGAACCGCAACGTCGAGAACCAGTTCGCCGAGAACGAGCAGGCCGCCTTCGGCACCGGCGTCCTGGTGGACGGCCTCGACTTCTCCGACGACAAGATGCTGGTCGGCCGGACGTTCTCCTACAGCGACACCCAGCGCTACCGGGTCGGCCCGAACTACCTGCAACTCCCGGTCAACCAGGCCAGGAACGCGCCCATCAGGACCAACCAGCGCGACGGCCAGATGGCGTACTTCGTCGACACCGGCGGCGAGGACCCGCACATCAACTACGAGCCCTCGCTGCGCGGCGGCCTGCGCGAGGCCGAGTACCCGACCCTGGACGAGGAGGGCCCGGTCATCAGCGGCCGGGTCATGCGCAGGCGCATCCCGCGGACCAACGACTACAAGCAGGCCGGCCAGCGCTACCTGCTCATGGAGCAGTGGGAGCGCGACGACCTGGTGCACAACTTCGTCGACGCGCTCAGCCAGTGCGACCGGCGCATCCAGGAGCGCATGGTCTGGCACTTCCTGCTCGTGGAGGACGACCTCGGCCTGCGCGTCGGCGAGGGCCTCGGCATCACCCCGGACGACGTCGCCCACCTGGAGCCGCTGGCGAGCCAGGACCTCACCGACGAGGACCGGGAGCGCCTGGTCAAGCTCGGGCGCAACGGCCCGCGCGACGTGGAGGGCCTGAAGATGACCCATTGCGTGCCCAACGAGCGGGCCGCCCACGCCGACGGCCTCTGAACGACGGCTACAGCAGCCCGGCGGCGGCCAGCAGCTTGCCGACCCGGCCGGTCTCGTCGTCGTTCAGCGGGATCTGCGGCAGCGCGGTGAGCGGGCAGTCGATGACGCCCCGCAGGTGCAGGGCGGCCTTGAACGCGCCCAGCCCCGCCGAGCTGCCGCCCATGCGGCCCGCGCCGACCCGGACGATCTCGAACAGCCTGACCAGGCGTTCCTGCTCGGCCCTGGCCGCCGCCCAGTCGCCGCGGGAGGCGGCCCGGTACAGCGCGGCGTACCCGTGGGGGTCCACGTTGCCGAGGCCGGGCACGACGCCGTCGGCGCCCATCCACAGCGCGGAGTCCACGGTCACCTCCGACCCGGTGAGCACGCTGAACGGCGCCCGGCGGCCCAGGATGACCTGGCGCAGCCCGCCGTCGTCGCCGCTGGAGTCCTTGACCCCGGCGAGCGCGCCCTCGGCGGCCAGGTCGAGCAGCAGGTCCGCGCTCAGCTTGGTGTGCACGCTGACCGGCAGGTCGTAGGCGTAGACCGGCAGGCCGGCGCGGGCGGCGATCGTCCGGAAGTGGGTGCGGATCTCCTCGGGGTGGGTGCGCGTGTAGAACGGCGCGGTCGCCACCAGCCCGGACGCCCCGGCCGCCGCCGCGACGCGGGCGTGTTCGAGCACCCGCGGCGTGGTCATGTCGATCACCCCGGCCAGCACCGGCACCTGACCGGCGACGTGCCCGACGACCGTGTCCAGGACCACCCGCCGCTGCGCGTCGGTCAGGTAGGCCACCTCGGAGGAGGAGCCGAGCACGAACAGCGCGTCCACCCCGCCCGCCAGCAGGTGGTCCACCAGCCGGGTCAGGGAGGCGGCGTCCACCTCGTGGCCGGGGGTGAACGGGGTGCAGACCGGGGGGATCACGCCGGTCACCGTCGCGGCCCCGGCGACATCGGGATCTGTCATGAGTGCTCCTGGATCAGCTCTAGGTCGGTGGCTCCGGCCGCCACCGGGTGGTGGCAGTGGAAGAGGTGGTCGTCCCCGGCCCGCGTGGCGGCGGGCATCTCGGCCGCGCACAGGTCGTCGGCCCGCCAGCACCGGGTGCGGAACGGGCAGCCGCTCGGCGGCCTGGTGGCCGACGGCACCGCGCCGACCAGCGGGATCGGGGTGATGGGCGAGATCAGCCCGGGGGTGGCCGAGAACAGCGCCCGCGTGTACGGATGCCTGGCCCGCCCCGGCACCGACCGCGCGGGCGTCTGCTCGACGATCCTGCCCAGGTACATGGTGACCACGCGGTCGCTCATCCGGCGCACGGTCTGGATGTCGTGCGAGATGAACACCATCGCCAGCCCGAGCCGGTCCTTGAGGTCCAGCAGCAGGTTGAGGATCTGGGCGCGGACCGACACGTCCAGGGCGCTGGTGGGCTCGTCGGCGACGACCAGCCGCGGTTCGAGGGCGAGCGCCCTGGCCACGGCCACCCGCTGCCGCTGCCCCCCGGACAGCTGGCCGGGCAGCGCGCCGGCGACGCCCGCGGGCAGGCCCACCAGGTCCAGCAGCTCGCGCACGCGGGCCTCGCGCTCGCCGGGGGTGCCCCGGCGGTGCACGTCGAGCGGGTCGCGCAGGATCCGCCCGACCGGCAGCCGCCGGTTGAGCGCCGTGGACGGGTCCTGGAAGATCAGCCCGACGCCGCCGCCGACGAGCGCGCGCCGCTCGTCCTGCTTCAGCGTCCACAGGTCGCGGCCGTTCAGGCGCACGTTGCCCGAGGTCGGGCGCTGCAGCCCGACCAGCACCTTGGCCAGCGTGGACTTCCCGCAGCCCGACTCCCCCACGATCCCGACGGTCTCGCCGGGCGCGACGGTCAGCGAGGCGGCGGTCAGGGCGTGCACGCGGTCCCGCGAGAACAGCCCTCCCGAGCGGGCCCTGTGCACGACGTGCACGTCGTTCAGCTCAAGCACGTGTCTCACTCCCTGCGAGTCCGACCGCCGGATGGTGGCAGGCCACGGCGTGCCGCCTGGCCTCTCCGGCCAGCACCGGGGTCTGCGTACGGCACACGCCGGTGGCCATCGGGCACCGGTCGGCGAACCTGCACCCGGCCGGGAAGTCGGCGGGCGCGGGCACCACGCCGGGGATCTGGGTCAGCCGCTCGGCCCCCGACTCCAGCGACAACACCGAGCCGAGCAGCCCCCGCGCGTAGTGGTGGGCGGGCTCGCCGACCAGGGCGGCGGTGGCGCCGGTCTCGACGATCTGGCCGCCGTACATGACGACGACGCGGTCGGTGACGTCGGCGACCAGCGCCAGGTCGTGCGAGACCAGGATCAGCGCGAACCCCAGCTCCTCGCGCAGCCGCAGCAGCAGCTCGATGACCTGCGCCTGGACGGTCACGTCGAGCGCGGTCGTCGGCTCGTCGGCGACGATCAGCTTCGGGTCGCGCGAGAGCGCCATCGCGATCAGCACCCGCTGCCGCTGGCCGCCCGACAGCTCGTGCGGATAGGCGGACAGGGTGCGGCGGGCGTCGAGGCCGACCAGTTCCAGCAGCTCGGCCGGGGTACGCCGGCCGCCCCTGCGGGTGAGCTGCCTGAGCTGGGCCCTGATGGTCATGGCCGGGTTGAGCGAGGACAGCGCGTCCTGGTAGATCATCGCCATCTCGTGGCCGAGCAGGCGGCGGCGGGCCCGGCGCGGCAGCGCGAGCAGCTCCTTCTGGTCGAAGCGCACGTGGCCGCCGACCCGGGCCTGGCGCGGTTGCAGGCCCATGACGGTCAGGGCGGTCAGCGACTTGCCGCAGCCGGACTCCCCGACCAGGCCGACGACCTCGCCGGGCCACACCTCGAAGCCGACGCCGTCCACGATGTCCACGCCGGGGTCGAAGCCGATTCTCAGGCGTTCGACGCTGAGGATCGGCTGCCCGTCCGGCAGCGGGCGGGCGCGTGCGGCCAGCCGGCGGGCGGCCTCGGCCAGGCCGGGCAGCTCGACGACCTGGCCGGCGCCGGGGACGGCCTGCTCGTAGGCGTCGTCCTTCCTGGGGGCGGCCCTGCGTACCGGGGCGGCCCAGGCGTCGGAGATGCCCTCGGACAGGATGTTCAGGGCCAGCACGGTGACCAGGATCAGCAGGCCGGGGAAGACCGTGGCCCACCAGCCGCCGAGCAGCACCAGGTTCTTGCCGTCGGCGATGACGCTGCCCCACGACGGGTTCGGCGGCCGTACGCCGGCGCCGATGAACGACAACGACGCCTCGAACACGATCGCGTCGGCCACCATCACCGTGCAGAACACCAGCACCGGCGCCGCGCAGTTGACCGCGACGTGCCTGAGCACGATGTACGGCGTGCGCGCGCCGATGACGCGCTCGGCCGCCACGTAGTCCTCGCCGTACTGGGCGATCACGTTGGCCCGCACGACCCTGGCCACGGACGGCATGTAGAGGAAGGCCATGGCCATGACCAGCACCGGGATGCTGCCGCCGAACACCGCGACCAGCACGGCGGCCAGCGCGATGCCGGGGAAGGCCATGATCACGTCGAGCACGCGCATGACGGTCTCGTCCACGACCCGGCGGGAGGTGGCCGCGACCGCGCCGACGACCGCCCCGGCGACCAGGGCGAGGCCGGTGGCGCCGAGGCCGATGATCAGCGACCAGCGGGCGCCGTACAGGAGCCTGGACAGGATGTCGCGGTTGGCGCTGTCCAGGCCCATCCAGTGCGCGGCCGACGGGCCGCCGCCGGCGGCCTCCTGGAAGTACGGCGAGTGCGGCGCGATCAGCGGCGCGAACAGGGCGGCCAGCACCACCAGGACGACGACGGCGACCGCCGGCCACGACGCCGCGGGCAGCCGCCGGAAGGCGACGCCGGGCCTGGACAGGCGTTCGGTGAGTCCGCTTCGCATCAGGCGGCACTCCTCAGGCGGGGGTTGACCAGCAGGTAGAGGATGTCGACGACCAGGTTGACCACCATGAAGCCGATCGCGATGGTGAGCACGACGCCCTGCACCACGGCCGGGTCGCCGTCGCGCACCGCGTTGATCATGAGCTGGCCCATGCCGGGCAGGCCGTAGATCGTCTCGATGACCACCGTGCCGCCGATCAGGTAGCCGATGCGCAGGCCGAGCACGGTCAGCGGGTTGATCAGCGCGTTGCGCAACACGTTGCGGCCGACCACGACGATCATCGGCAGGCCGCTGCCGATCGCGGTGCGCACGTAGTCCCGGTCCAGTTCCTCGACCATCGACGTGCGGATGATGCGGGTGAGCTGGGCGGCGATCGGCAGCGACAACGACAGCGCGGGCAGCGTCATCGACTGCAGCCAGCCGGTGAGGGAGTCGGCGGGGTTGATGTAGCCGCCGGTCGGGAACAGCCCCTCGCCGACCGCCAGCCACTGGATCATCAGCAGCGCCAGCCAGAACGCCGGGGCCGCCACGCCGACCAGCGACACCACCCGGATCGCCTGGTCGGGCCAGCGGTCGCGGAACAGCGCCGCGGTGACGCCGAACACCAGCGAGAGCACGATCGCCACGGCCAGGCCGAGGAACGTGAGCTGCAGGGTCAGCGGCAGGGCGGTCGTCACCGACTCGACGACCGGCTTCTTGGTGAGCACGCTGGTGCCCATGTCGCCCTGGGCGAGGTCGGCGACGAAGCGCACGTACCGCAGCGGCAGCGGGTCCAGCAGGCCGTTCTCCTCCTGGAAACGGTGGATCTGCTCCGCCGTGGGGTTCGCGCCCTGGAAGTAGGCGTACTCGGGCTTGACGCCCGAGAAGCGCATCACGACGAACACGAACGCGACCACGCCCAGGACCAGCGGGATCAGGATGAGGAGCCGCCGCAGCAGCATCCTGAGTACGAGCGTCATGTCCTCTTGGCCTGCAGCAGGTTGATGCCGGGGTACGGCTGGGCGCGGATGCCGGAGAGCTTCTTCGGGTCCCAGGCGGTCATCAGCTCGTTGTGGACGACGGGATAGAGCACGGCCTGCTCGGCGACCAGGTCCAGATATCTGTGGATCTGCTCGCTCTTCTTGGCCTTGTCCGTCTCCTTGCCGGCCACGTCCATCATGGCGAACAGCTTCTCGGCGTCCTTGCTGCCGTCCCAGTGGCTGTACTTCATCCACAGGCCGCCGGGCACGTAGTTGTAGTGCAGGATCAGGTCGGCGTCCATGCCGAACTGGTTGGGGTTCGAGGCCGCCGCGACCACCTGGTAGTCCTGGAACTGGTCCATCTTGGTGAACAGCGCGGCCGTGTCCTGCGGCTCCAGCGTGGTCTTGATCCCGACCGCCTCCCAGGAGGCGGCGATGGTGGGCAGGCAGTCGACGATCCAGCTCACGTTGACGGCCATGAGGTTGACCGTCAGGTTCGTCACGCCCGCCTCCTTCAGCAGCGCCCTGGCCTTGTCGGGGTCGTGGTCGTAGACGACCGAGGCGCGCCGGTGGTCGGGGTGGCCCTCGTTGAGGAAGGAGCTGGCGGCCGTGCCGTGGCCCTTGAGCGCCACGTCGATCATCTTCTGCTTGTCGATGGCGTAGTGCAGCGCCTGGCGGACGCGTACGTCGTCGAAGGGCTTGGCGGCGGTGTTGAACATCAGGAACATGTGGTTCATGCCCTTGCCGCCCTCGACCGTGAGGCCCTGCTGCTTGAGCTGGTCGACGTTGGCGTACGGGATGTTGTCGGCGATCTGCGCCTCGGCCGAGCCGCCGGAGATCTTGGCGACCCGGGCGGAGGCGTCGACGATGGTCAGCCAGTTCATCTTCTTGACGGTGGCCGGGCGGGGGCCGTTGTAGCCGTCGAACGCCTCGAAGGAGGTGTTGGATTTGGGGTTGTGCGCCGTCTGCCTGTACGGCCCGGAGCCGACCGTCATGCCGCTCTTGGCCTTGTCCCACGCGCCCGCCTGGCTGAACACGTGCTTCGGCATGATCTTGGCGATGGTCAGCCGGGGCGCGGCCTCGGGGAAGGGGAACTTCAGGACCAGCTCCACGGTCAGGTCGTCCACCTTCTTCACCTCCTGGAGCCAGGGCTTGAAGAAGTTGCCGGTCAGCACGTTGTCGGGGCCGAGGATGCGCTCGAAGGTGAAGACCACGTCGTCGGCGGTGACCGGCTGCCCGTCGTGCCACTTGGCGCCCTCGCGCAGCGCGAACGTCCACGACGTGGCGTTCGCGTTGGCGGGCAGCGCCGTCGCCAGGGCCGGGTACGGCTCCCGGGTGACCGGGTCGGTGTCGAGCAGCCCTTCGTAGACGTGGCTGATCCCGGCCATCGCGAACGCCGACGCGGTCTGCGTCGGGTCCCAGCTCTGGTCGTTGCCGTAGCCGATGACGGCGGTGATCAGGTCTTTGTTCGATCCGGCGCCGACCGAGCCGGTCGAGGCCGGGCCTCCGGAACAGGCGGAGAGGGTGGCCGCGATGAACGCCGCCGCACCCGTGGCCCCGCTGTAGCGCAGGAAGTCACGGCGGCTGAACTCAGAGCTCACGGATGCCTCCTGGGGGGAACAGGTAGAACGTAGGACATCCCATGTCCTATCTTGTGCGTAACGTGGACGCTAAACGCCAGAGCGTCTTGAGGTCAACAGAGGATTTCCGGAATGTTACCTACGACGAAAGGAAGCTTCATGGCCGCAGTCCCGCGTCCGGCACGTCCCAGCCGGGCCGTCGAGGCCCAGGAGGGCGTCAAAGACCTGATCGTCAGGCGCGGGCTGGTCGCTGGCGACCCGCTGCCCACGGAGTCGGAGCTCATGGAGGAGCTCCAGGTCAGCCGCAACTCCGTACGGGAGGCGCTGAAGGCTCTGCAGGCGGTCGGCATCGTGGACATCCGCCACGGCTTCGGCATGTTCGTCGGCCGGATGTCGCTGTCCGGCCTGGTGGACGAGCTGGCCTTCCACAGCCGCATCACCCTGCAGAACGGCCGCAACCACCTGGCGCACCTCATCGAGATCCGCGAGATCCTGGAGAGCGGGCTCGTCCAGCGGCTCATCGACCTCGGCCCGGAGGCCGACCTCGCCCCGGTGGCCGACGTCATGGCCCGCATGGACCACGAGTCGCAGGTCGGCGAGGTCTCCCCCGAGACCGACCGGCTCTTCCACGACCTGCTCTACCGGCCGCTCGGCAACCCGCTGGTCAGCCAGCTCCTCGGCGCGTTCTGGGACGTCTACCACCAGCTCCGCGACCACCTCGGCGCCCCCGACGAGCCGCCCGGCGACGTGGCCAGGCGGCACCGCGACATCTACGCCGCGGTGCTGGCCGGCGACCGGGCCGCCGCGGTGTCGGCCGTCTACGCGCACTTCGACGGCGTGCGCAACCGGCTGGCCCGGCTGGGGGATCAGTCGGGGTAGCGGGCCACGCGCCTGGCCCACGGCCGCCGCCACTCCTCGTACCACTCGGCGAACCAGGGGTGGGGCGCGGCCAGCGGCACGATGTGGGCGACGGTCTCGTGGTAGTAGCGCTTCTGGAACCGCCAGTGGAGGCGCTGCAACTCCTGCACGTTGCTGACCCGGTCGGCCAGCTTCACCAGCACCGCCTGCGCCGGGGCCTTGGCCAGCGCGGCCAGGTGGTCGGCCTTCGCGCGCCCGGCGGGCCTGGTCACCCAGCGGACGAGCCCGGTCACCTCCGCGCCGAACCGCCGGGCCAGCTCCCGCTCGGTGCACGCGGTGTCCTCCAGGACGTCGTGCAGCACGATCGCGGTCAGCACGTCGGGGTCGCGCACCTGCGCCCCGGCCACCGCCACCTCCAGCGCCTCCAGCAGATGCTCCACGTACGGCCGCCCGGTGGGACGCTGCTGCACGCCGTGCTGCGTCCGGGCGAAGCGCACCGCCTCGCGCAACCCCGTGACGGTCTGCGACGGGAGCGCCTCGGCCAGGGGGCCGGCGGCCTGGCCCCACGACATCCAGCTCGTGAAGATCTTCATCGGGCTCCTCTCGACGTCCTAGGCTGAGAATATGACCGAGATCGCCGTTCCCGACGGCTCGTGGACGTTCAACGGAGAGATGCTGCGCGTCGTCCCCGGCGGGGACAAGAACGTCCACGAGCTCCGCAAGGTGCTCGGCGAGGTGGCCGTGCCGCTGGAGGCCATCGCGACGTGCGCGTTCGAGCCCGGCCGCAAGGGCGGGCAGCTTCGCCTGCGCCTGCGCTACGGCGCCGATCCCCTGTCCGACCTCGTCGCCGGCTCGCTGGCCGCGCCCGCCGACCCGTACCGGCTGGCGGTGCCCAAGGAGCGCGCCGGCGCGGCCCAGTACTTCGCCGACGAGGTCCGCGACACCCTGGAGATCAACCAGACGCCCGCCGGCCCCTGCGAGCACTACCTGCTCCCCGGCCCCGCCATCCCCGTCTCGGCCACGGCCGGCGACGGCACGGCCATCTTCGACGGCGAGCGCGTCCGCCTGGAATGGACGGGTTTCGCCAGCACGGAGAAGGAACAAGCGGGGTCGCAGGAGTTCCCGCTGGCCGAGCTGACGGGCGTGGAGTGGAAACCGCAGTCCGGCCTCGGCTACGGCACCCTCCGCTTCCGGCTCAAGGGCGACGGGCCGGGCGCGTCCCCGCAGAAGGACCCCCACTGCGTCTCCTGGGGCATCCAGCGCTTCGGCGGCGCGACCGCGCTGGTGGGGGCCGCGGTGCTGGCCCGGCTGCCGCGCGAGCAGCCCGAAGAGCTGGAGCCGGCGGCCTCCGTCGGCGACGCCCACGACGCGGTGCTGCGCCGCCTGGCCGAGCTGGGCGAGCTGCACCGGTCCGGGGTGCTGACCGACGAGGAGTTCGCGGCGGCCAAGCAGGCCATGATCCGCCGGCTTTAGAGGCCACGCGGATTGGTGCGGATGGAGGCTGCCTGCGGGCTGGGCCAAGACTTACCCGCCCGGGCTGCCGGAGTTCTCCAACGTCGAGCCACGCGCACGTAGCCGTACGATCACCCGAACAAGGACCGCGATGTCGATACACGAGAGCCTGGCAATCCTTCACCGCGCCGCCGAATCCGGAACGGTCGTCATCGAGGCGTCGGAGCCCGCCTCCGCCGAAGCCGTCCGCGACCGCGAGACAGGGCTGAAGCCCCATTTCGGAACCGTCGACTGGACGGCTCCGCCCAGCTACCGGGCTTTCCTCGCCGAGCACAACACCTTCGCCTGTAAGCGCTGGGACGTCTCATCCACCAGGTACATCGAGTTCGTCGTCGTCGGTGACGATGCCATCGTTGAGCTGAACTCCGATCTCGTGCATATGCCCGAGCAGGTGGACCGCGGCGACGGCCGGCGGCTGTCCACCAACCACCTGGTCGGCTTCGCCCTCGCCGACGCAGACAACGAGGCGGTCTGGTGCTTCGATGTCACCCAGCCGGACGCAGACGGCGAATACCCGGTCTACTACCACCACTATGACGATCAGGAAGGGCACGCACGCTACGTTGAAGGCGGGGGCTGGGAGGACCTGGCCAACTCCACCCCAGACTTCCCCACCTTCGCCGCCTGGCTGGACGCGATGACCGACGCGTTCACCGCGCCTGAGCCACCGAGCTGGTTCGAGCAGCTGGGCTCCTCGGGCTTCTACCCGGGGCTGTAGGAGGCCGTGCGGGTGGGGGTGCGATCATGGTCGGCGATCCGGGCGTCCGTCCCAGCGGCGACCTCACCGCCGCCTGGTTGCGGATCGTGGTGGCCGAGCAGGTCGGCCGCTCGGGCAGCAGAGCGGCGAATTGGCCCCAGAGTGGTTCGAGCAGCCATGAGGGAAGTACAGGCACAAGTCTCCCCGGTAGTCACAGAGCGTCGCAACTCCATGATCACCAGGACCTGTGTCTGTCGTGCTGCCGCGGTAGCACCAGCACGCCTGTCTGCGCGACCTCCTAATCGGCTTGGCCGGCGTCCGTCCCCTGTGGGACGGTTGAGCGGTGTCCGACCAGCTTCCCCGTACCGTTGACGAGGCCGTCGAGGCGGAGCGGAACGGCCGCCGCCCGCGCTACCTCTACTTCTGGGGCCACCGCCCGTCCCGCGACGGCGGCCCCGGCCGCGGCTGCCTGTCGCAGTGGTGGCCGGTCACCTTCACCGAGGACGGCCACACCTTCGCCTCGGCCGAGCACTACATGATGGCCCACAAGGCGTGGCTGTTCGGCGACCACGACAGCGCCGCCCGCATCCTCCTGGCCGCGACCCCGGGCGAGGCCAAGAAGCTCGGCCGCACCGTGCGCGGCTTCGACGAGGCCGTGTGGGACGCCCACCGGCTCGACATCGTCGTCCGCGCCTCGCTCGCCAAGTTCGGGGCGCACCCGGACCTGCGGGAGTTCCTGGTCGGCACCCGCGCGCACGTGCTGGTCGAGGCCAGCCCGCTGGACCGGGTCTGGGGCATCGGCCTGGCCGCCGACGACGAGCGCGCCGCGTCCGCGGCGACCTGGCGAGGGCTGAACCTGCTCGGTTTCGCCCTGATGGCGGCCCGCGACGAGCTGGACGCCTGATCAGGTCAGCACTTTGGTGATCTTCGCCAGGTCCAGCAGCCGGAACTCGGCGGGCTCGTGGCACCACACGTCGAGGTCGGCGCCGCGCAGCTCCGGGCCGCTGACGGTGAGCTCCTCGCCGTCGTGGACGATCCGGGCCGTGCCGTGGTACTCCAGCTCCATCGCCACCCGTTCGCGGGCCTTGGGGGGCAGGGCGGTGGCGTACCGGGCGAAGACGTCGCGCAGGCCGTGCCGGCTCGGCGGCGGCTCGCCGGCGGTGGCGACCAGCCAGGCGGCGGCGCGTTCCGGGCTGAGGACCGCCTGCTCGCGGCCGGCCGGACGGGCCGGGGCGCGCCGGGGCGTGCGGCCGGTCACGGTGAGCGAGCCGTCGTCCGCGCGGGCGACCGGCGCGTACCCGGCCTCCCTGAGCAGGGCCAGGGTCTGCGCCGGGTCGAGCGCGCTGGCCAGGACGGTGGGGGCCAGCAGGCGCGGACGCAGCTTGGCCAGCCCGCGATGCGCGGCCAGCTCGGCCAGCAGGGCCTCGTCGTCGCCCACCACGCAGCAGCCCACCGGGACCACCTCGATCTCCCCGTGCCGCCGGGCGACGTCGTGGATCAGGTACGTCAGGGGCTGCGGCAGCGGGCCGGCGGCCACCTCGGCCAGGGCGGACAGGAGGCCGGCGGCGGTGTGACCGGCGTCCAGGGCGCGGCGCACCGAGGACGCGCCGAACCGCCACGAACCGCCGGGCTCGCGGTCGGCGGCCCGGTCGAGCACCTCCGTCAGGGCGGCGGCGGGCGGGCCGGTGACCACGGCGGTCAGGTCGGTCCCGAACAACGCCTGCCGCCGGGCCTGCGCCAGCAGCCCGGCGGCGGCCTCGCCCACCCCCGGGCCGGACGGCGTCCGGAGGGCCAGGCCGGGCGGGCTGAGGGCGTCCGCGCCGACCAGGCCCAGCAGCCTCGACTCGGCCAGCACCGCGAGCACGACCTCGCGGCAGCTCGCCCGCTGCAGCAGCGGAAGGTGCCAGCTCGCGGCCGCCGCCACCTCCTCCGCGTCCGGCACGGCCGCCGCCTCCCCCGTCGCCGTCTCTCCCGTCGCCGTCTCTCCCGTCGCCGTCTCTCCCGTCGCCGTCTCTCCCGGTTCCGTGGCGCCCGGGAGCCGCTCGAACACCACCTCCCTGATGACGCTGGACGGTGTCCCGGTCCCGGCGGGGGCCAGTGGGGTGCGCGGTTTGCCGTCGTACCGGCGGGTCGGGCTGATCGGCAGCCGCCACCACGCCTCGACCAGCGCGGCGTAGCGGTCGGCCGGCGACAGGCGCAACCACGCGTCGTAACCCCTGGTCGGCGAGATGCCGGCACGCCGGGTCTCGGTCGCGCGCCGGTTGCGCACCTGCGTGGGCGGGTTGGCGGCCAGCAGCCCGGCGGCGTGCGTGACGTCCAGCAGCAGGCGGACCTCGTCCTCGTCGCAGCCCAGCCGGTTCGCCAGGCGGCGCACCTCCTTCACCCCGACGCCGCCGCCCTGCAGCTCGGCCAACGGCTGCGCCGCCGCGTCCTGCAGCAGGGCCGCGGCCCGGTCCAGGAGGCGGAGGGCGGCCACGGACGCCTCGTGCGCGACCAGGTCGGCGGCGACCGGCCGGATACGGACCGCCGGCTGCTCGACCGGCAGGTCGATCCGGTGGCCGGCCCCGCGCAGCGCGAGCCCGACCTCCATGGGCATGACGTAGGTGCGCTCCCAGTCGACGCTCCAGACGAGACCGTGGTCGCGGGCCCACCGCGCCGGCGTCGCCGGCCGCCGCGGCTGGGGCCGGCCGCGCGGCGGGAACTCGTCGAGCACCCGCGCGGGCCCGCGATCGAGGAAGTCGTCCAGCAGCTCGCGAGTGCCCGCCGGGGCGCGGGCGACCAGCCGGGCCAGCCTGCCGGGATCGCCGAGGGCTGCCGTGATCGACGCGATCAGCGCCGCTCTGCGCGGTGTGCCCGTGCCGCCCAGCCGCCGGTGCACGTCGATCAGCTCGGCCACGGTGACGTGCGCGACCACCTCGGACAGGTCGGGCCCCAGCCCCAGGGGCGTCGGCAGCACCGCGGGCAACCCGGCGGCCGGGTGCAGCGCCCCGCCCTCACCCCGCCGTACGAGCGCGACGCGTTCGAGCCGGTCGATCAGCCCCGGCAGCTCGGCGCCGGCGGCCACCAGGCCGGCCAGCGGCCGGCCGCTGCGGGCCGCCACCAGGATCGCCTCCACCAGCAGCAGGCAGGGCAGCGGGGTCCTGGACAGCGCCAGGTGCACCGACTCCGGCGCGTCGAGCCGCTCGGCCAGTTCGGCCAGCCGCCGCGGCGGCACGGGCCGCAACACGTCGGGCCGCGCCGCCAGCAGTTCGGCCAGCCGCTCGTGCCCCAGCCCCGCCAGCCACCCCGGAAACGTCTCGTCCACCGACCGATTGTCGCAAGCCGCGGGGAGCGAAGGGGCCCGGAAAGCAGCGAAGGGGCCCGGAAAGCAGCGAAACCGCCTGGTGAACCAGGCGGTTTCGGTGTGGTGCGCCGCCAGGGACTCGAACCCCGGACCCGCTGATTAAGAGTCAGCTGCTCTAACCAACTGAGCTAGCGGCGCAACAGGGTTAACTGTATCAGCCGCCGGACGGTGCCCGCACATCAGCCGAGCCGCTCCCCCAGCCGCCCGTACGCCCCCAGCACCAGGTCCCAGAAGCCCTTCACGTCCACGGACGTCGCCACCAGCGCGTTCGCCGGCCGTCCGCGCAGGTCGAAGTCGGTGACGGTCATCCCGCGGGTGTACGTCCCGGCGGTCTCCACGTTGACCACGGCCGGCACGCAGGTGAACAGCGACGGGTCCAGCACGTACGCCACGGCGCAGGCGTCGTGGATGGCCGGGCCGCCCTCGGCCGTCACCACGCCGTAGAACTGAGCGGCGGGCACCAGCAGCTCCGACAGCCGGCCGAGCGGCCGCATGCGGTCGAGCACGTCCGCGGTGACCAGGGCGGACAGGGTCACGTCCAGGCCGAGCTGGCGCACCTGCCAGCCGGCCTCGAAGACGATCGCGGCGGCCTCGGGGTCGGCCAGCATGTTGAACTCGGCCGCCGGGTTGTGGTTCCCCCGGGTGTACGAGCCACCCATGATCACCAGCTCCCTGGCCCACTCCACGACGCGGGGCTCGCGGCGTACGGCGAGGGCGATGTTGGTCAGCGGGCCCACCGCGACCAGCGTGATCTCGCCCGGGGCGGCACGCAGGGCGTCCACGATGAAGTCCACCGCGTGCCCCTCGGACAGGGGACGCACGGGGGCGGGCAGGACGACGTCGCCGAGACCGGTGTCGCCGTGCACGTGGCCGGCGCGGACCGTGCGGTGCAGCAGGGCTCCCGCGCTGCCGGCCGTGACCGGCACGCCGCCGAGGTCGAGGAACTCCCGCAGCGCCAGCGCGTTCGCGGTGGTCAGCTCCAGGTCGACGTTGCCGCCCACGGTGGTGACGCCCACGACGTCGAGGTCGGGGGAGCCGGCGGCGAGGGCCAGGGCGAGCGCGTCGTCGATGCCGGGGTCGCAGTCGATGAGAACTTTCTTCACACCACAGGACAATACGCATGGCCGACGACAGGCGGGACAGCGCCGTGGCCGGCTGCGGGCATGGATCGGGGCCGGGCAGTTCCCCCAAATCTGCCCGGCCCCGATCGGTGGCGGTCCAGGCCGACGTCTTCCCCCAAAAACGTCGGCGGTCCCGCACTCGCGGACCGCGGTCCCCCTCCGCGTCCGCATCGGTGAAGGTCTGTTGTGGCCTCTCGACCTGCTACAACGCTACCGAGACGAATGCAACGGTCGCGTCATAACGGGGTCGAATAAGCGTTTAATCCGACTAGGGAAGCTCCAATCGAACCTCTGTACCGTCCTGCAACGATCTGCTCACTGTGCAGTACTTGTCGTGCACCCGCCCGGCCACCGCCCTGAAGACCTCGTCGGCCTCCTCCGAGGGCAGCTCCACGTCGTAGGTGACCGTCACCGGCCCGAGCTTGTTCGGCTCGACCTTCTCCGACTCCACCGTCATGGCCAGGCGCACCAGCCGGTGCCCGCGCTTGGCCGTGAGCGGCTCGACGGTCACGATGTTGCAGCCGCCCACCGCCGCGAGCAGCAGCTCGACCGGGGTGAACACGCCCTCGTCGTCGCCGCCGCCGATCTTCACCTCGGCGCCGCGGGCGTTCGTGGCCCGGAAACCGCCGTCTTCTGTCCGCTCAACACGCACGTTAGCCATGTTTCAGACCTTACTCAGAAAGCTCTCATGTTCCTTCAGCATCGTCGTAGACATGGCTAGTGAGGTGAATGCGAGTCACGGTCCCATCCTCTTCTGGTGCGGGGTCGCGGTCGCCGAGTTCGGCGCGATCCAGCCGGGGTTCGGCTACCCCTGGCGGCCCACCGCCTACGCCGCCGCGGCGTTGCTCGTCGCGCTCGGCTTCGCCACCGTCAAGGCCGCCGACCTGCTCCGCACCGAGCAGGCCCGGCAGCGGCTGCGGCTCGGCGGCTACCTGGCCGGCGCGCTGCTGGTGGCCCACGAGCTGAGCTCCACCGCGTACGTGACGGAACTCAGCCGCGTCGGCTCGCTCCTGCTGTACGCGATGGCGGCCGTCATGGCGGTCCGCAGCCACACCGTCGTCCACACGGTCGTCCCGCAGGCCAGGGGCCGGGTGCTGATCGCGTCCGGCCTGGACCCGGACACCCTGCGCACCCGGCTGGCCGGCGCGAGCACCAGGACGGACACCGTGGCCGTCTACCGGGCCGAGCGCGCCACCAGCGAGCTGCGCGACCTGGAGGCCAGGTACGGTCTCATCCTCGTCACCGGCGCCGAGCACGACCCGAGGGCCAAGGAGCGCATCAGCGCCTCCGGGCTCAGCCGCGAGATCCCCGACATCGCCGAACGCGAGGTGGTCGTCGAGGGCCCGCGCCCGTTCACCCGGTACGTCGGCGGCGCGTTGTCACGCCTCGCGATCCCGAGGTCACAGGTTCATTTCAAATCAGGGCAAAAGGCTTAGGCCCACGTTACGGCCGCCATGAGAGCGTGGGCAGCGGACAAGGAGGCCAGGTGACGATTTTCCCCGGAAGCGCCCGTGTCGACACGGTCATGGGCATGCCCGTCAGCGTCGACATCCGCACGGCTCTGCCGGCCCGAGAGCTCACCCCCCTGCTCGACGACGCCTTCTCCTGGTTGCGCTGGGTGGCCGACACCTTCAGCCCGGCCAAGGAGGACAGCCAGATCTGGCGACTCAACCACGGCCTGACCATCAGGCAGATCCCCGAGCTCGTCGAGGTCCTGCACCGCTGCGAGGAACTGAGCGAGGCCACCGGCGGCTGGTTCGAGCACCGGATCAACGGCGTGATCGACCCGTCCGGCTACATCAAGGGCTGGGCCCTGGAACGCCTGTCACGGGCGCTGTGCAACGCCGGCGCCGGTGACCACCGCATCAACGCGGGCGGCGACATCAGGGTGCGCGGCTCGGCCGCCCCGGGCAAGCCGTGGCGCGTCGGCATCCGCGACCCGCACACCGACGTCGTCAGGAAGGCGCTGTTCGCCCACGACCTCGGCATCGCCACCTCGGGCGGCGCGGCCGTGGTGGACCCGCGCACCGGGGAACGCCAGCAGACGCTCGGCTCGGTCACCGTGATCGGCCCCGACCTCGGCGTGGCCGACGCCTACGCCACCGCCATGTACGCCATGGGCCCCACCCTGGCCAGGCGTTTCGCGACCGACCTGGCCCAGGCCGGCGCGTACGACACCATGATCGTGCTCCGGGACGGCCAGGAGGTCAGCACGCCGGGCATCTCGGGCATCGCCGCGGGGGCGCGCCTGGCGGGCTGAGCGCGGCTCAGGCGTCGGGATGATCGCGCAGATATTCCAGGTAGATCGGGCGCAACGCCTCGCCCAGCTCACCCTCGCCCGCCGCGAGCGCGTCGCTGAGCAGCGCGGACACCCGGCTGAGGTCGTTGGCGGTCTCACTCTCGTGACCGCTCGCGGCCTCGGCGGCCGGGATCACCTTCAGCAGGTTCCACAGGAAGCCCAGATCCCCATGGCGTACGGCGTACCGCACCGCTCGGTCGTGCAACTCCGCCGCGGGCAACGAATCAAGACCATTAGCGTCCATCCCGCTCCCTTTCCCGACATGAGTCACAGGTAACCGCCGCCACCGTGCGCTATCGATCGACTTCGCACCGTCGATGTATCGCGCCGGCGATCGCGAAGTGGGAGGATCAACCAGCGTGAGATTCATCATCAGAACCGTGGCCGCGGCCGCCGCCCTCTGGGTCGCCATCCAGCTCCTCGACGGCATCAAGATCACCGCCCCGGAGAACTCGGCCAAGTACTGGGGCGTCCTGCTCCTCGTGGCCCTGATCTTCGGTGTCGTCAACGCCATCGTGAAGCCGATCGTCAAGGCGCTGGGCTGCGCGGTCATCGTGCTGACCCTCGGGTTGTTCCTCCTCGTCATCAACGCGGCCATGCTGCTGCTGACGAGCTGGATCGCCGGCCAGTTCGACATCCCCTTCCACGTCGACAACTTCTACCCGGCCGCCTTCTGGGGCGCGATCATCATCAGCGTGGTCAGCTGGCTGCTCGGCCTGTTCATCCCCGACAACGACTGATCCCCCTCCCCATGCAGCTCAACGGCGCCGGCCTGACCTGCGCCCAGGTGCACGAAGCCGCCCACGGCCGGGCCCGGGTCACGATCGGTCCCCTCGATCGGGCCCGGGCCTCGTGGGCCACCGCCCAGGGGCTGACCGGCCCGGTCTACGGCCGCAGCACGGGCGTGGGCGCCAACCGGGACGTCCGGCTCGACTCCCCCGGCCTCGACCTGCTGCGCAGCCACGCCTGCGGAGCGGGCCCCCTGGTGGCGGAGGAACGCGCGCGGGCCATGCTCGTCGTGCGGCTCAACCAGCTCATGGCGGGCGGCTCGGGCATCGACCCGGCCGTGCTGCCCATCCTGGCCGAGGCGGTCGCGGGCGGGTTCACGCCGCCGGTCCGCACGTACGGCGCGATCGGCACCGGCGACCTGACCGCGCTCGCCACCACGGCCCTGTGCCTGCTGGGCGAGGCGCCCTGGCGGCGGGCGGGCGAGGAGACGGCCGGGCCGCGCTTCGCGCTCGACTCCGGCGACGCGCTGCCCTTCATCAGCTCGGGCGCGGCCACGCTGGCCGACGCCGCGCTGGCCTGCCATCGGCTGGGCGCGCTGCTGGCGGCCGCCGTCGACGTGGCCGCCCTGTCCTTCACCGCTGTGGACGCCTCCGCCGAGCCGCTGGCCGCCGCCGTCCAGGAGGCCAGGCCGCATCCGGGCCAGGCGCGCGTGGCCGGACGCCTGCGCGGACTGCTCACCCACGAGCTGGCCACCCGCGTCCAGGACCCGTACGGCTACCGCGCCTTCGCGCAGGTGCACGGCGCGGCCGTGGACGCGTTGGAGCGTGCCACCGCCACCGTCGAGACCGACCTGAACGCCGCCACCGAGAACCCGCTCATCAGCGGCACCCTGGCCTGGCACAACGGCAACTTCCACTCGGCGCCGGTGGCCCTGGCCCTCGACACGCTGCGCGCCGCGCTGGCCCAGACCGCCCAGCTCAGCACCGCCCGGCTGGCCACCCTCATGAACCCCGCCTACACCGGGCAGCTGCCGTTCCTGGCCGACCGGCCGGGCGCCTCCGGGCTGATGATCCTGGAGTACGTGGCCCAGGACGCCCTGGCCGAGCTGCGCCACCTCGCGGCGCCCGTGACGACCGGGACCGCGGTGATCTCGCTGGGCACCGAGGACCACGCCGGTTTCGCCACCCAGGCCGCCCGCCACGCGTTGCGCTGCCTCGAACCGCTGGAGATCGTGCTGGCCTGCGAGCGCGTCGCCGCCGTGCGGGCCCGTAAGGGGGCACAGCCCGACGGACAGCTCACCGACGAGCTGGACGAGGCGCGGGCGGCGCTTGCGCGACCGAGCCGCGCTCCCTGAGCGTCGGCTCCTGAACCACCCGGCGGCGGCGGGTGCCGCCGTCGGCCGCGGCCGCGATGAGCCGCACCGCGGCCCTGACGATGCCGTCGATGTCCCAGTCGACGGTGGTCAGGCCGGGGGTGAGCAGCCCCGACATGGGGTGGTCGTCGTAGCCCATGACCGACACGTCGCCGGGGATGGACAGGCCCAGCTCCTTGGCCGCGGCGTAGACGCCGTAGGCGATGGAGTCGGCGAAGCAGAAGACCGCGCCCGGCCTGGACGTGGAGAGGATCTCGTGGGCCGCCGAGGTGGCCGCCGCCAGGTCGTGGGGGGCCGTGACGACCTGGATGTCGAGCCCCAGCCGGTCGGCCTCGGCCAGGACGTGCACGTCGGCCGGACGGTCGGGGGTGCTGGCCTGGGTGGGCGTGAGCACGGCCACCCGGCGGTGACCGAGGCCGGCCAGGTGTTCCAGGGCCAGCGTGACGCCCCGGCGGTTGTCGAAGACGACCTCGCCCGCCGTGCCCGCCAGTGAGTCGCCGATCGCGACGACCGGCAGCGACTCGCACAGCTCGGCCCAGAACGGCGCGGCCGGGTCGACCGGCTGCACGATCATGCCGTCGACGCGCTGGTCGCGGAGCTGCTGGGCGAGCGCGCGCTCGCGGTCGGGGTCGCCGACCGCGTCGAGGATCAGGGCGTAGCGGTCTTTCTCCCGCAGGCCCCTGCTGATGCCGACCGCCAGCGACTGCTGCCACAGGTCTTCGAGCGAGCCGCAGAGCAGGCCGATCATGCCCGTGCGGCCGCTGGCCAGGGCCCTGGCGATGGGGTCGGCCTCGTAGCCGAGCTCGGCGGCGGCGGCGCGCACGCGCTCCATCGTCTCCTCCGAGACCTGCATGCCACGCAGCGCATAGGAGACGGCCGCCGGAGACAGGCCGGTCGCGCGGGCCACTTCCCGAATCGTCGCTCTCTTCCGCGGCATCCCGCCAGCCTATTGCCTGCCACCGACAGAAGCCGGACTCCCGCACGGGCTCGCCGGTTTCTTCTCGGCCCGTCCTCGACGTGCGAACCGTTGACAAACAGGACAGTGAAGCGGTTCACTGAACCGTATCACTGAAACGGTTCACCTGCTTGATTTCGCAGTACACTTCGTTTACCTGTAATCTCAGTAGGAAATAGAGGGAGGTGTGATCGTGAGCATCGACGTGCACCAGCACCTGTGGACGGGTTCGTTCGTCGCCGCGCTGCGCGCTCGCACCGTCCCGCCCCGGCTCGACGGCTGGACGCTGCTGCTCGACGGCGAGCCGCCGTACGAGGTGAACCCGGCCGACCACGAGCACCGCGACACCACCGGGCTCGACCTGGCGCTGGTGTCGATGTCGAGCCCGCTGGGCGTGGAGTTCCTGCCGCCGGAGGAGGCGTGGCCGCTGATCGACGCCTACCACGAGGGCGCGCTCGGGCTGGGCGAGCCGTTCGGGGTGTGGGCGGCGACCTGTCACAGCGAGCCCGATCCGGAGCGGCTGGCCAAGGACCTCGACCGGGGGCTGGCCGGGCTGCAGATCCCGGCCACCGCCGTACCGGACGACCGGCTGCTCGACGTGCTCACCGAGCGGGACCTGCCGCTGTTCGTGCACCCCGGGCCGGCCGCCGTGCCGCCGCCGCCGGGGACGCCGCCGTGGTGGCCGGCGCTGGTGCCGTACGTGCAGCAGATGCACGCGGCCTGGCACCACTTCCACGCCGTGGTCCGGCCCCGGCATCCTCGGCTGCGGGTGTGCTTCGCGCTGCTGGCCGGGCTGGCGCCGCTGCACTCCGAACGGCTCATCGCCCGCGGCGGCACCGGGCGCGGCCTGGTCGATCCCGGTTTCTACGTGGAGACGTCGTCGTACGGGCCGCGTGCCATCGACGCGATCGTCCGCGAGCTGGGCGTGGACGTCGTCGTCAACGGCTCCGACGCCCCGTACGCCACCGCCCCCGACCCCGGCCTCGGCACCGCCGCCCGCCACGCCATCCAGTCCACCAACCCCCGCCGCCTCCTGGGCCTCCCCCAACCATGACCCCGCGACCAAGCAGGCCATTGGACGCGCGAGGGAGTGCCGGCGCCTGGAGGAGCGGCGGGAGCGAAGCGACCAGAGCGGGGGAAGGCGCCGGCGTATGGCGACCGAGCCGCCTCACGGAGTGAGGCAATTAGATCCGCGAGGGAGTGCCGGCGCCTGGAGGAGCGGCGGGAGCGAAGCGACCAGAGCGGGGGAAGGCGCCGGCGTATGGCGACCGAGCCGCCTCACGGAGTG
>NZ_JBIATU010000014.1:0-40332 GCF_042892035.1 Nonomuraea sp. NPDC001831 | reverse complement strand
GTGAGGCAATTAGATACAGAAAGGAGACTCGTACGTGAGTGACATCCAGATCCAGGGCGGGGGCGTGTGTGCCGGGCTGCCGGAGCGGACGCTCGACCGGCGTGAGCTGCGCGACCTGGTCGACGAGCTGGCCGCCAACCCGCAGGAGTGGCGTGACATGGTCGACTTCCCGGCCGACGGCGGACGGCACTACGCCTCCCTGTACCGGGACGCCTATGTGGACGTCTGGGTGCTGTGCTGGCGTCCTGAGGACGACACGGGCTGGCACGACCACGACATCTCCTCGGGCGCGGTGCACGTCGTGCAGGGGGCGTTGCAGGAGTGCAACCCGCGCATCGGCGGTGAGCACCTGGAGACCGTGGTGCCGGCCGGGCAGTCGTTCTCGTTCGGGCCCGACCACATCCACCGGCTCGGCGGCGCGGAGGGCGAGAGCGTCTCGATCCACGCGTACTCGCCGCCGTTGTGGCGGCTCGGCCAGTACTCCATCGACGACAGCGGCGTCATGCGCCGGGTGTCGGTGAGCTACGCCGACGAGCTGCGTCCTATGGACGAGCCGGTCGCTGTGGCCTGAGCACGCAGCAGCTCCCGCACGCCTCGACGTCGGGCAGGGTGATCCACAGGCAGCACGTCCTGCGGAAGTAGCCGTCGTCGGCGGGCTCGACCAGCCCGTCGACCGGGCTGCCGAGCTCGGCGAGCAGGGCCATGTAGTCGCCCTTGACGATGCTGGTCAGCGGGTGGGCGAACGCCTCGGCGGTCGAGCCCCACAAGGTGCGCTCGCCGACCTTGGCGAGCGCGCTGATGGCCTCGACCAGCGGCTGCTGTGCCTCGGCCAGCGACTCGCGGATGGGTTCGACGCCGGTGCCCCAGCTCACGCGGCTGGCGGCGATCGTCACGCCGGCGTCGGAGACCTTGAAGTAGGTGTCGGCCAGCCGCATGACGGGGATGCGGCCGTCGAGGGCCCAGCCGAGCGCCATGGGCAGGCTGTGCCAGTAGCCGAAGGTCTTCCAGAACAGCGCCGCGCCGACGTGCCGCGGCGCGTTCCAGCGTGCTGCCGTCTGCGCGACCAGGCCCTCCAGCAGCGTGTACGGCTCCCGCGCCAGGTCGGCGGCGGCCGTCCAGCTCTCGTCGGGGTCGATGACGAGCCCTGGCTCGACCCCGATGACACCGCCCCGGCCGTCGGCCAGACGCTGGAGAGCCTCGGTCAGCACGCTGCGGATCCCTTCTACAGGTTAGCCTTACCTAAGGTAGCAGGGCGTCCGGCGAACCATCCAGCCACCAGCTGGGCTCCCAGAACCCCCAGACCGACCGTCAGCGGAACGGTCCAGCCGCCCGACACCTCCCGCAGGTAGCCGAACAGCAGCGGGCCCAGCGCGGCCACGACGTACCCCACCGACTGGGCGACGGCCGACAGCGCCGTCACGCCGGCCGGATCGGCCGGGCGCAGGGCGATGATCAGCAGCGCCAGCGCGAACGAGGCTCCCTGGCCGATGCCGAGCACGATCATCCACAACCACGGCACGGTGGCCGGGGCCAGCAGCACGCCGAGGTAGCCGAGCACGGTCAGCACGCCGGCGCCCACCACGTACGGCACCTGCGAGGCCCGGCGGCCGGCCAGCACCGGCACCGCGAGCGAGGTCGCGACCTGGACCAGGTTCGTCAGGCTGAGCAGGTAGCCGGCCTGGTCGGCGGGCAGGCCGGCGTCGAGGAAGATGGTCGGCAGCCAGGCCAGCATGACGTAGAAGGTGAGCGACTGCAGGCCCATGAGGGCGGTCACGTACCAGGTGACGCGGCTGCGCAGGACGGCGCCGAACGGTCGCGGGCCGCCCTGCTCGGCGGGGCCGCCGCGGACCGCCTGCGGCAGCCAGAGCAGGGCCGCGAGCACGGCGGGCACGGCGAGCAGCGCCGAGACGCCGCGCCAGTCGAAGCCGGTGGCCCGCTCCAGCGGGATCACCAGGGCCGAGGCCCCGGCCGCGCCGGCCACCACGGCCGCGACGTAGACGCCGGTGAGCAGGTTGACGCGATCGGGGAAGTGCTGCTTGACGATGCCGGGCATGGAGACGTTCATGACGGCGATGGCGGTCGCGGCCAGCGCCGAGCCCAGGTAGAGCATCGGCACGCCGTCGAGCCCGCGCAGGCACTCGCCCGCCGCGACCACGAGCAGGCCGGCCAGCAGCGTCCTGTCCAGGCCGATGCGCCGGGCGAGCAGCGGGGCCACCGGGCCGAACACGCCAAGGCAGACCACCATGACGGTGGTGATCGCGCCGCCGCCGGACGGCGACAGCCCCAGGTCCTTCATGATCTCGTCGAGGAGCGGTGACAGGCCCGCGATGGCGGGCCTCAGGTTGAGCGCGGCCAGCACGAACCCGGCCACCAGCAAGGCGTGTCGCAACGGCATAGGGCACCTACTCTGGCACAGACGTCTGACAACGTTGTCCGCCCGGGTCCGGTAGGACATGATCCATGCGTGAGACCGACGATGAAGGACGTCGCGGCGGCGGCGGGCGTGGCGCTCAAGACCGTCTCGCGCGTGGTCAACGGCGAGCCCGGCGTCCATCCGGCCACCGCCGAGCGGGTGCGGGCGGCCATCGACCGGCTGGGCTACAGCCGCAACGAGAGCGCCCGGGTTCTGCGCACGGGCATGACCGCCACCATCGGGCTGGTCATCGAGGACGTCGCCGACCCCTTCTACGCCGGTCTCAGCCGAGCCGTCGAGGACGTCGTCATCGACCACGGCTGCCTGCTGCTCAGCGGGTCCTCGGGCGAGCAGCCAGGCCGGGAGCGCGAGCTGGTCGAGACGTTCTGCGCGCGCCGGGTGGACGGGCTGATCGTCGTCCCGGCCGGCGACGACCACGCCTACCTGCGGGGCGAGCTGGAGGCCGGCACGCCCGTGGTGTTCGCCGACCGGCCGCCCGAGCCGGGGATCGAGGTGGACACCGTGCTCGCCGACAACGCGGGCGGGGCCGAGCAGGCCGTCCGGCACCTGCTCACGCACGGGCACCACAGGATCGCCTTCCTGGGCGACGATCCGGCGATCTACACCGCGGCGCGGCGGCTGGCGGGCTACCGGCGGGCGCTCGGCGGGCTGTTCGACCCGCGGCTGGTGGCGATGCGCCCGCCGTCGCTCGACGACGTACGGGCCGACCTGCGGCGCATGCTCGCCCTGGACGCGCCGCCGACCGCGGTGTTCACCGGGAACGGGCGGCTCACGGTGACCGCGCTGCGGGCCCTGGAGGGACGGCGGCTCGCGCTGGTGGGGTTCGACGACTTCGAGCTGGCCGACCTGCTGCGCCCGGGGGTGAGCGTGGTGGCCCAGGATCCGGCGTGGATGGGCCGGGTGGCCGCCGAGCTGCTGTTCCGCCGCCTGCGCGGTGACGGCGGCCCGCCGGAGCACGTCGAGCTGCCGGTGCGTCTCATCCCGCGGGGCTCCGGCGAGCTTCCCCCGACGTGACCGCCCCGGGCGCCCCGACCGCGCCGGAGGAACCGACCGTGCCGGAGGAACCGACCGCGCTGGAGGAACCGACCGTGCCGGAGGAACCGGAAGAAGCGGAATAGGCGGAGGAACTGGCGGCGCCGGAGGGCGTGGAAGGGCGCAGGGGCCCGATCAGGGCCAGGGCGACCAGAACACCGGCCGCGCCCGCCGCGACGATCGCGCCCCCCGGCCCGATCGCCTCGCCCAGCGCGCCGACCACGGCCGCCCCGGCCGCCTGCCCCGTCATCAGCCCCGCCGACTGCAGCCCGAACGCCTGCCCGCGCCCCTCCTCGGGCACCGCGTCCACGAACCGCCGCTGCAACCCGAGCTGGTAGGAGAGCCCCGCGGCCGCGCACGCGGCCAGCACCGCGGCCCATCCCACGCCCGGTCCGAGCGCGAACCCCAGCCACGGCACCCCGAGCAGCACGGCGAGCGGCGCCGACAACCGCTCCCGCAGCGGCGGCGCGGCGAACCTGCCCACGGTGAACTCCCCCACCGCCATCCCGGCCGCCGCCGCGGCGAGCACCACGCCCGCCCGCCCCTCACCGCCCAGGTACGGCACGATCATCGCCTCCGCCCCGGCCAGGCACATCGTCGGCAGCCATCCGGCCAGCAGCAGCCCGCGCACCCGCCGATCGGCCAGCAGCGACCGGTTCACCCGCAACGTCTGCCGCACGGCCCCCGTCCCGCCGTTCCCGGCGGCGGCGCGGGCGGGCCGGTCGGGCAGGCCGAAGCGCAGGACCACCGCGCCGGCCGCCGACAGCGCGGCGGTGGCGGCCAGCGCGCCGGGCGCCCCGGCGAAGGCCAGGAACGCGCCTCCGGCCGCGAGCCCGCCGACCTGGGAGGCCGCCGAGGCGACCCCGAGCACCGACCGGCCGAGCACGAACGCGTCCCCCGGCAGGACGTCCGGCAGCGCCGCCGACCTGGCCGCGCCGAACACCGGCGAGAACAGCCCGCTGACCAGCACCAGCGCCAGCATGCCCCACACCGGCAGCCCGGCGTAGGCGAGCAGCAGGCACACCGCCGCCCTGACCAGTTCGCCGGTCACCATCAGCGCCCGGGGCCGCAGCCGGTCGGCCAGCGACAGCAGGAACATCCCGCCCACGATGTACGGCAGCCACCCCGCCATGTACGCCGCCGCCGACAACCCCGGCGAGCCCGTCCGCGCGTACACCAGCACGGACAGGGCCAGCATCTTGATCGAGTCCCCGGTGACCAGCAGCGCGAAGCTGCCGAACAGCACCCGGAACTCCTTGACCGCGAACACGTCGCCGTACGTCGCCGCTCTCACATCCCCGATGCTGCTGAACCGGCGCCCGGCCCGGCCATGGTTTCGGATATAACCGAAAGGTGGCACTGAAGATCCAGGTGACCCCGCAGGACCTGGTGGCCAGCAGGTTCGCGATCTCGCCGCTGATCGAGACCATGCACGCCCACTGGACGCTCGACGGCAGGAACGAGCCCGGCGTGCACCGGCGGTGGGTGGAGCGCTGGCGCGGCCCGTACCTCGACCTGGTGCGACGGCATCCGGCGCTGCGCGCGCTGGCGGCGATCAGCGGCAACAAGGGCGACGCGAACGTCGACTTCATCGCCCCGCCGCCGGCCGGGATGAGCGTGCCGTTCGAGACCGAGCTGGCCTCGATGCGCAGGACCCCGGTCCGCCAGGCGCACAAGGAGATCGCCGGGGTGCTGGCGGGGCTGCCGCCGGTGCCGGGGCCGGTCCGGGACCTGTTGTTCTCGCCGCGGGTGGTGGAGGTGCTGGCCGACGCGTACGAGGCGCTGTGGCGGGAGATCATCTCGGTCGGCTGGTCGCGACTCCACACGATCCTCGAACGCGACGTGATCCAGCGGGCCGGACGCCTGGCCGCCTACGGCTGGGCCGCCGCGCTCGACGACCTCAGCGACCAGGTGCGCTGGCGTCCGGACGGGCACATCGAGGTGCGCCTGCACACCCGCCACGGCCTGCACGTGCTGGGCGGCGGCGGCCTGCTGTTCGTGCCGACCGCCTTCGCCGGCTCGGTCGGCGTGTACCTGGAGGCGGCCTGGCCCAACGCGCTGGTCTACCCGGCCCGCGGCACCGGCGCCGGGGTCGGCGTGCCGGACGGCGACCTGGCGCTGCTGATCGGCCGCACCCGGGCGCGCCTGCTCACCGAGCTGGCCGTGCCCGCGACGACCACCCACCTGGCCGCCCTGCTCGGCCAGAGCCTGGGCGCGACCGGCGGGCACCTGGCCGTCCTGCGCAGGACGGGCCTGGTCGTGGGCACCCGCACCGGCCGTTCCGTCCTCTATGCCCGTACGCCGCTGGGCGACGCGCTGGCCGCCCGGTCACCGGCGTAGCGGGCCGTGCGGCGTCAGCCCTTCAGCGCGCCCGCCATCAGGCCGCGCATGAAGAACCGGCCGAGCAGCACGTAGATCAGCATCGTCGGGATCGAGGCCAGGACGGCCGCGGCCATCTGCTGGCTGTAGGGGGTGGCCTGGGCCCCGGCGATGTTGTTGAGCATGACGGTGGTCGGCCAGCTCTGCGGCCCGGTGATGAAGACGGCGAACAGGAAGTCGTTCCAAAGGGAGGTGAACTGCCAGATGATCACCACCGCGATCGCGGGCCACGACACCGGCAGCACGACCGACCAGTACGCCCGCAGCATCCCCGCGCCGTCCACCCGCGAGGCCTCGATCAGCTCGTCGGGGATGGTGACGTAGTAGTTGC
This sequence comes from Nonomuraea sp. NPDC001831, assembly GCF_042892035.1. NCBI lineage: Bacteria > Bacillati > Actinomycetota > Actinomycetes > Streptosporangiales > Streptosporangiaceae > Nonomuraea > Nonomuraea sp. NPDC001831. The sequence goes on along the minus strand of NZ_JBIATU010000014.1, from coordinate 34,156 downwards.
GGAAGATCAGCGTGCAGATGGGGATGCCGTACACGACGTGCGCGAGCACCAGGCCCGGGATGCCACCGTAGAAGACGCCCTGCAGCCCGGTCTGCTCGTTCAGCCAGACCATGAGCTTGACCAGCGGGATCATCACGCCCTGGTAGGGGATGAACATGCCGAACAGGAACAGCGTGAACAGCACGTCCGCGCCGGGGAAGCGCCATTTGGACAGCACGTAGCCGTTCATCGACCCGAACGCGCACGACAGCAGCGAGCCCGGGACGGCCAGCAGCACGCTGTTCCACAGGCCGGGGGCCAGCTTCTCCCAGGCCACCCGCCACGCCTCGGTGGTCCACGTCCTGGGCAGGTTCCACGCCTGGCCGGGGTCGGCCTCGGTGAGCGGCTTGAAGCTGGTGGCCAGCAGCACGTAGATCGGGACGAGGACGACGACCACCAGGGCGAGCAGCAGGCAGAACCGCACGATCCCGAACCCGGTCCTGCGCCGGGCCGCGACGGCCGTCATGGCCTGCGCTCCCTGCGCACCGACCAGATCAGGTACGGGATCACGAAGACCGCCACGCTGAGCACGATGTACGAGGCGATCGTGGCCCCCTTCGCCGGGTCGTGCGAGTCGTAGACCGCCACCCACATGAACACCGCGGGCACGTCGGTGATGATCTGCTTGCCGGACACCGCCACGATGAGGTCGAAGACCTTGAGCGAGATGTGTCCCAGGATGATCAGCGCCGACAGCGTGACCGGCCTGAGCATGGGCAGCACCACGTGCCGGTAGACGCCCCACTCGCCGGCGCCGTCCACCCGCGCGGCCTCGCGCAGCTCCTCGGGGACGCCGCGGAAGCCCGCCAGGAACAACGCCATGACATATCCGGACATCTGCCAGATCGCTGGGAGCGCCATCGCGGCCATCCCCCAGTCCGGATCCCTGAACCACTGCCACTGCGGCAGCCCGATCGCGTCGAACAGCCGGTTCAGGCCGACCGCCCGCTCGCCCGTCCCGGAGTTCATCAGCCACCGCCACACGATGCCGGTCGCGACGAACGACACGGCCATCGGGAACAGGTAGATCGCCCGGAACGTGCCCTCCCCCCAGATCCCCTTCTCCATGAGGAACGCCAGGAACCAGCCCAGCACCAGCGCCCCCGCCACGAACACGATCGTGAACACGATCGCGTGGTCGACCGACAGGCGCCAGCGCGCCTGGTCCCAGATGTCGACGAAGTTCTTCAGCCCCACGAACGTGCCCTCGGACACCTCATCGTGCTGGTCCGTCATGGCCAGGCGGAAGTTCCAGCCCAGCATGCCGTACACGAACACGCCGATCGCCACGATCGACGGCGCGACGAGGAGGAGTCCGGGCAGCCAGGTGCGTGCCCGCCTCACAACCGTTTCCCTTCGCGCGGGTACGGCGGGAGCGCCCCGCCGTACCCGCCTGCGTCACTGAGCGTTGGCCTTGGCCGCGTCGGCCAGGCCCTGCTGCAGGCCCTTGACGTCCTTGCTGCCGATGAACAGCCCGACCGCCTCGTTGATCGAGGCCAGCCACGGCTGGCTCACCGAGACGCCGTGCTGGATGGAACCGGCCAGCTTGTTCCCCGACCAGTCCTTCAGCGCGTCGGCCAGGTAGTCGGTGTAGAGCGACTGGTCGGCGTCCTTGCGGGCGGGGATGGAGCCCTTCTTGGGGTTGAAGGCGTCCTGGCCCTCCTTGCTCGCCGCGACCTTCAGCCAGGCGACGGCCCCGTCCCGGTTCTTGGCGCCCTTGGGCAGCGTGAAGCTGTCCGACAGCCACAGGTAGGTGCCCGCGGTGCCGGGCGCGGGCGCCCAGTCGAAGTCCGACTTGGACGTCTTGCCGAGGCCGCCCTCCGGCGGGTTGTGGAAGTAGCCGTAGGCCCAGTCGCCCATGATGTTGAACGCCGCCTCGCCGTCGGCCACCTGCTTGGCGGCGGGCTGCCAGTCGTCCTGCGGATCGCCCGCGTACGACATGATCTTGGCGTAGTTCTCCAGCGCCTTCGTCATCTGCGGGCCGCTCCAGTCGGCGCCCGGCTTGAACAGCGCGTTGTAGGCGTCGGTGCCGAGCGAGCCGAGCAGCACGTTCTCCAGCAGGTGGGTGGCGGTCCACTCCGAGCCGACGGAGATCGGGATCTTGCCCTTGGCCTTGACCTTCTCCAGGTCGGCGATGAACTCCTCGATCGTCTTGGGCGCGGCCGCGATGCCGGCGTCCTTGAGCACCTTGGGGTTGAACCACAGGACGTTGGACCGGTGGATGTTGACCGGCACCGAGTAGATCTTGCCCTCGACGCTGATCTGCTCGACGAGCTGGGCGGGGAAGACGTCCTTCAGCTTCAGCTCGTCGTACAGGAACGTCAGGTCCTCCAGGTTGCCCGCCTTGATGTAGCCCTGCAACTCGGCGCCGGCGTGGCCCTGGAAGGTGTCGGGCGGCGTCCCGGCCTGCAACTTCGACTGCAACAGCGCCTTGGCCTTGTCACCCGAGCCGCCCGCCACGGCGGCGTCGAAGAACGTGTAGTTGGGGTTCTTGTCCTCGAATATCTTCTTCATCGCCGCGAGGCCGTCGGCCTCACCGGGTCCCGTCCACCAGGAGAAGACCTCCACCTGCTGCTTGCCGCCGCTCGACGAGCCCGGCTCGGAAGTCTGGCCGCCGCCGCTGCCTCCGCCGCAGCCCGCCAGGCCCAGGACGCCCGCCATCGTGATCGAGACGGCCGCTAACCACCGTCGCATCGCACACCATTCCCTTCGCGATCCCCCGAAGTTGGTGACCTTTGACAACGTTGTCAACAACGGCTATCAACCCACTTCGCGCGCGCCGACGTCAAGGGCGGAGCAGGTAACAGGTCCGCATACTCAGCCCACGCGCCGCAGCGTGCCGGCGGGCCCGGTGAGCACGGTGACGCCCGCGTCGTAGCCGGATCCGGGCAGGTCGCCGCGGGCCGCGGCCACGACGAGCGCGCCCTTGGACACCGCCAGGCCGACCAGGGCGGGCAGGTCGGCGCCGGCGCCGGGCGGCCACGTGCACAGCACGACGTCGGACTCCGTCAGGCCGACGGGCCCGTCGAGCTCGGCCATCCTGGCCAGCAGGTCGGCGTGGGTGAGCCGGGCGCCGCCGGGGAGCGCCAGCGCGTCCTGGCGCTCGGCGTCGAGGGCGGGCAGCGCGGTGGGCTCCAGCACGAGCAGGCCGCGGAAGTCGATCGTGTCGAGCGCCGGGCCGAGCGAGACCACCTGACGCACCCGGGAGCCGTCGGCCGCCGCGATCGCCGTCTCCGCCAGGTCGGGGGTGGTGATCAGCATGCGGGCGTCGCACTCGCGCAGCAGCGCCGCCACCTCCTCGGCGCCGAGCCCCGGGCCGATCGGCGCGGCCACCCCGCCGGCCGCCAGCACGGTGTGCAGGGCCACGGTCTGGGTGCCGGTCGTGGAGACGTGCACCCCCACCACCTGGTCGCGGCGCGCTCCCCTGCGCACCAGCCCGGACGCCGCCCTGGTCACCTCGGTCACCAGGCTGCGGTAGCCGTAGACGTGGCCGCCGCGCAGATCGATGAGCGCCGGCCGCTCGCCCCGCTCGTAGGCCCGGCGGAACACCTCGTGGATCACGGTGCCGGAGGACGAGGCGGACGGCGTCATGCCCGTCAACGTACGGTCGCCCGCGCGCCGGCCGCATCCACCGATGTATGTAGAGCGGTGTGCATTTCCCCAGCCCAGGGCCGAGGTGGGCGGGCCCGAGCCCTGCGCGACTCGAGCCCGCTGTCACGCGCCCTGGAACCGGGCCCCCACCCCTCCGAGAAGGCCCGGCTCCGTCGGGACGCGTGACGTCCCTCGGTCGATCGGCCGTCGCGGCCCCCGGCGCGAGGACGGGGAGCGCGGGGCGCGGTCGATCACACGCAGAACGGTAGGCGTTCCGACCGGGCCGGCACATGCGCTGACATGGCCATTCGACGATGTAAGCGCCGGGCGGCGGCGATGTGTAGAGAACCCGCCGGGATCAGCGTCCGCCGATCACCCATGCGGCAATCTGTGTACGTGTGGAGAAGCCCAGCTTGCCGAGGATGTTGGCGACGTGCCGCGCGGCGGTGGCCGGGCTGATCACCAGTTCGTCGGCGATGGCCCGGTTGCTCAGCCCGCGTGCCACCAGCTCGGCGATCTCGCGTTCCCTGGCCGTCAGCCTGCTGTCCTGGGCCGCCGGGGCGACCGGCGCGGCCGGCAGCTCGGGCAACGGGCCGCCGAGCGCGCACGAGACCGCCTGGTCGGCCGTCATCGCCAGGCCCTCGGCCCACAGCAGCGCCACCGCGGCCTCGCCGAGCCGTTCGCGGGCGGGCGCCAGCAGCTCCTCGGTGCGGGCGTCGGGGCGGCGCTCGCGCAGCCCCAGGGAGGCGGCCGCCAGCAGGACCGCGCGCCGGTCGTCGCCCTCGGCGGCCACCAGGCGCGCCCAGGCCGCCAGCCGCCGGGCGATGCTGTCGCGCAGGCCCGCGTCGCGGCTGAGCACCAGCGCCTCGGTGAGCCGCGCGCGGGCCTCGGCCAGGTCTCCCTCGTCCAGCGCGACGCGGCCGAGCCCGGCCAGGCAGCTCACGATCTGCTGCCGGGCGTCGATGTGCCGCAGCAGGCGCAGGCCGGCCTCGTAGTGCCGCCGGGCGGCCGGCCGGTCGCCGGTGCGCCGGGCGATCTGGGCCAGGCCGACGTGGCCGTAGGACTGGCCGAGGTGGTTGTCCAGCCGTTCGCTCAGCGACAGGACCTCCTCGAACGCGCGCCGCGCCTCGTGCAGGCGGCCGGCCCGCAGGCCGAAGTCGGCCCGGGTGCCCTGGGCGAGCGACTCCAGGATCGGGTCGCCGCGCCGCCGCGCCGCCTCCAGGGCCGGGGCCAGGGACTCCTGGTCGCCGGTCGCCTGGGCCAGCATGATCAGGCCCACGGCCTCGCCGTAGGCGTCCCGGGCGTCGACGCACAGCGCCAGCCCGATCTGTACGCATCGCGCCGCGAGCCCCGTCTCGCCGGCCGCGAGCGCCAGCTCACCGCGCAGGATCATCGCCTGCCCGCGTAAGCCCTCGGGCACGTCGGGGGCGTCGAGCGCGAGCAGCCGGTCGAGCCGGTCGGCGATGTCCAGCCGCCGCCCGCTGGCCATGAGCAGGTAGCGCACGTCGGTGAGCAGTTGCAGGGCGGTCTGCGGCGACCCGCTCGCCACGGCCCAGTCGCAGGCCGCCCCCACCTCGGCCTTGAGCCCGTCGAACAGGTTGACGAAGCGCTCGACCACAGGCCACGACGTGCGCGCGCCCGGCGCGAGGACGTCCTTGAACCGCCCGGCCAGGCCGGCGAGCGCGGCCAGGTGCGCGCGGCGCAGCGCCGCCTCCTCGCCGGACTCGGCGAGCCGCTCCAGCGCGTATTCGCGGACGGTCTCCAGCAGCCGGTAGCGCGCCTGGCCGGCGACCTCGCCGTCGAGCACGACCAGCGACTTGTCCACCAGGTCGCACAGGCGCGGCAGCACGTCCTCCTCCGGCAGGCCGGAGCCGGCGCACACCGCTTCGGCCAGGTCGAGCGTCCAGCAGGAGCGGAAGGCCGCCACGCGGCGCAGCAGCAGGCGTTCCTGGGGGCTGAGCAGCCGGTAGCTCCAGTCGACGGCGGCACGCAGCGTACGGTGCCTGGCGTGGGCGGTACGGGCGCCGCCCGCCAGCACCCTGAACCGGTCGTCGAGCCGCTCGACGAGCTGCCTGACCGACAACACCCGCACCATGGCGGCGGCCAGCTCGATCGCCAGCGGCAGCCCGTCGAGCGCCTGGCACAGCTCGATCGCCAGCGGCAGCGTCTCCTCGGTCAGCTCGAAGCCGGGACGCGCGGCGGTGGCCCTGGTCACGAACAGGCGCACGGCCTCGCTCTCCTCGCCGACGAGCGAGAGCGGCGGCACCCGCCAGACCGTCTCGCCCGGCACCCGCAGCGGCTCGCGGCTGGTGGCCAGCACGGTGAGCCGGGGGCAGGCGCCGAGCAGGTCGCGGCAGAGCTCGGCGCACTCCGCGACCACCGGCTCGCAGTTGTCCAGGACGAGCAGCACGCGGCGGCCGCCGATGGTGTCGGCCAGGTCGTCGGCGATGCCGAGCGCGGCGCGGACCCGCTCCCGCAGCTCGCCCTTCTCGACGTCGGCCAGCTCGACCAGCCACACGCCGTCGGGGTGCTCGGCGGCGACCCGGGTGGCCAGGCGCAGGGCCAGGCGCGTCTTGCCGATGCCCCCCGCGCCGCACAGCGTCACCACCCGCGAGACGCGGCCGAGGTGGGCCAGCTCATCGAGATCGGACTCCCGGCCCACGAACAGGTTGGGCTCGGCGGGCAGGTTGCGGAAATCGGCGGTTCGCAGCATCACTGTGAGTGTGGCATCAACTACCGTTCGCGCCCAGACTCCATCGGTGGCGAACTCGGCGGCCCGCGGTCAGGCCAGGGCGGCCTCCAGCACCGCGCGGGCCACCTGCGCCACCGCGCCGGCCCGGGGACCGGGGTGCTCCAGCACCACGCCGACCGCCACCTCCGGCGCGGTCGCCGGGGCGAACGCCGTGGCCAGCGCGTGCTCGCCGCCCGTCGTGGCGATCTTGGCGGCCACCTCGACGCCGGGGACGGCCACGGCCGCGCCCGGCCCGCCCGGGTGCGTCCCCGCGGTCATCATCGCGGCCAGGTAGCGGGCCTGGACGGTCGTCATGGTGGTGCGGTACGGCTGCGGCCCCGCCTGGCCGAGCAGCGAGCCGTCCGGCAGGCTCACCTCCTCCACCAGGTACGGCCGCATCAGCACGCCGTTGTTGGCCACGGCCGCCGACAACATCGCCACCATCAGCGGCGTCGCCCGGTCCTGGTCCCGGCCGACGGCCGACAGGGCGGTCCGCGCCCGGTCCATGCCCTGCGGGTACGTGCTGGGCGCCGGGGCCATCGGCACGCGCAGGTCGCCGTCGCCGAACCCGAACGCCTCGGCCTGGTCGCGGAGGCTGTCCTGGCCGAGCTGCACCCCGATGCCCGCGAACGCGGTGTCGCACGAGGTCTGGAAGGCGCGCAGCAGCGTGGGCCGGGGCCGGCCGCACGAACCGGCGAGCGAGGCGGGCAGCCGCGGGCGGACGGCGGCGTCCACGGGGGCCGTGGGCGTGTACTCGCCCGAGGCCAGCGCCGCGGCCGTGGTCACCACCTTGAACGTGGCCCCGGGCGGATAGACCTGGTCCAGCGCCCGGTTCAGCAGGGGCCGGCCGGGGGCGTCGCGCAGCCGGGCGAGGGCGCCGTCGAGCCGGACGGGGTCGAAGGTGGCCAGCGTGTTGGGGTCGTAGGACGGGTAGCTGGCCAGGGCGAGGATCGCGCCGGTGGCCGGGTCGATGGCCACGGCCGCGCCGGGCACGCCGGTGGCCTCCAGGGCGTGGTAGGCGGCCCACTGGGTGCGCTGGCCGATGGTCAGCCGCACGTCGGCGCCGGCCACGTCGCCGTCGCTGACCATCGAGCGCACCTTGACCTTGGCGTCGTCGCCGGACAGGACGCCGTCCTCGGCCTCCTCCACGCCGGTGGAACGGTAGAGGGACAGGTAGCCGGTCACGGGGGCGTAGAGCTCGCCGTCGGTGTAGACCCGCTGGAACCGGTACGGGCCGCCGCCGGGCGTCGGGCGGCTCCTGGCCACGGTCGCGCCGTCGTAGGTCAGGATGTCGCCGCGCGGACGGGCGAACCGGGCGATGAGCGAGCGCTCGTTGCGGCGGTCGGCGTTCAGCCCCCGCGTCCCGAACGCCTGGACGACCGTGAGGTGGGCCAGCAGGACGAACAGCAGGGCCGCGCAGAGCACGGCCATGCGGCCCAGCGGGACGTCGATCCGCTTCGCCCTGGTTCCCGCCATGGTCCTTGGTCTAACAACCGAACCACCAAGGCAGGGCTACAGGACGCTGCGGTAGTAGGAAATCTTGCGGTGGATGTAGTCCTGGCGCTCGGCCAGGTTGGCGATCTGGGCCTGGACCTGCCGGTCGTGCTCCTCCAGGAGCCTGATGCGGTCGGGGATCGTCTCGTCGCCGCCGCGGACGAGCTCGGCGAAGCGTAGCAGCATGGCGATGGGCATGCCGGTGTCGCGCAGGCAGCGGATCATGCCGAGCCAGCCGACGTCCTCCTCGCTGAACCTGCGCTGACCGGCCGCGTTGCGCTCCACGCGCTCCAGCAGGCCGATCTTCTCGTAGTAGCGGAGGGTGTCGATGCTGAAGCCGGTCTCCTCGACGACCTCGGCGGGGGTGTACACGCTCACGCGTCCCAGTCTTTCACCTGGAGCGCACTCCAGGTCAACGGCTTGACATGGAGTGCGCTCCAGGTCCGAGGGTCTGCCCCATGAACATCGCACTCGGCACCATCCCGTTCGGCACCACCGTCGGCCTGCGGGAGACCTTCGCCATCCTCGACCGCTTCCAGGACGCCGGCGGCACCATGCTGGACACCGCCAACAATTACCCCTTCTGGAACGAGGGCCGCACCGGCGACGAGAGCGAGGAGGCCATCGGCGCCTGGCTGGCCGCGCGCGGCAACCGGGACCGGATCTTCATCGGCACCAAGGGCGGGGCCCGGCCGACCGTGCCCGGCGACCGCACCCTCGACTCGGCCGAGGGCCTGTCGGCGGCGGCCGTCGCGCGAGCCGCCGAGGGCAGCCTGCGCAGGCTCCGGACCGACTACGTCGACCTGTACTGGTCGCACATCGAGGACCGTTCGGTGCCGCTGCACGAGACGCTCGGCGCCCTGAACACGCTGGCCGAGCAGGGCAAGGTCCGCGCGCTGGGGGCCAGCAACATCGCCGCCTGGCGGCTGGAGCGGGCCAGGAACCTGTCGGGCGCGCGCGGCTGGCTGCCGTACGGCCACCTCCAGCTGCGCCACACCTACCTGCGCCCGCGGCCCTTCACCCGGCTCCCGGAGGGCGGCCACACGCTGGCCTCGGACGACGCCCTCGACTACGTCGCCGCCGAGCCGGACGTGACGCTGTGGGCCTACAACACGCTGATGGCGGGGGCCTACACGCGGGCCGACCGGCCGATGCCGGAGGTCTACGACCACCCGGGCACCGCCCGCCGCCTGGCCGCGCTGCGCGAGGTCGCCGGTGAGCTGGGCGCGACGCCCAACCAGGTGGTGCTGGCCTGGCTGATGGCCGACGGTCACGTGCCCGTGGTCGGCGTGTCCACGACGGCCCAGCTCGACGAGGTCGTCGGCGCGGCGGACGTCAAGCTGGACGCCGAGCTGCGCGCCCGCCTGAACGCCGTCGCCTAGGGGGATCAGGGCAGGTGGTCGGCGAGGTAGCGGCGGACGAGCTGCTTGCACTCGGCGATCAGGTCGGGGTCGCCGCCGGGATCGGCCCGGAAGGCGAGCTTGAGCACGGCGTCGGTGGCCTCGACGGCCACCACGAGCGCCCGGTCGAGCCCGGGGCCGGCGGGCGCGTCGAGCAGGGCGAGGGTGAGGGCGCGCAACCGGTCGGCCACGATGACGTTGTTGTCGAGGGCGCTGTCGAGCGTGCGTTTGGTGCCCTCCAGCGGCGGCCCGCCCGGGGTGGGCAGGACCTCGCCGAAGTCGACCACCGCGAACCCGGGGGTGGTGCGCTTCATGTCGACGAACTCGTCGATGGCCAGGTCGACCAGGTCGGTCCAGTGGCCGAGGTCGGCCTCGGCGATGCACTGGGTGACCCGCTGGAGGAACGCCTCCAGGTTGCGCAGCGCGAGGGCGCGCACCAGGCCCTGCTTGTCGTGGAAGAACTGGTAGAAGGTGCCGATGGGGACCTCGGCGCGGCGCGCGACCTCCTTCGTGGTCAACGCCTCGTAGCCCACCTCGTCGAGCAGGAGCGCGCACTCGTCGAGCATCCGCTCCACCCGCTCCACGCTCCGGCGCTGGGCGGGACGGCGGCGCAAGGTACTCGTCATGCTCCCCATCCTGGCTTATTACCAGCAGGTACAGACCGGCCTCTTTGCCGTCCGTTAACATGAGCCATACTCGCATAAAGGAGCCGAGATGTTCTTATGGGGTACGGCGACCGCCGCCTACCAGATCGAGGGCGCGGTGGCCGAGGACGGCCGGGGCGCGTCCATCTGGGACACCTTCGCCCACGAGCCCGGCCGCACCAGGGACGGCCACACCGGCGACGTGGCCTGCGACCACTACCACCGCTGGCGCGAGGACATCGCCCTCATGTCCGGCCTCGGCGTGAACGCCTACCGCTTCTCCATCGCCTGGCCGCGGGTGCAGCCGCTCGGCACGGGCGAGGTCAACCCCGCGGGCCTCGACTTCTACGATCGCCTCACCGACGGCCTGCTGGCGGCCGGCATCCAGCCCGTGCCGACGCTCTTCCACTGGGACCTGCCCCAGGCCCTCCAGGACCGCGGCGGCTGGACGGCCCGCGACACGGCCGGCCGCTTCGCCGACTACGCCGCGATCGTCGCCGAGCGCCTGGCCGACCGCATCCCGCTGTGGATCACCCTGAACGAGCCGTTCGTCCACATGGCCTTCGGCCACGCCATGGGCGTCCACGCCCCCGGCCAGGCCCTGCTGCTCGACGCCCTGCCCGTCGCGCACCACCAGCTCCTCGGCCACGGCCTGGCGGTCGCGGCCCTGCGCGCGGCCGGCGCGGGGCAGGTGGCCATCACCAACAACTGCACGCCGGTCTGGCCCGCCTCGCGGGAGGAGGCGGACGTCAAGGCCGCCGACGCCTACGACGTCCTGCACAACCGGCTGTTCAACGACCCGGTGCTGCTCGGGAAGTATCCGGATCTGTCGGCCTACGCCGCCGGCCTCGACTTCGTCCATGACGGCGACCTGGAGACCATCTCCGCCCCCCTGGACGCCCTCGGCATCAACTACTACAACCCCACCCGGATCGCCGCCCCGCCGCCCGGCGAGCTGCTCCCGTTCACCGACACCGGCGTCACCGGGTACCCCACCACCGCGTTCGGCTGGCCGGTCGTCCCCGACGGCCTGCGCGAGCTCCTGACCGGCCTCAAGGCCCGGTACGGCAGCGCGCTCCCGCCGATCCACGTCACCGAGAACGGCTGCTCCCAGCCCGACGAGCTCACCCCGCGGGGCACGGTCGAGGACCAGGCCCGCATCGACTACCTGCGCGGCCACATCGACGCCGTCATGGCCGCGCGGGCCGAGGGCGTGGACGTGCGCGGCTACTTCGTCTGGTCGCTGCTGGACAACTTCGAGTGGGCCGAGGGCTACCACCAGCGCTTCGGCTTGGTGCACGTGGACTTCGCCACGGGCCGCCGCACCCCGAAGGCGTCCTACGCGTGGTACCGGGAGCGGGTCGCTCAGAACACCGAGACGTGAACGTGGTCGTAGTGGTTGGCGGTCACGCCGCCCCGGTCGGACATGGGGTCCCAGCCTCCGCCTGACCGGATGTCGTAGTAGCGCTGCTTCCAGATGATGTACATGACGCCGATCCGCGCGCCGTTCTTGATGAGCCATTCGGCCAGGGCGTCCCCGCGGTCGGCGTCGGCCCCGGAGGCCATGGTGCCGCCGCGGGACATCATGAAGTCGCAGGCCCGGCCCTTGCCGTGCTCGCCGGGGTCGCCGGGGCGCAGGCAGCCCACGCCGTACTTCATCGGGAAGTTCTGCATGATCTCGGCGCGTACCGCGATCATGCGCGGGGTCAGGCCCTCGGCGCCGCCGGGCTGCTGGAAGCCGTACTTGGCGAGCAGGCGCTCGATCTCGCGCCGCTTGCCCTGCAGGGTCCTGATCTCCTTCTTCAGCTTGTTGATCTTGTCGTTGGCGTTGAGCTTGGCCTCTTTGGACTTCGCGATGAGATTCTGGATGCTCCGGACGCGCTCGGTCCGCTCGGCGGCCATGTACGACATGTTCGCGGCCTGCCCGAGCGCGATGGCCGGGTCGACGCTGAGGCCGAACAGCTGCATGCCGTCGAGGGGGCCGTTGACGTACGTCTGGCGCGCGATCTCGGCCACGCCGGCCTGGGCCGCGGCCAGGCGGGCCGCCAGGTCGCCGGAGGTGTCGGTGGCGTTCTTGGCCTGGATCCTGATCTCCTCCAGGCTCTGGATCTGGCCGCGGTAGAGGTCGTTGAGCCGGGACGCCTGCTTGGTGAGCCTGCGCAGCTCGTCGATGTTGGGATCGGCCGACGCCGGTTGCGGGGAGGCGAGCCCGAGCAGCCCGGAGAGGACGACGAAGACCGCGGCGAGCCGCCAGATCCTCACACCCGTCCCCTCCTCGCATAGACGGACCGAAACTATAGAAGATGATCTTGATGGCTGTCATCCGAACCAGCCAACTGACGCACCTTTGGCGAGGTACATAGTCCTTTGTCGGAAATAAGGAAGATCTAAAAGATTGGGCCTTGTGGAGGGCTTGATCCCGGTCTGAGATGGCGATCGAACTCGTCTCTGCGAAGGGGCAGATCGTGTCTCGAATCATGACCATCGCCGCGGCCGTGCTCGTCGGCCTGGGCGCCTCCCTCGTCCCCCTCACCGCCGAGGCGTCGGTCGATCCGCTGCCGCCCGGCGACCGCATCGACCTCTACCAGGTGGACGGCAAGCCGGGCACCGCCCAGTTCCTGCGGGAGAAGGGCTTCGACGTCGTCCAGCACGAGAACGGCGGCGACAAGGAGCACGTCGAGCTGACCGCCGCCCAGGCCGACCTGGCCGGGCTGGCCAAGCTGGGCCTGCGGCCCGAGCCCGTGCGCAACCCGCAGGGCCAGAGCAACCTCCAGGCCGCCAGGGCCCAGGCGGCCGGCGGCTACACCGTGTGGCGGTCGTACTCCGAACGCGGCGGCATCGCCGACCAGCTGAGGGCGATCGCGAACGCCAACAGGGACATCGTCAAGCTGCAGTCCATCGGCAGGACGCTCAAGGGCCAGGACATCCTCGCCGTCAAGGTCTCCACCGGAGCCCGGCTGCTGCCCGACGGCCTCAAGCCCGCCACGCTGTACTCGGCCACCCAGCACGCCCGCGAGTGGATCGCCGCCGAGGTGGACCTGCGGCTGCTGAAGTACGTGATCGCCAACAGGTCGGCGCTGCGGGACCTGCTCAACCGGACCGAGCTGTGGTTCGTGCCGGTGGCCAACCCCGACGGCTACGACTTCACCTTCACCGAGGGCAACCGCCTGTGGCGCAAGAACCTGCGCGACAACGACGGCGACGGGAAGATCACCAACGGCGACGGCGTGGACCCGAACCGGAACTTCCCCACGAACTTCCGCTACGACGAGGAGGGCTCGTCGAGCATCCCGAGCAGCGAGACCTACCGCGGCACCGGCCCGGCCAGCGAGCCGGAGACCAGGGCCATGGACGGCCTGCTCAACCGGGTCAGGTTCGAGATGAACCTGAACTACCACTCCTTCGGCCCGCTGCTGCTCTACCCGAGCGGGTTCCAGATCGCCACGAAGACCGCGGACAACCCGATCTACGAGGCCCTGACCGGCGACGACGACGCCCCGGCGGTCCCCGGGTTCGACCCCGACCTCGGCGCGGAGCTCTACACCACGAACGGCGACACCAACGACCACGCCCACGCCAGGTACGGCACCCTGTCCTGGACGCCGGAGCTCGACGAGGGCTGCGACGGCTGCGGGTTCGTCTTCCCCGACGACGAGGCAGCGGTGCAGGCGGAGTTCGAGAAGAACCTGCCGTTCGCGCTCGACGTCGCCAGGTCCGCTGTCGACCCGGCCGAGCCGGTCAGCCACCTGGGCAACAGGACGCCCGACTTCGTGCTCGACCCGTTCGAGTTCAGCTACGGCGCCGAGCAGGCCGTCCAGGTCACCGCCAAGCGGAAGATCGGCCCCGTCCTGCTCAACTACCAGGTCAACGGCGGCCGGACGAGGATCGCGCCGACCGCCGAGTGGAAGGGCGGCGAGCGGTACGGCAAGGGCTACGACCGCTACTACCACCGGCTGCGCGGAAGGATCACCGGCACCCGGCCGGGCGACAAGGTCAAGGTCTGGTTCAGCGCGATCGGCAGGAAGAGCGGCGACTTCACCTACACCGTGCAGGACGACATCGGCGGCAAGGTGCTGGTGCTGGCCACCGAGGACGTCACCGGCCTCAGCCCGGCCCAGGGCGGGACCGAGGCCAAGTACGCCGCCGACTACGTCAAGGCGCTCCAGGACGCCGGATACACGACCGACGTCTACGACATGGACAAGATGGGCCGCAAGGCCCCGCACCCGCTCGGCGTGCTCAGCCACTACAGGGCGGTGGTCTGGGAGACCGGCGACGACGTCATCCCCCGCTCCCCCGGCCAGGTCGCCGGCACCACGTCGAAGGGCGGCGTGGACACCGAGCTGGCGGTGCGCGACTACCTGAACGAGGGCGGCAAGCTGCTGCACGCCGGCAGTACCCCTCGTACGCGGCCAACAACAACGGCGCCTACTACTACGAGCCCGACCAGCCCGGCCACCCCGAGTGCACGGTCCCCGACGACCCGCCGTGCATCCAGGTGTTCAACGACTTCCAGCAGTACTGGCTGGGCGCCTACGTCTTCTTCGACGACGGGGGCGCCGACCCGGCGAGCGGGCAGCCGTTCGCGCTGAAGGGCAACGGCGGCACGTTCGAGGGCTTCACCGGCACGCTGCAACCCAGCCACACCAACTCGTTCGTAGCCACCTCCGCCATCCTGCCCCCGGCGCAGTTCCCGCTGTTCGCGAGCTCGGCCCAGGTCAAGTGGGTACGCCCCGGCGGCCCGTTCGACCCCCACACCGGCTCCTGGGACGTCTACAGCGGCATCGCCGACGTCTCCTGGAAACGGCTGACCACGACCGTGGACCTGACCGGCAGGAGCTCCGGCGACCTGTCGTTCTGGACCTCCTACGACACCGAGGCCGACTGGGACTTCCTGACGGTCGAGGCGCACACCGCGGGCGCCGACGACTGGACCACCCTCCCCGACGTCAACGGCCACACCTCGCAGAGCACCGGCGAGAGCTGCAAGGCCGCCAACAGCGGCGGCTGGCGGGTGATCCACCCGTTCACCCAGCACTACCAGGGCGCGGCCTGCGAGCCGGCCGGGTCCACCGGCGCGTGGCACGCGGCCTCGGGCAACTCCGGCGGCTGGCAGCAGTGGAAGGTGGACCTGACCCCGTACGCGGGCAAGCGGGTCGAGCTGTCGATCTCCTACGTCAGCGACTGGTCCACCCAGGGCGCGGGCGTCTTCCTCGACGACGCCAAGGTCACCCTGGACGGCGCGACGGCCGGTGACACCTCCTTCGAGTCCGACCTCGGCGGCTGGGCCGTCGCCGCGCCGCCGGCCGGCTCGGCCCCCTCGATCAACAACTGGTTCCGCACCGACCAGGTCTTCGAGGAGGGCGGCGGCATCGTCACCGCGGACACCGTCTATCTGGGCTTCGGCGTGGAGAGCCTGACCGGCCAGGCCGCGCGTACGGACCTGGTCAAGCGGTCGATGCGGCACCTGCTGGGCGACCCCCGCTAGCGACGCCCCGAGGGGCGCGGCACACCGCTGCCGCGCCCCTCTTGCGCGCCCGGACAGAACATGGTTCGGTCGCCTTGAGGATTACGCGTAGCAAGCAAGCATTCGGTCAAGCAGGAGGGCTCACGACATGCGCCAGCACGACAAGCTGTTCATCGGGGGCGAATGGGTGACCCCCGCGGGCACCGGCACGATCGACGTCATCTCCCCCCACACCGAGGAGGTCGTGGGCCGCGTCCCCGACGGCGCCGCCGAGGACGTGGAACGCGCGGTGGCCGCCGCCCGCCAGGCGTTCGACCACGGGCCGTGGCCGCGCATGACGTTCGCCGAGCGGGCCGCCGTGATCGAGCGGCTGGCCGCGATCTACAACGAGCGGCAGGGCGAGATGGCCGCCCTGATCACCGAGGAGATGGGCTCGCCGATCACCTTCTCCAACCTCGCGCAGGCGCCGCAGCCGCTCGGCATGCTGCAGTTCTACGCCGGGCTGGGCAAGGAGTTCGCCCAGGAGGAGGAGCGTCCCGGACTGTTCGGGCCGATCACCGTGCGGCGCGAGCCGGTCGGCGTCGTGGCGGCCGTCGTCCCGTGGAACGTGCCCCAGTTCGTGACCATGACCAAGGTCGCGCCCGCGCTGCTGGCCGGGTGCACGATCGTGCTCAAGCCCGCGCCCGAGACGCCGCTGGACGCCTACCTGCTGGCCGAGTGGGCCGCCGAGGCCGGGATCCCGGCGGGCGTGCTCAACGTCGTGCCCGCCGGGCGCGAGGTGAGCGAGCACCTGATCTCCCACCCCGGCGTCGACAAGGTGGCCTTCACCGGCTCCACCGCCGCCGGCCGCCGCATCGCCTCCATCTGCGGCGAGCAGCTCAAGCGGGTCAGCCTGGAGCTCGGCGGCAAGTCCGCCGCGATCATCCTGGACGACGCCGACCTGCAGGCGAGCATGGGCTTCCTGGCCATGGCCACGCTGATGAACAACGGCCAGGCGTGCGTCGCCCAGACCCGCATCCTGGCCTCCCGCAGCCGGTACGACGAGGTCGTGGACGCCGTGGCGAACATGGTCAACTCCCAGCCCGTCGGCGACCCGGCCGACCCGGCGACCGGCATCGGCCCGCTGGTGGCCAAGCGCCAGCAGGAGCGCGTCGAGGGCTACATCAAGATCGGCATGGACGAGGGCGCCAAGGTCGTCGTCGGCGGCCTCGACCGTCCCCGTGACCGCGGCTGGTACGTCGCCCCCACGGTCTTCGCCAACGTCAGCAACGACATGCGCATCGCCCGCGAGGAGATCTTCGGCCCGGTCCTGGCGGTGATCCCGTACGAGGACGAGGCCGACGCCCTGCGCATCGCCAACGACAGCGACTACGGCCTGGCCGGCACGGTCTGGACGGCCGATGCCGAGCGCGGCATGAACGTCGCCCGCCAGGTGCGCACCGGGACCTACGGCGTCAACTGCTTCATGCTGGAGTCGAACGCGCCCTTCGGCGGCTTCAAGGCCAGCGGCATCGGCCGCGAGCTCGGCCCCGAGGGCCTGAACGGCTACCTGGAGTACAAGACGATCGCCCGGCTGGGCTAGCGGCGGCGAAGAGGGGCCCCGCGCGCCGCGGGGCCCCTCTCGCGGGCCGGGGAAAGGCACCCAGCGTGCCCCCGCGACGCTAGGTGCCGGATCCGCCGCCTACAGTCGGCGACTGCCCGGCTACTGAAGTATGTCCCAGGTCACCGCGAAGGCGGTTTCCTTCCCCGAGGACTTTTCTCCCGGCGGATCCTTTCCATCCGTCCTAGATAGACGGGTATTACTCACGAAAGGTTCGAGGAGATCCATTTACCGATACGCCGGATGAGTTCGGGGCTGGCGGCCGACTCCGCGTGCCCGTAGCCCGGCTCGATCCACAGCTCCTTGGGCTCGCGGGCGCCGTCGTAGAGCTGGTGGGCGTGGTCCAGCGGGAAGAAGGCGTCGGCGTCGCCGTGCACGACCAGCAGCGGGGCGGGCGAGACCAGGGCGGCGGCCTCGTGCGGCGGCATCGGGATCGGGTCCCACTGGCCGCTCGCGATCCTGGTGCGCTTGGCCAGCCGGGCGGCGAACCTGCCGAACGGCTGCTCGATGGCCCAGTGGACCTGGCGCATGGGCTTGGTGCCCCGGTAGTACCAGCGCGCCGGGCCGCTGACCGCCGCCACCGCGTCCACGCCCCGGCGCAGCGCCGCGTGCCGGACGGCCACCGCCGCCCCCATGGAGAAGCCCACGACCGCGATCCGCCGGTAGCCGACCACGCGGGCATGCCGTACGGCGGCCTCCACGTCGAGGATCTCCAGGTCGCCGACCGTCGTCTCGCCGCCCGAGCGCCCGTGGCCGCGGAAGTCGAACGCGAGCACGCCGCCGTAGCCGCTGAGCACGTGCGCGATGCGGCGGGCGGTGCGCTCGCGCCAGGATCCGGTGAAGCCGTGCGCCATGACGATCCCGATGTCCCCGGCCGCCGAGGGGGTGTGGGCGGCGTCGATGCGGACACCGTCCTCGGTTCTGAGCATCACCGGGAAATGTGGCGCGAAAGGCATGAATACCAGCTTATTCGTGGTCCGTTTCCAGGCCGTGCCCGGTGGCCCACACCGCGATCTGGGCCCGGGAGGCGAAGCCCAGCTTCTCCATGATGTTGGCGACGTGCCGGGCCACCGTGGCCGGGCTGATCACCAGCTTCAGGGCGATGGCCCGGTTGCTCAGCCCGCCCGTGAGCAGCGCGGCGATCTCCAGCTCCCGGCCGGTCAGCCCGCCCTGCCAGGCCCCCGGCGGCGGCCCGGACGGCCCCGCGGGAACGGCCTGGCCGGCGTCGAGCACGCGCCCGGCGACCTCGTCGGGCGACTGCCGGGCCCCCTTGGCCCACAGCAGCGACACCCGGCCCTCGCCGAGCCCGGCCCTGGCCCGCGTGAGCAACTCCTGCACCGGGCCGGGGACGCCGTACTGGCCGATGGCCTCCCGCAGCGCGGTCGCGGCGGCGGCGGCCAGCACCGCGCCCTCCAGGTCGCCCTGCTCGGCCGCCAGCGCCGACATGGCCGTCAGCGCCCGCACCACGCCCCTGCGCTGGCCGGTGCGGGTGCTCAGCGCCAGGCTGGCGGCCAGGTGCAGCCGGGCGGCCGGATAGTCGTGCATCCGGGCCGCCACCCGGCCCAGCTTGGCCTGGCAGCGGGCCAGCTCGACCCGGTTGCCCATGTCCTCAAGCAGCGGCAGGGCCGAGGTGTGGCAGGTCATGGCGGCCTCCAGGTCGCCCGCCGCCTCGGCCACCGCGCCCAGGTGGGTCAGCGCCCTGGCCAGCGTCCAGTGGTGGCCGGCCTCCCTGGCCAGGGCCAGCGCCTGCTCGCCGCGCCGGCGGGCCTGGCGGAGCTGGCCGCGGAACAGCGCCAGGTTGAGCTGCGCGATGCGGACCGTGGCCAGGTTGAACAGGTCGTCGTGGGCGGTGGCCGCCGCCTCCAGCTCCTCCAGGTAACGCAGCGCCTTCTCGCTCTGGCCGGTGCGGAAGAACACGGCCAGCGCCACGCTGTAGGTGACGCCCAGCCAGTGGGTGTACGGATGCCTCTTCTGCTCCTCCACCCCCTGCACGACCAGCTCCTCGGCGCGGGCCAGCTCGTCGCAGATCTCCAGCCCGTACGCCAGGCCGCCCTTGGCCACCGCGACCACGTCGGAGGGCACCCGGGACAGGTCGAGGGCGAGCAGCCGCTGGTGCCAGCCGACGGTCTCGCCCAGCTCGCCGCGTACGGCCAGGATCGCCAGGGCGGCGCGGGCCAGGCGCAGCCCGAGCACGGGGTCGGGCGACTCCACCGCCCGCTCCACCGCGGCCCGGCAGTCGTCCATCAGCGCGCGGCCCCTGACGAAGTGCGGGACGCGGGCGGACCAGGGCATGCGCGGATCGAGCGTGCCGGCCTGGTAGCAGTGTTCCATCTCCTCGCAGATCACCCGCAGGTGCCGGTCGCGCAGCAGGGTCAGCTCGCCGGCCTCGGCCAGCCGCTCGGCGGCGTACTGCCTGATGGTCTCCAGCAGGCGGTAACGCCCGTCGTGGTGGAGCACCAGCGACTTGTTCACCAGGCCGTTGAGCAGGTCGAGCAGCTCGGCCCTGGGCACGATGCCGCCGTCGGCGCACACCCGTTCGGCCACGGCCAGGTCGAACAGCCCGGCGAACACCGACAACCGGCGCAGCAACACGCGCTCCTTGGGCCGCAGCAGGTCGTGGCTCCACTCGACGGTGGCCAGCAGGGTGCGCTGGCGGGCGGGCGCGGTACGGTCGCCCCTGGTCAGCAGGGTGAACCGGTCGCCGATGCGGTCGGCGATGCGGCCGGGGCTCATCAGGCTCGTACGGGCCGCGGCCAGCTCCAGCGCCAGCGGCAGGCCGTCGAGCGCCCGGCACAGGCGCACGACGTCGTCCATGCTGCCGGTCACCGACCGGGCGCCCGCCGCCAGCGCCCGCTCGACGAACAGCAGCACGGACTCGGCGTCGGGATGGTGGTCGTCGGGCAGCTCCAGCGGCGGCACCCGCCAGACCAGCTCGCCGGGGATGCGCAGCGGCTCCCGGCTGGTGAGCAGGAAACGCAGCTGGGGGCAGTCGGCGATCAGGCCGGCGACCAGCTCGGCGCAGCGGTCGACCAGATGCTCGCAGTTGTCGAGCACGATCAGCGCCCTGGCCTCGCGCAGCCGTACGCGCAGGCCGTCGAGCAGCCGCCCCGGGGCCTCGTCGCGGACGCCGAGCACCCCGGCCATCTCGTTGACGATCAGCGCGGGGTCGGCGAGGCGGGCCAGCTCGACCAGCCAGACGCCGTCGGCGAAGCCCGGCGCGGCCCTGGCCGCCACCCGCAGCGACAGGCGGGTCTTGCCGATGCCGCCGACGCCGCTCAGCGTGACCACGCGTTCGTCGTGGACCAGCGTGCTCAGCTCGGTCAGGTCGCGCCCGCGGCCGACGAAACGGTTGGGCTCTGCGGGCAGGTTGTGCGGAACTGGCGAGGTCATGTCGGCGCCCAGGGTCAGCGGAGGATCACAGGTGCGCTCAGTCTCCACCTCCGGCCGACCGCGTGCGATCACTTTCCGTGGACTGTCCGCGACTGCGCGGATACGGATGCCGCCCGCCCAGCTCGGCCACGCTCATCACGATCCGCACCCGCGACTCCTCGGCCGCCTCCAGCGCCTCCGGCACGTCGGAGATCATCACCCGCGCGCCGCTGGCCCGGATGCGCTCCCCCAGCCCGGCCCGGTCCAGATCGGCGGGCACCGGCCAGACGACGCCGCCCGCCGCCATCACCGCGTCCGCCGCCACCAGCAGGTCGGGCCCCACGGGCAGGCAGACGAGCACCGTGTCGCCCGCGCGCACCCCTCTGCGCCGCAACTGGGCGGTCGCGATCGACGACCGCTCGTCCAGCTGCTTCTCGGTGAGCTCCACGCCCGTGCCGGAGTCCACCATGACGATGTGCTCATCCATGGCGTCCACGGTAGGGAGGGGGTCACGTGCCTACATGGGGCGGAATATGCAGATCCCTATGCAGAAGCGCTGGGGTGCTCGGCGGCCCACACCGCGATCTGCGCGCGCGAGGTGTACCCCAGCTTCTCCATGATGTTGGCGATGTGCCGGGCGACCGTGGCCGGGCTGATCACCAGCTCCTCGGCGATGGCCCGGTTGGACAGGCCGCGGGTCAGCAGGCCGGCGATCTCCAGCTCGCGCACGGTCAGCAGCGAGTGCCTGACCGGCTCGGCCGGCGCGG
Organism: Nonomuraea sp. NPDC001831; assembly: GCF_042892035.1. Lineage (NCBI taxonomy): Bacteria > Bacillati > Actinomycetota > Actinomycetes > Streptosporangiales > Streptosporangiaceae > Nonomuraea > Nonomuraea sp. NPDC001831. Next base: position 13,054 of record NZ_JBIATU010000014.1, on the reverse strand, counting down.
GCGGCGGCGCCGCGGGCCGCTCCCCCGCCAGCACCTGGCGGGCGGCGGCGTCGGGGCTCATCGCCCGGCCGCGCGACCACAGGGAGGCCGTACGGCCCTCGCCGAGCTTGGCGCGGGCGCGCGAGAGCAGCTCCTCGATCCGGATCGTGGCCGAGTGCTGGCCGATCGACTCGCGCAGCGTGGCCGCGGCGGCGGCGGCCAGCACCGCGCCGTCGAGGTCGCCCTCGTGCTCGGCCAGCACCGACAGGCCGGCCAGGCACCGGGCCACCCCCTGCCGCTGGCCGGTCTGCCGGCTCAGCGCGAGGCTGTCGGCCAGCCGCTCCCTGGCCGCGGCGAACTCGCCCAGCATGGCCGCGACCCGGCCCACCCTGGCCAGGCAGCGCGCCAGGTCGGAATCGCTGCCCAGCTCGCACAACCACGGGACGGCCAGCTCGTAGCGGGACTTGGCGGTCTCCAGGTCGCCGCGGGCCTCGGCCACGGCGCCGAGCTGGGCGGCCATCCTGGCCATGAGCCAGCGGTGGCCGTGCTCGCGCGCCCGCGCCAGGGCCTCGTCGCCCAGCCGCTGGGCCTCGCGCAGCCGGCCCCTGGTCAGCGCCACCGCCGACAGCCCGGCCAGCCCCGCCGCCTGGTTCCAGGCGTCGCCCGACGCGGTGGCCTCGGCCAGCCCCCGCTCGGCGTGGTGCAGCGCCTCGTCGATGCGGCCCATGCGGAGCAGGACCACCACCACGAGGCTGTGCATGACGCAACGGGTGAACACGTTCTCCTCGCCCAGGCCGGCCAGGCTCTCCGTGGCCACCTCCAGCGACCGGCTGAGCTCGTCGCGGGCCTCCAGCCCGTAGGCGAGGTACGCCTTGCCCTGCGCGACCTGCGCGTCGGGCACGGGTTCGAGGTCGAGCGAGAGCAGCCGCTCGATCCAGCCGACGATCTCGGTCAGGTTGCCGGAGATGGGCAGCAGGGCGGTGCTGGCGGCGCACAGGCGCAGGCCCAGCCGCGCGTTGCCGGACTCGGCGGCCCAGTCGAGGGCGGCCCGCTGGTCGTCGAGGAGCTGTTTGCTGGCCGTCAGGCACTCCAGCCGCTCCGGCCAGGGCACGCCGGGCCGGACCATCTCGGTCGTGAAGTGGCGTTCCTGCAGGTCGCACAGGACGGTGAGGTGCCGCTCGCGGACGTCCTCGCGCTCGCCGGCCCGCTCCAGCCGCTTCATCGCGTACCGCTTGATCGTCTCCAGCATGCGGTAGCGCCTGCGTTCCTCGTCGCACAGCACGAGGGACTTGTCGACCAGGCCGCCGAGGAGGTCGACGATCTCGTCCCGGGCGATGGGCCGCTCGGCGCAGACCTGCTCGGCCAGGTCGAGGTCGAAGTCGCGGGCGAAGACCGACAGCCGGCGCAGCAGCACCTGCTCCTTGGCCGACAGCAGGTCGTAGCTCCAGTCGACGGTGGCCAGCAGCGTGCGCTGCCGCGCCGGAGCCGTACGGCCGCCCGTGGTCAGCAGCGAGAAACGGTCGTCGAGCCGGTCGGCGATCTGCCCGGGGCTGAGCAGGCTCGTACGGGCCGCCGCCAGCTCCAGGGCCAGCGGCAGCCCATCGAGCGCCTGGCACAGGCGGACCACGTCGGGCAGGCTGTCGGGGCCGAGCCGGGTGCCGGCGGCGGCGGCCCGGTCCATGAACAGCTGCACCGACTCGGCGTCGGCGTATCCCATCTCGGGCAGGTCGAGCGGCGGCACCCGCCAGATCAGCTCGCTGGCGATGCGCAGCGGCTCCCGGCTGGTGGCCAGGATGCTCAGCCGGGGGCAGCAGGCGACCAGCTCGGCGGCCAGCTCGGCGCACCCGTCGACCAGGTGCTCGCAGTTGTCGAGCAGCAGCAGGCAGCGCAGCTCGCGCAGCCGGGCGGTGACGGTGTCGAGCAGCGGCCGCCCGCTCTCCTCGCGCACCCGCAGCGCCCGGGCGATCTCCTGGACGATCTGCTCAGGACGGCTGACCCGGGCCAGCTCGACCAGCCACACCCCGCCCGGATAGCCGTCCACCAGCCCGGCGGCCACCCGCAGGGCCAGCCGGGTCTTGCCGATGCCGCCGACGCCGCACAACGTGACCACGCGCGTCTCGCCGAACAGCCCGCGCAGGTCGTCGAGGTCGCGTTCGCGGCCCACGAACCTGTTGGGCTCTGCTGGAAGGTTGTGCCGGGGGGCCTCTGGCATGTGTTCACCCTGCGTCGCCGAAGGATCACACTCTTGCACAGTGTCGCACTTTTCACAGGCCAAGCGAGCTGACGATCGCCCTTTCGTCCACAACGCGCAGAATGGGGTTTCCCACCAGCCGCCTGGCGACGTCATAGGGCGCCACGACCATGGTGGCCCTGCGCTCGGCGGCCAGCACCCGGCAGCCGATGACGGTCGGCTCGTTGGCGGCGATCACCACGTGGGCGCCCGACATCAGCGCCAGGTCGAGCACCCGCAGCCCCTTGAGCAGGTCGCCGGCCGCGTTGACGACGACGTCGTCCTTGCCGACCACCAGGCGGGCGGCCAGGTTGCGCAGGTCGGCGGCGAGCTCGTCGTGGTCAAGCACGCGGCCGCCGCCCGGCGCCAGCGCCGCGCCCGCCAGCGGGCCGAACTCCACCGGGCTCGCGTTGAGCAGCCCGGCGAACGGCAGCGCGCCGGGCGAGGGACGGAAGGCGTAGACCCGGTCGGCGGCGGCGCCGCCGGGTTCGCGGGGACCGCGGGTGATCACCATGCGGACCGGGCCGGGGCCGCCCAGCACGGCGACGCCGCCCGCCCAGGCCACCGCGTGGACCGCCACCGCCAGCGACGCGCCGAGCGGCAGGTCGATGAGGACGCGGTCGCCGTAGCCGAGCCCGTCGCGCCGCAGCCCGCCCGCCGCGCGGGTGACCCGCCTGGCGAACTGCGCGTACGACAGCACCTCGCCGGTCCTGACGTCGCTCACCGCCGGCTGGTCGCCCTTGCTCGGTGCCGAGCTCATAACCAGCTCTGTCCACGTCATGACGACAATGTAGGGACCGCGACGGCTCCTGCCATGCACACAAATGTGCAACCTGCTATGTACGTCCCGGCTCGCGCTCGTACAGCTCGGTGAGGGGGGGCGAGCCGGTCGGCGGGCACGTTCAGGCGCAGGCCGGCGCCGGGCTCCGCCGACCAGGAGCCGCCCGCCCAGGCCAGCTGCTCCCAGGCCACCAGCCTGCTGCCCTTGAGGCGGCGCCTGATCAGGGCCTCGACCAGCCAGGGGGCCCGGCCGCCGGGGCCGCGCTCGTACCCGAAGAGCTTGCCGGTGCGGCGCGGCACGACGATGAGGCCGCTGACCCGGAACGCGTTCTGCACGCCCATCAGCAGCGGGCCGTCCTGGCACAGCCGCACGTCGGCGACCCTGCCGACCACCTCGCCGGCCGCCCCCTGCCCGTGATCCATGCGGGAGGGCGGGAATCAGCGGCGCGGGCCGATGCGTTCACCTCTACAGCGCCGCAGACGCCTTGTCCCGCTCTTGTCACGAGAGGGGATCAACTAGACTTGGTGGGTCGCGACTTCGCGCGGCCGCCCCCACGACACAGAGCGAGAAGTCATCATGCCTTTGAACAGCCGCGACGACCTGCGGAACATCGCGATCATCGCGCACGTCGACCATGGCAAGACCACACTGGTCGACGCCATGCTCTGGCAGTCCGGGGCCTTCCGCGCGAACCAGGACGTCGACGACCGGGTCATGGACTCCAACGATTTGGAGCGCGAGAAGGGCATCACCATTCTCGCCAAGAACACCGCCGTCAAGCACGGCGGCATGACCCTGAACATCATCGACACCCCCGGCCACGCCGACTTCGGCGGCGAGGTCGAGCGCGGCCTGTCCATGGTCGACGGTGTGGTGCTGCTGGTCGACGCCTCCGAGGGCCCGCTGCCGCAGACCCGGTTCGTGCTGCGCAAGGCGTTCGCCGCCAAGATGCCGGTCATCCTGTGCATCAACAAGGTCGACCGCCCCGACGCCCGCATCAAGGAGGTCGTCGACGAGGTCTACGAGCTCTTCATGGACCTCGACGCCACCGAGGAGCAGATCGACTTCCCGATCGTCTACGCCTCGGCCAAGGCCGGCCGCGCCTCCATGAACCGTCCCGACGACGGCGGCATGCCCGACTCCGAGGACCTGGAGCCGCTGTTCGACATCATCAAGTCGACGATCCCGGCGCCCACGTACGACCCCAACGCCCCGCTGCAGGCGCACGTCACCAACCTCGACGCCTCCTCCTACCTGGGCCGCATCGCGCTGTGCCGGATCCACCAGGGCGTCATGCGCAAGGGCCAGCAGGTCGCCTGGTGCCGTACCGACGGCACGATCCAGAAGGTGAAGATCACCGAGCTGCTGATGACGGAGGCGCTGGAGCGCAAGCCGGCCGAGGAGGCCGGCCCCGGCGACATCATCGCCATCGCCGGCATCCCCGAGATCATGATCGGCGAGACGCTGGCCGACCCTGAGGACCCGCGCCCGCTGCCGCTGATCACGGTCGACGAGCCGGCGATCTCGATGACGATCGGCACCAACACCTCGCCGCTGGTCGGCAAGGTCAAGGGCTCGAAGGTCACCGCTCGCATGGTCAAGGACCGGCTCGACAAGGAGCTGGTCGGCAACGTGTCGCTGCGCGTGCTGCCCACCGACCGTCCCGACGCCTGGGAGGTGCAGGGCCGCGGTGAGCTGGCGCTGGCCATCCTCGTCGAGCAGATGCGCCGCGAGGGCTACGAGCTGACCGTCGGCAAGCCGCAGGTGGTCACCAAGACCATCGACGGCAAGGTGCACGAGCCGGTCGAGCGCCTGACGGTCGACTGCCCGGAGGAGTACCTCGGCGCGGTCACCCAGCTCCTGGCCGTCCGCAAGGGCCGCATGGAGCACATGACCAACCACGGCACCGGCTGGATCCGCATGGAGTTCGTGGTCCCGGCCCGCGGCCTGATCGGCTTCCGCACCGAGTTCCTGACCGAGACCCGCGGCACCGGCCTGGTCCACCACGTCTTCGACTCCTACGAGCCCTGGTTCGGCGAGCTGCGCACCCGCAACAACGGCTCGCTGGTGGCCGACCGGTCGGGCCCGGTGACCGCGTTCGCCATGCTCAACCTCCAGGAGCGCGGCACGCTGTTCGTCTCGCCGACCACTGAGGTCTACGAGGGCATGATCATCGGTGAGAACTCGCGTTCCGACGACATGGACGTGAACATCACCAAGGAGAAGAAGCTCACGAACATGCGCTCGTCCACGAGCGAGGAGACCGAGAAGGTCATCCCGCCGCGGACGCTCTCGCTGGAGCAGGCGCTGGAGTTCATCCGCGAGGACGAGTGCGTGGAGATCACGCCCGACGCGGTCCGCATCCGCAAGGTCGTGCTCGACGCCGCCGCCCGCGGCCGCGCCGCCGCCCGCGCCAAGCGCGCCTGATTCGTTCTCTCCGCACCACGGCCGCGTGTCACTTTTCCCGGTGACACGCGGCTTTCGTGTCAGCAGGTCCTGTCAACGGACGGCCCGAGCACGCGCGATGGGACGCCTCTCCCGGGTCACGGTGTAAAGAAATGTGGTCATGAGACCATCTGTGATAACACCGTGACCCTATGCCATAGAACATTTCGGCATGCCGGAGAATCATCCCCATTGTGGGAAAGCTCCGGATGGCGATTTCATTCGGGCTGGCTCTGGTGTCGTTCGGGGCGATTGTTTGGTGCACCATCGCAGCCAGACCCGTGACCGGGTCCGACAGGCCCAAGAGCACCGTCGTGACCAACCCCTGGGCGGCCGCCGCCGCCCGCGCCGACCCGGCCGCCGGATGGGCCCGTACGGCCGCCACCGAGGTCTCGGTCGCCCCGGCCCGCGCGGCCGACCTCGGCGCCGTCCCCGAGGGGCGGATCGATCCCCGGCAGCGCCAGGTCAGGATCACCGTCAGGCACCGGCTGGGCCTGCGTCCCGACGACCCGCTGGCCGAGGCGCTGCGCCAGGGCGGCGGCTTCCCCGGCACGCTGCCGCAGGTGACCGACTCCGGGTTCGGCGCGCTCAAGGCGGACGGCCAGAGCCTGGCGCCCACCACCCGGCTCGCGCCGCTCATCGTCTCCTCGCCGGGGCACGTCACGGCCGAGTTCACCGTGACGCTGCTGCGCCAGGTCAAGGTCGACGGGCTGCTCCGGCTCGACTTCACCTCGCCGACCGCGCTCCCGCTGATCGTCGTGGTGCGCACGGTCACCGTCCTGCCCGGCGAGTGGACCGTGCTGCGCGTCGAGGGCATCCAGCCGGAACGGCAGGAGCGCGGCCTGCTGCGCTTCTCCGTCGGCGCCTACCCGGTGAGCCTGACGCTGGCCCCCGGCTCCTACGGCTTCCCCGACGTCGCCGAGGAGGACGACTTCTCCTGGGCCACCGCGCTCGGCGTGCTCACGGCGTGCGCGCTGGCGGTGTTCCTGGTGCGCTCGCTCGGCCGGCGGTGGTGGCAGCGGGTGCCCAACAGGGAGCTGGTCGTCGGCCTGGCCATCGCCGCGCCTGCCCTGCTGATCCCGCTGGTCGCCGCGGAGTGGTCGCCGGTCGGGTACGTGATCCTGTTCGTCGCCGTGCCGGTGATGGCCCTGCGGCACGCCGGACGGGTGCTGCCCACCAGCCCGCCGTGGACCGGCCGCGACCTGCTCACGGTGACCGGGCTCGGCCTGCTGGTCGGGCTCGGCATGCTGAGCTGGTCGTGGCTGCACGGCCAGCTCCCCGGACGCGTGCTGCTGACCGGCGGAGCCGTCGCGGCCCTGGCGGCGGCGGGCGCGGCGGTCGGCTTCAGCGTGGACCTCGGGGTCAGGCCGGTGGTCGTGCGCCTGGCCGCGCTGTGGGCCGGGGCCGCGGTCGGGCTGCTGGCGCTGGCCCTGTGGCTGCGGGCGCTCCTGGACGGCGTGTACCCGCCCGACAGCGTCCGGCTGCTGCTGGCGCTGAGCTGGGCGATGATCCCCGTGGCGGCGGTCACCGTGGCGACCAGGCGGTGGAGCCGGGGCGCGGTGGTGGGCGCGGTCGTGGTGAGCCTGCTGGTGCAGGGCTGGCCCACGGAATGGCTGGACGCGGGGTCGTGGAGCCTGGCCGTGCCGCGGGCGGCCGTCCCGACGATCGGGAGCCTGCCGCTGGACCCGCTGGTCCGCGGGGTGCTCGGGCTGCTGCTGCTCGGGTTCGTGATGCTGGTGCTGCGGCTGTGGCGGCTGGGCTGCCGGCCGGCGGCCATGCGCGACCCGGCCGCCGAGTCGACGATGGTCGTCGTGCTGATGGTGCTCTACATCACGCCCGGCGGCAGCACGACGCTGGCCGACATCGACGTGCCGCTGCCGCTGCTGGCCATCACCTCGATCGTGGCCTGGCTGACCGCGCGCTGGCTGCTGGCCGGGCCGCCCCCGTCCGTCGTGGAGCCGGACACGCAGGAGGAGCACCGGCAGTTCGTCCGCGCGGCCCTGCACCGGCGCCTGCTGCTGCTCGCCGAGCAGGAGCTGTACCGCGCGGGACGGACCAGGCTGGCCGCGGACATGTCGATGGCCGAGTTCGACCAGCGGCGGCAGTCGCTGGAGTCGGCGCTGCGCGAGCACGGCCGCCATCCCGAGACCGCCTTCGCCACGGCGGCCGGCTGCACGCCCTGGCACAACGGCGTGTCGGCGTTCACCGTCAGCCTGCTGCTCAGCCTGCCCTTCGCGCTGGTCTACGGCCGGCCGGAGGGCGCGGACCTGACCAGCTTCCTGTTCGACGGCCGCTACCTGCTCACCCTGCCCGCGTTCGGCTTCCTGTTCGGCTACTTCTACCCGTGCGTCAGGGGCACCCAGCCGATGACCAAAGCGCTGCACCTGGCCGTCGCGGCCCTGCTGACCAGCCTGGCCGGCTACCTGTCGACGCTGGTCGAGCCGGACATCGGCGCCCTGGACAAGGCGCAGGTCGTGGCCATCGTGGTGGGGCAGGTGATGATGGTCTGCGTCGGGCTCGGGCTGTTCTGGGAGTGGCGGATCATGCACCTGGCCGGCGAGCCGTGGGCCAGGGTGCGCAACCTGCGCAGCGTGCGCAGCCTGGCCGCGCCGACCCTGGCCCTGGCGCTGGCCGTGGGCACGACGGCGGCCAGCTCGGCGGCCGGCCAGACGGTCGACCGCATCCTGAAGGGCGACCAGGTCACGACGAGCCAGCGGTGAGGCTCAGCGGCGCGGCAGCTCGCTGCCCCTGACGTGCGCGCACTGCCAGTCGACCAGCGCGGCGAAGTCGCGCCAGGCCCGCTCGACGCGGCCGCGCACCTCGGCCGTGTGCACCCACGGCTCCGGCTCGTGGCGGACGCCCGCGTACAGGGACCTGTGGCGCAGCAGCTCGATGCGCGGGTGGTTCTCGTCGAAGCCGCGCGGCCTGGTCTTCAGCCGGTCGCCGCCGATCGTGTAGCCGGCGTCGGCGAGCCGGGCCGTGATCGACTCCAGCGGCTTGCCGGTGACGTCCTCGTCCACGGCCGCGCGGTAGCGGGCGATCTGGTCGGCGGCCTGGGTGTAGCGGCCGCCGGCGACGTACAGGCCGGCGGCGCTGATCTCGACGTAGTAGCCGATGCCGGGCATCAGGTCGACGAAGGCGCCCTGATGGGTCTTGTACGGCGTCTTGTCCTTGGAGAAGCGCACGTCACGGTAGGGCCGGAAGAGCTGGGCCGGGCCGAACTCGGCGGCCAGCTCGTCGGTGAGCTCCGTCATGGGCCCGCGCACCGCGTCCTCGTAGAGGTGCTTGTGGCGGGTGAAGTAATGCTTGGAGTTGTCCGCCTCCAGGCCCTCGTAGAAGATGAACGCCTCGTCGGGGAAGCCGGTGAAAGCCATGGCCCAAGGGTGCCATGCCGCTCACCGTGCGGTGTACGTGCGGCCCGGCGTGGGCGGGCGGCCGTACAGCTCCGAGATCGTGACGAACGTGTAGCCCTTCCTGGCGAGGGTGTCGATCACCTTCGGCACGGCCTCGACCGTGGTGGGGTGGATGTCGTGCATGAGCACGATCGACCCCGCCTTGGCGGTGTCGGCCCGCCTGACCACGGCGGCGGGCTCGCGGTGCAGCCAGTCGAGGGTGTCGACGTCCCACAGGATCTGGGCCAGGCCCTCGCGGCGGGTCTCGGCGGCGACGGCGTCGTCGGTGCTGCCGTACGGCGGGCGCATCACCCGCATCTTGACCCCGGTCAGCCGGTGGACGAGCTCGTCGGTGTGCCCCAGCTCGTTGCGCACGCCCTCGCGGGACAGGCCGGTCAGCGACGGATGGGACCAGGAGTGGTTGCCGATCTCGTGGCCCTCGTCCACGATGCGGCGGGTGATCCGGCCGCCGCTGTCGGCGGCCACCATCTCCCCCAGCACGAAGAACGTGGCCCTGACGTGGCGCTGGTGCAACAGGTCGAGCAGCTTGCCGGTGTAGGGCCCTGGACCGTCGTCGAAGGTCAGGGCCACACACTTGATCTTTCCGCAGTCGAACCTGCGGCTGCGCGGCCAGTCGGCCTGCTGCGCGATCAGCCGCTTGGCCAGGACCTCAGGACTGACCTGCGGCCGGATCATGGCGGAATGTCGGCGCGGCACCGGCTGGGCGGCGCAGCCCACGAGAACGATCAGGACGAATGGCAAAGCCCAAATGCGCATGTTTTCCCCCGAAACACCGCACGCGGGGGCCTTACGGATAGTCCTGGACCGGTCTCCCCCGTAGTTCCCTGGCCAGGTCGTCCCACCAGAGTGGGATATCCGCGTGCAGCTCCTTGTAGCGGCGCGCCACGCGCATGGCACATCCAACCGGATCCGTACCCAGATGACGACGTTTAACCGGACCTTCCTGCCAACGGTAAAAACCGTCCCTGTAGTGCACGACGAGACCTATCCAGACCGAGATGGTCGCTCCGTCCCCCACCTCGTACGCGCTGGTGACTCCCAGCCCGTGCAGCTCCGCCTGGAGTTTCTCCGCCGCCGCGCGGGCTTCGGTCACACGCCACCCCCTGCCGACGTTTCCGTACACAACAGATGTACCCAGCAACGGGCATCAGCCGTCCAAGACATGGAGTAATCATGAAACTCCGGGGAGTCACGCGCAGGCCGTTCGACGTTATTGGTCGGCTTCCGCCGTTGCGCGGCCGGACCGCCCTTGTTACGTTTCGGCCGTGCGCCGGGAGCGGGCACAGTCGCTGAAGCACGTCGCGGTACCGTACGACTCCGATCGGGCCTTCCTCGACCTCGTCGTGCCGCGCGTGCGAACCGCGCTGGACGAAGACCGGCGCGTGCTGGTCGTCAACCGCCCCGACCGGCTGGCGCTGCTGGCCGAGGCCCTCGACGGCGACGCGCGGCGCATCGACAGCCGCCCGGCCGGCGCCTGGTACGGCCACCCCCACCGGATGCTGGCCGCCTACCACGAGTACACCCGCGGCCGGCCCACCCTGGTCGTCGGGGAGCCCGTCTGGGCGGAGCTGAGCGAGCCGCGGATCCAGGACCTCATCCGCTACGACTCGGTCGTCAACGCCGCCCTGGCCGCGGCCCCGTCCGTCATGATGTGCCTGTACGACCTGCGCGACGCCCCCGAGCCCGTCCGCGAGCTCACCCCGGTCGTCCATCCCCTGGTGCTGGGGGCGGGGGGCGAGGCGGCCAGCGGGCGATTCGTGCAGCCCCACGAGCTGGTGCTCGACGGCGACGACGCGCCGTTCCCCGAGCCGGGCCCCGGGGCCTGCCTGGTGCGGTTCACGGCCCGCGAGCTCAAGCGCCTGCGCCAGACCGTCGGCGACTACGCCAGGACGGCCGGCATGGACCGCAACCTCATCTCCTCGCTGGTGCTCAGCGTCTCGGAGATCGCCGCGAACTGCGTCGAGCACGGCGCCGGGTTCGGCACCATCACGATGTGGGTGGAGGAGCGCGACCTCGTCTGCGAGATCGCCGATCCCGGCGGGGTGCTCGACGACCCCCTGCCGGGCTACATACCGCCGGAGCCCGAGTCCCCGCGGGGGTACGGGCTCTGGATCAGCCGGCAGCTGTGCGACCGGGTGCAGCTGCGCGACGAAGGCGGCGTGTTACGCGTCCGCCTTCGCCTGTCCCTGAACTCTTCCTAGGCCGCGGCGCGGGGGGCGGGAAGGCGCACGGCGCCCTCCTCCCGCGCGTAGTCCTCCAGCATGCCGCGGAGCTGGCGGCGGCCACGGTGCAGACGGGACATCACGGTGCCGATGGGCGTCCCCATGCGCTCGGCGATCTCCTTGTACGCGAACCCCTCGACGTCGGCCAGGTAGACGGCCACGCGGAAGTCCTCGGGCAGGGAGCGCAGGGCGTTCATCACGACGCTGTCGGGCAGCCGGTCGAGCGCCTCGGTCTCGGCCGAGCGCAGGCCTGTCGAGGTGTGGGACTCGGCGGCGTGCAGCTGCCAGTCCTCGATGTCCTCGGCGGCCGACAACTTCGGCGAGCGCTGCTTCTTGCGGTAGTCGTTGATGAAGTTGTTGGTGAGGATGCGGTGCAGCCACGCCTTGAGGTTGGTGCCCTCGCGGAACTGGTGGTAGGACGTGTACGCCTTGGCGACCGTCTCCTGCACCAGGTCCTCGGCGTCGGCGGCGTTACGGGTCAGGCGCATGGCGGAAGCGAACAGCTGCGACGTCACGGGCACGACATCGCGCTCGAACCAGTCCTGGCGCTGCTCATCGGTCATAGTGATCAATTCATTCCCCCTTGCGCTATCCCCCGTTCGGCACAAGCCGCCTGACAGCGTTCCTCATCCTCGCAACTCCCGGGTAAGGGACGCGTTAGGAGAGTCCGCATAGGTCAGAAGGGGTTTGTCGTCCATCTGGCTCGCGGCGTGCGTGGTCACGTCCACGGCCGGACAAGTCTCATTATCATAACACTACCCACCCAATTTCGTAGGAATAGTGGTCAGAGTCACAGGGGATAGCGTATGGACATGGAATCTGTGGACCGTCACGACACGGGGACACGTCGGTGGGTGGCGGAGGCCATCCGCAAGGTGGAGGCCGACGCCAACCGAAGTTGTGACACTCACCTGCACGTCTTTCCGCTTCCCTCGCACTGGGGCGTAAACCTCTACCTGAAAGACGAATCGGTGCACCCGACCGGTTCACTCAAGCACCGGCTCGCGCGGTCCCTGTTCCTGTACGGCCTCGCCAACGGCTGGATCGGCCCGGCCACCACGATCGTGGAGGCGTCCAGCGGCTCGACCGCGGTCAGCGAGGCGTATTTCGCCCGGTTGCTCGGGCTGCCGTTCATCGCGGTCATGCCCGCGTCCACGTCGCCCGAGAAGTGCCACCTCATCGAGTTCTACGGCGGGAAGTGTCACCTCGTGGCCGACCCGGGGGCGATCTATGACGAATCTCACCGGCTGGCCGCCGAGACCGGGGGCCACTTCATGGACCAGTTCACCTACGCCGAACGCGCGACCGACTGGCGTGGCAACAACAACATCGCCGAGTCGATCTATTCCCAGATGTCCATGGAGCCGCATCCCGAGCCCGCCTGGATCGTCGTCGGCGCCGGCACCGGCGGCACGTCGTCCACGATCGGCCGCTACATCCGCTACCGCCGCCACCCCACCCGCCTGGCCGTGGTCGACCCGGAGGGCTCGGCGTTCTACCCCGGCTGGGTCTCCGGCGACCCCACGGTGACGGCCTCGGGGTCGCGGATCGAGGGCATCGGGCGTCCCCGGGTGGAGCCGTCGTTCCTGCCCGGCGTGATCGACCGCATGATCGCCGTCCCCGACGCCCGCTCGATCGCCGCCATGCACTGGACCCGCGAGGTCACCGGCCTGGACGTCGGCGGCTCCACCGGGACGAACATGGCGGCGTGCGTCGAGCTCGTCGGGGAGATGCGCGAAGCGGGCGTCCAGGGCAGCGTCGTCACCCTGATCTGCGACCGCGGCGACCGCTACAAGGGCACCTACGACAACCCGGAGTGGCTGGCCGGCCAGGGGCTCGACCTCGAACCCCACCTGGCCGGCCTGCGGGCGTTCCTGCCGCGCTGAGCGCCCTAGTGAGCCGGTTTTGAGATTCGGTCGCAGTAGTGGCAGATGCGGTCGAGGATCTGGTCCGCAGTCTTGGTCCATCGAAACGGCTTGGCGTT
>NZ_JBIATU010000013.1:0-284512 GCF_042892035.1 Nonomuraea sp. NPDC001831 | reverse complement strand
GACCTCACCGGCCGGTCAGCGTCACCACAGCTCCCCGAATCAGGGACGAAATACACCTCAAGTGGTGACCCTCATCCTCATAATCAACTCACTAGGCCGCCTTGGCGGGGTCGACCGAGAAGGTCTTGGCCAGGTCGTCCAGGATGGCGTGGGCGCCCTGGATGCCCACGGCGCTCATCCAGGTCAGGTCGCTGACCTCGTGCTTGTCTCCCTTGAGCCGCCCCCACAGCGGGTTGCCGACGAACTTCTCCTTGGGGCCGTCGCTGGCCGGGTCGGGGTAGGTGGCGACGAAGATGTGGTCGGCGTCGAGGTCGGCGATGCGCTCCTGGCTGACGTCCACGGCGATGGCGTCGTCCTTGGTCGGCTGGCCCTGCGGGCGGGGGAAGCCGACGTCCTTCAGCACCACCCCGGAGTAGGACTTCTCGACGTAGAGCCGGACGGTGGGCTCACCGGCGAAGCGCACGATCGAGACGGTCGGCAGCTTCCCGCCCGCCTTCTCCTTGATCGCGGCCCCGATCGTGCCCGCGCGCTCCTCGAACGCCTTGATCCGGGAGTCGGCCAGCTCCTCCTTGCCCAGGGCGCGGCCCATGAGCCGCAGGTTCTCCTTCCAGATGGCGCCGGTCGTCTCGCTGAAGACGGTCGGCGCGATCTTCGACAGCTTGTCGTACAGGGCCTCGTGGCGGACCTTGGCCGAGACGATCAGGTCGGGCTTGAGCGCGGCGATCTTCTCCAGGCTGGGCTGCTCCAGCGTGCCGACCGGGGTCGCCTCCTTGCCGTACCGGGCGACGAGCGGGCCGAGGTAGTCGGGCAGCTTGGCGTCGATCGACCGGTAGGTGGTGTAGCCGATCACGGGGGTCTCCAGCGTGAGCACCGCGTCCACGAAGCTCTGGTCGAGCGCGACGACCCGCTTGGGCTGCCCGGAGATCTTGGTCGAGCCCATCGCGTGCTCGATCGTCCTGGCCGCCGGGTCTGCCGACGAGTCTGCCGACGGCGCGGCCGCCGGCTCCGTCGAGCCGCACGCGGCCACCCCCGCCACCAGCAGCACACCGGCCAGCACCCGCCACGCTCTCATCGGAACCCTTTCTCGAAGTAAGGCGAACCTAAATTAGGTTAGCCCTGCCTAACCTGGCATACTTCACCACGATCGGGCAAACAAGGGGAGGAAACTGGTGACCGCGCTCGCGCCCCGCCTCCACGGCATCCGGCGCCGGCGGCTCGTCCTCCTGCTCCTCCTCCTCGCCGCCGTCGCGGCCGGGGTGGTGCTGAGCATCACGGTCGGCTCGAAGTCCGTGCCGCCGGGCGACGCCTGGCAGGCTCTCACCGCGCCCACGGGCAGCGAGAACGACATCATCATCCGCTCGCTGCGCGTGCCGCGTACCGTGCTCGGGGTGCTGGCCGGGATCGCGCTCGGCGTCGCGGGCGCCCTCATGCAGGGCCACACGCGCAACCCGCTCGCCGACCCCGGCCTGCTGGGCGTCACGCAGGGCGCGGCGTTCGCCATGGTGGCCTCGATCATCCTGCTCGGCGCCTCCAGCCTGCTCGCCTACATCTGGTTCGGCCTGGCGGGCGCGCTGGTGGCCAGCGTGGCGGTGTTCGCGCTCGGCATGACGGGCGGCAGGGGCGGCCCGACCCCGGTCACGCTGGCCCTGGCCGGCACCGCGGTCAGCGCCCTGCTGTACGCCATGACCTCGGCCATCGTGCTCCTCGACGAGCAGGCCATGGACGTCTTCCGCTTCTGGCAGTCCGGCTCCATCGCCGCCAGGGGCCCCGACGTGGTCTGGCAGGTGCTGCCGTTCATCGTCGCCGGGCTGCTGCTGGCCCTGGTCAACGCCCCGGGCCTGAACGCCCTGTCGCTCGGCGAGGACGTCGCCCGCTCGCTCGGCCAGAACATCGCGCTGACCAGGACGGTCGGCGTCGCCGCCGTCACCCTGCTGTCGGGCGCGGCGGTGGCGGCCTGCGGCTCGCTGGCGTTCGTGGGCCTGATCGTGCCGCACCTGGCCCGGCCGCTGTCGGGCACCGACCACCGGTGGCTGCTGCCGTACTCGGGGCTGGTCGGGGCGGCGTTGCTGCTGGTCGCCGACGTGATCGGCCGCGTGGTCGCCCCGCCGGGCGAGCTGGAGGTCGGCGTGGTCCTCGCGCTGATCGGCGCGCCCTTCTTCGTCGCCCTGGTCCGCCGCAGAAAGCCGGTACGGCTATGACCGCGCTCCCCCTGCGCCTCGGCGCCCTGTCCTGGCGGCTGCGCCTGCGCGCCATCGGCGTCGGCGTGACCGGCCTGGCGCTCCTGCTTGTGCTCATGGCGCTGAACATGCGCATCGGCGATCTGCCGATGAGCCTGGCGGAGGTGCTCCGGGGCACCTTCGACGCCGACAGCCCGGCCCACTTCGTCATCATGGAGCTGCGCCTGCCGCGCGCCCTGACCGGCGCCCTGGTCGGCGCCGCGCTGGCGCTGTCCGGCGCGATCATCCAGTCCATCGCCCGCAACCCGCTGGCCAGCCCCGAGATCCTCGGCGTCACGACCGGCGCCTCGGTCACCGTCGTGGCCGGCGTGGTGGCCAGCGGCAGCGCCTACGGCGGCGCCAGCGGCCTGCTGGCCGACCTGGGCATCCCCGCGCTCGCCCTGCTCGGCGGCCTGCTCGGGGCGTCCGTCGTCTACGGCCTGGCCTGGCGGCGCGGCCTGGACGGCTACCGCCTGGTCCTGGTCGGCATCGGCGTGGCCGCCGTGTTCACGAACGTGAAGTTCTGGCTGCTGACCGTCGGCGACGTCAACGACACCGGCCGGGCCATGGTCTGGATCAGCGGCTCGCTCAACGGCCGCGGCTGGGAGCACGTCGTGCCCGTGGCGCTCGCGCTGGCGGTGCTCGTCCCGGCCACCCTGCTCGGCACCCGCTCGCTCGACGCGCTGCGCTTCGGCGACGACGTGGTCACCGCCCTCGGCGTGCGGGTGAACGCGGCCCGCGCCCTGCTGATCCTGGCCGCGGTGCTGCTGGCCGCGGTGGCCACCGCCTCGGCCGGGCCGATCGCGTTCGTGGCCCTGGCCGCGCCGCAGATCGCGCTCCGGCTGGCCCGCTCGGCCCGGCCGCCGCTGCTGTGCTCGGCGGTCACCGGGGCCGTGCTCACCGCGGGCGCCGACCTGATCGCCCGGACCGTCTTCTCCCCGATCGAACTGCCCGTCGGCATCGTCACGGCCGTGCTGGGCGCACCGTACCTGATCCACCTGATCTGGAGGGCACGCAAATGAGGCTGCAGGCCGCGGGCGTCAAGCTCGGCTACGGCGACCGGACCATCGTGGACGGCCTCGACCTGGGCGTCGAGGCGGGCACGGTGACCACCATCATCGGCCCGAACGGCTGCGGAAAGTCCACCCTCCTGCGCGCGCTCGGCCGCCTGCTCAAGCCCCAGGGCGGCCAGGTGCTGCTGGACGGCAAGCGCATCGACGCCATCCCCACCCGCGAGGTGGCCAAGATCCTCGGCGTGCTGCCGCAGGCGCCCTCCGCCCCCGAAGGACTCACCGTGGCCGACCTGGTCGCCAGGGGCCGGCATCCGCACCAGACGTGGTACCGGCAGTGGTCCTCCGACGACGAGTCGGCCGTCGCCGCGGCGCTGACCATGACCGGCCTGGCCGACCTCGCCGAACGCCCGCTCGACGAGCTGTCGGGCGGCCAGCGGCAGCGGGCGTGGATCTCCATGGCCCTGGCCCAGGGCACCGACCTGCTGCTGCTCGACGAGCCCACCACGTTCCTCGACCTGGCCCACCAGGTGGAGGTGCTGGAGCTCGTCCGGCACCTGCACGAGGAGGCCGGCCGCACGGTCGTCATGGTCCTGCACGACCTCAACCTGGCCGCGCGCTACGCCGACCGGCTGGTGGCCATGCGCGCCGGCAAGGTCGTGGCCGCCGGCGCCCCGCACGAGGTGCTGACCGAGGAGCTGCTGCGCGAGGTGTTCGAGCTGGACGCGAAGGTCATCGAGGATCCGGTCGCGGGCACCCCTCTCGTGGTGCCGATCGGGCCGCTCGCGGCCACGCGAGCCTGACCCGGCGACAACGCCACGCCCGCCGCGCGGCCCGGCAGCTCAGCGGACCGGGCCGGCATCCGGACACCGGCCCGCCGCCCGTCCCGGTCACCCTTCGGTGCCCGCACCCGGACACCGGCCCGCCGCCCGTCCCGGTCACCCTTCGGTGCCCGCACCCGGACACCGGTCCGCCGCGCGGCCCGGTCACCCCTCGGCCAGCGCCCGCCCGACGTCCGGGTCGCCGGGGGCCAGTTCGGCGGCTCTGAGCAGGTCCTGCCTGGCCTCCTTCGCCCGTCCCAGCTCGCGGTGGACCATCGCCCGGTTGAACAGCAGCTCGGCCGTCTCGGTCAGCTTCAGCGCGCGGGTCAGGTCGGACAGCGCGCCGTCGGGGTCGCCGCGTTCGAAGGCGAGCACGGCCCGGTTCCCCCACGCGGCGGCCAGGTCGGGGTCGATCTCCAGCGCGGCGTCGAAGGCCGCGTACGCCTCCGGGTGGCGGCCCTGGGCCGTCTCCACCTGGCCGAGCACGCAGAGCAGGTGGGCGTCGCGCGGCCGGAGCGCGAGGCCGCGCCGCACGTCCTGCCTGGCCTGCTCGTACTCGCCGTGGAGGGCGAGCAGGCCGCACCTGTTCACGTACGCGGGGGCGAAGTCGGGGTCGAGCTCCAGCGTGCGGTCGAGGTCGGCGCGGGCGCCGTCCAGGTCGCCGGCCGCGAACCGCAGCTCCGAGCGGTTGTAGTACGCCTCGGGGAAGGGCGGGCTGAGCCGCATGACGGCCTCGTAGTCGGCCAGGGCCTCCTCCGGTCTGCCCAGCTTGTTCAGCAGGTTGCCCCGGTCGAGGTAGTAGTCCGGATAGCCGGGGTCGGCGTCGATCGCCGCCGTGTAGTCGGCCAGCGCCTCCTCGTGCCGACCGGCGCCGGCCAGCAGCTGGGCCCTGTTGGCGCGCAGCACGAGCCGGTGGATCGGGTGCTCGTCCGCCAGGTGCTCGTCGGCCAGGGCGATGGCCTGCTCGACCAGCCGCAGCGCGGCGTCCGGACGGCCGGCGCGCAGCTCCACCAGGGCCTTGCCGTTGAGGTCGAAGCCCAGGTGGAAGGCGCGTTCGCGCGGGTCGGGCAGCAACGACGTGATCGTGACGGCCTCGTTGATCCACGCCATCGCCTCGCCGGGGTCGCGGCGGGCGGGGTCGTGGTGGCGTACCAGGATCATCGCGGTGGCGTAGGCGATGGTGGCCCGGTGCTTGGGGTCGGTGCTGAGGCGCCTGGCGCGGTCGTAGAGCGCGCGGGCCTCCTCCTCGCGCTCCACCGCCTCCAGGGCCGCGGCGACGCGCTGCACGAGGGTCCGCCACCCTTCGGGGTCGTCCTCGTAGGCCATGCCGCGCAGCGCCTCGGTGCCCGACTCCACCATCGCGTGATGGAAGCCCTCGTCGCGGTAGCGGTCGAAGTCGGCGCACAGCGGGCCCTCGCCGGGCGACGACGGGCCCTCCTCGACGCGCAGCAGCCCCGGGTCGAGCCGGCGGCGCAGCACCTCGACCAGCTCGCGGTCGGTGTGGTCGGCCTCGCCCAGGTTCGACACGACGAGCGTGAGCGGCCCCGTGACGGCCAGCAGCTCGCGGACGAACTCGGCCAGCCCGTTGGCGATCCTGAGGCTGCGCCGCGCCCCCGGGATGAGGATGCGCTGCCCCCTCGGCAGGTCGTCGGCGAGCGAGCGCCTGCGCGCCGGCACGAGCGGCCGCAGGCGGGGCGCCGCGACCCGGAGCTCCACGTCATGGGCGGCGACCAGGTCGGGCCGCCGGTCGAGCGCCTCGGGGACCAGAAGGTCGAGCAGCCCGGCGGCCAGCGTGTACGGCCCGGCTGCCCGGCGGTCGGCGTCCAGGGCGATCGTCCTCACGACCGCCCCCTTCCCAACGGTCGGCGTTCCCGCGTGGAAACGCCGACCCAGAGACAGGTCAAACGCTGTGCCGCGGCGAGGCGAGCGTGGAGGGCCTGACAGTCCCGGGGCGATGGACGACGATCTTCTTCATGGGCATCCCTTACGTGATCGCGGATAACCCGAACATGTCAGCACAAAGCTAACTAACGACTCAAGACTTTTCTGGTAATGGCTATTTCGGCATGAATTAGGACATGGCCGATAAACGGGGTCAGTCGCCCAGAATCGCGTCCACGAAGACATCCGGGTCGAAAGGCGCCAGATCGTCGGGCCCCTCGCCGAGCCCCACGAGCTTGACCGGCACGCCCAGCTCGCGCTGCACGGAGATCACGATGCCGCCCTTGGCGGTGCCGTCGAGCTTGGTGAGCGCGATGCCGGTGATGTTGACCACCTCGGCGAACACCTGGGCCTGGCGCATGCCGTTCTGGCCGGTGGTGGCGTCGAGGACGAGCAGCACCTCGTCGACCGTGGCCTTCTTCTCGATGACCCGCTTGACCTTGCCCAGCTCGTCCATCAGGCCGGTCTTGGTGTGCAGGCGGCCCGCGGTGTCGACGATGACGACGTCGACCTTGTCCTCGATGCCCTTGGCCGTGGCGTCGAAGGCCACCGAGGCCGGGTCGCCGCCCTCCGGCCCGCGCACGGTCTCGGCGCCGACCCGCTCACCCCACGTCTGGAGCTGGTCGGCCGCCGCCGCGCGGAAGGTGTCGGCCGCGCCGAGCACGACCGTCTTGCCGTCGCCGATGAGCGAGCGGGCGAGCTTGCCGGTGGTGGTGGTCTTGCCCGTGCCGTTGACGCCCACGACCAGGACCACGGCGGGCCGCTCGCCGTGCTTCTGCACGTGCAGGCTGCGGTCGAGGTCGGGGTTGACCTGGGCGAGAAGCTGCTCGCGCAGCAGGGCCCTGACCTCCGCGGGCGTGCGGCTGCCCAGCACCTTGACCTTGGTACGCAGCTCCTCGACCATCGCGCGGGTCGGGGCGACGCCCACGTCGGCGGTGATCAGGCTCTCCTCGATCTCGTCCCAGACGTCGTCGTCGAGCCGGTCGCGGGACAGCAGCTCCAGCAGGCCGCGGCCGAGCGCGCTCTGCGAACGCGCCAGGCGTGAGCGCAGCCGCACCATCCGCCCGGCGGACGGGGGCGGCACCTCGACCTCGGGCGCGATGACCATCGGCTCGGCCGGCTGGACCGGCGGCGGCACCGTGGTGACCGCGCCGTCGGCCTCCTCGACCGGGCCGGCGGGCCGCTTCTCCTCCTCCGGAAGCGGCGGCGCCTCCGGCGGCGGCACGGGCGGCGCCGCCTTGCCACCCGGCCTGAACAGCAGGAAGAGGCCGCCGGCCGCCAGCAGGGCGACGACGGCCACGATCACTATGACGCCGAGGTAACCATCCACAAGATGTCAGTTTTCCAGATCGACCGGCATGGTCATGCCCAAGGCACACGGATGATGACAGGCCGGATCAGGCGGATTCGCGCTCCCGCAGGCGCTGGCTGACCACCTGGGTCACGCCGTCGCCGCGCATCGACACGCCGTAGAGGGCGTCGGCGATCTCCATCGTGCGCTTGTTGTGGGTGATGACGATGAGCTGGGAGCTCTGCCGCAACTCCTCGAACAGGGTCAGCAGCCGCTGGGTGTTGGTGTCGTCGAGGGCGGCCTCGACCTCGTCCATCACGTAGAAGGGCGAGGGCCGCGCCTTGAAGATGGAGATCAGGAACGCCACTGCGGTCAGCGAGCGCTCGCCGCCCGACAGCAGGGACAGCCGCTTGACCTTCTTGCCCGGCGGCCTGGCCTCGACCTCGATGCCCGTGGTGAGCATGTCGGTGGGGTCGGTGAGCACGAGCCGCCCGTCGCCGCCCGGGAAGACCCGGCCGAAGATCTGCTCGAACTCGCGGGCGACGTCCTCGTAGGCCGAGGCGAACATCTGCTCGACGCGGTCGTCGACCTCCTTGACCACGGTCAGCAGGTCGCGCCGGGTCTTCTTGAGGTCCTCCAGCTGCGAGGTCAGGAAGGCGTGGCGCTCCTCCAGCGCGGCGAACTCCTCCAGCGCCAGCGGGTTGACCTTGCCGAGCTGGGTCATCTGCCGCTCGGCGGCCCTGGCCCGCTTCTCCTGCTCCTCCCGGACGTACGGGACCGGCGGGTCGCCGGGGACGGGCGCGTCGGGGCCGTACTCGGAGACCAGCGCCTCGACCTCGACGCCGAACTCCTCCATCGCCCGTTCCTGGAGCTGCTCCAGCCGCAGGCGCTGCTCGGTGCGGGCCACCTCGCTCCCGTGGACCCGGTTGACCAGCTTGTCGAGCTCCTGGCCCAGCTCACGCACGCGCACGCGGACCTGCTTCAGCTCGGCGTCGACGGCGACGCGGGCGAGGTCGGCGTCGTCGCGCTCGCGGGAGGCGAGCCGGATCGAGGAGGCGAGCGCCTCGAGCACCTGCCTGGCGCCCTTGCTGACCGCCTCGGCCAGCACGGCCTGCCGCCGGCGCCTGGCCCGCTGAGCGGCGGCCTGGGCGCGTTCCTGGCGCTCGCGCTGGGCGGCCCGCAACAGGCCGTCGGCCCGGCCCTCGATGCCCTTGACGCGCTCCTCGGCGGTGCGCACCTGCAGGCGGGTGTCCATCTCGCGCTGCCGGGCCGTCTCGCACGTGGCGGCCAGGTCGTCGCGCAGGTCGGTGGTGGGCTCGGTCTCCAGCTCCTGGGCGTATTCGGCCTCGGCCAGCCGGATCTCCAGCTCGGCCAGCTCCGCCAGCCCCTCGGTACGGGAGTCCTGGGCCGCGGTGACGCTGCGGGCCAGGCGTTCGGCCTCGGCGTGGGCGGCGTGCGCGGCGGCCTCCAGCTGGGCCAGCCGCCTGGCCGCCGCCGCGTTGCGCTGGTCGGCCTCCCGCTGGCGGGCCCTGACCTGGTCGAGGACGCCCTGCGCGGCGCTCACCCGGGCCTGGGCCGCGGTGACCGCGCTCTGGGCCTCGTTGACGTGCGCCTGGGCCGCCTCGACGGCCGTCTGGGCCGCCTGCTCGGCCTCGATCGCCTGGTCGAGCGCCTCGGCCGTCGCCTCCGCCGTGGCCTCGGCCACCCGCAGGTCGCGGACGGCCTCGTCGAGCGCCGCCCGCACCTGCAGGACGGAGGTGCCGCCGGCCGACCCGCCGCCGGCCACATGGGCCCCGAGCACGTCGCCGTCCTCGGTCACGACCCGCAGCTCGGGACGCCGCCCCACCAGCTCGCGGGCCGCTTCGAGGTCGGCGACCACGACGACCTTCGCCAGGACGTGGTCGAGCGCCGGCCGCAGCTCGTCGGGCACGGTGACCAGATCGGCGGCCCACCGCCCGCCCTCGGGCGGGGCGGGCCGGGATCGCGCAACCTGGGAGTGATGCGCGGTGTCCGAAACCCCGGTCTCGGCCACCAGCAGCGTGACCTGCCCGGCGTCGGCGCCGCGCAGCAGGCCGAGCGCCTCGACGGCGGTGTCGAGCGTCTTGACCGCGACGGACTCGGCGACCGGGCCCAGCACGGCGGCGACGGCCAGCTCCGCGCCCGGCGTGACCTGCATGGAGGCGGCCAGCGGGCCCAGCACCCCGGCCAGGTCGGCGTCGAGCAGCGCGGCGCCGCCGTCGCCCTTGGCCAGGCCCAGCTCCAGGGCGTCGCGGCGGGCTCGCAGCGCGGCCACCGAGCGCTGGGCCTCCTGGTCGGCGGCGCGGGCCGTGGCGACCCCCGCCTTGGCGGCCTGGACGGCGGCCCGCGGCGCGCCGAGCCCGGCCTTGGCCTCGTCGGCGGCCACGCGGGCCTCCTCGGCGGCGGCCCTGGCCTCCTCGACCACGGCCTGGGCGGTGGCCAGCTCCTCGGCCAGCGCCGGATCGGCCGCGGGCTCCTCGGCCCGCTCGTTCTCCAGGTCGGCCAGGGCCTGCCGCTCGCGCTCGGCGGCGTCGGCCACGGCCTTCTCCAGCCGCCCGATCTCCTCCTCGGCCGCGCGTGCCCTGCTGCGCACGGAGTCGACCTGGCCGCGCAGCTTGGCCAGGCCCTCGCGGCGGTCGGCGGCGGCGCGGGCGGCCATCGCCAGGCGCCGCTCCTCCGCGCCCAGCTCGGCCTCGGCCGCGGCCCGCCGCTCGACGGCCTCGGCCAGCAGCTCCTGGGCGTGTTCGAGCTCGGCCCGCAGGATGTGCTCCTGCTCGCGCGCCTCGCCCGCCTCGCGTTCGAGGTCTTCCGGGTCGCGGCCGCGGCGTTCGATGGCGGCGGCGTCGAGGGCGTGGCGGTGGCGTTCGGCGGCGAGCTGTTCCAGGCCGGTGATGCGCTCGCGCAGGGAGGAGAGCCGGAAGAAGGTCTCCTGGGCGGCGCTCAGCCGGGGCTGGGTCTCGGCCTCGGCGGCCTCCAGGGCGGCCTCGCGCTGCTGGCCCTCGGCCAGCTCGGCCTCGACCTGGTTGCGCCGGGCGGTGACGGCGGCCTCGTCGGCGGCCTCGCGTTCGAGCGTGGCGCGCAGGATGCACAGGTCGTCGGCGAGCAGCCGCAGCCGGGCGTCGCGCAGGTCGGCCTGGATGACGGCGGCCTTGCGGGCGATCTCCGCCTGGCGGCCGAGCGGCTTGAGCTGGCGGCGCAGCTCGGTGGCGAGGTCCTGGACGCGGGTGAGGTTGGCCTGCATGGAGTCGAGCTTGCGCAGCGCCTTTTCCTTGCGCTTGCGGTGTTTGAGCACGCCCGCGGCCTCTTCGATGAAAGCGCGGCGGTCTTCGGGCCCGGCGTGCAGCACGGCGTCGAGCTGGCCCTGGCCGACGATGACGTGCATCTCGCGGCCGATGCCCGAGTCGGACAGCAGCTCCTGGATGTCGAGCAGGCGGCAGGTGTCGCCGTTGATGGCGTATTCGCTCTGCCCCGACCGGAACATCAGCCGGCTGATCGTGACCTCGGTGTAGTCGATCGGCAGCGCGCCGTCGGAGTTGTCGATCGTCAGCGTCACCTCGGCCCGGCCCAGGGGCGGCCTGGAGGAGGTGCCGGCGAAGATGACGTCCTCCATCTTGCCGCCGCGCAGCGACTTGGCGCTGTGCTCGCCCATGACCCAGGCCAGGGCGTCGACGACGTTGGACTTGCCCGAGCCGTTGGGGCCGACGACGCACGTGATGCCGGGTTCGAGGCGCAGGGCGGTCGCGGAGGCGAAGGACTTGAAGCCGCGCAGGGTGAGGCTCTTCAGGTACAAACGCCGACCCTCCTCCCCGGCCTCGGCTGAACGGGCTTCGGAAAAGCCTACTGGTCCCGGCCGCCGCTCGTGGGCATGTCGATGACCAGCGCTTTTTCACCAGGGAAAATAACAAGGGACGCCTCTTCGAGACGTCCCTGGGTCTTGCGCTCCGATCACTCTCAGGTGAGTGCCGGCTCGCGCTCCTGCAAGCGACTGAGCGCTTCGTCGCGGGTTTGCGCCGCAAGAGCGTCATTCGTGGCCTGAAGTCGGATGAGTTCTGCCTCCAGATCCCGGATACGCTGCTGCAAGCGGCGCATCTCCGAGACCATCCGAGGGTCAGGACCGCCGACGTGGCCGAGTAGAGCCTTCGCCATGGTAAAGGGTCCTCCACGCTGAGTGACCAGACTGGTTCGCGCACTTCTATTCCGCGGGAGGGGTGCGCGTGGTACTTAACAAGAGTCGCACCGGCAGTGTGGGCGGTCAAGTCGATCCAACCGCAACGCCCTACTGATAGGCACTCCCGACATACAACTATACCCTATTTGGGCCGTTTAGCAAAAGCGACTACCGCTCTACAAAACCGCCCAAACTACCTCGGGGTTCACTCCATCGTTCCACTACTCCATCGACCCTTCCCGGCGTGTCGCAACCTTTGAGCAGCTCCAACAGCTTGACGCACGCCTCCCGCGGGCCCTCGGCGACGACCTCGACCCGGCCGTCGTCGGTGTTCCGCGCCCAGCCGGTCAGGCCGAGCTCCAACGCCCTCGCGCGCGTCCACCACCGGAAGCCCACCCCCTGGACCCTCCCCCGCACCCAGGCGGTTACTCGGACGTTTTCCGAACCTTTGTCGCCATTACTCTTCGTATCCGTCATGCCGCCACCGTCTCATGCCGCCGTACGACTTCCATGGCCAACTCGTTGAAGGCCAGGATCGAGGCCGTACGTCCGGCGCGCAGCCAGGCCAGGCCCAGGATCGACGGAGGCAGGCCGTCGACCGGCACGAACGCGATGTCGGGACGGCGATGGTGGTCGGCGCTCGGCTTGCAGAAGAGCATGCCGCCGCGGTTCAGCGCGACCTGCGTCAGGCCCTCCTGGGTGGTGGCCACCGAACCGGCCCGCGCGATCGGCCGTCCGGACGGGGTGAGGGTGGGGGCGATGTGCTCCTGCCAGCGGCGCGGCGCGGGGTCGTCGAGGCCGAACAGGGCCACCGAGGCCAGCTCCTCGGCGCCGAGGACGGCGCGGCCGGCCAGCGGATGGCGTACCGACAGCCCCAGCTCGACCGGGCAGTGGTTCAGCTCGGCGCCGCCCTCCAGGTCGGGCTCCTCCAGCGGGAGCAGCGTGAACGTCAGATCCACCCGCCCCTCGCGCAGCTTGCTGAACGGGTCGGAGAGCGGCACCTCGACCAGCTCCACCATGCAGCCGGGATACCGCCGCTCGAACGCCGCCACGCTGCCGGTGACGATCTCGGTCGGCGTGGCCAGGAACCCCACCCGCAGCAGGCCCGCGACCTCCCGCGCCGAGGCCGTGGCCCGCGACACGGCCGCCGCCATGCCGTCGTAGGCGGGCCGCAGGTCGGCCAGGAAGCGCCGGCCGAGCGGCGTCAGGCCCACCCGCCTGCTGGTGCGGTCGAACAGGCGGCCGCCGATCCGGGTCTCCAGCGACCCGATGAGCTGGCTCACCCGGCCCGGCGACAGATAGAGGCGCTCGGCCGTACGCGCGAAGTGCAGCTCCTCGCTCAGCACGACGAAGCACTCCAGTTCCCTGAACTCCATGCCACTCCCCCGGACGCGATCACTTAGCCTGCCTAAAGCAAGGCTTCGAGCTTCGTCATTGTTCCCCTCCCGGCCGATGAGGAGGCTGAACGGCATGACGACTCTTGAGACCTCCACCGTCGCGCGGGCCCGCTGGCTCGCCGTCCTCGCGGTCGCGGTGGGCACCTTCACCATCGTGACCAGCGAGATGCTGCCCGTCGGCCTGTTGACCTCGATCGCCGCCAGTCTGGGGGTGTCC
The DNA here is from genome assembly GCF_042892035.1 of Nonomuraea sp. NPDC001831. Classification (NCBI taxonomy): domain Bacteria; kingdom Bacillati; phylum Actinomycetota; class Actinomycetes; order Streptosporangiales; family Streptosporangiaceae; genus Nonomuraea; species Nonomuraea sp. NPDC001831. Next base: position 271,433 of record NZ_JBIATU010000013.1, on the reverse strand, counting down.
GACGGCACGGCCGGGCTGATGGTGTCGCTGCCGGGGCTGGTCGCGGCCGTCTCGGCCCCCGTGCTGGCCCTGGCCACCCGGCGGCTGGACCGGCGCGTCCCCTTGCTCGGCCTGATGGCGTTGCTCGCGGTGGCCAACCTGGCGGCGGCGTTCGCGACGAGCTTCCCCGTCATGCTGGGCGCGCGGGTGCTGACCGGCATCAGCATCGGCGGGTTCTGGGCCTTCGCGGCCGGGCTGGGCCTGCGACTGGTGCCCGAGCGCTCGGTGGGCAGGGCCACGTCGGTGATCCTCGGCGGCGTGTCGGTGGCCTCGGTGCTCGGCGTGCCGGCGGGCACGCTCATCGCCTCGGCGGCGGGGTGGCGCACGTCGTTCGCGGTCATGGGCGGGCTGGCGCTGGTGCTGCTCGGGCTGCTGGCCGTCGTGCTGCCGCCGATGCCGGGCGAGGACGCCTCCGGCGGCTCCCGCGCGCCGCTGCCGGGGGCGCTGCGGGTCGTGCTGGCGGCGACCGTGCTGATCATCACCGGGCACTTCGCGGCCTACACCTACGTCCGGCCGTTCCTGGAGCAGGTCGCGGACGCCGGCCCCGGCCTGGTCAGCGTCGCCCTGCTGGTGTACGGCGCGGCCGGCGTCGTCGGCAACTTCGTCGCGGGCGCCAGGGCGGCCCGGGACCCCAAGCCGGTACTGATCGTCCTGGCTCTGCTCATCGCGGCTTCCACGGCGGCGCTGGCGCTGGTCGGGCTGCCGCTGGTCATGCTCGTCGTGTGGGGTCTCGGCTACGGCGGCGTCGGCGTGGCGCTGCAGCTGTGGATCATGCGTTCGGGCGGCGGCGAGCTGGGCACCGCGCTGTTCGTGGGGGCGTTCAACGTCTCCATCGCGCTCGGCTCGTTCGTGGGCGGCCGGGTGGTGGACGGCGTGTCGATCTCGTCGGTGATGTGGCTGGGCGCCGCGCTGGCCCTGCTCACCGCGGCTTTCGCTGGCATTTGGGGCAGGAGTACGACGACCGGTTCATGAACGCCTCCCGCCTGATGGGCGTGCCGCAGCGCGAGCACGGCAGGTCGCGGCGGCCGTAGACCTCCAGCGACCGGTCGAAGTAGCCGCTCTCGCCGTTGACGTTGACGTAGAGGCTGTCGAAGGAGGTGCCGCCCTGCTGGAGGGCGGCGCCCATCACCGTGCGCACGCCGGCCAGCAGCTCGGCGATCTTCGGACGGGTGAGCGTCTCGGTGGGACGGGCCCAGTGGAGCCGGGCGATCCACAACGCCTCGTCGGCGTAGATGTTGCCGACGCCGCTGATCAGCGACTGGTCCAGCAGCGCCCGTTTGATCTCGGTGCGCCTGGCCCTGAGCCGGCGGGTGAACTCCGCCTCGTCGAACGACGCCTCGAACGGGTCGGGCGCGATGTGCGCGATCGGCGCGGGCACACCGCCGACGAGCGGGGTCAGCATGACGTGGCCGAACGTGCGCTGGTCGACGAAGCGCAGGTCGGGGCCGCCGTCCTCGAAGCGGAGGCGGACGCGCAGATGCTTCTCGGGGGGCGTCTGCGGATCGACGACGAGCAGCTGGCCGCTCATGCCCAGATGGGCCAGCAGGGCCTCCTCGCCGCCCGACAGGGGCAGCCACAGGTATTTGCCGCGGCGCTCGGCCGACAACACCGTACGGCCCTTCAGGCGGGCGGTGAACTCGTCGGCCCCGGGGACGTGCCGCCTGATCGCGCGCGGGTGGAGCACCTCCGCGGCGGCGATCTCGCGGCCGACGACCCATTGCGCCAGGCCGCGCCTGACGACCTCGACCTCTGGCAGCTCAGGCACCGTGCACCAACCGTCCTCTCGACTTCCCCGGCCGCGGGGCATGCCGCGGCGGGGACGGATCCGCAGTCACAACGCCGGACGCCGGCCGGGGCTTCCCGTAGGCCGGGGTCAGCTCGCGGGCTGGCTCTCGCGCTGCTCGCGGCGGGCCCGGATGCGCGTCCAGGCCGCCTCGGCCGCCTGCTGCTCGGCCTCCTTCTTGCTGCGCCCGCTGCCCGAGCCGTAGGACTCGCCGCCCACCCGCACCATGGCCGTGAACGACTTGGCGTGGTCGGGGCCGCTCTCCTCGACGTGGTACTCGGGCACGCCGAGCGCCTCGGAGGCGGTGAGCTCCTGCAGGGACGTCTTCCAGTCGAGCCCCGCGCCCAGCGAGGCCGAGCGCACGATCAGCGGGTCGAACAGCAGGTGGACGACCCGGAACGCCTCGTCGAGGCCCTTGTCCACGTAGATCGCGCCGATCAGCGCCTCCAGCGTGTCGGCCAGGATCGAGGACTTGTCGCGCCCGCCGGTGCCCTCCTCGCCCCTGCCGAGCCGCAGGAACCGGCCGAGCCCCAGGTTGCGGGCGACGTCGGCCAGCGCGCGCATGTTGACCACGGCGGCGCGCAGCTTGGCGAGCTGCCCCTCGGGCAGGTCGGGATGGTTGCGGTAGAGGGTGTCGGTGACCACGAGACCCAGCACCGAGTCGCCGAGGAACTCCAGGCGCTCGTTGGTGGGCAGGCCGCCGTTCTCATAGGCGTAGGAGCGGTGCGTCAGGGCCCGCTCGAGGATGTCGGGGTCGAGGCCGACGACCAGGACCCGCTGCAGCTCTTCCCTGGCGACCTCCACGGCCACCGGCTTAGGACCTGCTCCCACGTGTTTCCTCCTCGGACATCTTCACAAGGCGGCCGCGGAAGATGCCCGAAAACGTGGTGGGCGTCGGGGTAACGGGTAGCCCCGGCGTCCACCACGGCCGCGGGCGAACCGCCGCCGTACGCATCTACAGACGTTAACGCCGACCGAGGCACAATGGCACCCGGTCGGCATCACGTCAACTGCTGACGGTGAAACCCGCCGCCGGCATGACGGGCGGGCCTGCTGTCAGTGTGATCAGGCGGACGGCTCGATGACCTGACGACGGTTGTAGGTGCCGCAGGTGGGGCACGCGATGTGCGGCTGCTTGGGCGAACGGCACTGCGGGCAGCTCACCAGGGCGACAGCAGTCGTCTTCCACTGGGAGCGACGGGCGCGGGTGTTGCTCCGCGACATCTTTCGCTTCGGGACGGCCACGTCACTTCTCCTGATCGTTATCGTTCTCGGAAATCAGACCTTGCAACGACGCCCAGCGGGCATCGATCTTCTCGTGCCGGTGATCGGCGCCGGCCTCGGCCAGCTTGATCCCGCACTCCGTGCAGAGCCCCTCGCAGTCCTCGCGGCACACGGGGCTCAGCGGCAGTGCGAGCACCACCGCGTCACGGAACGTCGGCTCGAGGTCGAGCAGCTCCCCGTCGAGCAGTGAGTCGTCCTCCGAGGCGTCCTCGTCGGAGTAGAAGAACAGCTCCTGCAGATCGACCTCGATGTCCGAGGTGATCGGGTCAAGGCACCGCGCGCACTCCCCGGCGAGCGGGGCGTGCGCCGTGCCCGAGACGAGCACGCCTTCCATCACTGCTTCGAGCCGGAGGTCCAGCTCGACTTCGGCGTCCTTGGGGACACCGATCATGTCGACGCCGAGGTTAGCCGGTGCCGGAAGGGACAGGGTCATCTGCCGCATCGTGCCCGGTCGCTTCCCCAGGTCATGAGTGGAGAGCACCCAAGGGGAGCGGGGGTCGAGGTGCTGAGTCATCCTGCTCTCGCTAGGCATGGCGAAGACGCTCGCCGTCGTACAAGGCCGAAATGAAAGGATACCAGGTCGCGGTCAGCCCCTGAGACGCTCGATGAGCAGCTTGTGCACCAGGTCAGGGACCAGGCCGGACACGTCGCCACCATACCGCGCGATCTCCTTGACCCGGCTGGAGGACAGGAAGGAGTACTCGGGATTGGTGGGCATGAAGAGCGTCTCGACGCCCGAGAGACGGTAGTTGAGCTGGGCCATCTGCAGCTCGTAGTCGAAGTCGCTGACGACCCTGATGCCCTTGACGATGGCGGGGATGTCGTTGTGCTTGCAGAAGTCCACCAGCAGGCCGTGGAACTTCTGCACCTTGACGTTGGGGTACTCCTTCGTCACGGTCTGAAGGATCTCGATCCGTTCGTCGACCGTGAACAGGCTGCTCTTCTCGATGTTGATGAGGACCGCCACGACCACCTCGTCGTACAGGCGGGCCGACCGGCCGATGATGTCGAGATGGCCATTGGTGATGGGGTCGAACGACCCCGGGCAGACAACGCGGCGCAAGACGCCTCCCAGGTCTACGGGTTCCCGGCGGCGCGACCGTACCAAACGGATGCTTCACCGTATCTACGGACCCTCTCCTCAACATAACCTTCCGGCCACATCAAGGACTTTCCCCTCGTTTCCCGCTCGAATGCCACAAGCCCCTCCTCCACCAGCCAGCCGTTGTCGCGCAGCAGCTCCAGGACCCGCGTGACCTCGCCGTCACCCAGCGCGTACGGCGGATCGGCGAAGACGATGTCGTACGGCTCCTCCGGCGGCCTGGCCAGGACCCGCTCGACCTTGTCGGCCACCAGCTCGGCGCCTTCCAGGCCGAGCGACTGGATGTTGGCCCTGATCGTCCGGATCGCCTTGGCGTCGGACTCGACGAGCAGCGCGTGGGCCGCGCCCCTGGACAGCGACTCCAGGCCCACGGCGCCGGAACCGGCGTACAGGTCCAGCACGCGGGCCTCGCGCAGGCCGTACAGGGAGTCGAGGGTCAAGAAGATGCCTTCCCTGGCCCTGTCGCTGGTCGGCCTCGTGCCCCGCCCCGGCGGCACGGCCAACCGCCGCCCACCCGCGCTCCCCGCGATGATCCGAGTCATAAGGCCCATTGTTCCGCATGTTCGCCCAGGTCAAGAGTGGACAAGTGTCGGCCTCGACTGCGCAAGGGTGATTCACATCGGCCGGATCGGCCCGCATGATGAGTCTGCGGCCTTCAAGGTGACCCACATGAAGGCCGACCGGCGTGATCGTGAGCCCTTCCGCACGCCGGTTCCCTCGGCACCTGACCCGAGGGTGGGCCCAGCCGGGGACGGCATTCGGGGGGAGGCCGTCCCCGCGGCTGGGCCTTTGACTTCTTCTTCTTTTACGGCTTCGCGTGGTCTTCCCACCCGCCTTGCTTCGGCTGATGGCCCTCCATGTGACGGCCTCTGACCCTTCACCGGCTCGCCGCCGTCACGCGAGCCTTCGTTGACCGGCTCCGTGGTTCTCCCGGGCCTTCACGTCTTCTCCAAGTACTCCGCCTTCTCGTCCTCCAGAAGGCGGGCTATCTCGGCGCGCAAGCCCTCATGGTGGGCCAGTTCGGGGTCGTCCGACAGGAGCTTTGCGGCTTCGTCCCGCGCTGTTGCGATGACGTCTTCGTCTCTCAGGAGCTGCAGGAGCTTCAGCGAGCTGCGCTTGCCCGACTGGGCCGCCCCCAGGACGTCGCCCTCGCGGCGCTGCTCCAGGTCGACGCGGGACAGCTCGAAGCCGTCGAGCGTGGCGGCCACCGCGTCGAGGCGGGCGCGGGCCGGGGTGCCCTCGGGGAAGTCGGAGACCAGCAGGCACAGGCCGGGCAGGCCGCCCCGGCCCACCCGCCCGCGCAGCTGGTGGAGCTGGGAGACGCCGAACCGGTCGGCGTCCATGATGATCATCACCGAGGAGTTGGGCACGTCGACGCCCACCTCGATGACGGTGGTGGCGATCAGCACGTCGAGCTCGCCCCTGGTGAAGGACCGCATGATCGCGTCCTTCTCCTCCGGCGGGAGCTTGCCGTGCAGGGTGCCGACCCGCAGGTCCTGGAACGGGCCCTGGGTGAGCAGCTCGGCGACCTCCAGCACGGCCAGCGGCGGACGGCGGTCGTCGTCGCCCCCGGTCGCCGCCAGGTCGCCCTCGTCGCCCTCCAGGTCGCCGATCCGCGGGCACACGATGTACGCCTGCCTGCCCAGCTCCACCTCCTCGCGCACCCGCTGCCAGGTGCGTTCGAGATAGTGGGGCTTCTCGGCGGCCGGCACGACGTGCGTGGTGATGGGCGCGCGCCCCGACGGGAGCTGCGACAGCGTCGAGACCTCAAGGTCGCCGAAGACCGTCATGGCGACCGTGCGCGGGATCGGGGTCGCGGTCATCACCAGCACGTGCGGACGGCCCCCGCCCGCCTTCTCGCGCAACGCGTCACGCTGCTCCACGCCGAAGCGGTGCTGCTCGTCGACCACGACCAGCCCCAGGTCGGCGAACTGCACGTGCTCCTGGAGCAGGGCGTGCGTGCCGACCACGATGCCCGCCGTGCCCGAGGCCGCGTCGAGCAGCGCCGCGCGCCGCGCGGCCGCGCCCATCGAGCCCGTCAGCAGCGTGACTGCCGTGCCGCCGAACATGCCGCCCTGGGCCAGCTCGCCCAGCATGTTGGTGATCGAGCGGTGGTGCTGCTGGGCCAGCACCTCCGTCGGGGCCAGCAGCGCGGCCTGGCCGCCCGCGTCGACGACCTGGAGCATCGCGCGCAGCGCCACGACGGTCTTGCCCGCGCCCACCTCGCCCTGCAGCAGCCGGTGCATCGGGTGCTCCAGCGCCAGGTCGGCCGCGATCTCCTCCCCCACCTGCGCCTGCCCCTCGGTGAGCGAGAACGGCAGCCGCCCGTCGAAGTCGGCCAGCATGCCGTCGGAGCGCCTCGGACGCGGCTTGGCCGGCCAGGCCGTGGCCGCCTGGCGGCGCTGGAGCAGCACCGCCTGCAGCACGAACGCCTCGTCGAACTTCAGCCGCTTGCGCGCCCGGCCCACCTCGGCGAGGTCTTTGGGCCGGTGGATGGCCATCAGCGCGTCGGCGAGCGGCTGGAGGCCGTGCCTGGCCCGCAGGTCGGCGGGCAGCGGGTCGTCGAGCGGGCCCAGCGTGTCGAGCACCACGCCGACCGCCCGGCGGATCGCCCACGGCGTCACGTCCTTGCCCGCCGGGTAGATCGGGACAGGCGCGGACGCGAACTCCTCGGCGCTCGCCTCGGCCTCCTCCTCGAACAGCTCGAACTCGGGGTGCGAGAGCTGCCAGCGCGGCTTGGAGCGCGCCCCGAACAGGCCCACCTTGCCGGCGAACATGCCGCGCCGCCCTGGCTTGAGCCGCGACTCGGCCACGTGGGAGCCCTTGCCGAAGAACGCCAGGTAGATGCGGTTGCCGTTGCCGTCGACGACCTCGGCCTCCAGCCACGTGCCGCCGCGGTTGCGCATGGGCTTGCGCATCAGCCTGGTCACCTCGCCGACCACGGTGACGTGCTCGTCGACCTCCAGCGCGTCGAGCGAGGTCAGCTCGCCGCGCTCGGCGTAGCGGCGCGGGTAGTGGCGCAGCAGGTCGCCGACCGTCTCCAGGCCGAGCACGCTGTGCAGCAGCTTGGCGGTCTTCGGGTCGAGCGCTTTGGTCAGGGGCTCGTCGAAACGGCTCACGGGATCCAGTTCTACCGCCTGCGGCCGACAGGAATCCCGCACCGGGCCCCGGAGCGGGCCCGTGCCGGGCCCCGAGCCGCCCGCGGAAGGGGGCCGCGCCGCTACTCGACGCCGATCAGCAGCGGGTAGCCGCCCTGCTCGCCGTCGTAGACGACCAGGTCGACGTCCGGCCGCGTGCGCCGCAGGTGGTCCTCCAGCCGGACGGCCAGCCGTTCGGGCAGGCCGGAGCCGGTGACCAGGGTCACCAGCTCGCCGCCGCCGGCCACCATCCTGTCGATGATCAGCCTGGCCACGCGCTCCAGGTCGCCGCCGATCACCGCCACGTCCCCGTCGATCAGGCCCAGCACGTCGCCCGGCCGGCACACGCCCGCGCTGGTGAACGCCTCCCTGTCCGCCACCGCCAGATGTCCGTACCTGGTGTGGCCGGCGGCGTCCGTCATGGCGACCACGTCGTCGTCGAACCGGCGCAGCGGGTCGTGCACGGCCAGCGCCGACAACCCCTGCACGGTCGCCCTGGTCGGCAGGACGCTGACGACCACGCCGTCCTCGCGGGCGATCTCCGCCGCCGCGACGGCGACCGCGAGCACGCCCTCGTCGTTCGGCAGCACGGCCACCTCGGCGCCCGCCTGCCTGATCGCGGCCAGCAGCTCCGGGAGCGCGGGCCGGGTGCCGGGATCGCGGCGCACCACGACCGCGCCGCTCTCCTCGAACAGGGCCGCGATCCCGTCGCCGGCCGCCACCGCCACCACGCCCCTGCCCGCCCCGCCCCGGTGCGTGCGCTCGGCCAGGTAGGTGATCCTGACCCGGTGCGGACGCCCCGCCCGCAGCCCCGCCTCCACGGCCGCCCCCGCGTCGGCCACGTGCACGTGCACGTTCCACAGGCCCTCGCCGCCCACCACGACCAGCGACTCGCCCATGGCGTCGAGCTCCTCGCGAAGCCCGGCCACCGCGCGCTCGTCGGCGTCCAGCAGGTACATCACCTCGTAGCCGGCGCCCACCTCGGTCATCGGCGTGACGCGCCCGGTCGGCGCCGGCACGTCGTAGTGGTCGCTGTAGGAGTCGGTGAGCACGGCGGCCAGGGTCTCCAGCACGATCGCCGCCCCCGCGCCGCCCGCGTCCACGACCCCGCTGCGGGCCAGCACGTCGAGCTGCCCCGGCGTGCGGCGCACCGCCGCCCGTGCCTCCCGCGCCGCCTGCCGCGCCACCTCGCACGCGTCGCCGTCGGCGTCCTGGGCGGCCCGGGCGGCCGACTCCAGCACGGTCAGCACGGTGCCCTCGACCGGCCTGGCCACGGCCTGCCTGGCCAGCGTGGCCGCCCTGAGCAGGCCGGCCCGCAGGTCGGAACCGTCCTTGAGCACCTCGGCCAGCCCGCGCAGCGCCTGGCTGACGATGACCCCCGAGTTGCCGTGCGCCCCGACCAGCGCCCCGTAGGCGAGCGTCTGCCACACCACGGCCGCGTCGACGTCGTCGGGCAGGGACTCGACGGCCTCGGCCGCCGACAGCATGGTGAGGTGCAGGTTCGTGCCGGTGTCGCCGTCGGCCACGGGGAACACGTTGAGTGCGTCGATCTCCGGTCTCGCCCGGCCGAGGGCGTCGGCGGCCAGGCGGGCCCAGCGGCGCACCGCGGGCGGGTCGAGGGCCTTCATCTGCGCTCCTTCGACCTCCCCGCATGCGCTACCTTGTTGGAGGAGAATATCCCCGCACCGGCCACCGTCCAGTGCTCTGGTTCGCGCCCAATGGTGTGGATCAGATATTCTCGTCTGGCTGGCCGGTTGTCCCGGCATGCCCTCCGCCCGGAAAGCATCAGCGGACAGGGCTACATCGACTGTTTTAAGGAGCGATACCGTGGCTTCCGTCTGCGATGTCTGCCGCAAGGGGCCGACCTTCGGCAACAACGTGTCCCACTCGCACCGCCGTACCCGTCGTCGTTGGAACCCCAACATCCAGACGGTCCGCGCGGTCGTCGGCGGCACGCCGAAGAAGCTGAACGTGTGCACGTCGTGCATCAAGGCGGGCAAGGTCACCCGCTAGTTCTCGTCTTTCGCGAAGCCCGTCGCTCCTGATCATGGGAGCGACGGGCTTTCGTCGTGCCCGCCGCCCCGCTCGGGGGGCGGGCTCACATAGGCTCGGTCAGCGCCAGCGCCAGGCGTGGTCCACCGGGCCGATGCCGGAGCCCAGGGGGAAGCCGCGGGCGATCGCGCCCGTCACGTACTCCTTGGCCCTCCCCACGGCCGTCGGGACGTCGTCGCCGAGCGCGAGCCGGGAGGCCAGGGCCGAGGCGAGGGTGCAGCCCGTGCCGTGGGTGTGCCGGTTGTCGAGGCGTTCGGCGGCGAAGCGGTGCTCGGTCGTGCCGTCGGTCAGGAGGTCGACGGGGGCGCCGGGCAGATGGCCGCCCTTGATGAGGGCCCAGGACGGGCCCAGCGCGAGCACGGCGTCGGCGGCCCGGCGCAGATCGTCCTCGTCCTCGACCTTGACGGACGTGAGCTGCTCCACCTCCCACAGGTTCGGCGTCACGACCGTGGCCACGGGCAGCAGGCGCGTCCGCAGCGTGTCGACGGCCTCGGGGGCGAGCAGCGAGTCGCCGTGCTTGGACACCCCGACGGGATCGACCACCACCGGCGCGTCATAGGCCCCCAGCACCTCGGCCACCGTCTCCACCAGCACCGGCGAGGCCAGCATGCCGGTCTTGACGGCCTGCGCCCCGATGTCGCCCAGCACGGAGTCGAGCTGCGCCCGCACGGCCTCGGGCGGCAGCTCCCAGTAGCCCTGGACGCCCAGCGAGTTCTGGGCCGTGACGGCGGCGATCACGCTCATGCCGTGCACGCCCATCGCCATCATGGTCTTCAGGTCGGCCTGGATGCCCGCGCCGCCTCCGGAATCGGAGCCCGCGACGGTCAGCACACGTGGAGGGGTCGTCATGAACCCCATCCAACCACCCGACCGGCACTCGCCAGGCACTCAGCCGATCGCGCACTCCCCGCCGACCAGCCCGCACGCGCCGGGCTCCTGCGCCTTGCCCGTCGCCGAGTACGTCACGTCCACCGAGTCCCCGGCGGCCAGCGAGCCCGATAGGTCGATGATCAGCAGGTCGCCGTCCTGGGTCCAGGAGCCGCCGTTCACGCCCGTGACGCGGCCCTCGACCGGGACGGAGAAGGTGGCGTTCGCCAGCGGGGCCGGCGACTGGTTGGTGACGCGCAGCGTGGCCGAGTACGAGGCGAGCCGCTGCTTGACCGTCTGCCGCACGTTGACCGAGCCGCCGCTGCCGCCGTTCCCGGAGGTCGAGGTGGCCGCGGGCGCGGGGCTGCTGCCCACCGTGGGGACGACGCCGGTGTCGGAGTTGCCCAGCGGCGTGCCGTCGTCGGTCGGGGCCTCGGAGATCGTCTCCTGGGGCGGCGGCTCCGGCTGCCGCGTCGGCTTGGCCGAGGCCTTCGTCCGCGTCCTGGTGGGCGTGGGGGTGGGGGCCGTGCTGCGGCGCGGGGCGCGGTTGCCGACCGTGGGGGCGGTGGTGGTCGGGGCGTCGGAGGGCGTGCTCGACTCCTCGTCCTCCGTCGGCTCCTCGGAGGGCTCTTCCTCCTCCGTGCCGGGGTCGGAGACCGCGGCGGTCGAGGGGCTGGTGCTGGTGTGGACGGCGGCGCAGCTCGCGCCCGCGCACTTGCCGGAGTCGCCGGAGGAGCTCATGAGCTTCACCCCGGCGACCGTGCCGCCGAGCACGACGGCCACGGCGGCGACCGACAGCAGCGCCATGCGGGCCCTGCCCTTGCCGCTGCCGCCGCCGGCGGGCGCGTTCAGGCCGTCGTCGTCGCCACCGCCGCCGCCGGACGACTTGCGCCGGCCGCCGCGGCGACGGCCACGAGACTCGTCGGACTCGTCCAGGTCGTCGAGGTCCTGGTCGGAGGACCAGCCCGAACGCAGGAAGCCGGTCTCGGCCTCCGCCCAGGCGGGCGTGTGCGCGGCGGTCGGCTCCCCGGCCACCTTCACGTCACCGGGCTCCGGCGGCCTGCCGTGGAAGGCGGTGTCGGACCCGGCGGGCACGTCGAACCTGGCGGTGCTCCCGGACTCCGGCACGTCGAACCTGGCGGTGCCGCCAGGGCCCGGCACGTCGAACCTGGCCGTGCCGCCCGGTTCCTGCGCGTCGAACGGGCCGGTGTTGCGCCGGGGGGCGTCGAAGGGGCCCGTGGTGCGGCCGGAGGCGTCGAAGCTCGGCGGCGGCCCGAAGGCGGACGTGGCGTCGGGCTGGGCAGAGGGGCCGACGGCGTCCCAGTCGGCCGGACGGGCGAACGCGCCCGTCACCTCGAACGGCCCGGCCCCGTTGGGCTCAGGGTAGGGGGACCCGGAGAACTGGGGGCCGTTCGGCGGCGGAAAGGGGCCGGAGGGGGCGTCGGACGGCGGGACCTTCGGGGCGGCGTCGGCGGGCACGGCGAAGGCACCCGTGGTCTCGAACGGCTCGGGCTGCCTGCCGCGCTGCGGCGGGCCGTCCTCGCGGCGCGGCATCGGGGCCCACTGCCCCGTCACCTCGACCTGGTCCGGCAACGCCGGCCAGCCCGGCGCCTCGGCCGGCTCGTCGGGACCCCAGAAAGCGCTGCCGTTCCCCCGTTCATCCCCATCGTCGGATCCACCGGTGCCGTGGCGGCCCATGGCTGCCCTTTCTCGCGGTTACAGTGGCCGCCAATCTTCATAACACCTTTACTACGTCCTTGTCACAACAATCCCGCTAGTCCTACCCTAAACCGGCAAAATTTCACGTAAATCGGGACAAGTCATCACCGAAAGTGATCCCAGCCGCCCTGTCCCACCTGGCGGCCGTGCACCAGGACCCCCTCGCCCTCGACCACCCGGCCCACGACCTGCCACGACGGCGGCAGCCGTACGTCAGGAGGGAAGACCGCGGCGAGCGCGTGATCCTCGCCACCCGTGAGCACCCATTCGAGCGGATCTTGCCCCAGCTCCCCGGCCGCCGCCGCCACCGGCTCCCCCACGGCGAACGACCCGGGATCGAGCTCGACGCGTACGCCACTGGCCGCGGCCACGTGCCCGAGGTCCTGCACCAGGCCGTCGCTGACGTCGAGCATCGCGCTCGCGCCCAGCGCGGCCGCCCGCGGCCCCTCCGCGTACGGCGGGCACGGCCGCCGGTGGGCGGTCACCGCCTCCGCCAGCACGCCGGAACCCGCCGCGACCCCGGCGGCCAGCAGCGCCAGCCCCGCGGCGGCGTACCCCAGCCGCCCGGCCACGGCCACCACGTGCCCCGGCCGCGCCCCGGACCGCGTCACCGGCGCCCGCCCGCGCAGGTCGCCCAGCGCGGTCACCCCGATGACCACCAGGTCGGACCGGGTGATGTCGCCGCCGACCACGCTCGCGCCGACCACCGCGCACTCCTCGCGGAACCCGTCGGTCAGCGCGTCGAGCCAGGCCACCGGCAGCTCGGCGGGGATGCCGAGCCCGACCACGATGGACGTCGGCACGGCCCCCATGGCGGCGATGTCGGCCAGGTTCTGGGCGGCGGCCTTGCGGCCCACGTCGCGCCCGCCGGACCAGTCGAGCCGGAAGTGCCTGCGCTCGACCAGCAGATCGGTCGAGACGACCACCCGCCCGTCGGGCGCGGCGACCATGGCGGCGTCGTCACCCGGGCCGAGCATGACCCCCTCTCCCTGGGGCAGACGTCCGGCAATACGATTGACGACACCGAATTCGCCGAGATCTCCGACTGTGATGACGCACCTCCTGACGCTCACAGGGTACGGTGGCCCTTCGGCGTGATCCAATCGCCCGGGAGGACGTGATGGTGCAGGCCTACATCCTTATTCAGACCGAGGTCGGCAAGGCCGCCGCCGTTGCCGAGGAGATCTCCGGAATTCCGGGGGTCACCCAGGCGGAAGACGTGACGGGGCCCTACGACGTGATCGTCCGCGCTGAGGCGCGCAACGTCGACGAGCTCGGCAAGCTCGTCGTGGCGCAGATTCAGGCGGTGGAGGGGATCACGCGTACTCTTACGTGTCCGATCGTTCATATCTGACACATTCGAGGTCCGGGTTCCATGCGCGCCGCCGCCGTCCTGCTCCTTCTTCTCGCACTCGCCGGCTGCGGCGGCGTGGTGCAGGTCGATCCGCCCAAGCCTGCGGGGGAGGCGGCGGCGGCCTGTGACCGGCTCGCGTCCCTGCTGCCCAAGACGCTCGACGGCGCCGAGCGCGGCACCTCGGAGCCGGCCTCGCCGTACGTGGCGGTCTGGGGGGAGGCGTCCATCGCGTTGCGCTGCGGCGTGCCGCGGCCTGCCCGGATGGCGCCGACCGACCAGCTCCAGGAGATCGACGGGGTGGGCTGGTTCGCCGATCCGGACAAGCCCATCCTGTTCACCGCGGTGGCCGCGCCCACGTACGTGGAGGTCACGGTCGGCGGCGACCACACGGCGTCCGACGTGCTGGCCGAGCTGTCGGGGCCGATCGGGCGGGCCGTGTCAACGCAGTCCGGGTGAGCGCGACAGCGCGAGCTGGATCAGCCGGTCGACCAGCTGCGGGTAGGGCAGCCCCGAGGCCGCCCAGAGCTGCGGCGCGACCGACAACGAGGTGAACCCGGGCATCGTGTTGATCTCGTTGAAGACCAGCCGGCCGTCGGGCGTGTAGAAGAAGTCGACCCTGGACAGGCCCTCGCAGTCGAGCGCCTCGAAGGCCCGCACGGCCATCGCGCGCAGCTCCTCCGCGGTCTCGGCCGGGATGTCGGCGGGCACGGTGAGCGACATCTGGTCGGGGTAGTACTTGGCCTCGAAGTCGAAGAACTCCTGGCCGCCCTCGACCTTGACCTCGCCCGGGATCGACGCGGCGGCGGGCTCGTCGCCGAGCGACTCCAGCACCGCGCACTCGATCTCGCGGCCCTCGATCGCGGCCTCGATCAGCACCTTGGGGTCGTGCAACCGGGCCGACTCGACGGCCGCCTCCAGCTCGGCGCGGTCGTGGGCCTTGGAGATACCCTGCGAGGAGCCGGCCCTGGCGGGCTTGACGAACACCGGGAAGCCGAGCTCCTCGGCCTCCTTCAGCACGCACTCGCGGTTGAGCCGCCAGTCGCGGTCGCGGACGACGACGTAACGGCCGATCGGCAGCCCGGCGGCGGCCATCACGGTCTTCATGTGGGCCTTGTCCATGCCGACGGCGCTGGCCAGCACGCCGGAGCCGACGTAGCGGACGCCGGCCATCTCCAGCAGGCCCTGGATGGTGCCGTCCTCGGCGAACGGGCCGTGCATGACGGGGAAGACGACGTCGACCGTGCCGAGCTCGACCGGGATGCTCCCGGGGTCGTAGGCCACCAGCCCGGCGCCGCCGCTGGGCAGCGCGAGCGCGGCTCCCGAGGTGTCGACCGCGGGCAGTTCCCCGCCCTCGATGGCGAACCGCTGGTCGGACGCGGCGAGCACCCACCTGCCGTCCTGGGCGATCCCGACCGGGATCACCTCGTACTTACTCCTGTCGATCACATCCAGCACGCTGCCCGCGCCCATGAGGGACACGGCATGCTCAGAATTGCGACCTCCGAAAACGACGGCGACGCGTGGCTTGCTCATGACGTCCGAATCTACCGGGGTGTCCCCCTGACAGCGAGTCGAGCACGCGGTGGCGTCCGGATTCACAAGCCGTACCGTTCGGGTTTGGGCGAGCGGGACATGAGCAGCATGCCCGCCTCCGACGGCGACATGCCGTCGTGCACGACCCCGACGACCACCTCGGTGATCGGCATCTCGACGTCGTGCTTCCTGGCCAGTTCGAGGACGGACTCGCAGGACTTCACGCCCTCGGCGGTCTGCTTGGTGGCGGCGACGACCTCGGCGAGGGTCATGCCGCGGCCCAGGTTCTCGCCGAAGGTGCGGTTGCGCGACAGCGGCGAGGTGCAGGTGGCCACCAGGTCGCCCATGCCGGCCAGCCCGGCGAAGGTGTGGGGGTCGGCGCCGAGCGCGGCGCCCAGGCGGGAGATCTCGGCCAGGCCCCTGGTGATGAGCATGGCGCTGACGTTGTCGCCCATGCCCATGCCCGCCGAGACGCCCACGGCCAGCGCGATCACGTTCTTCACCGCGCCGCCCAGCTCGACCCCGACCACGTCGGTGTTGGTGTACGGCCGGAACCACGGCGGCAGGTGGCAGGCGGCCTGGAGGCGTTCGGCGACCGACTCGTCGGTGCAGGCGACGACCGTGGCGGCGGGCTGGCGGTGGGCGATCTCCTTGGCCAGGTTGGGCCCGGACACCACCGCGACCCGCTCCTCGGGCACCTCGGCGACCTCGCGGATCACCTCGCTCATGCGCTTGGTCGTGCCCAGCTCGACGCCCTTCATGAGGCTGACCAGGACCGCGTCCGGCGGGATGTGCTCGCGCCAGGCGGTCAGGTTGGGCCGCAACATCTGCGAGGGCACGGCCAGCACCACGAAGTCGGCGCCGTCGAGCGCGCGCACGGGGTCGGTGGTGGCGCGCAGCGCCTCGGGCAGCCGCACGCCGGGCAGGTAGTCGGGGTTGGCGTGGTCCTTGTCGATCGCCTCGACCAGCTCCGGCCTGCGCCCCCACAGCGTGACCTCGTTGCCCGCCTCGGCGAGGACCATGGCGAACGTGGTGCCCCACGAGCCCGTGCCGAGAACGGCTGCCTTTGTCATGCCATCACCGCCTGGCGGGATCGTAGGGAGTTTCCGGGGCCTTCTCGCCGCGCAGCTCGGTCAGCTGCTCGGTGATGGCCGCCATGATGTCGGCGGTCGCCTCGCGCAGCACGCTCGCGCGCAGGGGCTGCCCCTCGTACTTGGACAGGTCGACCGGCGGGCCGACGGTGACGTGGAAGGTCTTGCGCGGGAACAGCCTGGGCCTCTTGGCGCCGTACGGGAGCAGCTCGTGGGCGCCCCAGTGGGCGATGGGGATGACCTGCGCGCCGCTCTCCAGCGCCAGCCGGGCGGCGCCGGTCTTGCCCACCATGGGCCACAGCTCGGGATCGCGGGTGCAGGTGCCCTCGGGGTAGAACAGGATGGCCGCGCCGTCGCGCAGCCGCTGGGCCGACGAGCTGAGCGACCTGGCCGCCTCGCTGCTGCCCCGCTCGACCGGGATGACCAGCAGGCCGTTGAGCGCCCGGCCCAGGAAGGGCACCTTGAACAGCGCGGCCTTGGCCAGGATGACCGGCCAGCGCCCGTTGTTGAACAGGAAGTGCGACAGCAGGACGGGATCGCTCCAGGACAGGTGGTTGGCCGCGATGATGATGCCGCCGGTGCGCGGAAGGCGCTCGCCGTTGCGCCAGTCCTTCTTGACCAGGAGCCACGACAGCGGCTTCACCACCGCTACGGCGAATGACTCCCAGAAACGCGAAGGTCGCGTGGGGCGGCTCATGATCTCCTCCAACCCGTACGGTTTGCGCCCCAAGTCTCCCGGTTGGCCGCGTGGGATGTCGAGGCGAGATGCTTAAGCCTATGAGCAACCGCTGGTCTCTGGTCATTCCGGTGAAGACGCTGGTCGCGGCGAAGACCCGGCTGGCCGCCGCGACGGGTCCCCACCGTACGCGGCTGGCCGTGGCCGTGGCCTGCGACACCGTGGCCGCGGCGCTGGCCTGCCCGGCGGTGGCGCGGGTGATCGTGGTGACCGCCGATCCGGCCGCGGCGGGGCCGCTGGGGGCGCTGGGCGCGCAGGTGGTGCACGATCCCGACCGCGGGCTCAACACCGCGCTGCGCACGGGCGCGGCCCATGCCGTACGCGTCGCGCCCGGCGAGGCGGTGGGCGCGCTCCAGGCCGATCTGCCGGCCCTGCGACCGGCGGAGCTGGCGACGGCGCTGGCCGCGGCGGCCGAGTTCGACCAGTCGTTCGTGCCGGACGCCCAGGAGGTCGGCACGACGTTCTACGGCGTGCTGGCCGGGCGGCCGTTCACGCCGCGGTTCGGCGGCGAGTCGCGGGCCAGGCACCTGGCCGGCGGCGCGAAGGAGCTGTGCGTGCCGGGCATCGACTCGCTGCGGCGGGACGTGGACACCCCCGACGACCTGCGCGCGGCGCTCGCCCTGGGCCTGGGGCGGCACACGGCGGCGGTGGTCGCCGACCTGTGGCCGGGGGCGTGATCCTGCGGGCCGCCTCTCGCCCGCCGGGCGGCGGTCGGCTTAGGCTGGAGGGCGTGCAGGCGACGGTACGCAGCTTCGACGAGGTCACCCGTTCCGGCTCGGTCTTCCTCGACGACGGGACGGTGCTGGAGTTCGGCACGCGCGCCTTCGACGCGGGGCCGCTGCTGCTGCTGCGCACGGGGCAGCGGGTGAACCTGGCGACCGACGGCGGGCAGATCACCTACATCACGCTGTCGACGTTCCCCATTCCCGCGCCCGAATGACGACGCGGTCCCGGAAAACAGCGAACGCCCGGGCGTGGGCCGCCCGGGCGTGATGTCCGCTGAGACTATTTCTTCTTGCCGACCTGCTTGCCGCCCTCGTTCACCAGGTCCTTGAATTCGGAGCCGGGACGGAACTTGGGCGCCCAGCTCTCGGCGACCTTGATCTCGGCGCCGGTCGACGGGTTCCTGGCAGTGCGGGCGGGCTTGTTCACCATCTCGAACGCGCCGAAGCCCGTGATGGAGACCTTGTCCCCGCTCGCCACGGCCTTCTGGATGGCCTCGATGACCGCGTTGACGGCCTCGGTGGCCGTCCTTTTGTCGCCCACCCGATCGGTGATGGCGTCGACGAGCTCTCGCTTGTTCATGAAAGTCCTGCTCCCCCAGTGACGGCTCGGGGTTCCAGCTCTCGAGTTCGACGTAGAAACCCCTTACGCGCTCGAAAGTAGGCGGGATCGCGGGGGAACTCAATCACCCTGCGTGTTTTCCCCCTCGCGTGGCGTGTCGAGAGCGCCCAGAAAGGCGTCGAGCCGGGCGGCCGCCCTTTCCGGATCGCGCTTGGCGAGATCGCAGATGGACAGGTAACGGCGGGCCGCCCGTTCCTTGTCGGCGGCGGGGAGCAGGCGGACGCGGCGGTGCGCCTCGCGCAACCGCCGCGCCAGTTCGTCGTCCTCTAGACGGTCGTCGGCAGCCATGGCTGCCGACCATTCTCGTACGCGGCCACGTCGTCGGCGTGACGCAGGGTCAGGCCGATGTCGTCCAGGCCCTCGGTGAGGCGCCAGCGGGTGTAGTCGTCGATCTCGAACGGCACGACCTCATCGGCCCAGCGGACCTGGCGTTCCAGCAGGTCGACGGTCACCTGCAGCTTCGGGTCGGCCTCGACGGCCGCCTGCAGGGCCTCGACCTTCTCGGCGGGCAGGACGACCGGCAGCAGGCCCATCTTGGTGGAGTTGTTGCGGAAGATGTCGCCGAACCGGGCGGCGATCACGGCGCGGAAGCCGTACTGCTGCAGGGCCCACACGGCGTGCTCGCGGGAGGAGCCGGTGCCGAAGTCGGGGCCGGAGACCAGGATCGAGCCGCCCTCGTAGGAGGGGTCGTTCAGGACGAACGTCGGGTCCTCGCGCCAGGCGGCGAACAGGCCCTTCTCGAAGCCGGTGCGGCTGACCTGCTTGAGCCAGACGGCCGGGATGATCTGGTCGGTGTCGACGTTGCTGCGGCGCAGCGGCACCGCCGTACCGGTGTGGGTGGTGAAGGCGTCCATCGGTCTGGTTCTCCCTTACAGGTCGGCGGGGGCGGTCAGGCGGCCGGTGACCGCGGTCGCGGCGGCGACCTGCGGCGACACCAGGTGGGTGCGGCCGCCCTTGCCCTGGCGGCCCTCGAAGTTGCGGTTGGAGGTGGAGGCGCTGCGCTCGCCGGGCTTGAGCGTGTCGGGGTTCATGCCCAGGCACATCGAGCAGCCGGCCTCGCGCCACTCGGCGCCGGCGGCCTTGAACACCTCGTGCAGGCCCTCCTGCTCGGCCTGGAGCTTGACCAGCATCGACCCGGGCACGATCAGCGTGCGGGTGCGGACCTGGCGGCCGCGCAGGATCTCGGCGGCCGAGCGCAGGTCCTCGATGCGGCCGTTGGTGCACGAGCCGACGAACACGGTGTCGACCTCGATCTCGCGCAGCGGCGTGCCCGCTGTCAGGCCCATGTACTCCAGCGCGCGCTCGGCGGCCGAGCGCTCGACCGGGTCGGCGAAGCTGTCGGGGCTCGGCACGGACTCGCCCAGCGGCAGGCCCTGGCCGGGGTTGGTGCCCCACGTGACGTACGGGGTCAGCGTCGAGGCGTCGATCTCCACGACCTTGTCGAACACGGCGTCGTCGTCGGTGCGCAGCGACTTCCAGTACTCGACGGCCTGGTCCCACAGCTCGCCCTCGGGGGCGTGCGGGCGGCCCTTGAGGTAGGCGAACGTGGTCTCGTCCGGGGCGATCACGCCGGCGCGGGCGCCCGCCTCGATGGACATGTTGCAGACGGTCATGCGGCCCTCCATGGAGAGCTTGCGCACGGCCTCGCCGCGGTACTCGACGATGTAGCCCTGGCCGCCGCCGGTGCCGATCTTGGCGATGATCGCCAGGATCAGGTCTTTGGCCGTGACGCCGGCGGGCAGTTCGCCCGAGACCTCGATGGCCATCGTCTTCGGCCGGTAGGCGGGCAGCGTCTGGGTGGCCAGCACGTGCTCGACCTCGGAGGTGCCGATGCCGAACGCGATGCCGCCGAAGGCGCCGTGGGTGGAGGTGTGGGAGTCACCGCACACGATCGTCATGCCCGGCTGGGTCAGGCCGAACTGCGGGCCGATGATGTGCACCACGCCCTGGCCGGCGTCGCCCATCGGGTGCAGCCTGATGCCGAACTCGGCGGCGTTCTTGCGCAGCGTCTCGACCTGGGCCTTGGAGACGGGGTCGGAGATCGGGCCGAGCACGGTCGGGACGTTGTGGTCCTCGGTGGCGATGGTGAGATCGGGCCTGCGCACCTTCCGGCCGGCGAGACGGAGCCCGTCGAACGCCTGCGGACTGGTCACCTCGTGAATGAGGTGCAGGTCGATGTAGAGCAGGTCGGGTTCGCCCTCCGCACGGCGGACGACGTGCTGCTCCCAGACCTTCTCGGCCAGTGTGCGGCCCATGATCTCCTCCTTGAGATTGCCTCCGACTTGCTTTCTCATATGTCGAGACGGCAGTATCGGTGTATGGACAACTCTAGCGGAGTCGGAGTACTCGACAAGGCCGTTCTTGTACTCAATGCCCTCGAAGCGGGTCCCGCTTCCCTGGCTCAGCTCGTCCAGGCCACCGGCCTGGCCCGCCCCACGGCCCACCGGCTGGCCGTCGCACTTGAGCACCACCGCATCGTGAGCCGCGACACCCAGGGCAGATTCGTGCTCGGGCCGCGGCTCGCGGAGTTGTCCACGGCCGCCGGCGAGGACCGGCTGCTCGCGGTGGCCTCGCCCGTGCTGATGCAGTTGCGCGACCTGACCGGCGAGAGCGCGCAACTCTACCGGCGCCAGGGTGACGAACGGGTGTGCGTGGCGGCGGCCGAGCGGGCCAGCGGCCTGCGCGACACCGTCCCGGTGGGGTCGGCGCTGCCCATGACGGCGGGCTCGGCGGCCCAGATCCTGCTGGCCTGGGAGGAGCCCGACCGGCTGCACAGGGGCCTGCGCGGCGCCAAGTTCACCGCCGCCACCCTCGCCTCCGTGCGCCGCCGCGGGTGGGCCCACAGCGTCGGCGAGCGCGAGCAGGGGGTGGCCAGCGTGTCGGCCCCCATAAGGGGCAGCGGAGGCAAGGTGATCGCGTCCGTCTCGGTCTCCGGGCCCATCGAGCGGCTCACCCGGGCGCCCGGCCGGTTGCACGCCGTGCCCGTCATGGCGGCCGCCGAACGCATCACCGAGGCCATGCGCCGCACGTCATGATCGGCGAAAGCTCGTATTTCGGGGGCCGACTGCCTCGCGGGCGCACTAGCCTGAGTGCGTGACAGATCGCATCGAGGTAGCCGCCACTGAGCTGCGACCCCTGCTCGAAGAGTTCATCATGTGGGCGCGTTCCAACGCGCCCGGAAGCGACCCCGAGCTCGTGGGGCCTGCCGCACTCTGGCACCGTCTCGCCTTCTCGCAGGACCTCGGCACGTGGAAGCGTGCCGACCTGCGCAACCTGCTGCTCGACCGCATGCCGAAGGTCGTGGAGGATCCCGACGCCGCCGCCGACGGCATGCTGCCCGCCGTCGACGCGTACCTGACGTTCCTCTCCCAGACCGGCAGGCTCGCCAAGGGCTCCGACTCCCTCGCCGACCTGCAGGCCGAGCTCGACGACGTCGAGGACGAGTTCGTCGAGCTCATGGAAGACCTGCTCGACGACGACGGCGCGGGTGACGACGAAGAGGACGAGACCGGCGACCTCGGCGACTTCGAGGCGTTCGCCGACGAGCTGGCCGAGCTCGACACGATCAGGCTGCGCCCCGACTCCGAGCTGGCCGCGGCCGCCCGCCAGGCCCCGCTGGTCGCCAAGGCCCGCGACCTGGCGCTGTGGGTCGGCTCCGGCCGCCGCGTCGGCGAGGACACCCTGCTCACCGACGCCGAGGTGGAGGAGGCGCTGGCCGCCGTCGGCCTGCCCAGGCCCGAGACCGACGGCCCGGTGGCCGAGGCGGTCCCGCAGCTCTGGAACATCTGGAACCTCGCCGTCGACCTGGAGTTCCTCGAACCGGGCGAGGGCAACACCGTGGCCGTCCAGGACGACACCTCCGAGTGGCCGTTCGACGACGACGAGGACGTCCTCGACGCCTGGATGCTCGGCCTGCACTCGGTCGACTACGGCGACCCCGAGCTCGACGACGACGACCTGACGATGGCGCTGGCCGGCCTCACCCGGGGCCTGCTGGTCAGGCTGCTGCTGGCCGGTGGCTCGCGCGAGCGCGACGACCTGGCCCGCGACCTGGCCGAGGCCGCCGCCGACCTCGACGAGCTGGGCGGCGACGCCTGGGAGGCGGCCGGCGACCCGCTGGCCCCCGCCATCGACTGGCTGACCGGCTACGGCATGGTCGAGGTCGAGGGCACCACCGTGCGCCTCACCCCGCTGGGCACCGAGGGCGTCGTCCACCTGGTGGACGACGCCGACATCGAGGTCGACGCCCGGCCCGCGATCGAGTCGATGAGCGCCCACGAGCTGCTGGCGCTGAGCGCCGAGCTGCCCGAGGACGAGGCCGACGCCGAGTTCGCCGCCTGGATGCGGCTCAGGGAGCCGGCCAAGGCCGCCGAGGAGCTGCTCGAAGCCACGGCCGAGGACGAGAGCGACGCCCTGATCCGGGTGCAGGCGGCCAGCGTGGTGGGCACGCTGGGCGAGGCCGCCGTCCCGGCCTGGCAGGCGGCGCTCAAGCAGCCGTCCCTGCGGCCGTACGCGGCGACGCACCTGAGCCAGCTCGGGGTCGAGGGGGCGCCCGAGCCCACCCAGGACGACACCCACTGGCTGATCCTCGACATGTGGACGATCTCGGCCGGGCTGGGGCGTTCGGAGTTCGTCAGCAGTTTGCAGGACATCGGGCCCGACATGGTCAGCGGGCTTCTCGAGGTGATCTGGAAGATCCCGCACGCGCACGTCGAGGAGCTGCTGGATCTGATCTCCCAGGTCCACCCCGACAAGCAGATCGCCAAGGCGGCTCGCCGCGCCCTGTTCAAGGCCCGCTCCTCGGCCTGATCGCACCCCGGCCAGGGCCCCGCGCGAACCGCGCGGGGCCCTGTTCCGTGCGCAGGCCGTTCTCGGCCGCGGGCAGCCCGTAGAACGCGAAAGGTTTTCGGTCACGGCAGCCTGTAGAACGCGAAAGGTTCTCGGTCGCGGGCGGTCCTTAGAACGCGAAAGGTTCTTGGCCGCGGGCGATCCTTAGAACGCGAAAGGTTGTTGGCCGCGGCAGCGCGTAGAACGCGAAAAACGCCCCGGTGCTTGACGCACCGGAGCGTTTGGGTGAACGTAGTCCCGACCGGATTCGAACCGGCGCTACCGCCTTGAGAGGGCGGCGTCCTGGGCCACTAGACGACGGGACCTTCGCACAGCTTGTGATCGTGGTAGTCCCGACCGGATTCGAACCGGCGCTACCGCCTTGAGAGGGCGGCGTCCTGGGCCACTAGACGACGGGACCTTGTCCACAAGCTGGTGTGCCGGGTCTCCCCGGCGACGCAGGTAACTCTACCGCACCCCGCAGACCACAACCAAACCGCTTATCAGCGCATGAGATCGGGCCTGTGGCGGCGGACCCAGTCGCCCATCGGCCCCCGTTCCCACAGCGGGTCGATCTCGCCGAGCGGGATCGCGACCTCGGGCCGTCCGGTGACGGGGTCGGCGGGCCCCCGGGCCAGGCGCTCGCGCATCCACCGCGGCGCCCGCGGCGGGAGCGCGCGCTCGCCCCACCCGACCAGCCCCACCGACCGCAGCGCCTGGACGCGTACGCGCACGCCGCCGGGCCGGCCAAGGAGCCGCGGGTCGGCCGGCCGGGTGTCCACCACGCCGATCCGGGTGATGTCGGGCCAGCGCAGGCGCACCCGGAAGCCCCGGGCGTCGGCCAGCTCCACGCCCTCCGGCGAGAAGCGCACCACCGTGCCCGCGACCAGACGGCGGTGCTTGACGACGAGCACGCCGGTCAGCGCCGCCGTGGCGAGCGCGCCGATCAGGACGCCCAGCGCCGAGCTGCCGGTGAAGACGGCCCCGAGCAGCAGGCAGACGGCGAAGAAGAGCGCCAGCGGCGCGGCGAACGGCGCGACGAAACGAGCGAGGCCGCCCTCGCGCATGCGGAATTCCTCCATGAGGCGAGGGAGGCTACCCGCCGAGCACCCGGCAACGGAAGGCCACGGCGGCGGCGCGACCTCCCTCATACGTGGCCCGCACCGCTCGTACGTGACCCGCACCGCGCGTGCCGGCTCCTCCCGGCGGGCGTGCAGCCGGTCGGCCCCACGTCGAGTGCGGGCATGACGTCGGCCGCCTCGCCCGCGATCTCCGTCCAGCCCGCCGGTCCCCGAGGCGTGCCTTCCGCCCCGAAGCCCTCAACAGCCTCCTGCGGAACGAAACCGCGCCCGCCGTCACACGGATGTCCAGCATGGCGACTTCGTCCGCGTACGACAGGGTCAGGGCCGTCCTGGGGACCTCGACGTGTCCGGCGCGGAGGCGCGGACGCACATCAGGCACACGGGACCATCTGATCAGGAAGGCGGCCGTGGCCACCCCGGGCAACACGGTCGCGGACCGCCGAAGGATCAGCGAGATCCTGGACGGCCTGGCGATCCGACCGACCGCCGACACGAAAAAACGGACGTCTCTCAGAGAGACATCCGTTTCCTTGACTTGCTGGGGTACCAGGACTCGAACCTAGACTAACTGAACCAGAATCAGTCGTGCTGCCAATTACACCATACCCCACCGCTGCGAACCCCTTCTCGGAGCGCGCTTGGCGACGTCCGAAAGAATAGCCCAGCTCGGGGGGTAAGACCAAAACGATTGCCGAAGCGGCGTCCGGCCGCCTGCGGCACGGGCTCTGACGTGCCAAGCTGAAGAGGACAAAACACCACGTGGAGGAGCCCAAGCGTTGGCCGAGAACCCGTTCTTCGCCCCTAGTAGCCTGCCGTACCAGCTGCCGCCGTTCGAGGACGTCCGCGAGGAGCACTACCTGCCCGCGTTCGAGCGCGGCATGGCCGAGCACCTGGCCGAGGTCGACGCGATCGCGAACAACACCGAGCCGCCCACCTTCGACAACACGATCGCGGCCCTGGAGCGTTCGGGGCGGATCCTCGACCGCACGGCCACGGTCTTCTTCAGCATGGCCGCGTCCAACTCCAGCGACGGCATCATGGAGATCGAGAAGGAGATCTCCCCGAAGCTGACCGCGCACAACGACGCGATCCGCCTCAACCGGGCGCTGTGGGCGCGGATCAAGCAGGTCGGCACGTCCGACGCCGAGGAGGCGTGGCTGCTGGAGAAGTACCGGGAGGACTTCGTCCGGGCCGGCGCCGACCTGTCGGAGCCGGAGCAGGACCGGCTGCGCGAGCTCAACGGCGAGCTGTCGAAGTTGTCGACCGAGTTCGCGCAGACCCTGCTCAAGGCGTCCACCGAGGAGGCCCTGGTCCTCACCGACCCCAAGGAGCTCGACGGCTTCGACGAGGCCAGGATCGAGTCCCTGCGCCAGGACGACGGCACGTACGTCCTGCCGCTGCTGAACTTCACCAACCAGCCCGGCCTGGCCCAGCTCACCGACCGCGACGTGCGCCGCCGCCTGTACGAGCGGAGCGTCGGCCGCGCCCCCGGCAACTTCGACCGGGCCGCCAGGATGGCCACGCTGCGGGCCGAGCGGGCCGCGCTGCTCGGCTTCCCCGACCACGCCGCCTACTCGGTGGCCGACCAGACGGCCAAGACCGTCGAGGCGGTCGAGGAGATGCTCGGCCAGCTCGTCGGCCCGGCGGTGCGCAACGCCGGCAAGGAGGCCGAGGCGCTGACCGAGCAGGCCGGGTTCGAGATCGAGCCGTGGGACTGGTCGTACTACTCGGAGAAGGTGCGGCTGGCCCGCTACGACTTCGACGCCGACGCCATGCGCCCCTACTTCGAGCTGAACCGGGTCATCAGGGACGGCGTCTTCTTCGCCGCCACCAAGCTCTACGGCATCACCTTCACCGAACGGCCCGACCTGCGCGGCTACCACCCCGACGTGACCGTCTTCGAGGTGTTCGACGAGGACGGCGGCGCGCTCGGCCTGTTCCTGCTCGACCCCTACGCCAGGGCGAACAAGCGCGGCGGGGCGTGGATGAACAACCTGGTCGACCAGTCGCACCTGTTCGGCGAGCTGCCGGTGGTCATGAACAACCTCAACATCACCAAGCCGGCCTCGGGGCCGACGCTGCTGACGTACGACGAGGTGAACACCGCCTTCCACGAGTTCGGCCACGCGCTGCACGGGCTGTTCTCGCAGGTGCGTTTCCCGCGCGTGTCGGGCACCAGCGTGCCGCGCGACTTCGTCGAGTACCCCTCGCAGGTCAACGAGATGTGGGTGACCTGGCCGGAGGTCCTGGCCAACTACGCCAAGCACCACGAGACGGGCGAGCCGATGCCCGCCGAGCTGGTGGACAAGCTCAACGCGGCCGAGAAGTTCAACCAGGGCTTCGCGACGGTGGAGTACCTGGCGGCCACGCTGCTCGACTGGGCCTGGCACCGGCTGGCGCCCGGCGAGCAGGTGGCCGACGCGCAGGCGTTCGAGCAGCGGGCCCTGGAGGCGGCCGGGATCGACGTGCGGCTCGTACGCCCGCGTTACCGGACGAACTACTTCGCCCACATCTTCTCGGGCGGCTACAGCGCCGGCTACTACTCCTACATCTGGAGCGAGGTGCTCGACGCGGAGAGCGTGGAGTGGTTCAAGGAGAACGGCGGCCTGACCAGGGCGAACGGCGACCACTTCCGCCGCGAGCTGCTCTCCAGGGGCGGCAGCATCGACCCGCTGACCGCCTTCCGCAACTTCCGCGGGCGCGAGCCGGGCATCGGGCCGCTGCTGGCCCGCCGCGGCCTCGACTGACCGCCGCTCCCCCGACTCCCGAGACTCACCCGCCTCCCCCGCCTCCCCCGATGAGGCTTTCCCTACGGCTCCGGCAGCTCCTCGATGCGCTGCCGGAGCCATTCCTTCTCCGCCCGGCTCGACGCGCGGGCGATCTCCAGCATGCCCCGCCGGTACGGGTCGGGCTCGTCCTTGATCCGGACCGGCCGGCCGTCCTCGTAGAAGAAGCTCGCCGGGGCCTCCAGGAAGGCCAGCCGGCGGCGCAGCACCCGTGACCGGTCGGCCGGGTCGGGCAGCGCCGACAGGAACGTCAGCAGGGCGAAGAAGCGCGTCTGGTCGCTGACGTCGAGCTCGCTCGGCTCGCGCAGCCGCCGCAGCAGCTCCTCGCGGCCCTTGCCGGTGAGCGTGAGCACCTGCCTGCGGGCCGCCGCCGCGCCCGCCTCCTCGTGCCGCTCGACCAGGCCCTTGCTCTCCAGTCTCGATATGGCGGGGTAGAGGGCTCCGTCGCTGACCGGGCGGAGGTGGCCGGTGAGCGCGGTCAGGCGGGCCTTGAGCTCGTAGCCGTGCATCGGACGTTCGTTCAGGAATCCCAGGATGGTGAGGGACAGATCCCCGCCGCTTGCCATGTCGTGCATCGTAACGCTATACCTCTAAACGAGGTACAACGAAACGAGGTACGCATGTTCAGGCTGGCTCTCCCCATCTACGTGGAGCTGCTCACCGCCGTGGTCGCGGTGGGGGTGATCGACCTGCTGTGGGTCTCGGGGCTCGGGGAGGGCGCCCTCGCGGCCGTCACCGTGGGCACCACGGCCGAATACCTGGCCTACGGGCTGTTCCTGGCCGTCCCGACGGGGGTGACCGTGCTGATCGGGCGGCGGGACGGGCACGCGCCGATCGGGCCGGTGATCAGGACGGGCTGGGTGTTGTGGGCCGCGTTCTCGGTCGCCGTCGCCGTCCCCGGCGTGTTGCTGCGCGAGCCGCTGGCGGCCCTGTTCACCGACGATCCCGGGCTGACGGCCGGCTTCTTCCTGGTCTCCCTGGCCGGGCTGCCGGTGTTCTTCGCCCAGACCGTCGTGGACGGCATCCTCAAGGGGCTGGGCAACACGAAGACCCCCATGCGGAACGCGCTGATCTGCAACGCCCTGGTGGTCGTCCTGGACCCGCTGTTCATCTACGGCCTCGGCCTGGGCGTCCAGGGGGCCGCGCTGGCCACCGTGGCGGCGCGGCTGGTCACGCTCGGGGTGGCCGCGACCTCCCTCGTACGGCTCCGCGCCGCCGGCGGCGACGGCCTGCTCGCCGGCGAGGTGCTGCGGACGGGCCTGCCCATGTCGGGCGACTTCCTGGCCCGCTCCCTGGTGGGGATGGCGCTGGTGGAGATCGTGGCCGGGTTCGGCACGGCCGAGGTCGCCGGGTACGGCATCGGCCAGAAGATCATGCTGGCCGGCGTCATGGTCTTCTACGCGCTGCGCCAGGCGGCGATGATCCGTACCGCGCGGTCGGAGCCGGTCGGGTCACCGCTGCGGCTCGGGCTGGTGACGGGGGCGGCGGTCGCGGTCGTGCTCAACCTGGTGGCCGCGCCCGCGGCCGGGCTGTTCACCGACGACCCGACGGTGGCCGTGGGCTTCCTGCGCTGGATGGCGCTCTACCTGGTGCCGTTCGGCGGGCTGATCGCCGTCGGCGGGGTGCTCCAGGCGAGCGGAAGGGGCAGCCGCCTGCTCGCCGCCACGCTGGCGGGCTTCGCGGTGCAGCTGCCCCTCGCCTATCTGCTGAGCTCGTGGCTCGGTGTCACGGGGGTGTGGCTGTCGATGGCCGTCGGGTCGTCGCTCAGCCTCGCAGGCGCGCTAGCGCCGCTCGGATCCGCTCCATGGAGCGCTCGCGCCCGAGCACCTCGATCGACTCGAACAGCGGCAGGCCCACCGTCCGGCCGGTGATCGCCACGCGCACGGGGGCCTGGGTCTTGCCCAGCTTGAGCCCGAGCGGCGCGCCGACCTCCTCCAGGGCCTCCTTGAGCGACTCAGGGTCCCAGGCGACCGTCTGGAGGCGGTCGAGATAGCCGTCGAGGATCTCCACCGGGGAGTTCTTCATCGCCTTGTCCCAGGACGGCTGGTCGAAGACGGGCTCGTCGAGGAAGAGGAAGTCGACGTTCTGCCGGATCTCCGACAGCACGCCGATGCGGGTCTGGGCCAGCGCCGCGACCTTGCTGAACAGCTCGCGGTCCCAGGTGGGGTCGAGGTAGGGCGAGCAGCGCTCCTCGAAGGTCTCCAGCGGCAGGGCCCTGATGTACTCGCCGTTGAAGGCCCGCAGCTTCTTCTCGTCGAAGAAGGCGCTGGCGGAGTTGACGTCCTCCAGCCTGAACAGCGGGACCATCTCCGCCCACGGCATGATCTCGCGGTCCTCACCGGGGCCCCAGCCGAGCAGCATCAGATAGTTGACCATGGCCTCGGCGAGGTAGCCCTCGTCGCGGTAGTCCTCCAGGGCCACCTTGTCGCGGCGCTTGGACAACTTCTTGCGCTGCTCGTTGACGATCACCGGCAGGTGGGCCCAGACCGGCGGGTTGGCGCCGAGCGCCGGCCACAGCAGCACCTGCTTGGCGGCGTTGCCCAGGTGCTCCTCGCCGCGCACGACGTGCGTGATGCCCTGGGTGATGTCGTCGACGGCGTTGGCCAGCACGTAGAGCGGCGAGCCGTCGGTGCGGGCGATCACGAAGTCTTCCTGGGCCTCGTTGGGGAACTCGACGTTGCCCCTGATCAGGTCTTCGACGAGGGTGACGCCCTCGTCGGGGGTGCGGAAGCGCACCGCGCCCTCGCTCAGGCCGCGCTCGCGGCAGAACCCGTCGTAGCCCTTGTGCTCGGAGCCGGTGCGGGCCACCAGGGTCTCGCGGGTGCAGTCGCAGTGGTACGCCCTCCCGTCGGCCAGCAGCTTGGCCACGGCCTCGCGGTGCTGCGGCTCGTAGGCCGACTGGAAGTAGGGGCCCTCGAACACCGGGTTGGTGCCGTTGATGCCGATCCAGTCGAGCGCCGAGATGATGCCCTCAGTCCACTCAGGACGGTTGCGCGTGGCGTCGGTGTCCTCGACGCGCAGGACGAAGCGGCCGCCGGACTGTTCGGCGAGGGCCCAGTTGAACAGCGCCGTGCGGGCGCCGCCGACGTGGAACATGCCGGTCGGGGACGGGGCGAAACGCACCCGTAGATCAGTCACGGGAGACCACCTTGTTCGTGAGAGTGCCGATGCCTTCGATGCCGACGCTGACCTCGTCGCCGATCTCCAGCGGGCCGATGCCCGCCGGGGTGCCGGTCAGGATGACGTCGCCGGGGATCAGCGTCATGACGGCGCTGACGTAGGCGACCAGCGCGGGGATGTCGTTGATGAGCTGGCTGGTGCGGCCGCTCTGCCGGATCTCGCCGTTGACCGTGGTGGTCAGCGCGAGGTCGCTCGCGTCGAGATCGGTCTGGATCCAGGGCCCGAGCGGGCAGAACGTGTCGAAGCTCTTGGCCCGGGTGAACTGCACGTCCTTCTTCTGCAGGTCGCGGGCGGTGACGTCGTTGGCGCAGGTGTAGCCGAAGATGACGTCCTTGACCCGGTCGACGGGCACGTCGCGGCAGAGCCTGCCGATCACCACGGCCAGCTCGCCCTCGTAGTCGACCCGGTCGGACAGCGAGGTCGGGTAGGCGATGGCCTCGCCGTGGCCGATCACCGACGTGGACGGCTTCATGAAGATGAGCGGCTCGTCGGGCACCTCGTTGCCCATCTCGCGGGCGTGCTCGGCGTAGTTCCTGCCGATGGCGACGACCTTGCTCGGCAGCATCGGGGCCAGCAGCTTCACCTGGGACAGCGGGAAGCGCTCGCCGGTGAACTGCACCTGGCCGAACGGATGGCCGGAGACCGTGGAGACGAACTCCTCTCCAGGGCCGCCTTCGACCACGCCGAACGACACGCCTTCGCCTGTGGAGAACCTCGCTATACGCACCTGACAAGGCTATCGCCGCCGCCGGAGGGGTCCGCCCACCGCCAAAAAAGTCAGGAACTCTCCATAAATGCCCCCAGAGTCCGTTTTGTAGCGCATCGTCGGTGGTTAGGCGGATATCTCTGCTTATCAGAGACTTCTACGGGGGTGACGGAACGTGCCGGACACGATGGTCAACCAGACTTCTGCCGTACCGCGGGCCAGAACGCAGGAGGGCGGGCCGGCGACTTCGCTGGTCACCGACAAGGGCACGACGAGCATCGACGACGTCGTCGTCGCCAAGATCGCCGGACTGGCTGCACGCGAGGTCTCCGGCGTCTACGCCATGGGCGGCGGCGCCGCCAGGGCGCTCGGCAACGTGCGCGGGATGGTCGGCGGTGAGCGCAGCGTCGCCCAGGGCGTCTCGGTCGAGGTCGGCGAGCGCCAGGCGGCCGTGGACATGGACCTGGTCGCCGAGTACGGCACCGCCATCCCCGACCTGGCCGCGGCTGTGCGCAGGAACGTCATCGCGGCGGTCGAGCGCATGTGCGGCCTGGAGGTGACCGAGGTCAACATCAGGGTGGACGACGTGCACCTGCCCGGCCAGGACCGCGACAGGGACCGCGACAGGGACCGCGGCAGGAGCGACGGCAGGGGCGAGGACGCCGAGCAGCCGGAGCCCCGGGTCCAATGACCGGGCCCGGCGCCACCGCCTATACGCGGGCCGACGCCGACGCCGACGCCAAGGCGGAGGCCGAGACGCTGGCCGAGCTCGTACGGGCCTGCCCGGGGGTGGCGGGGCTGTCCGGCGGCCCGTTCGGGACGGTGGCGACGTACCTGCCCGGGGCCCGGGTCATGGGCGTCTCGGCCGACGGGGACACGGTGGAGATCGCCATCGTGGCGACCCTGGAACGGCCGCTGCCCGAGACCGCCGAGGACGTCCGCCAGGCGGTGTGGGAGCCGGGCGGCGGACGTCCCGTGAACGTGCACATCGACGACGTGGTGATCGACGTGGTGGAGGAATCATGAGCAACGTCCCTTGGCTGCCGGTCATCGGCATGGCGGTCGGCATCATCCTCGGACTCGCGGGGGCCTTCGGCGGCCTCGGCGCGTTCCTGCTCGTCCTCGTGCTGGGCGCGGTCGGCTTCCTGGTCGGCAAGGTCGCCGAGACCGGCGAGGTGAACCTGTCCGGCCTGACCGCGAGGCGGCGATGACCACCACTCCCCACGTCACGGTTCCCCGGCAGCGGCTCGCGCCGGCGGCCGAGCCCGAGCGGCGGGGCCGTACGGAGGTTGCCGAGCGGGTGGTCGCCAAGATCGCCTGCTGCGCGGCGCGGGAGGTGCCGGAGGTGCTCGACGTGCGGCTGGGCGGGGCGCCGTGGACGCATTCGTCCAGCGCCGAGGTGCGCGGCGAGCGGGCCACCCTGAAGCTGGACGTGACCGTCGCCTACCCGGCCCCGCTGCACGCCGTGGCCGCGCGGCTGCGGGAGCACGTGCGCAACCGGGTGGCCATGCAGACCGGCCTCGACGTCACCCGTCTCGACGTGATCATGACCGATCTGACGGGAGGCCCGGCATGACCCGCCCTCTCCCGTCCGAGGAGCCCGAGGAGGCGCGGGGGGCCGTCCCGGTGGGAGCGGGGGAGCCGGGGGCTGCGCCGCCGCGGGACAAGAGCGCCGACCGGGCCGCGGTGCGCGCGTTCCGGCCGCAGCGCCGGGTGCCCGCCATCGTGGTCGCCGTCCTGCTCACGCTGCTGGGGCTGCTGGTCGCCGCCGAGACGATCTCCGCGCTGGCCGGCAGCCCGTTGCGATGGCTGCCCTACGACCGGATGCTGGCGTGGGCGACCACGACGCCGTGGTCCGACCCGCTGTTCCTGACCGGGGCCGCGATCGTGGCGCTGGTGGGCCTGGCGCTGCTGGTCACGGCCCTGGTGCCGGGACGGCCGCGGATGGTCCCCGTGCGGACCGGCGACCCCGACCTGATCATCGGCGTGCGTCCCAAGAGCTTCACCAGGGCCCTGGAGCACGCCGCCGAGGAGGTGCCCGGGGTGCGCTCGGCGCACGCCAGCCTGCGCGGCCACACGGTCGCCGTCACCCCCGCCACGTCCGGCTGGGACGACGAGGGCTTCGGCCGGGCGGTGCGCGAAGCCGTCCTCACCAGGCTCGCCGGGCTGGACCCGGTGGAGCCGTACCGGGTGGCGGTCAACGTCAAGGAGCGCCGATGAACAGGAAGACCGGCCGCGGCAACCGGTGGGGGCTGGCCCTGGTGGGGCTGGTGCTGGCCGTGCTCGGCGGGCTGACGCTGGCCCGCGGGCTGCTGGGGCCGTCCACGCCGATCGTGGACGCGGGCGTGCGCGGGTTCTTCACCCGCAACAGCCCGCCCGTGTGGTGGGCCGTGGCCGCGGCGTCGGTCCTGGTCGCGCTGCTGGCCCTGCGCTGGCTGGTCGCGCAGGGTCGCAGGGACGCCCGCACCCGGCTGCGCCTGGAGGCCGGCCCGGACGGCGTCACCGAGATCGCCGCGGGCGGGATGGCCCACGCGGTCGCCGCCGACGTCGCGGCCAGCCCCGCCGTCCTGAACGCCGACGCCGACCTGGTCGGCCCGCGCGGCCACCCGGAGGTGCGGCTGCGCGTGGCCGCCGACGAGGCCGCCCCGATGAGCGAGCTGAGCGAGCACCTGTCCCGGGTCACCCTGCCGAACCTGCGGGACGCGCTGGACAGGGATCACGTGCCGGCGGTGGCCCGCGTTAGCCTGGAGCCCTCACCTGCGACGCAGCGGGTCGTGCACTAAGGCTTTCGCCGAGAGGGGTCCTCCGTTGTCCATCGTGAAGATCAACGTCCTGACCGTGCCCGCCGAGATGCGGGAGGAGCTGGAGCGGCGGTTCTCCGGCCGGGCCGGGATGGTCGAGTCGGCCGACGGGTTCGAGTGGTTCGAGCTGCTGCGGCCGGTCGAGGGCACCGACCAGTACCTCGTCTACACGCGCTGGCGCAGCGAGGAGGACTTCCAGGCCTGGCAGCAGGGCCAGGCGTTCCAGCGCGGCCACGCCCAGGCCGCCGCGGGGCAGGGTCAGGGGCAGGGGCACGGTCACGGGCAGGGCCCGGCGGCGACGGACTCCCAGGTGTGGAGCTTCGACGTCGTGCAGAGCGCTGGGCCCAAGGGCTAGGCGTCGAGGGGGTTGGCGGCGATGCGGTCGGCGATCCCACCGCGCACGAACCGGCCCGCGAAGCTCGACGGCTTGCGCGCGCCCTGGTCGGCGATGCAGGCGGCGAACTCCTTGGCGATCTCCAGCCGCGGGTAGCGCTCCAGCACCTCGCGCCGCACGCCGTCGGGGATGTCCTCGGTACGCCGGCCGGAGATGTCCATGCCGGTGGAGAGCTCCAGCAGGTGGCCCTCCGGGTCCTCCTCCACCGGCACCTCCTCCCACATGTGCCGGATGATCACCTCGGCGGCGCGCAGCCGGCGCTCGGGCGACCAGCCGGCCCCCGCGCAGAAGGCCCAGGCCACGTGGCCGCCGGCCTCCTCGTACGGCACCGTGTGGCTGTCGAACTCGGCGACCAGGCCGATGTCGTGCAGCATGGACGACACGTAGAGCAGCTCGGCGTCGAAGTCGATCGCCCTGCTCTGGGCGTACGCGGCGGCCCACAGGTACGCGCGCAGCGAGTGGTTGAGCAGCGAGGGTGTCTGGTAGCGGGTGGCCACCTCCAGCGCGCCGCGGCAGGCGGGCGTGTCGGGCAGCACGATGTCGTCGAATCTCACGGCTCCAGCATGACATTCACGCCGCCGCAGGCACCGGCGGGCATCGGGCCGTTAACGATCCGGTACGCGACTTGACCGGTTGATCGTGATTCCGAAAGCATGTCCCGCCCTCACTTTCTTGTCCGGAAGGAACCCTGGCGTGCGCCGGCTCGCGATACCTCTTGCCCTCACGCTCGCGCTCGGCGGGCTGACGAGCCCGGCGCAGGCCGCCGACAAGGTGACCCGTACCGCGCAGTGCCAAGGCGACTGGCTGCCGGGCACGCCGACGGCCGAGGACGTCATGAAGGGCGAGATCTCGCTGGTCGGGCTGCCGGCGTACAAGCTGGGCAAGGACGTCGACTGGGGGGCGAGCCCGTACCGGAACCGGTCGTGGGAGTTCGTCTTCCAGTCGTTGCGCTGGATGGGCACGCTGGTCGTGGCCTACGAGAACACCGGCGAGCGGCGTTACCTGGATCGTGCCACCGAGATCACCAAGGACTGGGTGGCGAACAACCGGCGCGGGGCCGCCGCCACCAAGCCGTACGTGTGGAAGGACCACCCGGTCTCGCTGCGCACGCAGCCGTTGTTGTGCCTGAGCATGCACGTCAAGGAGAGCTGGCTGAAGGACAGCCTGGCCGACCACGCCAAGCTGCTGTCGGACGCGCGGCTGTACAAGAAGGGCCACAACCACGGCATCGACCAGGACATCGCCCTCATGGGCATCGGCTGCCGGTACGGCCGCTCCGACTGGTCGAACCTGGCCTCCAGGCGGCTCACCGGCACGGTCAAGCTCGACGTCGACTCCCAGGGCGCGCTCATGGAGCAGGCCCCCCGCTACGCCGTCTACGTGTACGGCCGCCTCCAGGTCGCCATCGCCAACATGAAGGCGTGCGACCGCAAGGTGCCGGCCGAGATCAGCCGGCGGGCCGAGGCGCTGAAGGACTTCATCGCCCACTCCACGATGCCCAACGGCTACATGGTCCCGATCGGCGACGGCAGCGCCGAGACCGAGCCGAAGATGGAGACCGGCACCCCGAAGCAGAAGGTCAAGGTCTACAAGGCCGGTTACGTCTACGGCCGGACGGCCTGGGGCAAGCCGGACTCGTCGTACTACTCGATCAGGTTCGGGCCCGGCATGAAGTTCCACGGGCACGAGGACCACCTGGGCGTGACGTACTACGCGCAGGGCCGCGACATCCTCATGGACGGCGGCTTCCACTCCTACGAGAAGAGCGCCTACCGCTACTGGACGCTCTCCCCCGAGGCGCACAACGTGCCGACGGTCGAGGGGGCCCGGTTCCGGCCGCGCACCTCGTCCAAGCTGACCAAGACCTCCTACGGCAAGGACCGGCAGGCCTTCCGCCTCACGGACCGGGCCTACGGCGTGAGCCGGACGCGTTCGGTGCTGGTGAACCACGGCCAGGACCTGATGGCCGTGCTCGACACGGCCTCCGGGGGCAAGAAGGTCAGGAACGTGTGGCGGTTCGCGCCCTCGTACAAGGTCGTCTCGAACGGCGGCGGCAAGGTGGTGCTGGCCGACGGCGCCTTCAAGGTGACGCTGATGCAGTTCTCCTCGTGCGAGCGGGTCGGCGGCCAGAAGGTGGAGCGCGGCGGCAGGCTGGGCTGGGTGTCGC
This sequence comes from Nonomuraea sp. NPDC001831, assembly GCF_042892035.1. Taxonomy (NCBI): domain Bacteria; kingdom Bacillati; phylum Actinomycetota; class Actinomycetes; order Streptosporangiales; family Streptosporangiaceae; genus Nonomuraea; species Nonomuraea sp. NPDC001831. The sequence continues at coordinate 235,449 of NZ_JBIATU010000013.1, read as the reverse complement.
CCACCTACCTGGCCAAGGACGCGACCAACGTGGTGGTGTCGCCGGCGGCGAAGTCGCTGCTGACGGTGATCGTGCCGGGCACCGGCTCGCCCGAGGTGTCGTGCTCGGGAGGCAAGCTCAAGGTCGAGGGCGAGACCCTCTCCGCGGGCCTGCTCTAGCCGGTCTAGAAGGCGATCCGCCGGTACCACTCGTTGGCGAGCATCTGGGCGCGGGCCCGCTCCGGCAGCCCGGTCAGCATGGTCATCGACGCGCCGCGCTCCACCTCGGACTCGTGGGCGAGCATGGCCGCCCACTTGCGCTCCGACCAGCGCGAGACGTCGATCGCGGCCGAGACCTGGTGGTCGGGGACCCCGGGCAGCGCCTGGCCCGGCTCCGGATCGGCGCCGAAGACCGCCCGCCAGTGGGCCGTCACGACCGAGCGCGGGACGGTCGCCAGGTAGAGCGCGTGCGGCCGCCAGGGGTCGCCCGTGCCGGGGTAGAGCTGGTCGTAGCCGGCCGCCTCGACCGCGGCCAGGGTGACCCGGTGCACGTGCACGTGGTCGGGGTGGCCGTAGCCGCCGAAGCCGTCGAAGGTGAGCACGACGTCGGGCCGGACGGCTCTGATGTGCTCGACCAGCAGGCCCACCGCCTCGTCGAACGGCACGTCGAGGAAGCGCGGACGGCCGGGGGCGGACTCGGGCTTGCCCGCGTCGGCCAGGCCGAGCAGCCGGGGCTTGCCCGCGCCGAGGATGTCGAGGGCCCGTTCCAGCTCCCGCGCCCGCTGGGTGCCCTCGGCCCAGGTGCAGGTGACGACGGCGGTCGTGGCGCCCTCGTCGGCGTATTTGGCGAGGGTGCCGCCGGTCCAGATCGCCTCGTCGTCCGGGTGGGCGTGCACGCCGAGCACACTGAAGCTCATGGGTCACCATCGTATGGAGGCCGGGCACCGGCCGGGACCCGCGTAGGCTCTACGCGTAACCCTCCCCCTCCGAGTCCCCTCGAAGTCCCCTCGAAGTCCCCTCGAAGTCCCCTCGAAGAGATGAGCCGATGAGCCAGCCCGTGCCCCCTGACCTGCTGGAGATCGCCGACGCGCTCGTGCCCGGCGCTCCCCTCCGCAGTGCGCGGCTCGCCCCCGGCGGGATGCACGACGTCGTGCTGCTCCCCGGGGTGGCGGCCGTGCGGGTCGGCCGGCGGCCGAGCGTGAGCGCGGCGCTGCCGCGGCGGACCGAGCTGCTGCGCGCGATCGCCGCCGCCGGGCTGCCGTTCGCGGTGCCCGAGCCGCTGACGCCGGTGACGACGTTCGGCGAGCGCGCCGCCGTGGCCGTGTCCTGGCTGGACGGCGCCGGTCTCGGCGCGGGCCAGGGCGATCCGGCGCTGATCGGCGAGTTGCTCGGCGCGCTGCGCGAGCTGCCCGTCACCCCGGAGCTGCGCGCCCTGCTGCCCGCCCCGCGCTCGTACGCCGGGCCGGCGAGCTGGAGCACGATCCTGGCCGAAGAGGTCATCCCGCGCTTCCCGGCCAGGTGGCGGGAGGAGGGACGCCGGCGCCTCGACGACGCCCTGGCCCTGGAACAGGTCCCCGACACGCTGGTCCACGGCGACCTCGTCGGCGACAACGTCCACTGGGACGCGAACGGCAAGCTGGTCGGCGTCCTCGACTGGGACCGGGCCCACCTGTTCGACCCGGCGATCGACGCGGCCTTCATGGGCTGGCACGGCTGGGCGCACCTGCGCGACGCCGTCGACGCCGGCACCTACCGGCGGGCGGTCACGTGGGAGCGCGCGTTCGGCGTCAACCAGCTCGTCGCCCTCCTCGTGCTGGCCGGCGAACCCCTGACGCTCGTGGACAGCTTCACCACCCACGTCGTGGCCTGGCTGGACGAGGACGGCGGCCCCGACCGGCTCTAGGCCGCCCGTTCGCGCGGCGCCGGCGTGCGGATGATCGACACGCCGACGGTGCCGAACGCGGCCAGCAGGACGACCGGGCCGCCGATGCCGAGGACCAGGTTCCACGCGCTCGCGCCGAACAGCCACACCACGATGCCCACCAGCACGCCCGCCGGGAACCACCAGCCCGCCAGCCCCGCCCGCGCGTACGCGACCGCGACGAGGACCAGGCCCAGGAAGGACCCGATCATCCCGGGCAGCTGCCAGGCGGCGATGAGGGCGGGCTGCGCCGCGTCCCGCATGAGCTGCTCGGCCTGCGCGACGGGCAGGGCGTCGAAGAGCACGATGTCGAAGAAGTCCGAGATCATCAGCGACGAGAAGTCGGTCAGGCCGAGCACCGCGAGCGCGCCCGCGACGGTGGCCAGCGCCCTGCCCTTGCCCCGGACGAGCAGGACCATGCCGATCACCCCGGGCACGAACAGCACCCAGCTGTAGTGCAGGAGCGTCGCGCTGACGCCCACGGCGCCCGGGTTGTGCGCGTAGACCAGCGGGTCCTCGACCCCGGGCTCGGACGGGTCGGTGATCATTCCGAGGATCAGGCAGACCGGGGCCAGGACGAGGCTCGCGCCGGCCAGGAAACGGCGGATGGAGAGTGCGTCGGTGAACATGCCGGGCACGGTAGGCGTCGATCGCCGGGGCCGTCGTCAAGGCAGGCTTGGACTCGGCGTCCCCCTTCCGGCGGATTCCACTGCGTTCGGGGGAGTCCGCCGCCTTTCGCAGGATTGCGCTGCTTTCGGTAGAGTCCGCCGCCTTTCGCTGGAGTCCGCTGCCTTTCGGTGGAGTCCGCTGCGCATTGCGACAATCCGGGCGGGCTACTCTCGCCTCATGCTCCACCGCCGTTCCCCCTCCCCCGTCGACTGGCTCGTGGCGGCGGTCGTGGCCCTGTTCGCGGTCGCGGAGGAGGTCAGCGTGCGCTCGATGGCCTCTCCCCGCTCCCATTTGCTGCTGTGGATCGCCGCCGGGCTGGTCACGGCCGTCGCGGTGCTGTTTCGGACGCGCGCGCCGTTCGCGATCCTGGTCGTCTACTCGGCCGCCAACATCGCGACGTTCGCGCTGACGCCCGGCTCCCCCGCGGCGTGGCAGTTCTACACCCAGCTCGTGCTGCTGTGCACGCTGCTGGCCGAGGTGCGTCCCGACAGCGCGCGGGCCGTGGCCGGGCTGACGGCGACCGGCGTGTTCGTGGCCGCCATGCTGTCCAGGACCTCCCCTCCGTCGGGATGGGGGGACGTCGCCGTGGCGCTGGTGATGTGCGCCATCGCCGCCGGAGCCGGCCTGGCCGTACGCCGCCACCGCGTGCTGGCCGTGCAGGCTGCCGAGCGCGGCGCGCTGCTGGCCCGCGAGTCGGTGCAGGAGGAACGTGCCCGCATCGCCCGCGAGCTGCACGACATCGTCGCGCACAGCGTCAGCGTGATGACCATGCACACCGGCACCGTACGGCTGCTCCTGCGCGCGGACCAGGAGCCCGAGCGGCAGGCGCTCACCACGGTGGAGGCGGCCGGCCGGGAGGCCATGGAGGAGCTGCGGCGCATGCTCGGGCTGCTGCGCGGCACGCAGGCCGGCGACCTGCTCCCGCAGGCCGGGCTCGACCGGCTGGAGGACCTGCTGGAGCAGTTCAGGTCGGCCGGGCTCGACGTCACGCTGGCGGTGTCGGGCGAGCGGGTGTCGTTGTCCGCCGGGCTGGATCTGTCGGCGTACCGGATCGTCCAGGAGGCGCTGACCAACACCCTCAAGCACGCCGGGCCGACGCGGGCGGCGGTGCGCGTCTCGTACCTGCCGGCGGAGCTCCGGCTGGAGATCACGGACCGGGGGCCGCGCGGCCCCCGGCCGCCGTCGGGCGGGGGCGGCGGCCACGGCCTGATCGGCATGCGCGAGCGCGCCGCCCTCTTCGAGGGCACGCTGACGGCGGCGCCCCTCCCCGAAGGCGGCTTCACGGTACGGGCGGAGCTCCCCCTGTGACACCCTCCTCCTCAGAACGCCCGGCCACCCCCGCCGCCGCCACCCCCGCGCGCGCCGTCTCCGCCCGCGATGCCCGGCACGCCTCCACCCCCGCTTCCGCCCGCGGTGCCCGCAGCGCCCGCGATGCCCGCGATACCCGCGGTCTCTCCGCCGATCCCGCGCTTGACGAGCCCGGCCGCGCGATCGGTGTGGTGATCGCCGACGACCAGGCGATGATCAGGGCCGGGCTGCGCCTGATGATCGGCACCCAGCCGGACCTGTCCGTGCTGGGCGAGGCGGCCGACGGCGAGCGGGCCGTGGCGCTGGCCCGCGACCTGCGCCCCGACGTCGTGCTGCTCGACATCGCGATGCCCCGCCTGAACGGCCTGGAGGCCGCCCGCCGCATCCTCGCGACCCCGGCGCCCCCGCGAGTGATCATGCTGACCACCTACGACACCGACGAGAACCTCGACCTCGCGCTGCACGCCGGGGTCAGCGGCTTCCTGCTCAAGGTGTCGCCGCCCGAGCACCTGTTCGCCGCCATCCGCAGCGCCGCGCGGGGCGACGTCCTGCTCGACCCGGCGGTCACCGGCCGCGTCGTGGCGGCCTACCGGCGTACGGCACCGGCCCCGGCGCCGTCGGCCACGGGGGTGACCGCCCGGGAGGAGGAGGTGTTGCGGCTGGTGGCGCAGGGCCTGTCCAACACCGAGATCGCCGGCACGCTGTCCATCACGGAGGCGACCGTCAGCACCCACATCAACCGCCTGCTGACCAAACTCGCCCTCCGCGACCGCGCCCAGATGGTCCGCCACGCCTACGAATCCGGCCTCGTCCGCCCCGGCGACCCCCGGGCGACGTCCCATCGATCAGATAATTCGATTCCATGAAGGTGATGACCGCCACCGAAGCGTCCAGAAGCTTCGCCGCCGTCCTCGACGAGGTCGAACACGGAGAGACGATCGTGGTTACGCGCGGCGGGAAGCAGATAGCCGTGATCGGACCGGCTCCCACGGCGCCGGGCCGCATGGTCAAGGCGTTCCTGGCGAGAAGCGCGGCCTCCTTGGACGCCGACTTCGAAACCGATGTCGGCGCAGCCCGCGAGGCGTTCGACGACGAGATGAGGGACACGTGGCCCGGCAGCGCCCAGTGGGTCCGCCCGGGTCACCCCTTGCCCCGCACCCACGGCTGAGGGCCGCCCTTTCCGCAGGGCGGCCCTCAGCCGCGAGGGTCGCTCGGAACGGGCTCCCGAAGACCCACCCGGCGAACGGGCGGGTCGGGCCGCGGGGTGCGCCGAAGGCGCCGGATCAGGAACGCCTGAACGCCCCTGGGCGCGCAGCGCCCTACAAGCGAAGACCGCTCGGAGCGCTCCCCAGAGTCAGCCGCAGTCGCGGCCCGCGCGCAGCAGGCCGTACGTGACCGCCTGCTCCAGCGCCTGCCAGGAGGCGTCGATGATGTTCTCGGCCACCCCCACCGTCGCCCACTCGGCGGTGTCGTCGCTGGAGGTGATGAGGACGCGGGTGACGGCGTCCGTGCCGTGGGTGCCTTCGAGGATGCGCACCTTGTAGTCCACCAGCTCCAGCCGGGCCAGCTCGGGGTAGAGCTGTTCGAGCCCCTGCCGTACGGCCTTGTCCAGGGCGTTCACGGGGCCGTTGCCCTCGCCGGTGGCGACGATGCGCTCGCCCTTGGCGTGCAGCTTGACGGTGGCCTCGCTGACCAGCTCGCCGCCCTTGGTCCGTTCGACGATGACCCGCCACGACTCCACCTCGAAGTGCCGCCGGCGCGCCCCCTGGACGGTGTCGCGCAGCAGCAGCTCGAACGACGCGTCCGCGGCCTCGAAGGTGAAGCCCTGCGACTCCAGCTCCTTGACCCGCTCGACGAGCGTCTTGGTGTGCTCGGGGGTCAGCTCGTAGCCCAGCTCGCGGCCCTTGAGCTCGACGGAGGCGCGGCCGGCCATGTCGGAGACGAGCATGCGCATGTCGTTGCCCACGGCGGCCGGGTCGATGTGCTGGTAGAGGTTGGGGTCGACCTTGATGGCGCTGGCGTGCAGACCGGCCTTGTGGGCGAAGGCGGACATGCCGACGTAGGGGGCGTGCGAGTTGGGGGTGACGTTGGTGACCTCGGTGATCGCGTGGGCGATGCGCGTCATGTCCGCCAGCGCCTCCCGCGGCACGAGGTCGAAGCCGCGCTTGAGCTGGAGGTTGGCGACGACGGTGAAGAGGTTGGCGTTGCCGGAGCGCTCGCCGTAGCCGTTGGCGCAGCCCTGGACGTGCGTGGCGCCCGCCTTGACCGCGGCGAGGGTGTTGGCGACGGCGCAGCCGGTGTCGTCGTGGCAGTGGATGCCGACGCGGGCCCCGGTCTGGACGGCCGCGTGCACGGTCTCGGCCAGCTCGTCGGGCAGCATGCCGCCGTTCGTGTCGCACAGGGCGATGACGTCGGCCCCGGCTTCGGCGGCGGTCCGCAGCACTTCCAGCGCGTAGGCTGGGTTGGAGGTGTAGCCGTCGAAGAAGTGCTCGGCGTCGAGGAAGACTCGCTGTCCCTCCGCACGAAGGTGAGAAACCGTATCGCGGATCATCGCGAGGTTCTCCTGGAGAGTCGTGCGGAGGGCCAGCTCCACGTGCCGGTCGTGGCTCTTGGCGACAAGGGTCACGACCGGCGCGCCGGATTCGCGCAATGCGGCTACCAATGGGTCGTCGGCGGCCTTCACACCGGCCCGGCGGGTCGCGCCGAACGCGGCGAGCTGCGCGTGCTTCAGGTCGAGCTCTGTTCGAGCGCGCCTGAAGAACTCTGTGTCCTTGGGGTTGGCGCCCGGCCAGCCCCCCTCGATGAAACCGACGCCCAGGCTGTCCAGCTGCCGTGCGATGGCGAGCTTGTCGACGACGGTGAGGTTGAGTCCTTCCTGCTGCGCGCCGTCGCGCAGGGTCGTGTCGTAGACGTGGAAGCGGTCGTCGGCCATGAAGTCTCTTCTTTCGGATCCGTGTTCTGGAAAACAAAAAGACCCCTCACGGACGTGAGAGGTCTGCGCGCTGGCGGTGTCCCTTTGTCAGCCAGCGCGCCTGCCGATAATGAGCAGACCGTAGAACATGGTGCCTGTCAGTCTGCCACAGGGATTCACCATCTGGCACATCGGTCTCAACTTGTGGACACGAGCTTACACTTGCACGCCCGCGCCCCCGGTGACGGCGCGTTCGAGCGCCGCCGGGTCGAACACCTCGTTGCCGAGCTGCTGCCCGTCGAGCAGGACGGTCGGCGTGCCCTGGATGCGGATCTTCGAGGTCTCCGCCAGGTGGGTCTTGGCGTACGACTGCGAGGTCACGCACTCGTCCACCGAGGCGCCGGCCTTCCTGGCGGCGGCCACCAGCTCCGCCACGGTGAAGCCCGAGGCCGAGCCGTGCGGGGCGGGCTGCATGGCGTAGAGCTCGTCCCTGAAGGCCAGCCAGTTGTCCTCCGGCACGCATCGGGCGGCGGCCGCGGCCCTGATGGAGTTGGAGCGCATGGGCTCGTCCTGGAAGATCGTCACGGGGTGGAAGACGACCTTGAGCCTGCCCTCCCTGGCCAGCTTCTGGATCGTGCCGTCGACCTTGGCGTGCATCTCCTTGCAGATCGGGCAGTCGAAGTCCTCATACACGTCGAGGACGGGCGCGTGGCTGGACCTGTCGGCCAGCACCATCGAACCGTCGAGCTGCCTGGTCAGGCGTACCGACCCGGCCGTCTCACCCGGCTCCGAGAAGGCCAGCACACCCAGCACCACCAGCGCCGCACACGCGACCACGACCGCAACCAACCGCTTCATCATCCGCCCACTTCCAGCTCACCGATCGCGCAGACCCTACCAACGCCGGAACCCCTCTCCGGACAGCCGGCCGGGGCGGCTCCCTCATTGGTACCTGATGACGATGAGAGAACGCTGTGAGGGGAGAATGACCTTCATGAAGGCGAACCTCCTCGACCCCGCGGTGGGCCGGTACATCCTCGACCACTCCACCCCGCCCGACCCCCTGCTCGACGAGCTGGCGCGGGAGACCGCCGAGGCGACGGGCGACGCCGCCAGGATGCAGATCTCCGCCGACCAGGGCCGGTTCCTGACCATGCTGACCCAGCTCACGGCGCCGGCCGTGGCGGTCGAGGTGGGCACGTTCACCGGCTACTCGTCGGTGTGCATCGCGCGGGGGTTGTCCGGCGGGCGGCTGCACTGCTTCGACGTGAGCGAGGAGTGGACGTCGATCGCCCGGCGCTACTGGGAGCGGGCCGGCGTGACCGACCGCGTCTCGCTGACGCTCGGGCCCGCCCTGGAGACGCTGGCCGCGTTCGACGAGCCGATCGACCTGGCCTTCCTCGACGCCGACAAGGGCAACTACCCCGGTTACTACGAGTTGCTGGTCGAGCGGCTGCGGCCGGGCGGCCTGCTGCTGGCCGACAACACGCTGCGCAGCGGGCACGTGGCCGACCCGGCGCACTCGGAGACGACGACGGTGCAGATCCGCGAGTTCAACGACCTGGTGATCGAGGACCCGCGGGTGAGCGTGGTCATGCTGCCGGTCGCCGACGGGATCACGATGATCAGGAAGAACCACTAGATCGCGGGACGCCGCCGCCGTTACTCTGAGTGATCCTTCGGAAACCCCCCGGCGAAGCATGAGGACGGCGGCATGGTCAGGCCCCTGGAAGAGCGCTACCGCACCGTGCGCGAGCTGTTCCCCGAGTTCCGCATCGAGACGGTCCAGGGCCGGATCGTGGTGAACGAGCCGGGCACCTGGCAGCACAACACGATCCTGTCCCGGACGTTGTTCCAGCTCGCCGCCGCGGCGGCGGTCCGGGGCTGGGAGATCTGGCCGAACATCACCGTCTACCTGGGCCCCGGCCACGACCTCTACGTGCCCGACCTGGCCGTGGTCCCGCCCCGGCCGCGTCTGCACGAGGAGCATGCCGTCCACGGCGCCTCGACGATCCTGCTCGTGGACGTCGTCTCGGTGGCCACGACGTACGACGTGCACTTCGTCAAGACGGGCGGTTACGCGCGCGGCGGGGTGCCGCTCTACCTGGTGATCGACCCGTTCCAGCGGCTGGTGACGCTGTTCGGCGGGCCGGGCGGGCGGCGCTACCGCAGCGAGAACGTCGTCTCCCTGGGCGAGCCGGTGTTCCTGCCCGACCCGTGGAACCTCCACGTCGACACCGCGGCCCTGACGGAGGCCGGCGCCTGAACGCCGGCCGTCCGGGCCTCTAGCCGATCTTGTGGATCCAGTTGCGGGTGTCGGGACGGGCGCCGTACTGGATGCCGACGAGCTCCTCGCGCACCCGCATCGTCACCGGGCCGGGGGTGCCGTCGGCGATGGTCCAAGCGCGGTCGTCGCCCCTGACCGAGCCCACCGGCGTGACGACGGCGGCGGTGCCGCACGCGAACACCTCGGTCAGCTCGCCGGAGGCGCAGGCGGACTCCCACTCGTCCACCGAGACCAGCCGCTCCTCGGCCTCCAGGCCGAGGTCGCCGGCCAGCTCCAGGATCGACTCCCGGGTGATGCCGGGCAGCAGGGTGCCGGTGAGCGCCGGGGTGACGAGCTTGTTGCCGAAGACGAAGAACAGGTTCATCCCGCCCATCTCCTCGACGTACTCGTGCTTGTGGGCGTCGAGCCAGACGACCTGGTCGCAGCCGTTGTCGACGGCCTGGCGCTGGGCGACGAAGGCGGCGGCGTAGTTGCCGCCGCACTTGGCGAAGCCGGTGCCGCCGGGCGCGGCGCGCGTGTACTCGGTGGACAGCCAGACCGAGACGGGCTTGATGCCGCCGCTGAAGTACGAGGCCGCCGGCGAGGCGATCACCATGTACTTGTAGGTCTTCGACGGGTAGTTGACGCCGAGCCCGGCCTGCGTGGCGAACATGAACGGGCGCAGGTAGAGGCTGTGGCCCTCGGTGGTCGGCACCCACTCCTTGTCGGCCGAGACCAGCAGCTCCAGCGACTCGACGAACGCCTCCTCCGGCAGTTCGGGCATGGCCATGCGCTCGGCCGAGCGGTTGAAGCGGGCGGCGTTCGCGTACGGGCGGAAGGTCGCGATCGAACCGGAGATCTGCCGGTACGCCTTCAGGCCCTCGAACAGCTCCTGCGCATAGTGGAAGACCGAGGTCGCGGGGTCGAGCGAGAGCGGCCCGTACGGCATGAGCCTGGCGTCGTGCCAGCCCTCGCCGTCGGTGTAGTCGATCGAGATCATGTGGTCGGTGAAGACCTGCCCGAACCCGGGGTTCGCCAGTACCTGCTCCCGCTCGGCCGCGGTGCGAGCGTGGTCGGAATGCTGCACGTCGAAGCTGAGCTTCTGAGCGATGGTCATGACGACGGTCCTTCTCTCTACGAATCTGCGACTCGAAAGCTGATTCTGGTAGCTACTGCCCGCGAGCAGTATTCGTACTTCCTAGTGTCTCGCGATTTGGGATGGCAAGAGGCACTTGGGGGGTTCAATCCCGAAGAACGCGAAAAAGCGCCTGGCAGTCCGCGTTCGGACCGCCAGGCGCGTGCGGGGCTAGACGGTCCTAGCCGGCTACTCGCGCGGCGATGTCGTCGCCGATCTCGCTGGTCGTGCGGCCGGCGCGGCCGGTCACCCGCTCGGCGATGTCGGCGGCCACGGCCTGCTCGACCTTGGCGGCCTCGGCGTGCAGGCCGAGGTGGTCGAGGAGCATGCCCACGGACAGGATGGTGGCGGTCGGGTCGGCCTTGCCCTGACCGGCGATGTCGGGCGCGCTGCCGTGCACCGGCTCGAACATGCTCGGCGAGGTGCGCTCGGGGTTGATGTTGCCGCTGGCCGCCAGGCCGATGCCGCCGGCGATCGCGGCGCCGAGGTCGGTGATGATGTCGCCGAACAGGTTGTCGGTGACGATCACGTCGAAGCGCTCGGGCTGGGTGACGAAGAACATCGAGGCCGCGTCGATGTGGCTGTAGTCGGTGGTGACGTCGGGGAACTCCGCGGCCACGCGGTTGACCGTGCGCTGCCACAGGTCGCCGGCGAAGGTGAGCACGTTTGTCTTGTGGACGAGCGTGAGCTTCTTGCGGGGCCGCGACTGGGCCTTCTGGAAGGCGTAACGCACGACGCGCTCGACGCCGTGGGCGGTGTTCAGCGACTCCTGGGTGGCGATCTCGTGCGGCGTGCCGCGGCGCATGACGCCGCCGGTGCCCGCGTAGAGGCCCTCGGTGCCCTCGCGGACGACGACCATGTCGATGTGCTCGGCGGTGGCGCCGGCCAGCGCGGTCTCGACGCCGGGGAACAGCTTGACCGGCCGCAGGTTGACGTAGTGGTCGAACTCGAACCGGAGCTTGAGCAGCAGGTCGCGCTCCAGGATGCCGGGCGGCACGCTGGGGTCGCCCACGGCGCCGAGCAGGATCGCGTCGTAGCCGCGCAGCTCTTCGAGCACCGCGTCGGGCAGCGTCTCGCCCGTGCGGTGGTAGCGGGCTGCGCCCAGGTCGTAGTGGGTGGGCTCGATCTTCGTGCCCACGGCCTCCAGGACCTTGAGCCCTTCGGCTACGACCTCGGCGCCGATGCCATCCCCGGGGATGACGGCCAGGCGGATGTTACGCGACTCCATGGGCGGTACCTTACCGGCTCGTCTCGGCTGACGAACACATCATCTCAACAACCGGACAATCCGTTTTGGGGGGATTGCGACCTTTTGACCGTTTCGTTAGAGTCCGACGAGCCTAATCCACGCAGCCGCTGCGTGGAGCCGGGGACCCATCTTTTCCCCCCGGGGCGAATCGGCTGCGCCTCTCCCCCGAGAGCGCCGCCGTAGGGCTACTTCCAGGCCCGAGCCCGTCAGCTAACCCGGTCGGCCACGTGGAAGGACAGTCCCCTGTCTAGCATCGCCATCTTTTTGGCGGTGGCAGCGGGCGCCGCAGGTCTCGCGCCTGCCGCCCCCGCGGCTCCCGCCGCTCCGGCCGCCCCCGCCCCCTCCGTCACCCTCACCGGCCCCCAGGTGAAACAGGTCCAGGAACGGCACGTGCCGAAACCGGCCTGGAAGGTCGCCCTCGAATACGCCATGGACAAGCGCGGCACCCCGTACGTGTGGGGCGGCGCCAGCGAACGGGGCTACGACTGCTCGGGCCTCATGCTCCGGGCCTACGAGGACGCCGGCATCGAGCTCCCCAGAACCGCCGCGGAGCAGTACGGCGCCTTCTCCAGGAAGATCTCCTGGAAGGACCTCAAGCCAGGCGACCTGGTGTTCTTCAGCGGCCTCGGCCACGTCGGCATGATCTCCAAGCCCGGCTACATGGTCCACTCCCCCCACACCGGCGACGTGGTGAAGGAGGAACGCCTGTCGCAGTGGCGCAGGCAGGCCTTCGTCGGCGCGGTACGCCCCGACCCCAAGGGCGTCAAGCGCTGGGCCGACTACAAGCAGCTCCAGAAGGCCCCCGCCCCCGCCATGCTCACCGCGACCCTGTGACGACGACCTTCCCCGGGGCGTGCCCCTCCTCCTGGTAGCGGACGGCCGCCGGGAGCTCGCCGAAGGGGAAGGTCCGGTCGATGACCGGGGTGACCGCGCCCCGCTCGATCAGCCCGGTCAGCGTCAGCAGGTTCGCCCTGTTGCTCCCGCAGCGGACGACGTCCGCCCTGACGATCCGCTGCGGGACGAAGGGCCCCGACGCGAGCGCGGCGAACATGTGGCCGGCCGGCTGCACCCAGCGGCCGGCCGGCCCGCCGACCAGCACGTACGTGCCCTTCCTGGTCAGCACGCGGCGGCAGTCCGCGAGCCGGCGACCGCCCGCCACGTCGAGCAGCAGGTCGAAGCGCCGGCCCGAGGCCGCGAAGTCCTCCTTGGTGTGGTCGATGACGTCGTCCGCGCCGAGCGAGCGGACCAGGTCCGCGTTCCGCCCGCTGCACACGCCCGTGACGTGCGCCCCCAGCGCCTTGGCGAGCTGCACGGCGAACGTGCCCACGCCGCCGGACGCGCCGTTGACCAGCACCTTCTGGCCCGGCTGGAGGCGTCCCTCGTCGCGCAGCGCGATCAGCGCGGTGTTGGCCGCCATCGGCACCGCCGCCGCCTGCTCGAACGACAGTCCCGCCGGTTTGGGCGCCACCTCGCCCTGCCGCAGGCAGACGTACTCGCCGAAGCCGCCCCCCAGCGACATCGCGTACACCTCGTCGCCGGGACGGAACAGCGTGACGTCCTTGCCGGCCGCCTCGACCTCCCCCGCCACGTCGGCCCCCAGGACGGCGATGCGCGGCCGGCGCAGCCCGACCCCGCCGCCCATGACCCGGGCCAGGTACGGCTCCCCCCGCATGAAGTGCCAGTCGTAGGGCTGCACGGACGTGGCCCGCACCCGGACCAGCACCTCGTCGTCGCGCGGCACGGGCCGCTCGACGTCGGTCAGGACGAGCTGGTCGGGCGAGCCGAACGAGCTTAGGACGTACGCCTTCATCGTTTTCTCCCTCGTGCCGCTGATGTGCCGCTGATGTGCCGCCAGTGTGGGCGTGACCTGCGCGGACGCTCAACGGTCGAAAGGCGACGGCTCGATGGCCGAAAGTACGACCGCCCGCCCGCCGATGGTGCGAACCGGGATGGGCCGTCCGCGCGATGACCGGGCACGGGCGCAGGCGGCACGCTCTCAGGCATGAGATGGATCGCACCCGCCGGGCTGCTCGCGCTCAGCGTCGTCCCGCTGGTCGCCGGCGCAATCCGGCTGACCGAACTGGCCGCCGGCGCCCCGGTCACGGCGGACAACGGGCGTTTCTTCGCCATGCCCGTGCCGGTGCTGCTGCACATCCCGGCTTCGCTGGCGTTCTGCGTCCTCGGCACGTTCCAGTTCCAGGCCCGGTTCCGGGCCGGGCGGCCGGGGTGGCACCGCGCGGCCGGGCGGGTGCTGGTGGCGTGCGGGCTGGTCGCGGCGCTGTCGGGGTTGTGGCTGACGCTCTTCTCCGACCTTCCCGCCGGCGACGGGACGCTGCTGGCCGCCTTCCGCCTGCTGTTCGGGACGGCCATGGCCGTCTGCCTCCTGCTCGGCCTGGCCGCGATCCGGCGGCGTGACGTGGCCCGGCATCGCGCCTGGATGACCCGCGGGTACGCGATCGGGCTCGGCGCGGGCACGCAGGCGTTCACCCTGGCGTTCGGCGCTGCCGCCTTCGGGCCGCCCGGCGAGCTCGGGCGGGCGCTGCTCGTCGGCGCGGGCTGGATGATCAACCTGACGGTGGCCGAGTGGGCCGTCCGCAGAGCCCGCAGAGCCCGCAGAGTCCGTGGAGGTCGCGGAGGTCGGGGAGGTCGTGGAGGTCGTGGAGGTCAGGTGCGTACGCGGTCGGTCTCGTAGGCCCACATGGCGATCTCGACGCGGTTGCGCACGCCGAGCTTGGTCATCAGGCTCGCGACGTGGCTCTTGACCGTGCTGAGCGAGATGTGCAGCTCGCGGGCGATCTCGCTGTTGGTCCGGCCGCGGGCCACGGCGCGCAGGATCTCCTCCTCGCGACCGGTGAGCGCCTCGACCGGCTGCGCGGGCGCCTCCGTACGCCCGGCTCCGGCGAACGCGGCCAGCAGGCGCGCGGTCACGCTCGGGGCGATGAGCGCCTCGCCGCCGGCCGCCGCGGTCACCGCCTGGGCGAGCAGCGCCGGGCCGGCGTCCTTGAGCAGGAAACCCCTGGCCCCGGCGCGCAGGGCGGCGTAGACGTACTCGTCGAGGTCGAACGTGGTGATCACGACGACCGCCATGGGGTCGGCGACGTCGGGCCCGGCCAGCTCGCGGGTGGCCGCGATGCCGTCGAGGCCGGGCATGCGGATGTCGAACAGGCACACGTCGGGGCGCAGGCGGCGGGCCAGCTCGACGGCCCGCCTGCCGTCCCCGGCCTCGCCGACGACCTCGATGCCGGGCTGGGCGTCGAGGATCATCCTGAGCCCGGTGCGGGCGATCTCCTGGTCGTCGGCGACCAGCACCCGGATGGCCGCCGCCCCCTCCGGGCCACTTCCCGCAGCCTCCGGCCGCTCGCTCACGCCGCCTCCTCACGCACTCGCCCGACCTCCCGCCGGGCGTTCATGCCGCCCTCCTTACGCACGCACCCGGCTTCCCGCCGGGCGTTCATGCCGCCCTTCTTCCGCACGGGCGCGGCCTCCCGCCGGGCGTTCATGCGGTCTCTTTCGGCAGGACGGCGGTGACCGTCCAGCCCCGGTTGGGGTTGGGGCCCGCCTCGCAGGTGCCGCCGAGCAGGGCGGCGCGTTCGATCATGCCGATCAGGCCGTAGCCGGGGGCGGCGACCCCGCCGGCGCGGTCGCCGTCGTCGCTCACGGTCAGGCGTACGGCGGCGTCGTCGGCGGTGACCCGGACGGTGATGTGGGTGGCGTGGCGGGCGTGCCGCCGGGCGTTGGTGATCGACTCCTGGGCGATGCGGTAGAGCGCCGCGCCGGCCGAGGGCGGCAGGTCGCCGAGCCCGTCCGCGATCTCCACCTCGACGGCCGGGCCGACGCGCGGGCGTCCGGCGAGCCGCCGCAGGTCGTCGAGGTGGCGGCCCGGGGTCAGCTCCGCCGGCTCGTTCCTGCGCAGCACGCGGACCATGGCCCGCATCTCGGCGAGCGTGCGCGACGCCTCGGCCTCGATCACCCGCAGCGCGTCGGTGGCCGCGCCCGGCTCGGTGGCGGCGGTGGCCAGGCCCGCCTGGGCGCGGATGGCCATGGCCGAGACGTGGTGGGCGACGGTGTCGTGCAGGTCGCGGGCGAGCTGTTCGCGTTCGAGCAGTTTGACCTGGTCGAGCTCGCGCAGCCGCGCGCCGGCCCGGTAACGGAAGGCGCTGCCCAGCCCGACGGTCGCGACCAGCACGCCGAGCGCCGGGACGACGTCGCCGGGCGCCATCCGTCCGGAGGCCAGCGACAGGCCGACCGCGACCAGCCCGGCCGCCATCCCGATCACGGCCTCGCGTCCCGAACCCCACCGGAACAGCGCGTAGAGCACGATCGTGACGAACGCCAGCGTGTACGTCTCCACCGGCTCGCCACCGGTCAGCAGCGGGGCCACGGCGGTGGCGCCGAACACGAGCGCGACCATGAGCAGCGGCCTGGTCCTGCGCCACAGCAGCGTGGGGATCAGCGCGACCGTGACGGCCGTCGAGATCACCGGCCACCGAAGGTCGGGCCGGAGCACGCCCTCGATCACCGCGGCCGGCACGAGCGCCGCGACGAGCGCCCAGTCGCGCCACACCCGCACCGGCGGGCCGGGAGGACGAGGCTCATGCCACACGGAACGAAGGAGGCCGGCCACCTCCTCATCGTAAGTCCCCCGCATCGCCCCAAACCCCCCAAAGGTGCTCCAGGCTGGGTGTCGGGACCTCGGGGCGCAGAGCCACCGGCCTGCGGGGGCGGGGCTGGGGTCAGTGTTTGCGGGCGTCGAAGATGAGGTCCCAGGCGCGGGCCTTGGCGTGGGCGACCGCGCCCAGCAGCACGCCGCTGTCGCCCAGCGCGCTGGCCACCACCCGCGGGCGCAACGGCCCGAGCTCGGCGATGCGCCGCTCCACGGACGCGCCCAGCAGGTCGAGATTGCGCCCCACTCCCCCGCTCAGCACGATCACCTCCGGATCGAGCACGGCGGCCACGGCCACCAGCAGCCCGCCGATGCGGCGGCCCTCGGCCTCCACCACCGACCTGGCCGCCTCGTTCCCCTCGGCGGCGGCGGCGAAGACCTCCCTCGCCGTCTCCAGCTCCAGCCCCGCCGCCCGCGCGGCGCGCACCACGCCGGGCGCGGAGGTGGCCGCCTCGGTGGCCCCGTGCGTGAAGGGGTCGCCGTCGTGCGCGAGGAAATCGGCGTCCTGCGCGAAAGGGACGGCGGGCGGGGCGGAGGCGGGAGGGTCCTCGGCAGCCGGGATGTAGGAGACCTCGCCCGCCGCCCCCCGCGCCCCGACGTACAGCTCGCCGTTGATC
Source organism: Nonomuraea sp. NPDC001831 (assembly GCF_042892035.1). NCBI lineage: Bacteria > Bacillati > Actinomycetota > Actinomycetes > Streptosporangiales > Streptosporangiaceae > Nonomuraea > Nonomuraea sp. NPDC001831. The sequence goes on along the minus strand of NZ_JBIATU010000013.1, from coordinate 218,732 downwards.
ACGATGCCCATGCCGACGCCGGTGCCGATGGACACCAGGGCGAAGTTGGCCTTGCCCCGCCCGGCCCCGTGGACGTGCTCGCCGACGGCGGCCAGGTTGATGTCGTTCTCGATGACGAGGTCGACGCCCAGGGCGGCGTGCAACCGGTCGGCCAGGTCAGGCGGGCCGGGCAGGTTGGGGGCGAAGTCGAGGCCGCCGCGCACGGGGTCGTACACGCCGGGCGAGCCCACCACCGCGCAGGTGATCGAGCGCCACTCGACCTCGGCCTCGCGGGCCGCCGCCCGGGCCAGCTCGCCGACCAGCGCGGCCAGCTCGGCGGAGGTGCGGGCCGTGTTGCGGCCGTCGGTGCGCCCCGCGAACGTGCCGCGCAGGTCGGCCACGGCCACCCTGATCCAGTCGCGGCCGATGTCGATGCCGGCGACGTGGGTGGAGGCGGCGTTCACGTCGTAGAGCGAGGAGACCGGGCCGGGCCGCCCGGAGACCTCGCCCACCAGGTGGACCAGGCCGTCCTCGGCCAGCCCCGCCAGGGCGGCCGAGACCGTGGGCTTGGACAGGCCGGTGCTCTTGGCCAGGTCGGCGCGCGAGGCGGGGCCGTGCTCGTGCAGCTGGTCGAGCAGACGGCGCTCGTTGAGCACCCGCAGCAGCCGTGGATTCGCCAGGTCGCGTCGCATGTCCGGCCTCCCTCCGAGGTGCACTCTAGCCAACACGCCTGATAGTAAACTACCTTTCTTACCAAGCGGGGGCGGGCATCTTCTGAGAGGACGAAGTGCGATGCACCGAGCTTGGCGACTCATCCCCGCGGCGGCGGTCCTGCTGGCCGCCGCCTGCGGGAACAGCAGCACCACTACCGGCACGACGGCCACTCAGGCCGGCGGGCCGCGGCAGGGCGGGACGATCGCCCTGTTCCTGCCCGAATCCAAGACCACCCGGTACGAAGCCTTCGACCGCCCCCTGTTCGAGGCCAAGGTCAAGGCGTTGTGCCCAGCGTGCAAGGTGATCTACGGCAACGCCGAGCAGGACGCGGCCAAACAACAACAACAGGTCGAGGCCGCGCTCACCCAGGACGCCGACGTGCTCGTCCTGGACGCCGTGGACGCCAACGCGGTCGCGCCGCTGGTCAACCAGGCCAGGCAGAAGAAGGTCCCGGTGGTCGCCTACGACCGGCTGATCTCGGGGATCGACTACGCCTACTACGTCTCGTTCAACAACGTGCGGGTCGGCGAGATGCAGGGCCAGGCGCTGCTCGACGCCATGAACGCCAAGGGCACCACGGCCAAGGGCCAGATCGTGATGATCCACGGCTCGCCCACCGACCCCAGCTCGGCCGACTACAAGAAGGGCGCCAAGAGCGTCCTGGACGGCAGGGTCAAGGTCGGCAGGGAGTTCGACACCCCCGACTGGAGCCCCGACAAGGCGCAGCAGCAGATGGAGCAGGCGATCACCGCCATCGGCCGGGACCAGATCGTCGGCGTGCTGTCGGCCAACGACGGCATGGCGGGCGGCGCCATCGCGGCCATGAAGCGCGCCGGCTACAAGGAGCTGCCGCCCATCACCGGCCAGGACGCCGAACTGGCCGCCGTGCAGCGCATCCTCACCGGCGAGCAGTACATGACCATCTACCTGGACATCAGGAGAGAGGCGGAGAAGGCCGCCGAGCTGGCCGTCGCCCTGACCAAGGGCGAGCAGCCCGCCGCCACCTCCAAGGTGAACAACGGCACGGCCGACATCCCGGCCTTCCTCCTCGCCCCCATCGCGGTCACCGCCGACAAGATCAAGGACACCATCGTGAAGGACGGGTTCTACAAGGCCGACCAGATCTGCACGGCCGAGGTCAAGGCCGCCTGCGCGAAGGCGGGCATCGAGTAGATGATCGCGGCGACCGGGATCTCCAAACGGTACGGAGCGGTGCGGGCGCTCGACGGGGCAGGGCTGGAACTGCGTCCCGGCGAGGTCGTGGCGCTCATGGGCGACAACGGCGCGGGCAAGTCGACGCTGGTCAAGACCATCTCCGGCGCGGTCGTGCCGGACGCGGGCGAGATCACGGTGGACGGCGCGCCGGTGCGCGTCGCCACCCCGCACGACGCGCAGGCGCTCGGCATCTCGACCGTCTACCAGGACCTCGCGCTCTGCGAGAACCTCGACGTCGTGGCCAACCTGTTCCTCGGCGCCGAACGCCGCCGCTGGTCGGTGCTGCGCCACCTGAGCATGGAACGCGCGACCCGCGACCTGCTCGCCCAGCTCGACGTGCGCATCGGCGACATCAGGGTGCCGGTGTCGACGTTGTCGGGCGGCCAGCGGCAGTCGGTGGCCATCGCCAGGGCACTGCTCGGCGAACCCCGCCTGGTCATCCTGGACGAGCCGACCGCCGCGCTCGGCGTCGAGCAGACGGCCCAGGTGCTGGCGCTGATCCGGCGGTTGCGCGAGCGCGGCCTCGCGGTGCTGGTCATCTCGCACAACCTCGCCGACGTGCGCGAGGTGAGTGACCGGGTGGTGGTGCTGCGTCTCGGACGCAACGCCGGTGAGTTCCGTACGGCCGAGGCCTCCCGCGAGGAGATCGTGGCCGCGATCACAGGAGCGGGCGAATGACGGCGATGCCGATCACGGTGACCGGGCGGCTGCGCCAGGGAGAGGCCGGCGCCTGGCCGGTGGTCGGCGGCCTGGTGGCGATCACGATCGTGTTCAGCACGCTCAACGAGCGTTTCCTGTCGCCCGAGAACCTCACCAACCTGGCACTCCAGATGGCCGCCACGGGCACGATCGCGCTCGGCGTCATCATGGTCCTGCTGCTGGGCGAGATCGACCTGTCGGCCGGCTCGGTCAGCGGCCTGTGCGCCACGATCATGACGATCGCGCACGTCAAGCAGGGCTGGAACGCCCTGCTCGCCATCCTGCTGGCGCTGGCGGCCGGCGCGGCGATCGGGCTCCTGCACGGCCTCATGCTGACCAAGCTGCGGATGCCGTCGTTCGTGGTCACGCTGGCCGGGCTGATGGGCTGGCTCGGGCTGCTGCTCTACCTGCTGCGCCAGGGCGGGACGATCAACCTGCCGTTCAACGGGTTCATCTCGGGGCTGAGCGACACCTGGCTGCCGGGATGGCTGTCCTGGGCGCTGGTGGTCGGGCTGGCGGGCGGTCACGCCGGGATCGCCACGCTGGCCAGGCGGGCGCGGCTGGCCGCCGGGCTGCCCGTGGCGCCGGCCTGGCAGGTTCCCGTGACGGCGGGCGGGCTGGCGGTGGTGCTCGGCGCGGCGGTGGCGGTCATGTCGGCCGACCGCGGCGTGCCGCTGCTGCTGGTGCTCTTCGGCGCGCTGGTGGTGCTGCTCGATCTGGTCCTGCGGCACACCGCGTTCGGCCGCCACCTGTACGCCGTCGGCGGCAACGCCGAGGCCGCCAGGCGCGCGGGCATCAACGTGACCAGGATCAGGATCCTGGCGTTCGTGCTGGCCTCGACGCTGGCGGCGGCGGGCGGCGTGCTGGCGGCCAGCCGGCTGTCGGCGGTCAACCAGGGGTCGGGCGGCAGCGACATCCTGCTCATGGCCATCGCCACGGCCGTCATCGGCGGCACGTCCCTGTTCGGCGGGCGCGGGCGGGCCTACGCCGCGCTGCTCGGGGTGCTGGTCATCCAGTCGATCACCAACGGCATGTACCTGCTGAGCGTGGACTCCTCCGTCCGGTTCATGGTGACGGCCGGCGTGCTGGCCCTGGCGGTGGCGATCGACTCGCTGGCCCGCAGGGGCGCCGCGCGGTGAGCCGGGTCCTGGGCATCGACGTCGGCGGGACCAAGGTCGCGATCGGGGTCTCGGGCTCCGACGGGCCCGTGGTGGCCGGCCGCACCCGGCTGGAGACCGGGCCGGACACGCTCGTCCGGGCCCTGGCCGCCGCCCGCGCCCTGGACGGCCGGCCGGCCGCGGTCGGCTTCTCCACCTGCGGGGTGATCAGGGACGGCGTGGTGCGCCTGGCGCCGAACGTCCCCGGCTGGGAGGGGCTGGAGCTGCCCAGGCTGCTGCGCGAGGAGTTCGGCGCGACGCCGGTGGCCATCGACAACGACGTGAACGCGGCGGCGGCGGCCGAGCTGCGGTGGGGCGCGCTGCGCGGCGTCTCCACGGGCGTCTACCTCAACCTCGGCACCGGCCTGGCGGCGGCCCTGGTGGTCGGCGGCCGGGTGGTGCCCGGCGCGCACGGCGCGGCGGGCGAGATCGGCTACCTCCAGGTCACGCCTGGGCAGGCGGCCTTCGCCGACGGGCGGGTGCCGCTGGAGGAACTGGTCTCCGGCGCGGGGCTGGCGGCCAGGGGCGGCGCGCTGCTCGGCCGCGCGACCACGGCGCAGGAGGTGCTCGCCGCGCGTTCCGGACCGCTGGCGGAGCTGGTGGCGCGGGCGCTGTCGGTGCTGACCATGACCGTGGCGAACCTGTGCGTCACCCTCGACCCCGAGGTGCTGGTCGTGGGCGGCGGCATGATGGGCGCGGCAGGGCTGATCGTGCCCAGGCTGGCCGAAGAGGTGCGGCGCGCCGTGCCGTTCCCGCCGGAGATCCGGCCCGGCCGGTTCACGGACGACGCGCCGCTGCTCGGCGCGCTCGCCCTGGCCCACGCCGCGGCGCGGGCCTGAGGGCGGCGCTACCGGGCGGAGTTCTGGGGGGCGCCGCCGTTGTCCCTGCGGTCGAGGGCGGTCTGCAGGGCCTCGGCGGCCTCGTTCTCGTTCTCTTCGGTACGGTTCCAGGCGTACATCTCGTACATGTCGCTCATCTCGTTTCGCTGGCGCGTTCCAGAAAAGGGGGCGTCGGACCCCGGTCGCGAATCCGACCGGGCCTGCTCTCGCGGGTCCGGATCACGGACCGGGCGAAGGGAAGGGACTGACCGGCCGACGGCATCACCACTCACCGCGGCGGGTCGTCGGCCTGCCCTAACAGGCCCCGCCGCGGCAGGTAATGAGTACGAGAACCTGGCGCATTTCCACCCACGGTACCCGGCGACTGTTTCGCTGTCTCGTTGGATGTCCTACTATCTCGCATTCTGAGACAAGAAAAGGCCGCCACCCGGAACGGTCCAGGTGACGGCCTTCCCCGCGATCGGGGGCTCAGTCCTCAGGTCGCGAGGTCAGTCCTCCAGGTCGACCGAACGGCCGCTCTCGGCGCCGATCTCGGCCGCGATCTGGTCGATCACGGCGGCCGGGATGGCCGAGTCGACGGTCAGCGCGATGAGCGCCTTGCCGCCCTTGACGTCGCGGGCCACCTGCATCGAGGCGATGTTCACGCCGGCCTCGCCGAGCAGCCGGCCGACCACGCCGACGACGCCGGGACGGTCGGTGTAGGCGAAGAACGACAGGTGGGCCGTCGGCTCGATCTCCATCTCGTAGCCGTTGACCTCGACGATCTTCGTGATCTGCCGGGGGCCGGACAGCGTGCCGGAGACCGAGATCTGGCGGCCGTCGGCGAGCACGCCGCGCACGGTCACCACGTTGCGCCAGTCGGGGCTCTCGGAGCTGGTCACCAGCTCCACGCTGATGCCCCGCTCCTTGGCCAGCAGCGGCGCGTTGACGTACGTGACCTGCTCCTCGATCACGTCGGCGAACACGCCCTTGAGCGCGGCCAGCTCGATGACCCGCACGTCCTGGGAGGCGATCTCGCCGCGGACCTCGACGTCGAGCTTGGTGGCGACCTCGCCGGCCAGGGCGGTGAACACCCGGCCCAGCTTCTCGGCCAGCGGCAGGCCCGGCTTGACGTCCTCGGCCACCGCACCGCCCTGGACGTTGACCGCGTCGGGCACGAACTCGCCCGCCAGCGCCAGCTTCACGCTCCGCGCGACCTGCGTGCCGGCCTTCTCCTGGGCCTCGTGCGTGGAGGCGCCGAGGTGCGGCGTGGCGACGACCTGGTCCAGCTCGAACAGGGGGCTGTCGGTGCACGGCTCCTTGGCGAACACGTCGAGGCCGGCGCCCGCGACGCGGCCCTCCTTGATCGCCGAGTAGAGCGCGGCTTCGTCCACGATGCCGCCGCGGGCCACGTTGATGATCCGCACGGACGGCTTGACCTCGTGCAGCTCCTTGTCGCCGATGAGCCCGAGGGTCTCCTTCGACTTCGGCAGGTGCACGGTGATGAAGTCGGCCTGCTTGAGCACCTCTTCGAGGCTGAGCAGCTTGACGCCCATCTGCGCGGCGCGGGCCGGCGGCAGGTAGGGGTCGTAGGCGATCAGCTCGACGCCGAACGGCTGGAGCCGCTGGGCCACGAGCTGGCCGATCTTGCCGAGGCCGAGGATGCCGACGACCTTCTCGTCCAGCTCGACGCCGGTGTACTTGGAGCGCTTCCACTCCCCGTTCTTCAGCGCGGCGTGGGCCTGGGCGGTGTTGCGGGCGCTGGCCAGGATGAGCGCGATGGTCTGCTCGGCGGCGCTGGTGATGTTGGAGGTCGGCGCGTTGACGACCATGACACCGGCCTTGGTGGCGGCCTCGACGTCGACGTTGTCGAGGCCGACGCCGGCGCGGGCGACCACGCGCAGCTTCGGCGCGGCGGCGATGGCCTCGGCGTCGACCTGCGTGGCGGAGCGCACGATCAGGGCGTCCACGTCGGCGAGGGCGGGCAGAAGCTGGGAACGGTCCGCTCCGTCGGTGTGGCGGACCTCGAAATCGGCGCCGAGCACGGCGAGGCCGGCCTCGGACAGCTCCTCTGCGACCAGAACGACGGGCTTGTTCACAGGCGTGGATCCTTAGGGGCATGCGGCGGGCTGGAGGGACACGTCGCTGGGCCCCTCGGATCCCTCAGAGTCTATCCGCGCTTGTGAACGCGTTCACGAGGGACCCACGATTTGAGACGGCCCGCTCGGCGTCCCGACGCCCTGGACGCGGCTCCGGTACCCGGGCGGCAGCAAAGTCATCCACTCTGCACACATCTTTGTCTTGATCGGGGGATTTATTGGCCATTAGCCTGATAAGCCGTGGCCGACTACCTATGGTTCGTCATATGAGCATCGGGAATCCTGCGCTTGCCGACGTGCTCGCACAGCATGGCACGCCCCATCGCCTGCTGGCGGCCCTCGCCGACGGTGGAGTCCTGGTGGCAGTGCGACCAGATCGATCGGTCGTCCTCGGGACGACCCAGGCGGGTGACCGGGTTCTGCTCGGGTACACCAGCCCTGCTACCTACGCCAGGCACCGCGGCAGTCATTCCCTGTCGGTGTGCGACGCCGACACCATCCTGGACATCCAGCGCGTCACCGGCGTGCCGGAGATCGTGATCGACGCCGCGGGCCCCGCAGCCGCGGCCGTGCCCATCGACGATCTCCAGCGCTTCCTCACCGGCACGCGTTCGGGGCCCACACCCGTGCTGTCGGGGGCGGCGCCCGCCGCCTACGCGACCGGCGCCATGGCCACCGTCTCGCGCGTGCCGGCGCTGGCGCAGGTGGCCCCGCCCACCCCGCAGGCGCCCGCGCTGCCGTGGGTCCCCGCGCCCCGGCCCCACCTGTCGGGGCCGATGCAGCAGGTGGACCCGGGCTACCGCCGGTGCACGCACCCGATCCTGCCGGCGCTGCGGCAGGCCATCGCGCAACTGCTGGGCGACTTCCCGCTCGTGCACCACGTGTGGATCTCCGAGGCCGGCACCGCGTCCGGGGCGACCGGGATCATGCTGCACGTCAAGGTGCACATGTCGGCCGCCGAGGACGTCGTCCGCGACCTGCACCGCCTGGTACGCGCCCGTCTGCCGCAGTTCGCGGCCAGCGGCGCGCCGATCCTCATGGCCCGGGTCGCCGACGCGCGCAGCGAGCGCCGGATGATCGAGATCGGCGCCCACGTGGTGTGCGCCAACGTCCGGGAGTAGCCGCCGTTCTGGAGCTGCCGCCGGTGGGGCCCGGGAAACTGGGCCCTACCGAACAAGCTCTCGCTCGGCTTGAATGGGCCTCATGATCACAACGCCGGTGAGCGCGCCCACGGTCTCCAGGGGCGTGCGCCTCGGCTACGGCGTGGGCTCCTTCTGCACGGCCACGGTCAGCGCCGTGCCCGGCCTGCTCCTGCTGTACTACATGACCAACTTCCTGGCCGTGCCCCCGTGGCTGGCCGGCGTGGTGGTCACCGCGCCCAAGGTCTGGGATCTGATCATCAACCCGCTGGTCGGCCGCTGGTCGGACCGGACCGTCTCGCGGATGGGACCGCGCCGCCCCTGGCTGCTGGCCGGGTCGCTGACGCTGCCCGTCGCGTTCTTCCTCGTCTTCGCCGGGCCGCCGCTGACCGGGATACCGGCCGCCCTGTACGTCGGGCTGTGCTTCATGGCGACGGCGACCGCGTACGCGCTGTACGAGGTGCCGTACAAGGCCATGCCCGGCGAGATGACCGACGACTACCACGAGCGCACCTCGCTGCTGCAGTGGCGGATGGTCTTCATCGGCGCGGCCACCGCGATCAGCGGCGTGCTGGCCCCGATGATCGCCACCGGCCAGGGCGAGGAGGGCACGCTGGGCAGCTACCGGCTGATGGGCCTGACGATCGCCCTCATCCTGCTGGCCTCGATGCTCGGCTCGTTCTTCGGCACCGCCCGCGCCCCCATGACCGGCGCGCCGGAGGCCGACCACGGCGGGTGGCGCGAGCAGCTGGCGGCGATCAGGGGCAACCGGGCGTTCCTGTGGCTGACCGTCATGGCCTGCCTGCAGATGCTCGCCGTCAGCATGATGCTGGCCGCGGCGCCGTACTTCGCGTCGTACACGCTGGGGTCGCCGAAGAGCACGCAGACGCTCTTCGCGGCGCTGGTCGGACCGATGCTGCTGACCATGCCGCTGTGGGTCTGGCTGGCCCGGCGCTTCGACAAGCGCGGCGCGATGATCCTGGCCGCGCTGCTGTTCGGCGGCGGCACGGCGGCGGCCATGGCGACCCCGCTGTTCGGCCCCCTGTACGCCCACCTGACCATCCTGCTCGTCGGCATCGGCATCGCCGGGGTCGAGCTCATGCTGTTCTCGATGCTGGCCGACGTGGTCGCCGCGGACGCCGCCGAGTCGGGCAAGCGGCGGGCCGGCGTGCTGACCGGACTGTGGACGGCCATCGAGAGCGGCGTCAGCTCGTTCGGGGCGCTGATCTTCGGGGTCATCCTGTCGATCGGCGGGTTCGTCGAGTCCGACGCGAGCACGCCCGTCCGGCAGCCGGACAGCGCCGTGACCGCGGTCCTCATCGGGCAGACCGCGGTCCCGGCGCTGATCATCTTCCTGTCCGTGCTGGTGACGCTGCGGTACCGGCTCAGGCCACCCGGCGGGCCAGCACCAGGCGTGTCCGGGTGAACAGCCCGGCCACCAGGGCCGCCACCAGCGGCAGGCCCAGCACGACCGCGGTCAGGAACGACCAGGGGACGTCGATCGCGCCCGGCCCCGCCAGCAGCGCGTTCATGCCGCCTGAGCCCATCCTGGTCATCGGCCAGGTCAGCGCGACACCGGCGACCGCGCCGGCGACGAGGCCGACCGCCGCGCCCAGGCCCGCGATGTAGGCGGCCTGGGCGGCCACCACCAGCCGGCGAACCCGCGGCGCGGCGCCGACCGCCGACAGGTTGTTCAGGTCAGGACGCATGTCCGCCGCCGCCAGCCCGGTGGCCGCGAACGTGCCCCCGAGCACCAGGACCAGCGCCGCGCCGAGCAGCGCCAGGAGGGCGAAAGCGCGGTCCGCCGCCTTCCCCCGCTCGACGTTCAGGTACAGGTTGCCGTTCACCTCACCCCGCAGGTCGGCCTCCATGCGCCGTTCGTCCTGCGGCGGGGCCGCGGTGTAGAGCACCCGCTCGACCGTGCCGAGGCCGGCCTTGGCCAGCGCCTGCGGCGGGATCATGGCGCCTGCCTGCCGGGGGTCGGCGCCGCTCGACACCACGGCCGGGATCCGGATCCGCCTCCGCTCCTTGATGGTGTCGGAGCTCCAGTCGCTCACGGTCAGCTCGATCGTGCCGTCGCGCACCACGTCCGTGCTGAACGCCACGGCCTTGCCCGCCGCCAGCGCGGCGGCCGCCTGCGGGTCCCGGCGCTTCTGGAGGAAGGCGAGCAGGTCCGCCCCGCCGATCGGCGGCTGGTCGTAGAACCGCTGCGCGCATGCCGGCTCGCACGTCCGCGGCACGGTCAACCAGAGGTCCCTGCCCTTGGCGTCCGTCGCCTCGTGCCCGGTGACGATGTCGGTGCCGGGGAAGCGGGCGCGGACGACGTCCTTCAGCCGGGCCCACGTCTGGCCGTCCATCTCCGTGGCGCCGCCGATCACCGTGGTGCCCAGCGGGAACACCGTGACGCTCTGCTCCTCCTGCTCGGCGTACGCGCTGCTGCTGCCGATGCCGAGCGCGACCGCCCCCATGGTCGCCGCCATGACGGCGGCGGTGGCCGAGGCCGTACGGACGCGGTGGCGCGCGGCGTCGCGCACGGACAGGCGCAGCGGGAGCGGCAGCCGGGCGGCGATCCGCGAGGTGGTCTGGACCAGCCACGGCATCAACGCCACCATGCCGAACACGAACGGCACGAAGGCCGCGATCATCGTCACCGTGCCCTTGGTCATGGCGTAGGCGATCGCGCCCAGCCCGGCCGTCACCAGCACGATCCCGAGCAGGGGGCGCCGGGCGCGCGCCCGCGCCTCGGCGGCCCGGCCGGCCAGGACCTGCGCGGTGTTCTGCCGGCTCGCCTGCACCGCGGGCACGATCGCCGCGACCAGCCCGCTGACCAGGCCGAGCAGGGCCACGCCGAGCACCGGCAGCCACGGCACGTCGGCTGGCCCGTGCGTCCAGTCCAGCTCCCTGGCCACGACCGACTCGACGAGCAGGCCGGGGCCGATGCCGAGGACGACGCCGAGCACGGCCGCCGCGCCGCCGAGCACCAGGCCGTCGGCCAGCACGATCATGCGCAGGTGCCGGGGCGACCCGCCCTGGGCGGAGATCACCGCCAGCTCCCTGCGCCGCCGCCGCAGTCCCACGGCGAACGCCGGCCCGGCCAGCAGCACGGTCTCCATGACGACGAGCACGATGACCACGCCGAGCTGGACCAGGTCGCGGGTTTCGTCCGGGTTCCCGCTGGAGTCGTCGTCCCCGTGGGCGTCGAGCACCGCGCGGGAGGTGACGCCGAGGCCCGCGTGATTGAGCTGCGCCACCTTCGACCGCATGACCGGGCCGGCGGTGTCGATCAGCCAGCCGCTGCTGTTGCCGTCGTTCTGGTGGTTGAGCAGCCCCTCCGGCAGGGCGTGCAGCTCCAGGATGCCGGGCCGGTTGGGGTTCTCGGCGACGCCGACCACCTTCACGGTCCGGTCCGGCCGGCGCACGGTGAGCGTGTCGCCCAGCCGGACGCCCAGGTCGGCCATCTTCGGCGAGATCGTCACCTCGCCGGGCGCGGCGGCGTACCGGCCCTGCCGCAGGGTGCGCATCCCGGCCGTCATGGGGTCGCGCAGATCGACCTCCACGACGTCCACCTGGTTGAAGCCGTCGGGCAGCCGGACGTTGGCCAGGCTCGTCTGGTAGCGCAGCAGGCGGCCGGGGAGCAGCGTGTTGATCTCCGCGGGCGTCCACGGCCGCGGCTTGTCGCCGTTCTGCGGCTGGTACGCGGAGTCACCGCTGTCGACCTGCCGGACCGGGGTGCGGTACGGGAAGGTGAGCAGGCGGGCGTCGGCCGCCCCCAAGCGCGAGACCGCCCGCTCCTTCGGGGTGACGCTGGTCGTGGCGGCGCCGGTGAGCACCGCCGTGATCACCAGGACGGGCAGGCCGATCATCACCATGATCAGGGCGCTGCGGCCCTTGGAGCGCCACGCGTCCCTGCGGGAGATGCGCAGGGCGGCCAGGAAGGCGCTCATCGCGAGCTCTCCATCCGCACCGCCGACGCCTCGGCGATCAGGCCGTCCCGCAGGTAGACCACCCGGTCCGCCCAGGCCGCGTAGCGCGGCTCGTGGGTGACCAGCAGCACCGCCGCGCCCTCGTCGCAGCGGTTGCGCAGCAGGTGCAGGATCTCGTCGCCGGTGGCCGTGTCGAGCGCGCCGGTCGGCTCGTCGGCCAGCAGCAGCCGCCGCTCGCCGACCAGCGCCCTGGCGATGGCCACGCGCTGACGCTGGCCGCCGGACAGCTCCTCGGGGAACCGGCCGGCGATCTGGTCGACGCCCACGTCGGCCAGGACGGCCAGCGCCTCCCGGCGGGCCTGGCCGGCGCGGACGCCGTCCAGTTCCCTGGGCAGCATCACGTTCTCGGCGGCCGTCAGGGACGGGATCAGGTTGAGGTCCTGGAAGACGTACCCGACGCTGCCGCGTCGCAGCGCGGCCAGGTCACGGACCCCGGCCAGGTCGCGGCCCTCGATCCGGACCGTGCCCGACGTGGGCCGGTCGAGGCCGCCGGCCAGGTTGAGCAGCGTCGACTTCCCCGAGCCCGACGGGCCCATGACCGCGACGAGCTCCCCTTGTGCCACCTCCAGGCTCACGCCGCGCAGGGCGTGCACCTGGCCGTGCTCGCGGGTCACGTCCCGCAGCTCCATCACAGTCATTGGTTCTTCTCCTTGACAACGGCCTCGCAGTGGTCGAGCCAGCGCTGCTCGGCCTCGGCCTTGAAGATCATCGATTCCAGGACGAGCCGCTGGGCGAGGCCGTCACCGGCGGCCCGCTTGGCCCTGGTCAGGTCCTGGAGGGTGCGCATGGTCGCCATCCGCTGGGCCAGGATGACCGCGCCCACGTCCACGTCGGTGGCGGCGACGGCCATCGCGATCTTGATGGCGAGTTCGTCCCGAGGCCGGTCGGAGTGGTCGACGGGGGTGCTGAACCATCGCTCCAGTTCCTCCCGACCGGCCTCGGTGATCGTGTAGACGGCCCTGCCCTGCTCGTCGGCTCCGCCGGGCGCCACCAGGCCGTCACGCTCCAGGCGGGCGAGCGTCGTGTAGACCTGGCCGATGTTGAGCGGCCAGGTCGCCCCCGTCGACGCCTCGAATTCCACCCGGAGCTGATAGCCGTAACGCGGCGCGCTGCTCAGCAGGGCGAGCAGTCCGTGTCTGATCGACATGGATACTGAGTATGCATACTGAGTATGGCCATCGCAACTGATCCGCGTATTCTGGACATGGAACGCCGTTCAGGCCGATACTCGGGACATGAGCTCCACCCAACCGCCGTTCCGCGCCTCCGACGGGGAACGCGACCGCGCGATCGACGAGCTCAAGCACCGGGCCGTGGAGGGCCGGATCTCCCACGACACCTTCGTCGGCCGGGTCGACCAGGCGCTGCGGGCGCGCAACCAGCACGAGCTCGACGAGCTGGTCGCCGACCTGCCGCGTCGGCCCACGATCAGGCAGCGCCTGACGGACGCGGTCTCGTCGGTGTCGGAGCTCACCACCCGGCTGCAGGCGGCCTGGCGGCGGCCGCGGCTGCCCCGGCTGGCGCTCCCGGACGACGACCGGCTGCGTTACGTCGTGGGCCGGGGGTCGGCCTGCGACCTCGTCCTGTCGGACCTGACGGTGTCGCGCGTGCACGCCGAGCTGCGGCGGGAGGGCGACGGCGGCTGGATGCTGGTCGATCTCGGCTCGCTCAACGGCACCCGGCTCAACGGGTGGCGGCTGGTGGGGCCCGTCCGGGTCAAGTCGGGCGACGAGATCTCCTTCGGCGACTGCGGCTTCCTCCTCGCCTCGGGCCATCCCTCCTCCTGACCCTGCTCCCCCGCCTCCCGCGCTGAGCCGGCTCCAGAAATACGGATATTTGCGGATTACACGGCGACTGCGCTGATTCATGCTCACATGCGATCCCCCAGTCCCTTGGAGACCACATGCGGCGCACCTCAGCCTCCCTCCTCGCGGGCACGCTCGTCGCGGCACTCGCGTGGGCGTCCGGCCCCTCCACACCGGCGGTCGCCCTCGACCCCTCACCCGGCGTGGCCGACCTGACCCAGGACATCAACCAGATCCTCGGCGACTCCCGGCTCACGATCGCCAGGGCGGGCGTCGTCGTGAAGAGCGCCGCGAACGGCGAGCAGCTCTACGCCACCGACGCCGGCAAGCTGCTGACCCCGGCGTCCAACACCAAGCTGTTCACCTCGGCCGCGGCGGTGGAGACGCTCGGCCTGGACTACCGCTTCCCGACCACCGTGCTGAACGCGGGCCGCAAGGTCGGCTCGGTGCTCACCGGCGACCTCGTGCTGCGCGGCACCGGCGACCCGACCATGCTCGCCGAGGACTACGACGCGCTGGCGGCCAAGGTCGCGGCGGCCGGCGTCAAGGTCGTCACCGGCAAGCTGATCGCCGACGACACGTGGTTCGACGGCCAGCGGCTCGGCACCGACTGGGCCTGGGACGACGAGACCGCCTACTACGCGGCGCCGATCTCCGCGCTGACCGCCTCCCCCGACCGCGACTACGACGCCGGCTCGGTGATCGTCTCGGTCGCGGCCGACGGCGGCCAGGTCAAGGTCTCGACGACCCCGGAAACCGACTACCTGAAGATCGTCAACAAGGCCACCGTGGGCGCCGAGACCGACGTCCTCATCGAGCGGCAGCACGGCACGCGGACGGTCGTGATCACCGGCACGGTCGCCGACCCGTACCAGGAGTGGGTCGCGGTGGACGACCCCACGGCGTACGTGTCAGCGCTGTTCCGCAAGGCGCTGGCCGCGCACGGCGTACGGGTGCTCGGCCCGACGGCGGCGGGCGCGGCCCCCGCCGGGGCGGCCGAGCTGGCCAGGCACGACTCGATGCCGCTGAGCGAGCTGCTGGTGCCGTTCCTGAAGCTGAGCAACAACATGCACGCCGAGATCCTCACCAAGGCCATGGGCCGCAAGGCCGCGAACCAGGGCACCTGGTCGGCCGGGCTGAAGGTCGCCACGGACTTCGCCAAGGCCAACGGCGTCAAGGTGATCAACATGCGGGACGGCTCGGGCCTGTCGCGCCGCGACGGCTTCTCGCCGGACTCGATCGTCCAGCTCCTGACCGCCGTACGGGCCAAGCCGTGGTTCAGCACCTGGTACGAGGCCCTGCCCATCGCCGGCAACGCCGACCGTCTCACCGGCGGCACGCTGCGCAGCCGGATGCGGAACACCCCGGCGGCCGGCAACGTGCACGCCAAGACGGGCTCGCTGACCGGCGTGACCTCGTTGTCCGGCTACGTGACCAGCGCCGAGGGCGAGCCGCTGGTCTTCTCGATCATGCTGAACCAGTACCTGTCCGGCTCGCCGAAGGACATCGAGGACAAGATCGCCGTACGGCTCGCCCAGTTCTCGCGGGCGACGGCGACCGACGTCACCGCCCAGCTCAAGGCCGCCGACCAGGGCACGGCGGGCGACCTGGAGTGCTCGTGGCTGAAGCCGGCCCAGTGCTGACGAACCGGTGCTGACGAACCGGTGGACCACCCCGGCGGCCGCCGGACACGGGACGGACTGACCCTTCGACGGGCGGCGGCCTCCGGACGTCCGGCGGGCCGCCGCGGTTGACCCGGCTCGACAGAGTGGTCATCACGATCTGATCACCTGGAGCTCCAGATATAGTTCGCATTTTCACTACATAGCCGACATGGGCGCGCCAGACTTCGGTTCAACGCCGTGGCGGACCCCTGATCCCGGGAGCGCCGGGCCGTCGCCGGCCCCACCCCCAAGCCGGTCGTCCCACCACATGCCCGGCACGCTCCCCTCCCGGCGGGCCCGCGCCGCACGTCCCCCCGCACACCGGACCGCGGCCGGGCCCGCCCCCCTTCGGCAGAGGACGACCCGGACCTTCGGCTTTTCGCACCGGGACCCGAGAAAGGGCATGACTAAAGGGGCCTGTCCTTGTGGACAGGCCCCTTAGTCGTGCAGTTCAGCCGCTGAGGAATGACTTCAGCTGACGGCGCACTTCGTGTCTTTGCTCTTGATGCCGAGGATCTGGCTCAGGATGTCGCCGGTCTCGAGGACGAGCACGCCGCTGGTGCTGTTGTCGACCTCGCCACGGGCGAAGATGTTCTCGTCACCGCAGACGAAGAGAACCCGGCCCGGGTCCTCGTCGGAGTGAGGGACGAAGGCCATGTGAGGGGTCGCCGCTAGAGCGGAGCCGCCGACCATGACCATCCCGCCGACGAGCCCGGCCAGGATGAGCCCTTGTCTGAACATATCGATTCTCCTTGATACCTATCGACTACTCTCCGTAGCTATCGGGAGGAGATTTGCCCTAGGCCCTCTTTCAACAAACGCCTGCATTTCTGTCTTTACCAGCGAAAATACGCCGCTTGAGCGAAGGGGGGACGCAGCCCGTCCTTCTTGACCGATCGGTGTACGCGGCAGAGGAATATCCGGGCCCGCCATGACCCCGCGCTGACGGCGGGCGTCAGGGGAGGGTGAGAACCACCGGGCCGTCAGCGGTGATGGCGACCGTGTGCTCGACGTGCGCACTCCTGCTGCCATCGGACGAGCACACCGACCAGCCGTCCTCGGCCATGACGTACTCGTCGCCGCCGCCCGCCATCAGGCTCGGCTCGATGGCGATCACCAGTCCGGGGCGCAGTCGCAGGCCGCGCCCGGGGCGGGCCTCGTTGGGCACGAACGGCGACTCGTGCATGGCCCGGCCGATGCCGTGGCCGCCGAAGTCGTTCTGCATGCCGTAGCCGGCGCCGCGGCCGACCAGCGACATCGCGTGCCCGATGTCGCCCATCCGGCCGCCCGGCACGGCGGCCGCGATGCCAGCCGCCAGCGTCTCCTCGGCCACCCGGATGAGCTTGAGGTCCTCGGCCCGGCCGGGCCCGACGGTGAAGGTGACCGCGCCGTCGGCGTGCCAGCCGTCGACGTGCGCGCCGAAGTCCACGCTCAGCACGTCGCCCTCGCGCAGCCGGTACGGCGTGGGCAAGCCGTGCAGCATGACCCCGTTCACGGACGTGCACACCACCCCCGGGTACGGCATGGCCCCGAACGACGGGTGGTAACCGAGGAACGACGACCGCGCCCCGGCCTCGTGCATGACCTCCCGGGCCAACTCGTCGAGCTGCAGCAGCGACACCCCGGCGGCGGCCCGCTCCTTGACGGCGGCGTGCACGGCGGCCACGACGCGGCCCGCCTCCCGCATGGCGTCGATCTCTCCGGCGGTCTTGAGCGTGATCACAGCGGCCTCCCAGCCCTCGGCGCGATAACTATACCGGTATTATTATCACGCTTCACCGTGAGCTCGCAGCCGCCCGGCCGCCCGATTGACTAATCACCCAGAGTAATCGTTATAGTGCTCAGAGTATGCGTTTCGGACGGTTCTCCATGCTCGCTCTGGCGCTCGCGGCAGGGGCCGTCGACGCGCTGAGCTTCCTCGCGCTCGGACAGGTGTTCACCGCGAACATGACCGGCAACATCGTCCTGCTCGGCCTGGCGCTCGGCACCGGCGACACCTCGCACGTCATCCGCTCGGGACTCGCCCTGACCACGTTCTGCCTGGGCCTGACGATCGGCTTCGCCCTGCTGAACGACCCGGCCGGCCGCGCTCCCCCGCCGGCGGGGGAGCCGGACCGGGTGCCCGCGCGTCCGCCGGCGGGGGTGCCGGACCGGGTGCCCGTGCGTCCGCTGGCGGTGTTGCTCGCGGAGCTGGCGCTGCTGGTGGTGGTGGCGGCCGGATGGACGGCCCGCGCGCTGCCGCATGCGGCGCTGATCGCCGCCTCGGGAACGGCGATGGGCCTGCAGAGCGCCGTCACGCGCTGGGCGGGCGGTCCCGGGCTGTCCACGACGTACGTCACGGGCACGCTGACCAGCCTGGCGGGCCGGGCGGTCGGCCCGCGCTCGGGGGTGCTGCGCCCGCTGGCCGTGGTGCTGTGCGTGGTCTCGGGCGCCGTCGTCGCTGCCTCTGCGCTGCGGGTGCACGCCGCCGTCACCCCGTTCATCGCCCCGGCAACGGTCGCGGCGGCCACCGCCGCCTGGGCCCTCACCGCGACCCACCGCGCAGGACCGCGCCCGCGCGGCCGGTCGGCCCCGTGACGGGGAGGCGGGCGCCGTACGGCAGCCAAGCGCCGCAACCCGCAGCCGGCCCACCCTGCGACAGACCTCGGAAGCCGCGAGGCAGCGCACTCGGCTACCAGTCAGCCCGGAGAACCCGGGGTGGCGGGTTTGCGGTAGGTCAGGAGGTAGCGCCAGAAGAGCAGCCTGCGCAGGGAGAAGCCGGGCAGCAGGGACGCCGCTTCCCGCCGTACCTCCGTGAAGGACATGTCCGGCGGCCGCACCGGTGCGCGCACGGATCCGGCCCGCGGCCCGCCGACGCGCTCTCCCGCCGCCACCACCACCCGGGCCACCGCGTTCACCGGTACGGCGGCCAGGCTCCACGCGAAGTCGACGGCCGTGCGCTCCGCGTAGCACCCGAGGACGGCCAGCACCCCGCCGGGCGCCAGCGCGTCCCGGAAGGCGGCCACGGTCCCGAACGGCATGTGGTGCAGGCTCGCCAGGCAGGAGATGTAGTCGTAGCGCCCCGCGGGCAGCTCCATGCGCGTGACGTCGGCGCACAGGAACCGGACCCCGTCCACCGGCGCCGACGAGGCGGCCTCGATCACCTCGGGCGCCGGGTCGACCGCGTCGACCTCGATCCCGAGGCCCGCCAGCCGCCGCGCGAACCGCCCGGTGCCGCAGCCGACGTCGAGCGCCGTCCGGGCCCCCTCGGGCACGAGCCGCGCCATCGCCGGGTGGTAGTGATCGTTGTGGTTGAAAGGCATCCCGGCATCATGCCATCGGCTCGCCGGCGGACCCCGGAGAACGGGCGAAAAGCGTCGCCCGCCCGCTGAGCGTGCAGCGGGCGGGCGACGTACGGCGGAAGGTCAGCCCTTCAGCCAGCTCATCATCGGGCGCAGCTTCGCGCCCGTCTTCTCGATCGGGTTCTCGGCCAGCTCCTCGCGGTGACGCGTGAACTCCTTCTGGCCGCCGTCGAACTCCTCGACGAGCTGCCGGGCGAAGGTGCCGTCCTGGATCTCGCCGAGGATGCGGCGCATCTCCTGACGGGTCTCGTCGGTGATGACGCGCGGGCCGCGGGTGTAGCCGCCGTACTCGGCGGTGTCGGAGACCGACCAGTACATCTTGGAGATGCCGCCCTCGTACATGAGGTCGACGATGAGCTTCATCTCGTGGAGGCACTCGAAGTAGGCGACCTCGGGCTGGTAGCCGGCCTCGATGAGGGTCTCGAAGCCCGCCTTGATCAGCTCGGAGACGCCGCCGCACAGCACGGCCTGCTCGCCGAACAGGTCGGTCTCGGTCTCCTCGGTGAAGGTGGTGCGCAGCGCGCCGGCGCGGGTGCCGCCGATGCCCTTGGCGTACGACAGCGCCAGGTCGAGGGCCTTGCCGGAGGCGTCCTTCTCGACCGCGACCAGACACGGGACGCCGCGGCCGGCCTCGAACTGGCGGCGGACCAGGTGGCCCGGGCCCTTCGGGGCGACCATGCAGACGTCGACGCCCTCGGGCGCCTCGATGAGGCCGTAGCGGATGTTGAGGCCGTGGCCGAAGAACAGCGCGTCGCCCTCGACGAGGTTGGGGGCGACGTGCTCGGCGTACAGGTGGCGCTGGATGTGGTCCGGCGCGAGGATCATGGTGAGGTTGGCCTCCTCCACCGCCTCGGCCGGGGTGACGACCCGCAGCCCGTCGTTCTCCGCCTTCTCGCGGCTCTTGGAGCCCTCGGGAAGGCCGACGCGCACGTCGACGCCGGAGTCACGCAGGGAGAGCGCGTGGGCGTGGCCCTGGCTGCCGTACCCCAGCACGGCCACGTGACGCCCCTGGATGATCGACAGGTCGGCCTGGTCGTCGTAGTAGATCTCGGTCACTTGAATAAAACCTTTCAGGCGGTACGGTCCAGTGCCCTGAGGGACCGGTCTGTGATGGAACGGGCGCCGCGGCCGATGGCCACCATGCCCGACTGGACGAGTTCTTTGATCCCGAACGGCTCAAGGACCTTGACGAAGGCCTCGAGCTTGTCGGGAGTGCCGGTGACCTCTATGGTCACCGCGTCGGCCGCGACGTCCACGCAGCGGGCACGGAAGAGGTTGACGAGTTCGAGGACGTGCGACCGGTTCTCGGCGTCCGCCTTGACCTTGATCAGCATGAGTTCGCGCTGGACCGACTGTGACGGATCCAGTTCGACGATCTTCAGGACGTTGACCAGCTTGTTGAGCTGCTTGGTGACCTGTTCAAGGGGCAGCTCCTCCACGCTCACCACGATCGTGATGCGCGAGATGTCGTCGTGCTCGGTGGGCCCGACGGCGAGCGAGTCGATGTTGAACCCCCGCCTGCTGAACAGCGCCGAAACCCGAGCGAGAACACCTGGCTTGTTCTCGACGAGCACAGACAGAGTGTGTCTACTCATCCTCGTTCTCCCACTTCGGCGCCATGTCACGGGCGATCTTGATGTCGTCGTTGCTGGTGCCGGCCGCGACCATGGGCCAGACCATGGCGTCCTGGTGGACGACGAAGTCGATCACGACCGGCACGTCGTTGATCTCCATGGCCTTCCTGATGGTCGCGTCGACGTCCTCGGCGCGCTCGCACCTCAGGCCCACACAACCATAGGCCTCCGCCAGCTTGACGAAGTCGGGGATGCGACGCGCGGTCTGCAGGTCGGTGTTGGAGTACCGCTCCTCGTAGAAGAGCGTCTGCCACTGGCGGACCATGCCGAGGTTGCCGTTGTTGATGACGGCGATCTTGACCGGCACGCCCTCCAGGGCGCAGGTGGCCAGCTCCTGGTTGGTCATCTGGAAGCAGCCGTCGCCGTCGATGGCCCACACCGTGGCCTCCGGCCGGCCCATCTTCGCGCCCATGGCGGCCGGGACGGCGAAGCCCATCGTGCCGAGGCCGCCGGAGTTGATGAACGTCCCGGGGTTCTCGTAGTCGATGAACTGCGCGGCCCACATCTGGTGCTGGCCGACCCCGGACACGTAGTAGGCGTCGGGCCCGGCGATGGCGCTCAGCCGCTCCATCACGTACTGGGGGGCCAGCGTGCCGTCCTCGAAGGTCTCGTAGCCCAGCGGGTAGGTCTCCTTGTAGCCGTTCAGGACGGTCCACCAGTCGGTGTAGTCGCCCTTCTGGCCGGAGGCCTGGATCGCGCCGACGAGGTCGCTGATGACCTCCTTGCAGTCGCCCACGATGGGCACGTCGGCGTGCCGGTTCTTGGAGATCTCGGCCGGGTCGATGTCGGCGTGCACGACCTTGGCGTGCGGCGCGAACGAGGCCAGGTTGCCGGTCACCCGGTCGTCGAAGCGCACGCCCAGCCCGATGATCAGATCGGATCTCTGCAGCGCGCCCACGGCCGAGACGCTACCGTGCATGCCCGGCATGCCCATGTGCTGGGGGTGGCTGTCCGGGAACGTGCCACGGGCCATCAGGGTGGTGACGACCGGGATGCCGGTCAGCTCGGCGAGCTGCAGCAGCTCGGCCGACGCGCCGGCCTTGTGCACGCCGCCGCCGACGTACAGGACGGGCCGCTGGGACTCGGCGATCAGCTTGGCGGCCTCGCGGATCTGCTTGGAGTGCGGCCTGGTGACCGGGCGGTAGCCCGGCAGCTGCATGACAGGCGGCCAGCTGAAGGTGGTCTGGGCCTGCAACGCGTCCTTGGAGATGTCCACCAGCACCGGCCCGGGACGGCCGGTCGAGGCGATGTGGAACGCCTCCATGATCGTGCGCGGGATGTCCGCGGGATCGGTGATCAGGAAGTTGTGCTTCGTGATCGGCATGGTGATGCCGGAGATGTCGGCTTCCTGGAAGGCGTCCGTGCCGATCATCGGCGCGGCGACCTGGCCGGTGATCGCCACGATCGGCACCGAGTCCATGAAGGCGTCGGCGATCGGCGTCACCAGGTTGGTGGCCCCGGGACCGCTGGTCGCCATGCAGACCCCGACCTTGCCGGTGGCCTGCGCGTAACCCTCGGCCGCGTGGCCGGCGCCCTGCTCGTGCCGTACAAGCACGTGCCGGACCTTGGTCGAGTCGTAAAGGGGATCGTAGGCGGGCAGAATCGCGCCCCCCGGGATCCCGAACACGGTGTCGACTCCCACGTGCTCCAGCGCCCTCACCAGGGCCTGTGCACCTGTCATCCGTTCGGTCATCGGCTCGTTCCTTGCGTGGCTACTCACTTAAGGACATAAAAAATGCCCCTTCCCACCGGCGGGGGTGGGTCTGGGGCGGCGCGCAGGTCGGAGTGCTTCGCTATCGGCCTGCGCGCCGGCGAAGTACTACGAGAATCTCACTGCGAAGCATGGCTTACACCATAGCCGCTCAGAACGCCCCGATGTCAACTTGGCGGGACGCGAGTCTCAAACGGTGAGACTCGTCCGCATGAGGCTGTCCACGCCGCGGGCCGCCATGGGACGCGCCACCAGGAAACCCTGCCCCCTGGTGCAGCCCATCTCGCGCAGCAGCTCCAGCTGCTCGGGCCGTTCGATGCCCTCGGCCACCACGGTGAGCCCGAGGTCGTGGCCGAGCCGCACGATCGTACGGGTGAGCAGGGTCAGCGTGTCGTCCCGGCCCAGGCCCGACACGAACGACGGGTCGATCTTGATCATGTCGACCGGGAGCTGCCTGAGGAAGGCCAGCGAGGCGTAGCCGGTGCCGAAGTCGTCGATCGCCAGCCGCACGCCCAGCGCGCGCAGCTCCGACAGCCGCCTGATGGTCTCCTCGGCGTCCTCGACGAGCATCTCCTCGATCACCTCAAGGGTGAGCGCGGAGGCGGGCAGGCCGCTCTCGGCCAGCGCCTGCTCGACGGTCTCGACGAAGCGGGGCGCGGTGATCTGCCGGGCCGACAGGTTGAGCGACAGCCCGATGTCCCAGGACGAGGCCCGCCAGGACGCCACCTCGCGGCACGCCTCGCGCAGGATCCACTCGCTCAGCGGCACGATCAGGCCGGTGTCCTCGGCCGGGCCGAGGAACTGCTCGGGCGGCACGAACACCGAGCCGCGCCACCACCGCACCAGCGCCTCGACCGCGGTCACCCGGGACGTGGCCAGGTCGACCACGGGCTGGTACTCGATGGCGAACTGCTGCTCGATGAGCGCCCGCTGCAGGTCGGCGGCCAGCTCCAGGCGGCGCACCACGTCGGCGTGCATCTGCGCGGCGAACACCTCGACCCGCCGCCCGCCCAGCTCCTTGGAACGCGCCATGGCCACATCGGCGTTGCGCATGAGGTCGCCGGCGGGCAGGCCGTCCTCGGTGAAGGCGACGCCGACGCTCGCGGTCAGCGCCACGTCGCGGTCGGCGACCCGGAACGGCTCCTGGGAGACCGCGCGTACCAGGCGCTCGGCCATGTCCACGGCCATCTGGGCGTCGCCGCCGGTCTCCACGAGCACGGCGAACTCGTCGCCGCCCCACCGGGCCAGCGTGTCGTCGGCGCGGACGGCCCCGCGCAGCCGGCGGGCGGCCTGGCCGAGCAGGTAGTCGCCGCTGGCGTGCCCCACCGAGTCGTTGACCGAGGTGAACCCGTCGAGGTCGAGGAAGATCACCGCGACGTTGCCGGACGTGCGGCCGGACAGCACCTCGCGGGTGCGCTCCTCGAAGTAGGCGCGGTTGGGCAGCCCGGTGACGCCGTCGTGGAAGGTCAGGTGGGCGACCTGGTTGCGCAGGGCCTCCTGGTCGCTGACGTCGCGGGTGGTGACGAGCATGAGGTCGTCGCCGCCGATGTGGCGGGTGGCGACGGACTCGGTGGGCCGCCAGGTGCCGTCGGCGGCGCGCACCCGGCAGGCGATCATGCAGGCGCCCGGCGCGGCGCCCTCCTCGTCGGTGGTCATGGCGCGCATCGCGGCCTGGATGCCCGGGACGTCCTCGGGGTGGATGTAGTCGAAGATCGAGCCGCCGACCAGGTCGTCGGGCGGATAGCCGTACGTGACCTCGACGCCGGCGCCGATCTCGTGGACGACGCCCTCGTAGTCGCACAGCAGCACCACGTCGCCGGTGCTCTCGGCCAGCTCCCTGAGCTGCCGCTCGCCCAGCGAGACCAGGCCGCGCAGCCGGATGGACGCCGCCGAGAGCACGAACAGGCGGACGAGCAGGAGCAGCACCACGGAGACCGCGACCACCACGACGCCGGTCACCGGCTGCGCGGCCCGGGAGCCGGCCAGGTGGGCGAGCAGCGTGCAGGCGGCCACGGCGACGAGCGCCAGCGGCATCATCGCGACCACGTTGCGCACGACGGGACCGGCGACCGGCCGCGCCCGCGGCCCCCAGGGCACGGCGGCCAGCAGCAGCAGCGCGACGGGCACGAGCATGACGGTCCACATGGGCGGCGGGTCGCCGGCCAGGCGGGCCATGGCGGCCGACAGCCCGCCCACGGTCATGGTGGCCAGCACGCCCACCCCGGCCAGGCCGAGCAGCCACGAGCCGGCCCGGCTGGTGAGCACCGAGGGGATCACTCCGCAGGTGACGAGCAACGCGATCATCGGCGGCACCATGGCGAAGGTGAACGTGGGCGCGTCGCCCGCGTCCTCGTAGTAGTGGCGCAGCGCCACCACCCAGCCGATGAGGAAGAGCGAGGCCGCGCACAGGTACGCGTCCGTGAGATGCCTCAACACGACCTTGGCCGGGAACCTGCGGTCGGCGGCGATCAGCGCGCCGCCCGCGATGATCACGGTGCCGAGCAGGACGAACAGGTCGGCGAAGCTGACGACGAAGCTGGTGGCGACCGCGCGGAGCGCCACGCCGGCGAGCCACACGACGGCGCCGCCGCCCATCCAGCGCGCGGCCATCGCCATCGAGCGGTGTTCGGCCGACCTGACCGAGGCCACCAGCAGCGAGGCGGCGGCGGCCAGGGCCGCCACGCCGCCGGCCACGGCACCGGTCAGCACGGCCGGCCCGCCCGCGAGGAGCGCGGCGGCGAACGCCACCACTCCGGCCGCCCCTGCGGCGGCCAGCGGCGCCCGTGGATCACGCCAGCGGATCACAGTCGTTGCCCATCCTGTCTTGAACCCTGCACCAGTGACCGCCGAAGCCCGGCGCTCACATCGCCAGTGTGTGCGGTCGCGGATGCGCGGGTGGTGACAACGCCGATGTCGTCACCGATCTGATAACCACACAGACCAATTTCCGCCAAGAGTTCCTTGACAGCGAGTCAGGAACTCCCTGCAGACGCCACCGTACGCACGAAAGGTCACGGACCAGCCACGTTCCGGGATCCTCTCAATACGAGTCGGTAATGACGTTGATCAACTCTTCACCTGCGAGGTAGCGCCCGAGCTGCTCGCGGATCAGCCGGAGCGTGCGCCGTACGGAGGCGGGGGTGCTGCCCGCGATGTGCGGCGTGATCAGCACGCCCGGAGCGCTCCAAAGGGGGTGGCCCTGCGGCAGCGGCTCGGGCGCGGTGACGTCGAGCGCGGCGCGTAGCCTACCGGTTTTGAGCTCGGCGATCAGGGCTTCGGTGTCGACCACGCCGCCCCTGGCCGCGTTGACCAGGACGGCGCCGTCCTTCATCCGGGCCAGGAAGGCGGCGTCGACCATGCCCGCGGTGTCGGACGTGGCGGGCACGAGCAGGACCACGACGTCGGCCGACGGCAGCAGCGCGGGCAGCTCCTCCATGGCGTGCACGCCCTCGCGCGCGCTCCTGGCCACCCGGACGACCTCGACCTCGAAGCCGCTCAGCCGCCGCTCGACCGCCGCGCCGATGGACCCGTGGCCGACGATGAGCACGGTGGAGTCGGCCAGCACGCCGGTGTGGTGGTAGGTCCACTCGCCGCGGCGCTGGGCGTCGGCGAACCCGGGGAACTCCCTGAGCACCGCGATCATCGCGCCGACCGCCCACTCGGCGGTGCCGGCGTCGTGCACGCCGCGGGCGTTGCACAGCACCACCCCCTCGGGCAGGTGCGGCCGGTACGGCTCCACCCCCGCGGTGACGGTCTGCACCAGCCGCAGCGAGCGCATCCGCGCCAGCGTCCCCGGCACGTCGGGCACCACGACCAGCGGCGGGATCCAGACCTCGACGTCCTCGATGCCGTCCGGCATGGCCGAACCATCGTAAACAGCGCATTCGACGCCCGGAATGTCAGACAGGACATCCGCCGCCGCTTCGGACGGAACCCAGATCATCATGCCGAGAACCTTACGACCCGCGGGGAAGTATGGAACACATGAGGAAGCTCTGGACGATCGTGCTCCTGGCCGCGCTCGCCGCCTGCTCGGCCGGCGGCCAGGCGCCGCCGGCCACGAACCCGGCAGCCACGGACCCGCCGCCCTCTACCCCGGCGGCCTCGGTCCCGGCGGCCAGGGCGCCCCGCGCTCCCGCGGACGTGGCGACCGGTCTGGCCGTCCCGTGGGCGATCGCGTTCCTGCCCGGCGGGGACGCCCTGGTCACCGAGCGGGACACGGCCAGGCTGCTGCGCGTCACCCCCGCGGGCAAGGTCACCGAGGTCGCCCAGATCGGCGCGGCGCGGCCCGGCGGCGAGGGCGGCCTGCTGGGCGTGGCGGTCAAGGACCGGCAGGTCTTCCTGTACTACACCGCCGAGCAGGACAACCGGATCGTCCGCTACCGGCTCGGCGACGACGGCCTCGGCGACGAGCGGCTCCTCGTCCAGGGCATCCCCAAGGGCGGCATCCACAACGGCGGCCGGCTCGCCTTCGGCCCCGACGGCTACCTGTACGCCACCACCGGCGAGACCGGCGACCGCGGCCTGGCCCAGCGGCGCGACTCGCTCGGCGGCAAGATCCTGCGCCTGACCGTGGACGGCGCCCCCGCCCCCGGCAACCCGTTCGGCACGCTCGTCTACAGCTACGGCCACCGCAACGTCCAGGGCCTGGCCTGGGACACCGCGGGCCGCCTGTACGCCTCCGAGTTCGGCGCCAACACCTACGACGAGATCAACCTGGTCCGGCCGGGCGCCAACTACGGCTGGCCGGTGGTCGAGGGCAAGGGCAACGACGCCCGGTTCGTCAACCCCATCGTCACCTGGTCCACCGGTGAGGCGTCGCCGTCCGGCATGGCGTACGCGGACGGCGCGCTGTGGGTGGGCACGCTGCGCGGCCAGCGGCTGTGGCAGGTGCCGCTGGCCCGGGACGGCGCGCCGGGCACGCCCTTGGCCCGCTACGCCGGCCGCTACGGCAGGCTGCGCGCGGTCACCGCGGCGCCCGGCGGCGGCCTGTGGGTGAGCACCAGCAACAAGGACGGCCGGGGCTCACCGCGTCCGGGTGACGACCGCATCCTGGCGGTCGCCACGTCCTAGCCGGCCGTGCCGCAGGTGAGCGCGGTCTGCGGCCGGTACTTGGTGACCAGCTTCTTGTCCTTCTTCACGATCTCGCCGCCCTTGTGGAACACGCGGGTGACGTCGATCGTGAAGCCCTGCTGGCCGGCGGCGGGCACGCAGCCCGGCTCGTCGCTGGTCGCCCGGCCGAACGGCTTGAAGTCGCGCCGCTCGGACTCGACCGCCTCGACCTTGTCGTACCGCTTGGTGCTCCACAGGGTGACGCTGACCGTCGTGGCGGTGGTGGCGGTCTTGATCAGCACGCCGTACTCGGAGTCGTTGCGCCACTTGAGGTCGCGGTCGGGGTAGAGCAGCGCCACGTCGCGCCCGGCCGGGTAGGAGGGCGCGTAGTAGTCCATGGGCTCGTGCTCGACCAGGTCGAAGCCGCCGAGGAAGACCGCGTTGTACATGGTGGTGGCGAACTGGGAGACGCCGCCGCCGACGATGTCGACCATCCGGCCGCCGACGATCTGGCCGGCCCGGACGTAGCCGTCCTCGACCGTGCGCTCGCCGGTCGCCTCGTTGAGCGAGAGCGTCTCGCCCGGCTTGACCAGCCTGCCGTCCAGCTGCTGGGCCATGCGGCGGATGTTGGTGACGCGCGGCGGGCAGCAGTCGAAGGACGTGGTGAACGTGCCGACGTTCTCCTTGATGCCGAGGCCGCGGATCTGGCTCGTGGTGACCTCGGGGGTGACCACGCCCAGCTTGACCTCCACGGTCCGCGGGCCCGCGGCGGTGAGCAGCTTCTCGACGTCGCGGGCCAGCAGCTTGGCGTTCACGCCCCGGCCCTTGCGGGCGGGCACCAGCACCGGCTTGTCGCCGACGATCTGGTACGTCGCGTCGCGCGGCTGCTGGGTGGCGTCCACGAGGCTGTTCTCCACCGGCGCGAGCGCGGCCTCCGCGTCGAACTGGGGGACGAGCGCGCCGTCGTCGCCCGGCACGTAGGTCAGGTGGGCGGCGATCATGGCCGGGGTGAGCTGGGCCTGCTTGCCGGCCAGGGTCAGCGTGACGGGCGCGGAGACGGCCTTCCTGGCCGCGGCCAGGGCCGACTCGACGCTCTCGGCCGAGGTGACGGGCTTGGCCGGGCGCATGGAGAGCACCACGGCGCCGCCGCCGCGCAGGAACGCCTCGCCGATCCGGCGCACGGCGTCGTCGCGGTCGAGGAGCACGCCGTCCTCGGGCATGCGGGCCTTGGGCTCCAGCCCCGAGAAGGTCACCCTGCCCTCGCGGGCCTGCTTGTCCACGCCTTCGGCCAGGCCCTCGACGGTCCTGGTGAGCTGGGAGGAGTCGATAGTGATCTTGGGTGGGACGTCGGTCGTGCCGGTCAGGCCGCGCCAGACCTCGACAGGGCCGGGGAAGCCGCTGGGGGCCTGCCCGATGGTGCCGACCACGTCGAGTTCGAGGCCGGCCTCGTCGGGCTGGACGGTGTCCTTCTTGCCGTTGATGTTCACCGTGACCGGCCGGCTGAGCCTGGGGCCCAGCTCGGTGCGCAACTTGTCGGCCGCCTGGGTGACGGTCAGGCCGCCGATCTCCACGCCGCCCACCCGGGTGCCGCGCAGCACGGCCCCCGACATCATCACGGCCGGCACCACGTACGCCAGCGTGGCCAGGACGAGCACCAGCACCAGCACCCCGGGCAGCAGGCGGCGCCGGCGGACGGGCTCCGGCTCGAAGGCGGGCGACCGGTCGCCGCCGCTGCCGCCGAACACGGGGGCGGGCCCGGCGGGGTCCTTGTCCTTCATGGGCCATGGCTGCGCGGGCGGCGCCTTCGGTGGCAGCGCGCCGCCGGTCTGACCGCCGGGCGCGCTCGGTCCTGGGGCCGGCCGGGGCTCCTGCTGGTCCTGCGGGCCGAAGATGTCACGGGACACGCCCGGAGGTAATCCTTCGATCCGCGGCTTCTTGGAGACACCCGACGTGGGCATCGGCACCGAGGCGAACGGGTCGGTCGGTGATTCGATCGGTCCGGCGTTTCGCACGCCTCAATCTCCTCCCGGTCCGCAGCCAAGTCTCAGGCAACAGTAAGGCACGAGTATCCGACTATGTCACCAGAAACGAATACGGAAGTGTGTCAACCTAGCCACCGGTAGCGATGTTCCGGCCGTCCGGCGGTGCCGTACCTGGGGTGGAGCTCGGCCCGGCCCGAGGCGCACAGGTGCTCCAGGTACCGGCGCGCGCTCACCCTCGACAGGCCCGTGAGCTCGGCCGTCTCGGCCGCCGACAGGTCGCCTCCGGCCTCGCGCAGCGCCTGCGCCACCAGCGCGCAGGTGGCCGGCGACAGGCCCTTGGGCACCGGGACGGGCTGCTTGGGCGCGCCGAACAGCCGGTCGACGTCGTCCTGGCGGGCCTGGGGGCCGATGGCGGTGAGCCGTCTGCGGGTGTCGGCGTACTGGCGCAGGCGTTCGGTGAGCGCGGCGGCGGTGAACGGCTTGATCAGGTAGTTGACCGCGCCGCCGCGCATGGCCTCCCGGACCGTGGCGACGTCGCGGGCCGCGCTGATCATCAGGACGTCCACGTCGTCGATGGCCTTGAGCACCTCCAGGCCCGACATGTCGGGCAGGTAGATGTCGAGCAGGACCAGGTCGGGCCGGAGCTCGGCCACGGCGGCGAGCGCGTCGGCCCCGGTGTGCGCCACGGCGACGACCTCGAAGCCGGGCACGCGCGAGACGTAACCGCCGTGGATGCGGGCGACCATGAAGTCGTCGTCCACCACGAGGACCCGTACGTCGTTCACGCGCGGGCCTCGGCGGGCAGCAGGGCGGTGAAGACGGCGCCGCCGGCGTTGCGCACCCGTACCCAGCCGCCGCGGCGCAGGCACGCCTGCCGGGTCAGCGCCAGGCCCAGGCCGCGCGGCCCCGACAGGGCGGCCTTCGTCGTGAACCCCTCCCTGAAGACCTCCTCCACCAGCTCGGGCGTGATGCCGGGCCCGGAGTCGCCGACGCGGACGTGCAGGCCCTCGGCGTCGGCCACGACCGAGACCTCGATCGTGCCGCCCGCGCCGTCGAGCGCGTCGATCGCGTTGGCGACCAGGTTCCCCACCACCAGGACGGCGTCCTGCGGGTCGCCGAGCGCGCCCTCCGGCACGGCGGAGTCCTCCGCCAGCACCAGCCGCGCCCCGCGCTCGGCCGCCTCGGCCGACTTGGCCAGCAGCAGCGCGGCCAGCGTGGGGTCCTGGACGCGTTCGCGCAGGCCGGTGGCGTACGCGCCGGCCGTGGTGCGGGTGATGAAGCCGATCGCGGCCTCGTGCTCGCCGAGCTCCAGCAGGCCGACGACGGTGTGCATGCGGTTGGCGAACTCGTGGGCCTGGGCGCGCAGGGCCTCGGTCGCGCTGCTGGTGTCGTCCAGCTCGCGGGCCAGGCGGACCAGCTCGGTGCGGTCGCGCAGGGTGACGACCCAGCCGCGGTGCCGGCCGCGTACCGCGACCGGGGTCCTGTTGAGCACCAGCACGCGCTCGCCGTGCAGCACCACGCGGTCCTCGCCCGGGTCGGCGCCGGTCAGCACGTCGCGCATGCGCTCGGAGACCGGCATGCGCGTCACGTCGGTCCCGAGGTCGCCGAGCAGGTCGCGGGCCGCGTCGTTGACCAGCGTGACCCGCC
Source organism: Nonomuraea sp. NPDC001831 (assembly GCF_042892035.1). Classification (NCBI taxonomy): domain Bacteria; kingdom Bacillati; phylum Actinomycetota; class Actinomycetes; order Streptosporangiales; family Streptosporangiaceae; genus Nonomuraea; species Nonomuraea sp. NPDC001831. Next base: position 188,093 of record NZ_JBIATU010000013.1, on the reverse strand, counting down.
CGGCCAGGTCGAGGGCCAGCACGCCCTCCTTCACGCCGTGCAGCACGCCCTCGCGCTGCTCCAGCAGCGCGGCGATCTCGCGCGGCTCCAGCCCGAACGTCTGCCTGCGCACCCGGGCGGTGATCAGCGCGGCCAGCGCCAGGCCGGCCAGCAGCACGGCCAGCGCGGTCCAGATCAGCGGCGGCAGCGCGCCGCCGAGCTGGCCGGTGACCGTGGTCTGCAGCACGCCGACCGACACCAGGCCGATGACGTTGCCGTATTCGTCGCGGATGGGGGTCTTGCCGCGGACCGTGGTGCCGATCGTGCCCGTCTCGGTGCCGACCCAGCTGCGGCCCGTACGCAGGACCGCGGTGCCGTCGGTGGACAGCCGCTTGCCGATCAGGGCGGCGTTGGGATGGGCGTAGCGCTTCTGCTCGGCGTTGGCGATGGCCACGTAGTCGGCTCCGGTCTCGTGCTGGACGCTGAGCGCCAGCGGTTGCAGCACCGACTCCGGGTTCTCCAGCCGGAAGGCGTCGCGGACCTGCGGAAGGGCGGCCACCGACTGGGCGATGGCCAGGGCGCGCTGCTGGTGCAGCGCGTCGAGCTGCTCCCTCGTGTGCCCCGCCCACACGCCTGCCGTGCCGCCGACGGCGAGCAGCACGATCACCATCTGGAGCACGAACAACTGGGTGCCGAGGGGGGCGTCGGTAACCCTGCGCACGCCCACATGGAAACAAAGCCAGGTCACGGCCAGGTCGCGACCAATACGACCACTATGACGGCAACCGCCCAAAGCCTCGACCGGGCGGGGAACGGGCATCACCATCGCAGGCCAACGACTGTGCGAATCCCCCACTGGAGTGATCATGCGCTTGCGCGTATTCGCCGCCGCCCTGGCGGCACTCTCCGTCGCCGCCCTGTCCGGCTGCGCCGAGACCGGCGCCTCCGGCGGCGACGGCTCCCTGCGGATCATGGCCCCCGCGGCGGCCGGCGGCGGCTGGGACCAGACCGCCCGCACCGCCGAGCAGGCGCTCAAGACGGCCGACCCCAAGCGCAAGGTCGAGGTCTACAACGTGCCGGGCGCGGGCGGCACGATCGGCCTGGCCCAGCTCGCCGGCGAGAAGGGCAACGGCAACCTGCTGATGACCATGGGCCTGGTCATGGTGGGCGCGATCGAGCAGAACAAGTCGAAGGTCACCCTGGCCGAGACCACCCCCATCGCCAAGCTGACCGAGGAGTACGAGATCGTCGTGGTCCCGGCCGACTCCCCGTTCAAGACGCTGGCCGACCTGGTCGCCGCGTGGAAGGCCGACCCGGCGAAGGTCTCCGTCGCGGGCGGCTCGGCGGGCGGCACCGACCACATCGTGGCCGGGCTGATGGCCAAGGCCGCGGGCGTGGACCCCAAGCAGGTCAACTACATCGCCCACTCCGGCGGCGGCGAGGCGCTCAACGCGCTGCTGGGCAGCAAGGTCAGCGCGGGCATCTCGGGCGTCGGCGAGTTCGCCGAGCACGTGAAGTCCGGCAAGCTGCGGGCGCTGGCCGTCAGCAGCGGCTCGCGCGTCGCCGGCCTCGACGCGCCGACGCTGAAGGAGGGCGGCCTGGACGTCGAGCTGGCCAACTGGCGCGGCTTCGTCGCCCCCGGCGGCCTGGACGACGCCGCCAAGAAGTCCCTCACCGACCTGGTGACCAAGATGCACGACTCCCAGCCGTGGAAGGACGCCGTCGCCAAGAACGGCTGGATCGACTCCTTCCAGACCGGGCAGCAGTTCGCCGACTACCTGAAGTCCGAGGAGACCAAGGTCAAGGGCATCATCGCCGAAATGGGGCTCGTGTCCTGATGGCTCGCCGGTGGCGGCCCGAACTCGGGCTGGCGGTCGTGGTGCTCGGGCTGGGCGTGTTCGTGATGGTCGGCACGCTCGACGTCTCGGCCGCTGCCTCCCAGCTCGGCCTCGGGCCGCGCTTCTTCCCCATGCTGGTCGGCGCGGCCATGGTGCTGATCGGCCTGTTCTACGTGATCGACGTGCTGCGCGGCGGCGCCGGCGACCCCGAGGAGAGCGAGGACGTGGACGCGGACGCGCCCACCGACTGGCGCAGCGTCGGCCTGGTCAGCGGCGTCTTCCTGGCCTTCGCCGCGCTGCTCGACGTGCTCGGCTGGGTCATCGGCGCGAGCCTGCTGTTCTTCGGCCTGTCGGTCGTGCTCGGGGCCGAGCACAAGGTGCGGGCCGCCGTGGTGGCCGTGGTCCTCGGCGTGACGACGTACCTGCTGTTCGTCAAGGGCCTCGGCGTCTCGCTGCCGGCCGGCCCGCTCGGCGGGGTGATCTGAGATGGGCTCGATCGACCTCCTGATGGACGGCTTCGCCGCCGCCCTCACCCCCGTCAACCTCCTGTACGCCCTGATCGGCGTCACCCTCGGCACCCTGGTCGGCGTGCTGCCCGGCATCGGGCCCGCGATGACCGTGGCGCTGTTGTTGCCGATCACCTTCACCGTGCCGCCGGCCAGCGCGTTCATCATGTTCGCCGGCATCTACTACGGCGGCATGTACGGCGGCTCGACCACCTCCATCCTGCTCAACACGCCGGGCGAGTCGTCCTCCATGATCACCGCTCTGGAGGGCAACAAGATGGCCAGGCGCGGACGGGCGGCGCAGGCCCTGGCCACGGCGGCCGTCGGGTCGTTCGTGGCGGGCACGATCGCCACCGCGCTGCTGGTGGTGGCCGCGCCCGCCGTGGTGAGCTTCGCGATCTCGTTCGGCCCCGAGGACTACTTCGCGCTGGCGATCCTGGCCTTCACCGCCGTGTCGTCGGTGTTGTCCCGCTCGGTCGTGCGCGGGCTGGCCTCCCTGGGGCTGGGGCTGGTGATCGGGCTGATCGGCATCGACCAGCAGACCGGTCAGGCGCGGCTCACGCTGGGCGTCCCCCAGCTGCTCGACGGCATCGACGTGGTGATCGTCGCGGTCGGCCTGTTCGCGGTGGGCGAGGCCCTGTACGTGGCCTCCCGGCTGCGCCACGCCGCGCCCGAGGTGGTGCCCGTGGGCCGGGCGTGGATGGGCCGCGCCGACTGGCGGCGCTCCTGGTTGCCGTGGCTGCGCGGGACCGCGCTCGGGTTCCCGTTCGGCGCGCTGCCCGGCGGCGGCGCGGAGATCCCCACGTTCCTGTCGTACGCGGCCGAGAAACGCCTGGCCAAGGGCGTGGCCAAGGAGGAGTACGGCAGGGGCGCCATCGAGGGCGTCGCGGGCCCGGAGGCGGCCAACAACGCCTCGGCCGCCGGGACCCTGGTCCCGCTGCTCACGCTGGGCCTGCCCACGTCGGCCACGGCCGCCATCCTGCTGGCCGCCTTCCAGCAGTACGGCCTGCAGCCCGGCCCTCAGCTCTTCGACCACAACCCGGCCCTGGTGTGGGCGATGATCGCGTCGCTGTTCGTCGGCAACACGATGCTGCTGGTGCTGAACCTGCCGCTGGCTCCCCTGTGGGCCCGCGTCCTGCGCATCCCCCGGCCGTACCTGTACGCCGGGATCGTGCTGTTCGCCGCGCTCGGCGTCTACGCCCTGAACGGCACCGTCGTGGACCTGTTCGTCCTGTACGTCCTCGGTCTGCTCGGGTTCTCCATGCGCCGCTTCGGCCTGCCCGTCGCGCCCGCGGTGATCGGCATGATCCTCGGACCGATGGCGGAGATCCAGCTCCGCCGCGCGCTCGCCATCGGCGCGGGCGACGTCAGCGTGCTGGTCCGCAGCCCGATCGCCGCCGTGCTCCTCGCCCTGGCCCTGCTCGCGCTGCTCACGCCGGTGTTTCGGCGGCTGATGGCACGCCGGGGCGTCGATGCGGTCACACCCGTGTCACGCGAGGACTGACCGGCCCGCCCACCGGGAACGTCGCCCGGTGGTTCTTGGGACCCGCCTTCCCGCGGCAGGACGCGCGGCAGGCACGGCGCCCGCGAGCGCGCCCCTCGGTGGCCCCGCCGATATGTCCGGATCGGCGGGCCCACCAGGGGGCCCCGCAGATGTGCCGGACCTACTCCGAGACGCCCAGCTTCTCCAGGATGAGCTGCCGGGCGCGGGCCGCGTCGGCCTTGCCGCGGCTGGCCTTCATCACGCCGCCCACCAGCGCACCGGCGGCGGCGATCTTCCCGGACCGCACCTTCTCGGCCGCGTCCGCGTTGTCGGCCAGCACCTGGTCGATGATCGCCGACAGCTCGCCCTCGTCGTTGACGATCTGCAGACCGCGCGCCGCGACCACCTCGTCGGGCGTGCCCTCACCGGCCAGCACGCCTTCGAGCACCTCCCGGGCGAGCTTGTCGTTGAGCGCGCCCGAGGCCACCAGCTCGGTGACCCTGGCGATCTGGGCCGGCGTGATGGGCAGCTCGCCCAGCGCGACGCCGCTCTCGTTGGCGCGCCGCGCCAGCTCGCCCATCCACCACTTGCGCGCGTCGGCCGCCGGGGCGCCGGCCGCGACCGTGGCCTCGACCAGGTCGATCGCGTCGGCGTTGTGCATGGCCTGCATGTCGAGGTCGGACAGACCCCACTCGGCCTGCAGCCGCTTGCGCTTGACCGACGGCAGCTCGGGCAGCGCCGCCTTCAGCTCGGCCACCCACGCCGGGTCGGGCTCGATCGGCACCAGGTCGGGCTCCGGGAAGTACCGGTAGTCCTGGGCCTCCTCCTTGGACCGCCCGGACGTGGTGGTGCCGGTGTCCTCGTGGAAGTGCCGCGTCTCCTGGATGATCTTGCCGCCCTCGGCGAGGACCCCCGCCTGGCGCTCGATCTCGCTGCGCACCGCCCGCTCGACGCTGCGCAGCGAGTTGACGTTCTTGGTCTCGGTGCGGGTGCCCCACTCCGACGACCCGCGCGGCATGAGCGAGACGTTGACGTCGCAGCGCAGCGAGCCCTCCTCCATGCGCACGTCGGACACGCCGAGCGAGCGCATGATCTCGCGCAGCTCGGTGACGTACGCCTTGGCCACCTCAGGCGCGAGCCGGTCGGTGCCCGGGATGGGCTTGGTGACGATCTCCACCAGCGGGATGCCCGCGCGGTTGTAGTCGACGATCGAGTAGTCGGCCCCGTGGATGCGGCCGGTCGCGCCGCCCACGTGGGTGGACTTGCCGGTGTCCTCCTCCAGGTGCACGCGCTCGATCTCGATGCGCACGGTCTCGCCGTTGACCTCGACGTCGACGTAGCCGTCGAAGCAGAGCGGCTCGTCGTACTGGGAGATCTGGTAGTTCTTCGGCATGTCCGGATAGAAGTAGTTCTTCCGGGCGAAGCGGCACCATTCGGCGATCGAGCAGTTCAGCGCCAGGCCGATGCGGATCGTCGACTCGATGGCCATGGCGTTGGCCACGGGCAGCGAGCCGGGCAGCGCCAGGCAGGTCGGGCAGACCTGGGTGTTGGCCGGGGCGCCGAAGGTGGTCTTGCAACCGCAGAACATCTTCGACTTGGTGCCGAGCTCGACGTGCGTCTCCAGCCCGAGCACCGGCTCGAACCTGTCGAGCGCTTCGTCATAGACCATGGTCATAGCGACGGGGCCTCCTTCAGCAGCGGGCCGCCCCAGCGGCTCTCCAGGGCCTTCTCGACGGCGGCGCCGACGCGGTAACAACGGTCGTCGGCCAGAACCGGGGCCATGATCTGCAGGCCGACCGGCAGGTTGTCCTCGTCGGCCAGGCCGCACGGCACCGAGATGGCCGCGTTGCCCGCGAGGTTGGACGGGATGGTGCACAGGTCGGCGAGGTACATCGCCATCGGGTCGTCGGTGCGCTCGCCCAGCCGGAACGCCGTGGTGGGCGTGGTCGGCGAGACCAGCACGTCGACCTGCTCGTAGGCCGCCTCGAACTCGCGCGAGATGACCGTGCGCACCTTCTGCGCCTGGCCGTAGTAGGCGTCGTAGTAGCCGCTGGACAGCGCGTACGTGCCCAGCATGATGCGCCGCTTGACCTCGGGGCCGAACCCGGCCGCCCTGGTCAGCGCCATGACCTCCTCGGCGCTGCGGGTGCCGTCGTCGCCGACGCGCAGGCCGTAACGCATGGCGTCGAAGCGGGCCAGGTTGGACGAGCACTCCGACGGCGCGATCAGGTAGTACGCCGGCAGCGCGGTCGTGAACGACGGGCAGGACACCTCGACGACCGTGGCGCCCAGCGACTCCAGCAGCTTGACGACCTCGTGGTAGCGGGCCAGCACGCCCGGCTGGTAGCCCTCGCCGGCGAACTCCTTGACCACGCCGATGCGCATGCCGGACACGTCGGGGTTCCTGGCCGCCTCGACGACGCTCGGGACCGGCGCGTCGACCGACGTGGAGTCCATCGGGTCGTGCCCGGAGAACGCCTCCTGCAGCAGCGCCGCGTCGAGCACGTTCCGCGCGAACGGCCCAGGCGTGTCGAGCGAGCTCGCGAACGCGATCAGCCCGTACCGGGACGAACCGCCGTAGGTGGGCTTCATGCCCACGATGCCGGTGACGGCGGCGGGCTGCCGGATCGAGCCGCCGGTGTCGGTGCCGGTGGACAGCGGCGCCTCGTACGCGGCGACGGCCGCGCTGGACCCGCCGGACGAGCCGCCCGGGATCCTGTCCAGGTCCCACGGGTTGCGGGTCGGGTGGTAGGCGGAGTTCTCCGTGGAGGAGCCCATGGCGAACTCGTCGAGGTTCGTCTTGCCGAGGATGACCAGCCCGGCCTCGCGCAGGCGCGCGGTCACGGTCGCGTCGTACGGCGGCCGCCACCCTTCGAGGATCTTGGACCCGGCCGTGGTCGGCATGTCGCGGGTGGCGAAGATGTCCTTGTGCGCGACCGGCACCCCGGCCAGCGGCCCGAGCTTCTCGCCCGCACGCAGCCGGGCGTCGACCGCCCGTGCCTGCTCAAGGGTCGTCTCCCGGTCGACGTGCAGGAACGCCTGGACCTTGGGCTCCACCTCGGCCATGCGGTCGAGGTGCGCCTCGGCCACCTCGGCGGCCGACACCTCACCCGCGGCGATCATCGCGCCCAGCTCGGCGGCGGTCTTGCGGATCAGACTCATGCCTCCTCCCCGAGGATGCGCGGCACACGGAAGCGGTCGTCCTCGACGGCGGGAGCGCCGGAAAGGGCCTGCTCGGGCGTCAGGGACTGTCGCACCTCGTCGGCACGGAAGACATTGGTCAGCGGAAGCGCGTGCGACGAAGGCGGCACGTCCTCGGCGGCGACCTCAGCCACCTTCGCGACCGACTCGATGATGGCATCGAGCTGGGTGGCGTAGTGGTCGAGCTCGTCGTCGGTGAGCGCCAGCCTGGACAACCGGGCCAGGTGCGCGACCTCGTCGCGGGTTATGGCGGACATGAGTCGTTGAACCCGTTTCGTGGATGGAGTTTGGGACACTGCCATCCTAGGGGGCTTGACGCCGCAGGCCCGAACCCTTAACCCGGCGGAAACACACTCATCCGTAGAGCTCGTCCAGGCCGATCGCCAGCACGTCGCTCTCCTGGGCCAGCGCGGCCTCGAATCCGGCCCCGCTGTAGCAGACCAGCTTGGCGTCCCGCACGTCGAATCCCTTGGCGTCGAGCAGGTCTCGCGCCCTCCTGAGCCGGGCGACGTGCCGGGGCCCCATGACCTTGCCCCATTTCACCTCGCCCAGCGACAACACCCGCCTGCGCTCGCCGCGCATCGCCGGCGCGAAGACCGCGACGTCGATCTGGATCTGCTCGTGCCGTACGGGATCGACGACGGTTCCCGCGCCGATCTCGCCGGGCGAGTTTCCCAGGACGTCGAGTTCCAGCAGGTGGAACTGACGGCACATCTCCTCGAAGTGCGGGCCGAGCACCTGGTCGGTGAAACCGGCCCGGCCGTCCTGCCACACGAACTCGGCCCGGCCGCTCTCCAGCGGCCCCCACTGGGGTCGCATCACAACCTCGTAGAAGTGGATGAGCGGCTCGCACACGCGGTAGACCGACCGCGAGGAGCGGAAGACGTCCACCTCCCTGCGCAGCAGGTTGCTGTCCTCCAGCACGTTGAGGTGATGGCCGATGTCGGACGCCTTGCGCCCCACATAGCTCGCGATGCCGCCCCGGGTGCCGTTCCCGGTGGCCACGGCCGCCAGCACGGACTTGTACATGGCGGTGTCCCGCACCTCCGCCTCCTCTTCGAGGAGATAGCGGGCCTCCTTGAAGAGCGGGGTCAAGGGCGAGAGCACCGTGCGCTGCACCCAGGCGTCGAAGTCGGCCAGGCCGTCCGGCCTGTCGTCGTTGGCCAGGGGCAGGTACGCGGGGGTCCCGCCGGCGATCGCGTGCACCTTCACGGCCAGCTGCGGATCGGTGATCCCCCAGTACCGTGCGGCGAGGCGGTAGTCGAACGGCCGGACCACGAGTTCCATGGAAGCCCGCCCCCTCAACGGCGCGTCGCCTGCCAGGAGCCGGCCCATCACCGACATCGCCGAGCCGCACAACAGCAGGGACGCCGGCACTTCGTCGAAGACGGCCCGGTCGACGGCCTGCTGGATGATCGAGGGCAGGGCCGGCGACGCCTTGCTGAGGTAGGGGAACTCGTCGATCACCATGAGTGCGCGGCGCTCGGCGCTGACGGCGAAGAGCTGGCCGATCGCCTCGTCCCAGGTCGTGAATCGGAACGGCGCCGAAGCCCCCACGTACCGGGCCAGAGCGGCGGCGAAGAGGTTCAGCGACTCCGTCGGGGTGCCCTCTGTCGCGCCGAAGTAGAAGCCGCCCGTCTTGCGCGCCAGCGACTCGACCAGGAACGTCTTGCCCTGGCGGCGCCTGCCGCTGACGACGCCGAGCCGGGGCCGGGGCCGGGGACCGGAACGCTCGACGAAGGCGGTCAGAGCCTCCCACTCGAAGTCGCGCGCGAAGATGCGTTCAGGCTTCGGGATCAAGAGGCCCCCAGAGACGACATCGAAGTGTACTTCGACGAAGTGTACTTCGACGAAGTCGACTCCTGTAATCGTTCAGGCCGTCTGGGTGACCTCGGACTGGTAGCCGAACTCGATGGCCGGCGCCGCCTCGCAGCGGCCCCTGAGCCAGACGGTGGCCTCGGCGGCCGGCATGGGCTGGCAGAACAGCCAGCCCTGGCCCAGGTCGCAGCCCATCTCGGCCAGCCGCAGCGCGACGTCGTCGGACTCCACGCCCTCGGCCACCGAGCGCAGGCCGAGCGAGCGCACCAGGTCGACGATCGAACGGACGATGCGGTCGTCGTCGTCGGACTCGGCGATGCGGCGGACGAACGAGGCGTCGATCTTGACCTCGGAGACCGCCAGACGCTGGAGCCTGATCAGCGAGGAGTAGCCGGTGCCGAAGTCGTCGAGGGACAGCGGGACGCCGAGCGCGGCCAGCGCCTTGATGGTCTCCTGGGTGTAAGCCTGGTCGCCGGTCAGGATGCGCTCGGTGACCTCCAGCTGGATGGCCGCGGGCGGCAGGCCGTACCGGGTCAGGCCGACCTCCAGCTGCTCGGGCAGCGCCGCGTCGAGCAGGTCGCGGGCGGAGATGTTGACCGAGATCTGCACCTGCAGGCCGGTGTGCCACCAGCGGGCGGCCTGTTCGAGCGCGGCCTCGATGACGTATTCGGTGAGCTGGCGCATCAGGTACGTCTGCTCGGCCAGCGGGACGAAGTCCGACGGCGGGATCGGCCCGTGCACCGGATGGCACCAGCGCAGCAGGGCCTCCACCCCGGTCACCGCGCCGCCGGCCAGGCTGACCTTGGGCTGGTAGTGCAGCTGCAGCTCGCGGTTGTCGATGGCGCGGCGCAGGTCGCCCAGCAGGTTGAGCCGTTCGGGCGAGTTGCGGTCTTTGTCGGGCTGGTAGAGCTCTACCCCGGTACGCCCCTCCTTGGCCAGGTACATGGCCACGTCGGCGCGTTGCAGCAGCAGCTCGAAGTCGGGGGCGTGGTCGGGGAAGAGCGCGATGCCGACCGAGCCGTCGAGGTCGAAGCTCATGCCCTCCAGGCGGACGGGCTCGGTCAGGGCCGCCCGCAGCCTGGCGGCCACCTCCCTGGCGGCGTTGGCGTCGCGGATCGAGGGCAGCAGCACGGCGAACTCGTCACCGCCGAGCCTGGCCACCACGTCGCCCGGACGCACGGAGTGGGTGAGCCGGTGGGCCACCATCTGCAGCAGGCGGTCGCCCACCGGATGGCCCATCGTGTCGTTGACCTCCTTGAACCGGTCGAGGTCGAGGAGGAACAGCCCGACCCGCTCGTCGTGGCGGGACTCGGCCAGCGCCTCTTCGGTGCTGACGATGAGCATCTTGCGGTTGGGCAGGCCGGTCAGCTCGTCGTGCATGGCCTGGTGGTCGCGGCGCATGGACAGCGTGGCGGTGAAGTAGACGGCGGCGAGCGGGGCGACGAAGAGCGGCACCAGGCCGGGCGAATGGTCCATCACCACGACGACCAGCGGTGCGAGGCCCAGCAGCGCGGTGTAGACGAGCCCCTGCGGCCCGGCGGTGACCCGCAGCACGCGGACGATCGAACGCCGCTCGTGCAGGGCGACCGCCCCGGACACGAGCGCGGCCCTGGTGGCGAAGTAGGCCACCCCGGCCAGCGCGATCGCCGGCAGGTCGCCCCCGCTGGGCGTCCACGGCAGGGCCGGGCCCGGCACGACGCCGAACAGCCCGAGCACCACGGCCGCGGCGGTGAGCGCGAGGGTGGACTGGGCGACGTTGAACATGACCCGGTGCCACGCCTTGCGCGTCACGACGCCGTTCATGGCGATGGCGACGGCCTGCATCAGCACGGCGGTGGACAGCCCGAAGTGCAGCAGCACCGCGAAGGTGAACATGGTGGACGGGTACGTGCCGCCGACCGCGGTCGCCGAGGACACCATGACGGGCCGCAGCTCGCCCAGCATCACCAGCACCGCCAGCACCCAGAACAGCGGGGTACGGGCGAGCTCCGCCAGCGCGGCCGGATCCAGCCTGAGCATGGCCACGATCAGCGCGGTGAAGCCGATCACGGTGATGCCCGCGAGGAACGCCCAGAGCGGCGTGCCGACGCGTGGACCGGTGTCACGGGTGTCGGTTGGGTCAGTCATCGGTAACAGAACCCCCATTAGGTCACTATGGGAGGGTACGACCTTCACCCCACTTCGCGAAACCAAGCGCGTACGTTCCGTCACTTCTCCTTTCCGACATATACCCAAAAACCACTATGGGTAGCGCGGCCATCGACAGTCCGTACACGACTCTGATCCCCAGCCCGCCGGCTGCGCATCCGCGGGGCCACGGAACACCAGCCCCGCCGCAAGGGCGAGCCGGGGCCCCGCTACGTCTCCTCGACCACCGCCACGCGCGCCGCGGCCTCCGGCCCCTCCTTCAGCAGCAGCTCGAACCCCTGCTCGTCGAGGATCGGCACCTTCAGGCTGACCGCCTTGTCGTACTTCGACCCGGCGTTCTCCCCCGCCACCAGGAACGACGTCTTCTTCGACACCGATCCGGCCACCTTCCCGCCCCTGCTGGTCAGCGCCTCGGACGCGGTGTCGCGGGTGTAGGACTCCAGCGTCCCGGTGACCACGAACGTCAGCCCCTCCAGGATCTGGGGCTCCGTCTTCTCCGGAGCGGGGCCGTCGTCCATCCGCACCCCGGCCCGCCGCCAGCGCTCGACGATCTCCCGGTGCCAGTCGACCTCGAACCACTCCCGGATCGTCGCCGCCACCCGCGGCCCGATGCCCTTGACCGAAGCCAGCTCCTCCTCCGAGGCGTTCATGATGGCGTCGATCGACCGCATGGAGTCGGCGAGGTCGCGGGCCGTCGGCGGGCCGACGTGCCGGATCGACAGCGCGACCAGCACCTGCGCGAGCGGCGCCGACTTGGCGCGGGCGAGCTCGTCGACCAGCGTGCGGGCGGCCTGGCTGGGCCCGCCGTCGAGGTTGGCGAACAGCGAGACGACCTTCTGCTCGCCGGTCTCGGGGTCGAGCTTGGGCAGGCCGGTGTCCTGGTCGCGGACGACCGACCGGATGGGCATGAGCTGCTCGATCGTCAGGTCGAACAGGTCGGCCTCGGTGCGTAGGACGGGCTCCTGCGGCGGCACCGGCTGGGTGAGCGCGGTCGCCGCGACGTAACCCAGCCCGTCGATGTCGAGCGCGCGCCGGCCGGCCGCGAAGTAGAGGCGCTCACGGATCTGGGCGGGGCAGCTGCGGGCGTTGGGGCAGCGCAGGTCGGCGTCGCCCTCCTTCTCGTAGGCCAGCTCGGTGCCGCACTCGGGGCAGTGGGTCGGCATGACGAACTCCCGCTCGGAGCCGTCGCGCAACGCCGTGACCGCGCCGACGATCTCGGGGATGACGTCGCCCGCCTTGCGCAGCACCACGGTGTCGCCGATGAGCACGCCCTTCTTGATCACCGTGGCCGCGTTGTGCAGGGTGGCCCGCTCGACGGTCGAGCCGGCGACCACGATGGGCTCCATCACCGCGTACGGCGTGACCCGGCCGGTGCGGCCCACCCCCACCTGGATGTCGAGCAGCTTGGTGTTGACCTCCTCCGGCGGGTACTTGTAGGCGATCGCCCAGCGCGGGGCCCGCGAGGTGGACCCGAGCTCCCGCTGCGTGCGGAAGTCGTCGACCTTGACCACGACCCCGTCGATCTCGTACGCCGGATCGTGCCGGTGCACCCGGTAGTGCTCGATGAACTCGTCGACCTCGGTGAGGCCGGGCACCACCTTGAACAGGTCGCTGACCGGCAGCCCGAACTCCCGCAGCCGCTCGTAGACCTCCGACTGGGCGCGCGGCACGGCCGAGCCCTCCCAGACGCCGATGCCGTGGACGAGCATGCGCAGCGGGCGCTGGGCGGTGACGCGCGCGTCCTTCTGCCGCAGCGTGCCCGCCGCGGAGTTGCGCGGGTTGGCGAACGGCGGCTTGCCCTGCTCCACGAGCTGCTCGTTGAGCTGCTTGAAGCCCTCGACCGGGATGTAGACCTCGCCGCGCACCTCGACCAGGCTCGGCACGCCCTCGCCCTTGAGCCGGTGGGGCACGCCCTTGATCGTGCGCACGTTGGCCGTGACGTCGTCGCCGATCCGGCCGTCGCCCCGGGTGGCGCCGCGCTCCAGCTTGCCGTCGCGGTAGACGAGCGCGATGGCCAGCCCGTCGATCTTCAGCTCGCACAGGTAGGGCCCCGGGTCGCGCTCGGCCAGCCGCTCGACGCGGGCCATCCAGGCGGCCATGTCGGCCTGGTTGAAGGCGTTGTCGAGGCTCTCCATGCGGTTGAGGTGGCTGACCTTGGCGAAGTCGCCCGAGACCGGCGCGCCCACCTTCTGGGTGGGCGAGTCGGGGGTCTGCAGCTCAGGATGGGCCTGCTCCAGCGTGAGCAGCTCGCGGAACCACTCGTCGAACTGCGCGTCGCTGACCGTCGGCTGGTCGAGCACGTAGTAGCGCCAGCGCGCGTCCTCGACCAGCTCGCTCAGCTCCGCATGCCGCTTGAGCGCGGCCACGGGCACGCCCCCGACCTCGGTGTCACGCTCGCTCACGCTGGGTCTCCTTCCACGTCGGACACGCTGAGGAAACGCTACCGCCGGGCTCCGACAGGAACGACTCCCCCGGTCATCCGCCCTGGGCCCAGACGCCTTCCCAGACCGAGCAGTTACCGGTGATCTTCCTTGCCGTGCCCCGGCAGACCCTGCCCTCGACGGAGAGCATGTAGCCGGTCTTGAGCGAGAACTCCAGCGGCTTGGTGCCCGAGCAGTTGCGGTACGTCTTGCGCCCGTCGCCGCCGCCGTCCTTGACCCAGCGCAGTTGCAGCCACGAGCAGCCGGCACGGCCGGGGAAGTCGTACAGCCTGCCGCTGACCACGAACCCCGGCCGGTCGAGCAGGACCTTGCCCTTGGCCTTCCCGGCCCGGTCGGCGGAGTAGATGGACCCCCAGCTCCAGATCTCGGGGTTGACCGAGGCCCGTGCGGGGACGGCGATCGAGGCGGACGCGATCAGCATGGCGGCACCGGCGGCCAGAACGCGAGCAATCATGGCAAGGACGCTACTCAGCCGCCTTGCAGCCCGCTTGCCGGATCGTCCTTGAGCACCTGGGCGGCCTTCCTGCACGCCGCCAGGGCGGCCCGCGCGTAGCGGGGCGAGGCCCCGGCCAGGCCGCAGGCGGGCGTCAGGGTGACCTTGGCGGCCAGCCCGTCGGGGGCGAACCCGAGCCGCCGCCACAGCTCCACCGCGGGCCTGGCGACCACCCCGGTGTCCGGCAGCGCGACGTCCCTGCCCGGCACGACGCCGAGCAGCAGGCCGGCCCCGGCCTCGAAGAGCTCGCCGAGCTGGTCGTCGTCCCTGCGGCGCAGCAGCGACGCGTCGACCGACACCGCGCGCGCCCCGGCCCGCCGCAGCAGCGCGTAGGGCACCCCGGGCGCGCAGCAGTGGACCACCGGGTCGGGGAACAGCCGCAGCGACTCCTCCACCCGCCACTCCTCGACCGCCGCCAGCCGCCCGAACCCGGACGCGGTCGGGACCGTGCCCGCCAGCACGCCCGGCAGCCCCGGCTCGTCGAGCTGCAGCACGATCTCGGTGACCCCCGGCAGCCGCCGCCGCACCTCGGCGCAGTGGTCGGCGACCCCCTGGGCCAGCGACGCGACCAGGTCGCGCACGGCTCCGGCGTCGGAGAGCATCTTGTCGCCGTACTTCAGCTCAAGGGACCCGGCCAGCGTCCACGGCCCGCACACCTGCAGCTTGAGCGGCCCTGAGTAGTCGTGCGCGACCTCCTCCAGCCCGTCGAGGTCGCGGCGCAGGTGATCGACGGCCCGCTGATGGTCGCGGCCCGGCCGGTCGGCCAGCCGCCACCCGGACGGCTGCACCTCGACCGGCAGGTCGATGAGCAGCCCGGCCGTCCTGCCGACCATGTCGGCGCCGACCCCGCGGGCCGGCAGCTCCGGCAGGTACGGCAGGCCGGGCAACTCGCCGAACACGACACGGATCGCCTCAAGATGATCCTCACCCGGATGCGACCCGACCCCGGTGGCTTCCCACGTAGACATGGGCACAAGCGTAGGCTCTGCCGGATGGAGCTCACCAAACTCACGCACGCCTGCGTACGCCTTGAGAAGAACGGCAAGGTCCTGGTCATCGATCCGGGCACCTTCTCGCAGGAGCCGGTGCTCGACGGGGTCGACGCGGTCCTGATCACCCACCAGCACTTCGACCACTTCGACATCGAGAAGCTGAAGGCCGCGCCCGCCGGGATCGAGGTCTGGACGTGCGAGGGCGTCGCGGCCCAGCTGACCGACGTGCCGGTCAAGGTCCAGGTGGTCCGGCACGGCGACGACTTCGACGCGGCCGGTTTCCGGGTGAAGGCGTTCGGCGAGTGGCACAGCAAGAACCACCCCGATGCGCCCATCGTGCAGAACGTCGGGTTCATGCTCGACGACGAGGTGTTCTACCCCGGCGACGCGCTCACCCTGCCCGGCGTCGAGGTGCCCACCCTCCTCGCGCCGACCAACGCCCCCTGGATGAAGCTCAGCGAGATGGTCGAGTACCTGCGCACGCTGCGCCCGGCCCGCGCGTTCTCCACGCACGACGGCCTGCTCAACGACATCGGCCTGTCGCTGGTGGACACCTACCTGGAGCTGGAGTCGGACAAGCAGGGCGCCGACATGCGCCGGCTCAAGGTCGGCGAGTCGGTGACGCTCCCCTAGGCGGCCGAGACGATGGTGGCCGAGCCGATGACCGTGTCGCCGGAGTAGAGCACGGCCGCCTGGCCCGCCGCGACGCCGGTGGCCGGGCGGTCGAGGTCGATGCGCAGGCCGCCGCCCGCCTCCTCCTCGAAGCGGCAGCCGTAGACCTCGCCGTGGGCCCTGAGCTGCACGGTGAGGTCGTCGAGGCGGGACGGGCCGTTCCAGACCGGGCGCACGCAGGAGATCGAGGTGACCTCCAGCGCCGAGCGCGGGCCGACCGTGACCGTGTTGGAGACCGGCTCGATCGACAACACGTAGCGCGGCCTGCCGTCGGCGGCCGGACGGTCGATGCGCAGGCCCTTGCGCTGGCCGACCGTGAAGCCGTGGGCGCCCTGGTGGGTGCCCACCACCGCGCCCTCCTGGTCGACGATCGGGCCCTCCTCGGCGCCGAGCCGGCCGGCCAGGAAGCCGCGGGTGTCGCCGTCGGCGATGAAGCAGATGTCGTGGCTGTCGGGCTTGTCGGCGACGGTCAGGCCGCGCCGCGCGGCCTCCTCGCGCACCTCGGCCTTGGTGGAGCCGCCGAGCGGGAAGATCGCGTGGCTGAGCTGCTCACGGGTGAGCACCCCCAGCACGTACGACTGGTCCTTGCCCTGGTCGACGCTCCTGGACAGCACGCCGTCGGACAGCTTGGCGTGGTGGCCGGTGGCGACGGCGTCGAAGCCGAGGGCGAGCGCCCGGTCGAGCACCGCCTCGAACTTGATCTTCTCGTTGCACCGCAGGCACGGGTTGGGGGTGCGGCCCGCGGCGTATTCGGCCACGAAGTCCTCCACCACGTCGCGCTGGAACCTCTCGGCCATGTCCCAGATGTAGAACGGGATGCCGATCACGTCCGCGGCCCGCCGCGCGTCGCGGGAGTCCTCGATCGTGCAGCAGCCCCGCGCGCCCGTGCGGTGGGATTGGGGATTGGCCGACAGGGCCAGATGCACACCAGTGACGTCGTGACCGGCCTCGGCGATCCGGGCGGCGGCCACGGCGGAATCGACGCCGCCCGACATGGCGGCAAGCACACGCAGTCCCATGACCGTTCCAGCGTACTGTCCGGCGGGGAGTGCGCGGCCATCGGCTCCGTCTGGAAGGATTCAGCGCATGCGACTGTTCGGGCGCAAGGACGAAGAGGAAGAGGCCGGCCGGCCCGGCGACGGCGTGGCCGCGTTCTGGGCGTGGTGGCAGGAGGCCAGGCCGCGGCTCGACTCGCTGGTGGCGGCGGGCACGGCCGACGGCATCGAGGAGCTGGTCGCCCCCGCCGTGGCCGCGATCGACCCCGGCCTGGTCTGGGAGGTGGCGCCCGGCAGGAACGCCGCGCACGCCCTGGTGGTGACCGCGGCCGGCGACGCCGAGCTGCGCTCGCTCGCCCACCGCTGGGCCAGGGCCGCGCCGCCGGCCGACCTGCTGTGGGAGTTCCATCCGTCCCGGCAGGCCAACCCGCAGGCGCTGGAGCTGACTCTCGACGTGGGCGGGTTCGAGTTCGCGCTCGACAAGCTGGTCTTCGGGCTGCGCGTGCCGCGCAACCAGCCGCGCGTCGACGTGACCGCCCACCACCCGATCTTCGGCGAGCTCGACGAGGAGGCCCGCCTGGAGGCGACGCTGCTCGCCCTCGACTGGCTGCTGGGCGAGGACGACGTCGCCAGATGGGTGGGCGAGATCACACCCGCCACGTTCCAGCCGATCGACGCGGTCGCCGCCGTCCACCTGCCCGCCGTGGTCGCCGACCTGGCCTCGGGTTATCAGGGCGAGGAGTGGCTGCTGCTCGAAGGCCAGACCGGCGAGGGCGCGTCGCTGGTGGCCACGGCGCGATTCCCGCTGCGGCCCGTCGACCACCCGCTGCTCGACCAGCACATCGAGATCACGCTTCCGTACGCCCACCGCGACGCCGACGGCCTGCCCGTCGGCGATTCGCTGAAGGCGTTGCGCGACTTCGAGGAGCGCCTGGCCGCCCGCCTGCTCAAACTGCGCGACGACGCCCTGCTGGCCGCGCACCTGAGCGCCGCCGGCCGGCGGGTCGTCCACGTCTACGCCGACCCGGCCTCCGACGCGGCGATCCACGCCAAGGAGCTGATCGTGAGCTGGGAAGAGGGCGAGCCGCGGGTCGACGTGGGCCACGACCCCGCCTGGGCCGCGGTCTCCCCCTTCCTCAGCTGAGCCCGGCCCTGCGGGCCCGCTCGACGGCCGCCGGCAGCACCTCGATCAGGCGGTCGACGTCGGCGGCGGTCGAGGTGTGGCCCAGGGTGAACCTGAGCGAGCCGCGCGCGGCCGCCGCGTCGGCGCCCATCGCGAGCAGCACGTGCGAGGGCTGCGCCACGCCCGCCGAGCAGGCCGAGCCGGTCGAGCACTCCACGCCCTTGGCGTCGAGCAGCATGAGCAGCGCGTCGCCCTCGCAGCCGGGGAAGGAGAAGTGGGCGTTGCCGGGCAGCCGGCCGGTCGGGTCGCCGTTGAGCACGACGTCGGGGACGGCCTGGCGGACGCGCTGGATGAGCTCGTCGCGCAGCGCCGTCAGGCGGCGGCCCAGCGCCTCCTGCTCCTTCACGGCGGTCCGCACGGCGGCGGCCAGGCCCGCGATGGCGGGCGCGTCGAGGGTGCCGGAGCGCACGTCGCGCTCCTGACCTCCGCCGTGCTGCACCGACACCGGGGTCAGCCCCCTGGTCAGCAGCAGCGCGCCCACGCCCATCGGGCCGCCGACCTTGTGGCCGGTCAGCGTGAGGGCGTCGGCGCCGGAGTCGGCGAAGGACACCGGGAGCTGCCCGATCGCCTGCACCGCGTCGGTGTGGAACGGGACGCCGTGGTCGTGGGCGACGGCCGCCAGCACGTGGACCGGCTGGACCGTGCCCACCTCGTTGTTGGCCCACATGACGCTGATCATGGCCACGTCGTCGGGGTCGCGCTCGATGGCGGCGCGCAGCGTGTCGGGATGGACCCGGCCGTACTCGTCGACGTCGAGCAGCTCCACCTCGGCGCCCTGGCTCTCGGCCAGCCACGCGGCCGGGTCGAGCGCGGCGTGGTGCTCGACGGAGCTGAGCAGGATGCGCCGCCGGGGCCGGCGCGCCCAGTAGAGGCCCTTGATGGCCAGGTTGTCGGCCTCGGTGCCGCCCGAGGTGAACACGACCTCGCTCGGCCGGGCCCCCAGGGCGTCGGCGATGCTCTCGCGGGACTCCTCGACGACCCTGCGCACCTGACGGCCCGCGGCGTGCAGCGAGGAGGCGTTGCCGACGCGTTTGAGTTGCTCCGTCATGGCCTCGATCGCTTCGGGCAGCATGGGCGTGGTCGCCGCATGATCAAGATAGGCCGACGGTCGTGTCACCAGATCAGGGTATCTCGTTTGCCACTGTACCGTCCGGACGGTACAGTTGAGGCATGCGAAGGGACGAGCTGTTGGACGCGGCGGAAGACCTCCTGTGCGACCAGGGGTCGGCCGCGCTGACGCTGTCCGCCGTGGCCGACCGGGCCGGAGTGAGCAAGGGCGGCCTTCTTTACCACTTCGGCACCAAAGAGGCCCTGATCAAGGGCATGGTCGAACGGCTGATCGAAGAGTTCGACGACCTGATGGCCGCGCAGCCGGACGGCACGTACACCGAGCGGTACCTCGGCGCCACGCTGATCGCCGTGCGCTCGGGGCGGCTGCGACGATGGGCGGTCGTGACGGGCGCGTCGGGGAACCTCTTCCTGCTCGCGCCGCTGCGTGAGGCGATGTCGCGCTGGCACCGGGAGGGGTTGGGCGACGAACCCGACCCGCTGGCCGCGCAGATCGTCCGGCTGGCCTGCGAGGGTTTGTGGGACGTGGCCAGCCACGACCCGCAGCTCAACTCGGAAGCGGACCTGCGTGCCCTCGAAGCCCGGCTGAGAGCGCTGCTCAAACCCGGCTGAACCACCCGGCCCGCGTGTGTCGCGAGTCACCCTGGTCACGGGAATGTGCCGGGGCCACTCGCGGTTCAGGTGTCGGAGCTTCGATCACGAAGATTCCGCGGTTCTCTGCTGTGTCGGCCGGAACGGATGGGAGGGCGGTCTCGCGATGACGATCCCGTGCTCCCACGACCCCTGTCCCGGGGGCCTCGCCCGCTTCCCGTCCGGACCGAGCGCCTCGGCGGCGCCCGCCGTCCCCGTCAGACCGGTCCGTACGGGCTGGGCAGGCCGGACGCGCAGGCCCCCGTCAGGCAGACGGTAGGCCGGAGGGCGCGGACGGCGGCCGGGCGGTGGCACCGACCGGCCTGACCGTCAGGGCCCGCCGCCGGGTCATGACGCGGGCCACGACCGAGCGCCCGGGTCGCTCACCAGGCAGCACGAGCCGACCCCGACCGGCGCCGGCCGGCCACCCGCTCACCGACCACTCGCCGCCCTGAGCCGCGCCTCAACGCACCCCAGGGCCCCGAACCACCCCGTCCAACGGCCGAGGCCGGTCGACCAGACCTCGGCCCGCCGACGCCCCAGCAGGCCCACGGACCGCCCAAGTCGCTCTGTCCCCGCACAACCGGGCACTCGGGAGGCGGGCCATGAGCCGGGGCGGCGGGCCGAACCGGTGCCGGCCGGCGGTCTTTGTCCCTTCGAGTGTTCATCCCCCCAGATCTCCTGGGCGCCCCCACCAGGGGAGCGCCTGATTTGTGACGCAATAAAGAGTTTGTGAGAGGTGTGCCTTATGACCCGCGACCTGAGGACGGCCCGCTACGGGGCGATCCTCACCTTCGTCCTCGGCGGCCTGATGGTGGGCACGATGACCGTGCGCATCCCCGCCCTGACCGACAAACTCGGCCTGTCCGAGTCCACGGTCGGCGCGGTGCTCCTCGCATGGGGCCTCGGGGCCCTCGTGACCATGCAGTCCATGCGACGGATCATGGCCCGCGCGGGCAGCAGGGCGGTTCTGCGGATCGGCGCCCCACTCACCGCGGTCGGCCTGCTGGCCGTCGCCTTCGCCCCCAACCTGCCCCTCCTGATCGTGGCCGCCACGTTCTTCGGCATGGCCTTCGGCACCGTGGACGTCGCCATGAACGCCCAGGGCTCCACCGTCGAGCAGGCGTACGGCCGGCCGCTGATGAACGGCATGCACGCCGGCTGGTGCGTGGGCGCCATCTCGGCGGGCGCGCTCGGCAGCCTGTCGATCGCCGCCGGCCTGTCGTTCACCGCCAACCTGGCGCTGGTCGCCCTGGTCTCGCTGCCGGTCGCGCTGCTGATCGGCCGTACGTACCTGCCGGAGGCCCCGGCGACGGAGTCGGCGCGCACGGCCCGGCACCGCATGCCGGCGATCGTCTACCTGCTCGGCGCGATCATGTTCTTCGCCTTCATGGTCGAGGGCGTGGTCGCCGACTGGAACGGCCTGTACATGCGCAACGAGCTCGGCGCGCCGGAGGCGCTGGCCGCGCTCGGCTACCCGGTGTTCGAGGCCGGCATGCTGCTGGCCAGGCTCACCGGCGACCGGCTGCGCTCCCGGTTCGGGGTGCGCGGCATGCTGGGCGTGTCCGGCGTGGCCACGGCCGGGTTCTTCACGGTCGTGCTGATGGCGCCGGCGGCGCTGGTGGCGGTGCTGGCGATGTTCTTCGTCGGGCTCGGCGTGGCGACGATCGCGCCGCTGACGCTCTCCCTGGCGGGCACCGCGACCGACGCACCCGGACCGGCCATCGCCCAGGCGGGCGCCATGGGCTACGCGGGCCTGCTGCTCGGCCCGGTGGTGATCGGCTTCCTGTCGGACGCCACCTCGCTGCGCGGCGCGCTCGGCATCGCGGTCCTCCTGGGCGTGCTGATCGCCGTGGCGTCGCGGTTCCTGCCCAGGCGGGAGGCGCCGGTGTTCGACGCCGTTCCCGTGCGGGAGCCGGTGAAGGTCGCCGCGTAGGACATTTGTCATACCAAGCCTCGTACATCCGTCCATGTCCGATTCGTGGAGGGCGTGCGAGGCTTAGGCGGTGTTCAAGCCATATGTCACCGCGGTCGTCCTCGTCGGCACGGCGGTTCCGAGCCTTCTGCAGTTCGCCGTCCCGGGGCTGGAGGCCGCGTGGATGCGCGATCCGGCCGCGATCTCCGGCGGCGAGTGGTGGCGGCTGGGGACGGCGCTCGTCGTCCAGGACGGCGGCGTGTTCGGCACCCTGTTCAACCTGGCGTTCCTCGCGGTGCTCGGCTACGTCGCCGAGCGCGCGCTCGGCCCCGGGCGCTGGCTCCTGCTGTACGTCTCGGGCGCGGTCGCGGGCGAGGCCGCCGGCTACCTCATGAACGACCCCGGCGCGGGCAACTCGGTCGCCCTCTGCGGCCTGGCCGGCGGCCTTGCCGTGGCCGCTGCCGGTCCCCTGGAACGCTCGCTGGGCGCGTTCTACGCGGTCCTGTCGGGCGCCTGGACGTTGTCGGCGTCCGGCACGGTCGGCGTCGTGCTGATGGTCGTCCTGGCCGGAGCCGGCTTCCAGCTCGTGGCGCACCGCGACCGGGTCCCCGCCCCGCTGTTCCCCGCGGTCGCCGCGGCGGCCGCCGTCGTCCTGTGCGCGCTGCTGGACCTGCACGGCTTCGCCCTGCTGGCGGGCGTCCTGGCCGGATGGGCGCTGAAGGCGGCCGGCGCCCGGACCGCGCCCGCCGCGTCCGCCTGAGACGGCGGAGGCGGCGCCGCACGTCGTGCGGCGCCGCCTCCGACCGGCGCTGGGCGCGCCGATGATCCCTGACGCTACTTGCGCTTGCTGATCTCTTCGGTGAGCTGCGGGACGACCTGGTGCAGGTCACCCACGACCCCGTAGTCGGCGAGCTCGAAGATCGGCGCCTCGGGGTCCTTGTTGATCGCGACGATGGTCTTCGCGGTCTGCATGCCGGCCCGGTGCTGGATGGCGCCGGAGATCCCGGCCGCGATGTAGAGCTGCGGCGAGACCGTCTTGCCCGTCTGGCCCACCTGGAACTGGTGGGGGTACCAGCCGGCGTCCGTGGCGGCGCGCGAGGCGCCGACGGCCGCGCCCAGCGTGTCGGCCAGGCCCTCGATGACGGAGAAGTTCTCGGCGGAGCCCACGCCCCGGCCGCCGGAGACCACGATCGCGGCCTCGGTCAGCTCGGGCCTGGCGCCCTTCTCCTGCTTGACGCGCTCGACGATGCGGGCGGCCCTGGCCGCCTCGCTCAGCGCGACCGACACCTCCTCGACGGCGCCGGCGCCCGCGGCGGCCTGCGGGGCCGTCGAGTTCGGGCGTACGGCGACGATCGGGGTGCCCCTGCGCACCCTGGAGTGCACGTTGACGCCGCCACCGAAGATCGACTGGTCGGCCACGAAGCCCTCGGACAGGCCCACGGCGTCGGTGATGACGCCGGAGTCGGTCTTGACGGCCAGGCGACCGGCGACCTCCTTGCCCTCGGCCGTGGCGGCCACGAGCACCGCGGCGGGCGACTTCTCGGCGACGAGCTGGGCCAGCAGCTCGGCCTTGGGCGCCACCACGTGGTCGACGATGTCGGCGGACCCGGCGTTGTAGATCGTCTCGGCGCCGTACTCGGCCAGCCTGGCCTTGGCGGCGTCGCCGAGGCCGGGGCCGGCCCAGACGGCTGCGGGCGTGCCGAGCGAGCGGGCCAGGGTCAGCAGTTCGAGCGTGACCTTCTTGACCTCGCCGTCGACCTGCTCCACGAGAACGAGAATCTCCGACATATCAGTAAAACCCCCGTTCTCAGATGAACTTCTTGGAGGCGAGGAAGTCGGCGGCCTTCGAGCCTCCGTCGCCCTCGTCCTTGACGATCGTGCCGGCGGCGCGCGGCGGCGCGGCGGCGAAGTCGACCACCTCGGACCAGGCGGCGCCCAGGCCGACCTGGGCGGCGTCGATCTCGGCGTCGGCGATGGCCAGCGTCTCGACCGGCTTCTTCTTGGCCGCCATGATGCCCTTGAAGGACGGGTAACGCGGCTCGTTGATCTTCTCGACCACGGACACGACGGCCGGCAGCGAAGCCTGAACCTTGTCGAAGCCGTAGTCGGTGATGCGCTGGACGCTGATCGAGGAGCCCTCGATCTCGACCTTGTTGGCCAGGGTGAGCTGGGCCGTGCCCAGGCGCTCGGCCAGCATCGCGGCCAGCACGCCGGTGCGGGCGTCGGTCGACTCCGAGCCCAGGACGACCAGGTCGAACCCGATCTTCTTGAGCACCTGGGCCATCGCGTACGAGGTGGACAGCGCGTCGGAGCCGTGCAGCGCGTCGTCGCTCAGGTGGACCGCCTTGTCGGCGCCCATGGCCAGGGCCTTGCGGATGGTCTCGGTGGCCTTGCCCGGGCCCATGGTGAGCACGGTGACCTCGCCACCGTGCGCCTCCTTGAGCTTCAGCGCCTCCTCGACCGCGTACTCGTCAAGCTCGTTGACCACGCCGTCGACGGCGTCACGATCGAGCGTGTTGTCATCGGACCGCAGCTTGCGCTCGGTCGCCGTATCGGGGACCTGCTTCACGCAGACGACGATGTTCATGGCCGGTGGCCGACCTCCCGTGTTCGCGTGCGCCCACCGCGTCGCTGCGATAGGCGCCGAATGCAATGCTGACCAGACTGCCAGGTTCCCGACGGGCTCCTGACACGGGGTGGGTCAGAGTCGTGCCCTGGCTCCCGCGGTCATGTTACCCGTGGGTAGCTTACGCGCAAACCGGCGGTTCCCGCGTCAAGCCCCTACCCTTCCCACCATACCGAACTTTATTCGGTCCGTTCCGATCGCCCCCCGAGGGAAATCAGGCGGACAACAGGAACACGATGCCCACCACCAGGGCCGTACCCGCGAACAGGGCCAGTGTGAACGTGCTGAACACCGCGGCCAGCCCGAAGCACAGCCCCACCGCCCCCGCCACGCTCACCAGGTCGGCCACCATCCGGCCGCGCCGGTACGGCCCGCGCGAGAGCAGCGCCACCCCCGCGTCGCTCACCACCGCCAGCACGTAGGCGGCCAGCAGGAACAGCGCCACCTCGGGCAGCGGCTCGCGGGCGGCCGCCGCCAGCAGCGACACGAACAGGCCCGAGCCGATCAGCCACCGCCTGCGCACCTTCTCCCGGTGCCGCGCCCTGGACTCCTCCACCGAGCCGCGCCGGCCGTCGCCCGGCCGCCACTCCCTCGTGCTCAGGTCGTCGGCCGGCCGCGGACGCGCCACCGGGGCCGAGGGACGGGGGCCGGCCTGCCGTACGTGCGGGACGGGGGCGACGCCCAGCCGGGCGCAGATCTGCGCGGCCGTGGGCCGCGCGGCGGGATCGGTGGACAGGCACTCGCGTAACAGCGGCGCCAGCCAGTCCGGCACGCCCTCCAGGTCGGGCGGGTGGTGCACGACCCGGTAGGCCACCGCCGAGGCCGGCCCCTGCCCGTACGGCTGCCGCCCGGTCGCGGCGTAGGCGAGCGTCGCGCCGAAGGAGAACACGTCGGCCTCGACGCCCGCGCCGCCGCCTTCGAGGATCTCCGGAGCCAGGTAGCCGGGCGTGCCGACCACCGCTCCCGACGCCGTGACCGACAACGTGTCGAGCGCGCTGGCGATGCCGAAGTCGATGACGACCGGGCCGTCCTCGCTCATCATCACGTTGGCCGGCTTGAGGTCGCGGTGGACCACCCCGGCCTCGTGCATGGCCAGCAGCGCGTCGGCCAGCCCCGAGGCCAGGGGGCCCAGCTCTTCGACGGGCACCGGCACGGCGCTGAGCGGGCGGCCCTGGACGTAGCGGGTCACCAGGTAGGGTCTGGGGCCCTCCAGCGAGGCGTCGAGCACCTCGGCCACGTGCGGCCCGCCGACCCGGCGCATCGTCTCGACCTCGCGGTCGAGCCTGGCCAGCGCGAGGGCGTCGGCCGCGACGTGCGGATGCAGCACCTTGACCGCGACCGTGCGCCCCTGGGCGTCGAGCGCCAGATGGACCTCGCCGAAGCCGCCCGCGCCGAGCCTGGAGAGAAGCTCATAAGGGCCGAGGCGCTCGCTCATACCTCATCTCTCCCCCGTCGGACCGAGGGGGACACTCAGGACCACGGAGTCAGGAAGCCCAACCCCAGCCCGTCCAGCAGACTTTCGATGAGGCCGGTGATCAGCCCGATCGTGCTCTGCCTGGCGTCGCTCGCCAGGTCGTCGATCACGCTCTGCGGGGCCCGCCAGGGCGTCCAGACCGGGTCCTGGCCGAGCGCGAACATCGCCGCGAACAGCGCCGCCGTGCCCACCGCGACGACCGCGACCAGCGCGGCGCCGGGGCTGCGCAGCACGCCGGTGAGCGTACGGGTCACGGCCTTGCGCGGCGCGCCGCCGCCCGGGAGCACGAACAGGCCCCCGGCGAACGCGCCGGCCGCGAAGGCGGCGGCCTGGTTGGTGCCCATGCCGCCGGCCCAGTGGAGCGCCCCCCACACGCACGCGCCGAACAGCAGCGCGAGCGGCACGTGCACCAGGGTCACCAGCGCGGCCTTGACCAGCGCCCACGGCGTGCCGACCAGCGCGAGCAGCGGGTCGGCCGAGCTGCTGCCGCGGATCTGGCGCCGCTTGACCATGTCGCCGAAGAGGTATTCGCCCACGCGCAGCACCACCGCGAGCGCGACCGCCACCGCCCCCATGACGACGGGCATCATGACGGTCAAAGCCACCAGCGTGACCAGCAGCAGCAACCCGGTCACCTGGGCGCCGAACAGGTACCTCTTCCGCTCCGCCGGCGGCACGTGGCCGCGTGGCTGGGGCGGCGGCGTGTAGGGGCGCGGTTGCGGCGGCGGCGCCGGGTAACCGGCCACCCGCTGGTCGGTGCGCGGCACCGGGCGCGCCGAGGTCGGCGCGGGCACGTAGGGCGGCGGCCGCTCCTCCCGCCGCGCGGGCGGCGGCGGCGGGGGCGGCGGCGCGGGCTTGCGGTACTCGACCGGCGGCAGCAGGTCGGAGAACGTGTCCATGGCCCGCGTGCCGCTGCCGATGCGCTTGGTGCCGGTCGGGCCCTCGATCTCGTTGAACGTCGTCACCGACGGGTCGAGCTCCCTGGCCATCCGCAGCAGCTCCTGCGCGCCCGGCCGGGCGGCGGGATCGACCCGCAGCGCGCGCGACAACCAGCCGCGCAGCCACGCGGGCGCCCGGTCGAGCTGGGCCCGCCCCTCCATGATGTTGAAGCAGACCGCCTCGAACGTCCCGGTGCCGAACGGCGGCGCGCCCGTGGCGGCGAAGAACACCGTCGAGGCCAGCGCGTGCACGTCGGCCGCCTGGGTGATGTCGGAGTCGCGGATGATCTCGGGCGCCAGGTAGCCGGGCGTGCCGACGAACATGCCGGTCTGGGTCAGCCGGGTCGCGTTCACCAGGTGGGCGATGCCGAAGTCGATGACCAGCGGCTCGCCGTCGACCAGCATGACGTTGGACGGCTTGAAGTCGCGGTGGATCACGTCGGCCGCGTGGATGGCGACCAGCGCCTGGCACAGCCCCTGGACCAGCCTGATGACCTGCCGCGCCTCCAGGGCGCCCTCGGTCAGCACGGTCTCCTCCAGCGTGCGCCCCGGGGCGAAGCGGGTCACGACGTAGGGCTGGCCCCCCACCAGCTCGGCGTCGATGACCTCGGCGACGTACGGGCTGCGCACCCGGCGCATGGTCTCGACCTCGCGGGTGAGCCGGTCGCGGGCCTTGAGGTCGGCGGCCACGTGCGGGTGGAGCACCTTGATGGCGACCTCGCGGCCCTCACCGTCGAGACCCAGGTGGACGACCCCCATGCCGCCCTCGCCGATCTTCCTGACGATGCGGTAGGGGCCGAGGCGTTCCGGCGCTTGGATGCTCATCGCCACCTTCCTCGGCTCAGCCGCCGCCCTTCAGGCTGCTGAGTTGCTCTGTCACGGGTGTGATGTCCAGTGGACTCCATACACTCCCCCTTGGCGTGTCCCCGAACGTGCCGTAGGCGAGGATCAGCGAGAGCGCGGCGCCCGCCGCCAGCACTCCCGCCATCGCCATGGCCGCTGTCCTAGAGGGTACGAGCGATGAGAGCGTTCTGCGCATCTGCCGCCCCGGGCCCTCGACGCCCGGCCCCGCGCAGAGGGTCCAGAGCGCGACCGCCGCCCCCCACGCGAGGGCGTTGGCCGAGTTCATCTTGACCACCACGCTGAGCAGCAGCGTCACCGGCAGGCCGAGGATCAGGGCGTACAGGACGAGCGCGACCGTGATGCCCACGGACTTGGCCAGCGCCTGCGGCTGGGCGAAGACCCTGAGCACGTCGAGGGCGGCGGACCCGGCAGGCCGGCGGCCGCTGAGCACCGGCTGGGCGAGGTCGGCGGCGCGCAGCAGCACGGCGATCGGGATCGCCACCACCGCCACCAGGACGGGGGCCGTCACCGCCGCCACGATCATGAGGATCAGCAGCATGGCGCTCGCCACCCCGTACGCCTTCGAGCGCTGCAGCGCCTGCGCCGGACGCCCGCCCTGGTGGTACGGCTCGCGAGCGGCCTGCGGCTCCTGCGGCGGGTACTGCGGCTGCGCCGGGATGTAGGGCGGCGGCTGCACGGGCACCGGGCCGTAGTTCGCCGCTTCCTGGCCGGCGTTGAACCGGCCGTGGTCCAGCGGCTGGGCGCCGGACCCGAGACGGCCGTGGTCGACCGGCTGCGGGCCGGAGCTGAGCCGGCCGAACTCGGCCGAGTCCGGGCGCACGCGCCGGGTGGGCACGTCGGCCTCGTGCGGGTCGACCTGCGGCAGCGACTGCGACCGGGGCAGCGGCTGGGGCTGTGACTGCGGCTGGGGGTGGAGCGGGGGCTGCTGCTGCGGCCAGGGCTGGCTGGGCCCGGCCTCGCGCTGGATCTGGCGCAGCTCCTCCGGCGAGACCCGGCGGGTCGGCCACGGGTCGCCCGCGCCCTGGTCCGCCGGCGCCGCGCCCGGTTCAGGCAGCCCGGCGCCAGGCAGCCCGGCGCCGGGCAGCGGAGCCGCCTGGTTGGGCAGCCCGGCCGCCTGGTTGGGCAGCAGCGAGACGAAGTGCGGGTCGGCGGGCGGCGCGACCGGCTGCTCCTGGCCGTCGATCAGCCGGCGCGGCGTCATCGGCGGCGTGGAGACGTCGTAGGACGGCTTCTCCCCCACGAACGGCGGCCGCCTGGTCGGGTAGTCGTCGGGCGCGTCGGGCCGCGGCACGGTGGAGATCTCGTCGGGCACGCCGCGCGGCGGCCTCGGCAACATGCGGGCCGTCTGCTCGGCCAGGTCGGCGGCCTTGGGCCGCTTGGCCGGGTTGCGCTGGAAGCCCGCCTTGAGCAGCGGCTGCAGCTCGGCCGGCACGCCGCTGATGTCGGCCTTGCCGGCGGTGATGTTGTAGAAGATCATCTCCAGCGTGCCCTTGCCGAAGGGCGGCTGGCCGGTGGCGGCGTAGAGCAGCGTGCCCGCCCAGGCGTGGATGTCGACCTCGGGGCCGGCCTCCTGGCCCTCGATGATCTCGGGCGCGAGGTAGCCGGGCGTGCCGATGAACATGCCGGTCTGGGTCAGCCTGGTCGCGTCGACCGCCTGGGCGATGCCGAAGTCGATCAGGACGGGCTCGCCGTCGAGGATGAGCACGTTGCCCGGCTTGAGGTCGCGGTGGATCACGCCGACGGAGTGGACCACGGCCAGCGCGGAGGCCACGCCGTGGGCCAGCCGGACCAGCGCGGGCAGGTCGAGCGGCCCGTCGTCCTTGACGATCTCGTCGAGCGGGCGGCCGGGCACGTAACGCGTGACGATGTAAGGACGATGACCGGTTACATCCGCATCGACCACTTCTGCGATGAATTTGCTGCGGACCCGGCGCATGGTCTCGACCTCACGCGAAAGCCGTCGCCTGGCGACCTCGTCGCCGGCGACCTCTCCGCGCAGGACCTTGACCGCCACCTGTCGCCCCTGCGGGTCGACAGCGAGGTGGACAACGCCCATCCCGCCTTCACCGAGCCGCCTGAGCAGCCGGTAAGGGCCTAGTCGGTCATCGTTCATGGCATGAAGCACCATACCGGCTTAATCCCCGCCCACGAGATGAACCATGAGGCCACATTCCCACTCGTACAACGTCCGATACGGCCTCATCGGTTTCCCATCCAACGGTCTCGAATTGGCTTCAGTTCGGCTTCGGGGCCTTCAGGTCGTCAGGGACAGGACCTCGGCGCCCTTCAGCCCGGCCAGCGCGGCGCCCGGCACGGCGAGCTTCGACCCGCGCACGCCGCTGCCGATCACCACTCTGGGATGTTCGGCGACGTGCACGTCGACCAGGACGGGCCAGTCGCCGGGCAGCCCGAGCGGGGTGATGCCGCCGTACTCCATGCCGGTCAGCTCGACCGCGTCGGCCATCGGCGCGAAGCTCGCCTTGCGGGCGTCGAGGTGCTTGCGCACCACGCCGTTGACGTCGACGCGCATCGTCGCCAGCACCATGCAGGCGGCGTAGCGCGTCTCGCCGCCGCGCTTGGCGGCCACGACCACGCAGTTGGCCGACTCGTCGAGCCGCACGCCGTAGCGCTCGCAGAACGCGGCCGTGTCGGCCAGGTCGGGGTCGATCTCCGCCACCTCGGCGCCCTCGACGCCCGGCACGGCGAACGCCACCGGACCGGCCAGCAGGTCGGCGCGCTCGGTCGCGGGCACCCAGTGCAACGTCATCCTCGTCTCCTCGATCGCTCTTCCTTGACCGACCCTATGCCGGTCGAGGAAGTGGCGTGCGACGTCACGTGGACTGCAGCACCCGCTGGTGCAGCATGGTGACGGCGCTGCGGGCCGACTCCATGGCGCCTGCCTGCCAGGCGATCAAGTGGGTGAGCCAGTCACCCGCGAAGTAGACCCTTCCGGCGGGGCGTTGCAGAAGAGTGAAGGACGAATCAAAGGACGGCCAGTACATCCAGCCTCCCTGGATGTGCTCCTGGCGGTGCCAGGCGATGGACACGCTGGACAGCAGGTTCTGGCGGTACTTGTCGCCGTGGATCTTCCTGCCCTGGGTGAGGGCCTTGCGCCTTCTGTCCTCGGGGGTGAGTGAGCCGTACAGCTCGGCGTTCTGCTCGGTGTTGTAGTAGCCGACGATGAGACCGCGTTCGGAGTGGTAGCCGTGGGAGGGGTACCAGATGTGGGTGATGTCCAGGTCGGTCTCGGTGACGCCGCCGTAGATGCGGTCCTCCAGCTCCCACCAGCGCCTGCCGTACTCCAGGCCGATCTTGCCGGCGGCGACCGGGATGGGGGTGCTCAGGGCGCTGGTGACCTGCGCTCCCAGGTTGTGCGGGATCTTGGCGAGGAGGTGCGGGGGGAGGGTGGCGATGCAGTAGTCGGCCTTGACGCTGCCGCCGTCGTACGTGACCTCGACGCCGTCGTCCAGGGTCGTGATTTTGGTGACCTTGGCGCCGGTCCTGATCCGGTCGGCGCCCACGGCCTCGGTCAGCTTCCTGACGATCGTGTCCATGCCGCCGACCGGCTGGAACATGGGGGTGGCCATGTCGTAGCCGAAGTCGTTGGTGATGGCGCGGCCGGTGGCGGCGGCCAGCACGTCGTGGAGGGTGCCCGGGGGCGGGATGGGGGTGCCGCCGTCGAGCGCCGGGTACTTGGCGAAGCCGCGCCGGGGCGAGCCCTCGTAGTCGAGCTTGGGGCCCAGGTCGCCGAACCGGCGGAGGAACTCCAGCAGGCGCTGCCGGTCGTCGGCGGTGATCGCCTTGTCGAGCGCGCCGATATTCGTGGCTTTGGCCAGCAATTCTGCGACATATCCGTACATGTCGGCTCGGGCAGTGCGGGCCCGCACGGTCTTCCCGTTGGTGTGGACGTACGCCGAGGCGTTGTTGTTGACGAACGTCTCGATCGGGACGCCCAGCTCCCTGCAGTAGTCGAGGGTGACCATCCAGGGGGCGATGCGGCCGGGCCCGGCGTTGAAGTAGACGCCCTCGCCCAGCTTGACGTCCTGGGCCGGGCCGTTCAGCTCGGTCAGGCGGTCGCCGCCGCGCAGCGTCAGGTTCCGGCCGCCGGCCCTGCCCCTGGCTTCGAGCAGGGTGCAGTCGTAGCCGGCCTTGCCCAGCTCGTACGCGGCGGTCAGCCCCGCCACGCCCGCGCCGAGGATCACCACCTTGGCCGCGCCCTTGCCGCGCAGGGAGAAGTCCCCGGGGCGCGGCGCGGCGAACTCCTTGTCCTGCTCCGAGGGGGCGAGCCCGAGCGCGCCCATGGCGGCGTACATGGCGCCCGCGCCGCCCACCGCTCCGATCCCGACGAGCAGCCCCCGCCGGGTCAGCGCCGCGCCTTCCACCGTCACCCGCTCCCTAGGTCAGCAGTTACCGACATCTCAGCCGTACGGCCCGCTGCCGCAGGCCACCTGGCCGCCGATGGTGGCGAAGATCCCGAGCAGCGCCATGATCTGGCGGAAGTCGTCGGTGGTGAACTCGGTGTGCCGGGAGCCGGCCGTCTTCACGCCGGGCACCAGCGCCACCGCCGCCGCGATGGCGGTCGAGTTCCACTCCACCCCCAGCGTGTACGGCGCCTCCACCCGATAAGGCGTGAAGTCGCTCAACCGGGAGAGCCCGCGAGCGGCGGCCTCACGGATCCTCGCCTGGGCGACGCTCGGCGGCAGCAACTCGGCCGAGAACTTGTCGATCCCCTTCTTGACCGCGACCGTCTCGACGTCGCCGAGCAGCTCGCGCGCCTCCTCGCCGACGGCCTCGTCCCCGGTCACCAGCACGACGGGCACGCCGTGGAAGCCCGCGCACGCCGCGACCAGCCGGGTCTCGCCGCACGGCTCGCCGTTGAGGTAGACGTTCTGGATCTCCTTGCCCATCCACGTGTGGTTGAGCACGCCGTGCTGGACGCCGGCCATGGCGTGGTAGCCCACGAAGCACGCGGCCTGGAACGTGCCGTCCAGCCCCTGGGCCATGCGCTGGGCCTTGCCCGGCCCCCGGATCAGGGTGGCCCGCGGGTCCAGGAGGTCGATCCGCAGGTTCTTGGTGGACCCGTGGGCGTCGTTGACCAGCACCGAGCCCGCCCCCGCGGCGAACGCCCCCTCGACGGCGGCGTTGGCATCGGCGGTCATCAGCTCGCAGCCGCGGTCGTAGCCGCGTTTGCCGGCGTGCATCTCCTCGGGGTCGGTCAGCCCCGTCACGCCCTCCATGTCCACCGACAGGTAAACCTTCACGCAGTCAACTCCTCGCACTTCGCCGGATCCGTCCCGCGGACGGTCACGCGCCCCACGTCTCCACCCGCCGTACCTCCGCCTCGGTCATGAGGCCGACCTGGGAGGTCAGGAAGGCGGCCGCCTCCGCCCGCCACGGCTCGGGGATCTCCTCGATCGCCGGCGGGTAGCAATGGTCGAGCCAGCTCGTGGACTCCTCGGTCGCCTCGAAGTGGTCGAGGGCCTTGGCGAACAGAGACCGTTCGACGCCGGGGATCCGGGCCAGGCCGTACTCGACCATCTCCTGGCCCCCGAAGGGGGGCGGCCGCAGCCACTTGCGGGCCACGGGACGGTCGGCGGTGAGGGGCGTGTCCAGGGGGCGGCGCTCGACGGCGGCCTGGATGAGCTCCTTGTACAGGCACTTGCCGCAGGTGCGGCAGGGGCCGTCGGTGCCGCGCAGGCACCAGCGCACCTGGTCCTTGAGCTCGGAGTTCAGGGCCAGCCGCATGGTGACGGCCTCGCTCACCCCGCCGACCGGGAGCACGATGTGCACGCCGGCGGCGGCGAACAACCGGCCCCACGCGCCGTGCGGCGCCCACATCGGGTTGTCAGGCGTGAACCGCAACAGGTAACGGTCACCGCCGAGCCAGCGTGAACCCAGTTCATAGCCGAAGCCCAGGCCACCGAGGTTCATCCGGTCGGCCAGCAGGAGCGCCCCCGCCGCGACGGCGTGGTGCTCCGGATAGCCCGGACGCGGCTCGGCGAGCGTGAACTCCAGGTCGGAGGTGACGGTGGTGAGCTCGCGGCCGGTCCGCTCGGCCAGCTTGGCCAGCACGTCGGAGCGGTAGTGCGGCCACCGGTTGGGCACCCGCGGATGCGGCACCCGCCGGAAGTGCACGAACGGCGCCGACGGATGGATGG
Organism: Nonomuraea sp. NPDC001831; assembly: GCF_042892035.1. Lineage (NCBI taxonomy): Bacteria > Bacillati > Actinomycetota > Actinomycetes > Streptosporangiales > Streptosporangiaceae > Nonomuraea > Nonomuraea sp. NPDC001831. Next base: position 154,671 of record NZ_JBIATU010000013.1, on the reverse strand, counting down.
CCGCCGCGGCCACGGAGTCCGCGCCGCCGCTGTAGGAGAGGGCGAGCCGGTCGCCGGCCCGGCGCGGCTCGGCCCCGACCGGCCCCGCCTCGATGCCCCACCCGTCGTGCAGGGCCGCGGCCACCTCGGCGGAGACGGCCCGGTCGAACGTGATCCGCCGCCTGGTCCAGGGCGCCACGATCGTCCAGGCGGCCACGGCGAACAGGTCGGGGTGGGCGTCGTCGGGCACGCCGCCGATCGAGCAGGAGTTGGTGGCCAGCTTGACGGGATGGTCGTCGGCCGCCCTGCCGGTGATCTCGTCCTCGGGGTCGAGGCGGAAGGTCAGCTCGGTGCCGGACCAGGTCACGCGCACGGCCGGCCCCCCTCGGGGACGCGGGCCCGCAGGTCGTCGATGGCCTGCCAGACGAGCACCTCGTTCTGGAGCACGCCGTCGAGGGCCTGCGCGGTCTCCTGCGCCAGCCGGTACGTGTCGTCGACCCTGGCCTTGTCGATCACCGGCCCGGCCGGCGGACGGGCGTTCCGCAGCCGCTCGACCTCGCCCTGCAGGGTCGCCATCTCCCTGCGCAGGGTCTGGACCTCCCAGAGCGCGTCCCGGATGTCCTGCCGGTGGTCGGCGACGGAGATGTAACGGGAGTCGAACCACGTACGCACGGCTTTACGCAGCCGGGCGGGGACCGGGACGCGCATCATGAAACGCCACCATACTGGCAAACCCGCTTCCCCTTGGACGGCCTACTCCAAAGGGTTGCATTCGTATGGCGGCCGGGTGGTCACCGTCCGGTGAACTTGGCCTTGGCCTTCTCCGCGAAGGCCCGCATGCCGATCCGGGCGTCGTCGGTGGCGAACAGGCCGGAGAAGTGCAGGCGCTCGATCTCCAGGCCGGAGTCGAGGTCGACCTCGGCGCCCTGGTCGACGGCCTGCTTGGCGGCGCGCAGCGCCACGGCCGGGCCGCCGACGAACGTGGCCGCCCACTCCAGGGCCGCCGTGTAGACCTGCTCGTCCGGCACCACCCGGTCGACCAGGCCGATGGCCAGGGCCTCGGCGGCGGTGACGTGCCGGCCGGTGAAGATCAGATCCTTGGCGCGGGACGGGCCGACGAGCCGGGGCAGGCGCTGCGTGCCGCCCGCGCCCGGGATGAGCCCGAGCAGGATCTCCGGCTGGCCGAGCCGGGCCGACTCGCCCGCCACCCGGAAGTCGGCGCACAGGGCCAGCTCGCAGCCCCCGCCCAGGGCGTAGCCGGTGACGGCGGCGATGACCGGCTTGCCGATGCGGGCCACCGTGGTGAAGCACGCCTGGAGCGTGCGGGAGTGGGCAGACATGTCGGCATAGGACATGTCGGCCATCTCCTTGACGTCCACGCCGGCGGCGAAGACCCGCTCGCCGCCGTAGAGGATCACCGCCTGCACCTGGTCGTCGGCATCGACCTGCAGCGCCGCCTCGACGAGCTCCCGCTGCGTCTGAACGTCGATCGCGTTCATCTTCGGACGGTCAAGACGGATCGTGGCGATCTGGTCGGCCACCTCGACGCTCACAAACTCACCCATGAGCCGAACCTAACAGAGCGCCCCCGCTCACCCCCGCGGCCCACCTCGTCGCCCGCCTTGTCGTTCACCCCGCCGCGGCCGACCTCACCTCGTCGGCGGCCTTCTTGCTGGTCGACACGCGGACCAGGGCCGCCGACAGGCGGGCCAGCTCGTCGCCGGAGCGGGCCAGGCGGGCCAGGCCGCGTTCCTGGCGCGGCAGGCCGAGCCGGGCCGCGCCGTCCAGCACCCGACCGTCCAGGTGCGGCGCGACCTGCGGCCAGACGCCCTGGACCTCGCGCAGGAAGATGTCGGCGCCGGTCGGGCCGATGCCGGGGAACTCCCGCAACAGCTCGCCGATGCGCCCGGGGTCGCCTCCGGCCTCGTCGCGCAACCTGCGCAGGTCGCCCTTCCAGCGGTCGAGCAGCAGCTCGGCGCCCCTGCCGAGCATGGTCGAGGTGCGTTCGTCGTAGCGCCGGTAGTGGCCGCGGCCGAGGGCGTCCACGCGGTCCTGCCAGCTCGCCCGCGCCATGTCCCGCGGCGTGCGGTACCCGGCGGCGAACAGCTCGCGCGCCGCCGCCACCGCCACCCCGGACGAGATGCGCGCGCTGAGCAGCGTGGCCAGCACGAGCAGCTGGTACAGCGGCCGCGGCCGGTCGGCGAGCCGGATGCCCGCCTCCGCGGCGAACGTCTGGCCGCACTGTTCGAGCAGGGCGTCCAGCACGCCCTTGTCCTTGTCGGCGTCCTTGTCGGCGTCCTTGTCAGCCATGACGTTCCGCTACCCCCACGGCGGCCGCTCATCCCGGCCCGGCGCGTTTGCCGCCCTGGTCGCGGGGGAGGCGGGGGGTCTCCAGCGAGAAGGAGCGCATCGTGCTGACTTTGACTGACAACGCCGTGGTCGCGATCCGTGACCTGATGGTCGGCGAGGACGTGCCCGCGCACGCCGGCCTGCGGATCGCCGCCAAGCCGGACGAGGCGGGCGCCTTGGAGGTGTCGCTGGCGAGCACGCCGTACGCCGGGGACCAGGTCATCGAGCAGGGGGACGTGCGCGTCTTCGTGGCCGAGGACGCGGCGCCCATCCTCGACGACAAGTCGCTGGACGCCCAGCCGGGCACGCCTGGGCATCCGACGTTCCGGCTGGACCGCCGCACCTGAGTCGGCCCTGCCGGACCTTCCGGCGGCCCGCCCACCGGGCCGCCGGGAGGCCGTCAGCCGGCGGCGCGGCCGGCGCGCACGGCGTCGGCCAGCTCGGCCAGCAGGCGCTCGGTCTCCTCCCAGCCCACGCAGGCGTCGGTGATGCTCTGCCCGTACGTCAGGCCCTCGGCCGGGCCGGGCTCCTGCCGCCCCGGCACCAGGAAGCTCTCCACCATCAGCCCCGCGATGCCCTTCTCGCCCGCCGCCAGGCGTCCGGCCACCTCGCGCACCACGGCCGCCTGCCGGACGTGGTCCTTGCCGCTGTTGCCGTGGCTGGCGTCGATGATCAGCCGCTCCGGCAGCCCGGCCTTGGCCAGCAGCGCCAGCGCGTCACCGATGGACTGGGGGTCGTAGTTCGGACCGGTGCGCCCGCCGCGCAGGATGACGTGGCAGTCGGGATTGCCGGTGGTCGAGACGACCGCGGCCCGGCCCTCGTCGTCGATGCCGAAGAACACCTGCGGGTGCGCGGCGGCGTTCACGCCGTCGATGGCCACCTGCACGTCGCCGTCGGTGGCGTTCTTGAAGCCGACCGGCATGGACAGGCCGGAGGTGAGCTGGCGGTGCACCTGGCTCTCGGGCGTGCGCGCGCCGATCGCGCCCCAGGTGACGGCGTCGGCGATGTACTGCGGGCTGGTCGGCTCCAGGAACTCGCAGCCCACCGGCAGCCCGGTGTCGAGCACGTCGAGCAGCACCGTCCTGGCCAGGCGCAGCCCGCGCTGGACGTCGTGGCCGCCGTCGATGTCCGGGTCGTTGATCAGGCCCTTCCAGCCGATGGTGGTACGCGGCTTCTCGAAGTACACCCGCATGACCACGCACAGGGCGTCGCCGAGGTCGCGGGTGGCGGCGGCCAGGCGGCGGGCGTAGTCGAGCGCGGCCTCCGGGTCGTGCACCGAGCACGGGCCGACGATGAGCAGCAGGCGGTCGTCGTCGCCGGCGAGCACGTCGCGCACGGCGTTCCTGCTCGCCGCCACCAGCGCCTCGCGCTGCGGGCCGAGCGGCTGTTCACCGATGAGCTCGCGGGGCGTGGGCAGGGGTTCGAACGAGGTGATGCGCAGGTCGCTGGTCGTGGTCATGGGCTGGTCCTCCGCTTTCGATGGAAGTTCGAAGGCGGTACGGCCCACATCCGTGGCCCCCGGAGCCGTCCGCCTGAACGACGAAAGGCAGAGACGGGACGTCTCTGCCTTTGGGCTCCGGGTGATCAGTAAGTCAGCGCATGTGACCTTCGGCTCCACCCGGAGCCGCCACATAGCGCCAAAATCGGCTGATCACTGACATGCTGTTGACGCTAGCAGACGCCGGGTGACGGCTCCAAATCCCGTCCGCTATCCGAGATCGGATTCCCAGCCGGGTTCGCGCAGGTCGCCGAGCCCGTAGAGGCCGACCAGGGTGCCGTCGGCGCGGGTGACGACGACGTGGTCGACGTTCGCGCCCTCCATGCGGCCGGCCAGGGCGTCGAGCTGCTCGCTGGGCCGTACGGTGGTGACGCCGGTGTTCATGGCGGCCTCGGCGGTGCCGGTCAGGTCGGCGCCCTTGAGCTCGCGCGACCCGATGACGCCCTGCACCACCTCGTCCCGGTCCACCACGACCGCGAGCCCGGCCGGGTCGGCGACGATGCGCTCGCTGAGCTCCTCCAGCGGGTCCTCCAGGTCGGCCGTGACCGGGTCGCGCCGGGCGCCGGAGCCCACCAGCAGGGCCTCCCCCTCGTACGGCAGGTCGGCCGACAACCAGTCCATCTTGCCCAGGCCGTAGTCGTGCACGTCGGCGAAGCCCAGCCGGGCCAGCCGGTGGGCGGCGCGCGGGCTCAGGTCGCAGAGCCAGTCGTGGCAGTAGACGACGACCGGACGCGACCGGTCCAGCAGGTCGTCGGCCAGCCGGTCGAGCGAGCCGAGCGGCAGGTGCACGGCGCCGGGCAGGTGCGCCCAGGCGTACTCGCGTTCGGGCAGCACCTCGGCGAGCTGGGCGTCGCGCGTGGCGAGCAGGTCCTGGACGCCGACGCGGTCGATGATGCCGATCATCAGGGCCTCAGCGCTCCCCCCGGCGGGGCCGTTCGGACTTGGGTCCTTCGGCGCGGTCGCCGCCCACCTTGCGCGGGCTCTTGTCCGGATCCGACTGGAGTTTCCTGGCCACGCGCTTCTTGAGCTCCTGCTCGCTCATCCCCTGCCGGTCCAGTTGCTTGCGCAGCCGGCGGCGCTCGTTGTCGTAGGAGTGACTTCCGGGTCGAGGCATGACAGCTCCCCCTCTCCTCCGGGAGCCGCCTACCCAGCCCGTCACCTGCTAGTCCTGGCCGACGGGCGGCCGGAGCGGGTCCGGCGGTCCGTTAAGGGATGAAAAATATCTTCGCAAAGTTCTCGCCAGAGAAGGAAAATGTTGAGACGCTGAACGCGCACCACACCCCCCAGTCAAGGAGCGGTTCATGCGCAGAGCGCTGGCGATCGCCGTCGTCGCCTTGTTGCCCTTAACCCAAGTGCCCGCGGCCAACGCCGCCGAGCCCGCCGACCGGCAGCAGGCGTTCGCCGCGGCGGCCGACGAGTTCAAGGTCCCGCAGAGCGTCCTGCTCGGCGTCTCGTACCTGGAGTCGCGCTGGGACGCCCACGCGGGCCAGCCGTCGAGCGACGCCGGGTTCGGCCCGATGCACCTGACCGACGCGGCCGCGTACACCAGCTCGAACCACCACGGAGAGGGCGAGGAGGACGCCCGCGGCGACGAGAGCAGGCCGCTCGCGCCCACTGCGACCCCCGCCCCGGCGGAGATCCCCGCCTCGCTGCGCACGATGGAACGCGCCGCGCAGCTCACCGGCGAGAGCCACGAGCGGCTGCGCACCGACGACGCGGCCAACATCCGCGGCGGCGCGGCGCTGCTCGCCGACTACCAGAAGAGCCTCGGCGCGCCCCTGAGCGCTAACCCCGGCGAATGGTACGGAGCCGTCGCCAAGTACTCCGGCGCCGACGAGGCCGACGCGGCCAAGTTCTTCGCCGACGAGGTCTACGCCACCATCCAGGAGGGCGCCGAGCGCACCACGGACGACGGGCAGAAGGTCACCCTGCCCAAGGTCCCGGACCTGGAGAAGATCGAGAAGTGGCTGGAGAAGCTCGGCCTGCGGCCCGCGCGGCGCGACGGCGTGGAGTGCCCGGCCTCGATCTCCTGCGAGTGGATCCCCTCGGCCTACCAGGAGCTCCCGCCGGACGACTACGGCCACTACGACCTGGCCAACCGCCCGGTCAGCCAGAAGGTCGACTACATCATCATCCACGACATGGAGGGCTACTTCCTCCCGTCGATCAAGCTCAACCAGGACCCGAACTACGGCGCGAGCTGGCACTACTCGGTCCGGTCCAGTGACGGGCACATCGCCCAGCACATCAAGACCAAGGACGTCGGCTGGCAGGCCGGCAACTGGTACATCAACGCCAAGTCCATCGGCATCGAGCACGAAGGCTTCCTGGCCGAGGGCAGCACCTGGTACACCGAGGCGATGTACCGCTCGTCGGCCCGGCTCGTCCGGTACCTGGCGCTCAAGCACGGCGTGCCGCTCGACCGCGCCCACATCCTGGGCCACGACAACGTCCCCGGCACGATCCCGAGCACGGTCCGCGGCATGCACGAGGACCCGGGGCCGTTCTGGGACTGGGCGCACTACTTCCAGCTCATGGGCGCGCCGCTGCACCAGTTCGGCGGTCCGCAGGCCGGCTCGGTCATGATCAAGCCGGACTTCGCCACCAACAAGCCCTACTTCTACGGCTGCGACCGCAAGAACCCCGAGGCCGCCTGCCCGCCGCTCAGCGCCGGCACCGTGTGGCTGCGCACCGAGCCGCGCGACGACGCCCCGCTGATCAAGGACATCGGCAAGCACCCGACCGGCGGCTCGCTCTACAGCGTGTACGACCACAGCGCCAGGGCCAGCACCGGCCAGCGCTTCGCCGTCGCCGACCGCCAGGGCGACTGGACGGCGATCTGGTACCTCGGCCAGAAGGCGTGGTTCCACAACCCGGCGAGCGCCCCGACCGCGATCCCGTCGGTGGGGCTCGTCGTCACGCCCAAGCCGGGCAAGGCGACCGTGCCGGTGTTCGGGCGGGCCTACCCGGAGCAGGAGGCGTACCCGGCCGGCATCCCGTACCAGGCGGTGACGCCGCTGCAGTACACGTTCTCGGCGGGCGAGAAGTACACGCTGGCCGGGCCGGCCGCCACCGAGTACTACCGGGCGGTCACCTTCAACCTGGAGGACCACACGGTGGTCAGGGGCAAGACGAAGTACCTGGAGATCCAGTTCGGGCACCGCGTGATGTACGTCAAGGCTGACGACGTGCAGGTGACGTTCTCCGGGTGAACTCCTTGACGGCGCGCCTGGTGCTCGCGAGCGCCTCCTGAGAGGAGTCGAACGTGCGCTGGGCGACGCCGACGAACACGCAGTCGACGACGAGGAGCTGGCTGATCCGGCTGGCCAGGGCGCCGGGACGGAACTCCGTCTCGCGCCCGGCCGAGATCAGCACGTGCTCGGCCAGCTCCGCGATCGTCGAGCGCGGGTTGTTGGTGACGGCCACCGTGGTGGCCCCCGCCTCGCCCGCCCGGCGCAGCGGCTCGATCACGTCGGGGGTCTCCCCCGAGGTGCTGATGCCGATCGCCACGTCGCCTGCCTTCAGCAGGACGGCGCTGGTCAGGGCCAGGTGGGCGTCCTGGAAGGCGTGGCTGGACAGGCCGATGCGCAGGAGCTTCTGGGCGACGTCCTCGGCGACTAATCCCGAGGCGCCCACGCCGTAGGCGTCGATGCGCCTGGCCCCCACGATCGCGTCGACGACCAGGCCCAGGCGCTCGCTGGTGAGCTGGGCGACGGTGTCGTTGATGGCCTCCGACTCGGCCCTGGCGACCTTCTGGATGACCTCCGACAGCGGGTCGTCGGGCGCCAGGTCGCCGGGCACGAGCCGGTCGGGCTGCGCGGCCGCCGCCGCCAGAGCCAGCCTGAGCTGGGGGTATCCGGCGAAGCCGAGCAGCCGCGCGGTGCGCACGATGGTGGCCTCGCTGGTGCCGGAGGCGGCCGACAGCTCCGTGATGGTGCTGCGCGCGACCGTCGCCGGATTCTCCAGGATGAGCCGGGCGACGGTCTGCGCGGCAGGCGTCAGGGACGGCAGGACACCGCGGACCGTGGCCACCAGATTGTCGGCCCGCAGGCCGTTCCCGCTGTCGTCCACGGTCCTGATTATGCACCGCCCGACCACCGGGCCGACCTCGTCCGGATATATCAGCGCAAGGTGCCGTTCGTCATTCCCACCGGCTCCTCCGGGACGGCGATCAGCCCCAGCTCCGCCGGAGTGGCAGCGAACGGGTGATGCGGGACAACCCGGACGGTGTATCCGAAAGCCCCCGTACGGTCGAGCGGCACCCGGCCCGTGAAGTGGGCGTGGCCGTCGTCCTCCAGCGACTCCACGGCCAGCCGCGCGTACCGCGGCCGGACCAGCTCGTCGTGCGGCCCGACCTTGCCGTACGCGGCCTCGACCAGCACGTCTCCCGGCTCCAGGTCGCCGAGCGCGATCGTGGCCCGCAGCTCGACCGAGGCGCCCACCTCGGGGGCGTCGCCCACGCCGGACGCCTCGACGTGCTCGACCCGCACGCCCGGCCAGGCCCGCGTGACGCGCACCCGCCAGGCCGCGAACGCCCTGGCCGCGGCGTAGTTGTCGGCCGACAGCGCGCGGGCCGACTTGGCGGCCGGGGTGTAGAGGTCGACGACGTAGTCGCGGAGCATGCGTCCGGCCAGCACCTTGGGCCCGAGCGAGGCCAGGGTGTGCTTGACCATCTCCATCCACCTGCGCGGCAGCTCGTCGAACGGCCGGTCGTAGAAGCGGTCGGACACCTCGTGCTCGATCAGGTCGTACAGGGCGCCGGCCTCCAGCTCGTCGCGCCGGTCGGGGTCGCTGACGCCGTCGGCGGTGGGGATGGCCCAGCCGTTGGTGCCGTCGTACCACTCGTCCCACCAGCCGTCGCGGATCGACAGGTTGAGCCCGCCGTTCAGCGCCGACTTCATGCCCGAGGTGCCGGACGCCTCCAGCGGCCGCAGCGGGTTGTTCAGCCACACGTCGCAGCCCTGGACCATGAGCTGGCCGAGCGTCATGTCGTAGTCGGGCAGGAAGACGATGCGGTGGCGCACGTTGTGCTGGTCGGCGAACTTGACGATCTGCTGGATCAGCTTCTTGCCGCCCTCGTCGGCCGGATGCGCCTTGCCGGCGATCACGATCTGCACCGGCTTGTCCGGGTCGAGCAGCAGCCGGGCCAGCCGCTTGGGGTCGCGCAGCATGAGCGTGAGGCGCTTGTACGACGGCACCCGCCGGGCGAAGCCGATCGTCAGCACGTCGGGGTCGAGCGCGTCGTCGATCCAGCCCAGCTCGGCGACCGAGGCGCCGCGCTCGCGCCACGACCTGCGCAGCCGCTCGCGCGCGCCCTCGACCAGCCGCCTGCGCAGCTTGCCGCGGATCTCCCAGATCTCCCGGTCGGAGATCTTCTGGATGCCCTCCCAGCCGCGGGCGCGCTCGATCAGCGAGGGCAGCTCGCGGCCGGCCAGCTCCATGAACTCGCGCCCGACCCACGTGGGCGCGTGCACGCCGTTGGTGATCGAGCCGATCGGCACCTCGTCGAGGTCGAAGCCGGGCCACAGGTCCTTGAACATCTCCCGGCTGACCGCGCCGTGCAGCTCGGAGACGCCGTTGACGCGCTGGGCCAGGCGCATGCCCATGACGGCCATGTTGAAGCGGCCGGGCTCGGCCTCGGCGCCCAGGGCCAGGATGCGCTCGACGGGCACGGTCGGCCAGGCGGAGTCGCCGCCGAAGTGGCGTTCGATCAGGTCGCAGGGGAAACGGTCGATGCCGGCGGGCACCGGCGTGTGCGTGGTGAACACCGTGCCGGCGCGGACGGCCTCCAGCGCCTCGTCGAACGACAGGCGCGACTCGGTCAGCTCGCGGATGCGCTCCAGGCCGAGGAAGCCGGCGTGGCCCTCGTTGGTGTGGAAGACCTCGGGCTCGGCGTGGCCGGTGATGCGGCAGTAGGCCCTGATGGCGCGTACGCCGCCCACCCCCAGCAGCAGCTCCTGCATGAGCCGGTGGTCGGTGCCGCCGCCGTAGAGGCGGTCGGTGACGTCGCGGGCGGCGGTGTCGTTGTCGGCCACGTCGGAGTCGAGCAGCAGCAGCGGCACCCGGCCCACCTGCGCCACCCAGACCTGGGCGTGCAGGACGCGGCCCTCGGGCAGGCCGAGACGGATCTTGACGGGCTCGTCGCCGTCCTTCAGCAAGGTCAGCGGCAGCCCCCCGGCGTCGAGCGCCGGATAGTGCTCGAGCTGCCAGCCCTCGGGCGACAGCGACTGGGTGAAGTAGCCGTGGCGATAGAGCAGGCCGACCGCGAGGATCGGCACGCCCAGGTCGCTGGCCGCCTTGAGGTGGTCGCCGGCGAGGATGCCGAGACCGCCGGAGTACTGGGGCATCGCGGCGGCGATGCCGTACTCGGGGGAGAAGTAGGCGATGGCGCGTGCGACGTCGGGCAGCGTCTGGTACCAGCGCGGCGATGTCATGTATTCGCGCAGGTCGTCGGCTGCGTCGGCCAGGCGGCGGAGGAAACGGCGGTCGGCGGCCAGCTCGTTGAGCCGGGCCGGTGTGACGGCGCCGAGCAGGGCCACGGGATCGTGCCCGACCTGTTCCCACAGAGCCGCGTCGACCTCGGCGAAGAGGTCGAGCGTCTCCGGGTGCCAGGACCAGCGGAGATTGTGCACGAGCTCGCCCAGGGCGACCAGCTCCGTGGGCAGGACGGTGCGGACGGTAAACCGGCGGATAGCTCTCACGTTTCTGCACCCTACGGGCTAGGAGGGACCTCTCAGTCCTTCACCCCCAAGAAGCCCCTTCAAACCCCAGCCCGGAACAAGCATGAAGCCGGACGATTGGGGCAACTTTCCTCTTTGTTGGCTCTCCCGGGAACACACTCGGGAGGTCTATCCGCTGCTGTCCAGTATTTACGTGCAAGGATCGTTACTGCCGGGGTAGGCCGTATCCAGCGGTCCCACGCGGTTGCGCAATCTTGCACATACGGAAAGCCTCCGGCGGCGCCGAGCGCGCCGCCGCAAACCCTGCGAATGCGATGATCGGACGAATTCCCATCACGGACATCTCCCCCGTCGTCGACTGCGGGCAGTGGCCCGCCAAGGCGGTCGCCGGCGAGACCTTCCAGGTCTCGGCGACCGTCTTCCGAGAGGGCCATGACGCCGTGGCCGCGGGCGTGGTGCTCACCTCGCCCGACGGACAGCGTGGCCGCCTGAAACCCATGCGCGAGCTCGCCCCCGGCACCGACCGCTGGGGCGTCGACGTGTGCCTGCCGGCCGAGGGCGACTGGATGTTCCGCGTGGAGGCGTGGAGCGATCCGATCGCGACCTGGCTGCACGACGCCGAGATCAAGATCCCGCGTGGGCTGGACACCGATCTCATGTGCGAGGAGGGGGCCCGGCTGTTCGAGCGGGCCGCCAAGGCCGTCCGTACGGCCGAGTGCCCCGCGCCCGGCGGCCAGGGCGGCCCCGGCAACGGGCACGCCAGGAACGGCACGGGCAACAGCAAGGGCAACGGCAACGGCGACAGCGCGTGCGGCCACCGGGCCGCGCTGCTGTCGGTGGCGGCCACGCTGCGGGACGAGGAGCTCGACCCGCGGGCCCGGCTGTCCATCGCCCAGCTCCCCGAGACGGCCGCGCTGCTGGCGGCGCATCCGTTCCGGGAGCTGGTGACCAGGGCCAAGCCGTACAAGGTCAGGGTCGACCGGCGCAGGGCGCTCTACGGCTCCTGGTACGAGTTCTTCCCCAGGTCCGAGGGCGCGGTCGTCACCGAGTCCGGGGTCTCCAGGTCGGGCACCTTCCAGACCGCGGCCAAGCGGCTGCCCGCCATCGCCAAGATGGGCTTCGACGTCGTCTACCTGCCGCCGATCCATCCCATCGGCCAGACCTTCCGCAAGGGCCGCAACAACACGCTGAGCCCCGAACCCGACGAGCCCGGCTCGCCCTGGGCGATCGGCTCGGAGGACGGCGGCCACGACGCCGTCCATCCCGACCTGGGCACCCTCGAGGACTTCGACGCGTTCGTCAGCCGCACCCGCGAGCTGGGCATGGAGGTCGCGCTCGACTTCGCCCTGCAGTGCTCCCCCGACCACCCGTGGGTCAAGGAGCACCCGGAGTGGTTCACCATCCGGGCGGACGGGACGATCGCCTACGCCGAGAACCCGCCGAAGAAGTACCAGGACATCTACCCGATCAACTTCGACAGGGACCCCGAGGGCATCTTCGCCGAGGTCCGGCGGGTGCTGCGGCACTGGATGGACCACGGCGTGCGGATCTTCCGGGTGGACAACCCGCACACCAAGCCGGTGGCGTTCTGGGAGCGCCTGCTGGCCGACATCCACGCGACCGACCCGGACGTGGTGTTCCTGGCCGAGGCGTTCACCCGGCCCGCGATGCTGCAGACGCTCGCCAAGGCGGGGTTCCACCAGTCGTACACGTATTACACGTGGAAGAACTCCAAGTTCGACGTGGAGACCTACCTCTCCGAGCTCGCGCACGAGACGTCGGCGTTCCTGCGGCCGAACCTGTTCGTCAACACCCCGGACATCCTGCACGAGTACCTGCAGCACGGCGGCGTGCCGGCGTTCCGGATCAGGGCCGTGCTGGCCGCTCTCACCTCGCCGACCTGGGGGGTCTACTCCGGGTACGAGCTGGCCGAGAACGTGCCGGTGCGCCCGGGGAGTGAGGAATACCTTGATAGTGAGAAATATCAGTACAAGCCACGCGACTGGGCGGCAGCCGAACGCGACGGAAGGACCCTCGCCCCGCTCATCACCCATCTGAATTTGTTCCGAAGAGCGCATCCGGCGCTGCAGGAATTGCGTAACCTACGGTTCCACAGGGTCGACCATCCGGACATCGTCTGCTTCTCCAAACGGCTTCCGGGCGCCTATGACACGGCCACACGAAGGCACGGGCTGGGCGACGTCGTTCTGGCGGTTGTCAATCTGGATCCTCACCACACCCACGAGGCGACGGTAGATCTCGACCTGCCCGCCATCGGTCTCGACTGGAACGCCGAGTTCGTCGTGGACGACGAGCTGTCGGGCGAGTCCTACCGCTGGAGGCAGAGCAACTATGTGCGTCTCGACCCTCACATCCAGCCTGCCCACATTCTCACCGTACGAGCCGCGCCACGGTAGAACAGAATTCAGCGGGGAGTCTTCAACGTGTGTGAAAGCGCCCTCCTCATGAGCCCCCTCTGGGGGAGCCCATGAGCTCCACACCCATTCCCAACACCTTTGACGAGGAGAAGCCGCGCGATCCTTACTGGTACAAGCGCGCCGTCTTCTACGAGGTTCTGATCAGGGGATTCGCCGACTCCAACGGCGACGGGACCGGGGACATCAAAGGCCTGATCAGCAAGCTCGACTACCTGCAGTGGCTGGGCGTCGACTGCCTCTGGCTGCTGCCCCTGTACGAGTCGCCGCTGCGTGACGGCGGCTACGACATCGCCGACTTCATGAAGATCCTGCCCGAGTTCGGGGACCTGGGAGACTTCGTGAAGCTGGTCGACGAGGCGCACAAACGCGGCATGCGGGTGATCGCCGACCTCGTCATGAACCACACCAGCGACGCCCATCCCTGGTTCCAGGCCTCCAGGCACGACCCGGAAGGCCCGTTCGGCGACTTCTACGTCTGGTCGGACACCGATGAGAAGTACCAGGACGCCCGGATCATCTTCATCGACACCGAGACGTCCAACTGGACCTACGACCCGGTGCGCGGCCAGTACTACTGGCACCGCTTCTTCCACCACCAGCCCGACCTCAACTACGAGAACCCCGACGTGCAGGAGGCCATGCTGGAGGTGCTGCGGTTCTGGCTGGACCTCGGCATCGACGGCTTCCGCCTGGACGCGGTGCCCTACCTCTTCGAGGAGGAGGGCACCAACTGCGAGAACCTGCCCAGGACGCACGAATACCTCAAGAGCATCAGGCGTGAGGTCGACCGGCTCTTCCCGGACCGGGTGCTGCTCGCCGAGGCGAATCAGTGGCCTTCGGACGTGGTGGAATATTTCGGCGATCCGGTAGGCGGCGGGGACGAATGCCACATGGCCTTCCATTTCCCGCTCATGCCCCGCATTTTCATGGCGGTCCGCCGCGAGTCCCGCTACCCAATTTCCGAAATTTTGGCACAAACGCCGAAAATTCCGGAACATTGCCAGTGGGGGATTTTCCTGCGGAACCATGATGAGCTGACGCTCGAAATGGTGACCGACGAAGAACGCGACTACATGTACACGGAGTACGCCAAAGATCCGCGTATGCGGGCGAATGTCGGTATCCGCCGGCGGCTGGCTCCCCTGCTGGAGAACGACCGCAACCAGATCGAGCTGTTCACCGCGCTGCTCCTGTCGCTGCCGGGCTCTCCCGTGCTCTACTACGGCGACGAGATCGGCATGGGCGACAACATCTGGCTCGGCGACCGCGACGGCGTCCGCACCCCGATGCAGTGGGACCCCGACCGCAACGCCGGGTTCTCCGACTGCGACCCCGGACGGCTCTACCTGCCCGTGATCATGGACCCGATCTACGGCTACCAGGCGATCAACGTCGAGGCCCACCAGAAGAACGCGGGCTCGCTGCTCCACTGGACCAAGCGGATGATCGAGATCCGTAAACGTCACCCCGTCTTCGGGCTCGGCGAGTTCGCCGAGCTCAACTCCTCCAACCCCAGCGTGCTCGCGTTCGTCCGGGAGCTGGGCGACGACCGGATGTTGTGCGTCAACAACCTGTCGCGCTTCCCGCAGCCGGTCGAGCTTGACCTGCGCAGATTCGTCGGCGTCTCCCCCGTGGAAACCATGGGAGGGGTCCCATTCCCGGCAATTGGCGAACTACCGTATCTTTTGACGCTTCCCGGGCATGGGTTCTATTGGTTCACACTCCCACCGGCACACACCCAGGAGGAGTAGGGCGTGATAGACGAGCTCCTTGCCGCATGGATCGGCCGCCAACGATGGTTCGGCGGCAAGGGGCGCCCGATCGACGATCTGTCGATCGAGTCGGACGTCGAGCTGAGGCCAGGGCTCCGGCACCTGATCGTGGCCGTCTGGCAGGAGGGCGCGCGGGACCGGTACCAGGTCTTCCTGGGCGAGCGGCACGACCTGCCCGACCGGCTCAACCACGCCCTCATCGGCACCCTCGGCGACACCTGGTTCTATGACGCCGTCCACGACGCCGACGCCATGAGCTGGCTGCTGGAGGGCATGGCGGGCGACGAGACCCGCAGCGGGCTGCGCATGCGGCACGCGCCCGGCGTCGTCATCGACACCTCCCAGCGCAGCCTGGTACTGGGGGCCGAGCAGTCGAACACCTCGCTGGTGTACGGCGACTCCTACATCTGCAAGCTGTTCCGCCGGCTCGTCCCGGGCGTCAACCCGGAGCTGGAGATCATCAGCGCGCTGGCCGCCCGGAGCGCGCCGAACATCGCCCAGCCGTACGGGTGGATCGAGGCCGACGTGGACGGCACGGACACCACGCTCGCCTTCATGCAGGAGTACCTGTCCAACGCCAACGACGGCTGGGACCTCGCGCTGGCCAGCGTCCGCGACCTGTACGCCTCGCTGCCGGAGGTCACCGCCGCCGAGGCGGGCGGCGACTTCGCCGCCGAGTCCGTACGGCTGGGCGTCGCCACCGCCCGCGTCCACCACGAGCTGGCCGCGGCGTTCCCCACGGACCTGGTCGAGATCCCCGAGGTCAAACGCATGGCCGAGGGCTTCCGGCGGCAGCTCGGGCGGGCCATGGCCGAGGTGCCCGAGCTGCGGCGGCACGTGGCGGCCCTGGAGGACGCCTACCACCAGGTGGAACTGCTCACCAGGGAAGTGCCCGTGCAGCGCGTCCACGGGGATTACCACCTGGGCCAGGTGATGCGCACGCCCACCGACTGGGTGGTGCTCGACTTCGAGGGCGAGCCGGGGCAACCGCTGGCCGAGCGCCGGGCGCTGTCGTCGCCGCTGCGGGACGTGGCCGGGATGCTGCGCTCGTTCGACTACGCGGCCAGGCACCTGCTGGCCGACCACCCGCAGGCCGCCGAGCTCCAGCCCAGGGCCGAGGCCTGGGCCGACCGCAACCGCACCGCCTTCCTCGACGGCTACCGCCAGGGCGGCGGCATGATCACGGTCGGGGACGCGGCGCTGCTGCGGGCGTTCGAGTTGTCCAAGGCGGTGTACGAGGTGGTCTACGAGGCCCGCAACCGCCCGTCGTGGGTCTCCATCCCGCTGGCCGCCTTCCACCCCCGCCCCGCCTGACCGGCTGGCCCCGGGGGTCAGCGCAGCTCTTCGACCAGGCCGGGCAGGCCCTCGGCGCCGTGGCCGCGGGCGACGCGCTGGTCGACGATCGCCTTCAGCGGCAGCAGGAGGTCGGGCTTGACCTGCTGCTCCCTGAAGGCGCGCACCAGGTTCTCCAGGCCGGACCTGTTGATCTCCAGGTTCGACACCAGGGTCGTGTAGTCGCGCGACTCGACGGACTTGACCCACTCCGGTTGCGCGGCGGCCATCGCGTTGAGCCACGGGACCAGGAGGGTGCTGGTGAAGTCGGTCAACGAATAGCCGGCCGAGTCGACCAGCGTGACCGCCTCCAGGAAGCCGGCGATCTGGCCGTACATGCCGGTCAGCATGGCCAGGTCGAGGAGCGGGGCCAGGCCGGGGTCCGTGCCGACGAAACGCGGCTCGGCCATCGCGCCGAACGCGTCCTCGAAGCGGTCGAAGGCCGCCTGCGAACCGCTGTAGAGCACGAGCGCGCCGGGCCGGCCGATCATCTGGGGCACGGCCATGATGCCGCCGTCCACGTAGTCGCCGCCGCGTGCGGCCACCCATTCGGCCGCCTGGCGGGCCTCGACCGGCCGGCCGGTGGTCAGGTTCGCCACGACGCGCCCCTCCAGCGGGACGTCGGCCAGCAGCTCGTACACGGCCGGGTAGTCGAGCACGCAGACGATCACCAGCGGGCCGGCCGCGACCGCCTCGGCCACCGTCGCGGCGCGGGTGGCGCCCCTGGCGACCAGCGGCTCGGCCTTGTCCGCCGAACGGTTCCACACGGTGACGCGGTGTCCGGCGTCCAGCAGGCTGCCGGCGAGCGCCGCGCCCATGAGGCCGAGACCGATGATGGAAATTTCTTCTGACATTTCGGGATTCCTTAGGTTCTGACGGATGCCTTCACCCTGCCCGCAGGGGGTTATGGTCTGATTCGGAGTTGCTTATGGGGGGCGGAGTGCGTTTCGGGGTGCTGGGAGCGCTCGCCGTGTGGGGGCCCGGCGGCGAGCCCGTCCAGGTGCTGGAGGTCAAGGTCCGGGCGCTGCTGGCCGACCTGCTGATCCACGCCGGGCGGCCGGTCTCCGCCGACCGGCTGATCGAGGACCTGTGGGGCGGCAGGCCGCCGGCGAACGCCCTGGCCGCGCTCCGGGTGAAGGTGTCGCAGCTGCGCCGGGTGCTGGGCGACCGGGAACTGGTGGCGTACCGGGCGCCGGGGTACGTGCTGCGGGTCGAGCCCGAGGACGTGGACGCCGGACGGTTCGCCGCCCTCCTCGCGCAGGCGCAGCGCAGCGCCGACCCGCGAACCCGCGCCGGGCTGCTGCGGCAGGCGCTCGACCTGTGGCGGGGCGCCGCCTTCGCGGAGTTCGCCGACGAGGAGTTCGCCAGGGCGGCCGTGGCCAGGCTCGACGAGCAGCGGCTGGTGGCGCTGGAGGAGCTGGCCGAGGCGCGGCTCGGGCTGGGCGAGCACGGGCTGCTGGCGGCCGAGCTGGCCGACCTGGTGGCCGAGCACCCGTTCCGCGAGCGGCTGCGGGCCGCGCACGTACGGGCCCTGTACCGGGCCGGACGGCAGGGCGAGGCGCTGGCCAGCTACGCCGACCTGCGGACGCGGCTGGCCGACGAGCTCGGGCTCGACCCCGGTCCCGAGCTGGCCGCGCTGCACCAGGCGATCCTCGAGCAGGACCCGGCGCTCGACGGGCCGGAGCGGCGGCGGACGAACCTGCCGGCGCCGCTCACCGGCCTCGTGGGCCGGGAGGAGGCGGTGGCGCAGGTGCGCGCCCTGCTGCGGGCCAACCGGCTGGTCACGCTGACGGGCCCCGGCGGCGTCGGCAAGACCCGCCTCGCGCTCGCCGCGGCCGACTCCCCCGGCCCGCCCGGCTTCGGCGGCGGGGTGTGGCTGGTGGAGCTGGCGGGGCTGCGCGCCGGGGCGCCGGCGGTCGAGGTGGCCGAGGCCGTCGCGGGGGTGCTCGGCCTGCGTGACGACGTGGGCGGCGCGGCGCAGGACCTGACCGCCCGGCTGGCCGACGTCCTGGAGGGCACCCGGACGCTGCTCGTCCTGGACAACTGCGAGCACGTCGTCGAGCAGGTCGCCGCGCTGGCCGGACGGCTGCTGCGGGCCGCTCCCGGGCTGCGCGTCCTGGCCACCAGCCAGGAGTCGCTGGGCATCGAGGGCGAGGCGCTGTGGAGCGTGCCGCCGCTGGGACCGCGGGCGGCGGCGGAGCTGTTCGCCGCCCGCGCGGGCATCGAGCCGGACGCCGACGTCGCCGAGATCTGCGCCCGCCTGGACGGCATCCCGCTGGCCCTGGAGCTGGCCGCGACCCGGATGCGCACGCTCACCCCGCGCCAGCTCGCCGAACGGCTGGACGACCGGTTCCGGGTGCTCGCCTCCGGCCGGCGCGGCGCGCCCGCGCGGCAGCAGACGTTGCGCGCGATGATCGACTGGAGCTGGGAGCTGCTGGGCGAGGACGAGCGCGTCGTGCTGCGGCGGCTGGCCGTGCACGCCGACGGGTGCACGCTGGAGGCGGCCGAGGAGGTCTGCGCCGAGCCGGGCGTGGACGTCCTGGACGCGGTGGCCAGGCTGGTGGACCGCTCGCTGGTGGTGCGGGCGTGGGGCGACGGTGAGCCGCGGTTCCGGCTGCTGGAGTCGGTGGCGGCGTACTGCGTGGAGCGGCTGGAGGCGGCCGGCGAGCCGGCGGAGGTGCGGCTCCGGCACGTGCGCCACTACACGGGCCTGGCCGAGCGGGCGGAGCCGTACCTGCGGGGGCACGGGCAGCGGCGCGCGCTCGCCATGCTCGACGCCGAGGGCGGCAACCTGCGCGCGGCGCTGGAGACGGCGGTCCGGCTCGGCGCGCCGGCCGAGGCGCTGCGGCTGGTGAACGCCCTGGCCTGGTACTGGGTGCTGCGCGGCCGGCTGGGCGAGGGCAAGCGGGCGCTGGAGGCGGCGCTGTCGATCGCGGCGGACGACGACCCGGGCGCCCCGCGGGCCAGGGCGTGGCTGGCGGGCATGCGGCTGCTGGTGGGCCGGCCGCCCGGCCCCGACGTGACGCGCCTGTTCGCGGCGGTCGAGGACGCCAGGGAGCGAGCCATGGCGCGGTGGTTCGTCGGCTTCGCCCTGTTCGGGTACGACGACCTGTCGGTCAGCGCCGGAATGATCGAGACGGCGTTGTCGGAGTTCGCCGAACTGGACGACGAGTGGGGCATGGCCGCCACCCTGACCGTCCGGGCCAGATGGGCGGGGATGCGCGGCGACCTGGAGGGCATGCGGCGCGACGGCGAGCGCGGCCTGGCGCTGTTCCGGCGGACCGGCGACCGCTGGGGCGAGCTGCGGGCGGCGGAGTGCCTGGGCAGCCACGCCGAGATCACCGGCGACTACGACCGCGCCGCGGCGCTGCGCGCGGAGGGCCTGCGCATGGCCGAGGAGCTGGGCCTGTGGAGCTCGGTCTCCGACGCGCTGTCCCGCCTGGGCCGGATCGCCATGCTGCGGGGCGACCACGCGGCGGCCGACGACCACCACGAGCGGGCCAGGCGGCTGGCGGTGTCGCAGTCGAACCGTCCGGCCGAGGAGTTCGCCGAGATCGGGCTGGCGCTCGGCGCGCGCCGCCAGGGACGCCTCGACGAGGCCGAACGGCTGCTGCTGAGCTGGCTGGACTGGGTGCTGGACGTCTCCGGCGAGCCGGGCGCGGCGCTGATCCTGGCGGAGCTGGGCTTCGTGGCCGAGCTGCGCGGCGACGCGGCGGGCGCGCTGGAGTTCCAGCTTCGCGGGCTGGCCGCCGCCCGCAAGGTGGGCGACCCGCGCGCGACCGCACTCGGGCTGGAGGGGCTGGCGGGGGCGCGGGCGCTCGGCGGCCGGCACGCGGACGCGGCGCGGCTGCTCGGGAAGGCCGCGGCGCTCAGGGCGTCCGTCGGCGCGCCGCTGCCGGCGGGCGAGCGGGGCGACGTGGACCGGATCACGGCGGTCGTGACGGCGGCGCTGGGGGCGGCGGCGCTGGCGGCCGGCCTGGCCGAAGGGGCCGGCATGCCGGTGGACGACCTCCTGGCGGACACCGCGGGCGCCTGATCGCCTCGTACGGGGTCTGTCCGGCCACGACACGGCCAAGGATCATCCATGACGATCCCGCATACTTCTGCGATCATCCCGGGATTTTGCACATTCGGTGATTGTCGCCGTGAAAGCGGGCAGTGCCTGAGATGGACGGTCATCATAAGGCAGGGTTGGGAGCATGCCCATGAGGACAGAGCTCGACCGCCTCGCTGGCGGGGCGCACCACGATCCGCACTCCGTGCTCGGAGCACACCCGGTCTCGGGCGGCGTGGTGTTCCGCGCGCTGCGCCCGCTGGCCGAGCGGGTGCAGGTGGTGCTCGACGACGGCACGGCCCACGACATGAGACACCAGGCCCACGGCGTGTTCGAGGCCACGGTCACCGGGCTGGACAAGGTGCCCGACTACACCCTGCGCGTCCGGTACGCCGGTGGCGAGCCGTACGAGGTCAGGGACCCGTACCGGCATTGGCCCACGCTGGGCGAGGTGGACCTGCACCTCATCGGCGAGGGGCGGCACGAGCGGCTGTGGGAGGTCCTGGGCGCCCGCGTGATGGAGCACCAGGACGTGCGGGGCACCGCGTTCGCCGTCTGGGCGCCGAACGCGCGCGGCATCAGGGTCGTCGGCGACTTCAACCACTGGGACGGCACCGCCTACCCGATGCGCTCGCTCGGCCGGTCGGGCGTGTGGGAGCTGTTCGTCCCGGGGCTGGAGGCCGGTGAGCGGTACAAGTTCCAGATCCTCGGCGCCGACGGGCTCTGGCGCGACAAGGCCGACCCCATGGCCCGGCGCACCGAGGTGCCCCCGATGACCGCCTCCGTGATCGACGAGTCCGCCTACACCTGGGCCGACGACGAGTGGATGGCCGCGCGGCGCGAGCGTCCGGCGCAGCTGGGGCCGATGAGCGTCTACGAGGTGCACCTGGGCTCGTGGCGGCCGGGGCTGTCCTACCTGGAGCTGGCCGACCAGCTCTCCGAGTACGCCGCCGACATGGGGTTCACGCACGTCGAGCTGCTGCCGGTGGCCGAGCACCCGTTCGGCGGCTCGTGGGGCTACCAGGTGACGTCCTACTACGCGCCGACGGCCAGGTTCGGCACCCCCGACGAGTTCCGGCACTTCGTGGACCGCATGCACCAGCGCGGCATCGGCGTGCTGCTGGACTGGGTGCCGGCCCACTTCCCCATGGACGAGTGGGCGCTGGCCCGCTTCGACGGCACCCCGCTGTACGAGCACGCCGACCCGGCCAGGGGCGAGCACCCCGACTGGGGCACCTACGTCTTCGACTTCGGCCGCAGGGAGGTCAAGAACTTCCTGGTCGCGAACGCCCTCTACTGGCTGAAGGAGTTCCACGTGGACGGCCTGCGCGTGGACGCGGTCGCCTCGATGCTCTACCTCGACTACTCGCGCCGCGAGGGCGAGTGGACCCCCAACGTCTACGGCGGCCGGGAGAACCTCGACGCGGTCGAGTTCCTCAAGGAGATGAACGCGGTCTGCTACCGGGAGGCTCCGGGCATCTCGACCGTCGCCGAGGAGTCGACGGCCTGGCCCGGCGTCTCGCGGCCGGTGCACCTGGGCGGGCTCGGCTTCGGGTTCAAGTGGAACATGGGCTGGATGCACGACACGCTCGAATACCTGCGCCGCGAGCCGATCTTCCGCCAGTACCACCACCATCAGATGACGTTCTCCCTCATCTACGCCTATTCCGAGAACTACGTGCTGCCGCTGTCCCACGACGAGGTGGTGCACGGCAAGGGCTCGCTGCTGGGCAAGATGCCGGGGGACGAATGGCAGCGGTTCGCCCAGCTCAGGGCGTTGCTGGCGTTCATGTGGGCGCATCCGGGCAAGCAGTTGTTGTTCATGGGCGGGGAGTTCGGCCAGGGCTCGGAGTGGTCGGAGGAGCGCGGGCTCGACTGGTGGGTGCTGGAGTTCGACGGGCACAAGGGCGTGCAGCGGCTCGTCCGCGACCTCAACAGGCTCTACAAGGAGACCCCGGCGCTGTGGGAGCAGGACGCCCGGCCGGAGGGGTTCCGCTGGATCGACGCCGACGACGCGTCGGGGAACACGTTCTCGTTCGTCCGGTACGCGGCCGACGGGTCGGCGGCGGCCTGCGTGGTCAACTTCAGCGGCGGGGCACACGAGAGCTACCGGCTCGGCCTGCCCTACGGCGGCCACTGGGCGGAGGTCGTCAACACCGACGCCTACGACTACTGGGGCAGCGGCGTGGGCAACATGGGCGGGGTCGAGGCCGCGGCCGAGCCGTGGCACGGGCTGCCGTTCTCCACGACGTTGCGGGTGCCGCCGCTCGGCGCGGTGTGGCTGACCAAGGAGGCGCCGACGGAGGCTTCGGAGTCCGCGGGGCCGGCGGGGTCGCTGAACGTTTGAGGTGCGTGCGCTGAAAGTTCGATGAGAAACAGGGCCGGGCTCTGTGCTGGCGGGATAAATCGCCCTAAACTCCGAGATCATCCCCTTCGGAGGACGCGTGCGATTTCGCCCCCTGATCGTGTGCTCGATCGTGCTGGCCCTGTTATCCGCCTCCGTCCCGGCGTTCGCCGACGACCCCGCGGCGACGCCGACGCCGGCGCCCTCCCAGAGCAAGCTGGAGGAGGGCCTCGCGCTCGACGGCGACACCACCCGCGCCATCGTGGAGCTGACCGACGCCGCGCAGCACGAGCCGGTGGCCGGCGTGGCGGCGGCCCAGAGCGTCGACGTGCTGCTGCAGCCGCAGAGCCAGTCGTTCATGGTGGTGGAGGGCACCGCCGAGGAGCTGGCGAAGCTGGCCGAGGACCCGCGCGTGACCTCCATCCACCGCGACCGGACGTACGCGCCGGCCGAGGTGGGGTCCAACATCACCCAGATCGGCGCGGACAAGGCCCACGAGAAGAACCTCACCGGCGCGGGCCAGAACATCGTCGTCCTGGACACCGGGATCGACCGCGACCACCCGTACTTCGGGGGCAGGCTCGTGGGCGAGGCGTGCTTCTCGGCCGTGGAGAGCGGCGTGGAGTCGCTGTGCCCGAACGGGCAGCCCCAGCAGACCGGCGAGGGCGCGGCCGACGCCACCACCGCCAAGTGCCTGTCCGGCGGCGTGAACCTGTGCGAGCACGGCACGCACGTCGCCGGCATCGCGGCGGGCAGCGGCGGCGTGGCCCCGGGCGCCGGGATCATCGCGGTGCAGGTGTTCAGCCGGGTGAACGACGAGGACATCTGCACGGGCGAGTCGTCGTGCCTGCTGGCCTTCGAGTCGTCGCTGCGGCTGGCCATGGACTACGTGGCCACGCTCACCGAGCCCGTCGCGGCGGTGAACCTGAGCCTGGGCGGCGCGTTGTCGGAGACCGACTGCGACGCCACCGAGGAGGGCGCGGTCTTCAAGCCGAAGATCGACGCCCTGCTGGCCAAGGGCATCGCGACCGTGGTCGCCGCCGGGAACGAGTTCTTCGAGGGCGCCTCCTACCCCGCGTGCGTCTCCTCGGCGGTCGCGGTCGGCGCGAACGACGGCGCCGACGCCATCGCCGACTTCTCCAACCGGGGCTCGCTGGTCGACTTCTTCGCCCCGGGCGTGGACATCCAGTCCTCGGTGCCGGACAACCAGATGGCCACGCACAGCGGCACGTCGATGGCGACGCCGCACGTCGCCGGCGCGCTGGCGCTGATGAAGGCCGCCGCGCCGCAGACGCCCGTCGCCGACCTGATCAACACGCTGAAGACCACGGGCCGCCCCTACCAGTACGAGGCCAACGGCGCCCAGGTCACCACCCCCCGCCTGGACGTGGGCGCCGCCCTGGCCGGCACCGGCACCCAGCCGCCGATCACGCAGGAGCCGACGACCGGCCCCACGGGCGGCCCCGAGCCCGACCCGACGGACGGCAGCGGCCCGACGCCCCAGCCCGACCCCACGGACGACGGGCAGCCCGCGCCGGCCCCGACGTCCTCGGTCACGCCGGTCCCGCTGCCCACGGTCACGGTGACGGTGACCGTCACGCCGACCCCCGCCCAGTCGGCCGCCGCCGTCTGCACGCGCGGCACGGCCGGCGCCAGGCTGACGGCCGGCAAGTGGGCCGTGGAGATCCACCGCAGCAGCGGGACGATCCCCGACACCACGCTGAACTGCTACCTGAAGCTGATCGGCAAGGCCAGCAAGGTGTTCCCCGAGCTGACCAAGGCGTCGTCGCTGGGCAAGGCGTACCGGGTGCTGAAGGGCACGAAGACGTCCCGCGACCAGCTGGACCGCGCGCTGCTGACGGCCTGGCTCAACTGGGCGCACGGCAGGAACGGCACCACCGTGCTGACCGCCGCCGAGAAGGTGCGGCTGAGCGGCGCGGCGTCGAAGGCGGCCCTGAAGAAGGCGACGAAGAACGTGCTCAAGTCGCTCTGAAGCAGCCTCGCTTCGCTCCGAAGCAGCCTCGCTGAGAGGGGCCGGTCGTCTCCGACCGGCCCTTTTCGTCTTTCCCGTCACAAGGCAAAAAGCAGCTCAGCGTTCACTGCTTTCCCATGGGTCACCGACATCACACTTGTCACACCAGGGGATGGACACCTCACACCGGACGGTCTGACCCTCGGAGGACTCAGTGAGGCTACGGTCCCTGCTCGCCGGCGCTGCCGCGCTGGCCACGACATCCGCCGTGCTCTGCGCGGCGCCACCGCTGAGCGCCGACGCGCGCGACACCGGCGACCCGGTCATCAGCCCCGCCCTCGTCGCGGAGGTCCAGGCCAAGAGCAAGGTCCGGTCGATCATCCAGCTCAAGCCGGGGCAGAACGTGCAGGCCGTGGCCAAGGACCTCGAACAGGCCTCCGAGGGCAGCCGGGTGCTGGAGGGGGCGCAGTCGTCCCACTTCTTCGTCGCCGAGCTGGACGGCAAGACGCTGGCCCAGCTCAGGAAGGACGACCGCGTCCAGGCGGTCTACAAGGATGAGCTGCGCCCGGCCGTCCTGGACACGAGCACCCGGATCATCGGCTCCGACCGGGCCAACGCGGCCGGCTGGACGGGCCGGGGCTTCACGGTGGCCGTCCTGGACACGGGCATCGACCGCGACCACCCCTTCTTCGCCGGCCGGATCGTGGACGAGGCGTGCTTCTCCTCCTCCGACGCCAGCGACGGCTCGGTCTCGCTCTGCCCGAACAACCAGCCGAGCCAGACCGGCCCGGGGTCCGCGGACGCCGAGACCGCCCAGTGCGTCGTGAACGGGGTCAACGCCTGCTCGCACGGCACGCACGTCGCGGGCATCGCCGCGGGCCGGATGACGACCGGCGCGCCCTCCAACGGCGTCGCGCCCGCCGCGGGCATCCTGCCGATCCAGGTGTTCAGCCGCATCGACAGCGCGATGACGTGCGCGGTCATCGGCACCCAGGCGCCCTGCTTCCTCAGCTACACCTCCGACCAGAAGCTGGCGCTGGAGTACGTCGCGCGGGTGGCCGCGGCCCAGCACGTCGCCGCGGCGAACCTGAGCCTGGGCGGCGGCGGGCCGTACCGGGAGAACTGCGACTCCGACCCGAGCGCCGCGGGTCTCAAGCCGGACTTCGACACGCTGATCTCCCTCGGGGTCGCGCCCGTGGTCGCGGCCGGCAACAACGGCTTCCCCGACGGCGTCGCGGCGCCGGCCTGCATCTCCTCCGCCGTCGCGGTGGGCGCCACCGACGACCGGGACACGGTGGCCGGCTTCTCCAACCGCGGCCCGCTGCTCGACCTGCTCGCGCCCGGCGTGGGCATCAGGTCGTCGGTGCCGGACGACACCTACGCCGACAAGAGCGGCACGTCGATGGCCGCGCCGCACGTGGCGGGGGCGTTCGCGCTGATGCGGCAGGCGCACCCGGACTTCACGGTGGCGCAGAACCTGCAGCGGCTGCAGGCCACGGGCCGCGGCGTCGGCTACGGCTCCGGCGGCGGCCAGGTGCGCACGGCCCGCATCGACGTGTTCGGCGCCACGGCCCAGAGCACTCCCTGAGCCTGGGAGCAGCGTCAAGGAGAGGGCCGGACCCGACGATCCGGCCCTTTCGCGTACCAGGACAAGAAGCGATAACAGAACACAAGCGTCCCTCTGACATCTCTTGTCCAATATCTACACTTCTTTACACAAACGCCCCCCGACCCCCCGGAGGATCAGTTGAGACTCATGTCTCTGCTGGCCGGTGCGATCACCCTCGCCGCCACCGCTGCGTCGCTGGTCGCCACCCCCGCCCTGGCCGACCCCGAGTCCAAGATCGACCCGGCCGTCACCTCGACGGGTGAGCACCGCGTCATCGTCCGCGTCCGCCAGCCCGCCCAGGTGCAGTCGGCCCTGGCCGGCGCGGAAGGGGTCAGGCAGGACAGGCGGAACGTCGTGGCCACGCCGCCCGCCGAGCTGGCCGGCAAGCTCGACTTCTTCGTCTACCGCGGCACCCGCGCCGAGCTGGAGAAGGTCGCCGAGCAGGCGGACGTCGTCTCGATCCGCAAGGACCGGCTCAACGAGCCCTCGCTGGCGCAGAGCGTGCCGCTGATCGGCGCCGACCGGGCGCACCGGCAGGGCTTCACCGGCAAGGGCACCGCCGTCGCGATCATCGACTCCGGCATCGACAACGACCACCCGGCCTTCGGCCGCCGCATCGCGGCGCAGGCGTGCTTCTCCGCCACCGACCCGGCCGACGGCTCGACGCCGCTGTGCCCCAACGGCAGCCAGTTCCAGATCGGCGACGGCGCGGCCAGCTCCGAGACCGAGGCGTGCCTGCGCAACGCCCCCCGGCCCGAGTACGGCCTGTGCTACCACGGCACCCACGTCGCGGGCATCACCGCGGGCCAGGCCACCAAGGAGTTCCCGAACCCCGGCGTCGCCCCCAAGGCCAAGATCATCGCGATCCAGGTCTTCAGCCGCTTCGACAACTCCCCCTACTGCGGCGCCGCGGCGTCCTGCGTGCTCGCCTACGACTCCTCCGTCCTGACCGGCATGGCGTACGCGAACGTGCTGGCCGACCAGTACGACATCGCCGCGGTCAACCTGAGCCTGGGCGGCGGCAAGTACGACACCTCCTGCGACGAGGGCGACGGCGCCGACTTCAAGGCCGAGGTGGACCAGCTCCAGGCCAAGGGCGTGGCCACCGTCGTGGCCGCGGGCAACAACGGCTTCGACGCCGCCGTCTCCTGGCCCGCCTGCGTCTCCAACGTCGTGACCGTGGGCGCCACCGACAAGCAGGACGCCGTGGCCTCCTTCTCCAACCGGGGCGCCCTGCTCGACCTGTTCGCGCCCGGCGTCTCGATCACCGCCGCCATCAGCGGCAACGCCTACGCCACGCTGAACGGCACCTCGATGGCCGCCCCGCACGTCACCGGCTCGTTCGCGCTGCTGCGGCAGAAGCGCGCGCACGCCACCCCCGACCAGCTCCTCGACGCCCTGAAGCGCACCGGCAAGCCCATCGCGTACGCCAGCGCGGGCACCCAGGTCACCACCCCCCGCATCAACGTCTACGCCGCCCTGCACAACCGCCGCTGACCCGGCCTCGGCCCAGCTTCCAGGCGGACGCCCCTACCCGGGCGCCCGCCTGGAGCTCTTCCGGGCCCGACACGAAATGTGTCGCTTAGGGTGGCTATATGGACGCAGGCAGGGCGATCTTCGAAACCGTCGACAAGCTTCGCCAGCGGCGCACCGGCCCGCTGGTCCTGGAGCTCGATCTCACCGAGGGCCTCACGGAAGGACCGCCGTCCGACCCGGTCGCCGCGGTGTTGTCCATGCGCAAGACCCGTCTGTCGGACGTGCTGTCCGGCCTCCGGCGGGCCGCCCGGGACTCCCGGGTCAAGGCGCTGGTGGTCAAGCTCGGCGGCAACCCCATGGGCCTGGCCATGGTCCAGGAGCTGCGCGAGGCCGTCACCCGCTTCCGCGCCTCCGGCAAGCTGACCGTGGCCTACGCCGAGACGTTCGGCGAGTTCAGCGGCGGCACGGTGCCCTACTACCTGGCCACCGCGTTCGAGCGGGTCTACCTCCAGCCCAGCGGCGACGTCGGGCTCACGGGGGTGGCGATGGAGCAGCGGTTCCTCAAGGGCGCGCTGACCAAGCTGGGCGTGGCGGTCGAGGCCGGGCAGCGGCACGAGTACAAGACCGCGGTCAACACCTTCACCCAGGACCACATGACCGAGCCCCACCGCGAGTCGATGACCCGCATCGTGGAGTCGGTCGCCGAGCAGCTCGTCCACGGCATCGCCGAGGGCCGCAGGCTCGACCCCGCCAAGGTGCGCGAGCTGATCGACCGCGGCCCCTTCACCGCCTCCGAGGCGCAGGAGACCGGCCTGGTGGACGCCCTCGCCTACCGCGACGAGGTGTACGACGAGGTCAGACGGGCCACGGGCGGCGAGGCCCACCTGCTGTTCGTCTCCCGGTACGCCAGGAGCGCGGCGGTGCGGAAGCTGCCGCATCCCATGGCCGACTGCATCGCGCTCGTGCACGGCAGCGGGCAGATCAGGAGCGGCCGCAGCGGACGCAGCCCGCTCGGCGGGGGCGGCGCGATGGGCTCCGACACGATCAGCGCGGCGCTGCGCGCGGCCCGCCGGGACGAGCACGTCAAGGCCGTGGTCTTCCGCGTGGACAGCCCCGGCGGCTCGTACGTGGCCTCCGACACGGTGTGGCGGGAGGTGACGCTGACCCGCCGGGTGAAGCCGGTGATCGTCTCCATGGGCGACCTGGCCGCGTCCGGCGGATACTTCGTGTCCATGGGCGCCGACGTGATCGTGGCCCAGCCCGGCACCCTGACCGGCTCGATCGGCGTTTATGGCGGCAAGCCCGTCATGACTGACTTGCTCCAAAAAATCGGGATAAATACTGAACTGGTCGCCGACGGGGTGAACGCCGGCATGTTCTCCACCGCCCGCGGCTTCTCCCCCGAGCAGTGGGACCGGGTGAACGGCTGGCTCGACCGCATCTACGACGACTTCGTGGGCAAGGTCGCCGAGAGCCGCGGCCTGACCCGTGAGCGCGCCCATGAGCTGGCCAGAGGCCGGGTCTGGACCGGCGCGGACGCCCACGCCAACGGCCTGGTCGACGAGCTGGGCGGCCTGGAGCACGCCCTCGCCCTGGCCCGCGAGCGCGCCCGGCTGGCCGACGACGCCCCCGTGCGCGTCTACCCCAGGCTCAACCCGCTGGAGCGCCTGCGGGGCCCGGAGTCCAGCGAGGACAAGTCCGCCGCGCTGGCCAGGATGCGGCTCGACGCCTGGGGGCCGCTGGCCCGCCTGTCGGCCGAGCTGGGCCTGCCCGCCGCCGGTCCGCTCTCTCTGCCCGGTTGGTACATCATCAGGTAGTTCGATCTTGCACGCTCGCCCGTGCCGGCAAGGCCGTCACCCGGATCAGGCCGGCCTTCAGCCCGGTGCGGGGTCCGACGCCCGGCTGGCACGACGAGCGGCGCCGGGGCCGAAGAAGGCCGCGGCCCGCTCCAGGGCGCCGGTGTCGCGCAGGATGTCGCCGGGGCGGTTGGCGTAGCCGACGAGCGCGCCGCCCCACGACCCGAAGTACTCGGCCGACAGCCGCAGCGTGCCGATCAGCGGATCGGCCACCGACTCGTCCTCCTCGCTGATCGTGGTGACCGCCCAGACGGTCTTGCCCGCCATGCGCGCTTTGAAGTCGTAACCGGGGACGCGCATCCAGGCCGACCAGTGGTCCAGGTAGAGCTTGGTGGTGGCCGAGACGCTGTACCAGTAGAGCGGGGAGACGATCACCAGGTCGGTGGCGTCGAGGGTGGCGTCGGCGAGCAGTTTCGCCGCGCCCTCGGGCACGGGGTAGAGGCCGTCGCCGGTGTGGCGGATGTCCTGGAAGGGCGGCAGCGGGTGGTCGTCGAGGCGCAGCCAGCGTTGCCCGACGTCCGGCGGGAGCGCGGCGGCGGCGTGCCTGGCCAGGGTCTCGGTGTTGCCGTCACGGCGGTTGCCGCCCAGGAGGAAGAGGAAACTGCGCATTCAGCATCCCATCGGCCGGTAGCGGGCGCGCAGCCGTACCAGCGGCTGGAGCGCGGGGGTGACATAGGGGACGGCGAGCACCTGGGCGACGAAGAGCGTGTGGTCGCCGGCCGGGACGACCTGGGTCGTCTCGGCCTCCAGCGCCGCCACACCGCCCTCGACCACCAGCGCCTCGGTCTGCGCCCCCCGGTGGTGGGGGGTGCCCGCCAGCAGCAGGCGGGCGCTGGGACGGCCGGCGGTGGCGAAGCGGCTGGCGATCGCGGCCTGGCCGGAGGACAGCAGCGAGGCCGCCCACCGGTCCTGCCGGAGCAGCACCTCGCAGAGGTAGCCGCGGGAGGCCAGGCTGATCAGCACGAGCGGCGGCTCGGCCGAGACGGACATCAGCGCCGACACGGTCACGCCCAGATCGTCACGCCCGTCCCGGACGGTGATCACCGCGACGCCCGCGGCCAGTTGCGCCATCGCCTCCGTGAACTCGCTCACAGCGGAGACCTCCGGCCGGAGGCCCCCGCCGCGGGCGTCAGGCGAGGCCGTTGGAGGTCAGCCATTCCTTGGCCACCGTGGCGGGCTCGTCCTTGTTGACGGAGATCTTCTGCATCATGTCGAGCAGGGACTGGGTGCTCAGCTTGGCCGAGATGCCGTTGAGCGTGGTGCGGATCGTGTCGTTCGCGCCGGCCTTGAACAGCAGCGGCGTGACGTTCTGGGCGGGGAAGATGTTCTTGGTGTCCTGGAGCGGCACCAGGTTGTTGGCCAGCATCTTGGGGTCCGTGGTGAACACGTTGCCGACCTGGATCGAGCCGTCCTTCAGGGCGTCGGCCGTGGCCGGGCCCTTCGGCTCCCACTGCTTGAACTCCAGCCCGTAGACCTCCTTGAAGCGCGCCTCCCACCGCTTCTTGAACTCGGGCGGGCCGCCGACGACCATGTTCTTGGAGACCTTGGCCAGGTCCTCGATGGTGTTCAGCGACTGCTTGGTCTGGGTGTCCTTGGTGACCGAGAGGCTGTCCTTGTCCTCGGCGGGCGAGGAGTCGAGCACTTCGAGCTCGGCCGGGAGCTTCTCCTTCAGCGCGGCGTTGACCTCGTCGGTCGTCGAGGCGGTGTTCTTCAGGTCGACGAAGGCCAGCAGGTTGCCGTTGTACTCCGGAACGATGGTCAGGCCGCCGTTCTTGACCTGGTCGTAGACCGCCTCGCGGCTGCCGATGCGCGGCTTCTCCTCGACCTGCACGCCCTTGGCCTCAAGGGCCTGGGCGTAGATCGACGCGAGCAGCACGCTCTCGTCGAAGTCGAAGGAGCCGATGACGGCCTTGCCCCCGGCCGCCGCGGCCGACCCGCTGGGCGCCGCGCTCGTGGTGTCGAGCGGGTTGCCCCCACCGCCGCTCCCGCCACCGCAGGCGGCCAGCGCCAGCGTCGCCGACACGAGCACCGCCGCGGTGCCGATCATGCGTCTCATCTCTGAATTTCCCTTCTAAAGCGGCAGGTAATACCGGAGACTATCGAACCTTCAGTCTCTGGCTCACCCCCGGCGAAACGGTCACCCTCTGGATGAGGGCGAACACGATCTGCACGACAAGCGCGAACAGCACAATCAGTACTGAACCCCCCACAACGCTCGCATAATCCTTGGTGGCGAAACCGTCGATCACGAACCGGCCGAGCCCGCCGAGCCCCGTGTACGCCGCGACCGTCGTGGTGGAGACCACCTGGATCGCCGACAGCCTGAGCCCGAGCAGGATCAGCGGCAGCGCCACCGGGACCAGCACCCGGCCGAGCACCTGCCCGCCGCGCAGCCCCATCCCGTACGCCGCGTCGCGCAGCTCCGGATCGACGCCCTTGATGCCCTCGTAGGTGTTGACCAGGATCGGCGGCACCGACAGCAGCACCAGCGGGATGATCACCGGCCAGATCGAGGACGTGCCGAGCAGCAGCACGAACAGCACCAGCAGGCCGAGCGTGGGCAGCGCCCTGGCCAGGTTCGCCGAGATGACGACCACGACCTCGCCCCTGCCGGTGTGACCGATGGCCAGCCCCAGCGGCACCGCGATCAGCATCGCCAGCACCAGCGCCAGGGCCGAGAACTCCAGGTGCTCCAGCAGCCGGGCCGGGATGCCGTCGGGGCCGGCCCAGTTCGCCCCGGTGCCGAAGAAGTCGGCCAGCCAGCCGAAGAACGAGCTCAACCAGCTCACGACGTCCCCTTCCGCGCGCGCACCCAGGGGGTGAGCAGGCGCTGGGCCAGGACCAGCAGGCCGTCGGCGACCAGCGCCAGCGCGACGATCAGCACGATGCCGGTGACCACCGGCGGCATGAACGGGTTCTGGTAGGCCCGGGTGAACAGCCCGCCGAGCCCGCCCTGGCCGATCAGCGCGCCCACGCTGACCAGGCTGATGCTGGAGACCGCGACCACGCGCAGCCCGGCCAGCACCACCGGCGTGGCGATGGGCAGCTCGACCTGCAGCAGGCGGCGCATGGGCGTGAAGCCCATCGCGACGGCCGACTGGCGCACGTGGTCGGGCACCGAGTTCAGCCCGTCGACCACGGCCGGGATGAGCACGGCCATGCCGTAGAAGGTCAGCGGGATGATCACGGTGGTCTGCGACAGCCCGGTCACCGAGATCAGCAACATGAACACCGGCAGCGACGGCAGCGCGTAGACGACGTTCATCAGGCCCGAGGTGGGCTGGTAGAGCCACCGCCAGCGCACGCAGGCCAGCCCGAGCGGCAGCGCCAGCACCAGCGCGGCCAGGATCGGCACCAGGGACATGGTCAGGTGGTCGGTCAGCAGGTTCCTGATGCTGTCGGCGCGGCCGGTGTCCCAGTTGCGCGCGATCCACTCCCAGATGCTGGGCGGACCCTCACGCATCGGCGGCCTCCGCCAGCGCCTCGTCCAGGGCCTCCCTGGTCGCCACGCCGACGACCCTGCCGTCCTCGTCCACGGCGACCGAGCAGCCGGAGGGCGACAGCAGCGCGGCGTCCAGGGCCGAGCGCATGGAGTCGCGGCCGAGCACGAACGTCCCGTACGGCTCCAGCTCGTCGGGCCGCGACCCGGCGAACCAGCCCAGGGGCCTGTTGTCGTCGGTCACGACCAGCAGCCACGGCTCGTCGCTCGCAGCCCGTTCGCGCACGGTCAGGTCGGTACGCAGCCGCAGCCCCTTCGTGGAGATGAACTGCAGCCGCCGGATCCCCCGGTCGTGGCCCAGGAACTCGCGGACGAAGTCGTCGGCCGGCTCCGACAGCAGCGTCTTGGGGTCGGCGAGCTGGGCCAGCCGCCCGCCCACGCGCAGCACGGCCACCCGGTCGCCGAGCTTGATCGCCTCGTCGATGTCGTGGGTGACGAACACGATGGTCTTGTTCAGCTCCGCCTGCAGCCGCAGCAGCTCGTCCTGGAGGCTGGTGCGGACGATCGGGTCGACCGCGCTGAACGGCTCGTCCATGAGCAGCACGGGCGGATCGGCGGCCAGCGCCCTGGCCACGCCCACGCGCTGCTGCTGCCCGCCGGAGAGCTGGAAGGGATAACGGCCGGCGAAGGCCGGGTCCAGGCCGACGCGTTCGAGCAGCTCCATGGCCCGCGCGCGGGCCTTTTTCTTGTCCCAGCCCAGCAGGTACGGGACCGTCGCGATGTTGTCGACGATCTTCCGGTGCGGGAAGAGGCCGGCCTGCTGGATGACGTACCCGATGCCGCGGCGCAGCGTGGGCGGGTCGATGCCGCTCACGGGCACCCCGTCGAGGAGGATCTGTCCCTCGGAAGCGTCGATCATGCGATTGATCATCCGGAGGGACGTCGTCTTCCCGCAGCCCGAGGGGCCCACCAGCACGGTGATCTCGCCGGTGGGCGCCTCAAGGGAGAGGGCGTCCACGGCGGTGGTGCCGTCTGGATAGCGTTTGGTGACAGCGTCGAATGTGATCACGCGTGACCTCTCGCTCGATGGCAGGGCCGCGGCCCCCCTGCCACGACCGCCGCATGATCTCGGTGGCCCACAAGACTACGGCGACCCTCACCCCTGTGTCCCCATGGGGATCGGCTTAAACGTTTCACTGACCAGGGAGATTTACCGGAATTTCCGATCAAGTGGTGCGCCGGGCCTGCGTGAGTTGGCATGATTACCTCCACAAACTCCAGACGCGTACCCCTCACCTCAGCGTCCGCACATTTAGCAAGAGGATCGGCCCCGTGTCCCAGCCGCTCACCGGTCAGCGCCCCCGCACAGAACTGATCGCAGAGCTCTACGACCGCCATGCCGCCGGGCTGTTCGCGTACTGCGCCGACCAGCTCGGCGACCCGGGCACCGCGTCCGACGTCCTGGCGTCCGTGCTGTCCGGCGTCCCCGACGTCGCCCCGCCCCGTGCCGCCCTGTACGCCTACGCCCGCCGCCAGATCCACCGGCGGGACGTCGTCTACGCCCCGCCCGTCGTGGACCCGCTCATCGACCCCGCCTCGGCGCTGGTGGAGCGCGTGCTGCGCGAGCTTCGCCCGCAGCAGCGCGAGGTGCTGGTGCTGTGCGCGGTGTGCGGGCTGAGCCGGGCCGAGCTGGCCCGGGTGCTCGACGTCGCCCCCGACACCGCCGACGAGCTCGCCTTCGGCGCGGGCCACCGGTTCCGCGAGGTCCTGGACATGGCCCTGACCGCGCTGGCCGGCGGGCGGGTGCCGAAGCCGGTCGCCGACGTGTACGGCGCGCTCGCGGTCGCGCCGCTGTGGGACGTCCTGGGACGTCTGCCCTGGCCGGAGCCGCCCGCGGTCCTGCGGGTGCACGTCGCGGGGTCGGTGCCGGCCGAGCCCGCGCCACTGTTCGTCAAGCCGCTCTGGCCCGCGCCGCCGCAGTGGCCGCTGCCGCTCGCCGAGGCCGACCCGGCGACCAGCACCGGGATCTTCCCGGCGGACCTGCTCACGCCGCCGCCCGCCGGACGGCCGTCCGTGCACGAGGCGACGACCGCGCCGATGCCCAAGCTGCGCGACCCGCTCGGGGCGCTGGACTCGATGGGGCCGCTGCGGGACCCGGCCGCGCGGGCGGCGGCCGTACGACCGTTCCTGCCCAAGCCGCCGCAGCCCCTCGCTCCCCCGCAGCCCTCCGCGCCCCCGCAGCCCTCCGAGCCCCCGCAGCCTGAGTCCGTACGGCCGTTCAGCACGGGCGACTTCACCGCGCCGCCCGCCGCTGCGGCCGAGGGGCGGCCGGCGGGGGCCGTCGTTCCCCCGGCCGGGGAGCGGCCCTTCTTCCTGGCCGCGCCCATCCCCGCGGACGTGCTGGACGACGAGCCCATCACCCAGGAGATGCCCGCGATCAGGGACGTCCCGGCGCATCGGGAGCCGGCGCCCGCTCCCCGGCGTCCCCTGGCGGCGGAGCAGCCGGCCAAGGAGGCGGCGCCGCTGTTCACCCCGAGGTCCCGGGCCGCCGCCGAACCGGTCTACCGCATGCCCGCCCCCGAGCCACGCCACGCCCCGACCTCATCCGCCCCGGCCTCCTCCGCCCCGGCTCTGTCGGACCCGGTCCCGCCCGCCTCGGCCCTGTCCGACCCGGCTCTGTCGGAGGCGGCTCTGTCGGAGGCGGCTCGGTCCGATGCGGCTCGGTCCGATGCGGCAGGGTCCGGGCGCAGCCGCGCGGCGGACTTCGCCTTCGAGCTCGCCCGCGAGCTGGAGGCCGACCGGGCGCGCTACCCGGACCCCGCGCGCGACCTCCAGGAACCCTCCCGCCGCAAGCCCGGCGCAGAACCGGCCCGCTCGCCGGGGAGAGGCGGCGCCAAAACCGGCGGCCGCAAGCAGCCGGCGGGCAAGAAGAAGGCCGCGGCCAGGAAGAAGAAGGCGCTCAAGCGTCGCAGGGAGCGGCACTACGACTGGGCCTGGGAGTTGATCGGGTTCCTGATCTGCGTGGCCATCGCGATGATCGTGTTCTTCTCCGTGCCGATGTTCATGGGCCCGTGAGCGCCTACATGGTGTTGACGATCAGCCCGATGTGGGTGAAGTAGTTCAGCGCGCCGAACAGCAGGAACGCCGCCCCGGCGAGCCCCCAGCACACCCCGGTCACGGTCGTGACCGGGCCGCCCCTGGCCCGCAGCGCGAACGGGAACAGCACCGCGCCCACCCCGACCAGCACGTACAGGCCGGAGATGAAGGTGGCCTCCAGCAGCGGCTGGCCGGCGAAGGCCCCCGAGATCGGCTCCTGCGGCGGCGCGGCGAACAGCGTGTACGTCCACCCCGCCGCCGCGATGCCGAAGCAGGCCAGCCCCATGGCGAAGACGAACAGCGAGATCGGCCCGGCCGTGCGCGCCACCAGCTTGCGCCGGTCGGGCGCCACGGTGATCAGGCCCCAGCGTTTCCACAGGTAGAGCGCGGCGGCGAGCAGCAGCACGCCGAACGCCAGCGAGGGCTCCCCGAAGATGATGTTGTCGAACGGGAAGCCCTGCCCGGCCAGCGGCCAGGTGAGCGTCATGTGCAACCCGGTGACCGCCAGGATCGTCCCGACCGCGCCGAACGCCAGCGCCCAGCCGTCCACGTGCTCCAGCGGGTCGCCCCTGAGCAGCCGGCGGCCGAAGGAGACCACGAGCAGCAACCCGACGCCGGCGGCGACCGCCATGATCGTGTTGTAGGTGGGCATCCTGGCCCAGTCGATCTTCAACTCCGGCTGTGCCAGGATCCCCCAGAATCCGCTCATGCAGTGAGAATTACCCTGGGTGTCCTTTATTTAACTAATCGTCACGACGCCGACAGGATCAGGCCGCTCGTCGGCACCCCGGTCCCCGCCGTGACCAGGACGTTCCGCACCCCGGCCACCTGGTTGGCGGCCGTCCCCCTGATCTGCCGGACGGCCTCGGCGATGCCGTTCATGCCGTGGATGTACGCCTCGCCCAGCTGGCCGCCGTGCGGGTTGACGGGCAGGCGGCCGTCCAGCTCGATGCCGCCGTCCCGCAGGTAGGCGGGGGCCTCGCCGCGTCCGCAGAAGCCCAGCTCCTCCAGCTGGGCCAGGACGAACGGGGTGAAGTGGTCGTACAGGATGGCCGTCTGGATGTCCGCCGGGGACAGCCCGGACATCTTCCACAGTTGCCGGCCGACGACGGACATCTCCGGCAGGCCGCTCATGTCGTCCCGGTAGTAGCTCGTCATCATCATCTGGCCCGCGCCCGCCCCCTGCGCCGCCGCTGTGATCACCGCGGGCGACCTGCGCAGGTCGTGGGCGCGTTCGGCGGACGTCACGACCAGGGCCACCGCGCCGTCGCTCTCCTGGCAGCAGTCGAGCAGGTGCAGCGGCTCCACGATCCACCGGGACGCCTGGTGCTCCGCCAGCGTGATCGGCCGCCCGTGGAACCAGGCGGCCGGGTTGGTGGCGGCGTGCCTGCGCATGGCCACCGCGACCCGCCCGAAGTCCTCCGACGTCGCCCCGAACTCGTGCATGTACCGCCGCGCGAACATGGCGACCCACGCGGCCGGGGTCATCAGCCCGTACGGCACGTGCCAGCTCATCTCCAGGCCCTGGGAGGTGGGCTCCCCGCTCAGCCGGGCGTTCGGCTGGCCGAAGCGGCGGCCCGAGCGCTCGTTGAAGGCGCGGTAGCAGACCACCGTCCTGGCCATGCCGGTGGCCACGGCCATCGCCGCGTGCGCGACCGTGCCGCAGGCCGCGCCGCCGCCGTACTCGACGCGGGAGAAGAAGGTGAGGTCGCCGACGCCGGTCTCCCGGGCGACGGCGATCTCCTGGTTGGAGTCCTGGGTGTAGGTGACCATGCCGTCCACGTCGGACGGCGGCACCCCGGCGTCGTCCAGGGCGGCGAGCACGGCCTCGGCCGCCAGCCGCAGCTCCGACCGGCCGGAGTCCTTGCTGAACTCGGTGGCCCCGATGCCCGCGATCGCGGCCCGCCCGCCGGTCATCCCGCGCTCCCGGGCAGGACGAAGGTGACGGTGCCGGTGGCGTGGTCGCCCAGGCTCACCCTGCCGCGCACCTGCGCGGTGTACCGATCGCCGTCGCGCTCGACGATCACGCCGCTGAACCTCAGCCGGTCCCCCGCGTACGCCGGGACGCCCAGTTTGACGTTGATGCCGGTGATGACCGCCTCCGGGCCTGTCCAGTCGGTGACGTAGCGTTCCACCAGGCCCATGGTGGTGAGGATGTTGAGGAAGATGTCCTTCGAGCCCTGGGCGCGGGCCTTGGCGGTGTCGTGGTGCACGGGGGTGAAGTCCCTGGTGGCCAGGGCGGTGGCGATCACCGTCGTGGGCGTCAGGTCCACCTCCAGCTCGGGCAGGGCCGTTCCGGCGGCGGGGGTCACGGCTCCTCCGGCGTCCACATCGGCAGGACGAGCTCGTCGTCCATCGACCGGTACGTCACCCGCAGGGCCATCCCGACGTCCACCTTCTCGACCGGGCAGTCCACGACGTTGCCCACGATCCGTACTCCTTCCGGCAGTTCCACCACGCCCACCACGAACGGGACCTCGCGCCCCGGCACCGGCGGATGGTGGTGGACGACGTAGCTGTAGAGGGTGCCGCGGCCGCTCACGACGACGTGCGACCGGTTCCCCGAGCGGCAGTTCGGGCACATCGGACCGGGCGGATGGCGCAGCTCCCCGCAGTCCGCGCAGCTCTGGACGCGCAGCTCGCCGCGCCGCGCCCCCTCCCAGAAGAACGCGGTGTCCGCGTTGACCGCCGGCCGCAGCGGGTACGGCTCCCGCTCGCGCGGGGCGGGCGCCTTCGGGCGGAACTTCAGCACCCGGAAGAGCATCTCGGCGACCGGCTGATCGTCGTCGCCGTACCAGGTGACGTTCCAGGTGGCGAAGTAGCCCTCGCCCAGGGCGGTGCGCTTCGGCCCGGCCAGCGACGTGAAGCGGGTGGCGGGGGTCAGCAGCTCGCCGATCCTGGCGTACCGGTGGTAGGTCTGCTCGCAGTTGGTCGCGACGACCCCGGTGAAGCCCGCGGCGTCGAGCGCGGCCAGCAGGTCGTCCACCGGCGAGCGGTCCTTGGCCTGCGAACCCGGCCCCTGCATGGTCCACACCTGGGCCATCGCGGGCGGCGCCACGCCTTCCTCCAGGTAGCGCGGGTTGGCGTCGCCCATGGCCGCCAGCCAGTGGCGGATCATGGGCGCGTTCACCGGGTCGGCGGCCGGGGCGCCGCGCAGCTCCCCCATCGCCGTCTGCTTGCCGGCCAGCTCGTGCAGCTCCGCGTCGGTCATCGCGTGGGTCGTCGTGTCAGTCGTCGCGCCGGTCGTCGCGCCGGTCGTCGCGGGGGTCGTCGTGTCGGTCATCGCGGCGGCCTCGGCAGGTTCAGGCCGAGCATCGCGATCAGCTCGCGCTGCACCTCGTTGACCCCGCCGCCGAACGTCAGCACCACCGCGCCCTTGACGCCGTGGTCCATGCGCTCGGCCAGCTCGGCCGTCTCCGGGTCGGCGGGGTCGCCGTACCGGGACACGACGTCGCAGACCAGCCGGCCGATCTCCTGCATGCGCTCGGAGCCGTAGATCTTGGTGGCCGAGGCGTCAGGCGCGCCCAGCCAGCCGAGGTCCATGTTCGCCGCCACCTGCCAGTTGAGCAGCTCGTTCGTACGGAAGGCGGCCCACACGCGGGCGAGGGCGCGGCGTACGTCCGGATGGTCGGTCAGCCCTGCGTGCCTGGCCCAGGCCAGGAAGCGGTCGTAGGTCTGGCCGAGGTTGCCGGCCGGGCCGAGGGTGACGCGTTCGTGGTTGAGCTGGTTGACGATCAGGTCCCAGCCCCGGTCCACCTCGCCCACCACCATGTCCACCGGGACGCGCACGTCGGAGTAGTAGGTGGAGTTCGTGTGGTGGCGGCCGTCCATGGTGACGATCGGCGTCCAGGAGAAGCCGGGGTCGTCGGTGGCGGCGATCATCATCGTGATGCCCTTGTGCTTCTTGGCCTCGGGGTTCGTCCGGGCGGCCAGCCAGATGTACTGGGCGTAGTGCGCGCCGCTGGTGAAGATCTTCTGGCCGTTGACGACGTAGTGGTCGCCGTCCAGCACCGCCGTGGTGCGCAGGGAGGCCAGGTCGGTGCCGGCCTCGGGCTCGCTGTAGCCGATCGCGAAGTGGCACTCGCCGGCCAGGATGCGCGGCAGGAACCGGTCCTTCTGCTCCTGGGTGCCGTACTGCATCAGGGTCGGGCCCACCGTCTGCACGGTGATGATGGGGTACGGCACGCCGGCGCGGGCGATTTCGTTGGCGAAGATCTGCTGCTCCAGGGGGCCGTACCCGCCTCCGCCGTACTCCTTGGGCCAGCCCAGCCCGAGCTTGCCGTCGCGGCCGAGCCGGCGGCAGTGCTCCATGTACGCCTCGCCGAACGGGTCGTCGGCGATCTTCGCGCGGTCCTCGGCGGTCAGGCAGCCGCGGAAGTACTCGCGCAGCTCGTCGCGGAGCGCGCGCTGCTCCCGGGTCAGGTCGATCAGCATCAGACGAGGGCTCCGATCAGGTCGAGCTGGGCGT
This sequence comes from Nonomuraea sp. NPDC001831, assembly GCF_042892035.1. NCBI lineage: Bacteria > Bacillati > Actinomycetota > Actinomycetes > Streptosporangiales > Streptosporangiaceae > Nonomuraea > Nonomuraea sp. NPDC001831. The sequence continues at coordinate 114,309 of NZ_JBIATU010000013.1, read as the reverse complement.
CGGCGCCGCCGAGCAGGTGGGACAGGTGCTTGGCCTGCGCGAAGTGGCGGTGCAGCGGGTAGGTGACGTCGAGCCCGAGGCCGCCGTGCAGGTGCTGGCAGGTGTAGAGCGCCTTGACGGCCTCGCAGACGTGGAACGCGGCCAGCGCCACGTCCTCGTCGGCGGGCAGGCCCTCGGCCAGCCGCCACGCCGCTGACCACATGGCCACGTCGAGGGCCCGTCCGGCGATGTAGACGTCGGCGATCTGCATGGTCACGGCCTGGAACTCGGCCAGCGCCCGGCCGAACTGCCGTCTCGTCCTGATGTAGGCGGTGGTCAGGTCGAGCGCCCCGGCCAGGACGCCGCTCGCCTGCGCGGCGACGGCCACGGTGAACAGGCGTCCGGCGTCGGCGGCCGCCTCGGGGCCGGCCACCGCCTCGGCGGGCGTGCCGTCCAGCACGACCGTGGCGGCCGGTTCGCCGGTCGAGGTGAACTCGGGGCTCGCGGGCGGCGAGGCCACCAGGAACAGCCCCTCGTCCGCGGTGACCAGGACGTCGTCCGCCGGGTAGGGCACCGCGACCTTGCGCCCGGTCAGCGACCAGCCGTCGCCCTCGCGCCGGGCGGCCGTGGCGGGCGGATCGGCCGGCGCCCGGCCGGGCTCGCGCCGGGCCAGGGTGCCGCGCGTGACCCGCCGTCGCTGGTCCGGGCTGCCGTGCCGGGCCAGGGCCAGCGTGCTCACCAGGACGGGCAACGCCGGCACGGCCGCCGCCCGCGCGCCCACCTCGCGCAGCACCACGGCCATCTCGACCGGGCCGAGCCCGGCGCCGCCCGCCTCCTCGGCCGCGCACACGCCCATGAGCCCGGCCCGCCACAGCCCGTCCTCGGCCGCCGAACCGCCCTCCCGCTGCCCGGCCACCGGGCCGCCTTCACCCTGCTCGGCCGCGGGGCCGCCCTCTCCTTGCTTGGCCAGGACTTCGGCGGTCAGCTTCTTCAGGTCCTGCTGGGTCTCGTCCAGATTGAAATCCATCAGCTCTCCAAGAGGTGGTGCCTGCCGTGCTCGACGAACTCGTCCTCGATCGCCTTGACGTCCACGCCGGTCAGGGGGCGCAATCCGGACGGCGAGCGCCACCAGACGGGGTCGCCGGTCCGCCACGCCTCCTTGGCCAGGATCCGCTTGATGACCTTGTGGGAGGGGGTCAGCGGAAGTTCTCGACAAATCCGGATATAGCGGGGTAAGGACTTGGGGCCCAGGTCGGTGCGCCCGGCCAGGAACGCCGCGAACGCCTCCGCGTCGAAGGGGACGTCCAGGACCAGCGCCGCCATCACCTGGTCGCCGGCCGCCGCGTCCGGCACCGGGTAGACGGCCGCCTCCACCACGCCGCCGAACTCCCGCAGGGCGGCCTCCACGGGGGCGACGGCCAGGTTCTCGCCGTCCACGCGCAGGCGTTCGGTGCCGCGTCCGGCGAAGAAGACGTGGCCGGCGGGGTCGGCGTAGGCCAGGTCGCCGGACCAGAACGCGCCGTTCCTGACGCGTTCGGCGTCGGCGTCCGGGTCGTTGTAGTAGCCCTCGAACAGGCCGGGGCCGGCGGTGTTGACCAGCTCGCCGACGGCCTCGTCCGGGTTGAGCAGGCGGCCGCCCTCGATGCGGGCGGGCGGGCACGGGCGGCCGGTGGCGGGGTCGAGGATCTGCACGCCCGCGCCCAGCCTGCCCAGGCTGCCGGGCGGGGCGCCGGGGTCGGGGCTGAAGGAGATGGCCGTCTCGGTGGAGCCGAACGCGTCGATCACCCGGCAGCCGAACCGCTCGCCGAACCGTCTGGTCGCGACCGCGCTGCCCTCGTTGCCGAAGGCGATCCTGAGGGGGTTGTCGGCGTCGTCCGGGCGTTCGGGGGTGGCCAGGACGTAGGAGAGCGCCTTGCCGACGTAGTGCAGGTAGGTGCAGCCGTGCCGCCGTACGTCCGGCAGCAGGCCGGAGGCCGAGAACCGCCTGCGCACGGCCAGCGCCGCCCCCGAGGCCACGGCCGGAGCGTAGGCGGCCATCAGCGCTCCCGAGTGGAACAGCGGCATCGAGCAGTAGACGACGTCCGCGGGCGTGAGCAGCGCGGCCAGGCTCAGCCCCGGCAGCGCCAGCTTGCGCTGCGTGATCCGGACGGCCCTGGGCCGGCCCGAGGTCCCCGACGTGAAGATCAGCATCACCAGGTCGCCGGGCGCGGCCGCACCGGCCCGCCCGCCGTCCTCCCCCAGCGAGGACACCATGGACAGCGGCATGCTCTCCACGCCCAGCGCCTCGGCGACCGACGCGGCGGTGGCCGCGAAGGGGGCGTCCCAGAGCAGGAGGTCCACGTCGGTGGCGCGGGCGTCGCGGACCAGTTCCCCGGCCGGGCGCGTCGGGTTCAGCGCGACCAGCACGTGCCCGTCCAGCGCCGCCCCGCCGAGCACGAGCAGCAACTCCGGGACGTTCTCCGCCAGCACGCCCACGTGCAGACCCGTGCCGCGCCCGCTCAGCCAGGCCCCCGCCGCCCGGCAGCGGGCGACGTGCTCGCGCCACGACCACACCTCGCCCTCGAACATCAGCCCAGGTCGGTTGTCCTGCGCCCGGTCGAGGAGCAGGGCGGCCAGCGTCTGCGCGATCATCGAGCCTCCAGCAAGCGCTAGGTAAGCCGAATGGCAAACTAGAACAGATTCTAATATCTGTCCAGTACCGGCCCTCTTGGCAATGTTCCGACATAGTCCTGTAACGCCGTAGACATGGGCCGATACGGCCCGTTTGTGACTCGCGAGTAACAAGCCGCGTTGCCGAGAAATCAGATAACGTGTTCTTATGCGTACCTCGCCCGGGTCATTCTCCGCGCCCCCCAGCGACACCGAGGGGGCCGCCGAGGGCCGCGCCGCGGCGGGCGGTCGCAGCGTCCGCACCCGCAGCCAGCACCAACGCCGCAAGCGCATCGTCCAGGCGGCCGCCGCGCTGGCCTCGCGCGGCGGCGTCGAGGCGATGCAGATGCGCACGGTCGCCGAGCGCGCCGGCGTGGCGCTGGGCACGCTCTACCGCTACTTCCCCTCCAAGATGGACCTGGTCGTGGCGGTCGTCGGCGAGGAGATCGACCTGCTGGAGAGCAGCATCGAGCGCCGCCCGCCCGGGGCGTCCACGCCGGCCAGCCGGGCCGTCGACGTGCTCATGCGGGCCACGCGGGGGCTGATGCGCGAGCCGGAGCTGGCCGACGCGCTGATCCGGTCGTTGATCATGGCCGAGGTCCAGACACCGTTCGGCGACCGCATGACCGGGCTGCTGCTGCGGGTGTCCGCCGACGGGCTGACCGTCGACCAGGCCGGCGAGGAGCAGCTCGACCTCGCGGGCTCGCTGGCCAGCGTGTGGGTGCAGGAGCTGCTGGAGATGTTGCGCGGGCGGCGCACGTACGACCAGATCCAGCGGCGCATCGAGACCGCCGCGAACCGCCTCTTGGCCGACATTTAGCCCCTTCCGGACATCTCCGCCATGCCCTAATCGGCTTTTTGTCGGTGGCGGAAGCTATACAGGGGGCATGAGCGACAAGCCGACGAGCGAAGACTTCCTCCGGCTGGCCGATCCGATGCGGCGCGAGCTGTTCGCACACTGCTACCGCATGCTGGGGTCGGTGCACGACGCCGAGGATCTCGTACAGGAGACCTATCTGCGGGCCTGGCGGGGCTACGACGGGTTCGAGGGGCGGTCGTCGCTGCGCACGTGGCTCTACCGCATCGCCACCACCGCCTGCCTGACCGCGCTCGACAGCCGCGGCCGGCGGCCCCTGCCCACCGGTCTCGGCGCCCCGAGCACCGAGCCGGCCGAGCCGCTGGTCCAGGACGGCGAGGTGCCCTGGCTGGAACCGGTGCCCGACACGCTGGCCGGGGTCGAGGCGGCCGGCGACCCGGCCTCGATCGTGACCTCGCGCGAGAGCATCCGGCTCGCGCTCGTCGCCGCGCTCCAGCACCTGCCGCCCCGGCAGCGCGCCGTGCTGATCCTGCGCGACGTGCTCAGGTGGCGGGCGGCCGAGGTCGCCGAGGCGGTCGGCCTGTCCACGGCGGCCGTCAACAGCATCCTGCAGCGGGCCCGCGCGCAGCTCAGCGAGGTCTCGCCGAGCCTCGACGACCAGGTCGAGCCGCTCTCCGCCGAGCAGCGCCACCTGCTCGACCGCTACGTCGCCGCCTTCGAGAACTACGACGTCGACGAGCTGGTCTCGCTGTTCACCAAAGACGCGATCTGGGAGATGCCCCCCTACGTGGGCTGGTACGAAGGCCCCGACGCGATCGGCGAGCTCGTCTCCACGCAGTGCCCCGCCAGCCGGCCGCACGACCTCCGGCTGCTGCCCGTGGCCGCCAACGGCCAGCCCGCGTTCGCCGTCTACTTCCGCGAGCACGACGTCTACCGCCGCTTCGCCATCATGGTGCTGACGTTGCGCGAAGAAGGCGTCAATCACGTCGCCATGTTCTTTGACCTGCGGCTTTTCGACACTTTCGGGCTGCGTGCCGAGTTCCCGGCCGGAAGCGAGGCTTCCACCAGAAAGTAGAACGCGTTACAGTCGCGGCCAGAGCAACGTTCTGGAGGCGACTGTGGGCACACCTGTGATCGTCGAAGCCGTTCGCACGCCCATCGGCAAGCGGGCGGGCTGGTTGTCGGAGCTCAAGCCGCAGCAGGTGCTGGCCGCCGCGCTGAACGGCCTCATCCAGCGCGCCGGCATCGATCCGGCCACGATCGGCCAGACGTTCGCCGGGTGCGTCACGCAGGCCGGCGAGCAGGGCGGCCACGTCGGCCGCCACTCGTGGCTCTACGCCGGCCTCCCCTACCAGACGGGCGTCACCACGCTCGACGCCCAGTGCGGCTCCTCCCAGCAGGCCGTGCACCTGGCGGCGGCGATGATCAGGGCGGGCGTCATCGAGGCCGGCGTCGGATGCGGGGTCGAGATGATGAGCAGGGCGCCGCTCGGCAGCAACGTGCGCCCCGCGCGGCCGCGTCCCGACGACTGGAGCATCGACCTGCCCGACCAGTTCACCGCGGCCGAACGCATCGCCCGGCGGCGCGGGCTGACCAGGGAGCGGCTCGACTGGTTCGGCGCGCGGTCGCAGCGCCTGGCGGCCAAGGCCTGGGCCGACGGGCGGTTCGAGCGGGAGATCGTGCCCGTCGGATCCGTCCGCAGGGACCAGGGGTTACGCGAGACCACGGTCGAGAGCCTGGCCGGGCTCAAACCGGTCGCCGAGGGCGCCCTGCACACCGCCGGCACGTCCTCGCAGATCTCCGACGGCGCGGCCGCCGTGCTGGTGACCAGCGAGCAGGAGGCCCGCCGGCAGGGGCTGCGGCCCAGGGCGCGCATCCTGGCGCAGGCGCTCGTCGGGGCCGAGCCCTACTATCATCTCGACGGTCCCGTGGAGGCGACCGCGAAGGTGCTGACGGCGGCCGGGATGACCATGGGCGACATCGACAGGTTCGAGGTGAACGAGGCGTTCGCGTCCGTGGTGCTCTCGTGGGCCGCGGTGCACGAACCCGACCTCGACCGGGTCAACGTCAACGGCGGGGCCATCGCGCTCGGCCATCCCGTCGGGGCCACCGGCGCCCGGCTCATCACCACCGCCCTGCACGAGCTCGAACGCTCCGACACCACCACCGCGCTGGTCACGATGTGCGCGGGCGGCGCCCTGGCCACGGCGACGATCCTCGAACGCCTGGCCTGATCCACCCTTCACACGCACGTGCTCGATCGGGGGAACCGGTGGGGAAGACCAGGCGCAGGCCGTACGCGGAACAGCGGCCGCAGGAGCTCGGCGGCGGGGTGTGGAGCGTGCCGGTGCCCATCCCGGGCAACCCGCTCGGCTACACGCTCGTCTACGCCGTCGAGTCGCCGCGCGGGCCGGTGCTGGTGGACGCCGGATGGAACCACCCCGACGCCTGGCAGGCGCTCAGCGGCGGCCTGGCCGCGCTCGGGCTCGACGTGGGGGCCGTGAGCGGCGTGGTCGTCACCCACTTCCACCCCGACCACGCCGGGCTGGCCGGGCAGGTCAAGGAGGCGTCCGGGGCCTGGATCGCCATGCACGAGGAGGACGCGGCGCTGGTCCGGCTCATGCACCGGTTCGCCGCGGAGGAGCACGCGAGCTTCCAGTCCGACATGCTCAGGCGGGCCGGCGCCGGCCCCGGCGAGGTGCGCGAGGCGATGGGCACCCGGCCGACACCGCCCGCGCTGCCCGACCGCGAGCTGCGCGACGGCGACCTGGTGGAGCTGCCCGGCCGCAAGCTGCGCGCCGTGCACACCCCCGGCCACACGCCGGGCCACATCTGCCTGCACCTGGAGGACGCCGACCGGCTGTTCACCGGCGACCACGTCCTTCCCGACATCACCCCGCACATCGGGATCTATCCCTACGACCGCGACGACATCGATCCGCTGGGCGACTTCCTGGACTCGCTCGACCGGGTCGGCGAGCTGGGCCCCCTGGACGCCCTGCCGGCGCACGAGTGGATATTTCCCGATGTTGCCGCGCGCGCCGCCGAGATCCGCCACCATCACGAGGAGAAGCTGATCCGGTTGCGCACCCTCATGGCCGAGCGGTCGCGACCGCTGACCATCTGGGAGGTCGCCTCGATGATGACCTGGAACCGGCCCTGGGACGAGCTGGCCCCCGTGCTGCGCGGCATGGCGGCCGGCGAGGCCGCGGCCCATCTGCGCACGCTGGAGACCCGGGGCATGGTCCGCCGCGTCCCGGACGTCGATCCCGTACGCTTCCAGGCTCTAGACTCCTAGACATCCGATGTCTAGGGAGAAGAGTGTGGCGGTCACCGACGCGGCCATCGACAAGATCAAGCAGATGATCCTCTCCGGGGAGCTGACCCCGGGCGACCGTCTGCCGAAGGAGGCCGACCTCGCGGAGCGGCTCGGCCTGTCGCGCAACTCGCTGCGCGAGGCCGTGCGCGCGCTGGCCCTGATCAACGTCCTCGACGTGCGCCAGGGCGACGGCACGTACGTCACCAGCCTGGAGCCGCACCTGCTGCTCGACACCATGTCGTTCGTGCTCGACCTGCACCGCGACGACACGGTGATCCAGTTCTTCGAGGTGCGGCGCATCCTGGAGCCGGCCGCGACGGCCCTGGCCACCGAGCTGATGCGCGACGAGGACATCGAGGAACTGCGGCGCATCCTCGACTCGCTGCCCGCGCAGCCGACGGTCGAGGAGCTGGTCGCCAACGACCTGGAGTTCCATCAGCGCATCGCGCGCGGGTCGGGCAACAGCGTGCTCTGCTCGTTCATCGAGAGCCTGTCAGGTCCGACCACTCGGGCCCGGGTGTGGCGCGGCCTCACCCAGGAGGGCGCGATGGAGAAGACCCGCGAGCAGCACACCGCGATCTACGAGGCCATCGCCGCCCGCCAGCCGGACGTGGCGCGGTCGTGGGCCACCGTGCACGTGGCGGGCGTGGAGGCGTGGCTGCGCAAGGCCCTCGACTGATCGGCGGCCGTTCCCCGGGTAGTAACCGTGTCGTGGCCGACAAACTGGAGCGATACCGCAGCAAACGCGACCCCAGCCGGACCCCCGAGCCCGTGCCCGCCACCTCTCCCGGAGACGGTGGCGGCGCCGCGTTCGTCATCCAGGAGCACCACGCCCGGTCCCTGCACTGGGACCTGCGGCTGGAACGCGACGGCGTGCTGGCCTCCTGGGCGGTCCCCAAGGGCCTGCCCGCCGACCCCGGCACCAACCACCTGGCGGTGCACACCGAGGACCATCCGATGGAGTACCTCACCTTCCACGGCGAGATCCCCAAGGGCGAGTACGGCGGCGGCACCATGACCGTCTGGGACACCGGCACGTACGAGACCGAGAAGTGGTCCGAGCGCGAGGTCAAGTTCGTCCTGCACGGCCGGCGGGCCTCCGGGCGGTTCGTGCTGTTCCGGACGCGGGGCAAGAACTGGATGATCCACCGCATGGACGCCCCCGTCCGCGACCCGTTCCCCGACGTGGAGCCCATGCTGCCCACCGAGCGCGCCCGGCCGCCCAGGGACGCCGCCGACTACGCCTTCGAGTTCGCCTGGGGCGGACGCCGGCTCCTGGTCCCCGTCGACGGCGGACGCACGACGGCCGCCCGCGAGCATCCCTGGCTGCGCCCGCTGGCCGAGTCGTTCGGCAGCCGGACGGCGGTGCTGGACGGCGAGGTGGTCACGCTGGCCGGGACCGAGATCCTGGTCGTCCAGGACCTGCTGTACGACGAGGGCCGCTCCCTGGTGGACGAGCCGTTCGCCGACCGGCGGGCCGCCCTGGAGTCGCTGGGGCTGGCCGGCCCCCGCTGGCAGACCGCCCCCTCCTGGCCCGGTGAGGCCGGCGCGGTCCGGCAGGCGGCGCGCGAGCAGGGCCTGCCCGGCGTGGTGGCCAAACGCCTGGACTCCCGCTACGAGTCCGGCACGTCCACGTCCTGGCTGTTCATCCCCTCCTGAGGCCGCAAGCCCGCAGAGCACAGCGCGGGGCGGTACTTGGACGCGGAAGGCGTGCCGGATCGCCTGCTGTGATGGCCCCTCATCCAGACATGGGGGGATCCATGCAGAACATCCGCTTACGCCGTACGGTGCTGATCTTGGCGTGCGCCGTCGTGCCCTTCCTGGGCGCCGGAGCCGCCTCGGCGGTCGCCGCCTCCGGCCCCGACCTCACCCGGCAGTCCGCCGACACCGGGGGCAAGCCACCGGCCAGGGACTCGACCGGCCCGCGCGGCCAGGTCCCCGGCGGCTTCGCGAGCTGGGACGCGCTCTTCGCCGAGCAGACCCGGCTGAACGCCGTCGCCGACCGCGTCACGGCCGTGGCCGAGACCTCCGACGGGTACGGCGGCGTGGTCGTCGCACCCGAGAACCATGAGGTCCGCCTGTACTGGAAGGGCCAGGTGCCCGCGCCCGTGCGGGCCGTGGTCGACGAGGGCCGGCTGACCGCCCCGGTCTCCGTGCTCCCGTCCGCCTTCTCCTACGCCGACCTCCTCGCCGAGGCCGACAAGTGGAGCGAGTCCGGGCAGGTCACGGGCGCCGCCCCGCAGGCCGACGGGAGCGGCGTGCGGCTCTCGGTCCCGGACGAGGACACCGCCCCCGACCAGCTCCAGCGGCCCGGCGGCGCCACCGCGCCGATCACGCTGGAGCGCGGCGAGCGCTTCGACCCGGCCTACAGCAGGCAGGACGACGTCCCGAGCTACTACGCGGGCGGCCGGACCTGGAACGCCAGGACCGGCTCCGGCTGCAGCTCGGGGTTCGCCGTCTACGACAAGAACGGCAATCCCGGCTTCCTGACCGCAGCCCACTGCGGCGAGTTCTGGGACTCCTTCTACGACGGCGGCGGCTCGGGCAGCCCGGCGAACCGCATGGGCGATCTGCAGTGGCGGCTGCCCAAGCGGGACGCCGCGATCGTCCTGGCCGACGCCACGGCCGACGTCTTCGACGGCGGTCCGGCGGCCTCGACCAGCAACCGGGTGGTCGCCTTGTGGAAGGCGTACGTCGGCAACTTCGTCTGCAACTCGGGGGCGTCGCTGGGCGAGTACTGCCTGATCAAGGTGACCGAGACCGGGTGGAGCGGCACGTACACGAACGGGCAGTACGTCAAGCACATGGTCAGGGCCAAGAGCGTCGTCGGCGGCTGCGCCGTGGCCCACGGCGACAGCGGCGGCCCGGTCTACTCCTACACCAACTGGTTCGACGACGTCGCAGCGCAGGGCATCACGTCGGCCATCAGCAAGCCGGTCCCCTGCGGCGGGCTGGACGGCGGCCGGGTGATCGTCTTCTCCCGGGTGTGGGACGTGGCGCTGGCCTTCGGCGCGTCCGTACAGGTGCACTGAACCAGGTGCACTGAACGAGGTGCACCGAACGAGGACGGCGGCCGGGCGGAGGCCCGGCCGCGGTCAGCCCAGCAGGCCCTCGCCGGCCAGCTCCAGCCACAGCTCCTCGGGGACCGGGCGGGACCACAGCGCGGCGTTGGCCACGACCTCCTCGGGCGCGCGGGCGCCCAGCACGATCGAGGCGACCGCCGGATGGCGCAGCGGGAAGGCCATGGCCGCCTGCGGCAGGGAGACGCCGTGGCGCTCGCAGACGCCGGCGATCCGGGCGGCCCGGTCCAGCAAGTGCGCCGGCGCGGGTGCGTAGTCGAAGGTGCCGGACGGGGCCGCCGTGGCCAGGAGGCCGCTGTTGAACACCCCGGCGGCCAGCACCCGGACGCCGCGTTCGGCGCATTCGTCCAGCAACGGCAGCCCCGACTGGTCGAGCAGCGTGTAGCGCCCGGCGAGCATGACGACGTCGATGCCGGTCTCCCGGACGAAGCGCAGCGGCGCCTGCCACTGGTTCATCCCGACGCCGATCGCCTTGACCACGCCCTGCTCCCGCAGCTCGGCCAGCGCCGGGTACGCCTCGGCCAGCGCCTGCTCCAGGTGGTCGTCGGGGTCGTGGATGAGCGCGATGTCGATCTCCGGCAGGCCGAGCCGGGCCAGGGAGTCCTCCAGGGAGTCGCGCACGCCGTCGGCCGAGAAGTCCCATTCACGGCCCAGCCCGACCGGGACGTCGAACATCTCGTCGTCGTCGCGCACCTGCGCGGGCACCACCAGCCGGCCCACCTTCGTGGACAGGACGTAACCCGACCGCTCCGCGAGCGCGGCGCCCAGGCGGCGCTCGGACAGCCCCAGCCCGTAGTGGGGCGCGGTGTCGAACAGGCGCACGCCGCTGTCCCAGGCCGCGTCGACCGTGGCCCGCGCCTGCTCGCCGGAGACCGCCTGGTAGAGGTTGCCGAGCGGGGCGCCGCCGAGGCCGACGCGGGGCAGGTCGATCACGTCAGCTCCCAGACCTGGCGCAGGCCGCCCGCCGACTTGTCGAAGTCGCCGTCGAGCAGGCGGTTCATCTGGCGCTGCCAGGCCTGGTCGGCGGGGTCGTCCTTGAGCGCGGCCTGCAGCGCGGCGTAGTCCTCGACCTCCACGAAGTGGAACAGGTCAAGGCCGTCGCGGAAGATGCGCCACGAGATCACGCCGTGGGCGCGCATGGCGGCCTCCAGGGCGGCCGGGATCGTGGCGTGCTCCCGGTCGTAGATCTCCTCACATCCGGGCCGGAGCCTGGTGCGCAGGGCGAGGCGTTCCATCAGTCCTGCGCCTTTCCGCCGGCGATCCTGCTGATGATCAGTGCGATGAGAATGATGCCACCGTAGATGACCGGCTGCCAGAAGCCGGAGACCCCGATGAGGGTGAGGATGTTCTGGACCAGGCCGATCACCAGCACACCGGTCAGCGCGCCGAGGACGGTGCCCTTGCCGCCGTCCATGCTGACGCCGCCGATGACGGCCGCGGCGAAGACCATGAAGATCCAGCCGTCGCCCATCTCGTTGCCGATCGCCCCGAGACGCCCGGTCTCCAGGATGCCGGCCGTGGCGGCCAGGATCCCGCCGAGCACGAACACGCCGAACAGCACGCGGTCCACCCGGATGCCGGCGGCGCGGGCGGCGTCGGCGTTGCCGCCGATGGCGTACAGGGAGCGGCCGAGCCGGAGGTAGGTCAGGCCGAAGACGCCGGCGGCGAACAGCACCGCGGCGATCCAGATGGCGGCGGGCAGGCCGAGCCAGGTGGCGCTGCCGAGGTAGAGCATCGAGTCGGGGAGCTGGAACAGCGTCTTGCCCTGGGTGAGCCCCTGCTGGAGGCCGTCCACGATGATCAGCATGGCCAGCGTGACGATGAACGCCGACAGCTGGAACCTGATGATCAGGAACCCGTTGAACGCGCCGATGGCCGCGCCCACGAGCAGGGCCAGCGGGATCACCAGCCAGCCGGGCAGCCCGAGGCCGAACCCGCCCGCCGAGGCCGGGACGGCCAGCATCACGGCGATGCCGGGCGCGGTGCCGACCGTCGACTCCAGCGACAGGTCGAACTTCCCGGCGATCAGGATCATCGCCTCGGCCAGCACGAGCAGCGAGATCGCCGCCTGCTGCTGCAGGACGTTCGTCAGGTTGCCCGCCGTCAGGAAGGTCGGGTCGAGGAACGCGCCCACGACGAGCAGGAGCAGGATCACCGGCACCAGGGTCAGGTCGCGGAACCTGGCCAGCCTCAGCCGGGGGGCCGGAGCAGTCAAAGTGGTCACTCTTGTATGCCTTCCATCACGGCCACGAGCTCGTGGTCGGTCCAGCCACGCGGCACGTCCTTGACGACCCTGCCGTGGAACATCACCAGCACCCGGTCGCAGATGCGCAGGTCGTCGAGCTCGTCGGAGACCACGACGGCTCCCGCGCCCCGGCCGACCGCGTCCTCGACCGCGCCGAGCAGGGCCTGCTTGGCCTTGACGTCGACGCCCGCGGTCGGGTTGATCACGACCAGCGCCCTCGGGTCGTCCACGAGCGCCCGCGCGAACACGACCTTCTGCGCGTTCCCGCCGGACAGGTCTCCGACGGGCTGGTCGGGCCCCTCGGTCTTGATGTCCAGGCTCTCGATCATCTGGACGGCCCTGGCCCGGCGCCGCGCGGGCGAGACGATGCCGTAGGCGCCCAGTTTGTGGGCGATCGGCAGGGTCGCGTTCTCCCCCACCGACAACATCGGCACGAAACCCTCGTGGTGCCGGTCCTCGGGCACGAACCCGAGCCCGGCGCGCATGGCGGCGGGCACGTCGCCCGGCCTGACCCGGGTGCCGTCGATCGTGACCACGCCCGTGTCCGGCTTGCGCAGCCCGACCAGGGTCTCGGCCAGGCCGACCTTGCCGCTGCTCGCCGAGCCCGCCAGGCCCACGACCTCGCCGGACCTGACCGAGATGTGCACGTCCTGGTAGCGGCCGGTCAGCGACAGGCCCGCGCCGGACAACACGACCGCCTCGCCCGGCGTGCGCTGCCGGGACTCGTAGGCGGCCGTGGCCTCGCCGGTCATCGCGTCGACCAGTTCATCCTGGGGGAAGCCGGCGACCGGCCGGGTCACGATGTGCCGGGCGTCGCGGAAGACCGTGACGCTCTGGCAGATCTCGTACACCTCGTCCAGGTGGTGGGAGATGTACATCATCGTGACGCCCTGCTCGCGCAGCGAGCGCATACGGGTGAACAGCCGCTCGATGGCCGGGCCGTCGAGCCTGGCGGTGGGCTCGTCGAGAATGATGAACCGGGCGCCGAACGACAGCGCCCGCGCGATCTCCACGAGCTGCCGCTGCTCGACGCCCAGCTCGCCGGCCAGCGCCTGCGGGTCGACGTCCACCTCGTAGGTGTCCAGCAGCTCGCGCGCCTTGGCCCGCAGCGCCCGCCAGTTGATCATCCGGCCGCGGCCGGTCTGGCGGTTGAGGAACAGGTTCTCCGCGACCGTCAGCGCCGGGATGATCGTGGACTTCTGGTACACGCAGGCGACGCGCTGCCGCCAGGCGTCGCGGTCGGCCAGGGCGGGCGCCGCCTCGCCCGAGAACAGCACCTCGCCCTCGTCCGGCCGCTGGAGCCCGGTGAGGATCGACACGAGGGTGGACTTCCCCGCGCCGTTCCGGCCGACGAGGGCGTGGGTCTGGCCCTCGTCGATGGCGATCTCCGCGCCGTTCAGCGCGGTGGTCGGGCCGAAACGCTTGACGACATTTCGGGCTTCAACGTGATATTTCATCACTTGACCTGGTTACCCCAGAGGTTCTGGTCGTCCACGTTGTCCTTCGTCACCAGCGGCGCCGGGAGCTGGTCCTCGAGGCCGTTGGGCAGTTGGATGATGTTGCTGCCGTGGTCGGTCGGGCCCGGCTGGAACGTCTTGCCGTCGACCGCCGCCTTGGCGTAGAAGATCGCGTACCGGGCGTAGAGGTCGGCCGGCTGCGACACCGTGGCGTCGATGTTGCCCTTGCGGATCTCCTCGAACTCCTGCGGGATGCCGTCGTTGGAGACCACGAAGACGTGCTTGGGGTCGGTCGGCGGGACCAGCAGGTTCTTCTGCTTGAGCACCTGCAGCGTCGGGGCCAGGTGCACGCCGCCGGCATGCATATAGATGCCCTTGATGTCCGGGTTCTGCTCCAGGCGGGTCTGGAGCATGGACGCCGCCTTGCTGCCCTCCCACTCGGTCGGCTCGCTGAACACCGTGATGCCGGGGAACTTGCTCTTCATGCACTCGTTGAACGCCTCGGACCGGTCGCGGCCGTTGATCGAGCTGAGCGCGCCCTCAAGCTGCACGACCTTGCCCTTGCCGCCGAGCTTCTCGCCGAGGAACTCGCACGCCTTGGTGCCGTACGCGCGGTTGTCGGCGCGGACGACCATGTAGACCTTGCCCTTGTCGGGCCGGGTGTCCACGGTGACCACGGGGATCTTCTTGTTCTCCAGCTGCTGGAGCGTGTTGGCGATGGCGCCGGTGTCCTGGGGGGCCATGACGATCGCCTTGGCGCCCTGGCCGACCAGCGCCTGCACGTTGTTGACCAGCTTGGAGACGTCGTTCTGGGAGTTGGTGGCGGGCATCAGGTCGGCCTTGAGCTCGGTCGCCATCTGCGGGACGTACTTCATGTAGGAGTTCCAGAAGTCGGAGTCGGCGCGCGGGTGGTCGATGCCCACCTTGCCGCCGCCTCCCCCTTCCGCCGTGGAGCCGCTCGTGCCGCTCGTGCCGCTGGAACCGCAGGCGGCGACGACCGCCAGCAGGGCCGCGCTCGCGACCACCGGACCGATCTTCATGGGGGGTTACCTTCCTTATTGGGTTGGCCGGAGCCGTAGCCCCTGCATGCCGCCGTCGACCGCGAGCGCGGTGCCGGTGGTCGCGGCGGCCTCGGGACCTGCGAGATAGGCGATCGCGGCGGCGACCTCCTCGGCGCTGACCAGGCGGCCCATGGGCTGCCTGGCGTTCAGCGCCGCTCGTTCGGCCTGCGGATCGTCGGCCGAGTCGAGCAGCCGCCCCACCCACGGGGTGTCGGCGGTGCCCGGGTTGACGCAGTTGACGCGGATGCCCTCGCGGACGTGGTCGGCGGCCATGGCGAGGGTCAGCGACAACACCGCGCCCTTGGTCGCGCTGTAGAGCGCCCGGTTCGGCAGCCCCGCGGTGGCCGCGATCGAGCAGGTGTTGACGATGGCCGGGTGCTCCGACCTGCGCAGGTACGGCAGCGCCGCCCGGCTCACCCGGACGATGCCGAACACGTTGACCTCGAAGACCTTCCGCCATTCCTCGTCCGGATTGTCCTCGACGGTGCCCTGGGCGCCGACGCCCGCGTTGTTGATCACGATGTCGATGCCGCCGAGCCGTTCCGCGGCCTCGGCCACCGCCGCGCGCACGGACGCGTCGTCGGCCACGTCCGCCCTGATGCCCACGAAGGGGTCGCCGGGCGGGGCGAGGTCGAGGCAGGCGACCTGCATGCCGCGCGCCGCGAGCAGGGTGGCCGTGGCCAGGCCGATGCCTGAACCGCCGCCGGTCACGATGGCCTTGAGCGTCATGACGTGGCCCTCCATACCTGGCCGTCGGGGAAGGTGTGGGCGGCGATCGACGCCGCGTGCATCTCGGCGCTGAAGCCGGGGGCCGTCGGGGCGGTGTAGCGGCCGTTGACGATGACGACCGGGTGCACGAAGTGCTCGTGGAGGTGGTCGACGTACTCGATCACGCGGCCGTCCATCGTGCCGGTGATCGCCACGTAGTCGAACATCGACAGGTGCTGCACCAGCTCGCACAGCCCGACGCCGCCCGCGTGCGGGCAGACCGGCACGCCGAACTTGGCCGCGAGCAGCAGGATCGCCAGGTTCTCGTTGACCCCGCCGACCCTGGCCGCGTCGATCTGCAGGTAGGAGATCGCGCCGGCCTGGAGCAGCTGCTTGAAGACGATGCGGTTCTGGACGTGCTCGCCGGTGGCGACCGGGACCGGCCTGATGCCCTCGGCGATGGCGGCGTGGCCGAGCACGTCGTCGGGGCTGGTCGGCTCCTCCACCCAGTGCGGCCGGTACGGGCTCAGCGCGCCGACCCACTCGATGGCCGAGGCGACGTCCCAGCGCTGGTTGGCGTCGATCGCGATCGGGTAGTCGGGGCCGCAGACCTCGCGGGCCACGCGGAAGCGCCGCAGGTCGTCGTCGAGGTCGGCGCCCACCTTGAGCTTGATCTGGCCGAAGCCCTGGTCGAGGGCCTCCTTGCAGAGGCGTCGCAGCTTGTCGTCGTCGTAGCCGAGCCAGCCGGGGGAGGTGGTGTAGGCGGGGTAGCCGGTCTCGATGAGCCGCTGGATCCGCTCTTCCTTCCCCTCTTCCGCATTTTTCAGGATCTGGAGGGCTTCGTCCTGGGTGAGCGCGTCGCTCAGGTAGCGGAAGTCGATCAGCCCGACGATCTCCTCGGGCGACATCTCCGACAACAGCCGCCACACCGGCTTGCCCGCCCGCCTGGCCTTCAGGTCCCACAGGGCGTTGACCACGGCGGAGATCGCCATGTGCATGACGCCCTTCTCCGGGCCCAGCCAGCGCAGCTGCGAGTCGTTGACCAGCTCCTTGTACAGCGCGCCGAGGTCTTCGACGTCCCGGCCGAGCACATGGGGCTCAAGCGCCCGGATCGCTCCGGTCTGCACGTCGTTGCCGCGTCCGATGGTGAACGCGAACCCGTGCCCCTCGACCCCGTCGTCGGTCTTCAGCACCACGTAGGCGGCGGAGTAGTCGGGGTCGGGGTTCATCGCGTCCGAGCCGTCCAGCTCCCGCGACGTGGGGAAACGCACGTCGTGCGTCTCCATCGCGACGATCCTGTACGCCATCAGGCCTGCCCCACCGTCTGCCACTGGCGGCCGAGCCCGTCGATCTCCAGCTCCATCACGTCGCCCGCCCGCAGGTACGGCTGGCCGGGCATGCCCATCGCGACCCCGGCCGGGGTGCCGGTGTTGATCACGTCGCCGGGTTCGAGCACCATGAACCGGCTCAGGTACCGCACGATCTCGGCCACGTCGAAGATCATGTCCTTGGTGCCGCCGTCCTGGCGCGGCTCGCCGTTCACCCAGAGGCGCAGCCCCAGGCTCTGCGGGTCGCCGACCTCGTCGGCCGTCACCAGCCAGGGCCCCAGCGGGTTGAACGTCTCGCACGACTTGCCCTTGTCCCACTGGCCGCCGCGCTCCAGCTGGAACTCCCGCTCGGAGACGTCGTTGGAGATCGCGTACCCGGCGATCACGTCGAGGGCCTCGTCCCGGCTGTCGAGGTAGCGGGCCCGCCGGCCGATCACGACCGCCAGCTCCACCTCCCAGTCGGTCTTCACACTGCCACGCGGCACCAGCACCTCGTCGTACGGGCCGATCACGGTGTTGGCGGCCTTCATGAACACCACGGGCTCGGCGGGCGGCTCCGCGCCGGACTCGGCGGCGTGGTCGCGGTAGTTCAGCCCGATGCAGACCACCTTGCCAGGGCGGGCGATGGGCGCGCCCACCCGCAGCCCCGCGGCGTCCACGACGGGCAGGTCGCCGCGCTCCAGCGCGTCACGCACGCGCGCCACTCCCCCGGAGGCGAGAAAAGCCCCGTCGATCTCGGGCTCCCCGATGTCGCGCAGGGTGCCGGAGGCGTCCATCACCACCGGCCGCTCCTGTCCGACAGGTCCCACTCGCAGCAGCTTCACACCGCACCCTTCACTCATTCATCGGATGTCTGTGCCTCCGATGCTGCTGCGACAGGGCGGCGCATGTCAAGGGCGTGCAACGGGATACATCCGATCCGTAACCCAGAGACGACACCTCGAACCCCACCCAACCACCCTCACCAGCCCCCATAGCTCCGAAGATTCCCCTCTTTCGTCGATCCGCCCCAACCTCCATAAACATCGGAGGTACCTCCCACCCCTCGCCCCCATCCGCAGCCCCTAACCGCCTCGCCCTCAGACGCCTGGATCCAGGGCGACTCCAGCGGTGCCGCGGGCATGAACGTCCACCAGCGTCCGACCGGGTGAGCCAAGAGACGCTGGTCGGCGGGCGGTGCACGTGGAGACGGGGGATAGGCGGTCAGCCACGTCCGGCCGGGCGGGGTCTGATGCGTGCCGTGGTCGTCGGACGAGATGCACCCGTAGGTGAGCCGGCTGTCGGCTGGGTGAGCGGAAGAACTTCAGCGGCCCGGCTCGTAAGCGGTGGGCCCAGGGTGGCATGCCGCCTGCTCTCGCGCTCCCTTGCCGTACCGGAGCAGTATCAGCCCGCTGACGGTGAGCGTGCAGGTCAGGATGACGAGTTGCACGCCGTAGTGGACGGCCTCCGTCGGGAATAGCAGGTTGCCGAGGTGCAGGCCGAGGTGCACGCCGACGGCCATCCACAACGCCCCCGTGCGCGCCCGCGCCGCCGCGCACGCGAAGCCGAGCGCGACGGCCTGCACCACGTAGAGCAGCCGTTCGGCCGGCGTATCGGCCGAGCTGTTGGAGAGGATGTGCAGCGCGCCGAACCCCACCGACACCACGATCAGCACGGCTCTCGGCGACAACCGTGCCGACAACGTGTCGAACAGGTGCCCCCGCCACAGTAACTCCTCCGGAAACGCCTGGCTGAGCAGGGCGAACGCGATGCCGTACGACACCAGGCCCAGCTCGCCGAGGATCGTCTCTCCCGGCGCCAAGGACGTCACGCCGAACGCCAGCGACAACAGGATGGCGGCCACCGTCGGGACCGCGCCCGCCACGACCCCCAGCAGCAGCTGCGGCACGGCCCGCCGGGATCGTTCCATGCCCACCCCGGCCCAGGACTGCCCGCCGAGGAAACGCCGGACCAGGTAGACCAGCGCGAGCGCGGCCAGCGTGACGCCGATCATGCCGAGCGGCCGGTAGAGGGGATGGCCGGAGGCCAGCAGCAGGGTCACCGGGATGGTGCCGACGAGGACCTGCGCGAACGTGGCGGCCACGGTGATCAGCACCGCCCAGACGGGATGTGTGGCTCTGTTCATGGAACAACACGCTAGGTAACCAGGCCGGGTCGGCACATCAGCCCGGAGTCTGAATCCCGCATGACAATCGTCATGGGCCTCAGGGAGGATCACAGCCCCCACCTGCCGTCGGGCATGCCGCCCTCTCCGGCCAGGCCGCGCCCCCGACCGGCCGGCGCTGTGCGGCGTGGTGTTTCGTCTGCTGCCGGGTTATGGGGGACGGGAGCAGGCGCCCGGGGCGGGGTGGAGATGGTGGTGGGGTGGGGCTACTTGACGGGCGTACAGTGGCGTAATAGAACACGTTTCAGTACGAATAAACCAAGCGCTTGATCAAGAGGTGACCGCGCGTGCATATCGACCTCGTCGACAGGGACCGTTACGCGACTTCCGGCCCACCCCACGAACAGCTCGCCTGGCTGCGCGCCAACTCCCCCGTGCACTGGCACGAGGGCGAGCCCGGGTTCTGGGCGGTCACCCGCTACGAGGACGTCGTGCACGTGTCCCGCCACTCCGACCTGTTCTCCTCGGCCAAGAAGCTCGCCCTCTTCGACGAGATGCCCGAGGACCAGATCGCCCTCCAGCGGCTGATGATGCTCAACCAGGACCCGCCCGAGCACACCAGACGGCGTTCGCTGGTCAACCGCGGCTTCACCCCCCGGACGATCGGCGCCCTCGAACAGCACATCCGCGACATCTGCGACGACCTGCTCGACAAGTGCTCGGGCGAGGTGGACTTCGTCACCGAGATCTCCGCTCCCCTCCCCCTGTACGTGATCTGCGAGCTGCTCGGCGCTCCCGCGACCGACCGCGACAAGTTGTTCTCCTGGTCGAACCGCATGATCGGCGCCCAGGACCCCGACTACGCGGCCACGCCCGAGGAGGGCTCCGGCGCCGCCATGGAGGTCTACGCCTACGCCAACGAGCTCGCGGCGCAGCGCAGGGCCGCCCCCAAGGACGACATCATCACCAAGCTCCTCCAGCCCGACGACAAGGGCGAAACCCTCGGCGAGGACGAGTTCGACCTGTTCGTCCTGCTGCTGATCGTCGCGGGCAACGAGACCACCCGCAACGCGGCCTCCGGCGGCATGCTCGCCCTCTTCGACCACCCCGACCAGTGGGACCGCCTGGTGGCCGACCCCACGCTGGCCAGGACGGCGGCCGACGAGATCGTCCGGTGGGTCTCGCCGGTCAACCTGTTCCGGCGCACGTCGATGGCGGACCAGATGCTCGGCGGGCAGCCCGTCAAGGACGGCGACAAGGTCGTGGTCTTCTACTCCTCCGCCAACCGGGACGCCTCCGTCTTCCCGGACCCGGAGGTCTTCGACATCGGACGCACCCCCAACACGCACATCGGGTTCGGCGGCGGCGGCGCGCACTTCTGCCTCGGCAACCACCTCGCCAAGCTGGAACTGCGTGTCCTGTTCGAGCAGCTGGCCAGACGCCGGCCGCGCATCCGCCAGGCCGGCCCGGCCCGCCGCCTGCGCTCGAACTTCATCAACGGCATCAAGGAGCTCCCGGTCACGATCGCCTGACCCGGGCGAAGCGCTCCGAGCCGCCGGGGACGCCCTCACGAGAACCGCCGGCGCCGGGGGTGGCGAGCGGTTCCGCGGCGGGCCGCCCTGATCTGGCGGAGGACGCGGACCGTGCCCTCCGGGCCGGGTTCCCAGCCGCGCTCGATCAACGCGTCGGCGACGTGCCGGAGCAGGCCGGCGATCTGGCCGGGGATGACGTCGCGGCGTACGGCGATCACCCGCCAGCCCAGCCGCCGCAGCTCCTCGCGGCGGGCCGCGTCACGCCGCCGGTCCGCCGGCGAGGTGTGGTGCTCCCGGCCGTCGTACTCGACCCCGACCTGGTAGGGCTCCCATCCCAGGTCGAGGTAGGCGCGCCGGCCGCCGCCCAGGGGCACGGCGAGCTGCGTGGCGGGCCGGGGAAGGCCGCCGTCGACGAGGACGACCCGCAGCCAGCTCTCCCGGGGCGAGGCGGCGCCCGCGTCGGCCAGGCTGAGCGTGTCGCGCAGCCGCCAGGAGTTGAGCGGACGACGCCACAGCGCCTCCATGTCGACGCCCCGCCGGGCGAACTGGTCGAGCGCCGCCACCGCCTCAGGACGCGGCAACGACCGGGCGCAGTCGAGGGCCGTGCGGGCCATGGTGGTGAGCCGGACGCCCCGGTGGCCGGTGACGTCGTCGGCGGGCGGTTCGCCCACGTACGTGACGCAGCCGGGGATCGCCAGGTGAGCGGGGGCGATCACCTCCACCGGCCAGTCGGCCTCGGGGACGGAGAGCACGCTCAGGCCCCAGACGTGTGCGGCCGTCTGCCGGCAGACGACGGCCTGCCGGCAGGACCGGGTGATGCGCTCGGCGCGGGCGAGCAACGAGAGTGCGGCGTTCACGGGGTCCAGGCTGACGGCCTCGCCCCGGCCGCCGCGGCGCCGAACCGCGTTCTGTGGACAACCGGCGATCCCCGGCTCAGCGCGGCGGCCCGTCGGTCCAGGCGGCGGTCACCCGGCAGACCGCTCGCCGGTCAGGAGGCTCGCGCGCGCAGGGCGGGCAGGACGTCCTCGGCCAGGCGTTCGGCCTGGGCGCGCGGTCCGGGGCCGAGGGGCGTGAAGTTCATCGACGTGAACCCCAGGTCCACGAACGCCGCCAGGCGGTCGGTCACCTCGGCCGCCGAACCGGCGACCACGCCGTCCCCCACACCGGCGATCTCTGCGGGGGCGCCGATCCGGAAGGTGACGTTGTAGACGCACTCGACGGCGCGACCGGCCGACAGGATCCGGTCGCGCATGGCCGCCGCCCGCTCCGGCGGCGCGAACCCCAGGGACGGGATCCAGCCGTCCGCCAGCCGGCCGGTGGCGTCGAGGGCGCGCGGCCCGTACGTGCCCAGCCAGATCGGGATGGGGCTGAGGGGCTTGGGCTCGATGGTGGCCCGATCGGTGCGGTAGCGGGAGCCTTCGTAGCTGAAGTCCGACTGCGACCACAGGCCGCGGATGACGTGAACGGCCTCGACCATGCCGTCCACCTTCTCGCGGGGCGTGGGCACCCCCAGCCCGAACGCGCGGAACTCCTCGTCGGAGTAGCCGCCGCCGAGGCCGAGGATCAGCCGGCCGCCGGAGAGCCGGTGCAGCGTCTCGGCCATCTTGGCGACCATCGCGGGCGGCCGGTACGGCACCCCCAGCACCCGCGTCGCCACCTTGATCCGCGAGGTGGCGGCGGCCACCCAGGTCAGCATCGTCCACAGCTCGTACGTGGGCTCGACGCCGCACGGGTGATCCGAGGCCGAGACGAAGTCGAAGCCCAGCTCCTCGGCCGCGCGGGCGTCGCCCACGGGATCGGCCCCCGGCGCCGCCGACGTCGACATGCCCAGTCCGAACACGATCTGACCCCCTCCGCTTTGGTTTACATGTAAACCTAGAACGGAGGTCGGTTACACGTCAACTAAACTGCCGGGTCATGGAGCCCAACTGGCTGGACGACGCCGAGTTCCGGGCCTGGATCGGCTATCGCAGGATGCGCCTGCTGCTCGACGCCCAGGTCAGCCGCGACCTCGCGAGCGACTCGGGGCTGTCGGCCCCCGACTACGACGTCCTGTCGGCGCTGAGCTCCACGCCCGGCCACCGGTGGCGGCTCACCGCGCTGGCCGACCGCATGCTCTGGTCGAAGAGCCGCCTCTCCCGGCACATCTCGCGGATGGAGCAGCGGGGGCTGGTCACCCGCGAGGGCTTCGAGGGGGACGCGCGCGGGGCCGTGGTCGTGCTGACCGACGGCGGGTTGCGGGCCATCCAGGAGGCGGCGCCCGCCCATGTGGCGTCGGTGCGCAGGCACTTCATCGACCTGCTCTCGCGGGAGCAGATCGAGGTGCTCGCCACGATCGCCGAGACCGTCCTCGCCCACCTGCCGGACGGCGAGCAGGACAGAACGGGCTCACCCCGGCGGGAGCACGACAGACCAGGCTGACCCCGGGCTCCCGAGCGGTCAGGCGACCCACATCGGACGCCAGTCCGGCACCTCGTGGAAACGCCGCAGCTCCGCCACCCCGGACAACATCCCGCCCCAGGCCGCGTACGGCGGGCGCTCGGCGTCGAAGCCGCTCTGCACGAGCGTCAGCCGCGTCCGGCCGGCGGACCCGGCGAGCTCCCAGGAGCTCACCCCGGCGCCGCCCCAGTCGACGGAGAACCGGCGCTCCGGCTCCAGCTCCAGCACCTTGGCCGGCGACGGGTCGTTCGCGAAGCCGCCCATGGCGAACCGGCCGCCGACGTACGGCTCGATCTCGATCGGCATCCCGAACCACTTGGTCACCGTCTCCGAGTCGACCAGCGACTCGAAGACCTGGGCGGGCGCCGCGTCGATGGTGACCTCGGCGCGCAGCTCGCGCGCGGTGAAGTCGGCGCGCGGCGTGAGCGGGCGGCCCTCGACGTGCTCGGCCAAGCCGGCCAGCACCTGGAACCAGTACGTCTGCAGCACGCCGCGGATGCTGGCGCCGGTGACGACGTCCTGGAAGTCGAAGTGCGACTGCGTCACCGAGACGATCGTCGCCGACTCGCCGTCCTCCTCGACCGCGAGCTCGGCGGTCGTCTCGACGCCGTCCAGCAGCCAGGCGAACCGCACGCCGCGCTCGTCGGCCGACAGCACCCGCTGGTGCGGCGCGTCGCCCTCGGGCGTCGTACGGCCCCAGAACGCGAACCGGTCCGGCAGGTCCACCTCGACGTGCTCGGCCAGCCAGACCCGGGCCGCGGCCGGATCGGTCAGCGCCTGCCACACCTCCTTGACCGGCGCCTGGACGCGGACCTTGGCGATCATCGGCTCACTCATGCTCTTCTCCCTTGGGGTAACAGGCGACGGCGAGCTTGAAGGCGTCACCCTCAGCGCCGCCGTAACGAGTGAAAAGCTCCTGCAGCATGCCCTGCAGGTCGTTCAGGAACTGCTGGCGGCTCTCCGGACGCACGTGGATCTCTCCGGACAGGCCGATGGACGGCAGCTCGGGCGCGTCCCGGTCGAGCGCGGCGATGTCGGCCTGGACCTCCTCCATGAGGTCGAGCAGGTAGCCCAGGCTCAGCTCGTCGCGCGCCTTGCGCAGCCCGATCCGGCCGACCAGCCGCGGCGACAACCAGTACGACCGGGCGCCGGCCTGGTAGATGCCCTCGTGGACGCCGCGCACCTTGCGCTCGGACACCAGCTCCACGAGACCGGCCTCGACCAGCCGCTTGACGTGGTAGTAGACCCGCTGCGGCGTCTGCCCGAGGCGTTCGGCGACCTCCGAGCACGTACGCGGCTCGGCCAGTTGCCTCAGCACCTCGACCCGTTGCGGCTTGAGCAGCGCCTCGGCCTGCTCGATCTGTTCCAGATACAGGACGTCTCTCATCGCAAAAACAATCTTTTACGTAAAAATCCTCTTTGTCAATGGGTCACGCCAAGAGCGGCCGTAAGCAGCAAAAAGGCCCGCACCGGACCGGGCGGGCCAAGGGGTGCCGAACCGGCTCTAGGGCCAGGAGCTGTCCTGGTCGGGGTCGCCGCCGGCGGACAGCAGGCGCAGGTCGCTCTCGACCATCATCGCGACCAGCTCGTCGAACGACACCCGCGGCTCCCACCCGAGCTGCGCCCGCGCCTTCTTCGGGTCGGCGCACAGCAGGTCCACCTCCGCCGGGCGGTGCAGCGTCCGGTCGACCACCACGTGCCGCTCCCAGTCCAGCCCGGCGGCCGTGAAGGCGGCCTCGACCAGCTCCCGCACCGACTTCATCCGCCCGGTGCCGATCACGTAGTCCTCGGGATTGGCGGCCTGGAGCATCAGGTGCATCGCCTTGACGTAGTCGCCCGCGTAGCCCCAGTCGCGGCGCGCCTCCAGGTTGCCCAGCCGCAGCTCCGTGGCCAGGCCGAGCTTGATCCGGGCCACCCCGAGGGTGACCTTCCTGGTCACGAACTCCGCGCCGCGCCGGGGCGACTCGTGGTTGAACAGGATGCCCGACACCGCGAACATCCCGTACGACTCGCGGTAGTTCTGCGTGAGGAAGTGCCCGTACGCCTTGGCCAC
Organism: Nonomuraea sp. NPDC001831; assembly: GCF_042892035.1. NCBI lineage: Bacteria > Bacillati > Actinomycetota > Actinomycetes > Streptosporangiales > Streptosporangiaceae > Nonomuraea > Nonomuraea sp. NPDC001831. The sequence goes on along the minus strand of NZ_JBIATU010000013.1, from coordinate 89,538 downwards.
CCCGTACGGCGAGCGCGGGTGGAAGGCGGTGCGCTCGTTCTGCGGGGTCTCGGTGACCTGGCCGAACATCTCCGAGGACGAGGCCTGGTAGAAGCGGATCTGCCCCGGGGACGACGATCCCCCGCCGCGCGACACGCCCGAACACACCCGGATGGCCTCAAGCATCCGCAGGACCCCCATACCGGTCACCTCGGCGGTCAGCTCGGCCTGCTCCCACGACATGGGCACGAACGAGATCGCCCCCAGGTTGTACACCTCGTCCGGCTGAACGCGTTCCACCGCGGAGATCAGCGACCCCTGGTCCAGCAGGTCGCCCCGCACCACCTGGACGTCGGCCAGCAGCTTGCGCATGCGCGAGACGCGCGGGTTCGCCTGCCCGCGGGCCAGCCCCCACACCTCGTAACCCTGGTCGAGCAGGTGCTCGGCCAAGTAGGAACCGTCCTGGCCGGTGATGCCGGTGATCAGAGCGCGCCTGGCCAAGGGGTCCTCCAACTATCACGTAGGTACGGTGGCCCGCACCGCGTCCCTTTGGGACGGGAATGTACAGCTAAGCGCCTGGACGCAGCACCAAAGCCCACTAGAACCTGTTCCACCGAACCACGCTCGGTTACCTTAATGTCGCAGTTCGCACGGCCTGTGGAGACTGTTGTGAACAATTCCAGGTGACCTACCGAATGGTAGCCTTCTCGGACTAAGGTCATCTTTCACGGTACACGCCCGCCTCTTGGGGCCTTACCGCAGAAAACATGGGCCTACCGGCGGAGAAAGGGGTGTCCGTGAGCGAGGCGCTGCGGATCGCGCTGCTGTCCTATCGCAGCAAGCCCACCTGCGGCGGGCAGGGCGTCTACCTCCGGCACCTGAGCCGTGAGCTGGTCGCGCTCGGCCACCACGTCGAGGTGTTCTCCGGACCGCCCTACCCCGAGCTGGACGAGGGCGTCGTCCTGCGCGAGGTGCCCAGCCTCGACCTCTACCGGGACGAGGACCCGTTCAGGACCCCGAAGCTGGCCGAGTACCGCGACTGGATCGACCTCCTGGAGGTCGGCACCATGTGGACGGCCGGCTTCCCCGAGCCGCTCACCTTCACCCTGCGCGCCTACCGCGAGCTGAAGAAGCGCGTCGGCGACTTCGACGTCGTCCAGGACAACCAGACCCTCGGCTACGGCCTGCTCGGCATCCAGAAGCTGTTCCCCGTGGTCGGGACGATCCACCACCCGATCAGCGTCGACCGGCGGATCGAGCTGGAGGCCGCCACGGGCTACAAGAAGCTCACCATGCGCCGCTGGTACGGGTTCGTGAAGATGCAGTCCCGCGTCGCGCCCAGGCTCAGCCCGATCCTCACGGTCAGCGAGTCGTCGCTGGCCGACATCCACCGGGACTTCAACGTCCCGCAGGCCAACATGCGGCTGATCCCGCTCGGCGTGGACACCCGCTACTTCCACCCGCGCCCGGACAAGCCCCGCCGCAAGGGCTCGATCGTCGCGGTGGCCAGCGCCGACTCGCCGATGAAGGGCGTGGCCACGCTGCTGCGCGCGGTCGCCAAGCTCGCCACGGAACGCGACGTGAACCTGACCGTGGTTAGCAAGCCGACCCCGGGCGGCCCGACCGAGCGGCTCGTGCAGGAGCTGTCGCTCCAGGACCGGGTGCGCTTCGTGCACGGCATCTCCGACGACGAGCTGGGCGAGCTGATCGCCACCTCCGAGATCTCCGTGGTCCCCTCGCTGTACGAGGGCTTCTCGCTGCCCGCCGTCGAGCACATGGCCTGCGGCACGCCCCTGGTGGCCAGCCGGACGGGCGCGCTGCCCGAGGTCGTGGGCGACGCGGCCGTCCAGGTGGCGCCGGGCGACGCCGAGGAGCTGGCGGCCGTGCTGCGCCGCCTGCACGACTCCCCCGAGGAGCGCGAACGGGTGGGCAAGGCCGGCTACGACCGGGTCATGGAGCGCTACACCTGGCACGTCGTCGCCAAGCGGACGGTCGAGGCGTACCGCGAGGCGATGGCGGCGCACAAGGCCCGCCGCTGACCCCCGAACGAAAAGCCCCCAAGAGCTGATCAAGGAGAAGCGACAAAGTGCTGACCGTGGACTTCGACCGGCTCCCCGTGGGCCCCGGCGTGCGCGTGCTCGACCTGGGCTGCGGCGGCGGCAGGCACGCCTTCGAGGTGCTGCGCCAGGGCGCCGACGTCGTCGCCTTCGACATGGACCAGGCCGAGCTGGACAACGTGGCGGCCATGTTCGTGGCGATGGACAAGGCGGGCGAGGTGCCGCTGGGCGCGACCGGCGAGACCGTCCAGGGCACGGCGCTGGACATGCCGTTCGAGGACGGCGGCTTCGACCGGGTCATCGCCGCCGAGGTGCTGGAGCACATCCCCGACGACATGACCGCCATGCGGGAGATCTTCCGCGTGCTCAAGCCGGGCGGCACCGCGGCGATCACCGTGCCGAGCTTCCTGCCCGAGCGCATCTGCTGGGCCCTGGACGAGGACTACCACACCGCCCCCGGCGGCCACGTGCGCATCTACACGCTGGCCGAGCTGTCGGCCAAGCTCAAGTCCGTCGGCTTCGAGATCGGCCCGCATCACCACGCCCACGGCCTGCACGCGCCCTACTGGTGGATCAAGTGCGCGGTGGGCGTCAACAACGACGACCATCCGGTCGCCAAGGCGTACCACGAGCTGCTGGTGTGGGACATCATGAAGCGCCCGGCCGCCACCAGGATCGCCGAGGCGCTGCTCAACCCGCTCATCGGCAAGAGCGTGGTCCTCTACGTCAAGAAGCCATGATCTCCCGCGAGGAGGTCGTCCGCACGGCCCTCAGCATCGCGGCCATCCAGCAGGACGACGGCGGCGTGCCCTGGCCCGAGGGGCACGTGGACGCGTGGAACCACGTCGAGTGCCTGATGGGCATGTGCGTGGCCGGGCTGGCCGAGCCGGTGCGGCGCGGCTGGGAGTGGCTGGCCCGCCACCAGCGCCCCGACGGCTCCTGGCCGATGAAGCTGCTGGACGGCGTGGCCGTCGAGGCCGGCGGCGAGTCCAACCACGCCGCCTACGTCGCCGCGGGCGTCTGGCACCACCATCTCGTCACCGGCGACCGCGAGCACGCCGAGCGCCACTGGCCCATGGTCAAGGCCGCGCTCGACTACGTGGTGGGCCTGCAGACCGAGCGGGGCGAGATCGTCTGGGAGCGGGACGCCCACGGCCGGGCGGCGGCGGACGCGCTGCTGACCGGGTGCGCCTCGATCCACCAGGGCCTGCGCTGCGGCGTGCTGCTCGCCGACCATCTGGGTGACCCGCAGCCGCACTGGGAGCTGGCCGCCGACCGGCTGGCCCACGTGTTGTCGGCGCACCCGGAGGCGTTCGCCGACAAGAGCCGGTTCTCGATGGACTGGTACTACCCGGTGCTGGGCGGCGCGGTGCGCGGGCAGCAGGCGGTCGAGCTGCTGGAACGCGAGTGGTCCACGTTCGTGGTGCCGGGGCTCGGCATCCGGTGCGTGTCCGACCAGCCGTGGGTGACCGGGGCCGAGACGTGCGAGCTGGTGCTGGCCCTGGACGCCATGGGCGACCGTACGCGGGCCGCCGCGCTCTTCGCCGACGTGCAGCACCTGCGCCACGAGGACGGCTCGTACTGGACCGGCTGGCAGTTCGTCAACCGCAAGCACTTCCCGCACGAGCGCTCCGGCTACACCGCGGCCGCGGCCATCCTCGCCGCCGACGCGTTGCAGCGCCTGTCCCCCGGTTCCGGGCTGTTCCGCGACATCGCGGGCACGTCGGTGTCCGACCCGGAGGCGTGCGGGTGCGTGGAACGTCAGTCGTTCAGGCCGGCGCCCCCCGGCTGATCCCGCGGGGCGGCGGCGCAAGGGCTTTTGCGGGTTCTTTGCCGGGGACATCCGGTGCGCCGCCGGTGAACGGCGCATTGGGGTTACTAGCTTCGTGTCTGGCCGTAGGAGGCGTCTTCGGGGGAAGCGTGGGCGACACGGGCACAACAGCGTTCTTGGACCAGGTCAGGATCGAGCCGACACTGTCCCCGGCGCGGGGACTGCGGCGGTTTCTGGCCAAGGATCCTTCGGAGTCCGATCTGGGCCGGCGCAGGTTCCGGCTGCGCCCCGGCGCTCCCCGGACGGTCTTCGCGGATTCCGAGCAGTCGTACGTGTTCGGCTTCAACGCGGTCATGTCGCGGGAAGTCGAGAAGATCGAAGACCTTCCACCTGAGCAGCGGCCTTTCGGCCACGAGGGCGCGGCGGCCGCCTGCACCGTGCTCGACCTGCTCACCTTGACCCGGGGCCGGCGCCTTCACGAGCTACTGGCCGGCCCCGCCCAGCATCACCGCCACGCCGCGTACGTCGGCGCCGGACGCGGCTACGCGCTGCTGCGGCTGCGTCCGGTCTGGGGCGCGCGGCGGGCGCACCCGCTGATGCGCTGGCTGGCCGTGGACGGGTTCGGCTTCCAGTGGAGCCTGTCCCGCGCGGACCGCATGGTGGGCCGCAGGAGCATGCCCGACCTGCTCACCCGCGCCCACTGCGCGGTCTTCGACCAGGGCCTCGGCCGGCTGCTGTGGTACCACGACTGCGCCTCGCCGGACGACGTCGGCGCGCGCATCGCGGGCTTCCCGGCGAGCCGGCGGGCCGACCTGTGGAGCGGCGTGGGGTTCGCGGCCACGTACACGGGCGGCGCCGACAGCGACGAGCTGTGGTGGCTGACCGAGCACGCCGGCGCCGACGGCTTCCGCGCCCACCTGGCCCAGGGCTGCGCCTTCGCGGTCACGGCGCGGCTGCGGTCGGGGGCGCTGCCGGACCACGCGCGGCTGGCCGTGCCGATCCTGGCCGACGCCGCGCCCGACGAGGCGGCCGCCTGGACCGACCAGGCGCTGCTGGCCCTCGGCCACGACGCCCACACCCACGAGGACTTCCAGCGCTGGCAGGCCCACACCCGCCGGTCGTGGAACCGCCGCCACCGGCGCTAGACGCCCTGGCCGACGCGTTCCAGCACGCGCAGCGAGCCCTCGGCAGACACCTCGCGGAAGGCGCCCGACGCAAGGGCCCGCAGGTAGACCCGGTAGGGGGCCTGCCCGCCGTCGGCCGGGTCGGGATAGATGTCGTGGAAGACCAGCGCGCCGCCCTCCATGACGTGCGGCGCCCAGCCCTCGTAGTCGCGGGTCACCGGCTCCTCGGAGTGGCCGCCGTCGATGAAGAGCAGGCCGAGCGGCGTGTTCCACAACGCGGCCACCCGGTCGGACCGCCCGACGACGGCGATCACCTCCTCCTCCAGCCCGGCGGCGGCGACGGCGGCGCGGAAGAAGGGCAGGGAGTCCATCCGCCCGAAGCGCGGGTCCATCAGGGCCGGGTCGTGGTGGGCCCAGCCGGGCTGGATCTCCTCCGAGCCCCGGTGGTGGTCGACGGTGACGACCACCGAGCCGGTGTGCCGGGCCGCCGCGCCGAGGTAGATCGCCGACTTGCCGCAGTAGGTGCCGATCTCGCAGAGCGGCCCGAGGCCGCCGTAGCGGCAGGCCGCCTCGAACAGGGCCAGCCCCTCCTTCGGCGGCATGAATCCCTTGGCGTGCTCCGCTGCCTGCAGCAGCTCCGGCGGCATCGTCATAGGCATGCACCCTAGCCGAACCGAACAACATTCCAGCGACCTCTTGCCGTGCTTCTTTGGAACCTGTTCTACTTGGCACGTGAATCAGCGCGCTCGCATCGCGATGTCCGACGACGAGGTCACGGCGTTCCTGGACGGTTCGCGCAAGGTCCAGCTCGCGACCATCAACCCCGACGGGACACCGCACCTGGTGACCATGTTCTACGGGCTGGACGAGGGCCGCATCGCCTTCTGGACGTACGGCAAGGCGCAGAAGGCCCGCAACCTGGCCCGCGACCCGCGGGTGAGCTGCCTGGTCGAGGCGGGCGACGACTACGACCAGCTCCGCGGCGTCCTCGTGTACGGCGTGGCCGAGCAGGTGGACGACCGGGACCGGGTGCTCGCCATCGGCATGATGATCGCGCGCAGGATGACGCCGGGGGTGCCGGACGACCTGCTGACCCCCTACGTCGAGCAGACCGGCAGAAAACGCATCGCCTACGTCGTCGAGCGCACCAAAGTGGTCTCATGGGATCACAGGAGGCTCACATGAAGGTCAAGGTCGATGAACTGGTCTGCGAGGCCAACGCCGTGTGCATGGGGCTCGCGCCCGAGGTCTTCGAGGTGGACGACGACGACCAGCTGCACATCCTGCTCCCCGAACCACCCCCCGAGATGCAGGATCGCGTCCGCAGCGCGGTCAGGTCCTGCCCGAAAGCCGCCCTGTCGCTAGAGGACTAGCCGTAGCCGGAGGAGGAACCCCATGCGCGCCGCGATCCTGCACGCCGTAGGCAACGACAAGCTGGACATCCGCGACGACATCACCCTGGCCCCCGTCGGGCCGACCGATGTCCGCGTCCGGATCAGAGCCACGGGCGTGTGCCACTCGGACCTGTCGGCCATGTCCGGCGTGCTTCCGCAGCCGGTGCCGCTGATCCCGGGCCACGAGGGCGCGGGCGAGGTGGTCGAGGTGGGCGAGCACGTCACGTCGGTCGCGCCGGGCGACCACGTCGTGATCAGCTGGCGGCCGGCCTGCCAGTCCTGCGACCTGTGCGTGGGCGGGCAGCCGTACATGTGCATGAAGTACGTCATCGAGTCCTTCAGCAAGGGCAACTTCCGCTTCGGCGGCGACAACGCGACGGCGTTCGGCATGGCGGGCTGCGGCACCTGGGCCGAGGAGGTCATCGTGCCCTGGCAGGGCGCGATCAAGATCGACGACGACGTGTCGTGGGAGGCGGCGGCGCTGATCGGCTGCGGCATCACGACCGGCGTGGGCGCCGCGATCAACACCGCCAAGGTGCGTCCCGGCTCCACGGTCGTGGTGATCGGCTGCGGCGGCGTCGGCCTGTCGGTCATCCAGGGCGCGCGGGTCTCCGGCGCCAGGACGATCCTCGCCGTCGACCCGCTGGAGTCCAAGCACGCCCTGGCCAAGAAGGTCGGCGCGACGCACGCGATCACGCCCGAGCAGGTCCCCGAGGCCCTGAACGAGCTGACCGGCGGCAGCGGCTTCGACTACGGCTTCGAGGTCGTCGGCAAGTCGGCGACCATCCAGAGCGCCTGGCAGCTCACCCGGGCGGGCGGCGACGTCATCGTGGTGGGCGCCGGCGCGGTGGACGACATGGTCTCCATCTCCGCCTTCAGCCTGCTGTTCGAGGGCAAGAGACTGCTGTCCAGCCTGTACGGCGAGGCCGACGTGCGGCACGACTTCCCCTACTTCGCCAAGCTCCACAAGGCTGGACAGCTCGACCTGGAGTCGCTGATCAGCGCCCGCATCCGGCTCGGCGACCTGAACGACGCCGTCGCGGCCCTGCGCGGCGGCGAGGTGCTCCGCCAGATCGTCATCATGGACTGACCCGGGTCCCGGGCCGGAGAACGGGCCCCCGCTCTCCGGCCCCGGGCAGGTCAGGCCGCGATCGGCGGAACCGGTCGCGCACCCATTGCTAAGGAAAGTTTCCTAACGGATACTCCGGGTTGAGTGCCCACCACCCCCCAAGGAGTATCCATGCTTCGTCGCGGCCTCGCCCTGCTCTCCATCGCCGCCGCCGGCCTGCTCGCCCTCGCCGCGCCCGCCCACGCGGCCGTCGTGGACGTGACCTTCGGGCCGGTCTCGATCGGCGACTACTGTCACGCCAAGGTCAACTCGTCCTCGTGGATCGGCTTCTACGAGTCCGGCGGCCTGCGCTGCTACACCGGCGGACCCGGCCCGATGACGTACGCGGGCTCGGGTGACCCGTACCTGGCCTGCAAGTTCCTCACCACGGACGTGGTGATGTCCGCGCTGCGCGGCGCCTCCGACGCCCTGGTCTGCCGCGTCGTGCGCTGACCCACCTCCGGGAGCGGCACGGGACCGGGGCCGTCCCGTGCCGCTTCGGGCGTCAGGAGGGCAGGAGCTGGTCGAGCGGGGTGCCGGGGTCGGCGAGCGCGGCGCGGTCCACGGGCTTGCGGGACCGGATGAGGGCCTGGGTGTGGTCGGTGACGTCCCAGATGTTGACGTTCATCGCGGCCAGCACCCTGTCCTGCTCGTCCAGCCAGAAGGCGATGAACTCGCGGGCCTCCAGGTCGCCGCGCACCACGACGTCGGGCGTGCGGCCGGGCGGGACGTGGCCGGCGTACTCCATGCCCAGGTCGTACTGGTCGGTAAAGAAGTAGGGCAGGTTGTCGTATTCGGCGGACCGGCCGAGCATCGCGCGGGCGACGACGGCGGGCTGGTTGAGCGCGTTCGCCCAGTGCTCGACCCGGACGTGCCGGCCCAGCAGCGGATGGTAGGCGTTGGCGATGTCACCGGCCGCGAAGATGTCGGGGTCGGAGGTGCGCAGGTCGGCCCCCACCTTGACGCCGTCCTCGACGGTCAGCCCGGCGGCCCGCGCGAGGTCGGTGTCCGGTTCGGCGCCGACGCCGGCCACGACGACGTCCGCCTCGACGTGGGCGCCGCCTTCGAGCAGCACCCCTGAGCCGGTGATCTCGGCGGGACGGGCGTCGAAGTGGAAGGTCACGCCGTGCTCGCGGTGCAGCGCGGTGAACACCCCGGCCACGTGCGGCCCCAGCACGCGCAGCAGCGGCGCGGACGCCGTCTCGATCACGGTGACCTCGGCCCCCGCGGCGCGGGCGGCGGCGGCCACCTCCAGGCCGATCCAGCCGGCCCCGAGGATCGCGACGCGGCCGGCGCCGGCCAGGGTGGCGCGCAGGCGTTCGCTGTCGTCGACGGTACGCAGGTACAGCACCTCGGGCCGGTCGGCCCCGGGGAGGTCCGGGCGGCGCGGCCGGGAGCCGGTGGCCAGCAGCAGCCGGTCGTAGCCGAGCTGCTCGCCGTCGCTGAGCGTGACCCGGTGGGCGGCCGGGTCGATGCCGGTGACCTCGACGCCCAGCCGCAGCTCGACGTCGTGCTCGGCGTACCAGGAACGGTCGTGGACGAAGATCTTGTCGCGTTCGCCGGTGCCCTGGAGGTAGTCCTTGGACAGCGGCGGCCGCTCGTACGGCAGGTGCGTCTCCCTGCCGACCAGCACGAGCCGGCCGTCGAAGCCCTCGCCGCGCAGAGCCTCTGCGGCCTTGGCGGCGGCGAGGCCGCCGCCGGCGATCACGATGGTCGCGGGTGCAGGCATGTCGGATCTCCTCTTCCTGTTCCTGGACGAAGGGCGTGGTGATCGCGGCGCACGTCAGCTCCCGCCCACGCCGAGCGCGGTGAGCAGGAAGTGCCCGACGAGCACCGGGGCGGGCAGCCGGGACCCGCCGGCCTTCTGCTGGGCCACGCCGCCGCGGGCGATCCAGGTGCCGAGCATGGAGAAGCCGCCGACGGCGGTGACGAGCCAGGCGATCAGTGCCGCGATCTCCACGATCTTCCTTCTTTCCAGGATGGGCCGTTCGTATGTCAGCAGGCGGGTGTCCGAAGAGGGCGCCTCACCGTGGCGGGGTGGTGGTGAACCCCTCGGCCTGGGTGTCCTCGGCGGCGACCCGGACGCCGTAGCGGAAGGCGAGCTTGCCGCCCAGGTGGCCCGACACCGCGAGCACGGCCAGGCACACCGCCGACAACACGATCCGCCCCCCAAGGACGGGGACGGCCCGCCGCCCGCGTCCTGACCGGTTCCGGCAAGGGTTCCCCATGTCCCCGGCCACGGCCCGCCGGGCTCTCTACCGTGGGATCGCCGGAGCGGTGACGTGGCAGGGGAAGGCGTCCGATGATCGCAGCCATCGCCAGGGTCCAGGGACTGTCGGCGGCGCTCGCGCCGGGCGCGTACGGGGCCGCGGTGCTGACGCTGACCTGGCTGACCCAGGACGGCCGGCTGGGCGACGGCCGGTACGGCGACCTGGCCATGGTCGTCATGGCCTTCCCGCTCTACCTCGCCGCCGGCCCGCTGAACGGCGCGCTGCGCGCCCACGCGCCGGGGCCCGCGCCCGCCTGGGACCTCGTCCTCATGGCCTGGCCGGGGATCGTGCTGGCGATCCTGCTGGCGGCGCTGCGCGCCCGCGTGGCCGGGCGGGCACTCGGGTGGCTCGCGGCGGCGGCCGTCACCCTGGTGGGGGTGGCGACCACCTTCGACGGGTGGGCGCCACGACGGCCGTACGGCTGGCCGTTCCTGGTCTGCGGGCTGATCATGATCGTCGGGCTGATGACCGCGCGCCGGCCCGCCCCGGACGGCCGGCACGGGCCGGGCGCGCGGGCGCCCGGCCCGTGACCGGCAGGCCCTACGTGGTGGAGAAGGCCGCGTCGAAGGCCGTGGCGGGCGGCGTGATGGAGTTCAGCCGCCGGATGTACCCCAGCGCCTCCCGGGCGCCGTCCAGCCGGTCCATCCCCGCGTCCTCCCACTCGATCGAGATCGGCCCGTCGTACCCGATCGAGTTGAGCGCCCGGAAGCAGTCCTCCCACGGCACGTCACCGCGCCCGGTCGAGACGAAGTCCCATCCCCGGCGCATGTCCGCCCACGGCAGGTGCGACGACAGCCGCCCCTTGCGCCCGTCGCCGATCCGGACCCGGGTGTCCTTGCAGTCGACGTGGTAGATGCGGTCCTTGAAGTCGAGGATGAACGCCACCGGGTCGAGGTCCTGCCACACCATGTGCGACGGGTCCCAGTTCAGCCCGAACGCCGGACGATGCCCGATCGCCTCCAGCGTCCGCTGCGTCGTGTAGTAGTCGTAGGCGATCTCGCTCGGGTGGATCTCGTGCGCGAAGCGCACCCCCACCTCGTCGAACACGTCGAGGATCGGGTTCCACCGGTCGGCGAAGTCCTGGTAGCCGGCCTCCACCATCGACGCCGGCACCGGCGGGAACATGGCCACGGTGTGCCAGATCGACGAGCCGGTGAACCCCACCACCGTGTCCACGCCGAGCGCCGCGGCCGCCCGCGCGGTGTCCTTCATGTCCTCGGCCGCGGCCCGCCGCACCGACTCCGGGTCGCCCGAGCCCCAGATGCGCGCCGGCAGGATCGCCTTGTGCCGCTCGTCGATCGGATGGTCGCAGACGGCCTGGCCGACGAGGTGGTTGGAGATCGTCCACACCTTCAGGCCGTGCTTGTCGAGCTGGGCGCGCTTCTGCTCCACGTACGAGGGGTCCGCCATCGCCTGCGCCACGTCGAAGTGGTCACCCGAGCAGGCGATCTCCAGGCCGTCGTAGCCCCATTCGGCCGCCAGCCTGCACACCTCCTCGAACGGCAGGTCCGCCCACTGCCCGGTGAACAGCGTTACTGGTCTCATCAGTCCTCCACAGGGGTGTACCGGCCGCCGTCGGCCGCGCTCGCCTCCACCGCCGCCAGCACGCGCTGCACCCGCAGCCCGTCGGCGAACGACGGCGAAGGGTCGGCGCCGGTCGCGACGGCCTCCAGGAAGTCCTTGATCTCGTGGGTGAAGGTGTGCTCGTAGCCGAGCCCGTGCCCCGGCGGCCACCACGCCCCCACGTAGGGATGGTCGGGCTCGGTCACCAGGATCCGCTCGAACCCGCGCCCGCCCTCGCTGAACCACAGCTCGTTCATGGACTCGAAGTCGAACGCCAGGCTGCCGAGCTGCCCGTTGACCTCGATGCGCATCGCGTTCTTGCGCCCGGTCGCGAACCTGGTGGCCTCGAAGGAGGCCAGCGCGCCGCCCGACATCCGGCCGATGAACAGCGCGGCGTCGTCGACCGTGACCGCCCCCCGCTCCGCGGCGCGGGACGCCGCCAGCCCCGCCGACTCCCCCGCCAGCGGACGCTCCTTGACGAACGTCTCCGTCAGCCCCGACACGCCTGCCACGCGCTGGCCGGTGACGAACTCGGCGGCGTCCACGATGTGCGAGCCGATGTCGCCGAGCGCCCCCGCCCCCGCCTTGTCCTTCTGCAACCGCCACACCAGCGGGAACTCCGGGTCCACGATCCAGTCCTGGAGGTACTGGGCGCGTACGTGCCGGATCTCGCCGAGCCTGCCCTCCTCGACGTACCGGCGGGCCAGGGCGACCGCCGGGACCCGCCGGTAGTTGAAGGCCACCATGCTCCTGCCCGGCGCCGCGGCCGCCGCCGCGACCATGGCCTCGGCCTCGGCGACGGTGTTGGCCAGCGGTTTCTCACAGATCACGTGCTTGCCGGCGCGCAACGCGGCGATCGCGATCTCGGCGTGCGAGTCGCCCGGCGTGCAGATGTCGACGATCTGCACGTCGTCCCGCCGGACCAGCTCCCGCCAGTCCGTCTCGACGTCGGCCCAGCCGAGCCGGGCCGCCGCGGCGGCGGTCTGCTCCTTCGACCGGCCCGCCAGCACCGCCATGCGCGGCGCGAGCGGCAGGTCGAAGAACGCCCCGACGCTCCGCCAGGCCTGGGAGTGGACGCGGCCCATGAACGCGTAGCCGATCATGCCCACGCCGATGGTGGTCTTGTCTGACATGCAACCCCCGATCAGGATTCGAATCCGAGCGCCAGATACTTGTCGACGTTCTCCTTGGTGATCGTCTCGGACGCGAGGGTGATCGACTGGGGAACCTGGTTCTCCACGAGGTCACTCATGCCCTTGCCCTGCGCGATCAACCTGGCGAGCTTGACGGCCGAGGAGGCCATCGTGGGGCTGTAGGTGACGGTGGCCTTGAGCACCGACGTGCCGGCCTGGATCTCCTTCATGGCGTTCAGCGAGCCGGCGCCGCCCACCATGACGAACTCGTCGCGGTTCGCCTCCTTGATGGCGGCCAGCACGCCGACGCCCTGGTCGTCGTCGTGGTTCCACAGGGCGTCGATCTTCTTGTGCGCCTGCAGCAGCGAGGTCGCCACCTGGTTGCCGGTCTCGACGGTGAACTTGGCGTCCTGCTTGGCCGTGACGCTGAACCCGTACGTCTTCAGCGCGTCGGCGAAGCCCTTGCTGCGGTCCTGGGTCAGCGGCAGCGTGGCGATGCCCTGGATCTCGACGATCACCGGGTTCGCGACGCCCTTGTCCTTGAGCTGCTTGCCGATGTAGTGCCCGGCCGCGACGCCCATGCCGTAGTTGTCGCCGCCGATCCACGTGCGGTAGGCGAGCTTGTCGGGAAACACCCGGTCGAGGTTGATGACCGGGATGCCCGCCTGCGTCGCCTGCAGCGCGACCTGGTTGAGCTGCTGGCCGTCGTTCGGCAGGATGACCAGGGCGTTCACCTTGGCCGCGATCAGCGACTCGACGGCGGAGATCTGCTGGTTGATGTCGTTCGTCGGCTCGACGGCCTTGAAGTCGACGTCGCCGTACTGCTTGGCCGCGCTCTCGGCGTTCTTGGCGATGGCCGCGATCCAGCCGTGGTCGGCGGCCGGCGCGGAGAAGCCGATCGTCACCTTCTGGCCGGGCTCGTCGTTGCCGCTCGCGGCGGGGGCGGGCGCGGGCGCCGCCGACGAGGGAGCGGCCGCCGGCTCGTTGCTGGTGCAACCCGCCGCTAACAGCACTGCCCCGCCGACGAGGAATCCCCTGCGCGCGACGTTCTCACTCATGTTGCTCTCGCTTTCAGGTTCCGCCGCTGGAGAAGGACGGCGACGACGATGATCAGGCCCTTGGCGATCAGCTGGTCGCTGGTGTTGAGCCCGTTGAGGATGAACAGGTTCGTGATGAGGGTGAAGATCAGCAGGCCCAGGATCGAGCCGATGATCGTGCCCCGGCCTCCGGTGAGCAGGGTGCCGCCGATGATGACGGCGGCGATGGCGTCGAGCTCGTACAGGTCGCCGTGGGTGGACGAGCCTGTCGTCGTACGGGCCATGATGAGGATCGCGGCGACGCCGCAGCAGAAGCCGGACAGGGCGTACAGGAGCATCGTGTGCCTGCGTACGTCGATGCCGGCCAGCCTGGCCGCCTCGGGGTTGCCCCCGACCGCGTACGTGCGGCGGCCGAACGTGGTGCGGTTCAGGACGATCCACCCCAGCACCACGACCAGGGCGAACACGTAGACCAGCAGCGGGATGCCGAGCAGCCGGGTGGTGGACAGCTGCACGATGCCCTCGACCTGGATGAGCTGCGTCTTCCTGTCGGACATGCGCTGGGCCAGGCCGCGGGCGGCCACCAGCATGGCCAGGGTGGCGATGAACGGCACCATCCGCCCGTAGGCGATCAGCAGCCCGTTGACCAGGCCGGCCCCGGTGCCGACGAGGATCGCGCAGACGGCCATCACCACCGGCCCGTACGACTGGGTGGCCAGCGTGGTCGCCCAGACCGAGGCGAGGGCCATGACGGCGCCGACGGACAGGTCGATGCCGCCGCCGATGATCACGAAGGTGGCCCCGACGGTGATCACGCCGATCGTGGCGGCCAGGGCCAGGATGCTGACCAGGTTGGAGGTGGTGGCGAAGTTGTCGAACCGGGTGACCAGGCCGACGACCACGAGCAGCGCCAGCGCGCCCAGCAGGCCGAGGTGGCGGATCTCGGCGACCCCGTTCAGCAGGGACGGTCTCGGCCGGGAGAGCCCGGCGGCGGGTCGTTCTGGCGCCTCTATGGGGTCGCTCATCACGCGGCCCTCCCATCCATGATCATGTCCAGTACGCGGTGCTCGTCCAGGCCGGCCGCCTCGCCCTCGTGGATGACGGCGCCCTCGCGCAGCACGAGCACCCGGTCGGCGAGCCCCAGCACCTCGGGCACCTCGCTGGAGACCAGCAGCACGCCGATGCCCTGGTCGGCCAGGTCGCGGATGACGGCGTACAGCTCGGCGCGGGCGCCGACGTCGACGCCGCGGGTGGGCTCGTCGAGCAGCAGCAGCTTGCGTCCGCCGAGCAGCCAGCGGGCGAGCACGGCCTTCTGCTGGTTGCCGCCCGACAGGGTCCTGATCGGGCGCTCGGGGTCGGGCGGGCGGATGTCGAGGAGCTGGGCCAGGCGGGCGGCCTCGGCCCGCTCGCGGCCGCGGTCGATCCAGCCGAACCTGGCGAACTGCGGCAGGGTGCCGAGCGTGATGTTGGCGGTGACGCTCTGGTCGAGCAGCAGGGCCTGGGCCTTGCGCTCCTCGGGGGCCAGGCCCATGCCCTGCCGGACGGCGCCGGTCACGCTCCGGCGCGCCGGGCGGCCGGCGAGCGTGACCCGGCCGGCGGCCGGCCGGGCTCCGTAGACGGCCTCCAGGATCTCGGAGCGTCCGCTGCCGACCAGCCCGGCCAGCCCGACGATCTCCCCGGCGCGCACGGAGAAGGAGACGTCGGCGAAGAGGCCGGGCGCGGTCAGGTTCTCCACGCGCAGCACCTCCTCGCCGGGCGGCCGGGTGGGGCGGGGCGGGAAGACGTACTCGACGTTGCGGCCGGTCATGAGGGAGACGATGCGGGCGGTGGGCGTGTCGCGGGCGGGCAGGCCGACGGCGACGGTGCGCCCGTCCTTGAGCACGGTGACGCGGTCGCCGATCTCGCGGATCTCCTCCAGCCGGTGGGAGATGTAGACGACGGCGACGCCCTGGGCGGTGAGCTCGCGGATGATGCGGAACAGGTTGGCGACCTCGTCGTGGGCCAGGGCGGCCGAGGGCTCGTCCATGATGATCAGGCGGGCGTCGTGGGAGAGGGCGCGGGCCATCGAGACGACCTGTTTGGCGGCCGGTGAGAGCCGTCCGACCTCGGTGGAGGGGCGGATCTCGCCGTGGCCGAGGCGTTCCAGCACCTCGCGGGCGGCCCGGCGGCCGGCCTGGCGGTTGACGAACCCGAAGCGGGCGTGCTCGTGGCCGAGGAAGATGTTCTCGGCGACGCTGAGGCCGTCAACCAGGTCGAGTTCCTGGTAGATGGTGGCGAAGCCGAGCCGGATGGCGTCGATGGGGCCGGCGGGCCGGACGGGCGCGCCGTTGAAGACGATCGTGCCCTCGTCGGGCTGGTGGACGCCGGCCAGCACCTTGATCAGGGTGGATTTGCCGGCGCCGTTCTGGCCGAGCAGGCAGTGGACCTCGCCCGCCCGTACGTCGAGATCGACCCCGTCGAGCGCGCGCACGCCGGGGAACTGCTTGACGATGCCCTTCATGACCAGCATCGGGGGTCCCCTTCAGGCGTTGACGATGCGGTTGATGTTGTCCGGTGACAGGTAGTGCTCGATGGCGAGCAGGCCCGCGCCGAGAGCGGCGGCGTTGATCCCGGTGCGGCTCGGGGTGATGGACAGGTGGTGGGTGGCCAGCGGCAGGGACCGGCGGTAGATGGTCTCCCTGATGCCGGCCAGGAGGTGCTCGTGGACGCGGGACAGCGCGCCGCCGATGACGATGACCTCGGGGTTGAAGAAGTTGACCAGGCCGGCCAGCACCTCGCCGATGAGCCGGCCGGCCTCCCTGACCAGCCGCAGCGCCTGGGTGTTGCCCGCCTGGACGAGCGCGACGACGTCGGCGCCGCTCTCGGCGGCCAGGCCGAGCTCGGCGAGCCGGCGGGCGATGGCGGCGCCGCCGGCCACGGCCTCCAGGCAGGCGCTGTTGCCGCAGCGGCAGCCGGCGTCGTCGTGGCCGCTGACGCGGATGTGCCCGATGTCGCCGGCCGAGCCCTGGGCTCCCCGGTGGAGCTTGCCGTCGGCCACGATGCCGCAGCCGATGCCGGTGCCGACCTTGACGAACAGCAGGTGGCTGGTGCCGGCGAAGGCGTTGCGGTGCTCGCCGAGCGCCATGACGTTGACGTCGTTGTCGACCAGCACCTGGATGCCGTCGAAGTACTCGGGGACGGGGTAGTCGTTCCAGCCGGGCATGATCGGCGGGTTGTTGGGGCGGCCGGTGGCGAACTCCACCGGGCCGGGCACGCCGATGCCGATGGCGCGCAGCGCGGCGCGGGGCCGTCCGGCGTCAGCGAGCAGCCGGTCGAGCCGCTGGTCTACGTGGGCGAGCACCTTGTCGGGGCCCTCGCCGATCTCCAGCGGGTCTTCGCACTCGGCCAGCAGGCCGCCGGTCAGGTCCATGAGCGCGACCCGGCAGTGGGTGGCGCCGAGGTCGACGCCGGCGAAGGCGTGCTCCTCGGTGTGCAGGCGGAGCTGGCGCGGGGGACGGCCGCCGGTGGACTCGCCGCTCTCGGTCTCCTCGACCAGGCCGCGCTCGATGAGCGCGTCGACCCGCTGGGAGATCGTGGATCTGGCCAGTCCGGTGAGGCGCGCGAGATCGGAACGGGTGGTCGCCGATCCGGCGCTGATGAGCGTCAGGACGTCGGCAGCCGAGCCCGGCTGGGGGGTCATGCGGGAACAATAAGATCACTCATGCGGCAAATCAAGAGTCTGATTCGACCGAACCTCGCGGACTTATGCCGAAGATCGAACAAAGCCTGGCATGAGACGTTCGCCGGGACCCTCCCGAACGTACGGAAGCCGGCCACCGCCCTGGCGGGCGATGACCGGCTTCCGGCAGGCCGCGGTGCCAGAGCGGCGCTAGAGCATGGCCTTCATCGAGTCGCCGGCGGTCAGCACGTACGGCTGCTCGGCCATCACCGAGCCCCAGTTGTCGGCGATCGCCTCGGGGGTGAGGTCGTCGGCCTTCCAGCCGGGCCCCTCGGCCACGAACACGCGGGCCACCCGCCCGCCGCCGACGGTGAACACCTCCCCGCTCGACTCGCACGAGTCGTGCACGAGGTAGGCGACCAGCGCGCTCACCCGCTCGGGCGTGAACTTGGCCTCGAACTCGGCCGGCAGCAGCGCCTCGGTCATCCTGGTCCAGGCGATGGGGGCGATGGCGTTGGCCTTGATGCCGTTGCGCGCGCCCTCGACGGCCAGCGTCTTGGTCAGCCCGACCAGGCCCATCTTGGCCGTGGAGTAGTTGGCCTGGCCGAAGTTGCCGAACAGGCCGGCCGGGCTGGAGGTGTTGACGACGCGGCCGTACCCGGCCTCCTTCATCAGCGGGTAGGCGGCCTGGCTGACCAGGTACGACCCGCGCACGTGCACGGCCAGCACGCTGTCGAAGTCCTCGACGGTCATCTTGCCGAACGACCGGTCCCGCAGGATGCCCGCGTTGTTGACGACGATGTCGACCCGGCCGAACGCGTCGACGGCCGTCTGCACGAGCGCCCTCGCGCCCTCGGGGGTGGCGACGTTGTCGGCGTTGGCGACGGCCTGGCCGCCGTTCTTGGTGATGAGCTCGACCACCTCGGCGGCGGGGCCGGTGGAGGCGCCGGTGCCGTCGAGCGCGCCGCCGAGGTCGTTGACCACGACCTTGGCGCCCCGCTCGGCGAGCAGGAGCGCGTGCGCCCTGCCGAGGCCGTGCCCGGCGCCCGTGATGATCGCGACCCTGTCATCGAACCGAAGCATCGAACCTCCAGAGCAAGAGAACAACATTCTGGTAGGAGTACGATAACCGACCGGCTCAGGCGCGTCTCCAGAGCTCGGGCTCGCCCTCCTCCCGGCGTACCCTGCCCCGTCCGGCCAGCCATACCAGGTGCGCCAGCGTCTCGTTGTTGGCCGCCCGGCGCATGAACGGCGGGATCGTCTCCCAGGGGCGCGACCAGCTCAGCCGGGTGGCGACGTCCCAGCAGGTCACGCCGTCGTCCTCGCCGACGACGCGCTCGATCTCGGCCAGCCGCTCGTCGTGGTGCGCCAGCACGTGGTCGACGCGTCCGGCCAGTTCCAGGAAGCGGTACTCGTGGCCGGGCAGCACCTCGTCCACCTCCAGCTCGCGGACGGCGGCCAGCGAGCCGAGGTAGTCGGCCAGCGGATCGGGACCCGACTGGGGGTGCACGGCCACGATCGGCGTGATCTTCGCCAGCACGTGGTCGCCGGAGAGCAGCAGCCTGCGCTCCGGCGAGACGAAGCACAGGTGGCCGGGCGTGTGGCCGGGGGTCCAGACGGCCCGCAGGTCCCAGCCGGGCAGGCCGAGGTCCTCGCCGTCCTCGATCAGCCGGTCGGGACGGGCCATCGTGACCATGTGCCTGATCATCATGGAGGCCCCGGCCAGCTCGTCCAGGCTCAGGTCGGGCACGCCGGAGCGCCGGAGCAGGGCCCGCTCCCGCTGGACGAGCGAGTCGATGGCGTCGTCGTCGTACCGTTCGCGCACGAGGTTCGCGTCGGCCGGGTGCAGCCCGATCCAGGCGCCCGACGCCTCGCGGACGCGTCCGGCCAGGCCGTAGTGGTCGGGGTGCAGGTGGGTGACCAGGACGGCCCTGACGTCGGCGATCCCGTAGCCGGCCACGGCCAGCCCGGCGGCCAGGGCGTCGTAGGCCTCGTCGGTGTTCCATCCGGCGTCCACGATGGCCACGCCGCCGGGCAGTTCGAGGGCGTAGACCAGCACGTACCGCAGCGGGTTGACCGGGATGGGCACCGGGATCGACCACAGCCCCGGCCGGACCCGCTCGACCGCCGGAACCGCCCCGCTCATCCATGCCTCACGCTGCGCCACGCTGGAAGGAGTCACCACGAACTTAGCCATGGCCCCGAATATAGTTCTGGTCCCGAATCATGTTCTACTAGGGGTCATGAAGCTGAGCCGCGAGATCTCAGACGATGGCCGCTTCGTCCGGCAGCCGAACCGCTTCACCGAACGGCTCGGGCCGCCCGAGCCCGGCCGCTACCGGCTCTACGCCTCCTACGCCTGCCCATGGGCACAGCGCGTGCTGATCGTCCGCGCCCTGCTCCGCCTGGAGGACCTGCTGGACGTCACGATCGTCGACCCCATCCGCGACGAGAAGGGCTGGCGGATCCCCGACGGCGACCCGCCGTACCTGTCGGAGCTCTACCACGCGACCGAACCGGGCTACACGGGCCGCTACACCGTGCCGTGCATCTGGGACATCCAGGAAGAACGCCTGGTCACCAACGACTTCCCGCAGATCACCCTCGACCTGGAGACGTCGTGGGGCAGCGCGCCCGACCTGTACCCCGAACGCCTGCGCCCGGACATCGACATCATGAACGACCGCCTCTACCACGGCCTCAACAACGCGGTCTACGAGGCCGGCTTCGCCCGCGGGCAGCAGGCGTACGAGGAGGCGGTCACCCGGGTGTTCACCACGCTCGACCTGCTGGAGGTGCGCCTGGCGGAGTCGGAGTTCCTCTTCGGCACGCTCACCGACAGCGACGTGCGGCTGTTCACCACGCTGGTCAGGTTCGACACGGTCTATCACAGCCATTTCAAGTGCTCGATCAGGCGGCTGACCGACTATCCGGCGTTGTGGGCGTACACCCGCAGGCTCTACGCGATCCCCGCCTTCCGCGACACCACGGACTTCGACCACATCAGACGCCACTACTACATGACCCAGACGAACATCAACCCGAGCAGGATCGTTCCGGTAGGACCGGAACTCGACTGGAGCCTGTGACCCCCGGCCTCGGCATCGCGACGAACAGCAGCGCCGAGGCCAGCACCACCGCGGAGGCCACCCACCAGGCCGCTGACGCGCCCGCCTGCGCGGCCAGGACGCCGAGCGTCGAGTTGGCCAGCACCCCGCCCGCCTGGAGCGAGAGCGAGGACGTCGAGGTGACCGTCGTGCGCTCGGCGGCGGAGACCGCGTTGTGCTGCATCTCCAGGCAGAGCAGCCCGGTCACCGACAACCCGGCGAACATGACGAGGTAGGCCAGCCCGGCCGCCACCAGGCCGGGCACGCCGTCCACCCCGGCGGTGGCGGCCAGCGAGCCGACCGACAGCGCGCAGAGCACCGCGCCCGCGATGGCCCCCCTGGCCGAGCTCCCGGCCAGGCGGGCCACGCGCGGGGCCAGCACGCTGCCGGTGGCGCTGGCGGCGTAGCCCAGCGCCGCCACGACGGCGTAGAACAGGCTGCCGCGCTCGGCCGTGCCGGCCAGCTCGGCCAGGCGGCCGGGGGTCAGCAGCTCGATCGTCATCAGCAGCACGCCGGACGCCGCCGCGGCGGCCATCAGGCGGCGCAGCACCGCGCCCCCGGCCGCCAGCCGGATCCCGGCGACCACCGTGGCGGGCACCTCGCGCAGCACGCCGCCCAGCGACCGCCGCGCGTGCGCCGGCTCGGGCAGCGCGAACATCACCACGACCAGCAGCACGACGGCCGCGCCCGCCCCCAGCAGCGGCGGCACGGCGAGCGGCGTCACCAGCTCCGGCGGCACCAGCATCGGGACCGCCCCGCCCAGCAGCACGCCGACGCACAACGCCACCGACTCCATCGCGCCGCCGCGCGCGAGGCCGGGCTTGAGGTCGGCGCCCTCGCCCTCGATGCCGTGCAGCGTGTCGACGTACCAGGAGGTCGCCGGGCCGCTGGACAGGGCCCTGCCCACCCCCTTGAGCACGCCGCTGACCAGGAACATCCAGAACGCGGTGGAGACGCTCATCAGCGCCAGGGCCGCCGCGGTGAACACCGCCGAGCAGGCCAGCACCGCGCGCCGCCCGACGACGTCGGCCAGGCCGCCGGTGGGCAGCTCCAGGCTCGCGGTGACCACCGAGAAGACGGTCACCGACAGGCCGACCTGGGCCAGGCCGAGCCCTCTCTCGGTCATCAGCAGCACCATGCAGGCGACCATGAGCCCCAAGGGCAGCCAGGTCAGGAAGCTGACGAGCATGTAGCGCCGCAGGGCGGAACGAGCGGTCATCGGTTCTGCTCCTCTTCGTCGTCGCCGGCCCGGGGGAAGCCCTCGCGGGGGAAGGCCCCCCGCCAGACGTGCACCTGCCGGGCGTCGGGGTCCCCGGCGTAGCGGGCGGTCAGCTCGCGGAGCAGCTCCTCGACCCGCTCGTCGAACTCCAGCAGCCCGGCCGGCGGCAGCCGCACGAAGTCGTCGCTCATCCCCGCCGCCCGCACCCACTCCGGCGACCAGCGGCGCTCGTCGTAGTCCTGGGCGACGCGGGCGAGCGCCTCGACCTGGCGCATCCGCATGATCCGGACCGCCTCGCGGCCCTCCGCGGTGCCGGACAGCTCGCCGCTGTCCCAGGAGGTGTAGCGGTGGCGGGCCCGCCAGCGGCGCTCGCGGCCGTCGCGCCGGTCGGGGTCCTCCTCGATGAAGCCGTACTTGAACAGCTCCCGCAGGTGGTAGCTGGTCGAGCCGGAGCTCTCGCCGACCTTGCGGCCCAGCTCGCTGGCGGTGGCCGGGCCGTCGCTGCGCAGCAGCCCGAGCAGCCGCACCCGCAAGGGGTGGGCGACCACTTTGAGCACCTGCGGGTCACTGATCCTGTACTGCTCCTCCATGAGCACGACCCTAGACCGCAAAGGCTTTTTTGCAAAGTGATTTTTGCGAATTCGGCCCCCTTCTAGACTGGGCGCATGCTCGACGACATCCGCGTGGACGACGCCGTCCTCGCCCTGCGCCCCGACTTCGCCGTGCTGGTGATGCTGGCCCACGGCCTGCGGAACGGCCCCACCGACGACCGCACCCGCGCCTGGCTGGCCGAGGCGTCGGCGTGCGAGGTCCAGGCCGACAAGATCGACGCCTGGAAGGACGCCTACCGCGCCTTCGGCGCCAAGCCGCAGCGCACCAGGCCCTCGGTCGACGCCCTGACCCGGCGCATGCCGCTGCCCGAGATCAACCGGGTGGTCGACGCGTACAACACGATCAGCGTCAAGCACGCGCTGCCCATCGGCGGCGAGGACCTCGACCGCTACCAGGGCCCGGCCCGGCTGGTGCGGGCGACCGGCGACGAGCACTCCGAGGAGGCGCTCGGGCAGCCCGAGCCCGGCGAGGTGATCTGGCGCGACGACGCCGGCGTGACCTGCCGCCGGTGGAACTGGCGTCAGGTGGCGCGCACCCGCCTCACCGAGGAGACGACCAACGCGATCTTCCTCCTCGAACGGCTGGAGCCGATGTCGATGGAGGAGCTCCAGCAGGCCGGCAAGGAGCTGGCGGAGCTGCTGGAGGAGCTGTCACCCGGAGTGCGGATCACCAGCAGAATCGTGCCCGGAGGGAAATAAACCTGCCGGCCATACGTTGATACCAAACAGTAACAATGGCGGCTCTCCCTGGATTGACTAGGCGGGCGTGACCTCTTCGGCGTGTCCTGAGAGGATCGTTCGAGGCGGCGCGTGCTCTTCGGCGCGCGCTGCCGGTCCGGGCGAGTAGCCTTGGACAGGTTCTCTAACATCAACGCCGATCTGCGGAAGAGGGCGATTTCCGCCGTGTCGTCTGAGTCGTCGCGGACAAACCCGCTGGCAAGCTTTGGTCAGAACGAGTGGCTTGTCGACGAGCTGTACCAGAAGTATCTTCAAGATCCAGAGTCTGTCGACAAGGCCTGGTGGAACTTCTTCGCTGACTACAACCCTGATTACGGACCGGGCCGGACCCCGGTCAGGGAGGCGGCGAACGGCACTGCGACCGCGCCCGCACCTCCCAAGGCGCCGCCGAAGGCGCCTCCGGCAGCCGAGAAGCCGAAGCAGCCGGCCACCCCGGTGCCCAAGGGCGCCGAGGAGGTGAAGCTGCGCGGCGCCGCCGCGCGCACGGCCGCCAACATGGACCTGTCCCTGACTGTCCCCACGGCGACCAGCGTCCGGGCCATCCCGGCCAAGCTGCTCATCGACAACCGCATCGTGATCAACAATCACCTCAAGCGGGGGCGTGGCGGCAAGATCTCCTTCACCCACCTGATCGGCTTCGCGATCGTCAAGGCGCTGAAGGCGATGCCGGAGATGAACTACTCCTACACGGAGGTCGACGGCAAGCCCACGCTGGTCAAGCCCGAGCACGTCGGGTTCGGCCTGGCGATCGACGTCCAGAAGAGCAACGGTGAGCGCCAGCTCCTCGTGCCCTCGATCAAGGGCGCCGAGGAGATGGACTTCCGCCAGTTCTGGGTGGCCTACGAAGAGGTCGTCCGCAAGGCCCGCGCGGGCAAGCTGGGCGTCGACGACTTCTCCGGCACCACGATCTCGCTGACCAACCCCGGCACGATCGGCACCGTCCACTCCGTTCCGCGCCTCATGCCCGGCCAGGGCACGATCATCGGCGTCGGCGCGATGGAATACCCGGCCGAGTACCAGGGCGCCTCGCCCGACACGCTGTCGCGCCTGGCCGTCTCCAAGGTCATGACGCTGACCAGCACCTACGACCACCGGATCATCCAGGGCGCCCAGTCGGGCGACTTCCTGCGCCAGATCCACCGGTTGCTGCTCGGCGAGGACGGCTTCTACGACGAGATCTTCGAGGCGCTGCGCATCCCGTACGAGCCGGTGCGCTGGGTCCAGGACATCTCGGCCTCGCACGACGACGACGTGGCCAAGTCGGCCCGGGTCATCGAGCTGATCCACGCCTACCGCGTGCGCGGCCACCTGATGGCCGAGACCGACCCGCTGGAGTACAAGCAGCGCAAGCACCCCGACCTCGACATCCAGTCCCACGGGCTGACCCTGTGGGACCTCGAGCGCGAGTTCGCCACGGGCGGTTTCGGCGGCCGTCCGCTGATGAAGCTCCGCGAGATCCTGGGCGTGCTGCGCGACTCCTACTGCCGCACGGTCGGCATCGAGTACATGCACATCCAGAACCCCGAGGAGCGGGCCTGGATCCAGGCGCGGGTGGAGAAGCCGCACGCCTCGCCCGAGCGCGACGAGCAGCTCAACATCCTGTCCCGGCTCAACACCGCCGAGGCGTTCGAGACGTTCCTGCAGACGAAGTTCGTCGGCCAGAAGCGCTTCTCGCTGGAGGGCGGCGAGTCCCTGATCCCGCTGCTCGACTCGGTGATCAGCGACGCCGCCGACGAGGGCCTCGACGAGGTCGTCATCGGCATGGCCCACCGCGGCCGGCTCAACGTGCTGGCCAACATCGTGGGCAAGTCCTACGCGCAGATCTTCGGCGAGTTCGAGGGCAACATCGACCCGCGCACCGCCCACGGCTCCGGCGACGTCAAGTACCACCTGGGCGCGAGCGGCGAGTTCACCGCCCCGAGCGGCAAGACGATCACAGCGTCCGTGGTGGCCAACCCCTCCCACCTGGAGGCGGTCGACCCGGTGCTGGAGGGCGTCGTCCGCGCCAAGCAGGACCTCCTGGAGCGCGGCGAGGAGGGCTTCACCGTCCTTCCCGTCCTCGTCCACGGCGACGCGGCCTTCGCCGGCCAGGGCGTGGTGGCCGAGACGCTCAACCTGTCGCAGCTGCGCGGCTACCGCACCGGCGGCACCGTGCACGTGGTGGTCAACAACCAGGTGGGCTTCACCACCTCGCCGGCCTCCTCCCGCTCGTCGGTCTACGCGACCGACGTCGCGCGGATGATCCAGGCGCCGATCTTCCACGTCAACGGCGACGACCCCGAGGCCGTGGTGCGCGTGGGCCAGCTGGCCTACGAATACCGCCAGGCGTTCCGCAAGGACGTCGTCATCGACCTCATCTGCTACCGCCGCCGCGGCCACAACGAGGGCGACAACCCCGCCTTCACCCAGCCGCTGATGTACGACCTGATCGACGCCAAGCGCTCCACCCGCAAGCTCTACACCGAGGCGCTGATCGGCCGGGGCGACATCACGGTCGAGGAGGCCGAGTCGGCGCTGCGCGACTACCAGGCCAAGCTGGAGCAGGCGTTCACCGAGACGCGCGAGGCGGCCAAGAAGCCCAAGGAGGCGGCCGCCATGCGGGTGCCCCCGGCCGAGGTCGTCAAGTGGTCCCACGCCGACACGCCGACGGCGATCAGCGACGAGACCCTCAAGCGCATCGTCGACACCCAGCTCAACCTGCCCGAGGGCTTCACGCCGCACCCGCGCCTGGCGCCGGTGCTGCAGCGCCGCGGTCAGATGGTCGAGACCGACTCGATCGACTGGGCGATGGGCGAGACGCTGGCGTTCGGCTCGCTGCTGATCGACGGCCACCCGGTGCGCCTGGTCGGCCAGGACTCCCGGCGCGGCACGTTCACCCAGCGCCACGCGGTGCTGGTCGACCGGATGACCGGCGCCGACCACACGCCGCTGAAGCAGTTCAACGAGGGCACCACGAAGTTCTACGTCTACGACTCGCTGCTCAGCGAGTTCGCGGCGCTGGGCTTCGAGTACGGCTACAGCGTCGTGCGTCCGGACGCCCTGGTGGCCTGGGAGGCGCAGTTCGGCGACTTCGTCAACGGCGCCCAGACGATCATCGACGAGTTCATCTCGTCCGGTGAGCAGAAGTGGGGCCAGCGCTCCTCGGTCGTGCTGCTGCTGCCGCACGGCTACGAGGGCCAGGGGCCCGACCACTCCTCGGCCAGGATCGAGCGGTTCCTGCAGGTCTGCGCGCTCGACAACATGACGGTCGCGCAGCCGTCCACGCCGGCCAACTACTTCCACCTGCTGCGCTGGCAGGTGGAGTCCAACCGGCGCAAGCCGATGGTGGTCTTCACGCCCAAGTCGCTGCTGCGGCACAAGGCGGCCACGTCGAAGGCGTCCGACTTCACCACCGGCACCTTCCAGCCGGTCATCGGCGACACCACGGTCGACCCGGCCAAGGTCACCCGGATCGTCCTGGTCTCGGGCAAGCTCTACTACGACCTGGCCGCGCAGCGCGACAAGACGGGCCGCGACGACGTCGCGATCGTCCGTCTCGAGCGGCTCTACCCGTTCCCCACCGAGGAGCTCGCTGCCGAGCTGGCCCGCTACGGGCAGCAGGCCGAGCTGGTGTGGGCCCAGGACGAGCCGGTGAACATGGGCCCGTGGCCCTACCTGACGCTGAAGCTGGCCGAAGACCCGCAGACGCTCGGCGGCCGGTCGCTGCGCCGCGTCTCGCGGACCCCGAACAGCTCGCCCGCGACGGGTTCGCACAACTCGCACGACACCGAGCTGGAGGAGATCCTCCACCAGCTCTTCGGCTGAGCAGGCCGCCAGTGAGCCCCCGGCCGTCCGGCCGGGGGCTTCTGTGTTGACCGGCAGGGTGCCGACCCTGCCTGCACGAAGGAGAAACCCATGTACTTCACCGATCGAGGGATCGAGGAGCTGGTCGATCGGCGGGGCGAGGAAGAGGTCAGCGTGCTGTGGCTGGGCGAGCGGCTGCGCGAGTTCGTCGATCTCAACCCCGAGTTCGAGACCCCGATCGAGCGGCTGGCCACCTGGCTGGCCCGCCTCGACGACGAGGACGACGACTGACGGGATTCCGCCGCCAAGACGCGATACATCTTGAGTTTTCGAGTAACGCGACATATCGTGTTCTCGTAGGAGACGTACTCGTCGAGGAGGCATACGTTCATGGAGAAGTGGACGCTGAACGCTCCCGAACAGCTCACGTTCGGGCCGGTTGAGTCACTTGACGTGCGGATCGTCGCCGGCAGGCTGGCCGTCCTGGCCAGCGAGGGCCCGCCCACGCTGGAGCTGACGGAGATCGAGTCGGCCGCGCCGCTGCTGGTCAGCTACGACGCGCTGACCAAGGAGCTGGTCGTCGCCTACGAGGGCCTGACCCTGGACGGGCTGCTCGGCTGGCTGCGGCGCGACAAGCGCAGGACCAACCTCACGCTCACCGTGCCCAAGGGCTGCCGGGTGAACACAGAGGTGGTCTCGGCGTCCACGGTGCTGGCCGGGTTCGAGCGGTCCACCCGGGTCAAGAGCGTGTCCTCCGAGGTCGTCCTCGACGGCGTGAGCGGCGAGGTGAGCGCCACCACGGTCTCCGGCTCGATCGAGAGCCGGGCCATGGAGGGCGACCTGGCGCTGAAGACCGTCTCGGGCGAGCTGACCCTCGCCGACGGCAGCCCGCGCCGGCTCAAGGCCAGCACGGTGTCCGGCCGCATCACCGCCGACCTGAGGCTGCGGCCGACGAGTCATGTGACGCTCAACAGCGTCTCGGGTGCCATCCTGGTGCGGGTGCCGGAGAACGTCGAGTCCGACGTCACCATGAGGTCCACCTCCGGCAGGCTGAGCTCCACGTTCGGCGGCCTGTCGGCGGACAACAGTCCCGGCTCCAAGACCCTGTCCGGACGGCTGGGGGGCGGCATGGCCTCACTGTCGGCGTACACCGTCTCGGGCGAGGTCGCGCTGCTCAAGGGAGAGAAGGAATGAGCCCTGTCTTCGGTCACGGCCGGCTCCGGCTGTACCTGCTCAAGCTGCTGGAGGAGAGCCCGCGGCACGGATACGAGGTCATCCGGCTGCTCCAGGACCGCTTCCTCGGCGTCTACTCGCCCTCGCCCGGCACGATCTACCCGCGACTGGCCCGCCTGGAGGAGGAGGGCCTGGTCACGCATGAGGTGATCGAGGGCAAGAAGGTGTTCTCCATCACCGACAAGGGCCGCGAGGAGCTCAATACCCGGCTCGACGAGCTCGACGACCTGGAGCAGGAGATCTCCGCCTCCGTGCGCGACATCGCCCGCGAGGTCAAGGAGGACGTCCGCGACACGGTGAAGTCGCTGCGCGACGAGCTGACCCGGATGGCCAAGGACGTGCGCACCGGCGCCCACGACGACGCCAAGGCGCGGGCCGAGGAGCTCAAGCGGCTCAAGGAGCAGCAGAAGCGGCAGTGGATGGCGCACGCCAACCAGTGGCAGGTGGAGAGCGACCGGCTGGCCGGCGAGTGGCGCCGGATCTGGTCGGACATCTGGACCACGCTCGGCGGCGACACCGTGCGCCGGACCGAGCTCGACAGCGAGCTGGGCGAGCTGCTGGCCGACTTCGTGGCCCAGGCCCGCACGGAGGCCGCCGACGCCGCCCTGACCACGCAGAAGCTGCACGAGCTGCACACCGTGCTCGACGAGGCGTCCGCCCGCATCCGCGACATCCTCCAGCGCTGAGCCGTCGCTGGGCCCTCGCTGAGCCGTCGTCAGGCCGAGCGCAATGAGCGGTGGGGGCGTCCGTGGCCGCGGGCCGCTCTGCGGGCGTGGTAGGCGACCGGCATGTAGCGCAGGCGCTCGGGCAGGCGCGCGGTCAGCATCGCCACGGCGTGCCCGAGGTGCCGCAGCCGCCGCTCGTCCCGGGCCGTCCAGCGCAGGCCGAGCTTCCGGCGTGCGGCCGGCGGCAGGGTGCCGACCGTGACGAAGTGGTTGAACTCCCCCGACCCCAGCCCCACCGGCGTCCACAGGCGGCGCAGCGGCCCCGGCAGGCCGGGCGGGGCGGGCGTGCCGCGCATGACGGCGAGCACCTCCAGCGCCGTCGGGTGCGGCTCCAGCCGTTCGGCGACCATCGTGTCGAAGTAGCGCCAGAACGCCTCCAGGTCCGCCGGCATCTCCCGCTCCGGCACCCGCAGGATCGCGCCGAGCTGCCGCGACTCGGCGTACATGCGGCGCTGCTGCTCCTCGGTGTACGGGGTGCCGAAGTAGCGGTTGAGCGTGACGAAACGCTCGAACAGCGACAGGTGCACCCAGGCCCACGCCTCGCCGTTCAGGGCGTGGTAGGCGCGGCCGTGCTCGTCCACGCCGCTGATGGAGCGGTGCAGCTCGCGCAGCCGCCGTCCCTCGGCCAGGCCGCCCGCACCGCCGTAGACCCACTTCTGGACGGAGGCGAGCGTGCGGTTGAGCCGCCCCCACGGGTCGTCCTTGTACGTCGAGTGCTCGGCCACGGCCGCGCCGACCGCCGGATGCATGGTCTGGAGGACCAGCGCGCTGCCGGCCACGAGCAGGTTGCGGTATTCGCCCGCGGTGTCCCAGTGCATCGAACCCGGGCCGAACGGCTCAACGTTCATGGCGAACGCCTCCAGGGTGATACGACGTCATTCTTCCTGTATCACCCGGAAGGCGGACAAGTAACCCTGCACTTATTCAGCCGGTAAAGACGATCTTTCCGAAGATCTCCCCCTCGGCCATGGCCGCGAAGCCGTCCCGGGCCTCGGTCATCGGCAGCGCCCGGTCGATCACCGGCCGCACGCCCGTCTGCTCCAGGAACACCGCCAGCCGCTGGAGCTGGTCGCGGGTGCCCATGGTGGTGCCGACCACGGACAGCTGCAGGAAGAAGACCCGGTTGAGGTCGGCGGGCGGGACCGCGCCGCTGGTGGCCCCGGAGACCACGATGCGGCCGCCCGGCCTGAGCGACTTGAGCGAATGGTCCCAGGTGGCCTGGCCGACCGTCTCCATGACCGCGTCCACCCGTTCGGGCAGCCGCGCGCCCGTCTCGAAGACCTGGTCGGCGCCGAGCTCGCGGGCCCGCTCGCGCTTGGCCTCCGACCGGCTGGTCGCCCAGACCCGGAAACCGCCCGCGCGGCCGAGCGCGATCAGCGCGGTGGCGACGCCCCCGCCGGCGCCCTGCACCAGCACGGTCGAGCCCGGTTCGAGCCCGGCCTTGTCGAACAGCATGCGGTACGCGGTCAGCCAGGCCGTGGGCAGGCAGGCGGCCTCCTCGAAGCTGAGCGCGGCCGGCTTGGGCACGAGGTTGCGCCGCGGCACGGCCACCCGCTCGGCGAACGTCCCGTCGTGCACCTCCGACAGCAGCGAGCGCCTGGGGTCGAGCGTCTCGTCCGCGCCCGTGCCGATGACGGCGTGCACGATGACGTCGTTGCCGTCCTCGTCCACGCCGGAGGCGTCGCAGCCGAGCACGATCGGCAGGCGGTCCTGCCTGATGCCCACGCCCTTGAGCGTCCATAGGTCGTGGTGGTTGAGGGCGGCGGCGCGTACCGAGACGGTCGTCCAGCCGTCGGGCGCCTTCGGCTCGGGGTGCTCACCGAGCGTCAGCCCGGCGAGCGGATTGTCGGGATCGGTCTGTGTGGCGGTTACGGCGAACATGGCCGCACCCTACTAACCGACCGGCCGCCACCCACGACACCGCCCCGCCCGACCGGGCCACCGGCCGGGCCTCAGCGCTTGACCGTCACCCGGATCCCGGCGAGGGCGCGGCGCCGGAACTCCTCGGAGCCGGCGACGGCGACCTCCACGTCGCCCCGGCACGTCCACTCCCCCGGACGCCCGCGCCCCTCGATCACCTTCGGCAGCCGGGCCTTCCTGACGCAGTCGGGCGTGGGCGCCAGCACCACCATCTCCCGCACTCCCCCGCCGAACCAGAGCTGCGGCCCGGCCGGCCCTTCCTGGGTCATGGTCCCCGGCCGGGCCAGCCGCACCGATCCCTCGCCCGACAGCACCAGGTAGCCGTCCCTGGTCACCTTCCCGTGCAGCTCCCGCGCCAGGGCCGCGCGCTGGTCGAAGGTCAGCCCCTCGCCCCTGTCCTGCATCGCCACCCGCCAGCGTCCGAACGCGAAGAGCAGCACCTGCCCGCTGCCCCCGCCGGGCTGAGGCGGCCACAGGGTGACGCCGGGGCCGTAGCTCCTGATCGGCCGGCCGCCGCCGGTCACCTCGGCGACCCCGTTGTACGGCACGCTGAACTGCCGGAACCGCCCGTCGACCCACCCGCCCTGGAACGGCCGCACCCCCAGCTCGTTGAGGTCGAGGTCGGCCGGGTAGCGCACCTCGGCCCTCAGCCCGTCGGGGAAGACGACGTCGATGATCTCGTCGTGGCCCTTGGTCCTGGCCGGGATCCGCAGCGCGTTGGGGCCGTTCTCGATCGTGGTGAGGGAGCGGATGGGCGTGGTGGCGGACGGCGGGGGCGGCTCCGGGCCGGGGTCGCGGCTGAGCAGCAGGCTGACGGCCGGGACCACCAGCAGAGCCAGCACCACCGCGAGCCCGATCCACCGGCGGCGGCCGCGCTCACCTGCCTCGATGACGTCGAACTGGTCGGACACGACGTGCCTCGCCGGGTTAGTGCGGGTTGCGCCCTTCACCCCCAGTTCAGTTGAGCGACATCCACCCGCGCAAGCCCTCGAACCCGGCGAAGTCCCCGCCTGAGGTCACAACTTCACAACCTCGGCGCGATCACCAGGTGGCCACGTTGGGCCCGTCGCCCGCGACCAGGCCGACCCGCTGCCCCACGAGCTCCCGGGACATGGCGTCGGCCAGCAGCTCCGGCTCCCGCACGTGCGCGTGCGCCCGCCCGCCGGCCGGCAGGTCGACGACGAGGATGCCCTTGTCCGGCTCGCCGTCCGGGCCGTGCGCGACCGTGTAACCGGCCACGGTGGCGGGCCCGGAGTACGAGCCCACCACGGGCACCCCGGCCGCCGTGAACACCGGGACGGCGTCCCCGGGCGGCCCGCCGGGCTCGCTGGACCACACCGCGTACGTGTGCTTCGTCAGGTGCATGCCCACGCCGGTCACCAGCCCGTGGCCCCGCTGCGCGCGCAGCAGCCCGGCCATCGTGGCCGTCGAGTGCAGCACGTAGTCGCTGGCCGGGCCGCCGGCGTACGGCAGGCCGCCGGTGACCGTCAGGCCGCGCCGGTCGTACGGGTCGAGCCCGATCGCGTCGCACGCCTGCCTCAACGCGACGGCGAAGCAGCTGTACAGGTCGAGGGCGTCCATGTCGGCGAGGCCGAGCCCGGCGCGCCGGAAGGCGGCCGCGGCGGCGGCGCCGATCGCCTGCGACGAGCCGAGCGCGGGCCGCGCCGCCACCTCCCAGGTGTCCTCGGCGTACGCCCAGCCGCGCAGGTAGACCCGCCGCTCGTCCGGCACCCCCAGCCGGTCTGCCAGCTCCGCGCAGGCCAGGACGACGGCCGCCGCCTGGTCGACCTCCATGACCGCCACGGTGTTCCTGGTGTACGGCCAGCCGACGAACCGGTTGCCCTTCACCAGCTCCTCCGGCGTGCGCACGGTCCGCCGCCACGCATGCGGATTGGCCGCGGCCACCTCCGTCATCGGCGCCATCATCCGGCCCCGGTCGAGCATCTCCTCCTCGACCGTCATCCCGGCCGCCGCCCGCCGCGCGGTCTCCATGATCGCGTACGTGTGCACGGGCAGGAACAGGTCGTGCGCCAACTCGGCGGGGTGCGGGGGACGTTCCCAGCCGTAGGGCGGCTTGGGATCGGCGGCGTGGCTCCACGGCACGTGCTCGCCCGCCCGCCGGTAGGCCCGCCGGGTGGCCAGCGCCTCGGCCCCGGTGATCAGCGCGCAGTCCAGGTCGCCCGCCGCGATCCGGGCCGCGGCCGCGCCGATGAGCAGCTGCGGGGCCGTGCCGCTGACCTTGGAGTAGGCGGTGTGGCGCGGCGTGGCGCCCAGACGCTCGGCCAGCCGCCCGGTCGGCGAGTCGTACTGCCAGGAGTCGGTGTGCACGATCTGGATCGAGTCGAGCCGGCCGGCGGGCAGCCGGGCGTCGTCGGCCGCCTCACGGGCGACCGATTCCCACAGATCGAGCGGTTCCGGGCCGGGCTGTTCGCGCACGGTGCGTTGCGCGATGCCGATGAGACAGGGGGTGCGTGGATCCATACGGACATTTAACCAGAACAACATTCGGTTGATAAGTGGCGGCGTTTGATAATCAGCGTTACCGGTGTTGCCGCAGACTCTTTGTCGGGCCTGTGAGCTGGGAAGATGCCCTTCTTGAATACATGCGATCTCGCTATTTCCATAACGAAACGGAACCGGAGCCGACCTTTTCGTGTCGCTTTCTGGCTGGCGGGTTGCGCCATTCATTAGCGTTCTCACCGTTTTCCTGGCCCACCGGGGCGCAGCACCCCGCTCCGGGCCGCCGAGAACCCACCGCTGGACCGGCGCCATGCCGTGATCCGGCCCGGCAGTCGAGGCCCCGGATCCTCCTCGGCGGGATCCGGGGCCTTCCCCGGTCCTCGGCGTTTCGGACGTACGCCTCGAACCCGCGCTTCAGACGCGGAAGACCGGGCCCGTGGCGACGGCGAGGGCGCAGGCGTTGGGGAAGGTCTGCGAGTAGCGGTAGCGGTCGCCGTCCCAGACACCCTCCGCCCGTACGTCCACCGGCTCGTAGTCGGCGGTGCAGGAGACCCCCGTACGGCCGCTCAGACGGGCCGGGTTCCCGCCCACCTGTTCGAGAGCGGAACAGGCCGCGACCTGCCCCGGCGCGACCCGGCCGGGGGTGCACTCCAGCACGCCCTGCCGATCTCCGACGCTGATCCGGAAAAGCCTTTGGTCCTTGTGCGACGTCCGGACATCGGGCGGTCCGGTCGTGGCGTTCGCCACTGGAGCGGCGGCGAATGCGGCGCAGGAAAGCGCGGCGATGCAGAGAATTCGGTGCATAGGCGCAGCCTCTATCAGCCCTCTGACCTGCGGCAACGACCGACACGCGTGATCATTTGCGCGTATCGGGAGGGATCGGCTGATGGTGTCCTTATCGCACACGGTGCACTCTTGATCAGGTAACGAATCTCTATCCGGGCTGCAATACAGGCAGTTGATCTGGAAAAATCCACCCTTACGACCCTAAGAAAGGCATTTCATGATCTCCCGGGCCAGGCAACTGGCGGCGGCCGCCCTGGGCGGCGCGCTGCTGTTGCTGCCTGCCCTCACGGGGGTCGCGAACGCCGCGCCGACGAGCAGGGTCTTCGGCGTCACGCTGGCCAAGACCGCCGCCGACATGAAGAAGGTCGCCGACTACTGGCGCCCCGACCAGCTCAAGCAGGCCGACAGCTACAGCCCCGCCACGCCGGGCGCGCAGGCCGCCCCGACGTCCTCGGCCGGCGCCGTCTCCGGGCCCGCCTCGCCCGTGACGGCGGTGCGGCGGACGTCCGCGACGCAGGGCACGGCGCCCGTGCCGCCCAGGCGGGGCGGCGCCGCCAAGACCATGGGCAAGGTCTTCTTCAAGTTCGGCGCCAAGCAGTACTGGTGCTCGGCCAGCGCGGTCGCCGCCCGCAACCGCAGCGTCGTGGCCACGGCCGGCCACTGCGCGTACGACTCCCGCCAGGCCAAGGCCGCCGAATACTGGATCTTCGTCCCCAATCCCGGCCCCAACGGCGAGACGCCCGACGGGATCTACGTGGGCGCCGCGCTCAGCATGCACGAGGACTGGTCCGGCAAGGGCGACTACGACTTCGACTACGCGTTCGTGACCGTGCACCGCGGGTTCGTCTGGGAGCAGGCCAAGGACGGCACGTACACGATGAAGGACGTCGGTCGGCTCCAGGACAACGTGGGCGGCCAGGGGCTGGAGATCAACAGGAAGCCGGCGACCGCCCCCATGACGGCGTTCGGCTTCCCGGCCGGCGCGCAGCCCGACGGCTCCCATCCGTTCGACGGCAAGACGCTGCGGACGTGCCAGGGCAGCGTCACGTACTGGACCGTGGCTCCCGCGCGGGACCTGCAGAAGGGCGTGCGGCTCCAGCCATGCGGCTTCAGCCCCGGCGCCAGCGGCGGCCCCTGGCTGGTCGGCTACGACGCGGCTCGCGGGCTCGGCAGCATGAACGGCGTCAACAGCCTGACCTGGAACACCGACGCCAAGGGCGCCTACGACGCGGTGTCGTCGCCGTACTTCGACACGACCACCGCTGAGGTCTACCGACGCGCCGCCTCGCTCACCACCCCGGGAAATGTGGCGTAAGTCACATGCAACCAGGTGATCACAAGACGTGATCAGCCGATCCATTGATCTCGGTACGGTAACGGGGCCGCCTGGGAGCGCTGACACGATCTACCGAAAATTTCCAATCGCCCTGTCAGCGTTATAGGTTCCGGGTCGTCCGTTTGCTGAATTTCGGGGTGCAAGAGGCGCCTCCTGTCAGCGCAACCTGGAGTTACCTTGAAGCGAATCCTCCTCCCCGTCGGCGGCGCGGTCGTGGCGACCGGCCTTCTGGCCGCCGGGCTCTCCGCCACCGCCCAGGCCGACGGCGGTGTCTCCCACGACCCGATGGCCGGCAGCAACTCCCAGGCCGCCTCGATCGCCTCCTTCTGGATCGCCTCCAACGGCGCCGCCCTCCGCCAGGCCACGCAGTACACCTGGGACTCCAAGGAAGTGCGGAAGGTCGTCTCCAAGGGCGGCTACGACCCCGACGGCCGTCCCGGCATGACCGCGCCGACCGGCGCCCAGAAGGCCGGCGCGTCCCAGAACGTGAACCTGCCCAAGAGCATCGGCAAGGTCTTCTTCGTCGACGGCTCCGGCAAGTTCCGCTGGTGCTCGGCCACCTCCATCCAGTCGGGCAACCGCAACCTGGTCGCCACCGCCGGCCACTGCGTGTACGACACGGACAGCAACCGCGACACGCTGTCCAACTGGGTCTTCGTCCCGGGCTACTACCAGGGCAAGGCTCCCTGGGGCATCTACGTGGGCAAGCAGGCCTTCACCCACTACGACTTCGACAACTACGAGGACTACGACCGCGACTACGCGTTCGTCACCGTCTACAACGGCATCCAGTTCGACGGCGTGAAGCAGGTGGACCGCAAGGACTTCGAGCGCTTCAGCGGCCCGAAGCGCGCCTGGGGCGGCCAC
This sequence comes from Nonomuraea sp. NPDC001831, assembly GCF_042892035.1. NCBI lineage: Bacteria > Bacillati > Actinomycetota > Actinomycetes > Streptosporangiales > Streptosporangiaceae > Nonomuraea > Nonomuraea sp. NPDC001831. The sequence goes on along the minus strand of NZ_JBIATU010000013.1, from coordinate 53,659 downwards.
TACTACATCCTGCTGTCCAAGGACGCCGGCCGGCTCGGCGACGCCGTGGGCGGCCAGGGCTTCGCCTGGAACCAGCCGACGGGCAAGTTCGTCCGCACCTTCGGCTACCCGGCGGCCCCGCACCCCGACGGCAGCAAGCCGTACAGCGGTGTCACGCCGAAGCACTGCTACGGCAAGACGACGGCCAAGGCCGTGGGCGCGTCCTGGCTCAAGATCGAGGAGCACGTCGGCCTGAAGTGCGCCGTCACCCCCGGCTACGACGGCGGGCCGTGGCTGCTGAACTACAGCAACGCCAAGCGCCTCGGTTACGTGAACGGCGTCACCAGCACCTTCGCGGACCAGGACGGCAACGACCGCATCGACTACATCACCTCGCCGTACTTCGACGGCGAGACGGCGGCCGTGTACAAGGCGGCCACCAACTTCCCGTCGGGGAAGATCGTGGGGCCTAACGGAGAGCTCTACAAGTAAGCCCTCACCAGGGGAGAGAGGGCCCCGGCGTTGCTCCTTGCCGCCGGGGCCCTCACCTGTCCCCACCGGAAAGCCGCGGTTATCCCGCCAAGGACGCCATGGCCCATCTCCCGGCTCCGCGTTCTCGGCAAGAAGCCGTGACCCCCTGCGCCCGTTGTGCACCCCTCATGTGCCGGGCTTGCTGGGAGCCCATGCCCGACGAACCCGGATCTGGCCGCGACGGTCCGGGTAGCGCCTGTCGAATCTGCAGCGTTTCGGGGCGTGATTCGCCAGCCCTTGTGGCGCAAGATGTCGGTATGACCGAGGACCAGGACGAGCCCGCGACCGCTCCCGCCACGACGGCCCCGGAGGTCACGATCACCCTCGACCCCCACGTCAAGGCGTACGTCGACCGAGCGGTCGAGGACGGTGAGTTCGCATCCGTGTCCGCGGCCTTCAACGAGGCGATGCTGGAACGCATGCGCCGCCGCCCCCGCGCCCGCAGCTGGTGACCACCGAAGACAGAACGAGCGGGCCGGACGGCTCGCCGTCGCTCCCGTAGCGGGCGCCGCAGCGCCAGGCCCACCTACGCGGAGCCACGCGACACGAACGTCCCCCGCCCATGGACGACGACCAGCAGGCCGCGCTCCGCCAGATCCTTGACCGCGCGCCGGACCGTCACCCGGGAGACGCCGTACTGGCTCGCCAGCTCCAGCTCGGCGGGCAGCTTGGCGCCGGGAGCCAGCGCGCCGGAGGCGATGTCGTTCTCGACGTCCTCGGCCAGTTGCCGCCACACCAGGTTCGGTCCGACATGGTCGATGCGGTCGCTTTTGTCCACCAAGGCCATAGAAAAACGCTAAGGGACGCAGAACCTACAAGGACAAATGACGACCTCGTTCAAGGTATGGGGAGGTCTTATCATGTCTAGTGCTTGTATCTTCCAGGCGATCCCCCCGAGGGCCGCTGACGAGACGAAAGGAAGCACTCATGACAGACCTGTACGTCGGCAACCTCGATGACGTGCCCTTCACCCAGCTTCGCGGCGGCGGTCCACAGGGCGAGCACGTGGAGACCTGCGTCCTGATCGCGCAGATCCCCGGCATCGACGACGCCTACGCGCTACGCGACTCCAAGAACCCCGACGCCGGGACGCTCCGCTTCACCGGCACCGAACTGCGCGCCGCCGGAATCGCCACCATCTAGCCGAGACCGCGACAGCCGGCCCCTGCCCGAAACCCCGGCCCAAGGACCGAAACGAGCAGGGGCGGCCCCGCCGACCACAGGCAAGCGTGCTGCACTGGCACGCCCACCTGTGGACCGGCAACGGCGCCGAACGCGGCAGAGAGTCCGGCTCCTCACGATCGGCGCGATCCGCTGCCCATCCCTGCCCGATCTACCGCCCCACGGACAAAGACCCCCTTCAGCCCCATAGCGCCCGATGTCTAGCATGAGACCCATGCTGATCGACGCGGTGACCGAGATCCTTCGCGAGACCGCCGAGATCGCGATCCTCCCCCGGTTCCGCGCCCTGTCCGCCGGCGACGTCTCGGAGAAGACCCCGGGCGAAGTGGTCACCGTGGCCGACCGCGAGGCCGAGGAGCTCATCAGCCGCCGCCTCCGTGCCCTCCTGGACGCCCCCGTCGTCGGCGAGGAGGCGGCCTCCGCCGACCCGGCGCTCCTGTCCGCCCTGCACGACGCTCCCACCGCCTGGCTGGTCGTCCCCCTGGACGGCACGGCCAACTTCGTCGCGGGCCGCCCGGAGTATGCGGTGATGGCAGCCCTGGTCCGGTCGGGCCAGACGGTCGCGTCCTGGATCGTGCGGCCGGCCGAGGACGACGTCTACGTCGCCGAGCTCGGCTCCGGCGCCTGGCGGAACGGCATCCCCGTCCACCGCGCCGCGCCTCCCGCCGACCCCGCCCGGCTGCGCGGCGCCGTCCTCACCCGCTTCCTGGACGACGACGCCAAGGCCCGCGTGGCGGCGGCCGAACCCCGCTTCGCGGCCCTCACCCCGGGGACGAAGTGCGCCGGCGTGGACTATCCCCGCCTCCTGAACGGCGACCAGGACTTCCTGCTGTTCCACCGGACGCTCCCCTGGGACCACGCGCCGGGCGTCCTGCTGCTGACGGAGGCCGGCGGCGCCGCCCGCCACCTCGACGCCACCCCGTACAGCCCGTCCGCCCCCAAGCTGGGCCTGCTGAGCGCGGCCGACGCAGCCTCCTGGCGGACGGTCCGCACCATCCTTCTGCCCTGACCCTTCAGGTCCCCCAGCGCCACCCGCCCTGGCTTCGCCATGCCCAAAAGCGACAAACACCCCAAACGGCCATACACCACGCAGGGCAAGCAGGACCTCAGAGCCCTACGAAATCGGGCAGATTGTCGAAACCTGAAGGTTTCTGCGGCGAACCTGAAGATCACCTGTGAGCGGCGGGCCGATTTAGACGGATGGGGCCCCAATCTGGTTCCTGTGATCCGAGTCACATTCATCCGGTCACAGAGAGCAACAGATCCCTAACGGAACTTTCGTCCCAGTCCACAGATTCCCTCCAGGGCCAGCGGAAACATCTCTTTCCGGTAACATCACGCCAAAGCCTCTGACAGATAACAGCACGGTAACGGCGAAACGGGCCCTTACCGATCCCCTCAGAACGGCTTTCACCTGCGGAGATCACTGGCTATGTTCCTTGCTATCCCTTTACTGACGCATGGGACACCTGTTGCGTCCCACGACAGACCAAGGAGCAGTTCCCTTGAAGCGCATCCTCATCCCCGCCGGTGGCGCCATCCTGGCTACCGGCCTCCTGGCCGCCGGCCTCGCCGGTACGGCCTCGGCCGACAGCGACATCTCCACCGACGCGATGGCGGCGAGCGCGGCCAACGCGAAGGCCATCGCCCAGTTCTGGGCCGAGAGCAACGGTGCCGCCCTCCGGGCCGCCACCGAGTCCAACGTCTGGGACAAGGCGGACGTCGCCAAGCTGCAGAGCAAGGGCGGCTACAGCGCCGACACCAAGCCGGGCACCACTGCCCCGATTGGTGAGGAGAAGAAGACCACCGCCAAGACGCAGAACGTCAACATGCCGAAGACCATCGGCAAGGTGTTCTTCGTCAACGGCAAGGGCGAGAAGAAGTGGTGCTCCGCCACCTCGCTCCAGTCGAAGTACCGCAACCTGGTCGCCACGGCCGGTCACTGCGTCTACGACACCGGCGCCAACGCCGACGTCATGTCCAAGTGGGTCTTCGTCCCCGGTTACTACCAGGGCAAGGCTCCGTGGGGCATCTACGTGGGTAAGCAGGCCTTCACCCACTACGACTTCGACGTGTACGAGGACTTCGACCGCGACTACGCGTTCGTGACCGTGTACAACGGCGTCCAGCTCGGCAGCGGCACCTCCAAGCAGGTCTCCAAGGCCGAGTTCGACAAGTACCAGGGCGTCAAGGACGCCAAGGACGTCGAGATCAGCCGCGAGGAGTTCCGCAAGGGCAAGCTCGACCCGACCTCCACCGAGGCTTTCTGGGTCAAGCGGGGCACCGCGCCTGAGGCGACCGGCCCCGACTTCCCCGGCGCCGAGGCCGGCAAGGTCGAGGTCAGCGAGAGCACCTACCGGGCCGCTCGGGTCGGCAAGGGCAACGGTTTCAAGTTCGGTGAGCCCGTCACCGAGATCGTGACCGACTCGCAGGCTTCCACCTACCTGGAGAACCAGAAGAAGGACGCCGCGAAGTACCCGGCCAAGGTCGTCAAGGACGCCCGCGGCAACTGGACCATCACGCACTTCTACGTGCAGCAGTGGTACAAGCCGGGCTCGGACACCAAGTACTACAAGACCGTCTTCTTCATCGTCGAAGGCTTCGCCAAGGACGCCGGTCGCCTCGGCGACAACGTCGGCGGCCAGGGCTTCGCGTGGAACCAGCCCACCGGCAAGTACGTCCGCGTGTTCGGCTACCCGGCCGCGCCGCACCCCGACGGCCACAAGAACTACACCGGCATCACGCCGAAGTGGTGCTACGGCAAGACCACCAAGAAGCTGGTCGGTTCGGCCGCCAAGAAGATCGAGGAGCACGTGGCGCTCAAGTGCGCCATGACCGAGGGCGCCGACGGTGGTCCCTGGCTCCTCAAGTACAGCAACGCCAAGCGCCTGGGCTACCTGAACGGTGTCACCAGCACCTTCAACGACCAGGACGGCAACAACCGCGTGGACTACATCTCCTCGCCGTACTTCGACGGTGAGACGAACGTCGTCTACAAGGCTGCCGCCAACGTCTGGTCCGGCAAGATCGTCTGAATGACGGCTTCCGACGACCGGTCCTGACCGTTCGTAGGTACCGTCAGCGACCGAAGGGCCCGGCATCCGCCGGGCCCTTCGGCGTTTCCGGGCCGGAAAGTGAAGGCGTTTGGACGCATGCGACGCCGAATCGGTGCCATCAACCCAATGTGATCTGCGTCACACTGCCCGAGTGAACCGGATCAAGGGCAGCCGCCGGGCCCGCCGAACCGGCTCACACCGTCTTTATGTTGATCAGGGCAAACAGCCGGAAGCCCGACTTCTACCGACTCCTACGCACCAGGGACCTAAACATCACAGAACGATAACGCCCGGCTTGTCGCATCTTTTCCTCTCAAAGCGGCTACCCGAGTTCAAGATCGACACTGTATGTTCCTGGCTATCCCTTTACTGACGCATGGGACGCAAGAGGCGTTCCACGACAGCGCAAGGAGTTACCTTGAAGCGCATCCTCCTCCCCGCCGGTGGCGCCCTGCTGGCCACCGGTCTGCTGGCTGCCGGCCTCGCCGGTGCCGCCCAGGCCGACCCGGACGTCGACGCCGCCGCTCTCGCTGCCAGCGAGCAGAAGGCCGCTGAGGTCCTGGACTTCTGGACCAAGTCCGACAACGCTGCCCTGAAGGGCGCTACGGCGTACTACTGGGACAACAAGGACGTCAAGAAGATCGTTCAGAAGGGTGGGTACGTCGCTGACGGCAAGCCCGGCCAGTCTGAGCCGATCGGCGCCGAGAAGACCACCACGGTCAAGTCCCAGAACGTGAACCTGCCGAAGTCCATCGGCAAGGTGTTCTTCGAGGGCCGCGACGGCAAGCTGTACTGGTGCTCCGGCACCTCCATCCAGTCCCAGTACCGCAACCTGGTTGCGACCGCTGGTCACTGCGTGTACGACATCGCCGCCAACGACGAGGTCGTCTCCCGCTGGGTCTTCGTCCCGGGTTACTACCAGGGCAAGGCTCCCTGGGGCATCTACGTGGGCAAGCAGGCCTTCACGCACTACGACTTCTCGAACTACGAGGACTTCGACCGCGACTACGCGTTCGTCACCGTTTACAACGGTGTCGGCGGCGTCCTCAACAAGGCGAAGCAGGTCACCAAGGCCGAGTTCGACGCCTACAAGGGCGAGAAGGAGCCCAAGGTCACCCAGGTGACCCGGGAAGAGTACGTCAAGGGCAAGCTCGACCCGAAGACCACCGAGTACTACTCGGTCGACCCGGGCAGCCGCGCTGAGAAGGTCGGCCCCGACTTCCCCGGCGCTGTTGTCGAAAAGGTCGAGGTCAGCAAGTCCACCTGGTGGAGGGCTCCCGTTGGCAAGGCCAACGGCGCCAAGTACGGCGAGCCGGAGACCTCGCAGGTCACCAAGCACGAGTACCTGCAGTACCGTGGCCCGGGCGAGAAGAACGTGGACTCCGCCGGCAACTACACCATCACGCGTTACTACACGCAGCAGTGGTACAAGCCGGGCACCGAGTTCAAGTTCCTCCGCACCGACTTCTTCATCTACGTTCACGAGATCAAGGACGTCGGCCGCCTGGGCGACAACGTCGGTGGCCAGGGCTTCGCCTGGAACCAGCCGACCGGCAAGTACGTCCGTACCTTCGGCTACCCCTTCGCCAAGCACCCCGACGGTTCGAAGCCCTACTCCGGCGTGACGCCGAAGTGGTGCTACGGCAAGACCGGTGCGAAGGCCACCAAGGTTCCGAGCCTGAAGATCGAAGAGCACATCTCGCTGAAGTGCGCCGTCACCGGCGGCTACAACGGCGCCCCGTGGCTCCTCAAGTACAGCAACGCCAAGCGCATGGGCTACGTCAACGGCGTGACCAGCGTTCTGTACGACACGGACGGCAACGACCGCTGGGACTACATGTCCTCGCCGTACTTCGATGGTGAGACCAACGCGGTCTACTCCTCGGCGGCGAAGGTGTGGTCGGGCAGCCTCATCCCGAAGGCCGACAGCTGATCTTCGGTATGACACCGGGCTGAGGGTCCAAACCTCCGCTCAACCCCGCTTTACCCGAAGGGCTCGGCATCTGCCGGGCCCTTCGGCCTTTCCGGCGACAAACCGAGAAGAACCCTTACCAGAGTGACTTAAGGGTCGATAGGGTTTTGACGCCCTTCTTGACAACCCGTGTGGAGCCTCCCTTGAAGCGCCTGCTCATCCCCCTCGCTGCTGCCAGCTTGAGCGCCGCCGCGCTTGCCGTCCCCGCCGACGCCAACCCCCATTGGGTCACCGACGACCTCACCGCCAAGCCCTCGGACGCCTACAGCGCCGCGTACTTCTGGCTCGACGCCAACGGCGCCGCGCTGCGCAAGGCGACCGAGTACCAGTGGGACGCCAAAGACGTCACCAAGCTGGTCGCCGCCCGCGGCGAGGAGAACGCCGCGCCCGACGGCAAGCCCGGCCTGACCGCCCCCACCGGCGCTCCGAAGCCCAGCGCGAGCAAGAACGTCAACCTGCCCAAGACCATCGGCAAGGTCTTCTTCGTCGACAGCGCCGGCAAGTACCGCTGGTGCTCGGCGACCTCGATCCAGGCGCGCAACAGGAACCTGGTGGCGACCGCCGGCCACTGCGTCTACGAGACCGCCAAGGACGTCTACAGCAAGTGGGTGTTCGTACCCGGCTACTACCAGGGCAAGGCCCCCTGGGGCGTCTACGTCGGCGCCTACGCCTTCACCGCCTACGACCTCGACACCTACGACGACTACGACGGGGACTTCGCCTTCGTCGCCGTCCACAACGGTTTCGCCCTGGCCGGTGAGAAGCAGGTGGAGGCCAAGGAGTTCAAGGCGTGGGGCGGCGACAAGTGGATCAAGCCGCGCGAGATCGACGCCAAGGAGTTCGAGAAGTGCCTGCTGAACCTGGGCGACTGCTGGTCGGAGGGCGAGGACAAGCCGGCCGACGTCGTCGGGCCTGACTATCCGAACGCCGTGCTGGAGAAGGTCGAGGTCGGCGAGGAGGCGTACAAGGCCGCCAAGGTCGGCAAGGGGAACGGCTACAAGTTCGGCGAGCCGGTCGTCGAGCAGGTCACCAAGACCCAGCTGGACGCCTACAAGGGGCTCGGCAAGAAGGGCACCGACAAGTTCGGCAACTTCACGATCACCCACTTCTACACGCAGAAGTGGGTGAAGCCCGGCACGTCGCGCAAGTACTTCATGCCGGAGTACGTCATCGGCGTCGCCAAGGACATGGGCCGGCTCGGCGACGTCGTCGGCGGCCAGGGCTTCGCGTGGAACCAGCCGCGCGGCCAGAAGGTCACCGTCTTCGGCTACCCCGCCGCCCGCCACCCCGACGGCGACAAGCCCTACACCGGCGTGACCCCGAAGTGGTGCTCCGGCAAGACCGGCACCAAGACGTACCAGGTCAACACCTTCCGGGTCGAGGAGCACCAGGTGCTCAAGTGCTCCATGACCGGCGGCGCCGACGGCGGCCCCTGGCTCATGAAGTACGACAACGGCAAGCGCACCGGTTACGTCAACGGCGTGACGAGCCTGTTCCACGACCAGGACGGCAACGACCGGATCGACTTCATCAGCTCCGCCTACTTCGACGGCGAGGTGGCCGACGTCTACAACAAGGCCAACTACGCCGAGACCAAGAGCGTCGTCGGCCCGAACGGCGAACTGCTCAAGTAGGACCACCCGCGAAGCCCCGGACCGCCGCAGAGGCGGCCCGGGGCTTCGCCCGTCCCGAAGCGTCGCGAAGCCGTCCGGAAGCCCTCCGGGAAGCCGTCCGGGAGCTGTCCCGGGGCCGTCACACGGACGTGAGCTCGCGCGTACGCTCCCGCAGCGCCATGACGGCCCGCTCGTTCTTGTAGGGCTCCAGCCGCCGCCGCAGGTCGGCCGCGTACGACCGGGACCGCGCCGACTGCAGCTCCCCCGCCAGCGCCAGCGCGTTGCCCGCCGCCTGGCACGCCTCCTCCAGCTCGCCGCACTCCAGCAGCCCGGCAGCCAGCAGGGACAGGTTGAACATGCGCCCCCGCACGTACCGGGTGTCCATGTCGAGGGAGCGCCGCGCCAGCCGCACGGTGCGCTCCCCCTCCCCCAGGTCGCGGAAGCAGTGGGCGAACTTGGCCGACAGGTAGGCCTCGTCGAAGTAGCTGAGCCAGCGCGGCTCCTCGGTGGGCCTGCGGGCGTCGAAGGCCAGTTCGGCCTGGTGCAGGGAGGCCCCGCAGGACCTCGGGTCGCCGAGGCCCGCGTGCGCGTGGGCCTCCAGGACCTGCGCGGAGGCCAGCAGGGTCTGGACGCCGGCCCGCCGGGCCGCGAGCTGGGCGGCCCTGGCCAGGTCGAGGGCGTGGGCCGGCTGGCCCATGTAGATGGCCTGGTGGGCCATGCCGGCCAGGATCTCGCCGCCCAGGGTGTGGTCGTCGGCGCCCCTGGCCAGGCGGAGGGCCTGGATGAGGTAGCGCTGGGCCAGGCCGTGCTGCTCCATGTCGTAGGCCATCCAGCCGGCCAGACGGGTGAGCTCGGCGGCCGCGGCGGCCAGCTGCTTGCCGGTGGACTCCCCGTAGCTGCCGTCCTTGAGCAGCGGGGAGACGGCGGTGTCGAGGTACTTCACGACGGAAGAGCGGACGCGGCCGCTGCCGAAGCGGTTGTCGAGCTCGCCGAAGGACCGGGTCACCTCGTGGATCGCGGCGATGTCGGCCCTGCCCACCCGGCGCGCCCCGGTGCCGTTGGGACGCCCTTCGGGAGGCGCCGTCAGCCAGCGGATGGCTCCGACGGATCCTGCCCCGATCGCGAAGGTGGAGTCGATCAGAAACCTCCGTCGCTCCACGTCGGCCCGCCACAACGCCGTCACGGTCGCGACCCCCTCCTGCCACGTGTGGGTGAACTCCTGACCGAGATCGAGGGGCGTGAGGTTGGTCGGCATGCCCAGGTCCTCCGAGCTCACCGGGCGGCCGAGCCGCAGCGCGAATATCTCCGTGAGCAGGCACGGGACGGGATCCCGTGGCTTCTGACCCCCGATCCACCGCAGCACAGAGCTGTGGTCGTACTTCAGACCCGGGGTGCCGCGCGCGGCCCCCAGGTCGTTGAGGCGCCTGGCCAATCCCTTGTGGGAGAAACCCGCCTCCGCGATGAGCTGCTGGAGCAGTCGGTTAGGCTCGCGTTCCATCGCTCTCCTCGTCACAGGAGTCGGCGCCCACATCCTTACAGAGAGCTATTTTTATAGCACGTTGCGTAAAGGCTTTTCGGCAGTTCCCAAAGGTCACGCGAACTCCATCGCAATCCCTTCGCCGGTCCTGCTCGGGATCAGGACCTGGACCCGGCTCACCTGGACGGGGAACTCACCTACCCATGCCGCGGGCGGGAAACCGCAATGTCGTCCGACCTGGGCGGATGCCAGAAAAGAACGAGCGGGGGCCGATCGGCCCCCGCTCGTGACGGCGGATCAGGCGCGCGCGACGCCGTCGGCGCGGGCCTGGGCGGCCACGGCGGCGGTCACCGCGGGGGCCACCCGCCGGTCGAACGGGCTCGGGATGACGTACGTGGCCGACAGGTCGTCGCCGACGACGGCGGCCAGCGCCTCGGCGGCGGCCACCTTCATGTTCTCGGTGATCGTCGTGGCCCGCACGTCGAGGGCGCCGCGGAAGACCCCCGGGAAGGCCAGGACGTTGTTGATCTGGTTCGGGAAGTCGGAGCGCCCGGTGGCGACCACCCTGGCGTGCCTGGCGGCCACCTCGGGATGGACCTCCGGGGTGGGGTTGGACAGCGCGAAGACGATGGCGTCGGGCGCCATGGACGCGATGGCCGCCTCGGACACGGTCGAGCCGGACAGCCCGAGGAAGACGTCGGCGCCGGCCAGGGCCTCCTCGGTGGAGCCGGTGCGGCCGGCCCGGTTGGTCTCGCGGGCCAGGGCCTCCTTGACCGGGTTGAGCCCTTCGCGGCCCTCGTAGATCATGCCCTTGGAGTCGGCGACCGCGATGTCGCCGATGCCGGCGCCCAGCAGGATGCGGGTGACGGCGACGCCGGACGCGCCGGCGCCGGCCACGACGGCGCGCAGGTCGCCGAGCGCGCGGCCGGTCAGGCGGGCGGCGTTGCGCAGGGCGGCCAGGGCGACGATGGCGGTGCCGTGCTGGTCGTCGTGGAAGACCGGGATGTCGAGCAGGTCGCGCAGCCGGTCCTCCACCTCGAAGCAGCGCGGGGCGCTGATGTCCTCCAGGTTGACGCCGCCGAACGACGGCGCGAGGCGCACGACGGTCTCGACCAGCGCGTCGACGTCGGTGCAGTCGAGGCAGATCGGGACGGCGTCGACGTTGCCGAACTCCTTGAACAGCAGCGCCTTGCCCTCCATGACCGGCATGGCGGCCGACGGCCCGATGTCGCCCAGGCCGAGCACGGCGGTGCCGTCGGTGACGACGGCGACCACGTTGGAGACCCAGGTGTAGTCGTTGACCAGCGAAGGATTGTCGGCGATGGCGGTGCAGACCCGGGCGACGCCGGGCGTGTAGGCGAGCGACAGGTCGTCGGCGTCGCGGACCGGGATGGTCGAGCGGACCTCCAGCTTGCCCCCGCGGTGGAGCGCGAAGGCCGGATCGAGGTCGAGCGGTTCGACGGAAGCAGAAGCGGGCGTGGCAGACACAGCGACCCCTGTATTCATCGGAGCGGAAGAGACCTTCGGCGTACGAGCGCGAGTGGGCTGGCTTCGGTAGCTGCCAAGCTCCCCCTCGTCGGTCGTCTCTGAGGGGTTACGGGGGTCACCCGTCTCCCCATAGTGCCACATGGTGAGATGGTCGATGGTGTCGGAGCCGACGCCGTTCCGTTGACGCATCGTTAAACGCGGGATGACGGACCGCAGCTAAACCCCATTTAAACTGCACAAAACGCAAGTTACGTGGCATAACTCTCTCGAGGAGGCCGTACATGGCCCTCAGCCCCAAGGGCCGCCGTGGCTACGCTGTCGGCGCGCTCGCCCTGACCGCCGCTCTCGCCCTCAGCGCCTGTGGCAGCGACACCGGAGGCTCCTCCGGCAGCACGACCGGCGCGAGCGCCTCCGCGGCCGGCGGCGTGAAGCTCGTCCAGCCCGGCAAGCTCACGGTCTGCACGAACATCCCGTACGAGCCGTTCCAGTTCAAGGACGACAGCGGCAAGATCGTCGGGTTCGACGTGGACATCGTCGACCTCGCCGCGAAGAAGCTCGGCGTGACCCAGAACATCGTGGACATCGACTTCGCGGTGATCAAGAGCGGCGCCGCCATGGCCGCGGGCAAGTGCGACGTGGCCGCCGCCGGCATGACGATCACCGACGAGCGCAAGCAGAACATCGACTTCTCCGAGCCCTACTTCGACGCCACCCAGGCGCTGCTGGCCAAGAAGGGCTCGGGCGCCAAGTCCCTCGAGGACGTCAAGGCCAAGAACCTCAAGCTGGGCGCGCAGGCCAGCACGACCGGCCTCGACTACGTCAAGAAGCAGGGCTTCAACCCCACCGAGTACGCCGACTCGGCCAAGGAGCTGCTGGCCCTGCAGGCCGGGCAGGCCGACGTGATCGTCCAGGACCTTCCCGTGGTGCTGACCTGGCTGAAGAAGCCCGAGATCGCCGAGAAGTTCGAGCTGATCGCCAGCCTGGACACCGGCGAGCAGTACGGCATCGGCCTGAAGAAGGGCGCCGACCCGACCCTGCTCAAGACGATCAACGAAGAGATCACCAAGGCCAAGCAGGACGGCAACTACGAGAAGATCTACGTGAAGTGGTTCGGCAAGAAGCCCGGCGAGCTGGGCTGATCCATGGCCGACCAGCCGACGACCGCTGAGCCCGGCCGGGCCGGGCTCAGCCCTCGGAAGAAACAGCGCATCACGCGGGCCGTCCAGTACGTCGTGCTGGCCGCCGCGCTCGTCGCTGTCGTCCTGTACGCCGACTGGGCCAGCCTCGCCCAGAACTTCGCCAAGGCCGACGTGGCCAAGCAGGCGCTGCCCGACCTGTTCACGATCGCGCTGCGCAACACGATCATCTACACGGTGGGCGGTTTCGTCTTCGCGTTCGTGCTCGGGCTGCTGCTCGCGCTCATGCGGTTGTCGCAGGTGCGGCCGTACCGGTGGATCGCGACCGTCTACATCGAGATCTTCCGCGGCCTGCCGGCGCTGCTCATCTTCCTGATGATCACCTTCCTGCCGCTGGCGCTGCCCGGGTTCGAGGTGCCGTTCGGCACGTACGGACAGGGCATCCTGGGCCTCGGCCTGGTCGGCGCCGCCTACCAGGCGGAGGTCTTCCGGGCGGGCCTGCAGGCGGTCCCCAAGGGCCAGACGGAGGCCGCCAGGTCGCTCGGCATGTCCGCGACCCGGGCGCAGGTGACGGTGGTCATCCCGCAGGCCATCCGCATGGTGATCCCGCCGACCACCAACCAGTTCGTGTCCCTGCTCAAGGACTCCTCGCTGGTGCTGTTCCTGGGCGTCTCGGGCGAGTACGTCGAGCTGGCCAAGTTCGGCAACGACCTGGCCTCCCAGTACGCCAACGCCACGCCCATCATGGTCGCCGGCGTGACGTACCTGATCGTCACGATCCCGCTGGGCTACCTTGCGTCCCGGCTCGAGGGGCGTAAGCGGAGGAGCCAATGACGCACGCCATCGAGCTACGAGGGCTGCACAAGTACTTCGGCCGGAACGAGGTGCTCAAGGGCATCGACATGACGGTCGAGCCGGGCCAGGTGGTGTGTGTCATCGGCCCGTCCGGCTCGGGCAAGTCCACGCTGCTGCGCTGCGTGAACCTGCTGGAGGAGCCCACCAAGGGCAAGGTGTTCGTGCAGGGCGTGGAGGTGACCGACCCCGACGTGGACATCGACGCCGTACGACGCCGCATCGGGATGGTCTTCCAGCAGTTCAACCTGTTCCCGCACATGACCGCGCTGCAGAACGTCATGATCGCCCAGCAGCGCGTGCTGAAGCGCGGCAGGCGGGAGGCCGAGGTCGTGGCCCGGGAGAACCTGGAGAAGGTGGGCGTCGGCGCCAAGTGCGACTCCTACCCCACCCAGCTCTCCGGCGGGCAGCAGCAGCGGGTGGCCATCGCCAGGGCGCTGGCCATGAACCCCGACCTGATGCTGTTCGACGAGCCCACCTCGGCGCTCGACCCCGAGCTGGTCGGCGACGTGCTCACGGTCATGCGCAAGCTGGCCGAGGAGGGCATGACCATGCTCGTGGTCACCCACGAGATGGGCTTCGCCCGCCAGGTGGCCGACCGGGTGGTCTTCATGGACGGCGGCGTCGTCGTCGAGGACGGCGAGCCCGCCCAGGTGATCGGCGACCCGCGGCACGAGCGCACCCGCACGTTCCTGCACCGGGTGCTGCACCCGGAGGAGTGAGCCGTCCGGGCCCCCGGTGGTGCCGGGGGCCCGGCGACTCGTGTAATACTCCCGCATGGACCTGACCTCTTACGCAGAGTGGGCGGTCCGCCTGATCAACGATCCCGCCCCTCCCCCGGAGCTGACCGCCCTGCGCGCCGAGCTGGCCGCCGTGTTCGACGTCGCGGGCGACGCGCGCGCCGTGGCCGAGCGCCTCAACGCCCTGCTCGTGCGCTATCCGGTGCACCCGCGGCTGTCGGACCACGACGGCCAGGGCTGGCACCTCCACCTGGCCGAGGACTCCGCCGCCAGCGCGGTGATGGGCCTGGCCGCCGTCGTCGCCGAGGTGGGCGCCGACCGGCTGGGCCGCTGCCACGAGCCGCGCTGCGCCCGCGCCTTCCTCGACACCTCCTCCAACCGCTCCCGCCGCTACTGCTCCCCCCGCTGCGCCACGCGCGCCAACGTGGCGGCCTACCGGCGCCGCAGGAGCGCCCAGGAGGGCTGAGGGGGCCTCCGGGAGGTCACCTGCGGCGCACCAGCGGCCAGTACCGCAGGACGACGCGCCCGACGATCTCCTCGACCGGCCCGAAGTCCCAGCTGTCGCGGCGCCCGCCGGCGCGCTGGTTGTCGCTCTCCAGCCACCAGCCGCCCTCGCCGTGCCACTGGGCGCGTTTCACGATGAGCTGATCGGGGTCGCCGGGCAGCCGGGCCACGACGAGGTCACCCGGATGGACGGCGGCTCCCCGGCGGACGAGGAGCCAGTCGCCGGGAACCAGCGCCGGACGCATCGAATCGCCCTCGACACGCACTCTCATGGGCAGAGACCCCCTACTCCACAGGCGTTGGGACCCGAGTAAGGTCGGTTGTGGACCAAGCTGATTCAGCATCAAGGAAGGACTTTCTGATGCTCGCACGACTGCTACGACCCAAGCATGTCGCCTCCGCCCACTGCGACCTGCCCTGTGGGGTCTACGACCCCGCCCAGGCCCGGATCGAGGCCGAGTCGGTCAAGGCGATCATGGAGAAGTACGAGGCCAGCGACGACCCGGTCTTCCGCACCCGCGCGCTCATCATCAAGGAGCAGCGGGCCGAGCTGGTCAAGCACCACCTGTGGGTGCTCTGGACCGACTACTTCAAGCCGCCGCACCTGGAGCAGTACCCCCAGCTGCACCAGCTCTTCTGGGAGGCCACCAAGCTCGCGGGCGCCGCGGCCGCCAAGGGCACCGTCGACGGCGGCAAGGCCGACGAGCTGCTGGCCAAGATCGACGAGATCTCCAAGATCTTCTGGGAGACCAAGGCCGCCTAAACGGCATAAAAGGCTCTGTGCGGTCCAGACCGCACAGAGCCTTTTCCGTTGATGGCGAGTCTGAATCCGCCAAGGACCTCCCGGGGACGGTAAGTTGCAGTTGGCGTCGGAAACGCGAGGAGGAACGTGACCGAGGAAACCGAGACGCGTGCGGAGGGTGTGGCGGGCATCCGCGATGTGGTGAGCATCAGGCTCCCCGCCGCGAGTGCTTACCTGTCGGTGCTGCGCACGGCCACCGCCGGCCTGGCCGCCCGGCTTGACTTCACCCTGGACGAGATCGAAGATCTGCGCATCGCGGTCGACGAGGCGTGCGCCATGTTGCTGAGCGAGGCGGTTCCGGGCACCGACCTGACCGCCGAGTTCGAGCTGACCGGCGACGTGATGAAGGTCGGCGTCGAGGTGGCCACCGTCGGCAGCTCCGCCCCCAAGCGCGACGACTTCGCCTGGATGGTGCTGACCGCCCTGGCCGACGACGTCGACGCCGTGACCGACTCCCCCGACCGCATGGCGATCGTCCTGCGTAAGCGCCGAGGCGCAGCGAGGCCGGCGTGACGGAAAGGACTGGAGCCATGGCCACCAGCGAACACGCCGTACCCGACAGGGTTCGTGCCCGCTTGCTCTTCGCCGAGCTGGCCGAGCTGGGTCCCGAGGAACCGCGACGCCAGCGCATCAGGGACGAGCTGGTCGAGCTTCACCTTCCGCTGGTCGAATACCTGGCCCGCCGCTTCCGCAACCGGGGCGAGTGGCTCGACGACCTCACCCAGGTCGCCACGATCGGCCTGATCAAGTCGATCGACCGGTTCGATCTCAAGCGCGGGGTGGAGTTCTCCACCTACGCCACGCCCACCATCGTCGGCGAGATCAAGCGGCACTTCCGCGACAAGGGCTGGGCGGTCCGGGTGCCGCGCCGCCTGCAGGAGCTGAAGCTCTCGCTGACGAAGGCGATCAGCGACCTGTCGCAGCGCGAGGGCCGCGCGCCCACGGTCGCCGAGCTGGCCTCCTACCTCAAGATGACCGAGGAGGAGGTGCTGGAGGGCCTGGAGTCGGCCAACGCCTACTCCACGGTGTCCCTCGACGCGCCCGACTCCGGCGACGACGACGCCCCCGCGGTGTCCGACTCGCTGGGCATCGTGGACGAGTCGCTGGAGGGCGTCGAATACCGCGAGTCGCTCAAGCCGCTGCTCGAACGGCTGCCACCGCGCGAGAAGCGCATCCTGCTGCTGCGGTTCTTCGGGAACATGACGCAGTCGCAGATCGCGACCGAGCTGGGCATCTCGCAGATGCACGTGTCCCGGTTGCTGGCCCGTACCCTCGCCCAGTTGCGTGAGGGGCTGACCGCGGAGGACTAACCGTCCCCGTAGAGAGCATGGGTGGTGGGGGGCGCGAGCAGCGCCACCAGCCCGGTCAGGGCGACCACGATCAGCGGCACGCCGATCAGTGGCTGGTCCGACTGGATGAGCGTGACCCCGACGGGCAGCAGGAAGATCTGTGCCAGCACGCCCGGCGACCTCCCCCACCGCTCCGCCCGCAGCAGGCCGCCCCAGGCGACCCAGAGCAGCCCGGCTCCGATGAGCAGCCCGAAGACCGACTCCGCGATGGCCGTGGTGAGACTGTCAGGCGTGCTCACCACCGTCTCCACCGCGACGTAGACGCCGAGCCCGAGCGCGACGAGCCCCTCCAGGGCCACGACGACGGCGGCGACGAGCAAACTCCACGGACGCTTCGACACAGCCAAACCCTATCCGCCCCCGGGTCCGGTCCCGCCGGTGATGTTCCCCCACCCCGAACGGGTCGGCGATCAGCGACTACGCTGGCGATATGCGCGCAATGTTGCTGGTCAATCCCAAGGCCACCACCACCAACGCCCGCACGAGGGACGTGTTGATCCGCGCGCTGGGCGCGGCCGTGGAGCTGTCGGTGGAGGAGACCGGCTACCGGGGGCACGCCGCGACGCTGGCGGCCACGGCCCGCGCCAAGGGCTTCGACGTGGTCGCGGTGCTCGGCGGCGACGGCACGATCAACGAGACCGTCAACGGCCTGCTCAACCCGGTCAACGGCCACGACGTCCCGCCGGCCGACGATCCGAGCTCCGGCCGTCCCGGACTGATCGTGATCCCCGGCGGCAGCGCGAACGTGTTCGCCCGCTCCCTCGGCCTGCCGAACGAGCCGGTCGAGGCCACCGGCGCGGTCCTGGAGGCGCTGCGAGAGGGCCGGCGCCGGACCGTGGGCCTGGGCCAGGCGCTCTGGGAGGGAGAGAGCCGGTACTTCACGTTCTGCGCGGGCATGGGCTACGACGCCGAGGTCGTACGGGCCGTGGAGGGCCTGCGGGGCACGGGGCGGAAGGCCACTCCTGCCCGGTACGTGAACACCGCTCTGCGGCACTATCTGGCCACGGACAAACGGCACGCCCCGATGACCCTGACGGGGCCGGGCATCCCGGCGGCCGAGGGCGTGTTCATGGCGATCGTCTCCAACACCTCGCCGTGGACGTACCTGGGGGCCAAGCCGGTGACGCCGACGCCGTGGGCGAGCTTCGAGACCGGGCTCGACCTGCTCGGGCTGCGGCGGATGGGACCCGTCCAGATCGCCGGGCTGATCCGGCAGATCCTCACGGAGAGTGACGCCGTCCCGTCCGGCAAGCACCTCGTCCAGCTGCACGACGAGGCCGAGTTCACCCTCGCCGCCGACCGTCCCGTGGCCTTCCAGCTGGACGGGGACTACCTGGGAGAACGCGAATCCGTAACGTTCCGGTCTACCCCGAACGCGTTACAAGTTCTGGTCTAGCTGGTTACATTCGGTCATTGTGTGACGCATCCGACATCCATAACCGCCAAAACTTCGCCCCAACCCTCTTGCGTGCACTCTCCGTGGCTGGAAGGCTCAAGACTGACGTCGGAACGTAGGACCTTTAACAACCCCAAGGCCCTCCGGCCGTCAGGCGGACAACCCCGGTCCAACACCTGGATTCGGGTAATTGTTCGCGCGAGTTAGTGAAACTCTTCACAAAGTAGTAGCCGCACGGAGCCGACCAAAGGTTCCATCTACTAAGGAGTGGACGCATGGACTGGCGCCACCGAGCTGCCTGCCGTGACGTGGACCCCGAGCTGTTCTTCCCGATCGGCAACACCGGCCCTGCCCTGAGCCAGATCGACGAGGCCAAGCAGGTCTGCCGGTCCTGCCCGGCCGTCGACGCCTGCCTGAAGTGGGCGCTGGAGTCCGGACAGGACGCCGGCGTCTGGGGCGGCCTGAGCGAGGACGAGCGTCGCGCCCTCAAGCGCCGCACCGCCCGCGCCCGTGCCCGCGCCTCCGCCTGATCTGCTTCACGTGATCTGCCCCGCCTGATCCCCCTCCGATCGACCCTGCCTTCCCCGCAGGAGCCGCCCAGCTTGGCGTGATCGATGTGTCCGCCAAGACCCCGTCGCGACGCGTACGCGGCGGCCAGGCTCGTACGGACCGGGCGCCGCCCTCGACGACGGTCGCCCGGCCCGGCGGACTCTCAGGCGGACGGCAACGGGATCGACAACCCGACGTGCGTGCCGCCGCCCTCCCGCGGCTCGATCGTGAGCTTGCCCGACAGCTCCCCCTCCACCAGCGTGCGGACGATCTGCAGCCCCAGACTGGTGGACTTGTCGAGGTCGAAGTCCGCGGGAAGGCCGCGCCCGTCGTCCCAGACGGTGACGTTGAGCCGGTCGGGGGCGGGCTCGACCAGCACCTCCATCCGCCTGGGACGCCCGTGCTGCAACGCGTTCTGCAGCAGCTCGGTCAGCGCCATGGCCAGCGGCGTGGCGATGAGCGAGGGCAGCACGCCGAACGCGCCCACCCGGCGCGGCGTGACCGCCGCCTCGGCCGCCGACACCTCGCCCGCCATCGCGATCACCCGGTCGGCGATCTCGTCGAAGTCGACGAACTCCTCCGGCGCGTGCGACAACGTCTCGTGCACGATGGCGATCGAGCCGACGCGGCGCACGGCCTCCTCCAGGGCCTCGCGTCCTTCGGGCACCTGCAGGCGCCGGGCCTGGAGGCGCAGCAGCGCGGCGACCGTCTGGAGGTTGTTCTTCACGCGGTGGTGGATCTCGCGGATCGTGGCGTCCTTGGTCATCAGCTCGCGCTCGCGCCGCCGCAGCTCGGTGACGTCCCTGATGAGGACGAGCGCGCCGATGCGGCCGCCGCCGACGATCAGCGGGATGGCCCTGAGCTGCACGATCGTGCCGCCCGACTCGACCTCGGTCTCCTTGGCCGCGCGCCCGCTGGCCACGATCATCAGGTCTTCGTTGATCGGCTCGTCGGAGTAGCACAGCGTCGCCGTCACCCGGCCCAGCTCGGCGCCGACCAGGTCGGCGTGCAGGCCCAGCCGCCGGTAGGCCGACAGCGCGTTGGGCGAGGCGTAGGTGACCCGCCCGGCCCGGTCGAGCCGCAGCAGGCCGTCGCCGACGCGCGGCGAGCGGACCAGGATCGGCTCCTCGCCCGAGAACGGGAAACGCCCCTCGGCCACCATCTGCGCCAGGTCGGACGCGCTCTGCAGGTAGGTCAGCTCCAGCCGGGACGGGGTGCGGGCCGAGGACAGGTTCGTGGAGCGCTGGATCACCCCGAGGAAGCGGCCCTCGCCGTTGTCGACCGCCCGGCGCACCGGGATCGTCTCCTCGCGCACCGGGACGCCCGTGGACCAGTCGGGATCGCCCTCGCGGCAGATGCGGCGCTCGTTCCAGGCCGTGTCGATGAGGTGGCGCTCGCCCTTGGCGGCCACGCTGCCGACGATGTCGTCGTGGTAGACGGTGGGGCCGGTGGTGGGACGCATCTGGGCGATGGCGATCCAGCCGTTCTCACCGAGCAGCGGCGCCCACAGGATGAGGTCGGCGAAGGACAGGTCGGCCAGCAGCTGCCAGTCGGAGACCAGCGAGTGCAGCCAGTCGAGGTCCGCCTCGTCGAGTGCGGTGTGGCGGGCGACGAGGTCGCTGAGAGTCGGCACGAGTGCATCATGCGTGCTTTCGCCGCCAACAGCCAAACCGACCCCCTGATCGAATGCGCAGCTCCTGGCCGGGGAAGGACTCCGCACGGCGGGACACGGGCGCGGCACGGGTGCGTCGTCGTGCACCCGGTGCGACTTTCGGGGAATCTCATACTGTGAGAACCGTCACACGGCGGGATCGCTCGATCCCCATGACGGGGCTTCACGGGCATTGCCGGAGGTGATCGACACGGGCGGGGGGCTCCTCGACGACGCGGGCCTGACACCGGCCTCGGTTGCGATCGCGCACGCTGCTGTGGATATCCTTCACAATCAGTCTGAGCTGCCCGGATTCGCGCGTACTTGGCGGTGTGCGCGCTCCGTGCGGATATGCCGTCCTCCCAGGTGGTTGACCGCTCGGGCCGATATGAGTTCCGATGATCTCGCGGTGATCAGACACGCCCTCACCGCCGTGCCAGAAGTGAAGGTGAGAGCGTGACCGACGACGGCCCCCGCGTTCCCAAGTACTACGACGTGAAACGCAGTCTTCTGGAGCTCACCAAGAGCCTGCCCGCGGGCACCGCCCTGCCTCCCGAGCGCACGCTGGCCGTGCGGTTCGAGACCTCGCGCACCACCGTCCGCCAGGCGCTGACCGAGCTGGTCGTGGAGGGCAGGCTGCTGCGCATCCAGGGCAAGGGCACGTTCGTGGCCCAGCCGAAGGTGGCGCAGGTGCTCCAGCTCACCTCCTACATCGGCGACCTGCGCACGGCGGGCCTGGAGCCGGACACGAAGATCCTGGAGATCGGCTACATCACCGCGGACGAGGCCCTGGCGCGGCGGCTGGCCATCAACCCCGGCGGCCGGGTGCTGCGCATCCACCGGCTCCGGCTGGCCAACGGCGAGCCGGTCTCGATCGACACCACCCACCTGTCCGCGCGGCGCTTCCCCCGCCTGCGCCGGGAGCTGGAGGTGCACGCCTCCCTGTACGAGACGCTGCACAACGCCTACAACGTACGGCTCACGGACGCCGAGGAGATCATCGAGACCGTGCTCGCCACCCCGTACGACGCCAAGGCCCTGGGCGTGGACGTCGGCCTGCCGATGCTGCTGCTGACCCGCCACGCCTTCGACGCCGACGGCCACCCGGTGGAGTGGGCGCAGTCCCTCTACCGCGGCGACCGGTACAAGTTCGTCACGCGGCTGCGGCGTCCCTGACCGGGATGGCGGGCGGCGGCTTCTAGGCTGGGACGATGAGCGTTCTCGTCGTGTCCGGCACCGACTTCGGCGTGGGCAAGACCGTCGTGACGGCCGCGGTGGCCGCCCTGGCCAGGGAGCGGGGGGCGTCCGTCGCCGTGGTGAAGCCGGCGCAGACCGGCGGCGGGCACGACGTCGACGAGGTGATCCGGCTCTCCGGGGCGAGCACCACGTTCGAGCTGGCGCGCTTCGGCGAGCCGCTCTCCCCGGCCGCCGCGGCGCGGGTGGCCGGGGTGCCGCCGGTGTCGCTGACGGCCGCCGCGCGGTTCGTCGAGGAGCTGGCCGAGAGCAACCGGCTGGTCGTCGTGGAGGGCACCGGCGGCCTGCTGGTGCGCTTCGACGAGGACGGCACAACGATCGCCGACCTGGCCCGGCTGGTGGGCGCGCAGGTGCTGGTCGTGGCGGGGGCCGGGATCGGGGCGCTCAACCACACGGCGCTGACCCTGGAGGCGCTGGCGCACCGGGGGCTCGACCCGGCGGGCGTGGTGATCGGGCGCTGGCCGCGGGAGGCCGGGATCGCCGAGCGCAGCAACGTCGCCGACCTGGAGATGCTGGCCGCGCGGCCGCTGGCGGGAGTGCTGCCCGAAGGGGCCGGGCGACTCGGCCGCGAGGCGTTCGCCCAGCTGGCGCGCGAGGGACTGGGCGCCACGCTGGGCGGTTCCTTCGACCCGTCCGCCTTCAAGCGGCGGGTGGGGGTGCTCTAGCAGGCGGCCTCGGGCAGCCGGCAGACCTTGACGGTCATCCGGCGCGCCTGGTCGATCAGCCCGCGGAAGCCCTTGAGCGGCAGGCTCTTCGTGGGCCAGGCCGACTCGCCGGCGATGTAGAGCGCCGCGCCGCGCCTGACCGCGATCGCGTGCTCGCCGCTCTCGAAGAACCGGCCGCCGGCGCGCAGGCCGTCGTCGCCGACGTCCAGGGGCTTGGTGAAGTAACGGTGACGGTTGACGCCCTTGCCCACGTCGGCGCAGCGCCTGAGGTCCGCGCGCAGGACGCGCATGGCGGCCTCTGCGTGCCGGACGCTCCGGTAGACGACGAGCTGCTCGTACTTCATCTCGTCCTCGCTGGAGTACAGGACGGCCCGCGCCGTCAGCCGGCCGCCGTCCCGCCGCCGGTGCGACAGGCACGGGTCGAGCTGGAGCGGCAGCGTGGCGGAGTTCTTGACGGTGTAGGTCTCCCACTGCTTGGCGGGCGGGTGCTTCTCCAGGAACAACATGCCGTGCGGTAAGCCGCCCAGGACCGTGGACGCGGCCGCCAGCGCGGCGACCCCTGCTGCGAACATCCGAACCTCCCCTTGGTCTGTTGGGGAGTGAGATGTTCGGTTTGCGGCAATTGTTCGAGGGTGGGGTTAGCTCTACCGTCCACCGGCACACCAGGCCCATTTCGTGGGGGTCTGGTGGGTCAATACCTTTGACGCATGAAAGTCCCCCGTCCCTGGTCGGCGCGTGCCTGGCTCGACACGTCCCACGTGATGATCGGGCTGCCGGTCGCCGTGGTGCTCGGCGGGCTCACGCTGCTGCTGGCCGTGGCCCCGCCGGTGCTGCGGCGCGGCATCCCGGTGTTCACCCGGGTGCAGCGGTCCAGGTTCGCGGCCTTCCTCGGCGTCCACATCCCGCCGCCGGTGGCGCCGGTCGGCTGGCGCAGGGCGGCCACCTGGCGGCAGATCGCCTACCACCTGCTGTCGCCCTTCGTGGGCGCGGCGGCGGCCGTCCTCGTCGCGCTGGCGTGGGGCGGGGCCGTGGTGGGGCTGCTGTCGTTCGTGCCGCCGCGGGTGCAGGCGCCGCCGCTGGTCTTCCTCGTCGATCTGCGCGATCCGGTCATCATGGGGATCACCACGGCGGCCGGCCTGGCGCTGCTGCTGCTCGCCCCGGTCCTGGCCAGGGGCATGGCGGCGCTCGACCTGTCGGTGGCGCGCACGCTGCTCGGGCCCAGCCGCACCGAGCTGGGGCAGCGCATCGAGACGCTGACCGAGAGCCGGGCCGGCGTGATCGACGCCGCCGACGCCGAGCGCCGCAGGATCGAGCGCGACCTGCACGACGGCGCCCAGCAGCGCCTGGTCTCGCTCGCCATGAACCTCGGCCTGGCCAGGGCCACCCTCACCGACCTGCCCGAGCCCGCCCGTGAGGCGATCGAGCGGGCCCACGAGGAGGCCAAGCAGGCGCTCAAGGAACTGCGCGACTTCGTCCGCGGCCTGCATCCGGCCGTGCTCAACGACCAGGGGCTCGACGCGGCGCTGTCCGGCGTCGCGGCCCGCGCCCCGCTCCCCGTACGCCTGCGCGTCGACATCGACCGGCGCGCCTCCCCGACCATCGAGGCGGTGGCCTTCTTCATCGTGTCCGAAGCACTGACCAACATCGCCAAACACGCCGCCGCGACCAGGGCCGAGGTGACGGTCCGGCGCGAGCGCGACCGCCTGCACGTGCTCGTCCACGACGACGGCTGCGGCGGCGCCCGGCTCGACGGCGGCACCGGCCTGCGCGGCCTGGCCCAGCGCATCGACTCCGTGGACGGGACGCTGCGCCTGTCCAGCCCGTTCGGCGGGCCGACCACGATCGAGGTGGAGCTGCCGTGCGAGTAGTGCTGGCCGAGGACTCCGTCCTGCTGCGCGAGGGGCTGGTCAGGCTGCTCGACGCGTCCGGCATGCGGGTGGTGGCGGCCGTGGACGAGGCCGAGGGCCTGCTGCGGGCCGTCGAGGAGCACCGGCCGGAGCTGGTGATCACCGACGTCCGGATGCCGCCCACGCACACCGACGAGGGGCTGCGCGCGGCTCTCGTGCTGCGCCGCCAGCATCCCGGGCTGGCCGTGCTGGTGCTCTCCCAGTACGTCGAGGAACGCTACGCCGCCCGGCTGCTGTCCACGGCGGCCGGCGGCGTCGGCTACCTGCTCAAGGACCGGGTGGCCGACGTGGCCGAGTTCATCGACGCCCTGCGCAGGGTCGCCGGCGGCGGCACCGCCCTCGACCCGGAGGTGGTCGCCCAGCTCCTGCTGCGCGGCGACAGCGACCCGCTGGAACGGCTGACGCCCCGCGAGCACGAGGTGCTCAAGCTCATGGCCGAGGGCCGCTCGAACGCCGGCATCGGCCAGGCCCTCGTGCTCAGCGAGGGAGCCGTGGGCAAGCACATCGGCAACATCTTCACCAAGCTCGACCTGTCCCCCGCGGAGGGCGATCACCGCCGGGTCCTCGCCGTCCTGCAGTTCCTCAAGATCAGGAGCATGCCGTGAGGACCATCTGGCTGACGGCGGGAGCCGTGACGACGGTGGCCGCCCTGCTGCTGTCCGTCCTGCTGGTCTGGGACGGGTTCGCCCGCGCCACCGCGCCGCAGGAGACACGGGCCAGGACGGTCCCGTTCGCGCTGGACACGCTGAAGGTCACCACGGGCAGCGGCGAGGTGAGCGTCGAGATCGTGCCGGGCCCCGCGGGAGAGCTGACGATCGCCCGGTCCGTGGCCTGGACCTCGATCGACCGGCCGGTGATCACCGAGGACTGGACCGGCGACACCCTGCGGCTGGACATCCGCTGCGGGACCGCGCGGCAGCCGGACGGTCCGGTGTGCCGGGCGGACTACACGCTGCTGGTGCCCTTCGAAACCGGCGTCGAGGCCCGGACGACCGTCGGCGCCCTCGGGGTCAGCAACGTGGTCGGCGACGTGCGGCTGACGACCGTGTCGGGGAACGTGCGGGCCGACGGCGTCACCGGCGAGGTGTGGGCCAGGTCCGGTTCCGGGTCCGTCTCCGGCAACGCGATACTCGGCGGCAAGGCCGACGTCGAGACCGGCTCGGGCGACGTACGGCTCGACTTCGCCAACCCGCCGCTCACGGTGAGGGCCGTCGCGCGGGCCACCGGCGACGTCGACCTGCGGCTGCCGCCGGAGACCTACGACGTGACGACCGAGGGCCGCCGCACCGAGGTGACGGTCGACGCGGTGAAGGGCGCGCCCCGGAAGGTCGAGGCGCGGTCGCCGCTCGGCTCGGTCCGCGTCTGCTGCGCGTAGGTCCAGGACAAGGCCGGACGCAAGCCTTGAGATCTGTTTACTCTTGTCACTGGTTGGTAAGTTCCCGGCATGGAGTCTGCGAAGCACGCCGGTGACGTCGCCGTCGCCGTGTCCAAGGCCTACGGCGTCGAGACCATGTTCACGCTCTCGGGAGGCCACGTCTTCCCGCTGTACGACGGCGCGGTCCACGAGGGCATGCGCATCCTCGACGTGCGCCACGAACAGAGCGCGGTCTTCGCCGCCGAGGCGACGGCCCGGCTGACCAGGAAGCCCGGCCTGGCCGTGCTGACCGCCGGGCCGGGCATCACCAACGGCGTCAGCGGCATCGCGACCGCGCACTTCAACGGCTCGCCGGTGGTCGTCATGGGCGGCCGCGCCCCGCAGTCGCGCTGGGGCAGCGGCGCCCTCCAGGAGATGGACCACCCGCCGCTGCTCGGCCCGATCACCAAGCTGTCGTTCACCGCCTCCGGCGCCGACTCGATCGGCCAGGACGTCGAGTCCGCCTTCCGCACCGCCGTCGCGCCCCAGCGCGGCCCGGTCTTCCTCGACTTCTACATGGACCACCTGTTCGCCCCCTCGCCCGCCCACGAGGTGCACACGCAGTCGCCCTCGCCGCTGGAGCCCGACCCCGACGACCTGGCCGCCATCGCCCGGCTGCTGTCCGAGGCCGAGCGTCCGGTGCTGGTCTACGGCTCCGACGTGTGGATGGACCGGGCCGAGGAGGCCGCGCGCGACTTCGCCGAGACCTGGCGGCTGCCGGTCATCCCCAACGGCCAGGGCCGCGGCATCCTGCCCGCCGGGCACGAACTGCTCGTCACCCGCGCCCGCAGCGTGGCCTTCTCCCAGGCCGACCTGGTCATCGTGATCGGCACCCCGCTCGACTTCCGGCTCGGCTACGGCCTGTTCGGCGGCAAGGACGGCGCGCCGGCCCGCGTCGTGCACATCGCCGACGCGCCCTCGCAGCTCGCCACCCACCTGCAGCCCGCCGCCAAGGCCGCGGGGGACCTGTCGGTGGTGCTCTGGAGCCTCGGCGCGGCCTGCGGCGACGCCGGGGTCAAGCCCAGCTCGTACGCCTCCTGGCTGTCCACGCTGTCCGAGGCCGCCGCCGCCGCGATCGAGGGCGACGCCGAACTGCTGGCCGCCGACACCGACCCGATCCACCCCATGCGCATCTACGGCGAGCTGGGCAAGGTCCTGGCCGACGACGCCGTGGTGATCGGCGACGGCGGCGACTTCGTCTCCTACGCCGGCAAGTACGTCGAGCCCAGGCAGCCGGGCAACTGGCTCGACCCCGGCCCGTACGGGTGCCTCGGCACCGGGCTCGGCTACTCCATCGCCGCCCGCCTGGCCCGCCCGTCCTCGCAGGTCGTGCTCCTGCTCGGCGACGGCGCCGCCGGCTTCTCCCTGATGGACGTCGACACCCTCGTCCGCCACCGGCTGCCGGTCGTCATGATCTGCGGCAACAACGGCATGTGGGGCCTGGAGAAGCACCCCATGCAGTTCCTGTACGGCTACGACGTGGCGGCCGACCTCCAGCCGCAGTGCCGCTACGACCAGGTCGTGACCGCGCTGGGCGGCGGCGGCGAGCTGGTCACCAAGCCGTCGGAGATCGGGCCGGCGCTGCGCAGGGCGTTCGACTCCGGCATCCCGTACATGGTGAACATCGCCACCGACCCGCAGATCGCCTACCCGCGCAACACCACCGGGATCTGACCCCCTACGACTTCGGCGTGGCCGTGGGGGACGGCGTCGGCGTCGGCGTCGTGCAGATGCCGTCGATGATGTAGAGCGTGACCACCTTCGTCTCCGGGACGACCGTGCCGCCCGCGGGCACCGTCTTGGTGATCCTGCGGCAGGCGGGGTCGTCGGTGGTCACGGACGTGTCACGGACGCGCACCAGCAGCCCCGCCGCCTCGACCATCTCCTGACCCTTGAGGAAGGGCAGCCCGGCGACCTTGGGCACCGTGATGTGCTTGACCGTCGGCGTCGGCGTGCTCGACGGCGACTTGGTCGGTCCCTTCGTGCTGGTCGGGGTGGTGGTGGGCGTGGTCGTCGGCTCCGCCGTCTCCGTCGGCTCCTCGGTCTCGGGGTGCGTGGGCGGCCTGGTGGCAGGCGGCACGGCCGTCTTCGTGGGAGGCCTCGTCGGGGGCTTGGACTTCGTGGGACCGGCCTTCGTCGGGCCGGGGATGTCGTCGCTGTCGCCATCGTTGGAGGCCGTGACGGTCGGCGTCGGCGCGCCGGGCACCATGCCCGTCAGCGCGACCGCACCCGCGCCCACGCCGAGCACCACCGCGACCGCGAGGCCGACGACCAGGCCGGTCCTGCGCGGCGCCTTGGCGGCGCGGCGGCCGCCCGGGCGGCGCTCGCCGACCGCGGCGGTGGTCTCCTCCGACGACGCGGGCAGGTGCGCCCCGGTCTGGAACGCGCCGGCCCCGCCCGGCGGCTGCCCTCCCGGGTAGGCGGGCGGCTGGCCCGGCTGGTGGGCGCCCGTCGGCTGCGAGTGGCCCGCCTGGTAGGCGCCGGTCTGGTACGACTCGGGCGGAGCGGCCATCGTGGCGCCCGTGGCCGGCGGCGCGATCTCGGCCACCGGCGTGATCGGCTGGCCCTGGCCGGCCGCGCGGGCCGCCTCGCTCATGGCCTTCGCCGTCGGGAAACGCCGGGCGGGGTCCTTCGACAGGGCCACCTCCACCAGCGTCCGGATCTGCGGCGGGATGTCGGCGGGCAGCGGCGGCGGGGCCTCGCGGATGTGCTTGAGCGCGATCGTGACCGCGCTGTCACCGTCGAACGGCCGCTGTCCCACCAGGCATTCGTAGGCGACCACGCCGAGCGCGTAGATGTCCACGGCGGGCGTGACGGGCTCGCCCTCGGCCTGCTCGGGCGCGCAGTAGGCGGCCGTGCCGAGCACCATGCCGGCGTCGGTCAGCCGGTTGGCCAGGTCGGAACGGGCGATGCCGAAGTCGGTGAGCACCAGCGTGCCGTCGCGCTGCACGAGCAGGTTGCCCGGTTTCACGTCTCGGTGCACGATTCCCTGGTCGTGCACCGCCTGCAGGGCCGAGGCGGCCTGCGCGATGAGTTCCATGGCCGCCTGTGGCGGGATCCGGCCGAGCCGGGCCAGCAGCCGGTCGAGCGGCTCCCCGTCCACGAACTTCATCACGAGGTAGACGGTGTCGCCGCTCACCCCGTAGTCGTAGACGTCGACCACGCCGGAATGGTTGATCGTGGCCATCGCCCTGGCTTCCCCCTGGAACCTGGCGACGAATCCGCGATCATCCATGCGGCCTGGGAGCAGCACTTTGACGGCGACGGTGCGGGCGAGCACGATGTCCTCGCCTCGCCACACCTCGCCCATGCCGCCGGCGCCGATGCGGGTATCCAGTCGATACCGCCCCGCCAGCGTCGTGCCTTGGGCCACCATGACTCCCCCGCTACCCCCCTACATCGGTAACCTCGCCCACCCCGCGGTTCTCCAACAAAGCGAACTTTTGTCGCGGTGAGGTAACACAGTGGTCACGGAAACTCCGAGAGTGTACCTGTCTCAGCAGTCCCATATGCCACTCATATGCCGCAAGCCGTACAAACCCTATCCTGGAGCCTTATGGGCGGTGTTGTCCGCGTTTCCTGGAGATCAGGACCGCCCTCGGTAGGCTGACCCCCATGACGCTCTCACCTGGCCTCCGCTCGCAACTGCTCACCATGGTCGAGAGATCGGACACAGCCGAGCGAGCCGGCAGCGGCGACGTTCCCGTGCTGGCCACGCCCAGGCTGCTCGCGCTGGCCGAACGGGCCACCGTCGAGGCCGTGCGCCCGCACCTGGCCGAGGGCGAGACGTCCGTCGGCACCCGGGTCGAGCTCGAACACCTGGCCGCCAGCGCCGTCGGCGACCACGTCCAGCTCACCGCCGAGCTCACCGGCGTGGACGGCCGCCGCCTGGTCTTCGCCTTCGAGGCCCGCGACCTGAAGGGCACGCTCGTGGGCCGCGGCACGGTCGAGCGGACGGTCGTCGACCGCGCCAGGTTCCTGGCCCGCCTCAGTCGATGACGGCGATCAGGTCGCCCTCCTGGATCACGTCGCCCTCGGCCACCTTGAGCTGGGACACCACGCCCCCGTCCTCGGCGAGCACGGGGATCTCCATCTTCATCGACTCGAGGATGACCAGCGTGTCCCCCTCGGACACCGCCTCGCCCTCCCGGACGACCACTTTCCACACGTTCGCCACCATCTCGGCGCGTACCTCGGCCACCGGCGCTCTCCTCTTCCGACGTCACCAACAATGTCGACCGGGTCAGGGCCGCATTCGCCCGACCAGACCCGTGTCGTAGTCTCCCGCGACGAATGCCGGGTTCTCCAGCAGCTCGGCGCAGAAGGGCAGATTGCTCTTCGGCCCCTCGACGACGAACTCCGCGACCGCCTTGCGGCCCAGCTCCAGCGCCTCGGTACGGTCGGCCCCGAGCACGCACAGCTTGGCCATCAGCGGGTCGTAGAACATGGTCACCGTGTCGCCCGCCGCGTAGCCGGAGTCGACGCGGATGCCGTCGCCGGCGGGCTCGTCCCAGGTGGTGATCCGGCCGGGGCCGGGCAGGAAACGTCTGGGGTCCTCGGCGTAGACCCGGAACTCGATCGCGTGCCCCTCGGGCGCCACCGTGATCTCCGGGCTCTCCCCGGCGGCCACGCGAAGCTGCAACTCCACCAGGTCGAGGCCGGTGACCAGCTCCGTGACCGGGTGCTCGACCTGGAGCCTGGTGTTCATCTCCAGGAACACGAAGTCCTGGGCGTCGGCGTCGACCAGGCACTCGACCGTGCCCGCGCCGAGATAGCCGACGGCCTCGCCGGCCCGCACGGCCGCGGCCAGCATGCGTTCGCGCAGCTCGGGGCCGATGCCGGGGGACGGCGACTCCTCGACGACCTTCTGGTGGCGGCGCTGCACCGAGCAGTCGCGCTCGCCCAGGGCCAGCACCCGGCCGCCGGGCAGGCCGAGGATCTGCACCTCGACGTGGCGGGCACGTTCGACGTAGCGCTCCAGCAGGACCGCGGGCCCGGCCAGCGCGTCGCC
Source organism: Nonomuraea sp. NPDC001831 (assembly GCF_042892035.1). NCBI lineage: Bacteria > Bacillati > Actinomycetota > Actinomycetes > Streptosporangiales > Streptosporangiaceae > Nonomuraea > Nonomuraea sp. NPDC001831. The sequence goes on along the minus strand of NZ_JBIATU010000013.1, from coordinate 23,131 downwards.
CGCGCCGCCCGCCGCGGCCGCCGCGGCGAACCTGGCCGCCGCCCTGGCCGCCTGCTCGAACGCCTTGGCCAGCCCGGCGTCGTCACGGGCCACGCTCATGCCGATCCCGCCACCGCCGCCCGCGGTCTTGACCATGACCGGATAGCCGATCAGCTCGGCCGCGTCGAGCGCCGCGACCAGGTCGGTGACCGGTTCCCTGGTGCCCGCGGCGACGGGCACGCCCGCCCGCTCCATGAGGTTCCTGGCGTTGATCTTGTCGCCCATGCGGTCGATGGACTCCGGCGACGGCCCGATCCACACGAGCCCGGCCTCGATCACCGCCCGCGCGAACGCGGCGTTCTCCGACAGGAAGCCGTAACCGGGATGGACCGCGCCCGCTCCCGTGGCGCGGGCCGCGTCCAGCACCCTGGCGGGGTCGAGATAGCTCCGCGCGGGGTCGGCCGGGCCGATCAGCACCGCCTCGTCGGCCTCGCGCACGAACGGCAGCCCGGCGTCGGCCTCGGAATGCACGGCGACGGCACGCAGTCCCATCCGCCTGACCGTACGGATGATCCGCCGGGCGATCTCACCACGGTTGGCGATCAGAACGGGTCCGAGCGTCTCAGCAATCACGCGGACAACCCTATGACCGGCGGCGGCTCGTCCCTTTTCCCGTGAAGTACCGATCAGCGGAGAATGATCTGTAGGAACCCCACAAAGGCGGACAATCAGTTACACGCGGCCTCTGCCGACCACCCGGGTCAGGGCGTCGAGCGCGGCGGCGTCGTACGCGCTGCCCGCCGTGAGCCTGATGCGCTCCAGCGCCGCCCCCGATCGGTCGCGGTCGGTGGACGGGCCGACCAGGTCGTCGTAGGCGTTGGCGACCCTGATGATGCGGCTGGACAGCGGCGGGTCGTCGGCGATCTCGTCGCACTGCCGGCGGACCACCTCGGCCACCCGGTCGAGCACGCCCGTCTGCCTGATCACCTCGGCCCCCAGCTCGGCGATGCGCCGCGCCTGCTCCGGGTCGGCCAGCACGGTGGCGCCGCCCGGGATGGGGTCGCGCAGCGAGAGCTGGCCGATGTCGTGCATGAGGGCCGCGTACTCCAGCTCCAGCAGCTCGGGCTCGGCCATGCCCAGCTCCCGGCCGACCGCCACGGCCAGCCGGGACACCCGGCGCGAGTGGCCGGGCTCGACGTAGCCGCCGACCTCGGTGACCCGCGACAGGGCGCGGACGGTCTGCAGGTAGGTGGCGCGGATGCCGGCGTACTTGCGGAAGGCCACCTGCGTGACCAGCAGCGGCGCGGCGAACACCAGCAACGCCACCAGGTCCATGCTGTGCGTGGCGAGCGCCAGCAGCACGCCGGAGGCCGCCACCGCGGCGCCCAGCGGGAACGCCATGTTGATCTCGTCGCGCACCGCCACCCGGAACGCCGTGCGCAGCCGCTCGGCCCGCAGCAGCGCCGCGATCAGCACGTCGACCAGCAGCGTCACCGTGATCAGCGAGACCATCACCACGAGCGCCGGCCACCAGGTGTGGGCGCCCGGCGGCGGCTTGGTGAGCTGGTAGAGCGGGTCGGCCAGCGGGCGGAAGGCGAAGGCCAGCAGCGCGCCGGTCAGCAGGCGGCGGGCCATCGCGTCGAGCCGCGGCGGCCGGCCGACGGCCAGGTGGGGCAGCGCGCCCGCGATCATCCCGGCCGCGATCACGGCCACGACCTGCAGCGCGGAGTGGCGCAACTGGTTCTGGCTGAGGTCGAGCAGCAGGGTGTAGCCGAGCGCCGCGGCGGCGCCGATGGGCGCGACCTCCCGGTTGCCCGGCATGGTCAGCCGGGCCAGCTCGCCGACCGCGATCAACGCGCCGAACCCGATGGCGATCTCGGGACGGTCGAGCCCCACGGCCGCCGTGTGCGCCACGCCCGCGACGGCGACCAGCCCGGCCGCGCAGATCAGCAACAACTGGCCGGAGTCGAGCCGGCGCAGGACGGTGGCCGGTGCCCGGTCGGCGCGCCGGACGCGCTCTGTGGTGGTCATGGCCCGCTCACGACCTGGATCGGCATCGTCGGGTCGTCGTGGTCCTTGATCGTCGCCTCGGCGGCGTCGGGCGGCGGCGCCTCGACCCGGCGCGGCGGCTGCCAGGGAGTGCGTTCCAGCGCCCGGATGAACGCGGCCACCATGACCGGGTCGAAGTGCGTGCCGGCGCACTTGCGCAGCTCCTCCACGGCCACCTCGACCGGGCGCGCCCCCCGGTAGGAACGGTCGGAGGTCATCGAGTCGAACGCGTCGGCCACCGCGATCACCTTGGCGAACTCGGGGATCTCGTCGCCGGCCAGGCCCATCGGGTAGCCGGTGCCGTCGTGGCGCTCGTGGTGGTGCATGATCCCGGCGTAGGCCTCGTCGAGGAAGCCGATGCCGCGGACGATCTCCAGCCCGCGCATCGGATGGAGCTGGATCGCGGCGAGCTCCCCCTCGGTGAGCGGGCCGTCCTTCTGCAGCACCTTGGTGGGCACGCCCAGCTTGCCGACGTCGTGCAGCATGCCGGCGTAGCGGATGGCGCGCAGGCGTTCGAGCCTCATGCCGATCTCCTCGGCGATCATGCTGGAGGCGAGCGAGACGCGGGTGCAGTGGCCCCGGGTGTAGTAGTCCTTGGTCTCGACGGCCTGGCAGAGCGCGGCGATGGTGGCGTCGTAGGAGCGCTGCTGGGCGTGGTACTGGCCGAACGCCCACCGCGCCACGAACAGCGGCATCAGCACCAGCACCGCCGAGATCGACTGCACGGTCGCCCACAACCCGGCCACCAGCAGCCCGAACGTGCCGTAACCGAGGTAGGACAGCAGGAACTGGACCATTCCGCGCAGCGGCACCTCCGTGGCCCGCACGCTGGTCGCCAGGCTGATCATGGTCAGCGTGAGCACGATGTTGAGCGGCACGAACACGGCGGTCGCGGCGGCGTAGGGGCCGATGAGGCTGTCGAACTCGTTGACCCGCGGCACCCCGACCGTGCCGTGCAGCCACTCGTAGACCCAGCCGGAGGCGTAGCCGCAGATGGCGAACTGCGCGCCGTTGAACAGCCGCTTGATCAGCGGCAGCCCCGGGCGCACGCTGACCGCGGCGGTGAGCCCCACCAGCGCCGCGCCCTCCGGCCCGATCAGCACGACCGCGGCCAGCGACGCCGAGAAGCTCACCGACACCGCGAACTGCTCCACGTTGAGCAGCGTCGGCATCGACTCGCACACCAGGAAGAGCAGCGCGAGCACCAGCAGGATGTCGAGATTCTCCGGCGCCACGAGCGGGCCGGAGACGATCGCGCTGTGCCCGATGAGAGCGGCCGCCGCCGCGATCACGGCGACCAGGTAGACCCTCGCGGGCCAGGGCAGGTCACGCATTGCGGCCCCCTACGGCGGTCAGGTCCAGGAAACCCCTGGCGGAAGCGCGCCGATGCCGGCCAGGACCACCGTCGAGGTGACCACGATGACGGCGGCGAGCGACCGGGTGAACCTGTCCTTCAACATCCCACATGCCTCCACGTCGACTTCTGGAGCTCACGCTACAGAACAGGACGTCACCGTACGGGCCGAGCGGGAAATCGCAAGCAAAGTGTAATCAAGCAACTACCTGGCGCGACTCCGCGCCCAGGCCACGGTGCTCTTCACGCCGGTCGGCAGGTCGGTGCGCGGCTCCCAGCGAAGCCCCTCGTGGGCGGGCACCGGATCGACGGCCATCGCCGGCAGGTCGCCGAGGCGCGGCTGCGCGAAGCCCGGCTTGTCCGGGGCCCCGGCCGCGTCGGCGATCAGCGAGTGCAGGCGCCTGTCGGTGGTCTGGATGCCGGTGCCGAGGTTGAAGCGGCGGCCGTTGCCCTCACTGCCGCAGGCCCGGACGAAGCCGTCGACCACGTCGTCGACGTAGACGTAGTCGCGGGTCTGGGTGCCGTCGCCGTAGAGGACGGTGGGGGTGCCGTTGAGCAGGGCGTCGGTGAAGATCGACACGACGCCGGCCTCCCCGTCGGGCGACTGGCGCGGGCCGTAGACGTTGGAGAGCACCAGCGTGGTGTACTCCAGGCCGTAGAGGGCGCGGAAGGTCGCCAGATAGATCTCGGCGCTCAGCTTGGAGGCCGCGTACGGCGAGCGCGGGTCGGTGGGCGCGTCGCCGGGCACGGGGATCGTGGCGGGCCGGCCGTAGACCGCCACCGACGAGGCGAACACCACCTTGCGCGTGGTGCCCTCCTTGGCCGCCGTCAGCACCGACGCGGTGCCCTCGACGTTGAGCCGGGCGTCGTGCACGGGGTCCGCGACGCTCCTGCGTACGCTGATCTGGGCGGCCAGGTGGCAGATGACCTCGGGCCGCAGCTCGGCCGCCAGCCCGATGATCGCCGGGTCTCGCACGTCGAGGACGTGCAGGCTGAAACGGTCGCTCTCGGCGGCGTTGACCAGGTTGTCCCTGCTGCCGGAGGACAGGTCGTCTACGGCCACGACCTCGTGTCCGTCCGCGAGCAGGCGGTCGACGAGGTTCGACCCGATGAAACCGGCACCACCGGTGACTAGGACGCGCATGGCGTGAATCCTAGTCGGCCAGCTCCGACCTCACCTGCTCGATGCGAGCCAGCACCTTGGAACGCAGATCGGCGGGGACGGGGTCGCAGCCGCAGTGCTTGGCCACGAGCGCCTTGACCGCCTTGTCGAGGTCGTACTCCTTCAGGCACGGGCTGCACTCGTCGAGATGCACGCGGATGTCGGAGACGTCACCGTCGGTCAGCTCGCCGTCGAGATAGGCGTAGACCTTGTCCAGCACCTCGCGACAGTCGGTGTCGTGCGGGTTGCCACAGCTCATTTCGATCCCTCCGAGGGGACCAGGCCGCGCTCGCGGGCGTAGTCCTCTAGGAGGCCCCGGAGCTGCCTGCGTCCCCGATGCAGCCTGGACATCACGGTGCCGATGGGAGTGCCCATGATGTCGGCGATCTCCTTGTAGGGGAAGCCTTCGACGTCGGCGAGGTAGACGGCGATCCTGAACTCTTCCGGCAGCGCCGCGAGCGCCTGCTTGATGTCGCCGTCGGGGAGGTGCTCCAGCGCCTCGACCTCGGCCGACTTCAGCCCGCTTGAGGTGTGGGACTCGGCGCGCGCGAGCTGCCAGTCCTCGATCTCCTCGGTGCCGGACTGCTTGGGCTCACGCTGCTTCTTGCGGTAGCTGTTGATGAACGTGTTCGTCAGGATCCGGTAGAGCCACGCCTTGAGGTTCGTGCCCTCCTGGAACTGGTGGAACGACGCGAACGCCTTGGCGAAGGTCTCCTGAAGCAGGTCCTCCGCGTCCGCTGGATTCCGGGTCATCCGGAGCGCGGCGGAGTAGAGCTGTTCGAGATACGGCATGACGTCGCGCTCGAACCGCTCGCTGCGCTGCTCCAGAGTCTCCGCGCCTGTCGCGGGCACCGGACCCACCCCCCTAAGATCACCGGTGGCCGGCTGTGGCGGTACACCGTACTCAGGGGAGAATACCCGCTGGCCGATGACCTCCTGGTCATCGGGGCGCGGTCTTTCCAATGTGAGCATGCTCGTCGCAACACGCCCGCGCCCTTGTCTGTTCCCGCAAGATAGAAGGTACAGAGGACCCGGTGCGGGGAACGTCCATACGTACCGGCTGGTAGCCCTTTTTCCGGAACTCAGGAGTCGCGTGTGCTGCCCATTCCGGCCGAGGAACTGAACGGCTCTGGGACGCTCGGGCCGTACTGGACCTTCTACCGCGCCGTCGCCGCCGAGCAACTGAACCGCTGGCTCCCCGGCGAACCGTCGGTGATCCTCGATCTGTCCGGCGGCCGCGGACGCTGGTCCGGCCAGGCCGCGAGGGCGGGACACCGGGTGATCGAAGTGCTCGACTTCCGCCGGACCGTGGACACGCAGTCCCGTTTGCGGGACGCCGACCGGGTTCGGCACGTACGCGCCGACGATCTGGCGTTTCTTCCCGATGAGAGTGTTGACGCGGTGGTCGCCGAGGAACGCGCGATGTCGATCGAGCTCATGGCCGAGTCGGCGATGAGCGACGTGGCCAGGGTGCTGCGTCCGGGCGGGCGGGCGCTGGTGTGCGTCGACTCGCTGGTGCTCGGCATGGCGATCCTGGCCGAGCAGGAGCAGTGGCAGCACCTGCGGCAGACCGGCGAGGTCATGCTGGTGCCCTGGCCCGACGGCAGCATCACGCGCTGCTTCAGCAGCGGCCAGCTCCGTGAGCTGCTGATGGGGGCGGGGCTCGAGGTGGAGTGGATGCGGCCGCGCACGGTGTTGTCGCCGTCCACGGTGGACCATGTGCTCGGGTCCGACGGGCGGGCCCTGACCTGGCTCGTGCGCACCGAGCTCGACGCCCATCCCGACGACGACGACACGGTGGGCATCCACCTGGTGGCCAGCGCGCGCAAGAGCTGAGCCGCCTCCCGGCGGCCGCCGGCTTCCGCGCGGGTGTCAGCGGCGGCGTTCGCGTCTTCCCTGGCACTGCACGCAGCGGGCGGCCTCCGGCCGGGCCTCCAGCCGGCCCTCGGGCACCGGCTCGTCGCAGTCGACGCACCTGCCGTACGCGCCTTCGTCCAGGCGCTTGATCGCCTCGGTCACCGCGCGGCGTTGCGCGGTCGCCACGGTGAGCATGGCCTGGGCGCGGTCGGCGTCGGTGAGGTCGGAGCCCGCGTCGGCCGCCGAGTACTCGCGGATCGCGACGGGGTCGCCCTGGAGCACCCCGATCGAGCGGTCCAGCTCCGCGAGCATGTCTTCGAGCCGCTGACGAGCGGTCGTGACGTCCACGAATCCGCACCTCCGGGTGAAAAGGGGGAAGCCCGCGGCCAGGACTCCCCGGTTGTCCCGCCCGGCGCAATTAGGGGCATGTTGTGGCGGTGACACCGAGTGAACGGTCGCATCGCTTTCCTCACCGAATGCCCACTTACCATGCTTCTTACACCTTTAGAAAAGGCCGGCTTCCTCCTCGTCGGGAAGCGGTTTGATGAGATCCGGCCCATTGTTCCGGACATTATTGACATCAGTAGAAACGGGATATGCCGCCAGCCTCCCGGCCTCCGCGGGCACCAGGAGTCGTGAGGCGCGCTCGGTGTCGGTGAGGCCCGGGTCGAGCCAGTCGGCCCAGCGGTCGCGTTCGATCATCATGGGCATCCTGTCGTGGATGCGGCCGAGCTGGTCCTCGGCGTCCGTGGTGATGACCGTGCAGGTCACCAGCCACTTGAGCGGATCGTCGTCGTCGCGGGTGCGGTCCTTCCAGAACTCGTACAGGCCGGCCATGGCCAGCACGCCGCCGTCGGCCGGGTGGATGAAGTACGGCTGCTTCTTCTTCTCGCCCTCGACGGCCATCCACTCGAAGTAGCCGTCGGCCGGGATCAGGCACCTGCGCTTGGCGAACGCCTGCCGGAACGACGGCTTCTCGGCCAGCGTCTCGGCCCTGGCGTTGATCAGCCGGGAGCCGATCGACGGGTCCTTGGCCCAGACCGGCACCAGGCCCCATTTGACGATCCGCAGCTGCCGGACCGGGTGCTCGTCCTCCTTGGAGGACCGGCTCATGACCGCGTAGACGTTCTTGGTGGGGGCGACGTTGAAGTCGGCGCCCAGCTCCTTGTCGGGCTCGCCGTCGAGCTCGACCTGGAACTCCTCCAGCAGCTCGTGCTTTTTGCGCGCCGAGGCGTATCTACCGCACATGTCCCCACATTGCCATACGTCCGGGTCTGCGCTCGCGGCTTCGCCTCCGGCCGGGGCGGTCCGGCCCGGCTCGGCGGGAGGGCGGCGCGTCCGGCCGGGGCGGATCGGCCCGGCGGGAGGGCGGCGCGTCGTCCACAGGCCGTGAACGGGCCGTACCAGGGCCAGTAGGCTTTGGAACATGCCCGCTCAGCACTGGCCCGCGCCGACGGCCGACACGCCCGTCAACGCCTCCGTCCGCCTGCCCGGCTCCAAGTCCGTCACCAACCGGGCGCTGCTGCTCGCCGCGCTGGCCGACGGTCCGGGCGTCGTCCGCCAGGCGCTGCGCAGCCGCGACGCCGACCTCATGGTGGCGGCCCTGCGCGCGCTCGGCGCCACGCTGACGGCCGTGCGCGAGACCACCGACGCGGTCGACTGGGAGGTGCGGCCGGGCCCGGTCCGCGGCGGCGCGCGCATCGACGCGGGGCTGGCGGGCACGGTCATGCGGTTCGTCCCGCCGATGGCCGCGCTGGCCGACGGGCCGGTCTTCTTCGACGGCGACCCCTACGCCCGCAGGCGTCCGATGGGCCCGATCCTCGACGCCCTGCGCACACTCGGGGCCCGCCTCGACAACGACGCGCTCCCGTTCACCATCACCGGGCCGCTGACCGGCGGCGAGGTCACGATCGACGCCTCCGGCTCCTCGCAGTTCGTCTCGGGGCTGATGCTGACGGCGGCGCGCTTCGCCAAGGGCGTGACGATCCGGCACGTCGGCCCGCCGGTGCCCTCCCAGCCGCACATCGAGATGACCGTCCACATGCTGCGGGAGGCCGGGGTCACGGTCGACGACACCGAGCGCGACGTGTGGCGGGTCGAGCCGGGCCCGATCGCGGCCAGGGACATGACGGTCGAGCCCGACCTGTCCAACGCGGCGCCGTTCCTGGCCGCCGCGCTGGTCACGGGCGGCACGGTCACCGTCCCGGGCTGGCCGGCGGAGACCACCCAGCCGGGCGACGCGCTGCGCGGCCTGCTCACCACCATGGGCGCCACGGTGACCCGCGACGGCGCCGACCTGGTCGTCACCGGCACGGGCGAGGTCAAGGGCCTCGACGCCGACCTTCATGAGGTGGGCGAGCTGACCCCCACGATCGCCGCGCTGGCCGCCCTGGCCACCACGCCGAGCCGCCTCCGCGGGGTCGGCCACCTGCGCGGCCACGAGACCGACCGGCTGGCCGCGCTGGCCGCCGAGATCAACGCCCTCGGCGGCGACGCGGAGGAGACGGCCGACGGCCTGCTCATCCGTCCCCGCCCGCTGCACGGCGGCGTGTTCCACAGCTACGACGACCACCGCATGGCCACGGCCGGGGCCGTGATCGGCCTCGCCGTGCCGGGCGTGGAGGTGGAGAACATCGCGACGACCGCCAAGACGTTGCCCGAGTTCGTCCAGATGTGGGCGGCGATGCTGGAGTCCCGATGAGCGGCGATGGTCGCGCGTTTCGCGGCAGGCGGCGGGGGCACTTCGCAGGAGGGTCCGGCGTGAGAGGAAGCGAGCGCATGGGAGCGGACCGCTGAGAAAGCGGGAGTACGACGAGGACGACGTACGGGTCAGGCCGGGCAAGGGCTCGCGCCCGCGCACCCGCATCCGTCCCGCGCACGAGGACGCCGTGGAGGGCTTCGTGGTCGCCGTCGACCGGGGCCGCTACACCACCCTGGTCGAGCCCGACCGCGGCCACAAGCGCAAGCAGCAGCAGCGCCGGCTCGTCGTCGCCATGAAGGCCCGCGAGCTCGGCCGCAAGGGCATCGTGGTCGGCGACCGGGTGGCCCTGGTCGGCGACGTGTCGGGCCGCCCCGACACGCTGGCCAGGGTGGTCCGCGTGGAGCCGCGCACCTCGATGTTGCGCCGCTCGGCCGACGACACCGACGACACCGACGGCATCGAGCGCCCGGTCGTGGCCAACGCCGACCAGCTCGTGATCGTCACGGCGCTGGCTGACCCGCCGCCCCGGCCCCGGATGATCGACCGGATCCTGGTGGCGGCGTTCGACGCCGAGATCGACGCCCTGCTCTGCCTGACCAAGTCCGACCTCGCCCCACCCGACGAGCTGGTCGCCCTGTACGAGCCGCTGGGCGTGCCGCACATCGTGGTCCACAAGGGCGGCTCGCTCGACGAGCTGCGCGACCACCTGGCCGGCCGCATCAGCGTGCTGGTGGGCCATTCGGGCGTGGGCAAGTCCACCCTGGTCAACGCCCTGGTCCCCGACGCCAACCGCGCGGTCTCGCACGTCAACGCGGTCACCGGCCGCGGCCGGCACACCTCCACCTCGGCCGTCGCGCTGGAGCTGCCCGAGGGCGGCTGGATCATCGACACGCCGGGGGTGCGCAGCTTCGGCCTGGCCCACGTGTCGGTCGAGACCGTGCTGGCCGCCTTCCCCGACCTGGTGGAGGGCACGGTCACCTGCCCGAAGGGCTGCACCCACCTCGGCGACGGCTGCGCGCTCGACGCCTGGGCGGCAGCGGGCAACGCCGACCCGGCCCGTCTGGAGTCGCTGCGCCGCCTGCTGTCCAGCCGCGAGGGCGCCCCCGACGAGCCCGCCGCCTGATCGTCGGCCGGTCAGGGGCGGTTGGGGCGCAGCGTCCAGGTGACGGTGAGGCTGGAGACCAGGGTGCCGGCCGCGTCGCGCACGTCGACCAGCACGTCGAAGACCGGCCGCTCGCCGGCGTCCAGCTTGCCGACGACCTCCTCTCTTGAGGCGGCCACGCGCGCCTGCGCCCGCACCTCCCCCAGGGCCACCTTCCGGAACTCGATGGTCGCCGTCGTGGGCAGCGGCACGCTGCGGCTGAGCTGGTCGCCGAACCTGGACAGCACCGCCGCGCCCGACGCCGACTCGGCCAGGGTGAACAGCGTGCCCGCGTGCGGCCCGGCCACGTGGTTGTGCAGCTCGGGCCGGTCGGGCAGCCGGCATTCCGCCCGGCCGTCCTCGACCGAGTCGAACACGATCCCCAACGTCCGGGCGAATGGAACGGTTTCGAGAAGGAAGGCACCTACATCAGTGGACATAGGAGACATGTTACTGGTCAGTAGGTGAAAAGGGAGTTACCAGAAAAGGGTCGCCGGTGACTGATGTCCGGCACGACCGACGCGATAGCGTGGCTGACCGTGCAGGGTTACAACGACGATCTACGCCTCGCTCACGTCATGGCGGACGCCGCCGACGACCTGACCATGCGGCGCTTCAAGGCGGTCGACCTCAAGGTCGAGACCAAGCCCGACCTGACGCCGGTCAGCGACGCCGACCGGGCCGTCGAGGAGGCCATCCGCGGCACGCTGCGCCGGGCCCGGCCGCGCGACGCGGTGGTGGGCGAGGAGTTCGGCAGGACCGGGTGGGGAGCCCGGTCGTGGATCATCGACCCCATCGACGGCACCAAGAACTACGTGCGCGGCGTGCCCGTCTGGGCCACGCTGATCGCGCTCATGGAGTACGGCAAGGTCGTCGTCGGCCTGGTGTCGGCCCCCGCGCTCGGCCGTCGCTGGTGGGCGGCGACCGGCGGCGGCGCCTGGACCGGCAGGAGCCTGGCCAAGGCCACCAGGATGAGCGTCTCCTCGGTCACCGCGCTGGAGGACGCCTCCTTCTCCTACTCCAGCTTCGGCGGCTGGGAGGAGCTCGGCAAGCTGGACAACTTCCTCGACCTCGGCCGCGCCTGCTGGCGCACCCGCGCGTACGGCGACTTCTGGTCGCACATGATGGTCGCCGAGGGCTCGGTCGACGTGTCCGCCGAGCCGGAGCTGTCGCCCTGGGACATGGCGGCCCTGACCGTGATCGTCGAGGAGGCCGGCGGCGTCTGGACCGACCTCGCCGGCGTGCGCGGCCTGGAGGGCGGCAGCCTGGTCTGCACGAACGGCGCCCTCCACGACGAGGTGCTCAACCGGCTCAACGGCACCACGATCACCTCCTGAGCCCGCTTCAGGCCGTCTCGAAGTCGGTGCACAACCAGCGGTGGCCGTGCCGCTCCAGCCGTACGGCCAGGACGTGGCTGCGCTCGCCGCAGTGCACCAGCACGCACATCTCGACGGCCCCGTCCCTCGGCTCCTTGACGTGCGGGCTCCCGACGAACGGCGGCCGATCGGCGGAGATCATCCGCCCGGCCCTGACGAGGTCGCGGTAGGCCCCGCCGGTGAGCCGGTCGGCCACCGACTCCGGCGGGCGGCGACCTGTCAGCACCTCGGCCAGCGCCTGCCCGAGCTGGCGCAGCCTGCGTTCGTCGGGCCGGGCTCCGGGCGGGCCCCAGACCAGCGGGGTCAGGGCCAGTGCGCCGTGCGTGGGGTCGTCCGCCATGCGCCCTCCAATTGACTCAGGGGGAAGAAGGAAACGCCTTAATGAGTTTTCGGCCGGGGCCGCCGGATACGAAATCCGCCAACTTTACCCGGCCGCCGTCCTCTTTTCTCCCCTTGGGCGGAGAAATGCTTACCGTGGCTGGATCCCCTATTTCTTTATCGGTTGTTCAGAGCGACAACACCCGGGCGACCGCATCCAGCAACGAGTCGCGGTAGGAGGCTCCGTACAGCACCACGTGCACCAGCAGCGGATGGAGCTGGTGCAGCGGCACCCGCGCCCGCCACCCCGGCGCGAGCGGGAACTCCTCCTGGTAGGCCCCCATCACCCGATCCAGGTACGGCAGCCCGAACAGGGCGAGCATGGCCAGATCCGTCTCCCGGTGCCCGCCGTGGGCCGCCGGATCGATCAGCACCCCGGTGCCGCCGGACCACAACACGTTCCCGCTCCACAGATCCCCATGGAGGCGGGCGGGCGGCTCCGGCGGCCCGGCCACCTCGGCGAACCGGGCCACGGCCCGCTCGACCAGCGTCACGTCCGCGGCCGGCAGCCGCGCCCTGCGCAGGAACGGCAACACCCGCCGGGAGGCGTAGAAGGACGGCCAGTCACCGTCGGGCGAGTTGTCCATGGGCAGCTCGGCGATGAACCCCGGCCAGGGCGCGCCGAACCCGGCCGCCCCGGCGCGGTGCAGACGGGCCAGGTCACGGCCGAACCGCAGGGCCGCCTCGGCGGTGGGCGCCTCCTGCGGCACCCACGACAACACCAGCCGGTCGGAACCGGCCTCCACGACCTCGGGCACGGTGATCGCCTCACCCAGCCAGCGCAACCCGGCGGCCTCGGAGGCGAACACGCCGGAGGCAGGCCCGATCTTGGCGAACACCTGCCGCCCGTCCTCCAGGACGCCGCGCTGCAGCCGCCATCCGTGGGAGGAGCCGAGGTCCTCAGTCGATCTCATCGGCGATGTGCGCGGCCACGCCCTTGGCGGCCGTCTCCAGCATGGTCAGCACCTCCTCGAAACCCTCGCGGCCACCGTAATAGGGGTCGGGCACCTCGGCGCCGTCCGGCGCGCCGGGGTCGAACGAGCGGAACAGGCGCACCTCGACGCCGGCGGGCGCCAGGCGGCGCAGGTTGGCCGCGTTGTCCCGGTCCATCGCCAGCACCAGGTCGTAGCGGTCGAACCAGTCCTGCGTGAACTGCCTGGCGCGGTGGGCGGCGCCGTCGTAGCCGTGCTCGGCCAGGATGCCCAGCGCCCGCTCGTCCATCGGATCGCCGGCGTGCCAGCCGCCGGTGCCCGCGCTCTCGACGACCACCCGGCCGCCGAGCCCGCGCTCCTCCAGGGTCCGGCGGAGCACCGCCTCCGCCATCGGGGAACGGCAGATGTTGCCCATGCACACGAGACACACGCGATAGCTCATGTATCCCATCTTCGCTGGTCAAATTGATGGAGAGGACCAGGCGCGTTCACCGAACGTTCACCCTTGTTGGGGGGTCTGAGTCACTTTGCCTGCATAACTTCATGGACGACTAAGGACCAAGTGAGGGGAACCAACCGTGAAGTATGCAGGCCGGCTCGCCGCCGTCGCCGTCGTCGGCGCGCTCTCGCTCGCTGCGTGCGGCACAGACAACAACAGCTCCGGGAGCACGACCGCCACCAGCTCCGCCGGCGCTCCCGCCGCGGGCAACGACAACGGCCTGAGCGGCACCATCAACGCCGCCGGCTCGTCGGCCCAGGCCAACGCGATCGACCAGTGGAAGAAGGACTTCCAGGCCAAGAACTCGGGCGTGAGCCTGAACTACCAGCCGAGCGGTTCGGGTGCCGGTGTGCAGTCGTTCATCGCGGGCACGGTCGACTTCGCGGGTTCGGACTCCGCTCTCAAGGACGACAAGGGCGAGCCCGCCCAGGCCGACGCCCGGTGCAAGACCGGCAAGGCCATCAACATCCCGATGGTGACCGGCCCGGTCGCGGTGGTCTACAACCTCCCTGGCGTGGACGGCCTGCAGCTGTCGCCCAAGACCATCGGCGGCATCTTCGACAGCAAGATCACCAAGTGGGACGACGCGGCCATCAAGGCCGACAACCCCGACGCCAAGCTCCCGTCCACGCCGATCTCGGCCTTCCACCGCTCGGACGAGTCGGGCACCAGCGACAACTTCACCAAGTTCCTCAAGGCGACCGCCGGCTGGCCGTACGAGCCCGCCAAGGCGTGGCCCGCCGAGGCCAAGGGCCAGGGCGCCAAGGGCTCGGACCAGGTCGCGGCCAGCGTCAAGAGCACCGAGGGCTCCATCGGCTACGTCGAGCTCTCCTTCGCCGAGAACTCCCAGCTCAGCAAGGCCAAGGTGGCCAACGGCTCCGGCGAGTTCGTCGAGCTGACCGCCGACAGCGCGGCCAAGACGGTCGAGACCGCCGAGATCACCGGCACCGGCAACGACCTGAAGCTGAGCATCGACTACGCCACCAAGACGGCGGGCGCGTACCCGATCGTGCTGGTGACGTACGAGATCACCTGCGAGAAGGGCCTCGCGCCCGAGCAGGCCAAGCTCGTCAAGGAGTTCCTCACCTACACCTCCAGCGACGAGGGCCAGGCCGCGCTGAAGGAGCTCGGCTACGCCCCGCTCGCGGGCGAGCTGCTGACCAAGGTCCGCACCGCCGTCGGCGCGATCTCCTAGCAGAACATGACGACCAACGTTCGTACCCGTGGGGGCGGGCCGGCCACGCGCCGGTCCGCCTCGCGGCGCAGCCATGGTGAAGGCCCGTTCAAGTTCGTCTCCACCGGCGCCGGCGTCCTGCTGCTGGGCATCATGGCGGCCATCGCCGTGTTCCTCATCAGCGAGGCCGTCCCGGCCCTGCAGGCGAACAAGGGCAACTTCTTCACCGACCTGATCTGGGAGCCCAACGGCAGCCAGGTCTTCGGCATCGGCGCGCTGGCCTTCGGCACCGTACTCAGCTCGGCGATCGCGCTGGTCATCGCCACCCCCATCGCGGTGGGCGTGGCGCTGTTCATCTCCCACTACGCGCCCCGCCGCCTGGCCGGGCCGCTCGGCTACCTGGTCGACCTGCTGGCCGCCGTGCCCAGCGTCGTCTACGGCCTGTGGGGCGTGACGTTCCTGGTGCCGCTGCTGCGCACGCCGTCGCAGTGGCTCAACGAGCACCTCGGCTGGTTCCCGCTGTTCTCCGGCGAGGGGGCCATCGGCGGCAAGACCATGCTCGCCGGCGGCATCGTCCTGGCGATCATGATCCTGCCGATCATCGCGGCCATCTCGCGCGAGGTCTTCCTCCAGGCCCCGAAGATGAACGAGGAGGCGGCCCTGGCGCTCGGCGCCACCCGCTGGGAGATGATCAGGATGGCCGTGCTGCCGTTCGGCCGGCCCGGCGTCATCAGCGCCGCCATGCTCGGCCTCGGCCGCGCGATGGGCGAGACCATCGCGGTCGCGCTGATCTTCCCCGCCACCTTCGACATCAGCTTCGAGATCCTCACCCCGCACGCCAACAGCATCGCGGCCAACATCGCCAACGGCTTCGGCGAGGCCACGCAGGTCGGCCGGGGCGCGCTGATCGCCTCCGGTCTGGTGCTGTTCGTCATCACGCTGCTGGTCAACATGGGCGCACGCATGGTGATCAACCGGCGCAAGGAGTTCAGGGCGGTGGGGGCATGACCATCCAGCACATCTCGACCGGCCGCCGGATCAAGGACAGGTTCGTCCAGGGGCTGGTCTACCTGGCGTTCGCGCTGGCCGTGGTGCCGCTCGTGTCGGTCCTCTGGCTGGTGATCTCGAACGGCCTGGCCCGCTTCGACCTGGAGTTCCTCACCCACTCGATGCGGAACATCGGCGCCCGCGACGTCGGCGGCGGCGCCTACCACGCCATCGTCGGCACGTTGGAGCAGGTCCTGCTGGCCTCGCTCATCTCGGTCCCGATCGGCCTGTTCACCGCCATCTACCTGGTCGAGTACGGCCACGGCGGCCGCCTGAGCCGGGCCATCAGCTTCTTCGTGGACGTCATGACCGGCGTCCCTTCAGTCGTTTCCGGCCTGTTCATCCTCGCCTTCTGGGTGCTCTTCCTGGGCAACCCGTTCTCCGGCTTCGCCGGCGCGCTGGCGCTGTCGATCCTGATGATGCCGACCGTGGTCAGATCGGCCGAGGAAATGCTCCGGCTGGTGCCTAACGACCTGCGCGAAGCCTCGTACGCGCTGGGCGTGGCCAAGTGGCGCACGATCCTGAAGGTCGTGCTGCCGACCGCGTTCACCGGCATCGTCACCGGCGTCATGCTGGCCGTCGCCCGCGTGGCCGGCGAGACCGCGCCGCTGCTGCTCACGGTGTTCTTCACCGACTCCATCAACAACGATCCGTTCAGCGGGCCGCAGATGGGCCTTCCGCTCTTCGTCTTCGACCAGGCGGCCCGTCCCAACGACACCGCCATCGACCGCGCCTGGGCCGGAGCCCTCACGCTGATCCTGATCGTCATGCTGCTCAACCTGGTGGCGCGCCTGATCGCCTGGTGGCGCAGGCCCGCCAGGGGCCGATAGGGGGTAACCGCCACAATGTCCAAGCAGATCCAGGTCTCGGGCCTCGACGCGTACTACGGGTCGCACAAGGCGATCGAGGACGTGTCGATGACCATCGAGCCGCGCTCGATCACCGCGTTCATCGGCCCGTCCGGATGCGGCAAGTCGACGTTCCTGCGCACGCTCAACCGCATGCACGAGGTGATCCCCGGCGCCCGCGTCGAGGGCAAGGTCATGCTCGACGGCGAGGACCTGTACGCCCCCACCGTCGAGCCCGTGTCGGTCCGGCGCATGGTCGGCATGGTCTTCCAGCGCCCCAACCCGTTCCCCACGATGTCGATCTACGAGAACGTGGCCGCCGGGCTCCGCCTCAACGGCCGGGTCGGCAAGTCCACCCTCGACGGCATCGTGGAGGAGTCGCTGAAGGGCGCCAACCTCTGGAACGAGGTCAAGGACCGGCTGAACAAGCCCGGCGCCGGCCTGTCCGGCGGTCAGCAGCAGCGTCTGTGCATCGCCCGCGCGATCGCGGTCAAGCCGCAGGTCCTGCTCATGGACGAGCCGTGCTCGGCGCTCGACCCGATCTCGACGCTGGCCATCGAGGACCTGATGGCCCAGCTCAAGGAAGAGTTCACGATCGTGATCGTGACCCACAACATGCAGCAGGCCGCCCGGGTCAGCGACCGGACCGCGTTCTTCAACCTGGCCGCCCAGGGCAAGCCCGGCAAGGTCATCGAGATGGACGAGACCTCCCGCATGTTCACCAACCCTTCAGAGAAGGCGACAGAGGACTACATCACGGGACGCTTCGGCTGATGACCCCACAGCAGGCGGCATCCACGATGAACGGGGACACGCGGACCAAGCCCGTACTGCTCATCGCCGACCCCGACGACGCCGTGGTCGGTGACCTGGCCACGGCGCTGGAACGCGAGGGCGTGGCCGTCACCGGCGCGCCGGACGGCGCCCAAGGGCTGCTGCAGGCGGGGGCGCTGCAGCCGGACGTGGTGCTCGTCTCGGCCACGCTCCCGGTCATCGACGCGGTCGACTTCGTCCGCGCGGTACGGCTCGCGCGAGCCGTGCCCGTCCTGCTCGGCGTCGGCGAGGGGAACGCCGAACAGGCCGTACGCGCGCTCGCGGCGGGGGCGGCGGCCTGCGTGGCCCGGCCCTACCGGGTGCCGGAACTGCTGCCGTTCATCCAGGCGGCCTCCCCCGAGTCCCGCAAGGTCCTGGCCGTCGGCGGCGTCGAACTGGACGTCCAGGCCTACCAGGTACGCGTCGGCGGCCGCGCCGTGCACCTCCCGCTGCGCGAGTTCGAGCTGCTGCAGTACCTGATGCGCAACGCCGACCGCACGGTCACCCGCGAGCAGATCATGCGGCACGTGTGGCACGCCGCCGCGACCACGTCGACGAACACGATCGCGGTGCACGTCAAACGGCTGCGCGCGCGCCTCGGTGACAACGACGACCAGCTCATCCAGACCGTGCGCGGCGTCGGCTACCGGCTGGTCACGCCGGGCACCTCCGGAACTCCCGCATGATCCGCGCGGCGACGCCCTCGACGGTCGCGATGCCGTCCCCCACCTCGGCGCTGCCCTCGGTGAGGACGGCGACCGCGTAGTCGTGGCCGCGGCCCCGGATCAGCCCCACGCTGACCGTGGCCCAGCGCCCGTTGGAGACGCGCTTCAGCCAGCCGTTCTTCAGGCGCACCCGCTCGCCCGCGCAGGCCGCGGCGGACAGGCCCCAGTCCTGGCCGCGGACGACCGCGCCCATCAGCCTGAGCACCTGCGCGCGCTCCTTCGACTTGAGCGGGCTCTTCCCGGACACCAGCGCCTTCATCAGGCGAACCTGGTCGTCCACCGACGTCTCGGTGATGCCCCAGCAGTAGAGGTCGACGCAGTCCCCCGGCACGCCCCTGGTGTGCTTGAGGCCGAACCTCCGGCCGGCCTCGGTGAAGCCCGCCGCGCCGCCGATCCGCAACCAGAGGCGGTCGGCCGCGTGGTTGTCGCTGTAGCGGATCATGAGCTCGGCGTCGCGCCTGACGGACTCCGGCAGCTTGCGCCACCGTTTCCCGAGCAGCAGCGCCATCAGGATCTGGACCTTGGCCGTGCTGGCGGTGATCAGCCGTTCGCCCGGGTGGTAGCGGTAGACGCGGCCGGTCGTCAGATCCCTGACCATGGCCGTGACCGGGCCCGGCCGGCCCGCCAGGAAGCGGTCCAGCCGCTCGGTGATCTTCTTGGCCGGGACGGGTTTCACGGCCTTCGGCTTCTTTGCCGGGACCTTTCCGGCGATCGCCGGGGGGCCGAGGCGGTGCGGCATGCGTACCGGCCCGGGCGCGGCGCGCACGGTCACCTGCTCCGGGACCGCGTGCGTACTCGCCGTCCCCGGCGCCACCGCCCGCGCGCTCACGGTCCCGCGCGCCGCGTGGGTGGTCAGCGCCGCGCCCGCGGCCGTGTCCGGGGCGAGCAGCGGCGGCGGCAGGAGGGCGAGCGCGATGGCCAGCCGTGGAAGCGTCCTCAGGCTGCCCGCGATCATGCGGTGAATTATCACGAAAAATGGCAACACCGCGCTACGAGTCGCCGGAAATCATCTTCACCTACTCACCGCTCCACAAAGACCCCCACCACCCCGAAGACGCGCGATGTGGCCACTGGTACGATTCCCCTCTTTCGGGGTTTGTCAGCACTCTCGGGGCAAAAGTGACAACGGGGCCGACTTTTCCGCAGTATCAGGGGCAACAGCAGCAGCAACAGTGGCCGGCCATGCAGCCGCCGCCTCCACCACCTCCATCCAGTCCTCCTTCTCCACCCAGGCGCCGGACCGGCTTCTGGGTCACCATGGGCATCGTCTCGCTCGTGGTGGCGGTCGCCGTGGGCGCCGGCGTCGGTCTCGTCCTGCGCGTCCGCATCAACGGCGCCCAGGACCCGCTGCGCCACCAGGAGGCGTCCGGCAAGAGCGACCCGAACGCCGTGATCGTCACCGACCAGGAGATCGAGAAGCTGGTCTACGAGCACGGCAAGGCGCTGAGCAGCGGGAACGCCGACGCGTTCACCTCGATCTTCGACAAGGGCAACGCGGCCCTCGTCCGCGACCAGCGCAAGGTGTTCACGAACCTGCGCAAGGTGCCGCTCAGCGAGGCGTCGTACAAGGTGATGCGCCGCGAGGGCCGCGCCGAGGACAGCTTCGGGCGAGCCCTGAAGTTCACCCAGGACGTCGCGTTCGTCCACCGGTTCGCCGGCATCGACCTGCGGCCGGTCTCGGAGTGGTACCGCTGGACGCTGGAGAAGGCGTCCAAGGACGCGCCACTGGTCGTCACCAAGGTGGACGGCGCGCCGCCGCCCATGGTGACCGAGGGCAGCAAGTCCGTGTACTACCCGGGCCCCTGGGACATCTGGCCCGACATCACCGTGGTCCGCGCGGGCGCCAGCATCGTCCTGTCCCGTCCCCAGGACGCGGCCATGGCCAGGCGCGTCGCCCCGGTGGTCGCCAGTGCGGCGAAGAAGAACCTGGACTTCTGGAAGCGCAACGGCGACGCCACCGCACCCGTGCCGGCCGGGTTCGCGGTCGCGCTGGTCGAGGGGCAGAACCAGCTCGGCAACCTGTTCCGCAAGGAGAAGGCGCACGAAGCGGGCGTGTCCATCCCCATGCTCGCCTGGGCCTCCCTGGGCGACGACGTCAAGGTCGGCGGCACCCGGGTGGTCATGGACACCACCACGTCCTTCTTCCGGTCGTCCGAGGGCATCCTGGAGATCAGCACGCACGAGCTGGCCCACTCCCTGCTGGCCGGGCTGGACAGCGCCGACTTCTCCCTCTTCGGCAAGCCCAACTGGGTCATCGAGGGCTTCGCCGAGTACTCCGCCAACCGCGGCCACCCGATCAACCAGAACATCCGCTTCCAGGAAGGTCGCGCCTACCTGGCCGGCCGCCTCAGCACCCGCTTCTCGGGCCAGCTCCCCGACAACCCGTCGTGGGACTCCAACGGCATGACGAACGTGCACTACCTGATGGGACACCTGGCCATGCGCTACATCGCCCAGCGGTACGGCGAGCAGAAGCTGACCAGCGCGGTGATCGCGGCCTACCGGGCCAAGGGCGACGACAGCGAGGCGGCACTGTTCAAGGTGCTGGGCGTGAGCAAGGCGGACTTCGAACGGCAGTGGGCGTCCTACGTCCGCGGGCAGCTGGCCTGAACGGGGAACAACCATGACCGACCACTCCAACACCCCATCCGGCCCGTACGGCTCCCCACCCCCCAATCCGTACGGCCAGCCGGCTCCCAACCCCGGCGCCTACCCTCCGCCCGCGCAGCCGTGGCCCCAGAACCCGGCCGCGTACCCCCCGCAAGGCACGGGACCGGCCGCCTACCCACCCGCTGGCTACCCGCAACCGCCCGCCACCCCGTACGCCCCTTCTCCTGGCGCGTACGCCCCGCCAACGGGCAACCCAGCCGCATACCCACCGCCACCAGGCAACCAACCCCCCTACTCACCACCACCGGGCAACCAACCCCCATATCCGCCCCCCATGGGCAATCAGCCCACCTACCCGCCGAGCCCTCCCTCCCCCGGCGCACCCTCGCCCTACGGCCAACCCCCGCAGCCCCCCGCACCCGGCAGCGGCACCCCGTACGGCAGCGCGCCCACGCCCACGCAGCAGAGCCCCCGGCCCAAATGGAAGACCGCCCTGCTGGCCACCGGCGCGGCCGTGGTCCTCCTCTCCGTCAGCACGGGCACCGCCTGGTTCGTCGCCACCACCGGAACGCCCGGCGGCGGCATCACCGCGTTCGGCGACGGAGGCGGCGACGGGGCAGAATGGGACGTCCCCCTCCCCAACGCCGGAAGCTGGGACTTCACCACCGCCCTGGCCTTCGGCAGCTGGCTGACCGACAAGGTCGTCATCCGCGCCCAGAAGGACGGCGTCCTCGCCTACGACCTGACGTCCGGAAAACGCTCCTGGGGCATCCCCTCGCCGGGCGCCCAGCTCTGCGGCGCCACCCCGGACCTGTCCGGCGGCAAGGCCGCCATCGCCTACGGCAGCAGCAACTCCTGCGACCACCTGGCCGGCATCGACGCCACCACGGGCAAGCTCACCTGGAAGATCAAAATCCCGGCCGAGAAGTCCAATCTCGCGAACTCCATCAACGTCCCCCGCATCATGAGCGCCGAAGGCGTGGCCGTCACCGAGCTGGACGACGCGGTGGTCGCCTACCGCCTCTCCGACGGCCACAAACTGTGGAGCGCCGCCGCGTCCGCCGACGACGGCTGCCACATCAAGGACATCAACACCGCCGCCACCCGGGTCGCCGTCATCCTCGACTGCACCTTCCGAGGCGGCACCCGCCTCCAGTACATCGACCCCAAGACCGGCAAGATCACCAAGCAGGCCACGCTGGGCCAGCTCAGCCTCATGACCAGCCTCCTGTCAGCCTCTCCCGCCATCATCCGCAGCGAGTCCGGCGGCCAGAACAACTTCACGGTCTACTCCGACGCCGCCACCAAGGTGACCGAGTTCAAGACCCCCGAGGTGGACATGCTCGCCATGAACACCGTGGCGATGGTCAACGGCCTGTTCGAACAACGCCGCTACACCATCCACGGCGACCGCCTCTACCTGGCCACGTTCCCGGAGAACGTCCCGCAGAGCATGCGCTCCCGCAACAAGGCCCTCGCCTACGACCTCAAGACCGGCAAGCAGCTGTGGGAGTCGTCCGGCACCCACGACACGATCCTCACCTACGTACGTGCCGACGACCAGGGCCTGCTGGCCGTCGAAACCGGCGACCGCCGCGACCTGGCCCCCCGCCTCATCCGCCTGGACGCCGCCACCGGCAAGGCCACCGAACTCGCCACCCTCCCCCAGAAGTACGGCACCGAGGCCGAGAAGGCCCGCGTCTTCGAACGCAACGGCGTAGTGATCACCGTCCCCTGGACCTCCGTAGCCACCAGATACGCCGTCACCTACGTCAACACCAAATCCTGACCCCCACAACAAAAGGGCCCCACGCACCCAGCGTGAGGCCCTTCTCCCATCTCCCCACCTCCACCCCCACAGCCCCCAGCCCTGCACCGCGTGAGGTGGCGGGTTACGTGTGCGCGCTAGGTGGGCCTGTGAGCGACTCTCCTGGGGACAACGCCCCAGGACGCTCCAACCCACTGTTCCCACCAGCAGAGCCACCCAGCGCCACTCCATAAATCGACGGAGCATCGAGGCCAGCCAGCCTCCTCACCGGGCACCTGGCCAGGAGGTCGAGAGGCCCCGAGAGCCCGTAGAAGCCTCAGAGTGAGGTGGACAGTCCGGGGATGCGGTGGGAGCCCGGGGATGCGGTGGACAGTCCCGGGTGTGCGGCGACAGTCTGCGGGGATGCGGTGACAGTCCAGGGATGCGTGGTGTATGCCGGGGATACATCAAGTGCCGAAGGGCACGCCGCACCCCCACTCGTCCCCAACGCCTCCGTCGGGTCCCATCGGCCTGCGTAGGCGGGGACCAGCCTCGAAACGCAAAGATGCGCCGCGCGTCTGCGGGCCGATGACACCTGAAGTCTGTCTACGGTCGCGGAATTAGCGCCACCGCACGCAGGCGGCTAAGGGCCGACACTCAGCGGAGGCGTAGGGCCGCCCCCAAGGACGGCCCTGAAGGAACATCGGACCAGAGGCCGGATACGAACCCCACGGCTCTC
>NZ_JBIATU010000012.1:0-318323 GCF_042892035.1 Nonomuraea sp. NPDC001831 | reverse complement strand
TGTTGATCGCGGTGGTTGCCTATGTCCCGAGACACACTCTGTTGAAGTTTCCTATGTCTCGCGACATGGGTTTCCTATGTCCTGAACCAGCACACCACCACCACCGCCAACGGGCCTCCGACGACCTCGGAGGCCCTTTTCTTTTGCCCTCAGGGCTGCTGGGTGGGCCCGTCGGTCGGCGGATTCAGGTTGAGCTGGATGTCCGGCGGGCTGTCCTCGACGACCTGCGTCTGGACCGTCTCGCCGCCGCGGGTCTCCGGACGGCCGTCGTCGGTCAGGACGAAGAACAGCGCGCCGCAGGCGCTCAGGAGCAGCAGCGGCAGCCCGACGGCCAGCAGCACGATCAGGTTGCGATTGTCGAGCGGCCCGGGCTCCTCGACGTACTCGTGCGCCGGCGGCTGCGAGTAGTAGGACGGCGGGCCGTATCCGGGTGGCGGCCACGACCCGTGTGGCGGTGGATACGACACGGCATTCTCCGAATGATGTTGAAAGACGCGGACGTGACACACGGCACGTCGATCAGGTTGACACATGAAAAAGGGAGCCGCGAATGGCGGCTCCCTTTTCCGGCGCGTTTCAGTTGGGCAGATCCAGGACCCTGGCGTGCAGGATCGACCGTTGGTGCAGGGCCGCGCGCAGGGCCCGGTGGAGGCCGTCCTCCAGGTAGAGCTCGCCCTGCCACTGCACGACGTGCGGGAACAGGTCGCCGTAGAAAGTGGAGTCCGCGGCGAGCAGCGAGTGCAGGTCCAGCATGGCCTTCGTGGTGATCAACGAGTCGAGCCGGACCTGCCTGGGAGGGATCTGCGCCCACTCTCGGTTCGTCAGACCGTGTTCGGGATAAGGGCGTCCGTCGCCGACGAGCTTGAAGATCACCCACCTCATTTTAGGAGAGAATTCGACCTGCTGCGTTGTCCGGAGCTATCGGCCCAGCTCAGACTGTTCACAGTCGCCCGGCCGGCCGTTTTGGTAGCCGCGCTGGAAGGCGTTGACGCGTTGCTCGGACGAGCCGTGCGTAAACGATTCGGGATCGATTCTGCCGCTCGTGCGTTGCTGGATTCTGTCGTCGCCCACGGCGGCCGCGGCGTCCAGGGCCTCGGCGATTTCCGTCTGGGTGAAGGCCTTTTCGTAGAAGCCGGTGCGGACGGCGTTGTGCGCCCAGACGCCGGCGTAGCAGTCGGCCTGGAGCTCGACGGGGACCGAGCTGCCGGTGTCCGACTGGAGGGCCCCACGCAGGTCCTGGACGTGATGGCCGTATTCGTGGGCGATCACGTACGCCTGGGCGAAGGGGCCGCCCTTGGCGCCGAACTGGCTGTGGAGCTGGTCGAAGAAGCTCAGGTCGAGGTAGACGCGCTGGTCGCTCGGGCAGTAGAACGGCCCGACGGCGGAGCTGGCCGCGCCGCAGCCGGTACGGAGGCTGCCGGAGTACAGGATCGTCTTCGACGTCCGGTAGTCGGGGATCTCCTGCTTCCAGTAGTCCTGGATGCTGTTGACCACGCCCACGACGCGGCATTTCTCCGACTGGTCGGCGTCCTTGCCCGTCTTGCACTCCTCGGCGAGTTTGGCCGGGGGTTGCTGCTGCGCCGGCTCGGCGTCGCCGCCACCGCCGCCGCCCAGGTTGTTGAGCACGAACACCAGCACTAAGGCGATCAGGCCGACGATGCCGCCGCCCCCGAGGACCATGCCGCCGGGGAAGCCGCCGCCCGAGAACCCGCCACCGCGACCGCCGACGTCCTCGACCTGCGACGAGTCGAGGTTGACGTCGTCCTTGAAATCCATATCTGACGTCCCTTCTGGGTGCTGCCCGCTAGAGAGCTTCCCCAGGAAGGCCCCTAGATGCCATCCGAGAAGGTGTCACATCTGTCCGGGAGGCCGCTGTCGTACCCGACGCTGAACCACTTCTCGCGTTGCTGGGAGGTGCCATGGGTGAACGCGTCGGGCGTGACGCGGCCCTGCGAGCGGCGCTGGATGCTGTCGTCGCCGACCGCCGCGGCGGCGTCGAGGGCCTGGTTGATGTCGGACTGCGAGAACGGCTCGCGGTAGAAGCCCGTCTTGACCGCGTTGTGCGCCCAGACGCCGGCGTAGCAGTCGGCCTGCAGCTCCAGGCGCACGGACGCGCT
The DNA here is from genome assembly GCF_042892035.1 of Nonomuraea sp. NPDC001831. Classification (NCBI taxonomy): domain Bacteria; kingdom Bacillati; phylum Actinomycetota; class Actinomycetes; order Streptosporangiales; family Streptosporangiaceae; genus Nonomuraea; species Nonomuraea sp. NPDC001831. Next base: position 316,206 of record NZ_JBIATU010000012.1, on the reverse strand, counting down.
GCCGGCGCCCGGCCTGCTGTTGTTGCCGACCTTGTCCATGGTGCCGAGCAGGTTCTGGACGTGGTGGCCGTACTCGTGGGCGACCACGTACGCCTGGGCGAACGGGCCGCCCTCGGCGCCGAAGTCGCGCTGGAGCGTGTCGAAGAAGGCCAGGTCCAGGTAGACCTTGCGGTCGGGCGGGCAGTAGAACGGGCCCACGGCTGAGTCGGCGGGGCCGCAGCCGCTGTTCACGGCCCGGGAGAACAGCACGGTCTTGGCCGGTGTGTACTGCTTGTCGTGTTCCTTGAACTCCTGCCGCCAGTAGGACTGGATGCTGTTCACCGTGCCGACGATCCGGCAGTCCTCCGACTGGTCGGCGTCGGCGCCCGTACGGCAGCGGTTGGCCAGGTTGCCGCTGGGGGAGAGCTGGCCGGGGGCGCTCGGGTAGCGTCCGCCGCCCTGCTCGCCGCCCTCGTCGCCGCTGAACGGCGTGGGGGCGAGCTTGAACAGGAACAGCCCGGCCACCGCCAGGACCAGCAGCAGGCAGCCGCCGCCACGGCCGCCGATGGGCAACATGCAGCCGCCGCCCGGCATCCCGCCCCAGCCGCCGCCGCCCCGGCCGGGCTGGGGGCCGGAGGCCCGGACGTCCTCGACCTGTGAGGGGTCGAGTGGCGCGTCGTCGTCGAACTGCATGCCCTCTGTCATCCCCCGTAGTCGGGCGATTACGCAAGGCAATGTGCGGGACGGTGATTTTCTGGGATTTGTCGGTCAATCTGCCGCCATGACGGGTGGCTTAGCGGGGATCGCGCTGGCGCCCCTGGGGCGGCGCCTCGGTCTTCCAGCGCGCGCTGGCGGTCTATCGTCCGCGCCGGCTGTGCGCCATGGGGCTGTCCTGGCCGGGCTCTACTGGCTCACCTGGGCCCTGAAGCGCTCGTGGGCCGCCTGCTTGGAGATCCCTATGGCCTCCCCGATCTCCGCCCAGGAGGCGCCGTTGTCCCGCGCCCCGGCGACGGCCTGGTCGAGCAGCGTCCGCTGCCAGCTCTCCACCTGGGACAGCAGGGTGAGCGCCGCCAGCGGCCGATCGGCCGCGAGCTTGACGACCTGCTCGCAGAGCAGGTTCGACTTCGTCACCAGCCAGCTGGGCGGGGCGGCGGCGAGCAGCGGCGGCGTGTGCCTGCTCCACCACCGGTACTCCGCCTCCTTGGCCCCCTCCGGCGTCGCCGGATACCGCCGCCGATCGGTCCATCCGCACGAACAGGCGGCCTGGTACCCGACGAACGTCCTGGTGAAGGCGCTGGACGAGGAGGCCAGCTCCCCGTCGGGCAGAACGGGCGCGACGAACCCCTCGTGCCCGGGAAGATCGGCAGTGCTCAAAGTCATAACCGTCAAGATATCCTGACGATTCCAGCTCTCGCCACCCTTTCCGCGGCGCCGGAGGGCCGTCAGGCTCCGTCGTCGGGGTTCAGCGTCTCGGCCACCTGGCGATGCACCCGGGTGAGGACGACGACCAGCACCACGAGGATGACGTCCAGGATCAGCACGGACAGCAGCGGCGGCAGCCGGACCGCCGCGAGCCCGGCGGCGGCGCAGGCGCCGCAGGCCAGGAGCCGGGCCGCCCAGGCCCGGCCTGTGGTGACGTAGTACCACCACGCCTGCGCGACCAGGTACAGGATCGGGCCGCCGAACAGCAGCAGGCTCAGCTGGACGCTGCCCGGCCCGGTGGTGTGGCCGATCGCCAGCCCGGCCCCGACCGCCAGGGCCACCAGGCCGGTCAGCGTGCCGTACGTGCCGTTCACCGCGCGGTGGACCGAGCGCATCGGGTCCGTCGTGGTGGCGATCTGCCGCGTCACGATCTCCTCACCGCCCAGGAAGTACGTGGCCCACAGGCACACCAGCGCGACGAACACGCCGAACGCGGCGGCCACCGTCGGCGCGTCGACCGCGGCGCTGGAGATCGACGAACCGATGGTCAGCACCGTCTCGCCGAGCTGCAGGATGAGGAACAGACGGATGCGCTCCACCATGTGCTCGGCGTCGAACACGAAGTACCGGGACGGGAAGACCCGGCCGGGCAGGGGGTGTCTCAGCCACGTCCCGGCCAGGTCCACCGCGGCGGCCGCGGCCCACCAGAGCAGCCGCGGCCCGTGCTCCGCCGCGGCCCCGGCCAGCCACAGCGGGATCGACACCGCGGCCCACACCAGCACCCGGTGATAGTGGCTGCGCAGAACGGCCACCGACGCGCTCACGGCGGCCGTCGTGCCGGTCAGGACCAGGATCGCCACCAGCGGCACCGCGAACGCCCACGGACGGTCGCCGAACGCGTGCGGGACCTGCGCGTTCATGAACAGCCCCAGGCCCATCACCACCAGCACCAGCCCGCGGGTCCGGGACCGGGCGATGTCCAGGAAGGTGGCGTCGAAGCTGGTGAGCACCCACGTGCTGAGGACCGCGACCAGCATCACCGCGGTCTCGGCGGCGCCGCGCCAGGACAGCTCGGCGTGCAGGTGCTCGGCGAGCTGCCCGACGGCGAAGACGAAGACCAGGTCGAAGAAGAGTTCCAGCGGGGAGACGGCGCGGCGCAGACCGGCGCCCGACCCCGCGGTCACGTCGGGACGCTCCTCAGGAACGCAGCACGACGAGTGTGCATATGGTCACGCTAAGGCGTCTCCCTTCGGGGCGGGCGGACGGCCCCTGCCGAGACCCGCGTAAAGAAGCACGTCCGGCCGCCAGGACCGCTCTTTACCCCTCTCGACGTGCGGTCTTCCGCCTGCGGGGGATGGGAAGCCGGACGGTCGTCGCCGCTGGAGGAAGAGAAGTCATGTCACTCACCGGAGTTCTGCCCGGGCGCCTGGGGTTCGGCACGGCCCCCCTCGGCAACATGTTCCGCGCGATCCCCGAGGAGGAGGTGCGGGCCACCCTGGACGCTGCTTGGGAGCAGGGCATCCGCTACTACGACACCGCCCCTTCTACGGCGCCGGCCTGGCCGAGTCCCGGCTCGGCAGCCTGTTGTCCGGCAAGCCCCGCGACTCCTACGTCCTGTCGACCAAGGTGGGCCGGGTCATCCTCGACGAGGTGGAGAGCGGCGACCGGGAGCTGGGGGAGAAGGGCGGGCTGTTCGAGCACGGCCGCCCGAACCGGATGCTCGACGAGTGGACCGCCCCCGCCACCGAGCGCTCGATCGAGGACAGCCTCAAGCGGCTGGGCGTCGACCGGCTGGACATCGTCTGGGTCCACGACATCGCCCAGGACTTCCACGGCGACCTGTGGCTGCAGAAGTTCGAGGAGGCCCGTACGGGGGCCTTCCGGGTGCTGGCCCGGCTGCGCGACGAAGGCGTGATCAAGGGCTGGGGGCTGGGCGTCAACCGTACCGAGCCGATCGAGCTGACCCTCGCCCTGGACGAACCCCAGCCGGACGGCTTCCTGCTCGCCGGCCGCTACACGCTCCTCGACCACGCGCACGCCCTGCAACGGCTGCTGCCCATGGCCGAGGAGCAGGACGTCAGCATGGTCGTCGGCGGGCCCTACAGCTCCGGCGTGCTCGCCGGCGGCGCCCATTTCGAGTACCAGCAGGCGCCGCCGGAGATCGTCGAGCGCGTCGGGAAGATCAAGGCGCTCGCCGAGCGGTACGGCGTCAGCATCAAGGCGGCCGCCCTGCAGTTCTCCCTCGCCCATCCGGCGGCCGTCGCGGCGATCCCCGGCGCCACCCGGCCGAGCCGGATCGCCGAGGACGTCGCCGCGCTCGACGAGGACGTGCCCGCCGCCTTCTGGCAGGAGCTGCGGGCCCTCGGCCTGGTCAGCCCCGCCGCCCCGCTTCCCGGCGGCGCCTGATCCGGCCCGCGAACCCGACCGTCCGCACCACCACCAGGAGAACGACCATGGCATCGACCTCGGTCAGCCGCGTGCTGCCCGCCTCCCCGCAGCGGGTCTGGGACCTGATCGGCGGGTTCCACTCCCTGCCCGACTGGCTTCCCTACATCCCCGAGAGCACCATGCTCGAAGGCGGCCGCGTCCGCCGGCTGGCGAACCCGGACGGCGAGGTGATCGTCGAGCGTCTCATGGACTTCAGCGAGACCGAGCGCCACTACACCTACTCCATCCTCGAAGCGCCCTTCCCGGTCACCGGCTACCTCTCCACCCTGCGCGTGCATGCGATCCCCGGCCGCGAGGACGCCGCCGAGGTGCAGTGGTCCGGCTGCTTCACCCCGGTGGGGGTGAGCGAGAGCGAGGCGGTCGCCCTGTTCACCGCCATCTTCCGGGACGGCCTCGACGCTCTGCACGACTCCCTGACCGCCTGACGCGACCGGCTCAGCGCCCGGGTCGCCTGGCGACCAGCACCTCGGTGGTCAGCCGCTGCTCCCACCGGCCCGCGGGGTTGCCGGCGAGGAGCGCCCGTCGCAGTGCCTCGACGAAGGCGGGCAGACGATCGCCGAGCCTGGCGGGGCAGCTGTAGGAGTAGGACAGCTGGAGCCCGATCAGGCCGTCCACGTCCCACGTCAGCCGTCGGCTGAACACCCGGGACTCCAGGCTGCCGAAGGGTGAGGCGGCGAGCACGCCGCTGTGGTGCTCGCCGGTGGCGTGGAACGAACTGGCGGCGGTGTGGATGTCGAGGCCGAACTCCTCGCACACCCGTCTCTCGATCGGCTGCCACGGTTGCGCGTCGGGCTGCCACGGCTCGCCCTGCTGCCTCGCGGGGCCGACCAGCGCCACCACGCCGCCGGGCGGCAGCAGCCCGTCCAGCTCCACCAGCACGGACCGGCGGTCCATCCAGTGGAACGACCGCCCCATCACCACATGGTCGAACGCCGGCAAGGCCCCCAGCCCGGTCGAGTCACCACGCAGCCAGACGATGTTCGCGACGCCCCCGGCCAGCCGCCTGCCCTCCGCCAGCATCTCCCGCGCCGGATCGACGGCGAGCACGGCCTTCGTCCGCCGCGCCAGGGGGATGGCGATCGTCCCGGGGCCGCAGCCGAGATCCAGCACGCGGCTGTCCGCGCCGAACGTCTTGGCCAGGTGTTCCGTCGCCGCCTGCCCGTGGCCGGGACGGTACCTGGCGTAGTACGGCGCAGCACTGCCGAACAGGTCCTCCATGAACCGGACCCTAGAAGACCTGCCGGCCGAGGCGTCCGAAGAACGACACAACGCCAGAAGGGCCATGCCGTTGACCTGGCATGACCCTTCCGGACTGGCGGAGGATAGGGGATTTGAACCCCTGATAGGTTGCCCTATACACGCTTTCCAAGCGTGCGCCCTCGGCCACTAGGCGAATCCTCCGCCGACGAGCTTACCGGACTTCCGGCACTGCGGTGACCGCGATTTTTCCAGGACATGCTCAACCCCGAACCGTGGAGCGAGCACTGCTGAGGCCGGTTAGACTGTCCAGGGACCCCTCGCGCGGCGTCATCCTGTGAACCTCCCCAGGGCCGGAAGGCAGCAAGGATAAGCGGGCTCTGGCGGGTGTGCGGGGGGTCTCTTCGTTGAGAGCCCCCTCGCAGGCGGGATGGTCGCATGAGCCTTGCGCTTTACCGCAAGTACCGACCCGGGACCTTCGCCGAGGTCAAGGGTCAGGAACACGTCACAGATCCGCTGCGACAGGCGTTGCGTACGGGCCGCATCAACCACGCGTACCTGTTCAGCGGCCCCCGCGGATGTGGCAAGACCTCCAGCGCGCGCATTCTCGCCCGCTCCCTCAACTGCGAGCAGGGCCCGACGCCCGACCCCTGCGGCACCTGCGAGTCCTGTGTGGCGCTCGCCCCGACCGGCCCCGGCCACCTCGACGTCATCGAGATCGACGCGGCTTCCCACGGTGGCGTCGACGACGCGCGTGACCTGCGCGAACGTGCCTTCTTCGCGCCCGTGTCGGCGCGCTACAAGATCTACATCATCGACGAGGCGCACATGGTGACCCGCGAGGGTTTCAACGCGCTGCTCAAGCTCGTCGAGGAGCCTCCGCCGCACCTGAAGTTCATCTTCGCGACGACCGAGCCGGAAAAGGTCATCGGCACGATCAAGTCGCGTACGCACCACTACCCGTTCAGGCTGATGCCGCCGGCCACGCTCAAGGCGCTGATGGAGGAGATCCTCACCTCCGAGAGCGTGCCCTTCGAGCCGCCCGCCCTGCCGCTGGTCGTCCGCGCGGGCGCCGGCTCGGCCCGCGACTCGCTCTCCATCCTCGACCAGCTCCTCGCCGGGGCCGAGGACGACGGCATCACCTACGCCAAGGCCGTCTCCCTGCTCGGCTACACCGATGGCGACCTGCTTGACGAGGTCGTCAACGCGTTCGCCGCGCGCGACGGCGGCCAGGTGTTCCAGGCGGTCAACCGGGTGATCGAGGGCGGCCACGACCCGCGCCGCTTCGCCTCCGACCTGCTGGAGCGCTTCCGCGACCTGGTGATCCTGGCCAACGTGCCCGAGGCGGCGTCCAGCGGGCTGCTCGACCGTCCCGCCGACGAGTTGGAGCGGCTGGTGGGGCAGGCGTCCTCGATGGGGCCGGCCGAGCTCACCCGTGCCGCCGAGATCTTCAACGCGGGGCTCACCGAGATGCGCGGCGCCACCTCGCCGCGGCTGCTGCTCGAACTGATGTGCGCGCGCGTCCTGCTGCCGGGCGCCTCGCAGGGCGAGGCGTCCCTGCTCGCCCGGCTCGAACGTCTGGAGCGCGGCGGCACGGTCGCCCAGATGGCCTCCAGGGCCGGCGCGGTGACGATCCCGCGTCCGGCTGCCCCGGGCGGCGGCCACGACGTGCACGTTCCCGTCGCGCCCCCGGCTGTTTCCGTCGGTACGGCGGCGCCGGTCGGCGGCGACGCGGCGGTTCCCGAGCCTGCGACGCCCGCTGCGAGCAACGGTTCCGCCGGTGGTCACGGGCCGGCGGGCGGTGGGGCAGACGACTGGCCCGAGCCCGTACGTCCGGGTTCGGCGGCGGTTCCGGTCTCCGACGCGCCCGCACCCGCTGCTCAGGCGCCCGTCGCCCAGGCTCCCGCGGCGGCAGGCCCGGTCGCGGGCGGGGCGGGCGGCATGCAGCAGCAGTGGCCCGCCGTGCTGGCCGCGCTCAAGCAGCGCAGCATCGTGGTCTGGGCCAACGTCAGTACGAACGCCCAGGTCGTGGGCGTCGAAGGCAACCTGGTCACGCTCGGGTTCAGCCAGGTCGGCGCGATGAAGAACTTCACCGGCGGCGGCAAGGACGCCGTCGTGGCGACCGCGCTCGGCGACGTGCTCGGCGGCACCTGGCGGGTCGAGGCGGTGGTCGGCGGCTCTCCGGCGCCCCAGGCCACCCGCGGCCCCGCACGCCAGCACCCGCCGTCGGGCGGCCACGGCGCCCCGGCCCCGCAGGCGGCCCCGGCCGCCGGCCAGGCGACGACCAGCCCGCAGGGCGGTACGGGCGTCCACGCGACCTCCCAGGGGCGGTCCGGCTCGCACGGCGGCTCCCAGGACGACCAGGGCTCCCAGGACCCGGGCCAACCTCCGGCCGCCGCGCCCGCGCGTCCGGCCACCGAGTCCGCGCGCCCGACCACCGACGAGTCGTGGCCCGACGCGCCCGACGACCCCAGCCCCGGTTCCCCGCCGGGCCCCGACCCCACCCAGACCGTGACCGCCCGGCAGCCCGCCGCGCCGGTCGGAGCGGGGCTGGCCGCCGCGCGGTCGGCCGCCAAGGCGGCCGCTCAGGCGGGTCCGCGCACCCCGGCGTCGCGCGCGGGTGGCACGGCGGCGTGGCCGAGCGCGATCCCCGGCCGTGACAAGGCCGTCGACGCCGACGACGTCGACCCGCTGAACGACGCCGATGCCGACGTCGACGCCGTCTCCGGCATGGCCCTGCTGCAACGCGAGCTCGGCGCCCAGGTCATCGGCGAGATCGACCACACCTGACCGAAGGCTCCCCTCCGGACGGCTGTCACGGGAAGAGGCGGGCGCGGGCGGCGGCCGAGCGGGGGTCCGTGGGCGGAAGGGCCGACAGGCGTTCCAGGATCTGGTAGTCGTCGCGGCCGTTGGGCGTCTGGGCGTAGGTCCACAGGTCGTCGGGCGAGCCGTGGCGCAGGAGGCAGGCGCGTACCTGGGCTTCGAGCTCCTCGCGTTCGCGCCGGATGTCCGGCGACTCCGAGCGCGGCAGGAGCGGTCCGGGGTAGGCGGCGGCCAGCGCTGCGGTGTCGCCCGAGTCGAGGAGCCGGCGAACGTCGAGGAAGTCCGCCTCGACCGGGCACACCAGCCGGTACGGCTTCGCCGCCAGCACCTCCCCGAGCTGACCGCGCAGCCGATGGATCTCGGCCCGGATGGTCACCGGGTTGCCGTCGTCGCCGTAGAGGTGGAACGAGAGCTGGTCGGCCGACAGGCCCTGGGGGTGCAGGGCGAGGAGGGCGAGGATCTCGGCGTGGCGCAGTGAGAGCTGACGCGGGCGTTCGCCCAGGTCGGCCGTCGGGGTGCCCTCGCCGAGGCAGGTCAGGCGCAGGGTGGGCGGCGTCGCGGACGGCGTGTCGCGCAGGAGGTAGCCGTCGCAGAAGGGTTCGAGGAAGGCGACGCTCCCGTCACGCAGGATCATGCGCTGGCCGGACAGGGGGAGCCGGTCGCCGAGCCGGCCCATGGGATCGCCCGAGATGACCCGGCCCGTGGGCGACAGCAGGATGCCGCCCCGGTTGCGCAGCGACTCGTAGCGGCGGCGCAGGCGTTCGTCGCGCTCGTGCATCTGTACGGCGAGCTGCGACTCGGCGAGCTTGGCCGTCGCGCTGACCAGGGCGACCGTCGCCGGGTGCAGGGACCGCGCGATGCCGCTGACGTCGACGCAGCCGATGACGTCGCCCGACTCCGGATCGCTGATCGGCGCCGCGCTGCACGACCAGACGTGCAGCACCCGCATCAGGTGTTCCTCGGAGTAGACGTGCACCGGCCGGCCGGTGGCGAGCGCGGTGCCGATGCCGTTGGTGCCGGCCATGTACTCGCCCCAGTGATGGCCGTCGGCCAGGCCCACCTGGTCCGCATTGCGCAGGATGCCGCCTTTCCCCTCACGCCAGAGCACGCGTCCGTCACGGTCTGTGACGATCATGACGTGGTCGGCCTCGTCCGCCAGGCCCGAGAGCGTCTGGGCGAACAGGGGCAGCAGCGGCCGCAGCGGATGAGCCTCGCGGATCTCGACGACGTCGGCGGACTCGCAGACCAAAGGGGCGCTGCGGCCGTCCGGGTCGATCCCTGCCGCGAGCGATCGCCGCCACGAGGCCGTGATCAGGGTGCGGGGCGAATCGGGCGAGCTCTGCCCGGTAGCCGCCGCTTCGTGTGCTCCGCGCAGAAGGCGGGAGTACGCATCGAGATGGCCGTAACTCATCGGTCACTCCAAGTAGTCAACAACGAGCATCCGTCCTGGCGGCGATATGCGCAAGCTGTTCAGGGGGATTGCGTAGGGTGATTGAATGAACGCAACGTGTGTGCAACGTTGGGCGCACTACCGTTCCGAAACACGCGTCGGCGTGGTGCGGCCGCTCCGTCCGACGTGATGGCCGGGTCTCGGACACTGGAGGGGGGCCGAGATCCGGCCATGACAAAGGTCCGTGACGAATGCCTGGAGGGAAACATGGGGAGCCCTCCCAGTACATGACGCCGCCCAAACACCGTAGGCTCGTGGCAGTCAAGAACCGGAGCCACGAGGAGCGCACGACGGTGAACCCAGGGGATGTCAACCTGCAGCAGCTGCTGGAGCAGGCTCAGCTCATGCAGCAGCAGCTTGTGAGCGCCCAGCAGGAGCTCAACGACGCGCAGATCGAGGGCTCGTCGGGCGGCGGCATGGTCACTGCCGTCGTCAACGGCTCAGGTGAGCTGCTCGAACTCAAGATCGACCCGAGCGTGATCGACGCGGCCGACCCGCAGGACACCGCCGACACGATCGCCGACCTGGTGATCGCGGCCGTCCGCGACGCGGTGCGCGCCGCCGCCGACCTGCAGCAGGAGAAGCTCGGCCCGCTCGCCCAAGGTCTGGGCGGCGGCGGACTCGGACAGCTGCCAGGGTTCTAGGCATGTACGAAGGGGTCGTCCAGAACCTGATCGACGAGCTCGGCATGCTGCCCGGCGTCGGTCCGAAGAGCGCGCAGCGCATCGCGTTCCACCTGCTGGCGGCCGATCCGGCCGACGTCAGGCGGCTGGCGCACGCGCTGCTCGAAGTCAAGGACAAGGTGCGCTTCTGCCGGGTGTGCGGCAACGTGGCCTCCGAGGAGGAGTGCCGCATCTGCCGCGACCCGCGGCGCGACACGCACGTCATCTGCGTGGTCGAGGAGTCGAAGGACGTCGTGGCGATCGAGAAGACGCGCGAGTACCGCGGCACGTACCACGTGCTCGGCGGCGCGATCAGCCCGATCGACGGCATCGGCCCCGACGACCTGCGCATCCGCGAGCTCATGACACGCCTGGCCGACGGGCGGGTCACCGAGCTCATCCTCGCCACCGACCCCAACCTCGAAGGCGAGGCGACCGCTACCTACCTCGCCCGTCTGGTCAAGCCGATGGGCATCAAAGTGACACGACTCGCCAGCGGCCTGCCGGTGGGCGGTGACCTCGAGTACGCCGACGAGGTGACCCTGGGCCGTGCTTTCGAAGGACGGAGGCTCCTGGATGTCTGATATGTGGGATGTGCTGGCCGAAGAGATCGCCGCGCACGCGCAGAACTACGTCGACGGCCTGACCAGGGTCGCCGGCGGTGAGGGCGGCGACGCGATCTGGTCGCTGCTCCTGGTGGAGGTCGCGCAGGTGAGCCTGGCCGGCGCCAAGCTCGGCGCCAACCGCGACGTGATCCTGTCGGGCAACTACGAGCCGCCGATGAGCGAGGACCCCGACATCGACGGCGTGCGCACGGCGCTGGCCGAGCGGCTGGAGGCGGTCGACGACTACGCCGAGGTGTTCGACCCGTACAAGGACACGTCGGTCACGCCGTACCGGCTGTCGGACGACCTGACCGCGGTGGCCGCCGACCTCATCCACGGGCTGCGGCACTTCCACGCGGGCCGTCCGCACGAGGCGTTGTGGTGGTGGCAGTACTCCTACTTCAACACCTGGGGCAACCACGCGGGCGCGGCGATGCGCGCGCTGCAGGCCCTCGCCGCGCACTCGCGGCTCGACGTGGCGGAGGAAGCCACCACAGTGTGATGATCATCCACATAGTGGTATGAACCATCAGGCCCATCAGAGGCCCCCAGTAGACTGGCAGTTCACAGTCCAGACCGGGAGACTCTCGTGGCGCTCGTTGTGCAAAAGTACGGTGGTTCGTCCGTCGCCGACGCGTCCTGCATCAAGCGGGTCGCGCAGCGGATCGTCGCGACGAAAAAAACCGGCAACGACGTGGTCGTGATCGTCTCCGCGATGGGCGACACGACGGATGAGCTGCTCGACCTGGCCGAGCAGGTGTCGCCGCTGCCTCCGGGCCGCGAGCTCGACATGTTGCTGACCTCCGGAGAGCGCATCTCGATGGCCCTGCTGGCCATGGCGATCGCCAACCTCGGCCACGAGGCGCGCTCGTTCACCGGCTCGCAGGCCGGCGTGATCACCGACTCCACCCACGGCAAGGCGCGCATCATCGACGTGACGCCGGGCCGCATCCGTGAGGCGCTCGACCAGGGTCACATCGCGATCGTGGCCGGGTTCCAGGGCGTCTCGCAGGACACCAAGGACATCACCACGCTGGGCCGCGGCGGCTCCGACACCACCGCGGTCGCGCTCGCGGCGGCCCTGGAGGCCGACGTCTGCGAGATCTACACCGACGTCGACGGCATCTTCACGGCCGACCCCCGCATCGTGCCCGTCGCCCGCAAGATCCCCAAGATCTCGTACGACGAGATGATGGAGATGGCGGCCTGCGGCGCGAAGATCCTGCATCTGCGCTGCGTCGAGTACGCTCGGCGGTTCGACCTGCCGATCCACGTACGCAGCTCGTTCAGCACCACGGAAGGCACGTGGGTCGTCTCCGACCCTTACACCGAAGGAACCGAGATGGAGCAGCCGATCATCTCCGGCGTCGCGCACGACCGGAGCGAGGCCAAGATCACTGTTGTCGGGGTCCCCGACAAGGTCGGCGAGGCTGCCTCGATCTTCAAAACGCTGGCCGACGCCGAGATCAACATCGACATGATCGTCCAGAACGTCTCGGCCGCGGCCACGGGCCGCACGGACATCTCCTTCACGCTGCCCACGGCCGACAGCCAGGTGGCGCTGACCGCGCTGAAGAAGATCCAGGGCCGCATAGGCTACGAGTCGCTGCTCTTCGACGACCAGATCGGGAAGGTGTCGCTGATCGGCGCGGGCATGCGCTCGCACCCCGGCGTCACGGCGACGTTCTTCGCGGCCCTCGCCGACGCGGGGGTCAACATCGAGATGATCTCCACCTCGGAGATCCGCATCTCGGTGATCGTCGAGCAGGACGGTGTCGACGCGGCCGTGGCGGCCGCCCACCGTGCCTTCGATCTCGACGCCGACCAGGTCGAAGCAGTGGTGTACGGAGGTAGCGGACGATGAGCAGCAGGCCCAATCTCGCCCTGATCGGCGCCACCGGCGCCGTGGGCACCGTCATGCGGGACATCGTGTCCAGCCGGGAGGACATCTGGGGCGAGATCCGTCTCGTCGCCTCCCCACGCTCGGCGGGCAAGGTGCTGAGCGTGCGCGGTCAGGACGTCGTGGTCCAGGCGCTCGCGCCCGAGGTCTTCGACGGCATCGACATCGCCATCTTCGACGTGCCCGACGAGGTGTCGGCCGTGTGGGTGCCGATCGCGGCCGAGCGCGGCGCGATCGCGATCGACAAGTCCGGCACGTTCCGCATGGAGCCCGACGTGCCGCTGGTGGTGCCCGAGGTCAACCCGCTCGACGCGCGGCAGCGGCCCAGGAACATCATCTCGACCCCCAACTGCACCACGCTGTCGATGATGGCGGCCATGGGCGCGCTGCACGCCGAGTACGTGCTCAAGGAGCTCGTCGTCGCCTCCTACCAGGCGGTGTCGGGCGCGGGCGTGGCCGGCTCGGCCCGGCTCTACGACGAGGTCGAGGCCCTGGCCGGCGACCGTTCGCTCGGCCAGACGGCCGGCGACGTGCGCAAGGCGCTGGCCGGCAAGCTGCCCGACGAGTCGCCGTTCCCGGCGCCGATCGCCTTCAACGTGGTGCCGTGGGCGGGCTCGTACAAGGACGGCGGCTGGGCGTCCGAGGAGCTCAAGCTGCGCAACGAGTCGCGCAAGATCCTCGGCATCCCCGACCTGAAGGTCTCGGCGACCTGCGTCCGGGTGCCGGTGATCACCACCCACTCGCTGGCCGTGCACGCCCGCTTCGAGCGTGAGATCACGGTCGAGGACGCCCACCGCGTGCTCTCGGCGGCGCCGACGGTGGTGCTGATGGACGACCCGGCCAACGGCGTCTACCCGACGCCGCTCGAAGTGGTCGGCAACGACCCGACCTACGTGGGCCGCGTCCGCCAGGCGATCGACTTCCCGAACACGCTCGACCTGTTCGTCTGCGGCGACAACCTGCGCAAGGGCGCCGCGCTCAACGCGGCTGAGATCGCCGAGCTGGTGGCCTCCGAGCTGTAGCCCGGCCCGACTCCGTGGGGACGCCGTGCCTGTGTGCGGCGTCCTTCGCGTTTCCCGGAGAGTTCTGTCGCCTTCTCCGAGGAGCCGCGTTTCCCGGCGATTCGTGCATTCCCGGCGGGTCACGTTCTCCCGCGGGCGGGGCCTGTCACCGGAAGAGGATGTCCCAGTGGCTGCTCTCGTTGGCGAAGACGGTTCCGGTGGCGGAGCGGTAGAGCGCGGCGCCGTCGCCGCGGACGCCCGCCTTGCGGTGGTGCCGGGTGATGTAGCGGTCGATGCACGCGTTGTGCGTGATGTCGAGCTTGTAGCCGTTTCCGTGGCTGTACTGGCCGGGCGCGTGACCCGCCTCGGTGCCGCCGGTCACCATGACCGGGCAGCCGCTGTCATGCTTGAGGTCGATGATCCGGGCGATCGTGCCGGCCCTGACGGAGTCGAGCGAGGTGCAGTGGTGCATGTGGCGGCTCGTACAGTGGCCCGACGACTTCGTGCGCAGGCCCGAGCTCTTGAGCCAGCGGGCGGCCAGGGCGTGGGTCATGTGCATGGCGGCCTGCCTGGGCAGCACCCGTGCCAGATCAAGCTGAGATCGCTGCTGCGACCTCTGCGGCCGGCTCCGGGGCGTCATCGCCTCCTCGACGCTCGCGGGCCTCGTGACGGCTTCTGGGCGCTCCGCGAGCTCCTGCGTGTCCGGCTGCGCGACGAACGCGTCCTCGGCCTCGGCCCAGGCGTCCTCCGTCTCCTCGGAGTCCTCCTTCGACAGCTGCGACTTGGCGGCCGCGGGGTCCGCCTGGTGCTGCTCGACCTGGTATGTCTCCGCCAGGGCCGCCGCGACGGCGGCCTGCCGGATGTTGGTCCACGGTCCGTCGATCCCCTCCGGGAACCACAGGGACAGGTCGAGCATCCCCCCGGTCTCGTCAGGACGGTTGAACGGTGTTGGCGCCTGAGCCCGCTCTCCACCTGATGGGTGGGAGGCGGCGGAAGCGGCCGACGCCAGCGCGATTATGGTGATCTGAATGCCGAGGAGCGCCACCACGAAGGTGCGCGCTGTTCCACGTATCCACATGTCGATGCCTTTTCGCGGAAAAGAGCCCTTCCGCCTGAAACGACAATCCCACCATTCCCAGGAGATAACTCATGTCTCATAGTCATCTTTGCCCTGTGGCGGCGATCACCGTGCCACTCCATGACCCACCACGCTTTCAAGACGTAAAGTGACGAACGTGTCCGAAGCCCGAAACAGAGGATCGGAGAGCACCCGAGAGGTCATCGTCGAGACGGCCTTGCGACTGTTCCGTGAGCGTGGCTTCGACGCGACGACCATGCGCGCCATCGCCGCCGAGGCAGGGGTGTCAGTGGGCAACGCCTACTACTACTTCGAGAGCAAGGAGGCGCTGATCCAGGCCTACTACGACCGCGCGCAGGCCGAGCACGAGCAGGCCTGCCGGGAGTTCCTGGCCACGGAGAGGTCGTTCGCCGCGAGGCTGAGCGGGGTGTTGCGCGAGTGGGTGCGCGTGTCGGAGCCGTACCACGAGTTCGCGGTGAAGTTCTTCAAGCACGCGGCCGAGCCGACGAACCCGCTGAGCCCGTTCAGCGCGCAGTCGTCGCCGGCGCGGGAGGCGTCCATCGGGATCTACCGCGAGGTGGTCGAGGGGTCGAAGGACCGGATGAACGCCGAGCTGCGGGCGGAGCTGCCCGAGCTGCTGTGGTTGTTGTCGATGGGCATGGTGCTGTTCTGGGTGCACGACACCTCGCCGGGGTGCGTGCGGACGTACCGGCTGATCGAGGTCACGGTGCCGCTGGTGGACCGGTTGGTGGGGCTGTCGCATCTGCCCGGGTTGCAGGGGATCACGAAGGACTTCATCGCGGCGGTGCACGAACTGCGGGCCTAGGGGGCTCCTTGCGGTGACATACCGCTTGGTATGGCCGCTTGGTATGGTCGGCTCACCGTCGCCGAACCGGAGGCCATGAATGACGCCGAACTGGGGCATGACCATCCCCTTCTACGACCGTTCCCTGGCCAGGTCGCAGGAGCTGATCGCGCAGCTGCCGGGCCTCGGCTACACCGACGCCTGGTCGGCCGAGGTCAACGGGAACGACGGCTTCGTCCCGCTGGCGATGGCCACGCAGTGGGCTCCGGGGATGCGGCTCGGGAGCGCGATCGTCCCGGTCTCCACGCGGGGGCCGGGGCTGCTGGCCATGTCCGCGGCCACCCTGGCCGACCTGGCCCCCGGCCGGTTCGTGCTCGGCATCGGCTCCTCCTCGCCGGCGATCGTCGAGCGGTGGAACGCCGTGGAGTTCGCCAAGCCGTACGCCCGCACCCGCGACACGCTGCGCTTCCTGCGGAGGGCGCTGGCGGGGGAGAAGGTCTCCGAGCGGTACGAGACGTTCGAGATCAAGGGCTTCAAGCTGGAACGGGCGCCGAAGACCGCCCCCAGGATCGTGCTGGCCGCCCTGCGGCCCCGGATGTTGCGCCTGGCCGCCGAGGAGGCCGACGGCGCGATCACCAACTGGCTCGCCCCCGAGGACGTGCCCAAGGTGCGCGCCGAGATCGGCCCCGACACCGAGCTCATCGCCCGCCTGTTCGTCTGCGTGAGCGAGGACGCCGACAAGGTGCGCGAGATGGCCAGGTGGATGCTGGCCAGCTACCTGACCGTGCCCGCCTACGCCGCCTTCCACGACTGGCTGGGCCGGGGCGAGGTGCTGCGTCCCATGCACGAGGCGTGGGCGGCCGGCGATCGCCAGGCCGCGCTCAAGGCCATCCCCGACGAGGTGGTCGACGCCCTCGTCGTGCACGGCGACGCCGCCACCTGCCGGGCCAGGATCCGCCAGTACGTCGACAACGGGCTCGACACGCCGGTGCTCGCGCCCATCCCCGGCGGCGAGGTGCCGATCGAGCAGGCCGTGCGCGACCTGGCCCCGGTCCGGGAGGGCTGATGGACGACGTCCTGCGGCTCGACGCCGTCGGCCAGGCCCGGGCGGTCAGGGACGGGCAGGTGTCGGCCCGCGAGCTGACCGAGGCCGCCATCGCCGCCGTCGAGGCCCACGACGGCGAGCTCAACGCCGTCGTCCACCGGCGGTTCGAGCGGGCGCTGGCCGAGATCGACGACCTCCCGGCGGACGCGCCCTTCCGCGGCGTGCCGATCCTGCTGAAGGACCTGGGCTGGCGGCAGGCCGGCGAGCCGTACGCCGCGGGCTCGCGGGTGCGCGACGACCTGGACGCCGCCGAGGACGGCCATGGCGTGGTCCGCCTGCGCCGGGCCGGTTTCGTGCTGCTGGGCCGGACGAACACCCCCGAGTTCGGCAGCACGATCACGACCGAGCCGGTGGCGTACGGGCCCACCCGCAACCCCTACGACCCGGCGTACTCGGCGGGCGGGTCGAGCGGCGGGTCGGCGGCGGCGGTGGCCGCGGGCATGGTCGCGCTGGCCACGGCGAGCGACGGCGGCGGCTCGATCCGCGTCCCGGCCTCGCTGTGCGGCCTGGTGGGGCTCAAGCCGACGCGTGGCCGGCTGAGCCACGGCCCGTCCATGGGCGAGGGCTGGAGCGGCTTCTCCTGCCCCGGCTTCGTGAGCAGGACCGTGCGCGACACGGCGGCCGCGCTCGACGCGGTCTCCGGCTACGAGCCGGGCGACCCCTACGACGCCCCCGCGCTGCCCGGCCCCCTGACCGCCGAACTGCACGCCGACCCGGGACGGCTGCGCATCGGCTTCCTGACCGCCCACCCGAGGCCGGACGTGCCCGCCGATCCCGACCTGGCCGAGGCCGTCACCCGGGCGGCGGCGCTGCTGGAGAGCCTCGGTCACGACGTGACCCCGGGCGGCCCGGCGGCGCTCGCCGAGCCGGAGTTCGCCCGGCATTTCGCCGCCATCGTCGCCAACAACCTCGCCGCGCACGTCGTGAGCCTGGGCGCGGCCCGCGGCAGGCCGGTGGAACTGCACGAGCTCGAACCGCGCAACGCCGCCATGGTCACCGCCGCCCGCGCCAACAGCGCGGCCGACCACATCCTGGCCACCCAGTGGGTGGACGGCTTCCGCCGCCGCATTGCCTCCTGGTGGGCCGGGGGCAACGACCTGCTGCTGATGCCGTCGTCGGGGGCGGCGCCGTTCCCGCTCGGCTGGATCCCGCCCGCCGATCTCAGCACCGCCTTCGGCAGGACCGCGCAGGTGGTGGCCTACACCTCGCCGATCAACGCGACCGGCCAGCCCGCCGTCTCGCTGCCGTTGCACAGGAACGCGGCGGGCATGCCGGTCGGCGTGCAGCTCGTGGCGGCGGCCGGACGCGAGGATCTGCTGATCCGGGTGGCCGCGCAGATCGAGCAGGTCAGGCCGTTCGAGCACGCCGCCATGCGCTGATCGCCAGGAACCCCTCACCCGGCTGACGCGTTATGTCGTGAGAAGCCGGGGGTAGGAGGATCGTCATGATGGCGAAGGCAGCACGGGCAGCGGCGGCGTGGCGGACGTACCGCGAGGTGACCAAGCCTGGCACGCCGGGCATGATGACCAGGGTGCGGGCGATCCCGCGCATGATCGGCGCGGTCACCCGCGGCCGCTACGACGGCATGGGCAAGGGCAAGCTCGCCCTGATGGCGCTCGGCGTGGTCTACATCCTGTCGCCGGTCGACGTCATCCCCGACTTCCTGGTGCTCGTCGGGGTGGCCGACGACTTCGGCGTGTTCCTCTGGCTGATCGCCTCGTTGCTCGGCGAGAGCGGTCGCTACGTCGAGCACGAGCGCAAGATCATCCAGGCCAGGCTGGTCGAGAACGAGGGTTAGATCTCCTCCATCCGCAACCAGGCGCGCGAGGGCAGCGGGTGCCCGAACAGGCGGGCGGCGTTGCCGTAGGCGACCCTGGCGATGTCGGCGGGCGGCAGCGCGCCGAGGTTCGCGGCCACGGCCTTCTGGGTGTCGGGCCACGTCGAGTCGGAGTGCGGGTAACCGCTCTCCTGGAGCACATGGTCGAGGCCGACGGCGAGGCGCACGCCGGACAGCGCGTGGTCGTCGAGCGTGCCGAAGAAGAAGTTGCGGCGCAGCACCTCGCTGGGCTTGAGTCCGCCGTCCCAGGCGGCCTCGCCGGCGACCGGGTGGTCGAGCGCGTAGTCGGCGCGCTCGGCCAGCATCGGCAGCCAGCCGACCCCGCCCTCGACGATGAGGATGCGCAGCCCGGGGAAACGCAGCGGCAGGCCCGACCAGAGCCAGTCGGCGCAGGCGAACATGGCGCTGGTGGGCATCAGCGTGGTGATCGCCTCGATGGGCGTGTCGGGCGAGGGCACGGGCGACCAGGAGGAGTCGCCGGTGTGCAGGGCCACGACCGTGCCGGTCTCCTCGCAGGCGGCGAAGAACGGGTCCCAGTGGCCGGTGTGGATCGACGGCAGCCTGAGCCTGGTCGGGAACTCGGGGAAGACCACGGCCTTGAAGCCGCGGGCGGCGTTGGCCCTGATCTCCTTGGCGGCGACGTCGGGATCGGGCAGCCAGGGCAGCTGCAGGCCGATGATCCGCTCGGGGTAGGTGCCGGCCCAGACGTCGATGTGCCAGTCGTTCCACGCCTTGACCAGGGCGAGGCCGAGCTCCTGGTCGCGGGTGCGGGCGAACGGCATGCCCGCCTGGCCGGCCAGCATGCCGGGGAAGCACAGCGCGGCCCAGATGCCGGCGACGTCCATGTCCTGGACGCGGGCCTCGATGTCGTGGCAGCCGGGACGCATCTGCTCGAACCTGACCGGATCCAGGGTCCACTGCTCGCGCGGCAGCCCGGCGCCCACGTCGATGCCCGCGCACGGGTACGTGGCACCGCCATAGCGCCAGACCTGGTGACCGGCGTCCGTCTCCACGACCTTGGGCGCGACGTCGGCGTATTTCTCCGGGAGCCTGTCCTCGAAGAGGTCAGGAGGCTCGATCAGGTGATCGTCGGCAGAGATGATCACATAGTCGCGCCGCCGGGGGTCAGGGTCGGGGAGCAGCGGCGTAGTCACGCAGGTAACCGTACGACGGCGGCATAACGTCGAACAAGCTGCGACGTATCCGTTGGGTATCCATGCATTCGTACCCGGGACCGCCTGGAGGGGGATGAGGGCGATCCCGGGCTTGTGGGGTCCTTGAGGATGCTGCCCCTTGCGGACCCCGGCGCCTTCTACCCGCGGGAGATCGAATCAGTCAGGAGATTTTCGCGAAGTTCGGCGATGGTGGCCCGGTCGACCTGGAGCACGCCGGTGACGTAGCCTTCGACGGAGCCGTGCCGGTCGATCAGGTCGTCCAGGAACAGGCGCATGGCCTGGGCGGGGGCGCGGCCGAACCCCGGCCACAGCAGGGCGTCCGGGTGCCTCGTGCGCTGGTCGGCGATGAAGCGCTCGGTCGCCAGGCCGGTCAGGGCGTAGTCGGCGACGATGTCGTCCTCGGAGACGCCGACGAGCGAGAGGATCAGCGCGGTCAGCAGGCCGGTGCGGTCCTTGCCCACCGCGCAGTGGATGACGACCGGCGCGTTGTCCGCGACGGCGACCGTCTCCACGGCGGCGCGCAGGTTCTCCACGCCGTCCTCGGTCACCTCCAGGTACCGGTCGGCGAGGTAGCGCTCGACGCCGATCTCCTCGCTGAACTGCGCGATGTCCCAGGGACGGCCTTCGATCGGCAGGTTCCGGTAGCGCAGCCCCTCGGTCTCCGGCACGCGTCCGGCCCGCTCGACCTCCGCGGGATGCCTCAGGTCGATCACGGTGCGCACGCGCAGCGCGTGGAAGGCCCGCAGGTCGTCGCCGGCCAGCCAGCCCAGGGAGTCGGCCCGGTAGAGCCGCTGCCACCGGACGGTGCGCCCGTCCTCGGTGGCATATCCACCTACGTCACGAAAGTTGCGGAGATTGGTGAACTCAATGTGGCGGATCACCCTTCACACCTTAATTGGCGGCGGTTTCCGTCTCCTGGGCCGCCACCGTCTCACCGGCGGGTTTCCCGGACTTCTGCTCGGCCACCTCGCGCCGGATCAGCAGGATCCAGCCGCCGATCGCGATGCCGATGAACAGCCACCACTGGACCCCGTAGGCCAGGTTGAGGCCGCCGCCGGAGCCGACGTCGGGGGCGGGCACCAGAGCGGGCGCGGCGGCGGCCTGCGGCTGCTGCCCGGTGAGCTCGACATAGCCGCCCACCAGCCGGTACGGCATGCGCTGCCCGATCTTGGCCGCGTCGATCAGCAGCACCTGGCCGTCCGGCAGCCCGGACCGCTCGCGGATGCCGGTGGAGTCCTCGGTCTCGCTCTGACGTAGCCGTCCGGTGACAGTTACCTGTCCGGTGGGCGGGGCGGGGACCTCGGGAGCCGCGTCGGCGCTGGCGGCGGCCGGGATCCAGCCGCGGTTGACGATCACGGCGGTGCCGTCGCCGGTGACGAGCGGGGTCAGGACGTAGAAGCCGTTGCGGCCCTCCTGCGGACGGCGGCGGACGAGCAGGCCGTGGGCGGCGTCGTACGTGCCGGACGCGACGACCGTGCGGAACCGGTCGCCCTCGCCGACCGGTCGGCCGGGAGCCGCGAGCCGGTCGAGCGGGACGGCGGCGGCCTCGATGTTGGCCGTCACCCTGTCCTTGTTGTCGGACCGCTCCTCGAAACGCCCGAACTGCCACCTGCCCAGGAACACGAAGGCGGGGATGACCAGCAGCACCACGACGTGGAGCGCCAGCCATCGGGGCGTCAGCAGGAACCGGTACACGCCTTCAAGGTTAGGCACCGGGTCGGGTGCTCGCTCACGCGGCTCGCCCGCTCAGGGGTCGGGTGCTCGCTCACGCGGCTCGCCCGCTCAGACGGTGCGCAGCCCGGGGCCCGGGCCGGGGACCGGCGTGACCTCGCGCGGCCCGGCCACTTCGTGGCCTTCTGCGCAGCGGAAGCGCAGCTCGATGGGGGCGCCGCAGTCGCGGTGGGTGAGCAGCACCGGCGGGCCCTCCTCGTCGGCCAGGTATTTGTCACCCCAGTGCATGAGCGCGACGAGCAGCGGATAGAGGTCGCGGCCCTTGTCGGTCAGCCGGTATTCGTCGCGCTGGCGCTGGCCGGGTTCGCGGTAGGGCACCTTGCGCAGCAGGCCCTCGTCGACCAGCCGGGCCAGGCGCGCGCTGAGCACCTGGCGGGGGGCGCCGGTGACCGCCTGCATGTCGGCGAACCTGCGCACGCCGCTGAACGCCTCGCGCAGCACCAGGAAGGTCCACTTCTCGCCGACGATGTCCAGGGTGCGCTCGATCGAGCAGTTGTCCACCCGGAAGCCCAATCGGAACGGCACGCTCATCTTCGTATTATATCTGAGTTCGATTGACAGACTCAGCTCTGCGGAGCAGGCTGAGTCTATGCACGGAACCCAGATCCGCCCGGTCCGCCCGGACGACGAGGAACGGATCAGACGCTTCCTGACGGGGTTGTCGCTGCACACCCAGACGCTGCGCTTCTTCACCGCCCTGACCGTCCCGGCCGCCCACCTCGTACGCGCCCTGCTGACCCTGGACGAACGCCGCGACGCGCTCGTCGTCACCGCCGGGGACGAGATCGTCGGGCACGCCATGAGCTACCGCGGCGGCTGCGCCGACGTCGAAGTGGCCGTCGTGGTGGCCGACCGCTGGCAGGGGAACGGGCTCGGCCCGCGGCTCGTCGACACCTTGCTGCTCAGGGCCGCCGTGCGGGGCGCGCGTACGGTCGGGATGGACGTGATGGGCGAGAACCGGCGGGTGCTCAGGCTCGTCCGCAGGCTGTGGCCGGACGCCGAGATGAAGGTCGCGTCGGGGACGGTCGAGGTGACCGCTATGATCGATCTGGCCGGAGTATTTGCGGAACAAGGTTCTGGTAGCACACCATTGACAGTGTGAAGAGTGTCAAGAACGGACGCGACGGCCGCACCCGCATCATCGAGGGCGCCCTCCGCCGCTTCAGCCAGGACGGTGTCTCGGCCACCACGCTGGCCAGTCTGCGCGAGGAGAGCGGTGTAAGCGTCGGCAGCTTCTACCACCACTTCGCCAGCAAGGAACACGTCTACGGCGTCCTGTACGCCGAGATCCTCGACGCCTACCAGCAGGAGTTCCTCGCCGAGCTGGTCCGGCACGACGACGCCCGCGCCGGCATCGAGGCCGTGGTCGCCTTCCACATGCGCTGGGCCGGCGAGCACCCCGAGCGGGCCAGGATCCTGGTCAGCGAGCGCCCGCCGCGCAAGCACGAGCCGGGCGGCGCCGAGGTGGCCGAGGCCAGGCGCGCGTTCTTCCGCCAGGTCTCCGACTGGTGGAAGCCGCACATGAAGAACGGGCAGCTCCAGCCCGTCCACGCCACCATGTGCTACGTCCTGTGGCTGGGGCCGGCGCAGGAGATGTGCCGCCTGTGGTTCGCCGGGGCGCACACCCCGACCGAGGAAGAGATCAAGGGCCTGGGCGAGGCGGCCTGGCAGAGTCTCCGCCAGCGCGGGGAGCAATGATCTGAGCACCGTCTGTGGTGTTATTGTCCAAATGTGAGAAGACCTCGGGCGCTCGTGCTGCCCGACCTGCCGGAGAGCGCGCTCGCCCGTCTGGGCGAGGTCGCCGACGTGGCCGAGGCTCCTCCCCGGCCGAGCGTCGGCTTCACCGACGAGCAGCTCGCCGACCTGGTCATCGAGACCGGCGCGAACGTGCTCATCACCGACGGCGACCAGGTTCGCACCTCGGTGCTCGGACTCCACATCGACATCGTGGCCAGCCTGGGCGCCCCCACGGGGGTCGACCTGCGCCTGGCCGCCGAGCGCGGGGTCACCGTCCTGCACGCCCCCGACCGCGACCCCGAGGCGGTGGCCGAGCTGACGCTCGCGCTGCTGTTCGCGGTCAGCAGGAACATCGTCACCGCCGACCGCGAAGTGCGCAGGGGCCGTGCCCATCGCGGCAGGGTGCCCCCCGCCCAGCGCCACCGCGGCAGACGGCTCACCGGACGCACGTTCGGCATCGTCGGCCTCGGCCGGGTGGGCCGGGCCATGCGCTGGCGCTGCCAGGGGCTGGGCATGCGGGTGGTCACCTGCGACCCGTACGTCCCCGAGGCCACGCACACCCTGCCCGCGCTGCTGGCCGAGGCCGACGTGGTGTCGCTGCACGTGCCGCTGACCCCGGACACGAGGGGCCTGTTCGGCTACAGCGAGTTCGGCGCGATGCGCCAGGGCGCGATCTACCTCAACACCTCGCGCGGCGCCCTGCACGACCTGACCGCCCTGGTGGACGCGCTGCGCCAGGGCCAGGTGGGCGGCGCCGGGCTCGACCACTTCGAGGGCGAATGGCTCGATCCGGCCCACCCGCTGACCAGGCTGCCGAACGTGGTGCTCACGCCCAGGCTCGGCGAGGCCACCGGGGAGAGCCTGGAGGAGCTGGCGGAGGCGCTGGTGGAGGACATCGCGCGACTGCTGAGGGGCGAGCCGCCCGCGTACGCGTGCGCGCCGGTCAGGCCGGTTGCCGGATCCGCGTCCTGACCTGCCAGCGGGAGCGGTCGAGGGAGATGTCCAGCCGCAGGTCGCCGCGCTGCCTGCGCAGGCCGGGCACGCGCAGCCGGTCGTGCACGTCGAACCTGCCGCGCGAGGGGTAGCCGAACCCCAGCTCGCCGGGCAGCACGCGCAGGTCGTCGCGGTTGCCGCAGCGCGGGCAGGTCCACGAGACCAGGTCCAGGCCCCGGTTGTAGTCGGAGCAGGCGTTGAAGTACTCGTCGGGCCCGAATCGCGACTCGCAGGCCAAGCAGGGGATCAGCATGGGGGCGCGCTCCTCGGTACGGCGTCGTGCACCCCTAGAGATACCGCCACCCACTTGTCCATGGCTTGCAGAACACTTGGGCGCGTAAGTAACAGTATGAGCACTGTCGGTGGCTGGTGAAAGGATGGTGTCCGTGGAACGACTGCGCCATCACCTCCTCGAAACCGGCTACACGATCGACGGCGTCCGCGACCGGCTCGGCGCCATGGCGGCCTCGGCCCTGGCGCGGGAGGAGCTCGTCCCGGCCCTGCGGGCGACCGCCGACGGCGACCCCTTGGGCGTCCTGATCAGGCTCTGGTGGCTCGGCGTGCCGGTGCCGGCCAGATCCGTGCCGGCCGCCGTCCTGGAGTCGGGGCTGGTGTCGGCCGACGGCGACCTGATCAGGGCGACCGTGCACCTGCAGCCGTGGGAGACCGGCGGCTACGTGGTCTCCGACCGCAAGGTCCGGCCCGGCGACCCGGCGCTGCGGGCCGACCACGTCGTGGGGGCCGGGGGCGCCTCGGCCAACCTGGCCCAGCTCGTCAGCCGCCGGCCCGTCACGCGCGCGCTCGACCTCGGCACGGGCTGCGGCGTCCAGGTGCTCCACCTCGACGGGCGGGCCGAGCAGGTGGTGGCCACCGACCTCAACCCGCGCGCCGTGGAGCTGGCCCGGCTGAGCTGGCAGCTGTCCGGCGTGAGCGGCGTCGACGCGCGGGTGGGGTCGATGTTCGAGCCGGTCGAGGGCGAGCTGTTCGACCTGGTCGTCAGCAACCCGCCGTTCGTCATCGCCCCCGGGGCCGAGCGCACGCTGACCTACCGCGAGTCCGGCGGCGAGGCCGACGACTTCTGCCGTGACCTGGTCCGGCGCACCCCGCGCCACCTCGCGCCCGGCGGGCAGGCCCACTTCCTGGCCAACTGGCTGCACGTCGAGGGCGAAGACTGGCACGACCGGGTCGGCGGCTGGCTGCGCGAGACCGGCTGCGACGCCTGGGTCGTCCAGCGTGACGTGCAGGACCCGGCCGAATACGTCGAGCTGTGGCTCAAGGACGCGGCCGAGCAGGGCACCAAGGGCTACACCGACCACTACGACCGGTGGCTGGCCTGGTTCGACGAGCGCAAGGTCGAGGGCATCGGCTTCGGCTGGATCACCATGCGCAACTCCGGCACCCTCGACCCGGTCGTGCGCGTGGAGCACCTGCCCCACCAGGTGGCCCTGCCGGTCGGCGACTACGTCGACGACGTGCTCGACTCCATCGCCGCCGCCCACCGCGCCGCCGACCTCGACGCGGCGCTGCTGCGCACGGCCGAAGGCGTGCTGGACGAACGCGTCGGCCTGCCCGGCGCCGAGGACCCGATCCGCATCGTGCTGCGCCAGACGCAGGGGCTGCGGCGCAGCAGGGAGGTCGGCACCGTCGAGGCCGCCCTGGCCGGCGTGTGCGACGGCGAGCTGGCGCTCGGGCCGCTGCTCAACGTGATCGCCGAGCTGGTCGGCGACGGCGAGATCCCCAACGCCGACGCGGTCCGGCCGCTCATCGCCGAGGGTTATTTCCTGCTTTGATTCACCGTTGATCCGACGTTGACCGCGCCGGTGGAGGCTTCTGACCGAGACGCGGGCCTGGGGGGTTCGAAGGTCCGCGTCAAGTCCCGGCCGGTCGTCCGTGTGAGGCGGCTAGCCGTCACGCGAAGCATCCGGATGACCGGGCCCCCTGGCGACGCGTGGCGGTCAGGATGACCGGCCGGGCTGCCATCGGCATTGACTAAGGACAGCCTTGATCAACCATGTGTGGATGACACGTCTGGACGACGAGCTGTACTCAGGACTCGACGACGGACCGTTCGACGGCGACGCTGTCCAGCAGGAGCTTCAGGTCGCCGGCCTCGGGGGCGCCGAGCCGGGTGAAGACGTCGTAGGCCTGCCTGAGGCAGTCGAGGCTCCGGGCGGAGCTGCCCAGTCCGCGTAGCGCCCGGCCGAGCACGGTGAGCGAGAGCGCCTCTCCGTAGGGGTGGCCGATCTCGCGCGAGACCAGGAGCGCCTGCTCGGCGTGGCGTACGGCGTCGGGGTAGCGCCCGGCGGCGATGAACGTCTCGGCCAGCCGGGAGCACACGCGCTGCTCCCAGACCCGCTGCTTGCTGGAGCGGAAGAAGGCCAGGCACTCGGCGTGGTGGTGCACCGCCTCGGTGAGCCGGCCGACCCGGCTGAGCACGATGCCCAGGTGGTAGCGGGCGCGGGCGGTGCCGGCGCCGCTGCCGATCTCGGTGAAGATGGCCAGGCCCTTCTCCGCTGCGGCGATGGCGTCGTCGGCGTGGCCGAGGCCCAGGTGGTCGCGGGCCGAGTAGCTGAGCACCAGGGCCTCGCCGGCTGGGACGCCGTTCTCCCGGTAGTAGCGGGAGGCGGCGTCGAACAGGGTGAGAGCCTCGGTGTGGCGGCGCTGCCGGCCCACGACGACGGCCAGCGCGTTGAGCACCTCGCCGGTGACGATCTTCTCGCCGCGGGCGTCGGAGAGCTCGTACACGCGGCGGAAGTGGGCCTCGGACTCCGAGAGCTGGTTGCCGGCGAACAGCACCCGGCCCAGCACGTACCGGGAGCGCAGCTCGCTCGCCTCGTCGCCCAGGCCCAGCGCGGCGGCCAGCACCGCGCGGGTGCCCTGGTCGAACTCGCGGGTGTGGGTACCGGCCTCCAGCAGCGGTTCCATGGCCACCAGCATGTCGGCGGCGGGCAGGAGCTGCTCTCCGGCTGTGGACGTGGTCGCGGCCTGGTTGATGGCCGCGAACAGCGAGTCGCCCTCGGAGATCAGCCAGGCCACGGCCTCGTCGACGGTGGTGAAGGTGAGCCCGCTGCCGACCACCGCCAGGTTGTCGGGGATCATGCTGCCCTCGTAGGCCAGCCGGTGGGCCGACCGGGACGAGGCCAGGTAGAAGCCGAGCAGCCGGCGCAGCGCCAGCGTCTTGTCCTGCGGGCGCTCGGTCTTGTCCAGGACGCGCCTGGCGAACAGCCTGAGCAGGTCGTGGAAGCGGTAGCGGCCGGGCGCGGTGGCCTCCAGGAGGCTCATGTCGACCAGCGACTCCAGCAGTTCCTCGGCCTCGTACACGTTCATCGCCAGGACGGCCGCGGCGGCCCCGATCGAGATGTCGGGGCCCTTCGGCAGGGACAGCAGGCGGAACGCGCGGGCCTGGGCCGGTTCGAGCTGGCCGTAACCGAGCGCGAAGGTGGCCTCGACCGCCAGGTTGCCCACGCGCAGCTCGTCGAGGCGGCGCTGCTCGTCGGCCAGCCTGGGCACCAGGGAAGCGACCGTCCAGGAGGGGCGGGCGGCCAGGCGGGCGGCCACGATCCGGACGGCCAGCGGCAGGAAACCGCAGGCGGCGACCACGTCCATGGCGGCGCCGTGCTCGGCGGCCACCCGCTCGGGCCCGGCGACGGAGGCGAACAGCGACAGCGCCTCGTCCGGCTCCATGACGTCGAGGTCGATCAGCCGGGCCGCGGGCAGGTCGGCCAGCTTGGCCCGGCTGGTGACGATCGTCGCGCAGCCCGGCGAGCCCGGCAGCAGCGGGCTGACCTGGTCGGCGTCGCGGGCGTTGTCCAGCAGCACGAGGATGCGCCGGTCGGACAGCAGCGAGCGGTAGAGCGCCGACCGTTCGGCCAGGCCGTCGGGGATGACGTCGGGCGGGATGCCGAGCGCGCGCAGGAAGCCGCCGAGCGCCGACTCCGGAGCGGTCACCTCGTCGCTGTGACCGCGCAGGTCGGCGTAGAGCTGGCCGTCGGGGAACAGGTCGTCGGCCGCGTGCGCCACGTGGACGGCCAGCGTGGTCTTGCCGACGCCGCCGATGCCGCACAACGCCACCACCGGCACGCCCTCGGCCGACGACTGCGCGGACAGCAGGGTGTGGACGCGGACGGCCACCTCCTTGCGCCCGGTGAAGTCGCCGACGGCGGCCGGGAGCTGCGCCGGGCGGGGCAGTTCGAGCGCGGGCGGCTCCTCCTCGGCCGCGGGCACGCCGGCGGCCTGCTCGGCCGGGACGGCGGGCGGCGGCACGAGGGTGAGCGCCGGGTCGGCGGCCAGGATGCGCTGGTGGAGCGCGGTCAGCTCGCTGCCGGGCTCGATGCCGAGCTCGTCGATCAGCGCCTGGCGGGTCTCGGTGAACACGTTGAGGGCGTCGCCCTGCCGTCCGCAGCGGTAGTAGGCGAGCATGAGCTGGGCGCGCAGGCGTTCGCGCAGGGGGTGCTCGGCGGTGAGCGCGATCAGCTCGGACACGACGGCGGCGTGCCCGCCCAGCTCCAGGTCGAGGTCCATGAGCGTCTCGATGACGCTGACGCGGCGTTCGGCCAGGCGGTCGCGCTGGTGCTCGGCGTACGGGCCGACGGCGCCGGCCAGCGGCTCGCCCTCGAACAGGGTCAGCGCGGCCCGCATGCCCTCGGCGGCGGCGGAGAGCCGGCCGGCCTTGCGGGCGGCCTCGGCCTCGGCGATGCCGCGTTCGAAGCGGGTCAGGTCGAGGGCGTCGTCGGGCAGGCGGAGCGCGTAGCCCCGGCCGATGGAGGTCAGCAGCTCCGGACGGGAGCGGGCGGGCCTGTCGGGTTCGAGCACCGTGCGCAGGCGGGAGACGTAGGTGCGCAGCGCGCCCAGGGCGCGGGGCGGCGCGTCCTCGCCCCAGACGGCGTCGATCATCTCGGCGGGGGTGACCGCGCGGCCCTCCCGCAGGAGCAGCATGCCGAGGATCGAACGTTGCAGCGGGGTGCCCAGGTCGAGTTCCTGCCCCTCGCGCCACGCGCGGACGGGACCGAGCACGGCGAACCGCAGCCCGCCCTCAACGCTCTGACCAGCCATGCCGTCTGTCTCCCGGGCAATGGAACGATTTGTGTCCAAATGATAGATCCAGTACCGCTTACCACCTAGAACTGGGCTGATCGCCGGAACGAACCGTTGATCCGCCTTTGATCAGGTGTTGACCGTGCCTCCGCATGCTGATGGCAGGCCGTACATGGCGCACCGACACGGGGGCGTGTCATGTAGAGCCGATGGGGACGCAGAAAAATACAGGCCCCGCCCGGAAAGTATGGGCGGGGCCGTTGCCGATGTTCCTACGCTGCCTCTACCAGTCCGAGCCGCATGGCCAGCCGTTCTCGGACGAGCGGCCATTCGGAGTTCAGGATCGAGTAGAAGGCCGTATCTCGGACCGTGTTGTCGGCGCCTCGGCTATCCGCTCGCCGCACCCCGTCGAAGTGTGCGCCGAGGGCCTCGATGGCGGCCCGGGATCGGACGTTCCTGACATCTGCCTTGAGTGTGATGCGGTGGACGTTCCAGGTCTCGAAAGCGAGTGAGAGCATGAGGAACTTGCTCTCCCGGTTGACTCCGGTGCCCTGGGCGCAGGCGCCCAGCCAGGTGTAACCGATGTCCGCCACGGACGGGATGTCGCCCACCGCACCCCGTGTACCCGGAGGCCAGGGCATGGGGCCCTGCCAGTACTCCAGGTGCATGAGACGGGTGGCACCGACCACGCGGTCGGTGTTCAGCCACCGGATGGCGAAGGGCAGCGTGCGGCCCTCCGCCTGCTCAGCCATGGCGGCCTCCACATAGGAGACCATCTCGTCCCGGCCGTCCGGGACGCGAGTGAAGGCGTAAGTGGAGCGGTCTTCACTCGCCGCGGCGACGAGATCGTCGATCACCGCGTGGCTGAGAGGTTCCAGGCGCACGGAGCGCCCGGACAAGGTGACAAGAGCGGGCATGAGCACATGATGAGGCTCGCGCGGCGCGCGCGTAACCAGGCTCTCGAAGCCATCTTTCCCGGGTTTCTGGATGTGCGGTGTTTCCGCAGGTCAGAGGGCTGATTTGGTGGATGGTAAACCAGCTCTTGGGGAAAGATTCGCCTAACCGTGACATGGTGCCGGCACCAGCGCCGGGTGACGTTCACCCACGACGCCGTGACGGACCAGAGCGAGCTCCTTCAGACCCATGGACAGATGGTTCAGATTCGCTGCGATCCATGGCAGTTGAAGGGGATCTGCGCTGTTCAGCGCGGTCAGTCGTTCTTCGGGTGAGTCGCCGTAGAGCAGGCTCACCGCCACGCGTACCCGGGCGGCCGACGGGTCGTCGCCGAAGGCGTGTCCGGGCAGGACGCCGATGCCGTGCTCGTCCAGCAGGATCCGGGTGATCTCGGCGGAGCCGCCGAGCCTGAGGTGGCTCAGGTCGGGATAGAGGTAGAAGCCTCCCTGAGGTCGCGGCACCGAGGCGCCGATCTCCGTGAACCGCTCGTGGACGGCCCGCGCCACGATGCCGTGCAACCTCCGGCTGCCGGCGACCCGGTCGGTCAGCTCGCGCGGCTCGTCGAAGGCGTAGGACGCGGCCTCCTGGACGGGCGCGGCCGGCGCCGACCAGATCTCGCTGGCCACCGCCAGCAGCCGGGTGCGCAGCGCGTGCGCGCCCTCGGGCAGCCGGGCCACGCCGATCCGCCATCCGCCGAGCGCCAGACTCTTGCTCAGCCCGGTGGTGATGATCGTGCGCTCGGGCGCGAGGTCGGCCGGCGAGGTGTAGCCGGCCGACTCGTCGTGGACCAGGTCGCGGTAGATCTCGTCGGAGATCACGATCAGGTCCAGCTCGCGCGCCACGGCCGCCAGGCGGGCGACGGTCTGCGGCGTGGCCAGCCGGCCGGTCGGGTTGTCGGGCAGCGTGACCAGCAGGGAGCTGACCGTCCTGCCCGCCGACCGGGCCCGGCGGACCGCCGCGACGACCAGGTCGGGGTCGGGCACCCCGCCCTCTCCTGGCGGTGCGGGCACCAGGATGGGACGGGAGCCCACCAGATCGGCCTGCGCGGCGTAGCTGACCCAGCTCGGCATGGGCAGAACGATGTCGCCGCCGATCGCCAGGAGCAGGCCGTACAGCAGCGACTTGCTGCCAGGTCCGCAGACGACCAGCTCGGGGTCGGTCAGGAGCCCCCGTCGTGCCCAGTAGCCCGCCGCCGCGGCCCGCAGCCCGGACGCGCCCGCGACCGGCCCGTAGCCGTTGCGCTCGGAAGCGGCGGCCAGCCTGTCGCGCAGCGCCGGGTGGACGGGCAGACCGGCCTCACCGAAGGCCAGGTGCAGCACGCGTTCCCCGGCGCGCCGTCTTCGTTCGATGTCTTCGTTCGCCGCCAAGGTGGCGGACAAGGTCACGGTCATGTTTGTCACGTTCCCAGGGTGGTTGTATGAAGGCATCAGTACAAGCGAGGCTTTTTGTGGGTAGGTGTAAGGAAGTCTGATGCTCGAATTCCGGCGTCTGGCGCTGATCTGTGAGTTCGCTCGCCGGGGCAGCATCGCGGCCGCCGCCGAGTCGCTGGGCTACAGCCCCTCGGCCGTCTCCCAGCAGCTCGCGGCGCTGGAACGGGAGACCGGCACCGCGCTGATCGACAGAACCGCGCGCAGCGCGGAGCTGACCGACGCCGGACGCCGGCTCGTCCAGCACGCAGAACGCATCCTGTCAATGGTCGAGGAGGCCGAGTCCGACCTCTCCGCCCATGCGGGCACCCCCTCGGGGCGCGTCGTCGTCACCGCCTTCCCCACAGCGGCCGTGGCATTCGCGCCGGCGCTCGCGCGTTCGCTGCGCCGCCACACCGAGCTGACGCTCCGCCTGGGGCAGAGCAGGTCGGGGCGGGGCATGCGGGAGGTCCAGTCGGGGGAGGTGGACATCGCCCTCGTCGACGACTGGTACGGGTCGGTCCGCGAGAGTGACAGCCTGCGGGTCTTCCCCCTGCTGCGCGACCCCATCGTGCTCGTCGTGCCGCGCAGGCACCGGCTGGCCGACCCCGGAGTGCCGCTCGACCTGCGCGAGCTGCGCGACGAGCCGTGGATGGCCACCCCCGACGGCGAGCCCTCGCGCCTGGCCGTGGACCGGCTGTTCGTGGACGTCGGCGGCACCCGGCCGACGCCCTGGGAGTTCGAGGGGCTCGGGACGATCCTGTCCCTCGTCGCCAAGGGCATCGGCATCGCCGCGGTGCCCGCGCTCGCGCTGGCCGCCGGGGTGCGCGGCCTGGCGGTCAGGGAGTTCCCCGGCAACCCGGTCGGCCGCGACGTGATCGCGGTCGCCCGCAGGTCCAGCGTGCACCGGCCGTCGGTGTCGGTGACGTTGCGGGCGATCCACGTGGCCGCCCGGTACATCGCCGGTGATCTGGAGCCGGTGACCCCGGCCGAGCGGTAGCGTCTCGCCCATGGCGCCGACGTACGAGATCGAGCAGCTCCTGCTGTCCATGCCGAGCACCCACACGGTCGCGGGCGTCGACGAGGTGGGCAGGGGCGCGTGGGCGGGGCCGGTGACGGTCTGCGCCGTCGTGACCGATCTGTCCGAGCCGCCGCCCGGCCTGACCGACTCCAAGCAGGTCTCGGCCGCCAAGCGCGGCCCGCTGGCCGGCGAGCTGACCGCATGGGCGGCCGGCATCGGGTTCGGCGAGGCGAGCCACGCCGAGATCGACGCGCTCGGCATGACCGAGGCGCTGCGCAGGGCCGCCCGCCGGGCGCTGGAAGCCCTGCCGGTGCGCCCCGACGCCGTGATCCTCGACGGCAAGCACGACTACATCGGCGCACCCTGGCCGGTCCGCCTGGAGATCAAGGGCGACGCGGCCAGCGTCTCGGTCGCGGCGGCCTCGGTCCTGGCCAAGGTGCGGCGGGACGCCTACATGGGCACGATCGGGCATGAGGAGTACGGCTTCGCGGAGAACGCCGGATACCCCTCGCCCGCGCACCAGGACGCCCTGGCCCGGCTCGGCCCCACACCGCACCACCGGCTCTCCTGGTCCTACCTGGACGACCTGCCGCAATGGCGGCATCTGAAGCAGGTCAGGGATCCGCTCGTGGGTGAAGGGCAGGCCGCGCTCTTCGGCTGAGCCGTAGGATCGGGGGAGTGCGGATCGGGGTCTTCGTCATCGCGGCCTGCTTTCCCGGCCAGGATCCAGGGCAGGTCCTGCGGAACTCGGTGGAGCTGATCGAGGCCGCCGAGGCGGCCGGGTTCCACGACGCCTGGATCGCCGAGCACCACTTCATGTCCTACGGCGTGTGCCCGTCGGCGGTCACGCTGGCCGCCGTGGCGGCGGGGCGTACCAGCCGGA
The DNA here is from genome assembly GCF_042892035.1 of Nonomuraea sp. NPDC001831. NCBI lineage: Bacteria > Bacillati > Actinomycetota > Actinomycetes > Streptosporangiales > Streptosporangiaceae > Nonomuraea > Nonomuraea sp. NPDC001831. Next base: position 282,960 of record NZ_JBIATU010000012.1, on the reverse strand, counting down.
TCGGGCTCGGCACGGCGGTCAGCGTGTTGTCGTCCCAGCATCCCGTGGCGCTGGCCGAGCAGGCGGCGATGCTCCACCACCTGTCGGGCGGGCGGTTCACGCCCGGCGTCGGCAGGGGCGGCCCGTGGGTCGACCTGGAGGTGTTCGGCACCGGGCTCGACCGGTTCGAGCGGGGCTTCGCCGAGTCGCTGGACCTGCTGGTCGAGGCCCTGTCCGCGGGGTCGGTGGCGGCCGAGGGGGAGTTCTTCCGGTTCAGGGAGGTCGCCCTGGTGCCGCGGGCCCGGCTGCGGCCCGTGGTGGCGTGCACGTCGGGCTCGACGGTGGCGCTGGCGGCCGAGCGCGGGCTGCCGATGCTGCTCGGCATGCACATCGGCGACCACGACAAGGCCCTGCTGGTCGCCGAGCACGTCGCGCGGGGCGGGAGCCCCGTGGGGCACCTGGCGGCCGGGGTGGCGCACGTGGCCGACTCGACGGAGGCGGCCGTCCGGGAGCTGAAGCAGTCGATGCCCGCTTGGCTGGGCCCCGGGCTGGCCGGATACCTGCCGGTGGACGGCCGGCCGCGCCCCTCGCGGGACGTCGCCGCCTACGTCGACCTGCTGACACGCATCCATCCGGTCGGCTCGCCGGCCCACTGCACCGAGGTGCTGCGGCGCACGGCCGAGAGCACCGGGATCGAGCACGTCATCCTGACCGTGGAGGGCATCGGCGACCACCGGCGGGCCCTGGAGGACGTGCGCCGCATCGGCGCCGAGGTCCTCCCCCTGTTGGCGGGCTGACGGGCGAGCCGGGACGGCCCGGCTCGCCCGTGGGTTCAGCAGTCGACCAGCTCCGGTTTCTGGTTGAGGATCTGGGCCCGTGGGGTGACGAACTCGTCGAGGGCCTTGGTGGCCGACGGGTCGAAGACGGCGACCCGGTGGCAGTTCTGGAAGGCCAGCCGTACGCCGAAGTGGCGTTCGAGCGCGCCGCGCATCGCGTCGCTCGCCAGACACCGCAGGAGCTGGCCGCGTGCCTCCTCGGACGGCGGTGGCACCTGGTTGTCGGCGAACTCGGCTCCGCTCTGCGCGCGCTCGGCGACCAGCTCGCTGATCAGCGACCACGCGTAGGGGAGTGAGTCGCGGACGCAGGCGACGAACGCGGCGTCGTCCACGTCTCCGGCTCGGGCCTGGTCCAGCAGATCGTTCGGGACGGTCAGCGACATGCTGTCTCCTCTCGAAGGGGATCGAATCTGACGTTATGTGGGGGAAGTGGGTAGCTCCAGAGGCCTGGAGGTGCGTTTTAGGGGCCGTAGACGAAGTCAGGATCGATCTGCTCGGCCAGGTCGGCTCCCGTTCGGGCGTTGGCCCACGCGCGGGCGTTGCGCAGGTGGAACTCGGCGGTCTGGCGGCCGAAGCGCGGCCAGTCCTTCTCCTGCGCGTCGAGGGTCTTGCGTAGGACGGCCAGCGCCTCGGTGTTGGCCGGCTCCAGGTCGTCGAGCGTGAAGTGGCGGCCCTGCTCCATGGCGCGCACCGCCGAGGAGTGCTCCATCCAGGTCAGCAGGTCGTCGCCCACGTGCGCGCGGAGGAACTCCACGTCGGACGGGCCGTGGACCTTGTTGCCGACCACGGCGAGCGCGACGTCGTACTTGGCGGCGTGGTCGCGGTACTGCTGGTAGACGCTCACGCCCTGCCTGGTCGGCTCGGCGACGAGGAAGGTCAGGTCGAACCGGGTGAACAGCCCGGAGGCGAAGGAGTCGGAGCCGGCGGTCATGTCGACCACGACGTATTCGCCCTGGCCGTCGACCAGGTGGTTGAGCAGCAGCTCCACCGCGCCGACCTTCGAGTGGTAGCAGGCCACGCCGAGGTCGTCGTCGTCGAACGGGCCGGTGGCCAGCAGGCGCAGGCCATGAGGGGTGGTCACGGCGTAGTCGAGCGCGGCCAGGTCGTCGAAGCGGAGCAGGCGCGAGCCGCGGCCCGGCGGGGTGGTCTTGACCATGGTCTCGGCCGAGGCGATGCGCGGGTTGTCGCCGCGCAGCAGGTCTTTGATCTCGGTGAGGTGGGCCCCGAGCGGCTCGGGCTGGGCGTCGAGGCCGAGCACCAGGGCCAGGTGCTGGTTGATGTCGGCGTCCATGACGACCACCGGGTCGCCCTGGGCCGCCACGTGCCGCGCGAACAGCGCCGAGATCGTCGTCTTCCCGCTGCCGCCCTTGCCGACGAATGCCACTCTCACGTGCGCTCCTGAAATGACGATGAAAATCGTTTCCGTTGGGCTCGCGCACCATCATGCCACACTCCGTGCTCGGGAGATGGCTGTCGGGAAAGTGAGAGTCAGCCGCAGGCGGCGTCCAGGTTGACCGGGGTCTCCGGGTCCTGGGTCGGGGCGGCGGAGTGGTGCGCGCTCGCCGACCGGTTGGCCGGGCGCTCGTCCAGGGCCTCGGAGACCTTGCGCCTGATCAGGTACCAGTCGGGCGTGACGGTGCTGATCAGCGGCGGGACGAAGCTGAGGCTCCGGATCCTGGTGTCCTTCACCTTGTCCGACAGCTCGATCAGGGCAGGCAGCAGGTCCTGGGGCACGTCGCTGGAGATGGCCCGCTTGGTGGCCGCGGCCAGCTTCTCGAAGCTCTTGAGCACGGTCATCGGATCGGCCTGCTTGGCCACCGCGTTGAGCAGGCACTTCTGGCGGCCCATGCGGACGTAGTCGTCGCTGTCGGTGCGGGAGCGGCCGTACCAGAGGGCCTCCTCGCCGGACAGCTTGCGGGTGCCGGCGGGCAGCAGGCCCTCGCGGTACCTGCCGTACACGATGGGGTCCTTGACGGTGACCCGGACGCCGCCCATCGCATCGACGATCTCGGCGAAGCCCTTCATGTCGACCATGGCGTAGTAGTCGACCGGGATGCCGAGGATGTCGCTGACGGTGCGCTTGAGCAGCGACGGGCCGCGCTTGCCCTTGCCCACGCCGGGGACCATCTCCGGGTGGTCCTCGGCGTACTGGAAGATCTCGTTGAGCAGGCCGGGGGTGCTGGGGCCGTCGCCGGTGAAGCCGAAGGGGAAGCGGCTCCTGGCCGGGCCGTGCGGGAGCTGGACCCGCTGCAGGTTGCGCGGCAGGCCGAACAGGGTGGTGGCGCCGGTCTCGGTGTCCACGCTGGCCACGGTCATGCTGTCGGTGCGCACGCCGGGGCGGCCGGGGGCGGCGTCCGCGCCGATCAGCAGGAAGTTGACGCGCTTCGCGCCGTTCCACGGGTCCTGGGCGACGACGGGGGCGCTGCCGGTGGTGGTGGCGAAGACGTGGCTGACGACGTCGCGGGACAGGTAGGCCATGCGGGTGGCGTACGCGGTGGGGGCCAGGACGAGCGCGCAGAGGGCGGCCGCGAGCGTGGTGGTCAGGAAACGTCCGGCCGTGTCGGAGGAGTCGGGACGGACGAGCAGGAACGACCGGATGATCACGGCGGTCCACGCCAGCGCGATCCCGACCAGCGCCACGGTGAGCACCGTGAGCCAGCCGGGCTGGACCGCCAGCGACAACAGACGGGTGCTGAACGCCGTGACCACCGTCAGGACGCCGGCGAGCATCAGCACGTAGGCCGCCATGAGGGCGATGCCCATCCGATGACGGTGGGTGGCCAGGTGCGCCACCCCCCACAGCGCGGCCGACGCCACCGTCAGCGCGATGCTCGCTCCTAGGCCGAATTCGCGTTGTTTCCCTGTCATGCCTGGTCAAACCCCCAATGCCAGCCCATCCAAGTCACCATAGTTATTGCGTTGCGGGCTATTTGAGGGTGAAGGGGAAGTGTTTGCTCAATTCCCGGTCAAGACCCTCTTGAGATATAACGTGAACGTGAGCACTCGACACGGTAGCTACGGATTCGACGCACCGTGGGCCCTCGGCGGACTGCTCTTCGGGGCGATCGTCCTGCTGGCTCTCGCGGCGGTCTCGTTCGTGCTGGACATCCCCGCCGCCGGGATCGCCTTCGCCTTCGGCGGGCTCTACACGCTGGCCAGCGCGGCCAGCTACCTCTACACCACGCGCCGGGGCAAGTTCGCCGTCTGGGCCGAGCTGCTGGAGCCGCTCGAAGGCGGTGAGCGGGTGCTCGACCTCGGCTGCGGGCGCGGCGCGGTGCTGCTGGCCGCCGCCGCCCGGCTCACCTCCGGACGGGCCGCCGGCGTCGACCTGTGGAGCTCGAAGGACCAGTCGGGCAACGCCGCGGCCGTCACCCTGGCCAACGCCGCGGCCGAAGGCGTCGCCGACCGGATCGACCTGGTCACGGGCGACATGCGCGACCTGCCGTTCGAGGACGGCGCGTTCGACGTCGTCGTGTCGAGCCTGGCGATCCACAACATCCCCGCCGCCGAAGGCCGCCGGCAGGCCATCAGGGAGGCCCATCGGGTGCTGCGGCCCGGCGGGCTCATGCTGATCGCCGACTTCCGGTACGCGCCCGACTACGAGGACGCCCTGCGCGACCTGGGCGTGATCGACATCCGCCGGCGCGACCTGGGCGCCCGCCTGTGGTACGGCGGCCCCTGGTTCGGCACCACCCTGGTCGAGGCCAGAAAACCTGCCTTGTAGGGAACGTTTGCCGTCCGTTTACCGGGTACCCAAGTGCCCTTATGAGCGACGTGGATACCGGCACGGTAACTACCAAGGTGCCCGCACGGCTGGACCGGCTGCCGTGGTCCCGCTGGCACTGGATGATCGTCATCGGTCTCGGCACGGTATGGGTGCTCGACGGGTTGGAGGTCACCATCGTCGGCAACCTGTCCGGGCAGCTCGCCAAGCCCGGCAGCGGCCTGGACATCACCCAGGCGCAGGTCGCCGGCCTCGCCGCGGCCCTCTACGTGGCCGGGGCCTGCGTGGGGGCGCTGTTCTTCGGCTGGCTGACCGACAGGTTCGGCAGGAAGAAGCTGTTCCTGCTGACGCTCGTGGTCTACCTCGCGGCGACGCTGATGACCGCCCTGTCCTTCGACGCCTGGTGGTTCTTCCTGTTCCGCTTCATGACCGGTTTCGGCATCGGCGGCGAGTACGCGGCCATCAACTCGGCCATCGACGAGCTGATCCCGAGCCACCACCGGGGACGCATCGACATCATCATCAACGGCAGCTACTGGCTCGGCGCGGCGGGCGGCGCCCTGCTGACCGTGCCGCTGCTGAACGACCTGCCGGTCAACATCGGCTGGCGGGTGGCGTTCGGGCTGGGCGTGGTGCTCGGCCTGGCCATCCTGCTGGTACGCAGGAACGTCCCGGAGAGCCCGCGCTGGCTGTTCATCCACGGACGCGACCGCGAGGCCGAGCAGATCGTGGACGACATCGAACGACAGATCGGCCGGGACCTGCCCGAGCCGCAGGAGTCGATGACCATCCACCAGCGCCGGTCGATCGGCTTCCTGAAGATCGCGCACACGATGGTGGCGCTCTACCCCAAGCGCACGGTGCTCGGGTTGTCGCTCTTCATCGGCCAGGCGTTCCTCTACAACGCGATCACCTTCGGCTACGCCCAGATCCTGACCACGTTCTTCAAGATCGACTCGCACACGGGCTACTACTTCGCGATCATCGCGGTCGGCAACTTCCTCGGCCCGCTGCTGCTCGGCAGGCTCTTCGACACCGTCGGCCGGGTTCCCATGATCTCGGCCACCTACATCGGCTCCGGGGTGCTGCTGCTCGGCACCGCCTGGCTGTTCAACCAGGGCGCGCTGACCGCGATGACGCTGACCCTCTGCTGGTCGGTGGTGCTCTTCGTGGCCTCGGCGGGGGCCAGCGCGGCGTACCTGACGGTGAGCGAGATCTTCCCCATGGAGACCAGGGCGATGGCCATCGCGTTCTTCTTCGCCATCGGCACGGCCGCCGGCGGCATCGCCGGCCCGCTCGTGTTCGCCTCGCTGGTGGAGAGCGGCGCGCCGGGCGACACGGCGCTGGCGTTCTCGATCGGCGCCATCGTGATGATCGTCGCGGGGCTGGTCGAGCTGGCCTTCGGGGTCAAGGCCGAGCGCAAGGGGCTGGAGGAGATCGCCGCGCCGCTCACCGCCGCGCGGGCCGCATGACCCGCAGCACCTGGGTGCTGTCGGCCAGGTACAGGTGCGGCACGTCCACGAACACCCGCATCGGCCCGCGGTCCAGGTCCAGCTCGCGGGCCATGGACGCGTGCACCTCGGCGAGCGGCAGGTAGTTGAGGTAGCTGGTGAAGGCGTTCTGGGAGCGGAAGGTCGCGGTCATGGCGAGCGCGCCGTCCCGGATCCGGAACGCCACGCCGATCAGGCAGGGCACCGCGTCGTACGGCTCGCCGGGGATGGTCAGCGAGATCCACGCGCTCTTGCTGTACGGCTTGACCCGCAGCAGGTCGGCCGCCCAGGCGAGCTGCCCCCTGATCCGGGCGCCGTAGCTGTACTTGAACGGCGGCACGATCGTGTCCTCGCTGAACTTCCTGCTGTAGAGGGCCAGCCGCTCGGCGTCGCCGTACCGCGCGATGATCGGGTCGTCGCCCCGCACCTCGGCGATCTCGAACAGCACGGACGGGGCCTCGATCACGGGGCCGCGGTCGTCGTCGGCGAGTGTGCCCGCCGTCCAGACATGTCGCATCATCCACATCCACGCCTCCCCACATGACGCCCATAACGCGGGGCCGGGCATTCAGGTCTCCTGATCCGGGTATTCGTAGGGGTCGCGCGGGGGCCGGCGCCGCCTGGTCACGTTGCAGCGCACGTAGTAGACGGCGTAGTGGACCAGCGTGACCAGGAGGATGCCGAAGGTGAGCAGGAGCAGGTCGGGCGCCTGCCCGCACAGGCCGGTCAGGCCCACCGTCAGGTAGGTCGAGTTCGCCAGCGCCAGGGTCGTCACGTTGATCCCGGGCCAGGCCAGCGGCGCGTACGTCTCCGGGAAGCGGGGGTCGATCGGCAGGTTCGGGCTCCAGCCGAGCCGGTCCTTGAGCCTGGTGGCGTACAGCAGGCGGAAGTTGTTGATCGCGCGGGCCGTCCTGGCGTGCGCGCGGACCGCCTCGATCAGCCGCAGGAACGGCAGCACGCTGAGCACCCCGAACGCCGTGACCAGGGCGAACAGGTACCACGGCACGCGCTGCCAGTCCGTGAGGCTCTGCGGGTCCACCACCTTGGCGCTGGTCAGGGCGATGGCCGCCAGGAACGGCCCGGACAACAGGCTCATGGCGAGCCTGGTCATCTTCAGCCGTTCTTCCTTCGCGGCCAGGTGGACCGCGTAGATGCCGGTGAAGTCCACGGCGGCGAGCTGGAGGAAGTGACTGGACTCAAGCCCGTCGTCCCGGATCATCATGCGAGGGGGGATCTTTCGCATGTGCGCTCCTGTAGTGCGTGACTCCAGTATTAGCGCGATTCGCCGGGTTGTGGAGGCGATTTCTACCAATTGTTCCAACAAATCTCAACTGACGCCCGTCAACTGCGACGACACCCCCGCGACGTGGTCGATGTAGGCCGTCGGGAGGCCGTACAGCAGGGCCGCGATCTCGCTGTCGTGGATCACCGGGAGGGCGGCCAGCGCGTCCGAGGCCAGGCCGCGGCAGAACTCCAGCGTGTTGGCCACCAGGTCGCCCGCGCGCAGCCGGCGCAGCGCCTCGTCCACCTGCTCGTCGCTCATGTCGCGGCCGAGCAGGTCGCCGAGGTCGGTGCCGGACAGGAGCAGCGGCAGGCTGTAGACGCCCTGCCGCAGGTCGTTGCCGGCCGGCTTGCCGAGCTGGGCGCTGGAGGCGGTCAGGTCGAGCAGGTCGTCCAGCACCTGGAAGATCAGCCCGAACTTCTCGCCGTACGCCGCCACGCGCGCCCGGTCCTCGGTCGAAGCCCGCGCGCAGACGGCCGCCGCCAGGCAGCCGGCCCGGAACAGCGCGGCGGTCTTGCCGGTGATCGAACGCAGCGCGCTCTCCCTGGTCCTGGCCGGGTTGAACAGGTCGCTCGTCTCCATGTACTGGCCCTCGGCCAGCTCCACCACGGTGGCCGCGAGCACCTCGGCGACCGGCCTGGACACCGCGGTGATGGCCGCCAGCCCCGCCCTGGCCAGCATGAAGTCGCCGATCACCAGGGCCTTGCCGTCGCCCAGCTCGGCGTTGAGCGTACGGGTGCCGCGCCGCTCGGTCGCCCGGTCCATGAGGTCGTCGTGCACGAGTGAGCCGGCGTGGATCAGCTCGACGCACGCGGCGGCCGTGACCACCCGGCGGTCCGGGGCCTTGCCGAGGGCCAGCGAGGTCGCCAGCGTCAGCGCCGGACGCAACCGCTTGCCGCCGGCGCTGACGATCCGACCGGCGCCCGCGTTGATCCCCGGCAGCGCGGACGAGCCGCTGAGCCGCCTGATCCTGGCCTCCACCTTGCGCAGACCTTGGGCGACGGCCGGGCTGTTCACGAGTTGCTCCATGGGGCCAAGCCTGCTCCCGCGTCGCTGTGCCGCTCCTGAGAGACGCTGAGGACGCTCTCAGCCCTTGACCCTGACATCGTGTGAGCGGGTACGAAAGGATGTCCCCCGGGCCTAGGAGGACATCATGGGAATGGCGGAGCGGGTCGAGGCGGTCCTGAAGGCCGGCACGGCGCCCAATCTGCACGCGGTCGTGGTCATGCGCGGCGGCGAGGTCGTCGTCGAGCACTACGGCGCGGGCGTCGACCAGCGGATCACCGAGGAGCCCCGGCACGTCGTGTTCGACCGCGACACGCCGCACGACGTGCGGTCGGTCACCAAGAGCGTGGTCGCGCTGCTGTACGGCGTGGCCCTGCGCGACGGGCTGGTGCCGCCGCCGGACGCGAGGCTGGTGGAGCAGTTCCCCGAATATCCGGATCTGGTGGCTGATCCGGCCCGGGCGCACCTCACCGTCGCGCACGCGCTCACCATGACGCTCGGGATCGACTGGAACGAGGACCTGCCGTACACGAGCCCGGCCAACAGCGAGATCGCGATGGAGCTCGCCCCTGACCGGTACCGGTTCGTCCTGGAACGCCCGGTGGTCGAGGAGGCCGGGAAGCGGTGGCGGTACTGCGGCGGCGCCTCGGCCCTGCTCGGCGGGCTCATCGCGCGGGGCGCCGGCGAACCGCTGGCGGAGTACGCCGCCAAGGCGCTGTTCGAGCCGCTCGGCATCACCAGAACCGAGTGGGTCAAGGGCACGGACGGCGTGGCGATGGCCGCGGCCGGGCTGCGGCTGCGGCCCCTCGACCTGGCCGCGCTCGGCCGGCTGGTGCTCGGCGGCGGGCTGGGCATCGTCCCCGAGCAGTGGGTGCGCGAGATGACGCGGCCGCGCGTCGTCATCGACGGCGACTTCCGCTACGGCTACCAGTGGTACGTCAGCACCGGCGACCGGCCGTGGACCGAGGCGATCGGGAACGGCGGCCAGCGGCTGCTCGTGCTGCCCGGCGAGGAACTGGTCGTCGCGGTGACGGCCGGCGACTACAACGCCGAGCAGGTCAGCGCCACGGCCGTGCTGGACGCCGTCCTGGACCGCTGAGCCGCTCACGGCACCAGCAGGACGCGGCCCGTGACCGCTCACGGCACCAGCAGGACGCGGCCCGTGACCGCGCGCGACTCCAGGAGCCGGTGGGCCTTCGCCGCCTCGGCCAGCGGCAGGGTCTCGTGGACGACGGCGCGGCTGCGTCCTGAGCCGAGCCGGGCCAGCATCTCGGGATAGTGCGTGCCGAACACCTGGCCGGCCCAGCCGGGGCCGCTGCAGCCGACGACGGTCACGCCGCGTTCCATCAGGTCGGCGGCCGTGACGGCGGCGGGCTCGCCGCTCAGCATGCCGTAGAACAACATCCGTCCGGTGCCGGGCACGAGCCGGTCGAGCACCCGCCGGGCCGACGCGCCGCCGATCGACTCGAAGGCCACGTCGACGTCCGGCAGCGCGTCCGGCCAGCCGGGGTCGCCGTGGTCCAGGACCTGGTCGGCGCCCAGGTCGAGGGCCCGCTGCCGCTTGGCGGGCGAGCCCGCGGTGGCGATCACCCGGGCCGCCCCGAACTCCTTGGCGTGCGCCACGACGTAGCCGCCGACCGCGCTGGCGCCCGCCTCGACCAGCACGGTCTCCTCGCCGCCGAGCCGCGCCCGGTGCAGCAGGGCGAGGGCGATCGCGCCGGGCGCGGCTCCGGCCAGGGCCTCCAGGGGCGGCACGTCCTCGGGGACGGGGCAGGTCAGGGCGGCGGGCATGGCCACGTACTCCGCGTAGGCGCCGAGGCCGCCGGTCACCCCCACGCGCACGGTGCCGAGCAGGCCGTCGTCCACGCCCTCGCCGAGCTCGACGACCTCGCCGACCGCCTCCGCGCCGGGCACGACGGGCAGCGGCAGCGGGAACGGCAGCGCGCCGGAGCGGATCTGCGTCTCGGCGTAGCTGACGCCGATCGCCCGCGCGCGGAGGAGGACCTGGCCGGCCTCGGGACGCGGGCGGGGCAGGTCCACCGGCCGCAGGGTCTCGGGGCCGCCGATGGCGTCGAGCTGGATGGCACGCATGGTTGTTCCCGTCTGTATCTGAACCATTGGTCCAGTTAATATATGGACCGCTGGTCAAGTTTGTCCATGGGCAACAATGACCGGATGGAACGTCAAGAGCGGGCCGACGCCGCGCGCAACAGGCGGGCGATCCTGCGGGCGGCGGAGGAACTGCTCCGCCGCCACCCGCCCGAGCAGGTCTCCGTCGAGCGCGTGGCGGTGGCCGCCGGCGTGGGCAAGGGGACGGTGTTCCACCGGTTCGGCAGCCGTACCGGGCTGATGCGGGAGCTGATGAGCGAACGGGCCCGCGAGCTGGACAAGGCGGTGGCCGAGGGCCCGCCGCCGCTCGGCCCCGGAGCGCCGCCCGTCGAGCGGCTGGTCGCCTTCCTGGGCGCGGTGGCCGAGCTGGCGGCGCGCAACGGCAACCTGGTGGCGGCGCACGAGCACGCGGTCGCGACCAGCAGATCCGAGCCCCGGGAGACCAACCCGATCTACACCGGCTGGCACCGGCACGTCACCGCGCTGATCACCGAGGGCCGCCCCGACGTGGACGCGGACGAGATCGCGCACCTGCTGCTCGGGTCCCTGCACATGGAGCCGATCGCGAGCCGGTTGCGGGCGGGGGACAGCGCGCGGCTCGCCCGCAGCTTCGCCGCCCTCGCCGAGGGCCTGCTCGGCAGGCCCGCCCGCTAGGCGCCCCGGCCGCCGCCCGACCGGCACAGAGCTGTCGGACGGCCTGGCGTGCAACACTTCGCGCACCTTCGCGATAACCCCGTGAGAGGCGAGACCGCGAACGGGGGTGACGAGGGTCATGCCGGGGCGTCGAGCCAGCCGGAGGGCCGCCGCCCTGGCCGTTGCCGCGGTGGGGGTGGCCGCGCTGTCCGCCCTGCTGACGAACTTCGCCACCGCCGGCCCCCCGCCGGAGCCGTTCGCCTCCCGCCCCTGGCTGACCTACGTGGCGCTGGCGGCCGTCACCGTGATCAGCGCGACGCTGGCGGTCCGCCTGCTGGCGACCGGGGAGCGGTCCCCGGCCGAGGACGGTGACCCGCCGGCGTCGAAGGCCCGTGCCCGCGCGTTGGACGACGTGCGCCGCGAGGCGTCGGAACGCCTGGAGATCGGGCTTCCGCCCCTGCGCCTGCGTTTCCGCGAGGCCCCGGAGCTGGTGCTCGCACCGGTGGAGGACGCCGGGCACCGGGCGCTTCGGCCACGGCCGGAGGCGGAGGTCGTCTCGGTGTTCGACGACCTGCGCGGGTCGATGCTGCTGGTCGGCGCGCCGGGAGCGGGCAAGACCACGGAGCTGCACCGCCTGGCGCTGGCCCTTGCCGAGCGGGCCGAGCGGGCCGAGCCCGAGGACCGGGAGCCGGTTCCGATCGTGCTGGCCCTGGCCAGCCATTCCGGGCTGCGCGGCGACGTCTGGCCCCGCCGCCGACGGCCGGCCGTGCCGTGGTCGCGGTGGCTGCGGCGGCTCTCCGGCTGGTCCCGGGGGTGGCGGCTGCGGAGGGAGGAGCGCAACAGCCGGCAGCGGCCCGCCGAACCGCCGGCGCTGACGGTGGAGGACCTGAAGGAGTGGATCGCGCGGGCCGCGCGGGCCCGCTACAAGATCCCGGCCGGCGTCACCAAGCGCTGGCTGGCCCACGGCGCCCTGGTGCTGCTGCTCGACGGCCTGGACGAGATCCCTCCCGAGGAGCGGGAGGTGATGGTGCGACTGGTCAACGAACTGCATGCGGGCGATGCCGCTCCACCCGTGGTCGTGACCTGCCGCAGCGGCGAGTACGAGGGCCTGGACACGCGCCTGCGCCTGGAGGGCGCCGTCCGCATCGAAGCGCTGACCATCGAGGAGGTGCGTGCCTACGCGGAGGCGGGCGACGAGCGCTTCGAAGCGCTGCGTGCGTTGTTGCGGCGGGACAGCGACCTCGGCGCGCTGGTGACCACGCCCCTGTGGTTGCAGATCGCCGCCGACGCGAGCACCGGCGGCTCCGCCGCCGGACTGCCGGGCCGCGCGCTGCCCGGCGAGCTCCTGGCCCTGTACGAGCAGGCCATGATCACCTCACGTCCGTCGCCGCGCATGCCGCCGGCCAGGGCGCGCCGCTCGCTGCGCCGGCTCGCGGCCGTGGACGGGGAGGACGATCTGCGCACGGTGTACCGCTGGATCGTCCCGTCCCCCGAGGCGAGGGCTCTGACGCTGCTGCACGGCCTGCCCTGGGCGGGAGCGGCCCTGGCGGCGGTCGGCCTGGCACTGCCGCTGGCACGGCACCTGGGCAGCGCCGTGGGTGGCGTGGCCTACTTCGCCGCGATCGCCGTGCTGGTGGGCGCGTCCCGGGAGGTCTTCGCCGGACTGCCGTACGCGCCCGGCTCACCGTCGGCGGGGATGCGGCACCTGATCGCGGTGCACGCGGCCGGCGCGGCGCTGGGGGTCACCTCGGGCGGCGTGCTGTGGCTGGCATCGTGGGGGTTGACCGAGCTGGCACGCCCGCTGCCCGGGCCCGTCCACTGGTTGTTGATGCTGTCGGCCCTGCTGGCGGCGGCGGGGTGGAAGGTCGTCGCCTCACCCACGCCGGCGGGCAGGGCCGTGGCGGGCGTCATCCTGGCGAGCCTGGTGACGGCGTGCTTCCTGCTGCCCGCCCCGCCCATGTCCTATGTGGAGATCTACGCGGTCCTGCTGGTGGCGTTCCTGGCCATGCTGGTCCTCGTCGCCGCGGTCATCCTGCTCGTCCCGCCGGCCGGTGCGGGGGAGAGGGACGGCCCCGGGCGCGTCGCCGACCCTTTCCCCGAGGCGGTGACCAGCCGGAGCATCCTGCAGAACGCGGTGACCAAGCGGGTCGCGGTGCTGACCGCGGCGGCGGGCGCGGCGCTGATCCTGACGACGGATGCCGGCGACTTCGACGGAGAGACCGGACTGTGGTCGCTCGCGATCCTGGCGCTGGCCGCCTCCTGGCTCGCACCGATCGCGATGACCGAGCCGAGGCCCTTGCTCAGAGCCCTGCATCACCTGATCATGCGGATCGCGTTGCCGCTGGGCGGCTGGCTGCCGTGGCGACTGATGCCGGTCCTGCGCTTCGGCGCCGAGCGCGACCTGCTGGTCGGCACGCTGGGCCAGTACCGGTTCCGCCATCCGCTGATCAAGGAGCATTTCGCCGGCGCGCTCGATCGGCGGGCCGCCGAGGACGCGGCCGGCTACCCGGCCGATCACGCGCTGCTGGCCGCCCGGGTCCGCGACGTCCTGGCGGGACGGGAGCGGCTCGGGATGCTCGTGATGCCGCACTCACCGGACCGGAAGCCCGGCGAGCTGATCCCCGTCGCTGACCTGCCGAGCCGGCTGGAGGCGCAGACGCTGCTCGTCGGGCCGCCCGATGGCGGCGGCCGGATCGTCCTGGCCGAACTGGCCGCTGCCCTCCTGCACCCCGCCGACGCCGCGCCCCCGGACGCCGCGGTGCCGGGCGGGTTGCCCGTCCTGGTGGATGTCGGCTCCTGGAGGCCGACGCCGGAATGGAGGCGGGGCGAGAGGGCGGGCAATCCGCTGGTGGCCTGGCTGGCGGCGCGCATCGCCGCCGACCACCGGATCCCGCGCGACATGGCCGGCCGGTGGCTGCGCGCCGGACGCCCGGCCCTGCTCATCGACGGCCTGGCCACGTTGTCCGAGCGACGCCGCAAGGCGCTGCTGGCCCTCCTCGCCGACCTGTGCGAGCGGTACGAGCTGAGCTACGCCGCCCTGTCGGCCACGGCCGTCAGGGGGCCGGCGGCGTTCGCCATCCTGCCGCTGCCCGGCCCGGTCCGTGCCGCCCATCTCACGCCGGAGCTGCTCGCCGTCGCCGCCCGCGACACCGGCGTGTGGGAGCTGCTGATTCGGCCGGACTGGCTGCTGCCGATCGCCCGGGGCGCAGGCCGGCATCCGGCGCGCTACGGCTTCCTGGCCGGTTTCGTGGCCCAGGGCCTGGCCCGCCGTCCCGGTGACGATCCCGTGCGGACGCTGCGCTCCTTGTCCCTGGCCGCCCGCGCGCCCTTCCTGTCGATCGCGCTGTCGCCGGTCAGAGCCGACCTGGTCCGGCGTCTTTGCCTGCCGGTCGTGTACGTCGCCGCGGTGCTCACCGGGCTGGGGCTGCCCCTGGCACACCGCTACGGATGGCCGGCGGCGGCCACCTGGACGCCCCTGGCGGCGCTGGCCGCCTGGCTGACGACCGCCTCCATGCTCCGGCCGCGGTCGCGCTGTCCGATCGGCACGGCGGGCCGGTGGCGGCGGATCGTGTACGGCCTGTGCGGCGTGCCGCTGGGAGTGGCGGTGGGCCTGCTGGTGGCGCCTTTGGCACAGGGGCTGGGGGGCGCGATCCCGGCCGTGACCGGGTTCCTCACGGGCGAACCCGATGTCGTCGCGCCCCTCCTGAACGTCTTCCGCACGGCCTTCGCGGCCCTCGGCTGGACGACCGCGGAGATCTCCGCCTGGACCGGCCCGGATCTCCGCGTGCTGGTCATGCTGCTGTACTGGGTCTTGGTCCAGGACTACGCCGACCTCTTCCACGGCCGACGGAAGGATCTCGGCGCCCAACTGGCGGTGCGCCTGTTGCTGCTGGGCGCGGTCTTCCTGGTGTTCGACGGGACGTCTCCGGCGCAGCTCACGGGCACATTCTGGTGGGGTGCGGCGTTCGGCGCGTGCATGGTGCTGCCCGCTCTGTGGCTCAGGCTGGCCGAGGGCGAGCAGTCCGGAGCGCCGGACGGGCCGCGGGTGAACCGGTCCGTGCTCGCGGCGCTCCTCACGATCCCCCTGCTCGCCGGGGCCGTCGAGCTGGGGCTGCTGCCTGCCGTGCCCGGTCATGTGCGCCTGCTGCTCCTGGGCGTCCCGGTCGGCGGAGTCGTGGCGCCGGTGCTGATGGCCCCGGTCATCCTTGTCGGCGACATGATGACGGGGGGTCTGCCGTGGGTGCTGTGGTTCCGGTCCAACCGGTTCGTGGCCGCGATGCACGCGGAAGGGCTGGACCTGAGCAATCCGCCGATCCACGCGTTCGTGCGGCGCATCGATCCGGACGAGGGGCTGCCGCCGCCGGACGGGCACGACACCGCCGTTCGGGAGCAGCTGATCGCGAGTGTGCGGGCCGGACTGCGGCAGGCGCCCGCCGATCCCGGCCTGGTACGGCGCTTCGACGCCGCCGGCGGCGCCCTCACCCTCACCGGCACGCGGCACGACGGGCACCAGGCGCTGTACGCGCTCGGCGCCGAGCTGCTACGGCGTGCCGAAGCCGAGCCCACCGCCCCCGTACCCGTCCTGCTGGCGCCGCGCGCCTTCCCGCACAGCGGCCCCGCGCGCCGCCGGGTCACGTCCTGGGTCGCGGGACAGTTGGCCCGCGAGCACGGCATGGACGTGGAGACCGCGATCCGGTGGCTGGGCGAGAAGCGGCTCGCGCTCCTGATCGACCTGGGCCCGTGGACGCCGATCCGCCTGCGGCGCCGGCTGCGGCTGGTCACCGAATGCGTCACGGCGCTCGACCTGCCGTACGCGCTGATCGCGGAGGCGCCCCCGCGCCGGCGACTCGGCTCACGCGAGCGGGGCCTTCGGAGAGCCCGTGGGCGGCACGGTCAGAGGGGGAGGGTGGTGGCGGCGGTGTGGAAGGCGGCGACGGCCGCGCGGACCGCAGGATGGTCGCCGTAGCCGCGGCGGAAGGCCGCGCGCGTGCGGCGGCTCAGGGGCAGGCGGGTCAGCGGGACGCCGTCCGGCGGGGTGAGCGCCGCCAGCCGGGGCACGAGCGCGACGCCCTGACCCGCGGCGGCGAAGGCGAGCACGGTGTCGAAGTCGTCGATGTGGTGCCGGACCCGGGGCTCGAACCCGGCCGCCTGGCAGGCCCTGATCGCCATGGTGTGGCAGAGAGTGCCCGGCTTGCCCATGATCCACGGGTCGTCGCGGGCGTCGAGGACGCGGGCCCGGACGGTCAGGTACATCGGCTCGGTGAACAGCGGCTCGGTCTCGATGGAGGCGTCGGTGACCGGGGGCACGAAGTCGTACTCGTGCACGAGGGCGACGTCGAGCTCGCCCGCCCGCAGCGCCGCCGAGACGTCGGCGGGGTCGATCTCGGCCACCATCGGCTCCAGCCCGGGACAGTCCGCGGCCAGGCGGGCGAGGGCGGGCGGCAGCAGCACGCGGGTGGCCGTCGGGAACGCGCCGATCCGCAGCGGGCCCGACGGCCCGCCCCGGGCGGCGGCGAGCGCGGCCGAGGCGCGTTCGAGCTGTTCCAGGACGGCCTGCGCGTGCTCGACCAGCAGCAGCCCGGCCGGGGTGAGCGTGACCGTGCGCCCGGTGCGTTCCAACAGCGGCACGCCCGCCTCCCGTTCGAGGGCGCTGAGCTGCTGCGAGACCGCCGAGGGAGTGAACGTGACCGCCTCCGCCACGGCGGTGATCGTGCCGCGTCTGGCCAGCTCGCGGAGCAGGTGGAGCTTGCGTGGGTCGAGCATAAGTTCATCTTAAGCTTGAACGAAGAAATCCGAACTGGACCTAACAGGTCGGCGGGCGGCAGGCTCGAAGCATGCTGAGAGGAATCCACGTACCGCTGGTCACGCCGTTCACGTCGTCGGGGGAGGTGGCCGCCGACGCGGTCGAGAAGCTCGCCCGGCAGATGCTCGACGAGGGCGCGGCCGGTCTGGTGGCGCTGGGCACGACGGCCGAGGTGGCCGCCCTCGACCCCGGCGAGCGGGCCCTGGTGGTCGAGACCTGCGTGCGCGTGTGCGCCGAGCGCCGGGCACTGCTCACCGTCGGCGTGACCGGGAACGACACCCGCACGACCGCCGCCGCGCTGCGCGAACTGCCCACCGGGGTGGACGCGGCCCTGGTGACCGTGCCGTACTTCCTGCGGCCCGGCGAGCGCGGCGTGATCGCGCACTTCGAGGCGCTGGCCGAGGCGTCACCCGTGCCGCTGGTGATCTACCACATTCCCTACCGGACCGGGCAGGCCGTGGGCGCCGCGACGCTGCGGGCCATCGGGGAGCACCCGAACATCGCGGGCGTCAAGTACGCCGCCGGCGGCATCGACCAGGACACGGTGGACCTGCTCGCGGACCTGCCCGACGGCTTCGAGGTGCTGGGCGGCGACGACGCGTTCGTCTCGCCGCTGCTCGCGCTCGGCGCCACCGGCGGCATCCTGGCCTCGGCGCACGTGCTGACCAGGAGCTTCGTCGAGCTGGTCGACGCCTGGCTGGCCGGCGACGTGGCCACCGCGCGCCCGCTCGGGCACCGGCTGGCCCAGGTCTCCCGCGCGCTCTTCGCCGAGCCCAACCCGACCGTGATCAAGGGCGTCCTGCACGCCAGGGGCCTGATCCCGACGCCGGACGTGCGGCTGCCGCTGCTGCCCGCCTCCGTCGCCGCGGTGTCACAGGCCGACCTGGTGGCGGTACATCCAGGCCAGTGACTCCTGGCTCGCGCTCCGCTTCAGGAACATCGGCAGCATCAGGTCGCGGAGGACCCGGCCGACCGGGCCCGCGGCCTTGCTGTTGCTGATCGTCCTGGAGTAGGCCACCACCCGCTCGACCCTGGGCCGCCGCTCGGCCTCGAACCGCTCGAACGCCGTGCGGTGGTCCTTCGCCTCGCGCAGGCATCTGGCCAGCACGACCGCGTCCTCGACGGCCAGCGAGGCGCCCTGGCCGGAGCTGGGCGAGGTGGCGTGGGCGGCGTCCCCGGTGAGCAGCACGCGGCCCCGGTGCCAGACGGGCACCGGCGGCAGGTCGTACACCGGCAGCGCCGGGCCCACCGGGCCGTGGCGGACGAGGTCGGCCGAGGGGTTCGCGTCCCCCTCGAACGCCGCCGCCAGGACGGGCCGCCAGTCCGCGGGCACGTCGCCGAGCCGCCTGGGCAGGTTCGCGAACCACCACGTGTCGCCCGACTCGGTCACCGTGCAGCCGAAGAAGGCCCGCTTGCCGAAGACCATGTCGTAGACGCCGGGCTCGCCGAAGCCGCCGGGGCCGCTGAAGCCGCCGGGGCCGCTGAAGCCGCCGGCTCCGGTGTTCCTGACGATGCCGCCGAAGCTGTACAGGCCGCTGTAGCGCGGGCCGGGCGCGCCGGGGTCGAGCAGCGAACGGGTGCGCGAGTGCACGCCGTCGCAGGCGATCAGCAGGTCGCCGGTGGCCGAGGTGCCGTCCTCGAAGGTCGCCACGACCTGGTCGCCGGTGTCGTCGTAGGAGACCAGGCGGTGGCCGTACACGATCGGGACGCCGCGCCGGGCGGCCTCGTCGCGCAGGGCGCCGTAGAGGTCAGCGCGGAGCACGGTGTGGCTGACCGTGCCGTCGTCGAGGCGCAGGCCGTTGGCCACCTCGCCGAGGCGCTTGCCGGTGCCGCTCCACATGACCATGCGCGGGGTGGGAATGGCCGACGCCAGCACCTGGCGGTGGACGCCGAGCACGCGCAGGGCGGCCAGGCCGTTGGAGGCGAGGTTGAGGAACGAGCCGACGTTCTCGGCGCCCCGCGGGTACGCCTCGTGGATCTCGGCCTCGATGCCGGCCGCCTGAAGGGCCATCGCCGTGACGGGACCGCCGATGCCGCAGCCTATGATCAGAGCCTTCATGCTGGTATCCTTTCGTTCGGCCGAACGAAATATATGAGCACGGGTGGCGGGATGTCCAGGGATATTTCGGAGCATCGAAAGAAATTGTTGGACGAACTGGTCGAGGCGGGCCGGGAGAGCAGCAACGCCGCGGTCATGTACCACAGCGCCATGGGCGAGCGGCTGGGCCTGGGGATGACCGAGGAGAAGACGCTCGACCTGCTCCAGCGCCTCGGGCCGCTGACGGCCGGGGAGCTGTCCCAGCACACGGGCCTCGCCCCGGCCTCCGTCAGCGGGCTGATCGACCGGCTGGAGGCCAAATGGCTGGTCCGCCGGGTGCGCGACACCAAGGACCGGCGCCGGGTCATCGTCGAGATCAACTGGGAGCGGCTGGCCGGCTTCGGCGAGCTGTTCGAGCCGTTCGTGGCCGCCATGTCCGGCCTGTACGACCGCTACACCGACGACGAGCTGGCCCTGATCGTCGACTTCCTCCGGCGGTCCACGGCCCTGCAACGGGAGGCCACCGCGTCGCTGCGCGCCGAATAAGGGGCTGTACACAATCCCGTTTCTGGGCTATGGTGTCCGGCGCTATGGGTTACTGCTTCCTGTGATTCTCACGCCCGAGGCGCGCACGCGTTGAGCCGACCGCTCCGCCGCGCCTCGTACCGGTCATATCCGCGTTGAGACAAGGAGGTGGAGCCTCTATGCGTACCGCTGCCCAATTGGCGCTGAACGAGATCACCAAGCGTTACGACACCCGCGTCGTCCTGGACCGGGTGTCGCTCACCGTCCGGCCCGGCGAGAAGGCCGGGGTGATCGGCGACAACGGCTCGGGCAAGTCCACGCTGCTCAGGCTCATGGCGGGCGTCGAACGTCCGGACAACGGCGAGCTGACCGTGGCCGCGCCCGGCGGCGTGGGGCACCTGCCGCAGTCGCTGGAGCTGCCCTCGCACGCCACCGTGGCCGACGTCGTCGATCTGGCCCTGGCCGAGCTGCGCGAGATCGAGGCGCGCATGCGCGCGCTCGCCGGCACCGACCTGGACGCCTACGCCGCCGCCGTCGCCGAGTTCGAGGCGCGCGGCGGCTACGAGGCCGACACCCGGGTGGACGTCGCGCTGCACGGCCTGGGCCTGCCCGGCCTGGACCGGAGCCGCCCGGTCGCGACGATGTCGGGCGGCGAGCGGTCCAGGCTCGCCCTGGCCGCGACGCTGGCCGCCGCCCCGGAGCTGCTGCTGCTCGACGAGCCGACCAACGACCTGGACGACCAGGCCGTCGCCTGGCTCGAACAGCACCTGCGCGAGCACCGCGGCACGGTCGTCGCGATCAGCCACGACCGCGCGTTCCTCGACCGGGTCACCACGGTGATCCTGGAGGTCTCCGACGGGCGGGTGCGCCGCTACGGCGACGGCTACTCGGGCTACCTCGCGGCCAAGGCCGCCGAACGGGCCGCGCACGTGCGGGCCCATGAGGAGTGGCGGTCCGAGCTGGCCCGGCACGCCGGGCTGGTGGCGGCCAACGCGGGGCGGCTGGCGGCCATCCCGCGCGCGATGGTGCAGGCCGGGATGGGCACCGGCGCATGGCGGGCGCGGTCGCGAACGCACGGCGCCGCCGGGCGCGTCCGGCAGTCGCGCGCGCGGATGCGGTGGCTCGAAGAGCACCCGGTCCCGCCGCCCCCCGTGCCACTCCGCTTCACCGCCGCCATCACCGCCCCGCCCCCCGCCGACGTGCTCCTCCCTGATCACCCCCAGGAGGTGATCATCCCCGCCGACGGGCACCTCCTGCCGGATCACCGCCACGAGGTGATCACCCCCGCCGATGGGCACCTGCCGGAACACTTCGAGGACGTGGTCGTCCCGGCCGATGTGCGGCCGTTGGAAGGCCCCCACGGTGTGGGCGGCGTGGAGCGGCGGTCGATGGTGGTCGTGCTCGACGGGGTGCGGGTGGCGGGGCGGTTGCGGATCGACGGGCTCGCCGTACGGCGGGGGGAGCGGCTGCTCGTCACCGGGCCGAACGGCGCGGGCAAGACCACGCTCATGCGGGTGCTGGCCGGCGAGCTGCGTCCCGACGCGGGGACCGTACGCCGGAACGGACGGGCCGGCCTGCTGCGCCAGGAGGAACGGGCGGCCCGGCTGGACCGCACCGTACTCGCGGCCTTCGCCGAGGGCCGGCCGGGCAGCCCGGACGAGCACGCCGACCGGCTGCTCGGCCTGGGCCTGTTCCGTCCGGACGACCTGCGGCGGCGGCTGGCCGACCTCTCGTACGGGCAGCGCCGCCGGGTCGAGCTGGCCCGCCTGGTCACCGACCCGGTGGACCTGCTGCTGCTCGACGAGCCGACCAACCACCTGTCGCCGATGCTGGTGGAGCAGCTCGAGGAGGCGCTGGCCCACTACGAGGGCGCGCTGGTGGTCGTCACCCACGACCGCCGCCTGCGCGCCGCCTTCACCGGCACCCACCTGGAGCTCGCCCCCGCCCCGCCCAGCGACCGGACCCGCTGACGCCGGGCCCGCTCCGCTGAGGGGTCGGGCCCGTTGCGGTCAGCGGTCCGACTCCCTGATGGCCGTGCCCACCTCGCTCACCCGGTCGGCGAGGAGGCCGAGGGCGCCCACGGCCCTGGTCATCGGGTCATCGCCGGATCCGCCGAGCGCCCTGGCCCTGAGGTAGGCCGCCTTGATCTCCGCCCAGCGTGCCGCCTGGGCGGGGGTGAGGCGGCCGCGCAGCTCGGCCAGCTTGAGCAGGTTGGCCTCGGCGTCCTGGGTGAGGGTCTGCGCCTCGCCCAGGTAGTGGTCGTCGATCACCGCCTCCAGCTCCTCCTCGTTCATGGCGGGCACGATGCGCTCGGCCAGCTTGTTCATGTTCCGGTACGACCCCTGCAACCGGTACGGCGGCTCGGTCCTGGACGCCTCCGCCTGGGACGCCGACGCGATGTAGGCCGCGTTGTTGGCCAGCACCACCTCCTGCGCCCGCACCAGCTTGCCCAGCACGCCGAGCACCTGCTCCAGCTCGGCCTTGCCGTACGGGTGCCGCAGCTGGTCAGGGCGGACGGCGGGGTCGCCCTTGGCCAGGCGTACCAGGAGCTCGACGTCGGCCCGGTCGCGGCCCGACAGGGGGGCGAGCACCGGGTTGGAGGTCAGCGCGTTGTCCACGTAGCTCAGCGCGAACAGCTCGTCCTTGCCGGAGAGCACGTCGCCCAGGTTCCACACGTCGGCGCGGTTGGCCAGCATGTCCGGGATGCGGAAGCGCTGCCCGGACTCGGTGTACGGGTTGCCCGCCATGCACACCGCGAAGCGCTTCCCACGCAGGTCGTACGTGCGGGTCCGGCCGTTCCAGACGCCCTCGATGCGGCGCTGGGCGTCGCACAGCGAGATGAACTTCTGCAGCAGCTCCGGCGAGGTGTGCTGGATGTCGTCCAGGTAGAGCAGGGTGTTGTTGCCGCTCTCCAGCGCGAAGGAGATCTTCTCGACCTCCTGCCTGGCCGTGGCGTCGGGGGCGTCGGCCGGGTCGAGCGAGGTGACGCCGTGGCCGAGCGCCGGGCCGTTCACCTTGACGAAGACGAGGCCGAGGCGGCTGGCGACGTACTCCATCAGCGTGGTCTTGCCGTAGCCGGGCGGTGAGATGAGCAGCAGCAGGCCCATCTGGTCGGTGCGCTTGCCCGCGCCCGCCGCGCCGAGCTGCTTGGCCAGGTTGTCGCCGATCAGCGGCAGGTAGACCTCGTCCAGCAGCCGGTTGCGGACGAACGCGCTCATGACCTTGGGCTGGTACTCCTCCAGGCGCAGCCGGCGGCGTTCCTGCTCGATCAGCTCGTTGCGACGGCGCTGGTAGGCCCGGTAGGCCGGGACCCGGTCCTGCCTGAAGGCGCGCGCCCTGGTCAGCAGCTCGTCGAGCCTGACCCGCAGCCTGCGGTCCTGCACGCGCGGATGCGCGCCGAGCAGCCCCTCGACGGTCTCCTCGACGGCGGCGCCGGAGTCGTGGCGGGGCAGGTCGCACAGGAGCACGGCGACCGCCTCGGCCACCTCGGGGCCCTCCCGGTAGGCGCCGATCCAGGCGTGGGCGAGCTGCAGCCGCTCGGGCAGGGGGAGCGCGGCCAGCTCCTCCTCGAACTCGCGCGTCCTGGCCGGGCCGAGCGCCTGCCTGAAGCCGTCGAGGAGGTCGCGCGCCGCCTTGCCGGTCACGAAGCCGGACGGCGTCGCGCCCAGCTCCTCGACCAGGTACTCGCCGGCCAGCGCGGCCGTGCTCTGCCCGGTGCCCCGGCCGGTGTCCTGGCCGGTGTCCTGGCCGGTGTCCTGCCCGGTGTCCGGGCTGGTGTCGTGGGCGGGGTTCTGGGCGGGGGAGAAGGCGGCGATCCGGGCGCCGAGTTCGGCGGCCAGCGCCTCCAGGGCGGGCGTCCGGCCGAAGACCGCGCGGGCGCGGACCAGGGAGGCGGCCCTGGTGGCCAATGTTTTACGTGAAACCTCGTCCGTGCCGAAGGCCCAGAAGAGCTGCGCGGCCGCGCGCGCCTCGGGCGGGTAGCGCAGCAGGCCGGCGCCCTCGCGCAGGCGGACCAGGCTCTCCAGGACGAGGATCGCGTCGTGGTCGTGCACGCCGCGCTCGTAGCCCTCGTCGTAGCGCTGCTCGGCGGCCTGGCGTACCAGGTCGGCCAGGGCAGCGCCGGGCTCCGCGGAGTCCAGGAGCGAGGCGGCCAGGTGCTCGGCCCGGTACATCTCCGGCGTCTCCGACACCAGCAGCTGATCCCAGAACGGCCGCGTGTCGGCGAAGGACGCCGGCACGGGCGCGCGGTAGTCGGTGCCGGTGATCGCGAAGTGCATCTCGCCGTCGTGCGGGACCAGCGTCAGGTCGATCGGCTGGGTGTTGACGGCGAACAGGTGACGGCCGAGCCGCAGCGTCTCGCCGCCGTCGGTGAACAGGTCCAGCCGGTCCCGCAGCGCGCGGCCGGCCTCCTGCTGGGCCGCCTTGACCCGGCCGTCCAGCTCCTCGGCCCGGACGGCGTCGCCCAGGGAACGCAGCTCGGCCGCCGCCGTACGGACCCTGCCGACCATCGGATCGGTGGCGAAGTACGTGTTGACCTCGTCCATCGAGCCCAGCGACGCCAGCCGCCTGGTCACGCTGCCCAGGATGCGCTCGGCCGAGGCGAAGACCCGGTCGGCCCGCCGGGCCAGGCCGTCGAGCTGGGTCTGCTTCCTGGCCGAGAACGCCTCGTAGACCTCGTCCCGCTTGCCCGCGAGCTGGGCGGCGAAGTCGTCGAACTCGCCGAACCGCGCCTCCAGGTTCTCCACCTGGAGCATCAGGCGGCCGAGCTGCTCGTCGCACTTGTCCGGCGTGTCGGCCATCGCCAGCGCGCCCGAGACGGCCTGCCCGAACAGGGCGAACTCGGCGGCGAAGGCCGCGCGGCCCTCCGAGCCGAGCAGCTCCCGCCGCCGCCCGTCGAGGACGGCCCGCGCCCGGTTCACCCCGGCCAGCACCTCGGCGATCCGGCCCAGGATCGACGTGCGGACCGTGGCGTCGGCGATCTCCAGCGAGCCGACGACCTCCGTCACCACCTCCAGGCCCTCCGCCTGCTCGGCCAGCCGGTCGGCGACCGGCGCGGCCTCGGCCACGGTCGCGATCGCGGCGGCGTCGGCGGCCAGCCGCTCGACCGCCACGTGGTAGGCGGTGAACGCCTCCGCGCCCTCCAGGAAGGCGACCGCGCGCCGGCCGGTCGCGGCCAGCTCCGCGGTCACGGCGGCGGACAGCTCGTCCAGGCGGGCGAGGTCCAGGTAGCGGACGTCGCGCAGGGTCACCAGGCGGCCCTGCTGCCTGCGCAGGCCGGCCAGCGTGGTGACCCAGGCGTCGGCGCCGGCGGGGGTGTCGGCGGCGGCCGCGCGTACCAGGTGGGCGGTCTCCTCGGCGGCCGCGGCCAGGGTGTCGGCGGCCTGGCGGGTGAGCTGCTCGACGTTCTCGTACTCGTCGAGCACCTGCTCGGCGGTGGCGCGCACGTCGGCGAGCGGCGCGGCGAGCCCGTGCTCGCCGAGCCAGTGGTAGGAGTCGGCGGCGCGGGTGCAGGCGGCGATCAGGGCCTCGAACGTGGCCTCCGAGGCCGCCATCTCCTCGACCATGCGGGCCACGGACAGGCAGTCGGAGATGCCGCGCACCAGCTCGGCGTTGCCGATGCGCTCCAGGGGCCCGGTCCCGGCGGGCTGGGCGGCGGCGTAGGTGTCGGACACGTACGGCGTCTGCCACACCTGCATCGGGTGGACCCGGGTCGGCTCCTCGGAGAGGGCGCGGAAGACCACCATCGTGCCGTCGTCGAACAGGGAGTACCCGTGGCAGACGATGGGGTTGGCCACCTCCTTCCTGATCACGTTGTACGGCAGCAGCAACGAGCGGCCGTCGCCGCGGGCGTGGAAGACGTACAGGACGTCCTCGCCGTTGGGCGAGCGCACGACCCGCTCGAACTCCAGGTCCGTCACGTCCGTGTCGAAGGTCTTGCTGATGCCGGTGGCCAGGTAGTAGCCGCCCGGGAAGATCAGCCCCTGGTCCTCGGGCAGCCGCTGGCAGGACTGGCCGATGCCGTCGAGCCTGGTCACCGCCTTGGTACGGGTGTTGAACACCAGATGCCGCCAGTCCGGCTCCTTGTACGGCCTGATCCGCATGAGGACGAGCGGCCCGACCCTGGCGTACTCGACGTCGGCGTCGGCCAGCGACTGGAGGCGTTCGGCGACCGGCTCGGAGTAGACGCCGGCGCCGGTCTCGGTGTTGTTCTCGACCTTGATGGTGAGGTCGCCGCCGATCGTCTCGACGAAGACCTCGCCCTCGATGGAGATGTGCGGATGGCGACCGAGCACGTGGTCGTCGCGGGTGGTCGGCGTCCACTCGAAGTCGTGGGACGGGGGGAAGACGTGGTCCCGCTCCCCCCTGTTATCCAGATATTTCGGGACACCGCCGTTGCTGACCGTCCACCTGAGCACCCGCGTGTCCGCCGGGCCCGTCCGGAACACCGCCAGCAGCTTGCCCTCGACCCGGCGCAGCTGCTGGAGCCTGGTCTCCTTGTAGTACCGGTACAGCTCGGCGAAGTCCTTCCTGAACGCCGGCTCCTCCAGCGTCTCCAGCTTCCCGGTCTCGAACGTGAACGCGTCCCCGTCCCTGGTGAAGCGGTGCACGGCGAACACGTCGGCCACGGTCGTCTCGGGCTTGAGCCCGATGAAGACGTTGTAGCCGAACAACATCACCTCGCCCAGCGAGACGATGTCCCTCGGGACGCAGTTGTTCTCGGTCCTGATCCGCTCGGTGCCGAGCAGGCGCAGCTCCGCGCCGCCGAAGACGCGCAGCCGCTGCCCGTTGACCTCCTCCGCCGCCACCGCGAGGGCCTTGGCCTGCGCCTGGAGACGGTTCCGGAGAACCTCGTAGGTCCCGGCCTCCAGCTCGGTGGTGCTCACGTCAGCCCTTCGCCGCCGCCAGCGCGGCCACGGGGGAGTCGGCCACGCCCAGCCGGCGCGCGGTCTCCAGCAGCTCGCCGAGCGCCGACGACTGCGGGCCGCCGTCCTGGATGAGCCGCATGAGCAGGGCCGAGACGGTCAGGTTCTTGATGTCCTCGGTGCGCACCCCGCCGACCACGCTCGCGATGTCCGCCGCCAGGCTGGCCGTCCCGTTGAGGTACGGCGCCGCGAGGGCCCCGGCCACGGTCGAGTGGCCGACGAAGCCGTCCACCGCCTTGCCCGTGGTGATCGAGCCGACCACCTTGTCGAAGAACATCGTGTCGCCGCCGACGATGTCGATGTTGGCCTTGGCCAGCCCCGCCGCCAGCACGCTGGCCTGCGACTCGGCCACCTGGCGGGTGACGTCGATGTGCTTGAGCCTGATCTCCTTGTCGGCCTCCAGGCGCAGGCGGTACTCCTCGTGGCCCCGGCTGGCCTCGTCCAGGGCGGCCATCGCGGCGGCCTTCTGGGTCAGGCCCTCGGCCTCGGCCCGCAGCCTCTCGCCCAGGGACAGGGCCTCGGCGCGGCCGACCTTCTCGATGGCGTCCGCGTCGCGCTCCTTGACCTGCACCTGCGCCAGCCCGGCCGCGGCGGACTCGGCCTGCACGCCCTCCGCGAGCCGGATCTTGGCCCGCGCCTCCAGCTCCGCGGCCTGCTGCCGGGCCTCGGCCAGCACCAGCTCCTCGCGGGCCCTGAACTTCGAGGCCGCCTCGGCGGCCTCGGCCGCCTTGATGTCCTTGACCAGGTTCTCCTGCGCCTCGGCCTCGGCCGCGATGATCACCTGCTGACGGGTGCGCTCGGCCTCCTCGACCACCCGCAGCCGCTTGATGCTCTCCTCCTGCTCGGCCACCGTCTTGTCGACCGCGATGCGCTCCCTGATGACCTCGGCGATCGACCGCTTCTCGGTCTCGACCTCCTTGTCCTTGGCGATGCGCGACAGCTCGGTCTCCCGCTCGCGGGCGATGACCTCCAGCAGGCGGTCCTTCTCGATGCGCTCGCTCTCGATCGCGATCACCCGCTCGCGGTTCTTCTCGGCGACCGCCACCTCGCGGGCCTGGTTCTCGCGCTGCACGCCGATCTGCTCGTCGGTCTTGATGCCGGCCGTCTGCGCGCGCAGCCGCTCCTCGGCCTGCACGCGGGCGATCTCCGCCTCCTCGCGGGCCTTGACGGTCTCGATCTCGCGGCGCTGCTTGAGCTCGGCGTCGGCCTGGCGGCGCTGGAGCTCCAGGATGGCCTCGCGGGCGTCCACGTTCTGGCGGGTGATCTCCTTCTCCTCGGCCCGCTGGAACTCGTTGGTCCGTACGTGCTCCAGCGCGGTCAGCTCGGTGATCTTCCTGATGCCCTGGGCGTCCAGGATGTTGCTGGAGTCGAGCTGGGTGAGCGCGGTCTGCTCCAGGTAGTCGATGGCGGCGTCTTCGAGGCTGTAGCCGTTCAGGTCGGTGCCGATGAGCCGGATGATCTCGTCGCGGAACTCGTCCCGCTTGGTGTAGAGGTCGACGAAGTCGAGCTGCTTGCCGGCCGTCTTCAGCGCCTCGGAGAACTTGGCGCTGAACAGCTCCTGGAGGGTGTTCTCGTCGCTGGCCCGCGCGGTGCCGATGGCCTGGGCGACCTTGATGACGTCCTCGGCGGTCTTGTTCACCCGGACGAAGAACGTGATCTTGATGTCCGCCCTGATGTTGTCCCGGCAGATCAGCCCCTCACGGCCGGTACGGGTGATCTCGATGGTCTTCACCGAGATGTCCATGGTCTCGGCCTTGTGGACGACCGGCAGCACGATGGCGCCGGTGAACGTCACGTCCACCTTGTTGACCTTCGACACGATCAGCGCCTTGCCCTGTTCCACCTTGCGGAAAAGGCGGCCGATGATGACCAGCAGGCCAATCACGATGACCAGGACGACGGCGAGAAATACGCCGAAGCCCGTGGAGATGACGTCCATCAGATCTCGCTTTCGTAGGGCATGACCCAGAAGAATTCGCCGTCTTTGTCGTATTCGAAGATGAGCGCTTTGTCGCCGCGGCCCAGGCGGTCCCGTCCGGTCGTCCGGACCTGGACGACCGCGGTCGAGCCGTCCTCGGCGGTGACCTCGGCCTGGCCGAAGTCGGGGGTGGCGGCCCCGGTGCGGATGACGCACGGGCGGCCCACGAGGTCGCCGCGCGAGTGCTGCCCGCCGTCCTGGAACGCCCTGCGCAGCGGCCTGATCAGGGCGCGCGTGGCGAGCCAGCCGCCCGCCGCCGCGGCGAAGGGCACAGCGGCCAGTGCGGCGTCCGGCAGCACCTGGCTGCCGACCAGGCTCAGCAGCCACGCGACCGCGACGAGCAGGGAGATGACGATCCCGGCGGGGACGCCGCCGAACCCCAGCCATGGCGCGTCGTGGTCGAGATCCAGCAGGCCCGCGATGACGGCCAGCCAATAAGCCAGGACGGCCGCGAGGAGGAAAGTGAAAATGACGGTCGGAAAGCCCAGAGCGGCGTGGAAGAACTCGGTCATCAACCCTCGGTTTGCCCCATCCCCCGGTGTGTCCTGACGGACTATATACATATAAAGCGCGACTAAAGGGGAAAGTTCCCGACTTCATATCGAAAGTTGGCCGACTTGACCTCAAGGGCGGTTGAGGTAGCACGCTCGACGACATGACTGACGTGATGAGGGCGGCGGCGTTCGCCGAGCCGGGCGGCCCCGAGGTGCTGAAGGTGATGGAGGTGCCCGCGCCGCAGGCGGGCCGGGGACAGGTGCGCGTCCGCGTGCGGGCGGCCGGGGTGCAGCCGTTCGACACGGCCATCCGGCAGGGGTGGCTGCCGCCGTACCTGGGGGAGGTGCCCTGGCCGCGCATCCCGGGCAACGAGTTCGCCGGCGTGGTCGACCAGGTGGGCGACGGGGTCGCCGGGGTGTCGGCCGGCGACGAGGTGCTGGGGTTCTCGCGCCTGTTCGCCTACGCCGAGTACATCGTGGTCCCGGCGGCCGACGTGGCGCCCAAGCCCGCCGGGATCCCCTGGGAGGTGGCCGGCGGGCTGACCTCCGGCGTGCAGACGGCCGAGCTGGCCCTCGACGCCCTGGCGGTCGGCGCCGGCGAGACGCTGCTCGTGCACGGCGCGGCCGGGTCCGTGGGCACGGCGGCCGTGCAGATCGCCCGCATGCGCGGCGCCACGGTGATCGGCACCGCCCGCGAGGCCAACCACGACCACCTGCGCGACCTCGGCGCGATCCCGGTCGCCTACGGTGACGGGCTCGCCGACCGGGTGCGCGCGCTCGCCCCCGGTGGCGTGCACGCGGCACTCGACGGCGCCGGCGGCCACGCCCTGGAGGTCTCGCTCGACCTGGTCGCCGACCGCGGGCGCATCGTCACGCTGGTCGAGCACGGCCGGGCGGCCGAGCTGGGCGTCAAGGTCGTCCAGGGCGAGCGCACGGCCGAACGGCTCGGCCGGTACGCCGCACTGTACGCCGAGGGCCGCTTCGCCTTCCCGGTGCGGCGGACGTACCGGCTGGAGGAGGCCGCCGACGCCCACCGCGAGATCGAGACCGGCCACGGCCGGGGGAAGGTCGTCCTGGTGACGGACTGAGGTCCGCCCCGAATCCCCGGGCGGGCCGGTTGGGACGGCGTTCCTGTGACGCCGGTCGAGCCGGCCCGCCTTCGCGGTTCGGACGGCGTTCCTGTGACGCCTGCCGAGCCGGCCTGCCTTCGCGGTTCAGACGGCGTTCCTGTGGCGCTGGTTGAACCGGCCCGCCTTCGCGCGGTTGCCGCACACCTCCATCGAGCACCACCTGCGGCTGCCGTTCTTGCTCACGTCGAGGAACCACAGGACGCAGGCCGGGTTCGCGCACTTGCGCAGCCGTTCGGGACGTTCGCGCAGGAGCCGGACGAAGTCGGCGGCCGCCGTCCAGGCCGCCTCCCAGGCCGGATCGTTCACCACGACGGTCTCGCGCGGCCCGTCGTCGTCCATCCGCGGCCTGGTGGAGCCCTCGGCGAGCACCGCGTTGAGCGCGTCGTGCCCCCGGCCTTCGAGCGAGCCGCGCAGTGCGTCCCGCGTCCGGACGAGCCGGTCGCGCACCCGCTCCAGGTCGTCCTCGCCCGGCAGGCCGTGGTCGCCGAGCCAGGAGCGCACGCCTTCCAGGTCGTCGAACTGGTCGAGCAGGGCGCCCTGGTCCACCCAGACGGTGTCGACCAGGTCGAGCGCCATGGGCTCGTCGCGAAGCGGCCGTATCCTCACTGCCCCTAACCCCCCAAAGCGATTTGACCGGTTATCCATCGCCATGCTATCACTTAACCAGCAAAACGGATTTAGCCGGTTATAGCTGGAGGATGAGATGACTGTTCGGTACCGCACCGCTGTGGTGGACGGCCTCGACGTGTTCTACCGGGAGGCCGGTGACCCGTCGGCGCCCACGCTGGTGCTGCTGCACGGGTTCCCGACCTCGTCGGTGGCCTACCAGGAGCTGATCGCCGACCTGGCGGACGAGTTCCATCTGATCGCGCCCGACTACCCGGGCTTCGGCCACAGCTCGGCCCCCGCGGCCGACGAGTGGGAGTACAGCTTCGACCACCTGGCCGACGTGGTGGACAGCCTCCTGGACACCCTGGACGTCACCAAGTACGCGCTCTACGTGCACGACTACGGCGCCCCCGTCGGCTTCCGCCTCGCCGTCCGGCACCCGGAGCGCGTCACCGGCATCGTCACCCAGAACGGCAACGCGTACGAGGAGGGTCTGACGCCGTTCTGGGAGCCGCTGCGCAAGGCGTGGGCCGACCCGTCCGAGGAGAACACCTCCGCGCTGCTCGGCCTGCTCACCCCCGAGGCCACCCACTGGCAGTACACGCACGGCGTCCCCGACGCCGCCCTGGTCAACCCGGACAAGGCGGCCCTCGACCAGGCCCGGCTCGACCGGCCCGGCAACCACGCCGTCCAGCTCGCCCTCTTCGTGGACTACGGCCGCAACCCGGGCCTCTACCCGCAGTGGCAGGAGTACCTGCGCACGCACCAGACCCCGGTGCTGGCCGTGTGGGGCCGGCACGACGAGATCTTCGGCCCCGACGGCGCCCTCGCCTTCGACCGGGACACCAAGCGCGCGCAGATCCAGCTCCTGGACGCCGGCCACTTCGCCCTGGAGACGCGCGGCCCGCAGATCGCGGCCCTGGTCCGCGACTTCCTCCGCCGCCTCTCCGACTGACGGGAGCCTCCGATGAGCCAGCCCCGCCGCCGCGGGAACACCACGGCCCGCACCGGCCTGTCCGCCGCCGCCGTCCACGCGCACCGATCCCTGGGCTCCCGCCCCGCGCCCGCCCCCCACGGGCGCGCGGCGGGCCCGGCGGCCGGGCCGCCGCCCTCCCGGAGGCGGGGGTGGGCCGGGACGTCGGGGGCGCCCGCCCGGCCGTCCGCCAGGGCGGTGGCCCTGGCCACCGCGGCGGCGCTGGCCGGACTGTCCTCACTGGCCCTGCTGGCCGGCCTCACCGGCATGGAGCTGTTCGCGCTGCCGTTCGCCGCCTCCGCCGGGATCGTGGCCCTGGCGCCCGCCGCGCCGTTCGCCCAGCCGCGCAGCATCCTCCTCGGCCACCTGAGCGCCGCCGCGCTCGCCCTGGCGCTCACCGCCCTCATCGGCCCCTCGGTGTGGACGGCGGTGGCCGCGGCGGCGCTCTCCACGGCCCCGATGTTGCTGCTGCGGGCCCCTCACCCGCCGGCCGGGGCCACGGCGGCGCTGGTCGGGCTCACCGCCCCCGACCCGGTGTACCTGCTCGACCCGGTCCTGGTCGCCGGCGTCGTGGTGATCGTCGCCGGGGTGGCGCTCGGAAGGGCGCTGCCGGACCGCCGATACCCCGCCTACTGGCGGTGACTCGTCACTGGCGGCGGCGCATGGCCTCGGCGATCACCAGGGCGACGTCGTTGAGCTCGTGCTCGCCGTCCTCGACGTCCCAGAGGGCGTTCTGCAGGATCCGGCCGAGGGTCCAGCCGGCCGCCCTGGCGGGGTCGAGGCCCAGCCCGTCCACCATCAGGTCGAACCGCCGCAGCACGCCCTTGATCGGGTCGCCGGTGGCGACGACGGCGTCCCAGCGGTTGTCCAGGGCGGGCCACAGGTCGAAGCCGGGGTCGCCGGCCAGCGGCTTGGGGTCGATGGCCAGCCACGGCTCCCGCTCGGCGGCCAGCACGTTGTCGTAGTGCAGGTCCCAGTGCAGCAGCCGGTCGCCCGGCTCGCCGACGAGCTCGGCGACCGCGTCGGCGCACCAGCGCAGCCAGTACCGGTCCTGCTCGCGGGGCAGCGCGGCCGCCGCGCGGTCGACGTCGGCCAGCATCTGCGCGGCGATGTCGCCCAACCGGCGCAGCCCCGGCGGGGCGGGGAATGCGGTCAACCGGCCCAGCAACCCGGTCAGGATCGTCAGCGCCTCGGTGTCGTCAGGGACGGCCGACAGCGGGCGGCCGGAGTCGAGGCGTTCCAGCAGCAGGGCGCCGGTCTCGGGGTCGTCGTCGAGCAGCAGCACCGAGCCCTTCCCGGCCCACGTGCGCAGGCCCGGCGCCTCGGTGGCGTTCTCGTCGGTGACGGGCTGGAGCTTGAGCGCCGCCCTGGTGCCGTCCTCCCGCACGACGGGCAGCACGAGGGAGACCACGCCGTGCATGGGACGGCCCTCGTCGAGCCGCAGCCCCCACTCCTCCAGGTAACGCTCGGCCAGCGCGGGCAGGCCGGCCGACCAGGCCCGCCCCCGCTCGCCGTCGATCTTCACGTGTGATGCGGTCAACGCCTCGGGAACCATGATCCTCATCGCCCCAGTCTGCCTCCGGCCGGGGCGCCCGCGGCTAGAAGTGCCAGGGGAAGGGCGACCAGTCGGGCGCCCGCTTCTCCAGGAAGGAGTCGCGCCCCTCGGCCGCCTCGTCCGTCATGTACGCCAGCCGCGTCGCCTCGCCCGCGAACACCTGCTGCCCGACCAGCCCGTCGTCGATCATGTTGAAGGCGAACTTCAGCATGCGCTGCGCGGTGGGCGACTTGCCGTTGACCTTGCGCGCCCACTCCAGCGCCGTGGCCTCCAGCTCGGCGTGCGGGACGACGGCGTTGACCATGCCCATGCGGTGGGCGTCGGCCGCGCTGTAGGTGTCGCCCAGGAAGAAGATCTCGCGGGCGAACTTCTGCCCGACCTGCCGGGCCAGGTAGGCCGAGCCGAAGCCGCCGTCGAAGCTGGCGACGTCGGCGTCGGTCTGCTTGAAGCGGGCGTGCTCGGCGCTGGCCAGGGTGAGATCGGCCACGACGTGGAGGCTGTGCCCGCCGCCCGCGGCCCAGCCGGGCACCACGCAGATCACGATCTTGGGCATGAACCGGATCAGGCGCTGCACCTCCAGGATGTGCAGGCGCCCGGTGGCGGGGGTGCCGTCGGCGTACTGGTAGCCGTCTTTGCCCCTGATGCGCTGGTCGCCGCCGGAGCAGAAGGCCCACCCGCCGTCCTTGGGCGAGGGGCCGTTGCCCGTGAGCAGCACGCAGCCGACGTCGGTGGCCTGCCTGGCGTGGTCGAGCGCCCGGTAGAGCTCGTCGACCGTCTGGGGCCTGAAGGCGTTGCGCACTTCGGGCCGGTTGAACGCGACCCGCACCGTGCCCTGGTCGAGGGCCCGGTGGTAGGTGATGTCGGTGAAGTCGAAGCCCTCGACTGCCTGCCACATCTTCGGATCGAACAGCTCGGAGACCATGGAGGCGAGCCTAACGGATCTGCCCCTCGGCCCACTCGGCCCACGCCTTCTGGGCGGCCCCGAGCCGCAGGCCGTACTCCAGGGCGAGCCGGCCGTAGACCGACAGGTTGTCCTGGCCGCTCTCGACGAAGCCCTTGATGGCCTCCATGTGCTCCATGTGCTTGCCCACCACCTCGGCCTGGCGGCGCAGGTAAGCGCGGGCCTGCTCGGGATCGACCTGGCCGAGGAAGAACACGCGCAGCAGCATGTCGCTGCGCCCGACCCGGACCGGCTCGACCTCGGTGATCCAGCGGCGCAGCTCGGCCCGGCCCTCCTGGGTGA
Organism: Nonomuraea sp. NPDC001831; assembly: GCF_042892035.1. Taxonomy (NCBI): domain Bacteria; kingdom Bacillati; phylum Actinomycetota; class Actinomycetes; order Streptosporangiales; family Streptosporangiaceae; genus Nonomuraea; species Nonomuraea sp. NPDC001831. Next base: position 248,631 of record NZ_JBIATU010000012.1, on the reverse strand, counting down.
TCGCGTACTCCTTGCGGCCGCGGGGGCCCTCGGCCGCGACGCTCACGAGCCCGGCGTCGGCCAGCTTGCCGAGCTCGGCGTAGAGCTGGCTCTGCGTGGCCGGCCAGACGTTGGACAATGAGACGTCGAAGGTCTTCAGCAGGTCGTAGCCGCTGGCCGGGCCCTCGGCGAGCAGACCAAGCACGGCGTGTCTCAAGCTCATATTCCTATATTGACATATCTCCACAGGAGGTTCTACATTCGACATGTCTACATAGGAATGTCAAAGGAGTTGCGCGATGCGCGGTCTGCTCGGTTTCCTCCCCTGGGTCGTCTACGCGGTCATCGCCACCGGCGACGAGTGGCGCTGGGGCGCCATCACCGGCCTCGTGATCGCCCTCGCCCTCGTGGCCATCGACCGCCGGTCCGGCCGGGCCTGGGACGAGATCGTCATCGAGACGAGCGCCGCCGCCTTCTTCGCCCTGCTCACGGTGCTCTCCCTGGCGGCCCCGCACTCGCCGCTCACGCCGTACGGGCCCGCGCTGGTCAACGTGTGGCTGGCCGGCACCGCCTGGGGCTCGCTGGCCATCGGCAAGCCGTTCACGCTGGGCATCGCGCGCACGATGGCGCCGAAGGAGATCTGGGAGACCCAGGCGTTCCGCCGCGTCAACGTCGTGATCACGACGGTGTGGGCGGCGGCGTTCACGCTCGCCGCCGTCTCGCTGACGTTCGTGCTGGCCGCGGCCCCCCACGCCACCACGGTCGTCATCGCGATCAAGGTGCTCTCGTTCGTCGTCCCCGCCGTCTTCACCGCCCGGTACCCGAAGGTCGTCAGGCGCCGCGCCGAGGCCGCCGCTAAGTGACCTCCGCCCGCAGCTCGGCCAGGAGCTCCCCCTGGTCGGCCAGCATGTCGGTGAGGATGCGGCGGGCGGCCCCGAGCAGGTCTGCCAGCTCGGGAGTGGCCAGGGTGTAGACCACCGTGCTGCCTTCGCGGATTGCGCTCACGATCCCGGCCCTGCGCAGGACCGCCAGCTGCTGTGAGAGGCTCGACGCCTCGATGTCGATCTGGGCCAGCAGGTCCCTGACGGGCAGTGGACCTTCCTGGAGTAGCTCCAACACTCTGATGCGAGCGGGGTGGCCGAGTGTCCGGAAGAAGTCGGCCTTGGCCTGGTGGACCTCCACGTGCATATTGCAAGACTAATCGAGCGCAGTTGCATAATTCTTCAAGTCACCATGTTGTTGGATAGCATGACAGCGGGGACTAGGGAGTAGCCATGGGCCGAGGAAGAGCCAAGGCGAAGCAGACGAAGGTCGCTCGCCAGCTGAAGTACGCCAACCACAACATCGACTACGACCGGCTGCGCGAGGAGCTGGGCGCGGACTCGCCACGCGAGGAGATGTACACGTCTACGGCGCCCGAGCAGGAGTCCGAGCGCGCGCAATGACGCGCGCCGGCTTCGCGGGGGCGTCCGCGACGTTCTCGGGCCGCCTGGCCTCCGGCGCCTGACCGGTCGCCGCGAGTTCCAGGCGGTGTTGCCGTGCCCGATGTCGTGCCCGATCCCGGGCCCGATCCCGTGCCCGATCCCGTGCCCGCCCGGCGGCGTGCCGCAGGGTGCGGGGCGGGCCGCAGTGGTCCGGCGGGCTGCTAGCCCGTCACCGCTTCGAGCAGCCGGCGCGCGTCGGCGAGCAGGCGGCCGGTGGCGGCCTGCGACACCGGGTCGGCGTTCTGCTGGAATCCGTGCGTGAGGCCGGGCTCCCTGCGGCACGTGACCGGCACGCCCGCCTCGGCCAGCCGGCGGGCGTAGGCCTCGCCCTCGTCCCTGAGGGCGTCGTGCTCGGCGGTGACCACCAGCGTGGCGGGCATCCCGCTCAGGTCGGGCACGAGCAACGGGCTCAGCCTCGGGTCGGCGCGCCGCGCCGGATCGGGCGCCCACTGCCGTACGGCCCAGGCGAGGAAGCTCTCGTCGAGGCCGTGACCGGTGCCCTTCTCCCGCACGCTGGGGCAGGAGAGCGTGAGGTCGGTGTTGGGGCAGACCAGGATCTGGGCGGCGGGCAACGGGTCGCCCGCGTCCCGCAGCGCCAGGCAGGCCATCGTGGCCAGGTAGCCGCCCGCGCTGTCCCCGGCCACCGCCGCCGGACGGGCCGCGCGCAGCACGTCCACGACGTCCTCGACGGCCGCCGGGTACGGGTGCTCGGGCGCCAGCCGGTAGTCCACGGCCAGCACCTCCACCCCGCACTCGCGGGCCAGCAGGCGGCAGATCCGGTCGTGCGTGTCCAGGCCGCAGAACACCCACGCGCCGCCGTGCACGTACACCACCAGCGGCCGCCGTTCCCGCGCGGGCCGGTAGTGCCGCAGCGGCAGCCCGCGCGGCCCGGCCAGGTCGTTCACCCGCGGCAGCTCGGGCCCCCGCGCACGCAGGTGCGCCCGCTCGGCGCTGCCCCTGCGCAGCTCGTGGACGTCGGGATCGTTCATGGACGACGAGTGTAGGGATCACCGGCGGGCAAAGATCTCGCGGCGCAGGCGCAAAGCCAGGCATGCGGGGAAGGCCGATGGGCAGGTGCCGATCGGCCGACAAGGAGATCCAGACATGCGCGTAGGAATCGTGGGTTCGGGCCGGCTCGGCGCGCCGCTCGGCCGGCTGTTCGCGGCGGCCGGCCACGACGTGCTCTTCAGCGACGCCCGGCCGGCCCTCGCCGAGGAGGCCGCGGCCGCCGCCGAGGGGCAGTCGGGCGTCGGCTCGCCGATCGAGTCGGCGCGCTTCGGCGAGGTCGTCGTCATGGCGGTGTGGTGGGAGGCGTTCCCGACCGTGGTCGAGGAGCTGGGCGCGGCGCTGGGCGGCAAGATCGTCATCGACCCCAGCAACCCGATCACCCGGCTCGACGGCGCCGAGGCGGTGGTGGCCGTGCCGGACGGGCTCACCAGCCCGCAGTACCAGCAACACGTGCTCGGCCGCGAGGTGCGGCTGGTGCGCACGTTCAACACCAAGTACCCCAACGAGCTGCTGGACCTGGGCACGGCCGGGCAGCGGGGCGGCCCGCGGGCCGACATGCCCTACTGGGGGGACGACGAGGCCGCCAAGAAGGCCGTGGTGCCGCTCATCGAGGACGCCGGCTTCACCGCCATCGACGGGGGCGGCCTGGCCGACGCCCTGTGAGCCGGGCCGAGCCGCCCTGGGCCCGGCCGGCCCTGCGTGAGCCGGGATGGGCCTGAGGGAGCCGAGGGTGGGCCGGTCAGGCCGCGCAGGTGTCGTGGGTGGCGTCGAAGCCCTTGATCGCCTCGGTGTCGTCGGCGCGCAGCGGCTTGAGCCCCTTCCAGTCGTCGCCGAGCACCAGCACCAGGTGGTTCGTCCGGGCGCCGGCGACCAGCTTCGGCGTGGCGGCGAGCAGGTCGTTGGTGAGGGTGGGCACCCGCGTCTCGGCGTTGGGGCCGTAGAGCAGCGTAGTCTTCGCCTGCGGCTTCCTGGCCGTGTCGCCGATCTTGCTGATGTGGTAGCCGCGCTGTTCCAGGAACGCGGCCACCTGCGTGCCGAGGCCGCCGCGGTAGGTGCCGTTGCGCAGCTCGATCTGGATCTTCGACCGCCCCACCTTGGCCTGGCCGCCCTTGACGCCCTGGACGCTCTGGTCCCTGGCGACGATCTGGAACAGCCGGCCCGCCTGCGGCTGCACCCACTCGACCCGGCCCGGCTGGGTCAGCGAGTAGTGCCAAGGGGTGGTGATGAACCGGATCTGCCCGGCGTTGAGGCCCTGGAGGCTGGTGGCGAGGTCCTTCATGACGCCCACCGACAGGTCGTCGTCGACGGTCACCGACTTGGTGCCGGCGTTGAGGAAGCCGAACAGCTTGGACGGGTCGGTGAGCGTCTCGCCGCTCATCACCTTCTTGAGCATCGAGGCGATGAACATCTGCTGCCGCTGGATGCGCCCGATGTCGGAGCCGTCGCCGAGGCTGTAGCGGGCGCGGACGTAGCCGAGCGCCTGCTCGCCGTTGAGCGTCTGCCGCCCGGCGGGCAGGTGGAGCAGGGCCTTCTTGTCGTTCACCGGAGAGGGCAGGCAGACCTCGACGCCGCCCACGGCGTTGACCATGCTCTTGAAGCCGGTGAAGTCGACCTTCACGAAGTGGTCGATGTGGATGCGGGTGAGCGACTCGATCGTCTTCCAGGTGCAGGCGATGCCCCCGGAGTTGAACGACTCGTTGATCATGCCCAGGTGCGGCTGCTGGCCGGGCAGGCCGCCCGTGGCCCGGCAGGCGGGCAGCTGGACCAGCGAGTCGCGCGGGAAGCTGATCACCATGGCGTTGTCCCGCTTGGACGACACGTGCGCCAGCATGATCGTGTCCGTGCGCTCGCCCGCGATGCGGCGGCCGTACCTGGCGTTCTTGCCGTCGCGCTGGTCGGAGCCCACGATCAGGACGTTCATCGCCGAGGTGGCGACCTTGGGGGGCCGCGTCTCGCCGAGGTCCTCCTTGGTGACCGTGGAGCGCTTGAGGTTGCCGCTGAGCTTGGCGGTGACGCCGACGGCCACGCCGGCGACCAGCAGGACGACGGCGACCGCGATCGCGATCACCCAGCGTAGCCAGCGCCGGCGGCGCCGCTTGGGGGCGCCGGGGTCGCTGGAGGGCGGAGCATCGACAAGCCCGCTGCTCACGTGACTCCAGAGGGACGGGGGCCGAGGGGCCACCGCCCCGGGCCAAGAGCCTCGCCGTACAAGTCTCGGCCGTTGAACGTGCCCGAGTGTACTCAGTCCGGGACGGGTATGCGGAGGGACCGTGTTCCTTGACGGTCAAGCCTCGCGTCCGCGCTCGCGCGGGGTCACCAGGCCGGACTCGTAGGCGAAGACCACGAGCTGGGCGCGGTCGCGGGCGTGCAGCTTGGTCATGGCCCGGCTGACGTGCGTCTTGGCGGTGGTCGGGCTGATCACCATCTGGGCGGCGATCTCGTCGTTGGACATGCCGCGGGCGACCAGGGCGGTCACCTCGCGTTCGCGGTTGGTGAGCACGTCCAGGCCCTGGGGTTCGGGTTCGGGGCGGCGGGCGACGTACTCGCCGATCAGGCGGCGGGTGATGGCGGGGGAGAGCAGGGCGTCGCCGCGGGCGGCCACCCTGACGCCCTGGAGCAGGTCCGCGGGCTCGGTGTCCTTGACCAGGAAGCCGCTCGCGCCGGCGCGCAGGGCGTGGAAGACGTACTCGTCCAGGCCGTAGTTGGTCAGGATCACCACGTGGACACCGGCCAGGCGGTCGTCGGCGGCGATGCGCCTGGTGGCCTCGATGCCGTCCATGACGGGCATCTGCACGTCCACGAGCGCCACGTCGGGGCGGTGCTCCAGGGCGAGGGCGACCGCCTGCTCCCCGTTGGCGGCCTCGGCGACGACCTCGATGTCGTCCTCGGCCTCCAGCAGGGCGCGGAAGCCGCCGCGGATGAGGGCCTGGTCGTCCACCAGCAGCACGCGGATCACCGGGCCTCCTGCAGCGGCAGCTCGGCGCGCACGGTGAACCCGCCCTCGGGACGCGGCCCGGTCGCCAGCCGTCCGCCGAGGGCCGTGACGCGCTCGCGCATGCCCAGCAGGCCCACGCCGGGGTCGCAGGGGCCGCCGTTCGCGCGGCCGTCGTCGTCCACCTGCACGATCAGCTCCTCCTTGCCGTAGTCGACGCGTACCGAGGCGGTGGCGGGCCCGGCGTGCTTGGAGACGTTGGTCAGCGCCTCCTGGACGATCCGGTAGGCCGCCCGGTCGACCTCGGCCGGCAGGTCGCGGCGGTCGCCGGTGACCGTCACCGTGGCCGGGACGCCGGTCGAGCGGGCCCGTTCGACCAGGTGGGTGAGCCGGTCGAGGCCGCTGGCGGCGGGGGCGTCGTCGTCCTCGCGCAGCACCTCCAGCGTGGCGCGCAGCTCGCGCATGGCCTCGCCGCTGGCCTCCTGGATGGCCAGCAGCGCCGCCGGCACCTCCTCGCCGCGCTTGCGCGCGAGGTGCACGGCCACGCCCGCCTGCACCTTGATGACCGAGATGGTGTGGGTGAGCGAGTCGTGCAGCTCCCTGGCGATGCGCAGCCGCTCCTCGCCGGCCCGGCGCAGCGCCGCCTCCTCGCGGGTCCGCTCGGCCTCGGCGGCCCGCTGCTCGACCTGCGCGAGGTAGGCCTGCCGGTGCCGGGTCACGGTCGCGGTCACCCCGGCCGCCAGGAACCAGCCGAGCAGCAGCGTCGTCTTCTGCACGATCTCCTGCGCGGTCTGCCCGTCGGGGGTGGCCAGGTTGACCGCGAGGGTCCCGCCCAGGAACAGCGCGCCGGCCGCCGCGGCGAGCGCCCGGTGACCGGCCCTGACCGTGGCGAACACGGTCACCATCACGGGGAAGGCGGCCGGCGGGCCGGGCTGCGCGTGCGCGGAGTAGACCAGCATGCACAGCGTGGTGATCAGCAGCGCCGGGATCGGCGCCCGCCGCCAGGCGACGAGCGCGAACGACCCGGCGAGCACGGCGGCGTAGTCCGCGGGCCCCGCGCCCGGCGTGGCCACCACGGTCGCCGTCAGCAGCACGGCCACCACGGCCGCGAGCGCCGCGTCCATGACGGCGGGGTGCCATCGCAAGCTCATGCCAAGCACAGTAAAGCCTGATGTGTCGATAATCGTCCTCACGTGGGCGGAATGGGGGACTACTCCCGCCGTCGTACTCCGCCCGCCTCTGCACCCCGTGCCGTAGCCGCGGAAGTCATCCCGGGCAGGACGACTCCGGCCCGTCCCGCGCCCCACCATGGCGGCCATGAACACGACGCAGACGCCCGCAGGCCAGTTCCGCTACGTCACGCCCGTCCGGCCGCAGGACGCCACGGGCCGGGTGGCCCAGGTCTACGCGCGCCTCGCCGACGACTTCGGCATGGCCCGCATGGCGGTCTTCCTGACGTTGTCGCCCGCCCCCGCCGTGCTGGCCGGGACCTGGGCGCTGCTGCGGGAGTCGCTGCTGGCCGGGCCGGGCTCCAGGACCGGCAGGGAGGTGGTGGCGCTGGGGGTGTCGCTGGCCAACCGGTGCCCGTTCTGCGTGGCCGCGCACACGACGCTGCTGCACGCCACCGGCGACCACAGGCTGGCCGAGACCGTCGCGGCCGGGGGCGTGCCGGCGGATCCGGAGCACGCCGCGCTGCTGCGGTGGGCCAAGGACCGGCGGGTGCCCGCGCCCTTCCCCGCGGACCAGGCGCCCGCGTACGTCGGCACCGCGCTGACCTTCCACTTCGTCAACCGGATCGCCTCGTCCCTGCTCACCGAGAACCTGCTGCCGGGCAACCTGCAGAAGTCGCGCCTGGTGCGCAGCGTGGGCGGCCGGGCCATGTCCCGGACGGTGCGCAGGCAGCTGCCGCCCGGCGCGGGCCTGGACGTGCTGGACGGCCTGCCCTCGTCCGCCGAGCCCGCCTGGGCGGCCGGCACGCCGGTCGGCACGGCGTACGCCACGCTCATGGCCGTCGCGGGCACGGGCGGGGAGCTGCTCGGCGAGGCGGTCAGGACGGCCGTCACCGAGGCGGTCGCCGCCTGGGACGGCGAGCACCCGCCGATGGGCGGCGACCGGCTGTCGAGCCCGCTGGCCGGCGTGCCCGACGAGGAACGGCCCGCAGCCAGGCTCGCGCTGCTCGCCGCCCTCGCGCCCTACCGGGTCACCGACGCGGACGTCGCCGCCTGGCGCGGCGCCGCGACGACGGACGAGGACCTGGTGCGGCTCGTCGCCTTCGGCGCCGCCACGGCGACGCGGCACGTGGAGGCCGCACTCACGGGGACCCGCCTGGACGCCGGAGGGCGGTCAGGTCGGTAGGCAGGCGGGCGGGCGGCCCGAGGCGGGCCAGACGTATGCGAGGTCGTCGGGCTCGTCGCCGAAGAGGGGGCGGTAGTGGCCGGGGTCCTTGCGCAGGAGGGCGGAGCGGTGGCTGCGGTGGAAGGCGTCGTCGCCGAGCCAGGGCGGCAGCTCGCCGGCCGCCGCCAGCTCGTGCTGGGTGCGGATGACGGGCGTGCCGCAGGCGCGGCCCAGCTCGACGGACATCGTGGCCGCGCAGGTGTCGGCCCGGCCGGTCGAGCACCAGCGGTCGCAGACGTCGAGCCCGTAGCGCACGAGGGCCTCCTCGTAGCCGGCCCACATCTTGACGGCGGGGTGGTGGCGCCAGCCGTAGCCGGGGACGATCAGGGCGCGCAGCACCTGCAGGGCCTCCACCCGCTGCTTGCCCAGCCGCAGCGCATCCAGGACCCCGGCGCTGGCCGTGAAATCCGGATATGGAAGAAAAGTCTGCATCGACGCCCCCGCTGACCTGGTCTTTCTCGCCTGCCGCCCCGCGAGATCGTATATGGACCGCACGCCTCGCGGCGCGCACAATCGGCCCATGGGCTATGTCGGCGCGCGGACGCCTCGCAGGGAAGACGCCAGACTGCTGACCGGAAAGGGGAGATACGTCGGCAACGTACGCCTGCCTGGCATGGCGTACGCGGTGGTGGTGCGCAGCCCCGTCGCGCACGGACGGCTCCTCGGCTGCGACGCCAAGGCGGCCTGGACGGTCGAGGGGGTGCTCGACGTGATCACCCCCGCCGACGCCGCGGAGCTGCTGCTGCCCTGCGTCACCCTCGCCCCCGGCCAGCGGCTGACCTCCTACCGGGTGCTCGACGACACGATCAGGTACGCCGGCCAGCCGCTCGCCGTCGTCGTGGCCGGCACCCCCGCCGCCGCCCGCGACGCCGCGGACCTGCTGGACCTGGAGCTCGACCAGTCGCCCGCGACCGTCGGCGCGGAACGCGCCCTCGACGAGGACGCGCCGCTGCTCTACCCCGAGTGGGGCACGAACCTGGTCACCGACTTCCTGCTCGGCGACGCCGACTGCGCGGAGTTCGTCGAGTCCGCCGAGCACGTCGTCGAGATGACGTTCAGGATGGGCCGGATCTCGCCGCATCCCGTCGAGCCGCGCGGCGTCGTGGCCTCCTACGCCGACGACGAGCTGACCGTGCACCTCTCCTCCCAGGCCCCGCACCACGTGCGCGAGCACCTGGCCGACGCGTTCGGGCTCACCCACGACCGGGTACGCGTGATCAGCCGGGACGTCGGCGGCGGGTTCGGCGGCAAGGAGCACGTCTACCCCGACGAGGCGCTCGTCTGCCTGGCCGCGATGCGGACGGGCCGCCCGGTGAGCTGGACCGAGTCGCCCGGCGACCGGCTGTCGGCGACCCTGCCCGCGCGGGCCGCCGTCCACCGGGCCAGGCTGGCGCTCGACGGCCGGGGCCGGTTCGTCGCCCTGGACGCCGACATCCTCGGCGACCTCGGCGCCCATCCCTCGAACGTGGGCATCTCGCCCTTCGCGGTCTCGGCCACCCTGCTGCCGGGGCCGTACCGGTTCGAGCGGGTCGGCGTACGGGTGCGCGGGGTGGTCACCAACACCACCCCGACCGGCTCCTACCGCGGCTTCGGGCAGCCCGAGTGCACCTGGACCAGGGAGCGCCTGATCGACGAGGCGGCCCGGCGGCTCGGCCTCGACCCGGTCGAGCTGCGGCTGCGCAACATGCTGACGCCGGACGAGCTGCCGTGCACGAGCCGCGTCTACCAGCAGTACGACTCCGGCGACTACCCCCGGGCCCTGCGCACCCTGCGCGACCTGGTCACCCCGGTCACCGGCGTGGACGACGGCCGCCTTCGCGGCGTCGGCTACTCCTGCCACGTCGAGACCACCGGCCTGGGCCCGTCGATGGAGATGAAGGCGTCGGGCATCCAGGCGGGCGGCTACGAGACGGCCGTGCTGCGGATGGAGCCGGACGCGTCGGTGGTGGTGTCGGCCGGGGTGGTCTCGATCGGGCAGGGCATCGAGACCGCGCTGGCCCAGGTCGCGGCCGACCGGATGGGGGTGCCGATCGAGCGGGTGCGGGTGGTGCTGGGAGACACGGCGGCGACGCCGTACTCGTCGATCGGGTCGATCGCCAGCCGGTCGCTCGCGGTCGGCGGCGGGGCGCTCGTCCAGGCCGCCGCCCGGCTGCGGGACAAGCTGCTGGCCATCGCCGCCCACCGGCTGGAGGCGGCGCCCGGCGACCTGGAGATCGCCGAGGAGTGCGTGCGCGTCAAGGGCGACCCGCGGGCGTCGGTGTCGCTGCGGGAGCTGGCCACGTCCGCCTGGCGGGCCTGGGACCTGCCGGAAGGCGTCACGCCCGGCCTGGAGGAGCGGGTCAGCTACGACCCGGCCGCCTACACCTTCGCCTACGGCGCGCACGCCGCCGCCGTCGCGGTGGACCCCGAGACCGGCGCGGTCGAGGTGGAGCGCTACTGGGTGGTCAACGACGCCGGGACGCTGGTCAACCCGGCCGTGGTCGAGGGCCAGATCCGCGGCGGGGTCGCACAGAGCATCGGCATGGCGCTGACCGAGGAGATCGTCCACACCGAGGACGGGCAGCCGCTCGCCGAGTACCTGCTGCCGACCACCCGCGAGGTGCCCGACATCGAGGTCGTGCTGCTGGAGACGCCCTCGCCGCTCACCCCGGGCGGCATGAAGGGGGCCGGCGAGGCGGGCACGATCGGCCCGCCCGCCGCCATCGGCAACGCGGTCGCCGCCGCCATGCCCGAGCTGGCCGGACGCCTCACCGACGTGCCCCTCACCCCCCAGGTGGTGTGGAGGTGTCGGCAGCCCTGACCTGGGCACGAGGAGCCTGAAGGTTCGGATCGGGGGACGAATCATGGAATATCGTGCACTCTTGGCGTCCATCGGCCGCATGACGGGCCTGGGCGCCGGCCCGGCCAGAGCGGCGGCGGAGGCCACGCTGACCACGCTCGCCCGCACGCTCGACGACGACGACCGGCGCGAGCTCATCGACGCCCTGCCGCCCGAGCTGACCGACGACTTCCCCATGGACCATCCGCGCAACGACGGCACCGAGGAGGGCTTCGTCCGGCAGGCAGCGCTGCTCGGCCGCCGTCCGCCCGAGCAGGCCAGGATCAGGGCCCAGGCCGTGCTGGCCGCCGTCGCCGAGCAGGATCCCGAGCTGATCGCCCGGCTGCACATCCCCGAGCAGGTACGCCCCCTGTTCGACCCGCCGGACAGCGGCGGCGGCATCACCGGCCCCAAGGGGCACGCCGCCCCGCTCACCGCCGACGAGGTCGCCGCGGCCCTCGCCACCCTGCCGCTGTGGTCGGGCGACCGCTCGGCGCTGCGCCGGGAGATCTCCCTGCCGCGGGAGAACCTGCGTGCCGTCCGCCGCGCGCTCGACCGGCTCAAGGTCACCTACGGCCGGCAGCCCCAGCTCCACGACACCGCGGACGGCCTGGCCATCGTGGTCAGGACCGTCTCCGTGGGCGCGGTGACGGCCCTCGACGTCCAGCTGGCCCGGCGGGTGGACGACCTCATCGAGGAGGTGGGCGCCGGCATCGGCCGGCCCTAGCCGCGGGCCCGGCCGGTTCCGGGGCGCGGGCCGGCCCGGTGCCGGTCGGGCGCCTCGCCGGTCAGGTCCTCCAGGTGTTTGCCCGACTGCGACAGGGCCTGTTCCAGCGCCGCCTGCCCGGCGGTCCTGTGCCCCGCGGGGCTCCTCCCCGCCTCGCCCGCCTTGCCGGGCCGCCCGGCCGCACGTCCGGCCGCACGTTCGGCCGGACGCCTGGCCGCGTCGGGGAGCGGCTTGGCGTCGGTCTTGGGGGTGCTCTCGTCAGGACTGCTCATGGCCCTGTCCGTACCCGCTGACCTGGGAAGACATGTCGAGCTGCGAAGAAAGTCAGGATTTCTCGGAAAACGTTCGACCCGAACCGCCCTTCCGTGCGTACAGGTTTGGACAGCCGCATGTCCGACAACTCGGAGGCAGGTCTCGTGTTGACTGAAACGAGCATTCGTCGCCGCCCTTCCCAGGATGGAGAGGCCATGTCCAGGCTGCGGTCGGCCCGGCGGAGCCGGATGCAGTACGTATGGCCGTTGCGCCCGGACGCCCGGACCGTCGGCCACGCCCGGTCGATCATCCGGGAGGAGCTGTCCGGGCTCGACCTGCACGACGACGTCGTGGACGACGCCGTCCTCATGGTGAGCGAGCTGGTCACCAACGCGTTCATGTACGGCGAGGGCCCCTACGAGCTGCTGCTCCACGTGGACGCCAAGGAGGTCATGTGCGTCGTCGTGGACGCCGGGCCGCCCCTGCCCGCCCCCTCGGTCCCCGACCCGTCCGCCGAGCACGGACGGGGGCTGCGCATCGTCGCCCGGCTCTCCGACGGCTTCTACGGCTGCCATCCCCAGCGTTACCTGACCCACCCCGACCTGGTCGGCAAGGCCACCTGGTTCGCGCTGCCACGCCGCGGCGGGCCCGGCAACGTCGTGCCGATCAGGGCGGGCACGTAGAGGGCTTCCAGTCTCCTGCAAGTCGGCCCGACCATACTGTGATCAATTAGGACGAAGCCGATGAGTGGGACAACGTGGAATTCCGAGTTCTGGGGCCGCTGGAGGTCCGCGACGCCGACGGGGGCGTGGTCGGTCTCGGCGGCCCCCGTCCGCGAGCCGTGCTGGCCCGGCTGCTGGTCGCGCAGGGGGCCGTGGTCCCCGCCGAGACGCTGATCGACGACCTGTACGGCGACGCCGCCCCGCCCAGCGCCCTGCCCACCCTGCACTCCTACGTCTCCAACCTGCGCCGCGCGATCGAGCCGGACCGGGGGCCGCGCGCCCGGCCCAGGACGCTGGTCGCCCGCCCGCCCGGCTACCTGCTGGCCGCCGCCGACGTGGACGCGCTCCGGTTCGCCGAGCTGGTGAACCGGGCCGAGTTCCGGTCGGCCGAGGAGGCGTTGGCCTGCCTGGAGGAGGCGCTCGGGCTGTGGCGCGGCTCGCCGTACGAGGAGTTCCAGGACGAGCCGTGGGCGATCATCGAGGTGAGCCGCCTGCGCGAGCTGCGCCTGGTCGCGGTCGAGCGGCGGGCCCGTGCGCTGCTCGACCTGGGCCGTCCCCAGGCGCTGATCACCGAGCTGGAGGCCGAGACCGTCGCCAACCCGCTGCGCGAGCGCCTGTGGTGCCTGCTCGCGCTGTCCCTGTACCGCACCGGGCGCCAGGCCGAGGCGCTGGCCGTGCTGCGCACGGCGGCCAGGCGGCTGTCCGAGGAGCTGGGTCTCGATCCCGGGCCGGAGTTGCGGTCGCTGGAGTCGGACATCCTGCGCCAGGCCGGCTCGCTCGCGCCGGTGGACGACACCCCGGCGCTGGTGGCCGCGCCACGCCCGCCGGACGTCCCGCACGGGCGGGAGGCCGAGCTGGCCGAGCTGGTGGCGGTGGCCGAGCGGGCCACGCCCGCCGGGCTCGCGGTCGCCGAGGTCAGCGGTGAGCCGGGGATCGGGAAGACGCGGCTGCTGGAGGCGTTCGGCGAGCACTGCGCGCGGCTCGGCCGGCTCGTGCTGCGCGGACGCTGCCACGACGCCGAGGGCACGCCCGCGCTGTGGCCGTGGACGCAGGTGTTCCAGGCGCTGGAGCCGCACTGCCCGCCGCCGGACCGCGAGCCCCTGTCCGGCCTCCTCGACGCCCGCCCCGAAGCGCCGCCGGACGCCGGGGGCCCGGCCGAGGCGTTGTTGTCGCGCCGGAACCAGGCCGCCGCCCGGTGGCTGGTCACGGCCTCGCGCGCCCAGCCGCTCGTCATCGTCCTGGACGATCTCCAGTGGGCCGACCCTGCCTCGCTCGACCTGCTCAGGCACCTGGTCATGCTGCTGCGCGGCGGCGCGGTCACGCTGGTCGCGGCCTTCCGCACCGGGACCGGCGACGTGCTCGGGCGGCTGGTCCGCTACGACCTGTCGCGGCTGCGCCTGACCGGCGTCGGCCCCGAGGCGGTCCGGGCCATCGCCGCCGACCTCGGCGTCGAGCTGGACGACGAGTCGTGCGCCAGGATGGCCGACCGCACCGGCGGCAACCCGTTCTTCCTGCGCGAGAGCCTCAGGCTGCTGGCCCAGGACCCGGATGTGGACGAGGTGCCCGAGGCGGTGACCGAGCTGGTCCGCCTGCGGCTGGACGCGCTCGCCGGGGTCACGGACGTGCTGGCGGTCGCGGCGCTGGCCGGCCGGGAGTTCGACCCGGCCGTGGTGGCCCGGGTCGCGGGGGAGGAGGCGTACGGGCCGCTCGACCGGGCCGTGCGCGGCGGCCTGCTGGCGGCGCGGGCCGGCGGGCGGCTGGCGTTCGTGCACGACCTGGTGCGCGAGGCGCTCGTCAGGGATCTGCCGCCGCTGCGCAAGGCCGCGCTGCACCGGGACCTCGCCGCCGCGCTGGCCGCGCGTCCGGCGACCGACGTCGAGGTGATCGCCCACCACGCCGTGCAGGCCGGGCCGGTGGCGTACGCGGAGGCGGCGCGGTGGGCGCGGGCCGCGGCCGAGCAGGCCGAGCGGCGGCTGGGCTACGCCGAGTCCGCGTCCTGGCTGGGGCACGCGGTGGCCGCGCACGACGCCTGCGGCGGCGACCCGGCCGAGCACGTGGAGCTGCTGCTGCGGCAGGTGCGCGCGCTGCTCGCGGCGGGCGAGCCGGCCGGCGCCCGCCGGGTCAGGGATCAGGCCGTGCGGGCGGCCGACCGCATCACGGAAGGGGGCGCGGCGCTCCGGGTCCGGGCGCTGACCTCGTTCGACACGCCGTCGATCTGGACGCTGCGCGACCCGTACGGCGCGGCCGACCCGCTGCTCGTCCGCCGCTTCGAGGACGCGCTGCGCGAGCTGCCGGAACCGGACGGCCCCGAGCGCGCGATGCTGCTGGCCGGGCTGGCCCAGGAACTCTACGACGCCTCCGGCGACCCGCGGGCCGACGAGCTGTCCGCGCGGGCCGTGGCCATGGCCCGGCGGCTGGGCGACCGGCGGCTGCTGATGCGCGCGCTCAACGCCAGGCACCTGTCGCTGCCGCGTCCCCTGCACGTGCACGAGCTGGCCGACCTCGCCGCCGAGCTGCACGAACTGGCGGACGGCGAGCCGGCCTACCAGCTGCTGGCGAACATGATGGACACCCACAACCGGCTGGAGCTCTTCGACGTCACCGGCGCCGACCTGGCGGCGGCCCGCTGCGACGACCTGCTCGACCGGCTCCCGCTGCCCTGGCCGCGCTTCCAGCACACGCTGTGGCGGGCGGGCCGGCTGGTGCTCGGCGGCCACTTCGACGAGGCGGACGACCTGTACGCCGACGCCGCCGACCAGGCGACCGGCCTCGGCATCTGGCACGCCGCCCGCGCCGTGACCGCCGGCCGCCTGGCCCTGGACTACCACCGGGGCACGATGGCCGCCGCGGGCCCGCTCATCGACGTCCTGCGCGGCGCGAACCACGCCCTCGACCAGGCCGTGCGCACCCTTCACCGGCACGCACAGGGCCGCATGGACGAGGCCCGCAAGCTGAACGGCCAACCGCTGCTCGACCGGTCGCGCCCGTCCACCCTGTGCCTGCGGGCCGCCGCCGCGGCGGCGCTCGGCCGGGTGCACGAGTGCCGCCTGCTCTACGAGGCGCTGCTGCCCTTCGGCGGCCGGATCACCGTCCTGTCGGCCTGCGCCTGGGTGGGGCCGGTGGACTGGCACCTCGCGCTGCTGGCCGAGGCGACCGGCCGGCACGAGAGCGCGGTCCGGCACCTGACCGAGCTCGAACGGCTGGCCGCCCGCAACGGCCTGACCTGGTGGCGCGACCGGGCGGCCGAGGCCCGCCGGGGGCCCGGCCGCAAGCACCTGCAACTGGCCACCAGCGGATGACAAGGGCTCCCTGGTCGACTCTCCTGACGATCGCCAGGGGAGCCGATCGCCGGGAGGGGAGTGCGGGATGACGGGTGCGCAGGCTTTGGTGCGGGCGCTTGAGCGGGTCGGCGTGGACACCGTGTTCGGCATCCCCGGCGGCGCCGTCCTGCCCGCCTACGACCCGCTGTACCGCTCGACCTCGATCAGGCACGTGCTGGTCCGGCACGAGCAGGGCGCCGGGCACGCGGCCGAGGGCTACGCGCAGGCCACCGGCAAGGTCGGGGTCTGCATGGCGACCAGCGGCCCGGGGGCCACGAACCTGGTGACGCCGCTCGCCGACGCCTACATGGACTCGGTGCCGATCGTCGCGATCACCGGCCAGGTGCCCAGCTCGCAGATCGGCACGGACGCCTTCCAGGAGGCCGACATCACAGGCATCACCCTGTCGATCACCAAGCACAGCTTCCTGGTCACCGACGCGGCCGACATCCCCCGCACGATCATGGAGGCGTTCCACATCGCCTCCACGGGCCGTCCCGGGCCGGTGCTGGTGGACATCACCAAGGACGCGCTCCAGGCCGAGACCGCCTTCGTCTGGCCGCCGGTCATGCGGCTGCCCGGCTACCGCCCGGTCGCCCGGCCGAACGCCCGGCAGATCAGGGCCGCCGCCGAGCTCATGGCCGCGGCCCGGCGGCCGGTCCTGTACGTCGGCGGCGGCGTGCACAAGGCGGGCGCGTCCGCCGAGCTGCTGCGCCTGGCCGAGCTGACCGGCATCCCGGTCGTCACCACGCTCATGGCCCGCGGCACGTTCCCCGACAGCCACCCGCTGCACATGGGCATGCCCGGCATGCACGGCTCGGTCGCGGCCGTCGGTGCCCTCCAGCGGGCCGACCTGATCGTCGCGCTCGGCACCCGGTTCGACGAGCGTGTCACCGGCGACCTGGGCACGTTCGCGCCGCACGCCAAGGTCGTGCACGCCGACGTGGACCCGGCCGAGATCTCCAAGAACCGGCACGCCGACGTGCCCGTCGTGGGCGACTGCAAGGAGGTGCTGACCGAGCTGACGGCCGCCCTGGACGCCCTGGCCCGTCGGCCGGGCGACCGCGCGGACTGGTTGCGCACGCTGGAGGGCTACCGGCGCACGTACCCGCTGGGCTACGAGACGGTCGAGGGCACGCTCGCCCCGCAGTACGTCATGCAGCGGCTGAGCGTCCTGGCCGGTCCCGAGGCCATCTACACCTCCGGCGTGGGCCAGCACCAGATGTGGGCCGCCCAGTTCATCAACCACGAGCGGCCGGGCTCGTTCGTCAACTCCGGCGGCGCGGGCACGATGGGCTTCGCGGTCCCCGCCGCGATGGGGGCCAAGATCGGCTGCCCGGACCGCACGGTGTGGGCGATCGACGGCGACGGCTGCTTCCAGATGACCAACCAGGAGCTGGCCGTGTGCGCGCTGGAGGGCGTGCCGATCAAGGTGGCCGTCATCAACAACGGCAGCCTCGGCATGGTCCGTCAGTGGCAGACCCTCATGTACGGCGGCCGCCACTCCAACACCGACCTGCGCGCCGCCCGCCGCATCCCCGACTTCGTCGCGCTGGCCGAGGCGTACGGCTGCCACGGCCTGCGCTGCGAGCGCCCCGAGGACGTGGACGCGGTCGTCGAGAAGGCCATGGCGATCGACGACCGGCCGGTGGTGGTGGACTTCGTCGTGCACCGGGACGCGATGGTGTGGCCCATGGTGCCCGCCGGCACGAGCAACGACGACATCCGGATCGCCAGGGACCTGGCTCCGAACTGGGGAGATGACGAATGAGTCAAGTCGCAACAAAGCAGCCAAAGGTGCCGAACCTCATTTAAGCTTCCTTGACCCGGGGCGGCCCGGGCCGCGGAACCGAGGTGGAAAGTGGCGCTGCGCGTCAAGGTGCTGGGGCCCATCGTGGCCGAGATCGACGGGGTGGAGGTCGCGCTCGGCGGCCCGAGACAGCGCGCGGTGCTCGCCGTGCTGGTCGCGGCGCGCGGGCAGGTGGTCTCGGCCGAACGCGTGCTCGACGCCGCCTGGGACGAGGGCGAGCCCGCCTCGATGCCCACCCTGCACTCCTACATCACCAGGCTGCGCAAAGCCCTCGAACCCGGCCGGACCAGCCGGTCGCCGGAGAGCGTGCTGGCCCGCGTCGGCAACGGCTACACGCTGCGCGTCGAGCCCGACGCCGTGGACGCCGAGCGGTTCGCCCGCAAGGTCGCCGAAGGGCAGCTCCTGCTGGAGTCGGGCGACCACAGCTCGGCGCTGGCCGTGCTGAGCGAGGCCGTGGAGCTGTGGCGCGGGCAGCCGTACGGGGAGTTCGCGGGCGCGGCCTTCGCCGTGCCGGAGATCGCGCGGCTCCAGGGGCTGTTCCTGTCGGCGCGGGAGAGCCTGTTCGCCGCGCAGCTCGCACTCGGACGGCACGCGGTCGTCGTGCCGGAGCTGGAGAAGCTCACCGCCGAGCAGCCCATGAGCGAGCGCGGCTGGGAGCTGCTGGTGCTGGCCCTGTACCGGTCGGGCCGCCAGGGCGACGCGCTGGCCGCGCTGCGCTCCGCCCGCCGCGTGCTGGCCGAGGAGCTGGGCATCGACCCGGGGCCGGGGCTGCGCGAGCTGGAGGCGGCGGTGCTGGCCCAGGACGACGCGCTGCGCCCCGGCGTCGCCGCGCCGCTGCCGGAACGCGGCGGCAACCTGCCCTTCCCCGTGACCGCGCTGGTCGGCCGGGCGGCCGAGGTCGAGCAGGTGGCCGCGCTGCTGGACGGGCACCGGCTGGTCACGCTCACCGGGCCGGGCGGCATCGGCAAGACCCGGCTGGCGCTGGAGACCGCACGGGCCAGGGACGACGCCGACGGGCCCTGGCTGGTCGAGCTGGCCGGGCTGGCCGACCCTTCGCTGGTGGCCGGGGCCATCGCCCAGGTGCTCGGGCTCACCGGCCCGGTCACCGGGCAACGCCTGGCGTACGCGCTGCGCGGCCGGAGCCCGCTGCTCGTGATCGACAACTGCGAGCACCTCGTGGCGGCCGTCCGCGACACGGTGTCCGAGCTGCTGGCCGGGACGGGCGGCGTGCGCGTGCTGGCCACCAGCCGCGAGACGCTCGGCGTGCCGGGCGAGGCCCTGTACGACGTGCCGCCGCTGTCCACGGCGGACGCCCGCGACCTGTTCCTGAGCCGGGCCAGGGCCGCCGCGCCCGGCTGGCAGCCGACGCCCGCCGAGCTGGCCAACGCCGAACGCCTCTGCCTGGGGCTCGACGGGCTGCCCCTGGCGGTCGAGCTGGCCGCCGGGCAGTGCCGCATGTTGTCGGTCGAGCAGATCCTCACCTCGATGGACGACAGGTTCAGCGTGCTCACCGACGGCGCCGGCCCGCAACGGCACCGCACGCTGGCCCGTACCGTCGAGTGGAGCTACGACCTGCTCGAACCAGCCGAACGCGAGCTGTTCCACCGGCTCGGCGCGTTCGCCTCCGGCTTCGACCTGGACGCCGCGGCCGCGGTGTGCGGGCGGCCGGTCCTGGGCGGCCTGGGCGCGCTGGTGCGCAAGTCGCTGGTCTCCGTCGAGCCCGGCACCTCGCCGCGCCGCTACCGGCTGCTGGAGACGATCAAGGAGTTCGCCCGCGCCCGGCAGGACCCGGCCGAGCTGGCCGAGGCCCAGGCCGCGCATCGTGCCTGGGTGCTGGCCCGCGCCGAGGCCGCCGACGCCAGGATCCGCGGCGAGGGGGCGCCCGCCGCGATGGAGGTGCTCCTCGCCGACCAGGCCGAGCACCGGGCCGCGTTCACCTCGGCGATGCTGGCCGGGGACGGCGGGTACGCGCTGCGGCTCACCGGCCTGCTGTCGTGGTTCTGGTACCGCAGGGGCCATGTGGCCGAGGGGCTGGCCAGCCTGTCGGCGGCCATGGAGCTCTACCCCGACGCCGAGCCCGGCGTGCGCTCCCAGGCGCTGATCGGCATGGCCGGCCTGCACTACCTGGCCGGCGACTTCGTCGCCGCGAGCCGGCGGGCCAGGGAGGCGGCCGAGATGGCCCGTCTGGCCGACGACCTGGTCGCCGAGGGACGCGCCCTCACCTACCGCGCGCTGTTCGGCGGCCTGTGCGGGGCGCCCAACGCCCTGGCCGACGCCCGTGCCGCGCTCGACCTGGCCGAGGTGGCCGGCATGGAGTGGCTGCACGCCGAGGCGCTGATGGTGCTCGGCATGCTGCTGGTGTTCGCCCGGGAGACGGGCGAGGCGGCCGGCTGGCTGACCCGGTCGATCGAGGTGGCCACCAGGACGGGACACCGCTTCGTCACCGCCTCCTCGACCTGGCTGCTGATGAAGATCGACCTGCTGAACGGCCGTACCGACCGGCCGCTGGCGTCCGGGCTGCCGATCCTGCGCATGCTCGACGAGGACAAGGACGTCACGTCCTGGCTGGTCATGGCGCACACGCTGGCCGGGGTGCTCACCGCGGGCGGGCTGCCGCGCGACGGCGCCCGCCTGCTCGGCGCGGTCGAGGCGGTCGGGGCCCGGGTCGGCTTCTCGCCGCCGGAGCTGGACCCGGCCGACGGCGCCGAGCGGGAGGCGCTGATCCGGGGCGCGCTGCCCGCCGCCGAGCTGGCCGAGTGCCTGCGCGAGGGCGCCGCCCTGTCACCCGCCCAGGTGCACGGCCTGCTCGACCGGCTGATCCGGAGCCGCGTCCACTGACCGGGGATCCCGCTCTCACCGAGCTGGGGATCCCGCTCTCACCGAGCTGGGGATCCCGCTCTCACCTGGCCGGGGATCCCGCTCTCACCTGGCCGGGGATCCGCTCTCACCTGGCCGGCCCGCGAGCCGCCGCCCCGCTCACGCCGACCGCGCGGGCCGGACGGCGGCCAGCACCAGCAGCCCGGCGAGCAGCCCGGTGACCGCCGCGGCCAGGTAGACGGCGTTCAGCGCCGCAGGGAACGAACCCGGCCCGGTCATGCCGTCCTGGAACAGGATGCCGAAGGCGGCGACGCCGAGGGCGTACCCGAGCTGCCGGACGGTGTTGACCGCGCCCGCCGCCATCCCCGCCCGGTGCGGCGGGACGTGCGCCATGGCGGCCGAGCTGAGGGCCGGGATGGCCAGGCCGACGCCGATCCCGGTCACCACCAGGCCCGGCGCGAGCGCCGTCCACGTGGAGTGCTCGTCGAGCATGCCCTGCAACAACGCGCCCGCGGCGATCAGCAGCAGGCCGCCGCCGACCGCGGCGCGCGCCGTCAGCCGGGGGAGCAGGCGGGCGATGGCGACCGAGACGACCAGCGAGGTGCCGGCCATCGGCGTCAGCGCCAGGCCCGCCTGGACCGGCCCGAGCCCCAGCCCGCCGGCCTGCTGCAACCAGAGCGAGGTGAAGGCCAGGCAGGCGAACGCGGCCGGCATGAGCAGCCCGGCCCCCGCCATGATCCCGCTGAACGCCTTGTCCGCGAACAGCCGCAGGTCCACCATGGGATGCGCACTGCGCGACTCCACCAGCACGAACGCGGCGAACGCGAGCACCGCCACGGCGAGCGGCGCCAGCGTGCGCGCCGACGTCCAGCCGTGCGGCCCGGCCTCGATCAGCCCGTACGTGAGCGCGCCCGCCGCCAGGGTGAACGTGCCCATCCCGACCACGTCCGGCCGGCCCCCGCCCGGCAGGCGGGACTCGCCGACCGCACGCCAGGTCATCCAGGCGGCGGCCAGGCTGATGGGCAGGTTCACCAGGAAGACCGCCCGCCAGTGCAGGTGCTCGGTGAGCAGCCCGCCGAGCACGGGGGCGAGCGCCGCGGCGGCCCCGTTCACGCCGCCCCACACGCCGAACGCGATGCCGCGTTCCCGGCCGTGGTACGTGGCGCTGATCAGGGCCAGCGTCGTGGCCATCATGGCGGCGCCGCCCGCCCCCTGGAGCACGCGGGCCGCCAGCAGCAGACCCCCGGTGGGCGCGAGTCCGCAGGCCAGGGAGGCCAGCGCGAACACGCCCAGGGCGATCAGGTACACCTTGCGCCGCCCGGCGTGGTCGGCGACCGAGCCGGCCGCCAGCAGCAGCGCGGCCAGGGCCAGGGCGTAGCCGTCCAGGAGCCATTGGGCGTCGGTGAAGGACATCTTCAGGTCGGCGGTGATGCCGGGCAGGGCCACCATGACGATGGTCACGTCCACCAGGAGCATGAAGGCGCCCAGGCAGGCGGCGGCCAGCGGCCACCAGCTCGTACGGGTCAATGTCGTGTTCATGGCGGCAAGAATCCGGCCCGGACGGGGGATAACCCTAGCCGTCGAAGCAGTTCTGCCGGTTTTCCGCGCTCTGTAGCCTTCTCTGGTGGAAAACGTCACGCTCGACGAGGTCGACCGCGGGCTGCTGCACGCGTTGCAGGTGGACGGGCGGGCCTCGTTCAGCCGGATCGCCGAGGTGCTGGGGGTGTCCGACCAGCGGGTGGCCCGCCGCTACCGGCGGCTGCGCTCCAGCGGCGCGGTCCGGGTCGTCGGCGTGGTGGACCGGCAGCGGCTCGGCCACCAGTCGTGGGCCATCCGGTTGCGCTGCACGCCCGACGCCGGCGCCTCGATCGCCGAGGCGCTCGCACGGCGGCCCGACACCTTCTGGGTGCACCTGCTGTCCGGCGGCACCGAGATCTCCTGCGGCGCCATCCAGCGCCTCGACCGGGAACGCGAGCCGCTGCTGCTGACCAAGCTGGCCAGGACCAACCGGGTGCTCGCGGTGTCGGCGCACCGGACCCTGCACATGTTCGTCGGCGGCCGCATCGGCTGGGCCGGGCTCGCCGCGCTCTCCGCCGACCAGGTCGCCCACCTGCGGGCCGGCCGCGTGTACGGCCCCCGCGACACCGCCGAGCACGTGACGCTCGGCCCCGGCGACGACGCGCTGCTGGCCGAGCTGTCCCGCGACGGCCGCACCGGCCACGCCGACCTGGCGGCGGCGACCGGCTGGTCGGAGTCCACGGTCCGGCGGCGGATGGACCAGCTCTGCGCGGCCGGCGCCCTGTTCTTCGACATGGACGTGCTGCCCCAGCTGCTGGACTACCGGGTCGAGGCCCAGCTGTGGATGTCGGTGCCGCCCGCCGACCTCGACGCGACCGGCCGGGCGCTGGCCGAGCACCCGGAGGTCGCCTTCGCCGGGGCGACCACGGGCCCGACCAACCTCGCGGCCAGCGTGGTGTGCCGCGACGACACCGCCTTCTACCGCTACCTCACCGACAGCCTGGGCGCGCTGCCCGCCATCCGGCACATCGAGACCGCGCCGATCATCAGGACCATCAAGCGGGCGGGCGCCGGGCTGACGAGTTGACCTCAAGCGGGCGGGTGCCGGGCTGACGAGTTGACCTCAAGTCGTCTTGAGGTTGCACGCTGGTCGTGGAAGGCGTTGCGGATGAGGAGTGGTCATGAGAGTGGTGCAGGTGACGCGGTTCGGCGGGCCCGAGGTGCTGGAGACGCGGACCGTCCCGGACCCCGTGGCCGGGCCGGGCGAGGTCGTGGTGCAGGTCGGATTCGCGGAGATCAATTTCATCGAGACGCAGCTCAGGCGGGGGTTCACGCCGGGGCCGCCGCTGCCGGAGCCGCCGTACGTGCCGGGTGGGGGCGTGGGCGGGCTCGTGCTGTCCGTGGGCGATGACGTCGATGCCGGGCTGGTGGGGCGGCGGGTGGTGGCCCGTACGCCGGGCTTCGGCGGCGGGAACGCCGAACTGGTCGTGGCCAGGGCCGCGGACCTGATCGAGGTGCCGGACGGGCTCGCGCTGGCCGACGCCACGGCGCTGCTCATCGACGGCAACACGGCCGTGGGCCTGTTCGCGAACGCCGCGATCCGGCCCGGCGAACGGGTGCTCGTCCAGGCCGCCGCCGGCGGGCTCGGCAGCCTGCTCGTGCAACTGGCGCGCGGGGCCGGCGCGCGGGTGATCGGGGCGGCGGGCGGCGCGGCCAAGCTGGCGGTGGTCGCCGGGCTCGGCGCCGAGGCCGCCGTCGACTACTCGCGTCCAGGCTGGACCCAGGAGGTCCTCGACGCGACCGGCGGGCGCGGGCCCGACGTGGTCTTCGACGGCGTGGGCGGCGAACTCGGCCGCCAGGCGTTCGAGGTGACCGCGCGCGGCGGGCGGTTCTCCGTGCACGGCGCGTCCAGCGGCAGCGCCACGACCGTCGATCCGGCCGAGGCCGAGCGCCGGGGCGTCACCGTGCTCGGCCTGGAGCAACTGTTCGCCCTGGGCCAGGACGGCAACGAGCGGACCGTGCACGCGCTCGCCGAGGCGGCGGCCGGACGGCTCAAGGCGGTCGTCGGGCGCACGTTCCCGCTGGAGCAGGCGGCCGAGGCGCACGCGGCGATCGAGGCGCGCGCGGTGAACGGCAAGACCCTGCTGGAGGTCTGACCCACCCACGGCCCCCGGCGGGGTGCCGGGGTCATAATCGAGGCGTGCACCGGCCGTCCAGGCGACTCCTCCTCCAGGCGGGCGCGGTCGCCGCGGCCGCCATGGCGGGGGCGCTCGCCCGGTCCGAGCCCGCCCACACGCCCGACGACTCCTTCGTCGGGCTGCGCCGCCGGTGGCGCGAGGTGACGCTCGGGGCGGGGTTCGACGCGGGGGCGGAGCCGTACCGGACGTGGCTGGCCGGGACCGGGCGGCGGGCGGCCCGGCACCGCGCGGCCATGGCGTACACGGGCACGTCGCTCTGGGCGGACCAGCCGTTCCCGTCGTTCGCCGCGACGCCGGGGCGGCTGCTGGCCATGGCCCGCGCGTACGCGCTGCCGGGGACGGGGCTGACCGGCGACGCGACCCTGGCCGCCGCCGTCGCCGCCGGGATCGACCACTACCGCCGCCACGTGTACGCCGCCGGCGCCGACCCGGCGGGCAACTGGTGGCACTGGGAGATCGGCGTGCCGAGGGCGCTGCTCGACGCGGCCGTGCTGGTCGGGCCGCACCTGGACGAGCGGCGCAGCGCCGCGTTGCGGGACGCGGTCGACCACTTCGTGCCCGAGAGCCGCCTCGGCGACTACAGCGGCACCAGCACCGCCGCCAACCGGGTGGACCTGTGCGTGGTGATGTTGCTGCGCGCCATGCTCAGGGCCGACCCCGGCAAGGCGGCGCTGGCGGTCTCGGCGCTCGCCCCGGTGTTCCGCGTGGTCTCCGAGGGCGATGGCTTCTACCGGGACGGGTCGTTCGTCCAGCACTCGACCGTGCCCTACCAGGGCGCCTACGGGGTGACGCTGCTCACCGGGCTGGCGACGCTGTTCGCGGTGCTGCGCGGCACGCCGTGGGAGGTCGTGGACCCGACCGTGTTCGCCATGGTGGAGCGGTCGTTCGCGCCGTTCGTGCACGACGGGTTCTGCATGGACCTGGTGCGCGGCAGGGGGATCGCCAGGAAGCCGTTCGGCGACCACGACAGGGGCCGCGAGCTGGCCGCCGCGATCCTGCTGCTCGGCGAGGTGGCCCCGGCCGCCGACCGGGTCCGCTGGCAGGCGATGGTCAAGGGCTGGGCGGTACGGCAGACGTGCCGGCCCATGGGGGCCGTGGCCGACCCGCCTTTCCACGCCCGCCTGACCGCCGTCCTGGCCGACGACGCCGTGCCCGCCGCCCCGGAGCCCGCCGGCCACCGGTTGTTCCCGATGAGCGCGCGGGCCGTGCACCGCAGGCCGGGCTGGTGCGCCGCGCTCAGCATGGCCTCCGCCACGATCGGCCACTACGAGCACGGCAACGGCGAGAACCTGCGCGGCTGGCACACCGGCTCCGGCATGCTCTACTGGTGGGCCGACGGCCACGCCGACCAGTACTCCGACTCGTTCTGGACGACCGTCGACCCCTACCGGCTGCCCGGCACGACCGTCTCGACCCGGCGGCTGCCCGACGGCGCGGGCCCGGCCTGGGGCGACACCTGCCCGCCCGGCCGCTGGGTCGGCGGCGCCACGGACGGCACGTACGCCGTCGTCGGCCAGCACCTGAACGGCCTCGACAGCACGATGGAGGCGTTCAAGTCGTGGTTCTTCCTCGACGACGCGGTGGTCTGCCTCGGCGCGGGGATCAGCGGCGCGGACGGCGTGCCGGTCGAGACGATCGTGGACAACCGCAGGACCGCCGCCCCGCTGACCGCGGATCTCCGGGCGGGATGGGCGCACCTCGACGGCCACGGCGGCTACGTCGTGCCGGACGGCCTGCGCACCCTGCGCGAACGGCGTGGCGACCGCGACTACGTCACGCTCTGGCTCGACCACGGCCTCGACCCGGACCAGGCGGACTACGTCTACCTGCTGCTGCCGGGCGCGAGCCGCGCGCGCACGGCCGCCAGGGCCGCCGATCCCGGGTGGGCCCGCGTGCTCGCCAACACCGCGCGGCGGCAGGCCGTCCGGGTGGACGCGCTGGGCGTCACCGCGGCCGCCTTCTGGAACGAGGGCGCCGCCGGCCCGCTCGCCGCCTCCGGGCCCTGCGCCGTCCTGGTCAGGGAGGACGCCGCGGGCACGGCCACCGTGACCGTCGCCGACCCCCGCCGCGACCTGGACGGGGTGACCGTGACCTGGGACCGGCCGGTCGCCGGCGTGCTGCGCGGGCACCCGCTGCTCGCGGGGGCGGCGACGGGGGACCGGCTGAGGCTCGCCTTCGGGCCGACGGCCGCGCTGGAGGGCGCTTCGGTGACGGTGACCGTCCGGCTGTCGTGACGGGTCAGGAGAGCACGGCCTGGGCGGCGACCAGCTCGGCGTACCTGCCGCCCATGGCCGTCAGCTCGTCGTGGGTGCCGCGTTGCACCACCCGGCCCGCGTCGATCACGAGGATCAGGTCGGCGTCCCTGACCGTGCTGAGCCGGTGGGCGATCACGATCCGGGTCTGGACGAGCCGGCTCAGGTTCGCCTCGATGGCCGCCTCCGTGGCGCTGTCGAGGTTGCTGGTGGCCTCGTCGAGCAGCAGCACCTTCGGGCGCGACAGGACGGCGCGGGCCAGGGCGAGCCGCTGCCGCTGCCCGCCCGACAGGCCGCCGCCGTCGGTGAGCATCGTCTCGTACCCCATGGGCATGTCCATGATCTCGTCGTGCAGCGCCGCCAGGCGGGCCGCGGCGACCACCCGCTCCAGGGACGCGCCCGGCTCGTTCAGCGCGATGTTCTCCCTGATCGAGCCGCTGAACAGGGACGGGTCCTGGGTGACCACCCCGAACTGGCGGCGCAGCGTGCGCAGGTTCAGCTCGGCGGCCGGGACGCCGTCGTAACGGATCTCGCCGAGCACGGGCGTGTGCAGCGCGAGCAGCAGCCGGGCCAGCGTGCTCTTGCCCGAGCCGGACGCGCCCACCAGCGCGACCTTCTGACCGGGACGGATGGAGACCGAGACGTCGCGCACGGTCCAGGGGGCGCGCGGGTCGTGCCGGAAGCTCACCCCGCGCAGCTCGACCGCGCCCCGTAGCCGCAGCACCTCGATGCCGTTGCTCGGCTCCGGCTCCGAGGCCAGGATGTCGGAGAGCCGGTCGAAGTGCGCGCCCGCCTGCTGGAGGCTCTGCAGCCCGGTCATCAGCGAGCCGAGCGGGGTCAGCGCGCCGAGCGCGATGGCGTTCAGCGCCACCAGCGCGCCCACCGTGAGCTGTCCGTCGAGCACCCGCCAGGCGCCCAGCCACAGCAGCCCGAGCGGCGCCGTCACCCGGATCGCGGCCAGCGCCGACTCCAGCAGCCCCCTGGTCAGTCCGGCCCGCACGTCCGCGTTGAGCTGCCTGGCGAAGTGGGACGACCACTGGTCCACGGCCCGCTTCTCGGCGCCCGACGCCTTCAGCGTCTCGATGCCGGTGATCGTCTGGATCAGGCTGGTCTGGGACGCCGACAGCGCCGTCAGCTCCTGCCGGGTGAGCGTGGCGATCCGGCTGGTCGTGGCCAGCAGCAGGACCGTCTGCAGCACGGCCAGCCCGGTCAGCGCCAGCCCGAACACCGGGTCCCACAGGTAGACCAGCACCAGGTAGCCCACGGCCAGCGGGCCGTCCAGCAGCGCCGCCACGACCTGCCCGGTGAGGATGTCGCCGAGCGTCGAGACGCTGCCTGCCCTGGTCACCAGGTCGCCCTTGCCGCGCTGCTGGAAGTACCGGTACGGCAGCGTCACCAGATGGCTGACCAGGCTCTCGGTGAGCTCCTGGTCGGCACGGGCCCGTACGGCGACGAGCAGCGCCGCCCGCAGGTACCCGATCACCAGCTGGGCCGCCCCCGCGAGCAGCACGGAGACGCCCAGCAGGGACAGCACGTCCACCGCCCGCCTGGGCACGATGGAGTCCAGGAGGAGCTGCGAGAACATCGGCAGCGCGAGCCCGAGCACCTGCAGCAGCAACGAGGCCGCGATGAGCTGCGCGAGCAGCCCCCTGCGCCGCCGGAACAGCGTCCGGACGAACTCCCTGCGCCAGGCCCCCGCCGCCGACGTCGTGCCGCGCCGGAACCCCTCGCCGGGCTCGAACACCAGCAGCACGCCGGTGAACCCGGCCCCGAACTCCTCCGGCGTCAGCCTGCGGCGGCCGTGCCCGGGGTCGACGACGTCCACGCGGTCGGGGGACCAGCGTTCGACCACGATGAAGTGGTTGAACTCCCAGTGCGCGACGGCGGGGAGCGGCACGCGGGCCAGGTCCTCGGGGGCCAGGGAGAAGGCGCGGGCCTTGAGTCCGTGGTCGCGGGCGCCGTCCACGATCGCCTTGGCGCTCAGGCCGTCGCGGCCGATCTGGAGGCGCTCGGCGACCTGGTGCAGCGTGGTGCGCTGCCCGTGGTGGCACAGCACCATGGCCAGGCAGGCCGCGCCGCACTCGGTGTCGGTGTTCTGGAGCAGTACGGGCAGGCGGCGCAACATCAGGCGACCGCCTCGACCGCGGCCATGGTCAGCAGCAGGCCGGTGGCGAGGAGCACGGCCACCAGCAGCCACAGCGCGAGGAACGACGGGGTGCTGATCACCGGCGGCATCCGGGTGACCCGCGACATCGCCCGGTGCCGCAGCGCCTCCTCCCGGTAGATGCCCTGTCCGTCCCGCGCGGGGGGCGCGGCGTGGCGCGGGGCAGGGCGCGTCCTGCCGTACGGATCGGTCATGGCCGGCGCCCCCGCCCGGAACCGTCACCCGCCACCCCCATGGCTCACCTGCCTCTCCACTCAAGTCCCGGCAAGCCTAGGAACGGCTACTTGGAAGCCACTTGGGATCCACTTCTCGACGCACCGCCCGCCGGACGTGCGCCTGACAGGCGGGTCAGCGGAAGAGCAGGTCGCCGAAGTTCGGGTCGGCCGGCTCGCCCAGGTCCCTCTCGGTCGGCGAGGGCAGGGCGGTGGGGGCGGGCTCCGAGGGGGTGGCGTCCGGCGTGGCCGTGGGGGAGGGGCCGGACGAGCCCGTCCCGCCCGGCGTGGGCGTCGGCGTGACCGTGACCGTCGCGGACGGCGTGGGCGTCGCGGCCGGGCCGGTGGACGGACCGGGGGACGGCGTCGGGCTCGGCGGCCGGGTCGCCGGACGTTCGTGCCGCGGCTCGCCGGCCGCCCGCCCGTCCCGGCGGTCCTTGCGGCCGGGGGCCCTGCCGGCCTCGCCCGGGGCCCGTCCGGCGACCTGGTCGGCCACCGTGCGGTCCGCGATGATCTCGTAGATCACGATGCTGCCCATGCTGACGGTGAACACCAGGGCCGCGGCCCCGCCCACCCTGGCCCAGCGCGGCCTGCGCCCGCGCAGGGCGACCGCCGTGCGCCGCTTCACCCTGTCGCCCGTGCGCTTGAGGTAATGCGTGTAGACGTCGGCGATGACGGTGCTGGCCACGCTCATCATCGCGGCGCCGATCACCGTCCCCGCCGTCCCGAGGTAGGAGGCCGCGACCGCGGCGGTGACCGCGGCCAGGGCGCTTCCCACGATCTGCGGCACGCTCAGCTCCAGCTTCCGCTGCTTGCCGCTCATAGCCAGGATCGTCCCCTCTTGTGGTGCGACGAAGGTGAACAAGCCACCTTGGCCCCCACGGGACGGGACGCCCACGGCGACGCGCGGCAGTTTGCCGCGTCCTGGACCCGCGCTTGACGAGGGCGGGAACCGGCCCCCGCGCGGCGGCGGGTCACCGCACGAGCGGAAGCCGGTTCACCCCCGTCATGGTCGGCGTGGGCATGAAGACCACCGGGTCGCCGGGATCGGTGCGCAGGACGCCGACCCGGTCGAGCAGGATGTTCAGCGCCACCCGCCCTTCCAGCCGGGCCAGGGGGGCGCCCAGGCAGAAGTGGATGCCGCGGCCGAAGGCGAGATGCGGGTTGGGATCGCGGCCGGCGTCGAAGACGTCGGGGTCGGGGAACTGCCGGGGGTCCCGGTTGGCCGCGCCGAGCCAGAGCATGACCATCTTGTCGGCCGGGATCGTCACCCCGCCCAGCTCGACCTCGCGGGTGGTCGACCGGGCCAGCCCGGCGAACGGGGTGAACAGCCGCAACGACTCCTCGATCACGGCCGGCACGGTGGAGCGGTCGGCCCGCACCTTGTCCTGCTGCCCGGGGAAGGCGTCCAGGCACACGACCGTGTTGCCGAGCAGCATCGTCGTGGTGATGTGCCCGGCCAGCAGCAGCAGTATCGCGAAGTTGACGACCTGCTCTTCGGGCAGGCGCTCGCCGTCCACCTCGGCCTCGACCAGCTTGGTGAGCAGGTCGGCGCGGGGCCGCGCGCGGCGCTCCGCGGCGTGCCCGGCGAGGTACTGCGTCATCTCCCGCCATGGTTTGAGGGTCTTCGCCACGTTCGCGCTCTGGTCCTCCACCGGCTCGGCGAGCGAGACCTTGGCGTCGCGCTGGAACAGCCCGTCGGCCCACTGCCTGAACAGGGCCCGGTCGCTGCTCGGCACCCCCAGCAGCTCGGCGATGACGATGACGGGGAGCGGGTAGGCCAGGTCGCCCACCAGCTCCAGGCGGTCGCGCCCGTCGGCCGCGTCGAGCAGCTCGTGGGTGAGCTCGGCGATCCGCGGTTCGAGGTCCGCGACGACCTTGCGGGTGAACGCGCTGCTGACCAGCTTGCGCAGCTTGCCGTGCTCCGGCGGGTCGATCTGGGTGATGAACCCCGCCAGCGAGAAGTCCTCGCCCTCCGGCAGCAGCCCCTTGGGGATCAGCCGCGTGGTGTCGGAGGAGAACGTGCCGGGGTCGGCGAGCACGTCGTGCACTTCCTGGTAGCCGTAGACGTTGTACATCCCGGCGGCGGCGTCGTACTCGACGGACGGGCCCGATCGCGGCCCGTGCAGCCAGAAGTGCTGCTTGGAGATGTTGTACCGTTCGACGATGTCGGACATCGCCTCTCCTTAGTCGTAGATCCACTTTCGGTAGGGCGGGATCAGTTCCTCGAGAATTGCGACGTACTCCGCCGCCGCTGCCGCCAGAACCTCGGCGGACGGCTGCACGGCGGGCTCGAAGGCGTGGCGCACGGTGAAGGCGAGCGCGTCCGCCTGCTCCTCGACGCTCAGCTCCGTCCCGACGGTGTCGATGCCGTCGAGCAGGTAGAAACCCGTGGACGCGGCGCTCAGCGTGTACCGGGGGTGTGGCATGTCGGGCCTGAGCAGGCCGTACCGGTCGGCCACCCGCTGGAAGCGCTCGGCCGCGAGGAGGTCGTGGCTGCGCAGCGGGTGCTTGGCCAGTTTGCCCAGCAGCTCGATGTCGGTGGTGAACAACGCCCGCAACAGCGGCCGGCGGCTCATGGAGACGAAGGCCGCCCGCGAGAACCGGTGCGGCAGCACCTGGGCGGGGTCGCGCCGCAGCAGCGCCGCGAACTCCTCCACGACCTCGATGGACTCCCGCAGCAGCAGCGCCTCGAACAGCTCGTTCTTGGTCCGCCAGTGCAGGTAGATGGTGCCCTTGCCCACCCCGGCACGGGCCGCGATGTCGTCGACGGTGACCCTGCGGTAGCCGTGACGCAGGAGCAGCTCGCCGGCGGCGTCGAGGATCCGGTCGGCCCTTTCCTCCATGCGCCCCCACCTCATGACCAGATATGAAATTTGGTCACCAGTCACGCTACGCCGCGCCCGGGCTCCGCACAAGGGATCGCTCAGCCCAGGACGGCCGGCCGCAGCTCGTCCTCGCACCACTGACGGAAACCGGTGGGCGTGGTGGCCTGCGCGGTACGCGGCTCGGCGTTGTCCAGCCCCTGG
Source organism: Nonomuraea sp. NPDC001831 (assembly GCF_042892035.1). Classification (NCBI taxonomy): domain Bacteria; kingdom Bacillati; phylum Actinomycetota; class Actinomycetes; order Streptosporangiales; family Streptosporangiaceae; genus Nonomuraea; species Nonomuraea sp. NPDC001831. The sequence continues at coordinate 216,995 of NZ_JBIATU010000012.1, read as the reverse complement.
TTCTTGGCCTCCATCATGTCGGCCATCCCCTGGGCCATCGCCTCCGACCAGCCCTGCTCGGCGATCATGGCCCGGAACGCCGCGATCGGCACGTGCCGCAGGCCGACCGGCCGTCCCAGCACCTCGGACATGATCCGTGCCATGTCCTCGCCCGACAGGTCCTCCGGGCCGAGCACCGGGACGTCGGCCCGCCCGGTCCAGCCGCGGTCGAGCAGCAGCCCGGCGGCCACCGCCGCGATGTCACGGGTGGCGCAGGCGGGGGCCTTCAGGTCACCGTGGATCGGCGAGAAGAACACGCCCTGGTCCCTGATCACCGCCGCCTGGTCGAGCAGGTTGTCCATGAACGAGGGCAGCGTCAGGGCCCGGTAGTGCACGCCCGTGGCGGCGATCAGGTCGTCCATGGCCAGCGAGGCCGTCACGAGACCGGCGTTCAGCGGCAGGCCGCGGCCCAGGGCCGAGACCCCCACCACCCGGCCGACCCCGCGGCGCACGAACGCCGCGCAGGCCGGCCGGCTGAAGTCCAGGTAGGCGGCGTCGAGGCCGGCGGCCCGCGGGTTCGGCGGAACGACCCAGAACACGGCGTCGGCGCCCGCGAACGCCTCCTCGACGACGCGGGCGTCCCCGTGCGAACCCGGCACGACCTCCACCCGCTCCCGCACGGCTGCCGGCAGCCGGGCCGGGTCCCGCACGACGACGCGGACCGGCTCCTCCGCGGCCAGGACGAGGTCGAGAACCTGCCGGCCGATCCGGCCGGTGGGCGTGGTGATGACGATCAAGGAGAACTCCAAGGAGAATCGGGGATGTCGTGCTGGGGGGCACGGCCAGTCAACCGATCGCGGCGGCGAACCTGAAGGACCGATCCGATCGCCATTGATACCCTGCGGATATGAATGACCTGGAGGTCCGCCAGCTCCGCTACTTCGTGGCCGTGGCCGAGGAGCTGCACTTCGGGCGGGCCGCCGAGCGGCTGGGCATGGCGCAGCCCCCGCTGTCGCGGGCGATCCGCGAGCTGGAACGCCGGCTGGGCGTGCGCCTGCTGGAGCGCACCACGCGACAGGTCACGCTCACCCCGCCGGGCGAGGTCTTCCTGCGCGACGCCAGGGCCGCACTCGACGCGGTCGCCGCGGCGGCCCGCCGGGTCCGGCACGCGGCCCGTCCCGAGCCGGGGCTCCGGGTGGCGCTCAAGGCCGACTACGACGCCGGGCTGCTGCCCCGGATCCTCGCGGCCTACCGCCACGAGGACGGCGCGCTCCCGGTCGAGCTGCTGCTGGGCGGGCGCAACGAGCAGGCCCCCGCCCTGCGCGACGGCCGGGCCGACGTCGCGCTGCTGACCACCCCCTTCGACGACCGCGACCTCGACACCGAGCCGCTGCTGAGCGAGCCCCGTCTGGTCGGGCTGCCGGCCGCCGACCCGCTGGCCGCCCGGCCCGTGCTGGCCATGGCCGACCTGACCGGCCGGCCGCTGCCCGACGGCACCCCCGCCGAGCGGGACGGCGCCGAACCCCTCCCCGGACACCCGCCGCGTCGCACCGGCCTGGACCTGGCCCAGGTCTGCAACCTGGTGGAACTGGGGAGCGCCGTCTGGTTCGTCCCCGTCTCGGTGGCACGGCGGCACCCCCGCCCTGGCATCGCCTACCGCGAGGTCGCCGACCTGCCGCCGTCTGTGCTGGCCGTGGGGTGGCCGCAGGGGTCCCGCTCGCCGGCCGTGGCCGCGTTCGTCCGCGCCGCGGTCGCCGTCGCAGGCCCCCTTCGTACGGGGGCGTAGCGGGATGCCGGGGGAGGGGCCAGGCCCTCGCCAAAAGGGGCAGCCTGGCACAATTGGCGCCGTGCCGAAGGACGCTGGCAGGTGAGGTCGCCCGCGAGGGGCGGGCCCCTGCGCTGGGGCGCCGAGATCGTGCTCGGACTCTGCCGCTCGGCCGTCCTGGTCCTGCTGACCTGCCTGATGCCGATCGTCGGCGTCGTCGTCGGCCACTTCGGCGCCGAGCTGGCCTACTCCTGGTCGGCGAACCTGACCGGGCCCCCGCTCGTCGTGGCCCTGGCGCTGCTGGGCGAGACGCTGGTGGTGATCCTGTGGATCGCCGTGGCCCTGTGGGTCGTGCACCCGCTGACCAGCCGCGCCTTCAGCCAGGCCGCCCGCCGGCTCGCCGCGCGCTGGCTCGGCCTGCGCATCGAGGTCGCCTACCGCACCCCCTCGCCGGTCACCCGCATGGCCACCGGCCACTGGTGGGACGGCGAGGAGTACCACAAGACCGAACGGGAGGCCCGCCGCCGCGCCCGGATGAACGCCCGCTTCCACGACCCCCAGTTGCACTGGGACGGGCTGTGGTGCCTGCTCGCCGGGCTGACCGTGCTGCCGGTCGCGGCCCTGCCGCTGATCGGCCTGGCCGGCGGCGGCTACCTGACGCTCGTCCCTGACCTCCGCGGCCTCGGCCTCGCCCTGATCGTGGCCGGGCTGGCCGCCGCGCCGTTCGCCTGGCGCGTCCTCGGCCCCCTGGCCGGCCGTTTCCTCGGCCCGATCCCGGACTCGCGGCTCGGCCGGCGGGTGGCGGAGCTGGAGTCCGTGCGCGCCGACCTGACCCAGACCCAGGCCGCCGAGCTCGAACGCATCGAGCGCGGCCTGCACGACGGGGCCCAGGCGCGGCTGGTCGGCATGGGCATGTCGATGCAGGCCGCCGAACACCTCCTGGAGAGCGACCCCGCCGCCGCCCGCGCCATCCTGGCCGACGCCCGCGCCTCGTCGATCGCGGCGCTGGCCGAGCTGCGCTCCCTGGTCCGCGGCATCAACCCGCCGGTGCTCACCGAGCGCGGCCTGGTCGACGCCGTCCGGGCCCTGGCGCTCGACGCGCCCGTCGAGGTGGACGTACGCAGCTCCGTGCCCGCGCGGCCCGAGCGTCCGGTCGAGTCCGCGGTCTACTTCGCCGTCGCCGAGCTGCTGGCGAACGTGGCCAAACACGCCCGCGCCACCCGGGCGACCGTCGAGCTCGGCTACGAGCCGCAGGCGCGCACCCTCACCGCGACCGTCACCGACGACGGCGCCGGCGGGGCGAGCGCGTCCGCCGGCTCCGGGCTGGACGGCGTCAGACGCCGGATGGCTGCCTTCGGCGGCCGTCTGGACATCGACAGCCCCCTCGGGGGTCCCACCCGCGTCTCAGTGGCGGTGCCGTGCGACTTGTCATAGCCGAGGATCTCTTCCTGCTCCGCGACGGGCTCGTCCGGCTCGTCCAGGCGTACGGGCACACCGTCGTCGCGGCCGTCGACTCCGGGCCCGCGGCGCTCGAAGCGCTGGTCGGCCACCGTCCCGACGTGGCGATCGTGGACGTGCGGCTGCCGCCGACCTTCTCCGACGAAGGGCTCCAGGCCGCGCTCGCCGCCCGCCGCGAGGTGCCGGGCCTGCCCGTGCTGATCCTCTCCCAGCACGTGGAGCAGCTCTACGCCCGCGAACTGCTGGCCGACGGCCAGGGCGGCGTCGGCTACCAGCTCAAGGACCGCGTACTCGACGCCGGCCAGTTCATGGACGCGCTCGCCCGCGTCGCCGACGGCGGCACGGCGCTCGACCCGACGGTGGTCGCGAAGCTGCTCGGCCGCCCCGCCCACGCCGACCCCCTCGCCACCCTCACCGAACGCGAACGCTCGGTGCTCGAACTGATGGCCGAGGGCCTGTCGAACGCGGCGATCGCGGCCCGGCTGTTCCTCAGCGAGGGCGCCATCAGCAAGTACACGACCACGATCTTCGCCAAACTCGGCCTCGCCGCCGACGACGACACCAACCGCCGGGTGCGCGCCGTCCTCACCTACCTGGGCGCCACCGCCCCCTAGCGCTCGACGGCGCGCTGCTAGTGCTGCTCGACGGCGCGCTCCTAGCGCTCGACGGTGCGCCTTTAGTGCTCGACGGCGCGCTCCGCCCGGGACGGCAGCAGCAGCGCGGTCACCACCACCGCCACCGACAGGACCGCCCCCACCACGAACGCCAGCCGCATGCCGCCGAGCGTCGCCAGCGCCTGCGTGAGGCCCTCGGCCCGCAGGCTGTCGGCCCGCGCGCTCATCACGGTGATCACCATCGCGGTGCCGATCGCCGCGGCGACCTGCTGGAGCGTGCTCAGGATCGAGCTGCCGTGCGAGTACAGGTGCGGCGGGACCGCCCCCAGGCCGAGCGTGAAGACCGGGGTGAAGGTCGCGGCCAGGCTCACCATGAGCAGCGCGTGCAGCCCGAGCAGCTGCCAGTACGGCATCGTCATCGTGACCTGGGTGAACCCGGCCAGCGCGAGCATGATCCCGATCGCGCCGGGGATGACCAGCACCCGGCCGCCGTGGTTGTCGAACACGCGGCCGACGGCCGGCCCGAGCAGGCCCATCGCCAGGCCGCCCGGCATCACCAGGAGCCCGGTCTCCAGCGCGCTGAGCGCCCGGACGTTCTGCAGGTAGAGAGGCAGCAGGATCATCGAGCCGAGCATCGCCATGAAGGCCACCGACATCAGGACCAGCGCCACCGTGTACGTGCGGTGGCGCAACGTGCGCAGGTCCATCAGCGGCGCGCCGCGCCTCTGCAGCATGAGCTGGCGCACCACGAAGACGGCGATGGCGGCCAGCCCGGCCGCCGTGATCGCGGCGGCGACGCGCACGTCCCCGCCCTCGAACCGGCTGAGCCCGTAGACCAGCCCGCCGAACCCGGCCGCCGCCGTCACCACGCTGAACCAGTCGATGGTGCTGACCTCGGGCTCGCCGGTGTTCCTGAGCTGCCGCAGGCCGCTCCACGTGATCAGCCCGGCGATCGGCAGCACCACCGCGAACAGCAGCCGCCAGGACCCGAAGTGCAGGATCACCCCGGAGATCGCCGGGCCCATGGCCGGGGCGACGGAGATCGCCAGCGTCACGTTGCCCATCACCCGCCCCCGGTCCTTCTCCGGCACGACCTGCATCAGCGTGGTCATCAGCAGCGGCATCATCACGGCCGTGCCGGACGCCTGGATGATCCGGGCCCCCAGCAGCACCCCGAACACCGGCGCCACCGCGGCCAGCGCCGTGCCCAGCAGGAACAGCCCCATGGCGGTGGTGTACGCCGTGCGGGTGGTGACCCGCTGCAGGAACCAGCCGGTGATCGGGATGACCCCGGCCATGGTCAGCATGAAGGCCGTGGAGAGCCACTGGGCGGTCTGCTCGGTGATGTGCATGGCGTCCATCAGCCGGGGGATCGCGTTGATCATGATCGTCTCGTTGAGCACGACCACGAACGTCGCCAGCACCAGCAACCGGATCACGGCGGGCGTACGACCCGAACCGGCGGACACGCCCTTGGCGGATGATTCGAGCTGTGGGCTGGACACGGTACCTCTATCGGTCTCGGGCCTGACCTCGTCACGGCCGGCCGGGCGGTCTTGGGTCTCGCCAGTAGTCCTCGTCACCCCCATACTGACCACCCCCACCGACGAAACTCATCGCCGCACCCTCGACCACCGCCCCCACCGCGTCGCCGCGCTGGTCAGACGCCGGAACCGTTGGCGGGGAGGGGAAGCTGAACGCCGCTTACGGCGGCGCAGCGCATCGCCGTCATGGAGAAGAGGGGCCGGGGTCCCAAGGATGTGGGGAATTCGTGTACTGCCCCGGAAAGCAGAATGTGGAGGCCCGGTTAACCGGTGCCTCCACATGTGTGCGGTGTGTGTCCGAGGGGGGACTTGAACCCCCATGCCCATCACTGGGCACTAGCACCTCAAGCTAGCGCGTCTGCCTATTCCGCCACCCGGACTTGGTGCCTGCACGCGGGACCGTCATCTCGCGTCGGCTCCGTAAGGTTAGCAAACTCTGGGGGGTGAGTCATACCAAGTATCGGCACAGGGGAGAGACACCGCCTCTCCGGCGGCCCGCCGGCGGACCCGCCGGACCGTCCTGATGACCCTCCCGGGTGTCTTCCGTGAAGCGGACCCGCGTGTCCTTGGCCTTTTTCGGGGTCTCTGCTGAAAAGCCCTTGCGGCAACTTTGAGTGCTGCTACGGTTACGGATCGTTGAGGGGTGAGTCCACGGGCCGGCCTCACGACGTGAGGCCGGTTCCGAAGCTGGGAGGTCACGTGGCACGCACGAAGGTCGGGCAGTCGAGGGCGTCGTCCCTCGCTGCGCGCCGCGTGCCCACGACGCTCCCGGAGCAGGACACGACCGCCGAGCGGGCCGACCGGATGGCGCGGTTCGCGGCCGGTGCCCGCAGGGTTGTCGTGCGAGCAGTCGCGATGGGCGCCCTCGTGGCGGCCGGATGGCTGCTCGCCGTCGTGTTCGGAGCCATGTCCGCCGCTCCGGCGGCCGCGGACGCCACCGCGGCCACCACAGGAGCCGCCGACGCGGCCCCCGCTCCCCTTTCGGTCCCCGGCTACCTCTCGGCGTCGGACAACGCCGAGGCGATGGCGGGCCGCACCGTGGACGGTCTCAACAGCCAGCAGGATCCTGGTCTGCCACCACCATCCTCCGCCGGAAAGATCTTGGACACCGATGGACTGGTGCCCAACGGTGGTGGCAGTGGCCCGTTCGGGCCCGGTATGGGGGATGTCGCGAGGTCCGGTGTCGACCCGCGGCTGCAGTACCAGTCCGCCGTCATGGCGCGAGTGCTGCCCCCCGTCGTCCGCACAGCGGCGGACGACCCTTCCTTCTCACCTGACTGATCCCGCCATCTCGACACGCCCCGGACGTCCCGTCCGGAGAGCGACGGCGGAGCGTGGTCAGATCCCCTCCGCCGGCGGGTGAGACGTCAGTCAACCTGTTCGCGAATCCGAGGTCACCGTTGTGTGCGACCTCGCACGGCCTCGGCTGCCCGCGAACCGTTTCAGGTATCCCCCCAAGAACCACTAGGAGCATTCACCATGCGTACGTGGGCTAGAGCATCTACTCCTGCGGCCCTTCTGGCGGTCGCGGTCATGTCGTTCGGCAGTGGCGCGGCCTTCGCCGACACCTCGGGCAACTCCTCCGTCGGCGGCGGCAACCAGGTCAACCTGCCGATCAACCTGCCCATCGACATCAGCGGCAACGCCGTCGGCGCGGCCGGCCAGTCGTCCGCCGGGTCCCAGGGCGGCGCCTCGGTCGAGAACGCCGGCCCGAGCGACATCCCCAACCGCACCTCAGGAAACTCCAGCGTGCTGGGCGGCAACCAGGTCAACGCGCCGATCACCGCGCCGCTGAACGCCTGCGGCAACGCGGTCTCCCTGTTCGGCAAGTCGGACGCGGGCTGCCGGGGCGGCGCGACCGTCCACAACAGGGGCAAGGGCGGCGCCGGGGGCAACCAGACCTCGGGCGACTCCAGCCTCATCGGCGGGAACCAGCTCACGGCGCCGATCACGGCTCCGATCAACGCCTGCGGCAACGCGCTGGCCATCTTCGGCGACGCCACCGCGGGCTGCAAGGGCGGCGCCTCCGTGCACAACAGCGGCGTCGGCAACGCGGGCGGCAACCGGACGTCCGGGCGGTCGTCGGCGCTGGGCGGCAACCAGGTGATCGCGCCGGTCAACGGCCCGATCAACATCTGCGGGAACGCGGTGGCGGTGTTCGGGCGGGCGTTCGCGGGCTGCCAGGGCGGCGCCAGCGTCACCAACTCGGGCGGCGGCGGCTGGCTGCACCACATGGCCGCGCCGGGCTCCACGGGCAACGACACCGACGGGCGTTACGGCGCCGGCAGCGGCAACCAGGTGATCGCCCCCGTCAACCTGCCCATCACGGCCTGCGGCAACGCCGTCGGCAACGCGGTGGCCAACTGCCGGGGCGGCGCGACGGTGCTGAACACCCGCGCCGGTTCCGGGGCGGGCGGCAACACCACCTCCGGGCGTTCGGGCGTGCTGAGCGGCAACCAGGTGATCGCGCCGATCACCGCTCCGCTCAACGTGTGCGGCAACGCGGTGGCCGCGTTCGGCAAGGCGTTCGCCGGGTGCCGGGGCGTCGTGTCGGTCAAGAACGGCGGCCGGGGCGCCGGCGGCAACCACACCTCCGGGCAGTCGGGCGTCGGGGCGGGCAACCAGGTCGTGGCTCCGATCACCGCGCCGCTCAACGTCTGCGGCAACGCCGCCGCGGTGCTCGGCGCCTCCAACGCCCACTGCAAGGGCGGCGCGGCCGTCTGGCCGCACAACGGTGTGGGCGGCGGCGGCAACTCGACCTCCGGGCGTTCGGGCGTGCTGAGCGGCAACCAGGTGATCGCGCCGATCACGGCTCCGGTCAACGTGTGCGGCAACGCCGTGGCCGTGCTGGGCGACGCCGCGGCGGGCTGCCTGGGCGGCGCGCACGTCGGCAAGCCGGGCAACCCGGGCGGCTACGGCCAGTTCCTGCGGTCCACCGGCCACCAGGCCGCGGCCAAGAGCGGGCTGCTGCCCGCGGTGCCCGCCGTCCCGGCGCTCAACGGTGTCAACGGCACCGGCGGCGTGCCCGGGCTGCCGGACGTCGGCGGCCTGTCGAAGGCGGGCGGCCTGCCGGTTCCCGGCAACGTGACGCAGCAGCTCCAGAGCTCAGGCCTGCCGCTCCCCGGCAATGTGACGCAGCAGCTGGGGGGTTCGGGCCTGCCGGTCGGCGGCGGTCTGTCCTCGCTGCCGCTCGTGGACGACGCGTCCAAGACCCTGGGGCTGCCCGCCCTGCCCGAGCTGCCCGGCCTGCCCGGCCAGGCGCAGGCTCCGGTGCAGGGTCCGGCGCAGGCCAGGCCCGGCGAGGTCGACATGCCGGCCAAGTCGTGGGAGAAGCGGGTGCCCGTCCGGCCCGGCAAGCGTCACATGGCCGACAGGACCGACCACGTGCGCAGGGCGCCGGCCCGGCCCTCGTCGCCGCTCTCCCCGGCCACCGACCTGCTCTCCTCCACCCCGGTCGGCGGCGCCGTCACCTCCGCCACCGGCGGCCTGCCGGTCGGCAACCTGGGCCTGATGAGCGCCGCCCAGCCCGCCGGTCTCACCGGGATGAACTCCAGCTCGCTGCTCGCGCTGCTGCTCGGCTCGATGTTCGCCGCATCGGCCACGCTGTTCGCGACCGCCCGCCGGTTCCGGTTCGGCCGTAAGTAGATATACGGCATAGGTCGGTAACCACAGATACCGCTACCGCTCCACCGCCTGGGAGCGGTAGGCGATAGATGCTTTGCCCGTTCCGGGGGCGCGGCCCGGAGCGGGCAAAGCCATGTCCAGGCTCAGAGCGTGCTGCGGACACGGATGACCTTGCGTCGCAGCCGTACGTGCCGGCTCCCGTCGGGGTGCACCCGCACCCGGGCGAGCTCCCACTGGCCGTACTCTGCGTGTTCGGTCAGCAGTTGACGTGCGGCTTCGCGAGTGAGGTCGCGCGGGATGAAGATATCCATGTAGGAGTAGTCGAGCACAACGATTAGTCTCCAGGGTGAGTCAGGGCGCCATGCCGCTCGATGGGGCTTATTCTGCGTGCTTGTGGGTGGACCCGGAAGCTAGTGGGTAGCCCGGGGGAAGGAAATTTCCGCGAGTCGGGTTACCTTTCAGATCTATGCCGACTCCCGGCAGGGGGATTGCAAGCGAACAGTGAGGTAGGAAGCAGCGTGCCAGCCAAGAACGGCAGCTCCGGCGGAACACGCCTGGTGATCGTCGAGTCGCCCGCCAAGGCGAAGACGATCGAGAAATACCTCGGCGCCGGCTACACGGTCGAGTCCAGCATCGGCCACATCCGTGACCTGCCGGAGCGGGCCGACGACATCCCCGAGGCCTTCAAGAAGGAGTCGTGGGCACGCCTTGGCGTGAACGTCGAGCACGAGTTCGAGCCGCTGTACGTCGTCAACCCCGACAAGAAGGCGCAGGTCAGCAAGCTGCGTCAGCTGTTGAAGGGTGCTGACGAACTCTACCTGGCCACTGACGAGGACCGGGAGGGCGAGGCGATCGCCTGGCACCTGCGCGAGGTGCTCAAGCCGACCGTGCCCGTCCACCGCATGGTGTTCCACGAGATCACGCCGCAGGCCATCCGCGACGCCGTCGCGAACCCGCGCGATCTCAACCTCCGCCTGGTCGACGCCCAGGAGACCCGCCGCATCCTCGACCGGCTCTACGGTTACGAGGTCAGCCCGGTCCTGTGGAAGAAGGTCAAGCCGCGGCTGTCGGCGGGCCGGGTGCAGTCGGTGGCGACGCGGCTGGTGGTCGAGCGCGAGCGGGAGCGCATGGCGTTCACCTCCGCCCACTACTGGGACCTGCAGGCGCTGTTCGACTCGGGCAAGCCCGAGGAGCGGCCGCGTGACTTCACCGCGACGCTGACCTCGGTCGACGGCAAGAGGGTGGCCCAGGGGCGCGACTTCGCCAGCACCGGGCAGCTCAAGACGGCCGACGTGCTGCACCTGTCCGAGGCCGCCGCCGGTGAGCTGGCCGGTCGGCTCCAGGGCACGTCGTTCGCGGTCAGGTCCGTCGAGCGCAAGCCGTACACGCGCAAGCCGTACGCGCCGTTCCGGACGACCACATTGCAGCAGGAGGCCAGCCGGAAGCTGGGCTTCTCCGCCAAGTACACGATGCAGGTCGCCCAGCGGCTGTACGAGCAGGGCTTCATCACCTACATGCGTACCGACAGCATCACGCTGTCGGAGACCGCGATCGCCGCCGCCCGCTCGCAGGCCATCAAGCTCTACGGCGCCGCGTACGTGCCCGACAAGCCGCGCGTCTACACCAGCAAGGTCAAGAGCGCGCAGGAGGCCCACGAGGCGATCCGGCCCTCCGGCGAGGAGTTCCGCACGCCGGGCGAGACCGGGCTGTCCGGCGACATGTTCCGCCTGTACGAGCTGATCTGGCAGCGCACCGTCTCCTCGCAGATGAAGGACGCGGTCGGCGAGTCGATCAGCGTCAAGGTCGGCGGCCGTTCGGCTTCCGGCGAAGACGTCGAGTTCAGCGCCTCGGGACGGACGATCACCTTCTACGGGTTCCTCAAGGCGTACGTGGAGGGGGCCGACGACCCCTCGACCGACCGCGACGACTCCGAGAAGCGGCTGCCCAACCTGGCCGAGGGCGACGCGCTGACCGTGTCGCGGCTCGACGTGGCCGCCCACTCCACCAAGCCGCCCGCCCGCTACACCGAGGCCTCGCTGGTCAAGGAGCTGGAGGACCGCGAGATCGGGCGGCCCTCGACGTACGCGTCGATCATCGGCACGATCCTCGACCGCGGCTACGTGTTCAAGAAGGGCACCGCGCTGGTGCCGTCATTCCTGGCCTTCGCCGTGGTCAACCTGCTTGAGCAGCATTTCGGCAACCTGGTCGACTACGACTTCACGGCCGAGATGGAGAAGGTGCTCGACGACATCGCCAACGACCGCGCCGAGCGGGTGCCCGAGCTGCAGCGTTTCTACTACGGCGCGGGCGACGGCGACGAGGGCCTGAAGGAGATGGTCACCGACCTCGGTGACATCGACGCCAAGGAGATCAGCTCGTTCCCGATCAGGGGGACGGACATCGTCCTGCGGGTCGGGCGTTACGGGCCGTACCTGGACAGAGACGGCGCGCGGGTCAACGTGCCCGAGGACACCACGCCCGACGAACTGACGGCGGAGAAGGCCGAGGAGCTGTTCTCGCGCCCGACCGGCGACCGCGAGCTGGGCAAGGACCCCGTGACCGGGCACACGATCGTGGCCAAGGACGGCCGTTACGGCCCGTACGTGACGGAGATCCTGCCCGAGCCGGCCGAGGACGAGACGCCGAAGAAGCGGACGAAGAAGGCAGACGCCCCCAAGCCGCGCACCAGCTCCCTGTTCAAGACGATGTCGCTGGACACGATCACCCTCGACGACGCGCTCAAGCTGCTGGCCATCCCCCGGGTGGTGGGCGAGCTCGACGGCGAGGAGGTCGTGGCGCACAACGGGAAGTTCGGGCCGTACATCAAGAAGGGCACCGACTCCCGCTCGCTCACCTCGGAAGAGGACCTGCTGACGGTCACGATCGAGCAGGCCAAGGAGCTGTTCGCGCAGCCCAAGCAGCGCGGCCGGCGGGCCGCGGCGGCGGCGCCGCTGCGGGAGCTGGGCGACGATCCGGTGTCGAAGAAGCCGGTCGTGGTCAAGGAGGGGCGTTTCGGCCCCTACGTGACCGACGGCGAGACGAACGCGTCGCTGCGCAAGGGCGACACTGTCGAGGACATCACCATCGAACGGGCCGCCGAGCTGCTGGCCGAGCGCCGCGAGCGGGCGCCCGCGCCGAAGAAGACCACGCGGAAGGCCCCGGCGAAGAAGACGACCGCGAAGAAGCCGGCGGCCAAGTCGTAAGTAGCATCGACGTGTGATCGTGCTGGTCTTCGTCGCTCTCGTCGTGGTGGCGCACCTTTATCTGTGGCATCGGATGGTGCGCTCCGCGACCCGCCCCGGGCGCGTCCGCAAGGCGCTGACCTGGGGCCTGGTCGGGCTCGTCCTGCTCGTGGTCGCCGCGTTCGCGGGCACGCGGATGGAGCTGGGCAACTGGCTGGCCTGGCCGGGGTACCTGTGGGTGGCGCTGATGTTCTACCTCGTGGTGTTCCTGCTCGTGCTGGAGGCGCCGCGGGCCGTCGCGTCGATGATCATCCGCAGGGGCGAGCGCGGGGCGGTGGCGGTCGAGGAGCCGGTTCCGGTCGCGGCGGTGGCGTCCGCGGGCCCGCCGTCCGAGCCCACCACTGAGCCCGCCACTGAGCCCACCGCTGAGCCCGCTCCTGCGACCGTGCCGCCCATGAGCAGGCGGCTCTTCCTGGGGCGCACCACCGCGGTGGTGGCCGGGGTCGGCGCGCTCGGCACGGTCGGTTACGGCATGACCAGCGCCCTCGGCGACCCGGTGCTGGAGCCGGTGCGGGTCCGGCTGCCCAAGCTCGACCCGAGGCTGAACGGCCTGCGCTTCGCCGTGGTGAGCGACATCCACCTGGGCCCGCTCACGGGCGTCGGCCACACCGAGCGCATCGTCAGGATGATCAACGTTCTGCGTCCCGACGTGGTGGCCATCGTCGGCGACCTGGTGGACGGGTCCGTGGCCCAGTTGGGCGCCCTCGCCAAGCCACTCAAAAGCCTTGAGTCCCGCTACGGGGCATATTTCGTGACCGGTAACCACGAGTACTACACCCAGAACGGCCCCCAGGAATGGATCGAGGAGCTCGACCAGCTCGGCGTTCGCTCGTTGCGTAACGAGCGCGTGGAGATCAGCCACCAGGGCGCCGTACTCGACCTGGCCGGGGTGAACGACCTCAACGGCGAGGCCGTCGGCGACGGGCCCGACTTCGCCAAGGCGCTCGGCGGCCGGACGCCGGGGCGGTCCACCGTGCTGCTCGCGCACCAGCCCGTGCAGGTGGACCAGGCGGCCGGCTTCGGCGTCGACCTGCAGCTGTCGGGGCACACGCACGGCGGGCAGATCGCGCCGTTCAACCTGGTGGTGGGCCTGCAGCAGCCCGTGGTGTCGGGTCTGGCCACGGTCGACGGCGTGCAGGTGTACGTGACCAGGGGCGCCGGGTTCTGGGGGCCGCCGGTACGGGTCGGCGCGCCGCCGGAGATCACTATGCTTGAGCTGCGTTCCTGACTTTGCGCGACGCGGTCGCCACGTGGTGTCATCTTGGCGTAGTATCCGACCGGATACTCGCAGGAGGTGAACATGGTGTCCTCCCCAGCCGAAGGGGCGTTGCGTCAGGCGGCTACGCTCGCGCCCGACGTCGCCTTCTGGGCCAGGCGCGGCGGGCTGCTGTTCAGGCAGGCGCGCCACGCGGCCAGCATGAACCAGAGGGCGCTGGCCAGCAGGAGCGGCACCTCGCGCACCACCCTGTCGGCCTACGAGCACGGCCGGAAGTCGCCGACCCTGGAGACCGCCGGGCGCATCCTCGACGCGGCCGGGTTCCGGCTCACCCTTGAGCCCAAGGTCGAGTTCGCCGTGAAGTCGGCGGGCGGGCGCAGCTTCCACGTCCCGAGCCGGCTGCGGCGGCTGCCGGTGGCCGCGGCCCTCGGCGTCCTGCGGTTCGGCGGCCGGGTCTACGACCTGGCCGACCGCGACCAGCGCCGGGCGGCCTACTCGGCGCTGCTGAGCGAGGGCGGCCCCGCCGACCTGCTCGACCACGTCGACGGCGCGCTGCTCGTCGAGCTCTGGGGCGAGCTGGCCCTGCCGGCCGCCGTCCGCGCCGCCTGGGCGCCTCTGGTGGCGGAGATCAGGCAAGAGGCCGGAGTAATGAATTGACGACGTTTTCGACGGCCTATTCCATGCGGGTAACCTGCACGCCCACCCGCGAACGTAATACCCTCAGCCACGGACAAGCGGGTAATTTCCGCGTTGTCTCCTGCCTTCCCATGTCCGGCCGACACCTGGATACGCTGAAATCATGACTGCCCCTAGGCGCGCTGCACATGTGCTGGCCCATGCGCCGTTCCGCCGGCTCTGGACGGCCATGTCGGTGTGCAGTCTGGGCGACTGGCTCAACATCCTGGCCCTGACCGCCCTCGCCGGAAACCTCAACCAGGGCGACTACCGCATGCAGTCGCTGGCCGTGGGCGGCGTGTTCATCGCCAAGATGTTGCCCGCGGTGCTGCTCGGGCCGCTGGCCGGGGTGTTCGCCGACCGGTTCGACCGGCGGCTGACCATGTTCACCGCGGACCTGGCCAGGTTCGCGGTCGTGTTGTCGATCCCGGTCATCGGCACCTACCAGTGGGTGATCGTCGCGACCGTCCTGGTCGAGTGCGTCAACCTGTTCTGGGTCCCGGCCAAGGACGCCACGGTGCCCAACCTGGTGCCCAAGGACCAGCTCGAATCAGCCAACCGGCTCAACCTGCTGGTCACCTACGGCAGCGCGCCGATCGCGGCCCTGCTGTTCGCCGCGCTGTCCCTGGCCGGCGACATGGGGCGCAGCGTCCTGCCCCTGCTGAGCGGCATGGACCCCACCGCTCCGGCGCTCATCGTCAACTCCCTGGCCTACCTGGTGTCGGCCTTCCTGATCTTCACGTTGCGCGGCATCCCCAAGCGCGACGGCGCGATCTCGACGCCCTCGGTGCTCAAGCAGGTCGTCGAGGGCTGGCGCTTCGTGGGCGGCAACCGGCTCGTGCGCGGCCTGATCATCGGCATGCTCGGCGCGTTCGCCGCGGGTGGGGCCGTGGTCGGCGTGGCGAAGATCTACGTGGTGGCCCTCGGCGGCGGCGACGCGGCCTACGGCGTCGTGTTCGGCGCGGTCTTCGTCGGCATGGCGCTGGGCATGTTCGTCGGCCTCAGGCTGCTGCGCGGGCTGTCGCGGCGGCGGCTGTTCGGCCTGGCCATCACCGTGGCCGGGGTGGTGCTCGTGGCCATCGCGCTGATCCACAACCTGCCGATCGTGGTCATGCTGACCGTGCTGCTCGGGGCGTGCGCGGGCATCGCGTGGATCATCGGCTACACCCTGATCGGGCTGGAGGTCGAAGACGCGCTGCGCGGGCGCACGTTCTCGTTCCTGCAGTCCACGGCGCGGGTCACCCTGCTGCTCGTGGTGGCGGTGGCCAACCCGCTGGCGGCGCTCTTCGGCGCCCACGAGATCGGCCTCGGCGCCATCGCCTACCGCTTCGACGGCACCAACCTGGTGCTGGTCATCGGCGGCGGGCTCGCGATGGCCGTCGGGATCCTGGCCCTGCGCCACATGGACGACAGACAGGGCGTCTCGCTGTCGGCCGACCTTCTCGCGGCGGTGCGCGGCGAGCGTTACCCCGCCGAGCCGGCCGAGCACGTGCCGGGGCTGTTCCTGGCGTTCGAGGGCGGCGAGGGCTCGGGCAAGACCACCCAGTCGCGGCTGATCGCCATCTGGCTGCGCGACCAGGGCTACGACGTGGTCCAGACCCGGGAGCCCGGCTCCACCAAGATCGGCATGCGGTTGCGGGCGATCCTGCTCGACGCGGCCGAGCGAGGTCTGTCGGCCCGTTCGGAGGCCCTGCTCTACGCGGCCGACCGGGCCGAGCACGTCGAGAAGGTGATCCGGCCGGCGCTCTACCGGGGCTCGCTGGTGATCAGCGACCGCTACGTCGACTCGTCCCTGGCCTACCAGGGCGCCGGCCGGGCGCTCGATCCCGAGGACGTCTCCAGGATCAACGCCTGGGCGACGGGCGGCCTCGTACCGCATCTGACCGTGCTCATCGACACGCCGCCCGAGGTGGGGCTGACCCGGCTGGGCGGGGCGGCCGACCGCATCGAGTCCGAGCCGCTGGAGTTCCACCAGCGGGTGCGCAAGGAGTTTCGCGCGCTGGCCGCCGCCGATCCCGGCCGCTACCTCGTGGTCGACGGCACGATGCCGCCCGAGGTGCTGACCCGCCAGATCCAGGACCGCATCCGCGAGATCCTGCCCGACCCGGTGCCCCGCGAATCCGAAGACGCCACGGGCACGATGCCCGCCATCCGCGACTAGCCTTACGCCGTGACAGTTTTCGATGACCTCGTCGGGCAGGCCCAGGCGATCTCCGTGCTGTCGCGGGCCGCTGCGGCGGCCGGCGAGGCCGTCAAGGGCGGTCGCGGCGCCGGCATGACGCACGCCTGGCTGTTCACCGGCCCGCCCGGCTCGGGCCGGGAGGAGGCCGCGCGCGCCTTCGCCGCCGCGCTGCTGTGCCCCGACGCCGGTTGCGGCCACTGCGACCAGTGCCACCAGGTGCTCATCGGCTCCCACCCCGACCTGGAGTCCGTACGTCCTGAGGGCCTGTCCTACAGCGTCAAGCAGACGCGCGAGCTCATCCTGCGGGCCGCGGGCGCCCCCACCCAGGGCCGCTGGCGGGTCATCCTGTTCGAAGACGCCGACCGCGCCACGGAGTCGGCGGCCAACGCCCTGCTCAAGGCCATCGAGGAGCCCCCGCCGCGCACGGTCTGGTTGCTGTGCGCGCCCGCTCCCGACGACCTCATGATCACCATCAGGTCGCGCTGCCGCCAGGTCACACTGACCACGCCGTCCACCGAGGCCGTCGCGCACGTGCTGGCCACGCGCGACAGCGTGCCGTGGGAGACCGCCGCGTTCGCCGCCCGGGCCGCGCAGGGGCACATCAGCAGGGCGCGGTCGCTGGCCCTCGACGAGGGCGCCCGTCACCGGCGGGAGGCCGTGCTCGGCATCCCGCGCTCGCTGACCGGGGTGGGCGAGTGCGTGTCCGCCGCCGAACGCCTGGTCAAGACGGCCGAGGAAGAAGCCGCGGCGGCTACGGCGGCGCTCAACGAGAACGAGACGGCCGAGCTGCGCAAGATCTACGGCGAGGGCTCCACGGGCAAGGGGCTCAACCGGGGGCTGGTGCGCGGCGGCGCGGGCGCACTCAAGGAGCTGGAGGACCGGCAGAAGTCCCGGGCCACCCGCATCAAACGCGATTCGCTCGACGCCGCGCTGCTGGAGCTGGTGTCGTTCTACCGCGACGTGCTGGCCATGCAGTTCGGGGCGGGGGTGGAGCTGGCCAACGACGACATCCGGTTCGATCTCGACCAGCTCGCCAGGTCGTCCACGCCGGAGGAGACGCTGCGGCGGATCGACGCGATCATGCGGTGCCGGGAGCGGCTGGGGGCCAACGTCAATCCGCAGATCGCGGTGGAGGCGATGATGTTGTCGCTGCGCGGGGCGGCCTGAGCTGATCCCGGCCGCCGCCTGTGGGGGCTGCGCGGGCTGCTTCGGGCTTCGCCTGCGGTGGCTTGCCTTGGGGGCCGGCTGCGATGGCCTGCGGTTTCCGCCTTCTCGCTGCCGAAGGGCCAGGACTGCCGGACGGGCGGTTGATTCAAGATCGGGGCCGGTGCCCCTCACGCTCACCGGGCGGACACACGTAGTGTGGCAACGGTAGGCCGTAACAACCCCCGAGGCCGTCAGGGAGGCGAGCTCTAGCCCATGGGAATGATCATGGCCGTGAGCTTCACGCGCTACGGGAGGCTCTACTACCTCGATCCGGGCGGGCACACCTTCAAGGTCGGCGACAAGGTGCTGGTCCCGACCGACTCGGGCCCCGAGGTGGCGGAGTGTGTGTGGGCGCCGCAGTACACGAGCGAGGACATCGACGGTCTGCCCGTGTGCGAGGGGCCGGCGGGCGAGGAACACCTCTCGCGTGACGAGTCCAACAAACGCCGCAGGGCCGAGGCCCGCAGCGTGTCCAAGAAGCTGATCAAACGGCACACGCTGCCGATGAAGGTCGTCGGCATCGACTATCTCGACCAGGACAACGTCTACACCGTCTACTTCTCGGCCCCTCACCGGGTCGACTTCCGGGCCTTGGTCCGCGACCTGGCCCGTAACCTGCGGGCCAGGGTCGAGCTGCGGCAGATCGGCCCCAGGGACGAGGCGCGGCTGCAGGGCGGCATCGGTCCCTGCGGCCGTGACCTGTGCTGTGCCACGTTCCTGAAGGATTTCGAGCCCGTGTCCGTGCGCATGGCCAAAGATCAGGACCTGCCGGTCAACCCGTTGCGCATCGCGGGGGCGTGTGGGCGGCTCATGTGCTGCCTGAAGTACGAGCACCCGTTGTACGTCGAGAGCCGGTACAGAATGCCTCGCGCGGGGAGCCGGGTCAGCACGCCGCAGGGCGACGGGGTCGTCACCGGGCACAACGTCCCCGCCGACACGGTGACGGTGCGTTTGGACGACGGTGGCAGGCGCTGCGCGTGCCCTTCGGCGTCGGTGTGTTCTCCCCGCATCCAACACGACACGATGTACGGCAGCGGGGAGGAATCACCCGACCACAAGCCTTCCGGTGGCGAGGACGTCTAGACAACGCTCCGCGCCGGAAGCCCGTGGCCGGTCGGTAACCGGCTGACGGCCTCCCGGAAGGCGACGGGAGGCCGTGGGGGCTACGTTCGGGGCTGTGGCCAGCGCCCAACCAGCCACACCGGAATTCCAGGCCCACCTGAGGCGTCAGGCGCTGGGTTCCGGAGGTCGTCTGAAGTGGCGAAGCAAGGCGTTCGCCCCGCCCGCGCCCCCTGCCTCGCGTCCCTTCGGCCCGGTGCGGGGTGGTGCGTGAGGCGGTTCGGCGGGAGTGGGTGGGGGGGACAAGCCGGTCGGGCGGTAGATGCGGGGCTGGAGCGGCTGGTCGTCGTACGTTGGGTGCGTCACTTCCATGTAGGACGCGGATCGGGCCGCCGGCTCCATGGGGCGAACGTGCGGAGGGCTGGTGTCCGTGCGCCTGGGGTGAGGGCTGGACTCGTCGTCTTCTGCGGTCTCGTCGGTCGCCGTGGTCGTCGGAGGTGAGATCTAGATCTCTGGAGAGTCATGAACAAGCCGGTGCAGTCGAGCGACGGCGGGCCCGCCGTGCAGGTGATGCTCTCACCTGCCAACGTCTGGCGTGCCGGGCTCGCCATGGCGGCCGTCGTCGCGGTGGCGTTCTTCGTCCGGTTCGTGATCACGGACGCGGGTGCGCTGGTCGCCATGCTGGTGATGGCGTGGTTCCTCTCTCTGGCCATGGAGCCCGCCGTGCGGCGCATGTCGCGGCACATGCGCCGGGGAAGGGCGACGCTGCTGGTGATGACGCTGTTCATCCTGGCTTTCGTGATCTTCATGATCCTGTTCGGCAGCATGTTCGTGCAGCAGGTCGCGGTGCTGCTGAAGGCTCTGCCCGACGTCGTCGCGGCCGTCGTGGAGTGGGTCAACGCCCGGCTCGGCACCCGCTATGAGATCTCCGACATCCTCAAGTCCATCAAGCTCACCCCGCAGCAGGCGGCCGAGTACGCGCAGGGCGCGCTCGGCGGGGTGCTGGGTCTGCTGGGCACGGTGACCGGAACGCTGTTCAACCTGTTCACCCTGGCGCTGCTGACGTTCTATTTCTCGGCCGACGGTCCGAGGCTGCGCCGGTGGCTCGCCCAGTTGCTGCCCGGCCGGTTCCAGCAGGTCTTCCTCAGCGTCTGGGACGTCTCCACCATCAAGACCGGTGGATACGTCTCGTCCCGGCTCATCCTGGCCGCCATCAACGGCACGGCGTCGGCCCTGGTGTTCCTGCTGCTGGGCATGCCGTCCTGGCTGGCCCTCGGCGCCTGGACGGGGCTGGTCGCCCAGCTCGTGCCCACGATCGGCACCTACATCTCCATCGCTCTGCCGGTGGTGGTGGGACTGGTCTCGTCACGTCCCTGGGTCGGCCTGGCGGCGCTGGCGTGGGGCGTCCTGTACCAGCAGGTGGAGAACCTGACGCTGGAGCCGAAGATCAGCTCACGGGCGGTGGACATCCATCCCGGGGTGTCCTTCGCAGCCGTGATCGCGGGGGCGTCGCTGTTCGGCGCGATGGGCGCGCTGCTGGCCATCCCCATCGTGGCCATGCTGCTGTCGCTGATCGACACGTTCGCCACCCGTCAGGAACTGCGAGAGGCCATGGCCGCCGAACCCCCGCCGCCGAAGGGCGGAGGCGGGGGAGCGTCTTCGAAGGGGGACGGCCCCGGCTCGCCGCCGCCGAAGTGACGTGGACCTGCGCGGCCGGACGATCGTCCCGGCAGCGTGGCGGACGGGGGCGTCGGAGCAGGCATGGAAGTCGAAGCAGGCATGAAAGGGGTGCCGGGCGGAGGCCGATGCGGCCCTCCGGCACGGTGGCACGGTGGCACGTGTGCGGCGGTACGGACAGGGGCTGCCGGTCAGCCGCGGGGATAGCCGGGGATCTGGCGACGCTGGCTCGCGGTGCCGATCCAGTGGAAGAGGTCCAGCAGGACCGAGACGGCGATCCAGAACCAGTCCGCTCCTCTCAGCCCGACGCCGGGGACGTACAGGATCACGTACATCAAGGTGGTGAACGGCAGGAAGATCAGCCCGAGGAGAGGCCAGATCCACGTGTGGAAAGCGGCGCTGACCAGAGCGGGCCGCGCCACCCAGATGATGAAAACGGCAAGTCGCGGAAAGAGGCCCGCGAAGATCGCGAACAGACATCCCATGGCGGCCCACGTCCCTCCATCACGCCTGGCCGGAAGGTCGGCGAAGTGGATGGTCCCCGCAGCCGGGACTGCTCATCCTCGACGTTGTGCATGGAGAGTCCCTGATTTGATTTGCCCGCCGAGTGCTTTCTCGGCGCACTGAGGGCTGTTTTCGAAAAGATGCACAGATCTGCCGAGGGAAATCTTTGCCTTCTCGCGGTGGCCGCCCGATCGGGAACAGGGGATCAGAAGCATGGACGGCGGCTTGGCAGGACGATGCCGCCATATGTGCCGTGTGTGCCGTGATGCGGCCGTTGCGGGTCTCCATTGGGAGTCCCGGGTCGATGCGGGCCCGTCCGGCCGGAAAGCGGCACAACCGCGCGAGATGATGGAGGGGATCGGCGCCCGGTGAACAGAATGCCGCACACCGCCACGGATCCGCGGCGCGCACGGCTGCGCCTCGCCGACGGCGCGGCGGCCATGCGCCCAGCCGCGCCACGTGAGCGCAGCGCGCCCGCCCCGCCGCGTGGGGGCGCGGTGCACCCCGTCCTGTCGCGTGGGGGCGCGGTGCACCCCGTCTCGTCGCGTGAGGGTGCGATGCACCCGTCTCGTCGCGTGAGCGCGGCGCGTGCGCTTCGTCGTGAGTGTGAGGGTTGAGGGCCCTTTGTTCGAGGATGGTGCGGTCGCCACCAAGAGAGGTCGTCATGGGGAAGGTGCCCGATCCGGCCGACGGTCATCGGTCGCCGGCCGATGGCGCCCACAGGGACTACACCGGTGCGGTCTACGGATCACTGCTCGCCGCCTCCGTGGTGGCCGGCGCCGCGTCGCTCGGCAGGTTCCCGCGGCTGGAAATGATCATTCTGCTGCTGGGGACCAGCACGGTGTTCTGGGCCGCTCACGTGCACGCCCGCCTGTTCGGCGCCCGTGCGGTCTTCCAGAGCATGAGCGTGGCCGACATCCGCCGGGCCTGCGCCGAGGAGTGGCCGATCGTCACGGCGGCCGTTCCGCCGGCCGTCGCCGTGGCCGTCGGGCCGCTGCTGGGCCTCGAACCGCAGGGCACCGCCTGGCTGGCCCTCGGGGTCGCGGTGGCCGGGCAGGTCGGCTGGTCGGCTGCGGCGGCCGTGGGGATCGGCGCCTCCTCCCGGATGGTGCTGGTCACGAGCTTGATCAATCTGCTGCTCGGGCTGGTGATCGTGGTGCTGAAGGCCGCGTTCCACCATTGACGGGACGCCCGTCGGGACGGCCGCCGGAACGCCCGCTGCGGCCGCGCAGGCGGCCGGTCACCCACGGCGGCGGCGGAGGCGGCCGGTCATCCGCGGCGGCGGCGGAGGCGGTCGGTCATCCGCGGCGGCGGCGGAGGCGGCCGGTCATTCACGGCGGGGGCGGCTTGGCCGAAGGGGACGAACATCATGCCGGTTTCACATCGAGGTGGTCATGCGCAGGTGGATGATGTGCCGCGGCGATCCCGTCCTTGAGCGGGCCGGCGCCGGTCCGTACGGCGAAGGCGCCGACCCCGTGGCCACCGATGGAGCTCGACGAGCGCGACGGCGGGGCGGACCATGACCGGACCCGCAGCCCCGGGCAGCCCGGCCGCCTTCTCGAAGAGCCCGCTGGCCCCGCTGGCCCTCGCCCAGTTCATCTGCAGCTTCGCCGGCTCGAACATGAACGTGATGATCAACGACATCGGCCGGGACCTGAACACCACGGTGCGGGGCGTGCAGAGCACGATCACGCTCTTCCTGCTGATCATGGCCGTGCTGATGATCCCGTGCAGCAAGCTGACCGACCGCTGGGGCCGCAAGAAATGTTTCCTCGCGGGCCTCACCCTGTACGGGATCGGCGCGCTGACCAGCGCGTTCTCGCCCAGCCTCGGGGTGCTGATCCTCGGAAACTCGGTTCTCGAAGGGGTGGGGACCGCGCTGCTGATCCCGCCCGTCTACATCCTCGCGACGATGGCCTTCGACGATCTGCGGTCGCGGGCCCGCGCCTTCGGCCTGATCAGCGGGCTGGGGGGTGTCGGCGCGGCCGCGGGCCCGCTGATCGGCGGTTTCATCGCGACGGCGATCACCTGGCGTGCGGCGTTCGTCTTCCAGGCGGTGGTGGTCGCGGTGATCGTCTTCCTCAGCCGCCGGATCGCCGATCCGGTGCCGCCGGATCCGGCCCGGCCCTTCGACACCGCCGGCGCGG
The DNA here is from genome assembly GCF_042892035.1 of Nonomuraea sp. NPDC001831. Lineage (NCBI taxonomy): Bacteria > Bacillati > Actinomycetota > Actinomycetes > Streptosporangiales > Streptosporangiaceae > Nonomuraea > Nonomuraea sp. NPDC001831. The sequence continues at coordinate 194,103 of NZ_JBIATU010000012.1, read as the reverse complement.
TCCTGTCGGCCGTCGGCATGTTCTGCGTGGTGTTCGGGATTCTCCAGGCCGGCAAGAACGCCGTGCTGATGACGGCGTTCCTCGTCGTCGGAGTGGGATTCCTGGTCTGGTTCTTCCTGCACATTCGGGCCCGGGAGCGTGCGGGGAAGGAGCCGTTGCTCACGACGCGTCTGTTCCGGAACCGTACGTCCGATCTCGGCCTCGTCACGCAGAACATGCAGTGGCTGGTCCTCATGGGGACGTCGTTCGTCGTCGCGGTCTTCCTGCAGAAGGTCCGCGGGTACAACGCCATCCAGACGGGGGTCGTCTTCACCGCGGCGACCGCCGGGATCCTGGTGAGCTCCCTGGCGGCGGAGCGGCTCGCCAGGAAGCACTCCCAGAAGAGCCTGATCTCGGCGGGTTTCGCCATGACCGTGGCCGGGATCGCCGTCCTGCTGGCCCTGGTCGAAGCGTCGTCGCGAGTCGTCGCCTTCGTGCCGGGGCTGCTGCTGATCGGGCTGGGCGTGGGCGTGATGCTCACGCCGTCGGTCAATGTCGTGCAGTCCAGCTTTCCCGAGGAACAGCAGGGCGAGATCTCCGGATTGTCGCGCAGCGTGTCCAATCTCGGCTCGTCGTTCGGGACGGCGATCGCCGGCACGATCCTCGTCTCCGGGCTGGCCGAGGGGACCCGGTCCTATGCCCTCGCCATGATCGCGCTGGCCGTCTTCGCCCTGGTGGGCCTGGGCGCGGCGATCCGGCTGCCCGCCGAACCCGGGTGACCCCGGCGCGGGGTCTACCGCCCGTACGGTTCGGCGCGGTCGAGTTGTTCGTCCAGGGCGACGGCCGCGGCGATGAGCGCCAGATGGGTGAACGCCTGCGGGAAGTTGCCGAGCTGCGCGCCTGACGGGCCGATCTCCTCGGCGAACAGGCCGACGTGGTTGGCGTAGGTGAGCATCTTGTCGAAGGCGTAACGGGCCTGCTGCAGCCGTCCGGCGCGGGCCAGGGCCTCGACGTAGAGGAAGGTGCACAGGTTGAACGTCCCCTCCGACCCGCGCAGACCGTCGGGGGACGCGGCGGGGTCGTAGCGGTAGACGAGGCTGTCGCTGACCAGCTCCTCGTCGATGGCGTCCAGGGTGCTCAGCCAGGCCGGGTCGCGGGGGGAGATGAAGCCGACCCGGGGCATGAGCAGCAGCGAGGCGTCCAGCACGTTCGTGCTGTAGTGCTGCACGAAGGCCTGCCGGTCAGGGCTCCAGCCGCGGTCCAGGATCTGGTTGAAGACGGCGTCCCGGACACTCATCCAGCGCACGAGGTCGGCCGGACGCGAGTGGGTGGTGGCCATCCGGATGCCGCGATCGAAGGCGACCCAGGTCATCAGCCGGCTGTAGGTGAACTCCTGACGTCCGCCGCGGGTCTCCCAGATGCCTTCGTCGGGACGGTCCCAGGTGTCGGCCAGCCAGTCGAGCACCTTGGCGAAGGAACGCCAGCCGCGGATGCCCCCGATCTCCTGGGACTGGGCCAGGGCGTCGGCGACTTCACCGTAGATGTCGAGCTGGAGCTGGTCGGAGGCGGCGTTTCCGGCCCGTACCGGCCGGGACTGCCGGTATCCCTCCAGATGGTCGAGCACCTCCTCGGTCAGATGGGGATCCCCGTCGATCCGGTACATGATCTGCAGCGGCTCACCGGAGGCGCGGCCCGCGACGAGCCGTTCACGCAGCCACGTACGGAACGCCTGGGCCTCCTCGACGAAGCCGAGGCCGATCAGGGCCCGGACGGACAGGGAGGCGTCGCGGACCCACGTGTAGCGGTAGTCCCAGTTGCGTTCGCCGCCGATCTGCTCCGGCAGCCCCATCGTGGCGGCGGCGATCGGGGCGCCCGTGGGCGCGTACGTGAGGAGCTTGAGGGTGATCGCCGAACGGTTCACCATGTCACGCCAGCGCCCCCGGTACCGGGACGCGCGCAGCCAGCCGTGCCAGAAGGCGCGGCAGGCCTCGAAGCTGTCGCGTATCCCTTCGGCGGTCACGGGCGGCACGGCCTGGTCGTCGCCGCTGCAACTGGTCAGGACGATCGCGGCGGTCTGGCCGGTCTGGAGGGTGAAGTCCGCGACGATGTCCTCACCGTCCGGGCGCAGGGCGACAGGGCCGACGGCCTGCACGTGGAGGCTCGTGCCGGGGCCCTGGAAGACCGCTGATCCGGCGTCGCCGAGGGCGAGGGTGTGCGGCGCCCGCCCGTAGTCGAAGCGGGGACGGCAGGTGAAGACGAAGGGCAGACTCCCGCGGACCACCCGGACGAACCGCACCAGACGGTGCCGGCCGGAAGGCGTGGTGGAGGTGTCCGGTTCCATGAAGTCGGCGACCTCGCCGACGCCGCCGGAAGCCATGAAGCGGGTGACGAGGACGGCGGTGTCCGGCAGGTAGAGCTGCCGGACGGCCGCCTCGTCGCTTCCCTCCATGTCGGCGGCCAGCCGGCAGTGGCCCCCGCGCCCGCTGTCGAGGATGGACGCGAAGAGGCTCGGGGAGTCGAACCGGGGCGTGCACCACCAGTCGATGGTGCCGTCGCTGGAGACGAGCGCGGCGGTCTGCAGGTCTCCGATCATGCCGTGGTCCGCGATCTGCGGGTAGCCGTTCATCGATGCCTCCGTTGTTCGCCGGACATACCGGACGACTGCCTCCGGACGTGTCGACTGAGCGACCGTCACCGGGGGGAACGGAGCAGTCTTTTCAGGCTAACTCCTGGTATCGCAGGAAGTCATCCGGGGTGACGACCGTGCGCCTCGGCCCCGGGGTGGTTTGCTGGCGTGGTGAGTGACTACCGCTCGGGGGGAGCCTGCGGCCTGCTGCTGCCCGTGCCGGGCGCGCCGCGGCGGTGGGGCGCGCAGTGCCGCCGGATTCGGTCGTGGCGCGTCCCGCGGTGGCTGCGCCGCGTCGTGGCCGGGGTCGTGGTGCCGTCGGTGCTTCTCGCCGGCGGGTGTGGCCGTCCGGACGAGCGGGCGGGGCGAGGGCTCGGCTGGTCCGACTGCGGGGACGGCTTCCAGTGCGGGACGTTGCGGGTGCCGCTCGACCACGACCGTCCCGACGGTGAGCGGCTTGAGCTGGCGGTCGTCCGGCTGCCCGCGACGGGTGACCGGATCGGCTCGCTGGTGGTGAACCCGGGTGGGCCGGGGGCGTCCGGGGTCGAGTACGCCAGGGCCGCCCGGCTGGTGGTGGGCGAGAAGGTGCGGGAGCGGTTCGACGTCGTCGGGTTCGACCCGCGCGGGGTCGGCCGGTCGGCGCCGGTCGAGTGCCTCGACCATGCGGCTCTCGACGCGTTCGTCGCCATGGACACCACCCCCGACACCCTCGAGGAGCGGGCTGCCCTGGAGGCCGCGGCGCGGCGGTTCGCGGACGGCTGCCGGAAGCACTCCGGCCGGCTCCTGCCCCACCTGGGCACCGTGGACGCGGCCCGCGACCTGGACCTGCTGCGCAAGGCCCTGGGCGACCGGAAACTGACCTATCTCGGCAAGTCGTATGGCACCTTTCTCGGGGCCGTCTATGCCGACCTGTTCCCCGGCAAGGTGCGCGCGCTCGCGCTGGACGGCGCCCTCGACCCGGCCGGTTCGCGGGTGCTGGTGAACACCGAGCAGGCCGTGGGGTTCGAGGAGGCGCTGCGCGCGTACGTCGAGGACTGCCTGGGCGACCGCGACTGCCCGTTCGCCGGCCGGACGGTCGAAGAGGCGGTGGACCAGGTCGGGGCCCTGATCCACCGCGCGGACACCCGGCCACTGGACGGCGGCGGCGGCCGGCGCGTCACCGAGGCGCTGGCCACCCTCGGCACGCTGACGCCGCTCTACGACCGTTCCTCCTGTCCGGAGCTCACCGAGGCGCTACGCCGGGCGCTGAACGGCGACGGCTCACTCCTGCTGCGCAACGCCGACCAGCTCGCGGGCAGGCAGGACGACGGCACCTACTCCAACCAGCTCGCGGCCAACCTGGCGGTGAACTGCGTCGACGGGCCGTATCCGGCGACGGCTGCGGCCTTCGCGGAGGATGCGGCGCAGGCGTCCAGGAGCGCGCCGCGGTTCGGGCCGTACATCGTGTGGTCGTCCCTGCCGTGTGCGTTCTGGCCGGCCCGGCCCACCTTCTCGCCGCACCGCCTGACCGCCGCCGGGGCTCCTCCGATCCTGGTCGTCGGCACGAGAGGGGACCCGGCGACGCCGTACGGGTGGGCTCGGGCGCTGGCGGCTGAGCTGCGGTCCGGCGTGCTGCTGAGCTACGACGGCGACGGGCACACCGCGTACGGGAACGGCTCCCCATGTGTGGACGACGCCGTGGACCGGTATCTCGTGGAGGGGGCGCCGCCGAAGGATGGCGCGATCTGTCCGGGCATCCGGTGATCGGGAGGAGCAAGAACCCTTCGATCTCCTGTAGACTCTTGCAAGCCGTACAGGCACGCCGCCTTAGCTCAGTCGGCCAGAGCACTTCACTCGTAATGAAGGGGTCTGGGGTTCGAATCCCCAAGGCGGCTCCAGTTCAGAAGCCCTCCGCGATCTCGTGGAGGGCTTCTGCGTGTCTGACTGGGCGACCAAGGATCCCATCGCAGGACGGTGTCGCGATGTGGGACAGTGCGCGTGTGGAGCTGGTTGATCAGAAGAGGGCGTGGTTCGGTGCCCTGACCGTGCCGCAGCGTGTGATCGTGGTCGCAGTGTCAGGGGTGGGCCTCGTGGGCGGGACGGCGCTGTTGCTGACGGATCCCCCGAGCGATGTTGCCGTGTTCTTCCTGATCTCTGCTTATGTCATCTCGGCGGTGGCGGTTCTGCAGAGTATTCCCTGGGTTCGGGCGCGGCTTGGGAGCGGGACTCAGCTCTGCCTGGGGTTCGTCTTGGCCTTCAACTCTCTGTCCGGTGAATACACGACGCCTGTGTTTCAGGGCGTAGGACTGATCGTGGGGATCGGCCTGTTGACTCACGTCCTGGTGCTTGCGGTGATCAGGGATCGGAGACTGAGGAAGGGGCGTCAGCGCACCACGGCACAGGTTCACTGATCACGGAGGTGCGGCGCCCAGCCCGGGTCTACGTCCGCTCGGCGAAGACGTGGGTCAGAGCGGCGACGCGTCGGTAAGGGTCTGTGGCGCCGGCTTGTTCCTCGCAGGCCAGGAGCGCGGTCAGAGCCTGGGCGTCGGGGAGTTCCGCGTCGGCCGGTGCGGTGTCGGTGAACACGCGTACGCCGTACCAGGCGCGCACCTTCAGCCGTCGGTCGGTGAGCGCGGCGGTCAAGGCATCCAGGCGGTCGGCGCGAGCCGTGACCCCGATGCGGTTGTCGTACGTCAGTTCCTGGAAGGCTCGCTGCGCTGTGGCCCAGTCGCCGAGCAGGCCGGGCCGCATCGCCAGGGCGTCGCCGTTGCGGACCAGCAGGGACAGCAGGCCCCCGGTGGTCAGCAGTCGCGACAGATCGTCCAGCAGCGGCCCGGGGTCGGGGAAGTACATCAGAACGCCGTGGCACAGCACGACGTCGAAGCTCTCGGGCCGGAACAAGGTGGCGATGTCCCGTACGTCGCCTTGGAGTAGCCGCACGCGCCCCCGGACGTCCTCCGGCTCGTCCGTCAGGGCGCGCTGGAGATCGGCAAGGAGGGTCGCCGAGGAGTCCAGCCCTGTCACATCGTGTCCGCGTCGTGCCAGCCGCAGCAGTTGGGTTCCCTGGCCGCAGCCCACGTCCAGAACCCGCTGCGGCACCGCATCGGGCAGGTGAGCCGCCAACTGCCGGGCTACCAGCTCCTGGCGGACGACCTGCCGGAGTGTCCCCAGACGAGCCCGCCACTCTTGCTCACCTGCCGCGAAGCCAGAAGTCATCGTGCCTCTCTCCGCATGCCGTCAGACCAGCAGAGAGCCTACGCGTTCGTTCTTCCGCCCACTGTGACGTCCCCGAGGCGGCTGCCGAGTGCGCAAAGGCCGGTCAGGTGCGGGAGCGGCGCTCCTGAGGCGCGGGTTCGGGGGTGGTGAGTTCGGTGAGCAGGGCGTCGAGCACGTGCATGGCGCGCCATGCCTTGGTCATGCCGAACTGCGCGCTGAACCGCACGACGGCACGGGCCTCCTCCGGTGTGGCGCCGGCGCCGAGGGCGCGGGTCAGGTGGGCGCGGAAGCTCTCCTCCAGGGTCTGGTAGAGCACGTCGACGGTCATCGTGATGAACGCCCGCTCCCGGGGCGACACCCGCTGCATGCCGGCGCGCATGCGGGACTGCAGGTCCATGTAGGTGCTGAACGGCCGGTCCAGGGCGGCCACGGCCTGCCGCATCGCCTCCGGGAGCGGGCTGCCCGTGCCGTCGGCGTTCACCTCGTGACCCTGGCCGGTGGGGGTGGGCAGGGCGTGCGTCTGTTCCAGTTCGGTCAGGCGGGCGAGGGCGGTCAGTGCGGCGGGGTATCCGCTGTCGTAGGCGACGAAGCGCAGCATCTCGCGCAGGTCGTCGGCCGACAGGCCGCAGTCGGCGGCCATCGTCACGTGGTGTTCGAAGGGCAGGCCGAGAGTCTGCTGGCAGACGTCGGCGGTGAGGCACAGCAGGACCTTCTCGCGCCGGGTGAGCTCCGGGGCCTCGTCCCAGAGCAGGCGGTCGGTGGCGGCGCTCATCTCGGCGAACACCGGGTCCAGCGCCTTCACCTGGATCTCCATGGATCTCCTCCATATGTGAACGACTGTAGCGCTACGACTGTAGTGCAACGAGCGTCCGCCTACAATGGGCCTTCATGGACGAGACCACCTCCGCCCCGGCCGGCCCTCGCGGCGGCAGGCAGGGACGCAATCCGCGAGGTCAGGGCGAACGCCTGCGGGACGACGTCATCGCCGCCGCTCTGCGCCTGCTGAACGAACTCGGCGACGACCAGGCCCTGTCCATGCGCGCGGTGGCACGGGAGGTCGGCGTCGCGGCGACCTCGGTGTACATCCACTTCGCCGACCGGGACGCGCTCGTGCTGGCCGCCTTGGAGAGGTTCCACGGCGAGCTCGTGGCGGCCGTCGATCAGGCCGAGGCCGGGGCCGCCGATCCGGCGGGGCGGCTGCGGGCCCGCGTGCTGCTGCTGGGCAGGTGGGTCCAGCAGCACCCCGGCCTGTACAAGGTGCTGCACGAGAGCACGCTCAACCAGCGGGTGGCCATGTCGTTCAAGCAGGAGCTGGCCGAGCGCACCACCGCCGCGGTGCAGCGATGCATCGACGCCGGGCTCGCCCCGGACGACGACGCCGCCGCGGTCTCACTGGATCTGCGGGCGGCGGTGCACGGGGCCGTGTCGATGCGGGTCAACCAGCCCGACCTGCCGTGGCCGCCGCTGGAGGAGCAGGTCGATCGTTTCCTCGCCAAGCTCGTCGGCCTCACCGCTGGGGGCCGGACGGAGTGACCGCCCCGGGCGGGTGGGTTCACTGTGCGTGTCAGGATGAGGGAAGAGGACTGTAAACGGAAGGTGATTGATCGAACACCATGAGTTGCGCCATGGTGCATGAGCCCTGTTCAACGCACCCTCGGAGGGACTCATGCTGGTTCGTCGCCTTCTGTCTGGAGCCGTCCTCGTCGTCACCGTCAGTGCGGGTCTGGTGCTGCCCGCCGCGGCTTCCGCTCCGAACCCGATGTGCATCGACGTCACCAACGACCGTGGCAACGGGGTCCGGATCTACCAGTGGGAGTGTCAGAGCAACAACAACAATCAGAAGTTCGTGATCGACGCGGGTCAGATCAAGATCAAGGACACTCTGGGGACGTCGCGGCCGATGTGTGTGGACGTCACCAATGATCGTGGCAACGGGGTCCGGATCTATCAGTGGGAGTGTCAGGCCAACAACGACAATCAGAAGTTCGTGATCGACGCGGGTCAGATCAAGATCAAGGACACTCTGGGGACGTCGCGGCCGATGTGTGTGGACGTCACCAATGACCGTGGCAACGGGGTCCGGATCTACCAGTGGGAGTGTCAGAGCAACAACGACAATCAGAAGTTCGTGATCGACGCGGGTCAAATCAAGATCAAGGACACTCTGGTCTGAGTCGGCGGGGTCGGTGGCGGGGGCTGGTCCGCGGTGGCGGACCGGCCCCCGCCGTCCTTGTGCCGGACGCCGGTGCAGCGAGGGTCAAGCAGTGAAGTCGCGGACGAGGGCGACGAAGTCGTCGGGGCGTTCGACGCTGGAGACGTGGCCGGTGTCGAGTTCGAGGTAGGAGCTGCCGGGGATGGCGGCGTGGAGCTCGCGGGAGTTCTCCACCGGGATCAGGCCGTCGCGGGCGGCGCCGACGACCAGCGTGGGGGCCTGGATGCCGGGCAGCAGGCGGCGGAGGTCGACGCGGCGGCCGAGGTCGATCTGGCGCAGGCGGTTGGGGTGCGGCCGGAAGTACGTCGCTCGGCTCTCCAGGTCCTCGGCGTCGAGGGAATTGAGATAGCGGCGGCTGAAGCCGGTCAGCATGGCGAAGCGGGCGAAGGCGTCCGGGGTGCCGGCCAGGCCGAGCCAGGTCTGCAGGGCGGTGCGCAGGTAGGCGTCCTCGGTGTGGGCCCAGCCGCCGACCGGGATGAGGCGGCGGACGAGGTCCGGGCGGGTGGCGGCGAGGGACAGCGCGACCACCGCGCCCAGGGAGAAGCCGAGCAGGTCCACGGGGGCCTTGGCCGAGTCCTCGATGACGGCCGCGAGCTGCTCGGTCAGGCCCTCGACGGTCAGGGGGGCGCCGTCGTCCTCGACGAGGTCGCTGCCGCCGAGGTCGGGCAGGATCACGGTGTTGCGGTCGGCGAAGCGCTCGGCGACGCCGTCCCAGGTCGACGAACCCGGGCCGGTGCCGTGCAGGAGCACCAGGCCGGGGCCGTCGCCGACGGTGCGGTAGGCGAGGCGGGTCCCGGAGACGGTCAGGTGTCGGGTCATGGACGCCACCGTGCCAGCCGGCGTCGCGGATGAGGAGCGGACCGGATTCCCTAGGACAGACAGTCCTGGACTGCGATATTTCGCGGTATTGCAGGATGGGCTCATGGATCGTGCGGAGCTTGCTGACTTCCTTCGCCGCTCGCGGGAGCGGCTGCTGCCCGGCGAGGTGGGGCTGCCGTCGGGGCCGCGTCGCCGTACGCCGGGGCTGAGGCGGGAGGAGGTGGCGCTGCTCGCGGGCATGTCGGCCGACTACCTGATGCGGTTGGAGCAGGCGCGCAGCCCGCAGCCGTCCACCCAGCTGCTGGCCGCGCTGGCGCGGGCGCTGCGGCTGACGAGCGACGAACGCGACCACCTCTACCTGCTGGCCGGGCACCGGCCGCCGGCCGGGCCGCGGGCGGGCGAGCACGTCAAGCCGAGCCTGCTCTACCTGCTCGACCGTCTCGTCGGGACGCCCGCGCAGGTGCTGAGCGACCTGGGCGACGTGCTGGCGCAGAACGCCATGGCCGAGTCCCTGTTCGGGTGCAGCTGCACCGTCGAGGAGCCCGATCGCAACATCGTGTGGCGCTGGTTCACCGACCCGTTCAGGCGCGAGGCCTACCCGGAGGAGGAGCACGCCGAGCGCTCCCGCGCGCACGTGGCCGACCTGCGCGCGGCGGTGGTCCGCCGCGGCAACGACGAGCCGGCGCAGGCCCTGGTCGAGCGCCTGCGCCGGGCCAGCCCGGAGTTCGTCTCGCTCTGGGAACGGCACGAGGTCGCGGTGCGCCGCAGCAGCCGTCTGCGGGTCAGGCATCCGGCCATCGGCGCGATGGAGTTCGACTACGAGGTGCTGCTCGCCCCGGCCGAGGACCAGCGGCTGCTGATCTTCACGCCGCCGCCCGGGTCGAAGACGTTCGAGGCGCTGGAGCTGCTGCGGGTGGTGGGGCCGGAGACCGTGCACCGCAGCCATCGGTAGCGGAGGACGCCGCGTCAGCGGGCGCGTCAGGACGGCGACGGTCCGGTGTCAGCGCGGCCGGGGATGGTTGAACCATCACCGGTCCGGGGAATCGGCCCGAAGGCTTGAAAGGCGTACGAAGCATGACGAACGACAGCGTTTCCGTGAACAACGTGGCCGAGCGCCCGGAGCTGCAGAAGATCCTCCAGGAGATCGTGGACGCCGGTTTCGTCGGCGTACAGCTGCGGGTGAACGACGAGCGGGGCGAGTGGGTCGGCACCGCCGGGTTGCGCGAGCTGGGCGGCCTCGCCGAACCGCCGGCGGACGGGCGTTTCCGGGTCGGCAGCGTCACCAAGACCTTCACCGCGGCCCTCGCCCTGAGCCTGGTGGCCGACGGCGTGCTCGGCCTGGACGACGTCGTGGACGACCACCTGCCCGAGTTCGGGCTGGACCGGCGGATCACCGTCCGGATGTTGCTGCAGCACACCAGCGGCGTGTTCAACTTCACCGGCGAGTACTACGAGGACGGCACCGTCGTGCCGGGGATCGTCTGGTCGGGCAAGGAGTGGGTGGAGAACCGCTTCAAGACCTACCAGCCGCAGGAGCTGGTACGGCTCGCGCTGTCCAAGCCCGCCCGCTTCGAGCCGGGGGCGGACTGGAGCTACTCCAACACCAACTACGTCCTGGTCAGGCTGCTGATCGAGAAGGTCACCGGCCGTCCGCTGGCCGAGGAGATGCGGCTGCGCGTCCTGGAGCCGCTCGGGCTGCCGGACACCGTCGTGCCGGACACCGACACGGAGATCGCCGGGCCGCACGCCCACGCCTACTACCGCTACGAGGAGGACGGCCAGGACAAGACGGTCGACGTCACCCGTCAGAACCCCTCCTGGATCTCCACCGGCGGCGACATGATCTCGACCACCCGCGACCTGCACACGTTCATCTCCGGGCTGATGGGCGGGCGGCTCCTGCCGCCCTCGCTGCTGGCCGAGATGCGCGACGCGCATCCCAAGGTCGGCTACGGGCTGGGGGTGTTCGTGCAGGACGCCGACCCCGACACCGGCACCCTCATCACCCACAACGGCGGCATCTCGGGCTCGGCGGCGCTGCTGTACAGCACGCCGGACGGCCGCAGGACCCTGACCGCCTCGGTGACCTACGTGGACGACGCCGCGATGTCCCAGGCCGCGGCGTTCCAGGAGGTCGTGCAGCGGCTGATCAAGGAGGTCTTCGGCGGCGCCGCCGGCGGGGACGGGACGGCGTCCTAGGGACCCGGGCCGGACGGCGGGCGTCGGCCCGATGGCCGCCCGCCCCGCCGACGGGCGTCGGCCCGATGCCGGCCCGCCGCACCGGCGGCCGGCGGCCTTGACAGGGGCCCTTGCGCGCTCAGGGGAAATCGTCTAACTCTTAGGAAGGTTTCCTTTTTAATGGAAGGCGCGCAGAGTGGCCGCTACCCCCCGATCCGGCGCCCTGAAGCTCGTCCTGGCGGCCCTGTGCCTCCTGCTGGCCACCGCCTGCGGGGCGGCCGGGGCCCAGGCCCCTCCGGTGAACGCCCAGGACGTGATGTTCGTGCAAATGATGGTGCAGCACCACCGGCAGGGCATCGAGATCGCCAAGCTCGGCAGTCAACGGGCCACCAACGACCAGCTCCGGATCCTGGTGGCCGCCGTGGCCAGCACGCAGCAGGACGAGGTCGAGATGATGCTGCGCTGGCTGTACGCCTGGGAACAGCCGCTCACCGCCGCGTCCGGCTCCCATGACCACCACGGCGGCATGCCGGAGACCGACCGCAGGCAGATCAGGGCGCTGAAGAAGTCGAAGTCCTTCGAGCACGACCTGATGACCCTGCTGATCGCGCACCAGGGCGACGCGATCAGGATGGCGGACACCGAGGTGGCCTCCGGCGCTGACCCGGAGGTCAAGGAGTGGGCGGGGCAGGTGCAGGCGTCCCGCAAGGCGCAGGTCGACCTGATGAAGGACCTGCTCAAGCGCTGATCGGGGAAGATCCCCGGTCGGCGTAGACGTGCGTCGGATTAAGTGATTAGATCACTTGATATGTCCGAGGTTGCGCGGCCGACGCTTTCCGACGCTCTGACCGAGCGCATGCTGGAGCTCATCCGTAGTGGAGGGCACCGGCCGGGCGACAGGCTGCCCTCCACCAGGGAGCTCTCCCAGCGTTTCGCCGTCACCACCCCGACGCTGCGCGAAGCGTTGCGCAGGCTGGAGGCCACCGGAGCCATCGAGCTGCGGCACGGCTCGGGCATCTACGTCGGCGCCGACATCGAGCGGCTCGTGCTGCCCAACCCCAACATGCGCGAGATGCACGCCGCCCAGCTCCTCGAACTGCTCGGCGCGCGCATCGTGATCGAGCCGCCGCTGGCCGCCATGGCCGCCGAGCACGCCGAGGGCGCGGAGCTGGCCGCGCTCAAGCGGGTGCTCGACCAGGCCGGCCGGCACCTGCGCGGCGAGGACGCCGAGCTGCACGAGGCCAACATGTCCTTCCACCGGGCGACCGCGCGGATGGCGGGCAACAGCGTGCTGCACGAGGTCGTCGACTCGTTGCTCACCGTCCACGGGCCGGAGCAGCGGGAGATCCTGCAGATCTTCGACGACCGGCGCCGCGACTACGAGGAGCACCTGGCCATCCTGGAGGCCATCGAAGCGCGCGACGCCGCCGAGGCGCAGGCGCGCATGCGAGCCCATCTGGTCGACGTCCGGACCGTCGTCGAGCAGAGGTTGCCGCCCAGATAGAGCAAGTCCCCCCGAAAGAGCAAGGAGGCCGGCCATGTTCCGGTCACGTGTGGCCACGCTCGGCGTGGCGGCGCTGGTCCTGACCGCCTGCGGCGGCAACAGCGCCGAGGCGCCGAAGAAGAAGACCGAACTGACGCTCTACAACGACAAGGGCGCCTGGACGAAATACTTCGACGAGATGGGCGCGCTGTCCAAGCAGCAGATCGGCCTGGGCATGAAGCCGACGGGATACACCGACTCCGCGCAGTACCAGGCCTTCATCAAGGCGTCGTTCCGCACGGACGTGAAGCCCGACCTGTTCACCTGGCAGACCGGGGGGATGCTGGCGGAGATCGTCAAGCAGAAGCAGGTGGCCGACACCACGGCCGTCTGGCAGGAGGCGATCAAGGCGGGCGACCTGTCGCAGGACCTCGCCCCGTACTACACCATCGGCGGCAAGCAGTACTGCGTGCCGATGAACGTCGCCTACTGGGGCATGTTCTACAACAAGAAGATCTTCGACAAGTACGATCTGAAGCCCCCGCAGACGTGGGACGAGCTGGTCCAGGCCGCGGAGACCCTGAAGAAGAACGGCGTCAAGGCCTTCTACCACACCAGCGTGCTGTTCTCCTTCGTCTGGTTCGAGCAGCTTCTCGCCGGCTCCGACCCCGACCTGTACGACCGGCTGTCCACGGGCCAGGCGAAGTACACCGACCCGGGTGTGGTGCAGGTGATGGAGAAGTGGAAGTCGCTCATCGACGCCGGATATTTCATGAACCCGGGTGACAAGACAGACCCTGGGGACGTCATGAAGACCGGCAAGGCGGCGATGGTCTCCTTCGGCACCTGGTTCAGCACCAGCATGACCCAGCGCGACCTGAAGTCCGGCACCGACTACGGGTTCTTCGTCATCCCCAACGTCAACCCCGCGCTGCCGAAGACCTCGATGATCTTCGAGAGCGGGCCGCTGTGCTCGCTGGCCAAGGGGGCCGACCCCGACTCCAGCATGAAGTACCTCAAGTGGTGGACCACCGCCGACGCCCAGAAGAAGTGGGCCACCACCAGGGGCGACGTGAGCGCCAACCCGAAGGTCGAGATCGCCGACGAAGCGCTCGGCGCGGTCACCAAGGACGCGGGCGGCGGCAAGTACCGCCTGGTCAACCGCTACTTCGAGGCCACGCCGCCGCCGGTGCTGACCGCCGCGCTCGACGGCTTCGGCAAGTTCGTCACCGAGCCGGGCACGTACAAGGAAGTGCTGGACACCATCCAGAAGGCCGCCGACGAGTACTGGGCCACGCATCAGTGATGGGCGCCCGGACCCCGATGCTGGGCCGGTTCAGGCACGGTTACGTGGCGCCCGCGGCCGTGCTGGTCGCGGGGCTGCTCTACGCGCCGTTCCTGTGGACGGCCTACCTGAGCCTCACCCGCTACGACGGCCTGGAGCCCCCGGCGTGGGTCGGCATGCACAACTTCGTCAAGCTGCTGGACGACCCCGCGCTGCTCACCTCGACCCGCAACACGCTCATCTGGGTGGCCGGCACGATGGTGCTGCCGGTCGGGCTCGGCCTGCTGGTCGCGGTGCTGTCCTACGACATCAAGGGCGGCGCCTGGTACCGGGTGCCGTTCATGTTGCCGTACGCGCTGAGCGGCGCGGGCCTGGCCATGGTGTGGAGCCCGGTGTTGTCCCACGACGGCATCGCCAACCGGCTGCTCGGCGTGGACACCGCGTTCCTGCAGGTCGCGCCGGACAACACGCTGGCCATGCTGCTGGTGTGGACCTGGCAGCAGCTCGGCGTGAACACGCTGCTGTTCGTCGTGGGCCTGCAGTCCATCCCCAAGGAGCCGATCGAGGCCGCCCGCCTGGACGGCGCCTCCGGCTGGCGGCTGTTCCGGCACGTCATCTGGCCGCTGATGCGCCCGCTGACCGCGGTCGTGGTCGGGCTGGCCCTGGTGGCGAGCCTGAAGACGTTCGACATCGTGTGGGTGCTGACGCAGGGCGGCCCGGGACGCAACTCCGAGACGCTGGCGGTGACCATGTACCGCGACACGTTCGTGGCCAGTGACTACGGCTACGGCTCGGCGGTCGCGGTGCTGCTCACCGTGGTCACCGGGCTGGCCTCCTACCTCTACCTGAGGAGGCAGGTGCGATGATCCGGCGGATCGTGCTCATCGTGCTCGGGCTGATCTGGCTCGGCCCGACCTACCTGCTCATCGTCAACGCCGCCAGGCCGGCCGCCTCGTACGACCCGGGCAGCGCGTGGGCGCCGTCCGGCGACTTCGCGCTGCTGGACAACTTCGGCCGCGCCCTGGACAGCGCCGACCTGACCGGCAGCCTGGCCAGCACCGCGCTCTACGCGGTCGTCTCGCCGCTGCTCGGCGTGGTGATCGGGGCGCTGGCCGGCTACACGATCGTGGTGCTGCGGCTGCGCCACGGGTTCTGGTGGTTCCTGCTGATCTTCGGCGGCACGGTGTTCCCGTCGCAGATGCTGCTGGTGCCGCTGTTCGTCGGCTACAGCGACGCCGGCCTGTACGACAGCAGGCTCGGCATGATCCTGATCTACACCGCGATCAACGTGCCGCTGGCCGCGTTCGTGCTGCGCAACTTCTATACGGGGGTGGCGTTCTCGATCTTCGAGGCGGCCCGCATGGACGGCGCGTCCACGTGGCGCATCTTCTGGCGCATCTACCTGCCGATCTCGCTCAGCGCGCTGACGGCGGTGTTCATCCTGGAGTTCACCTTCATCTGGAACGACCTCATCTTCGGCCTGACGCTGACGCAGACGCAGAGCGTCCGGCCGGTCATGACCGCCCTGGCCGGGCTGATGACCGACGTCTACGCCGGCACCCCGGTCCCCGTCGGCCTGGCGGCGGGCCTGGTGGTCTCGCTGCCGACGGTCGTGCTGTTCCTGGCCACCCAGCGCCTCTTCGCACGGGGCCTGTCCCTAGGGAGTGTTTAGATGACGAGCCGGTTGCTGCAGCGGAGCCTGGGTAGCCCCGACTACGACGGGATCAGGCAGGCGCTGCGCAACGACACCTCCACACCGGTGATCAGCGCGCGCGGGCTGGAGGTGCGGGTCGCGGTGCTGCCGCTGTTCACGCACGACGGCCGCCAGGCGGTCCGGGTGTCGAGCACGCAACCCCTGACCCACGTGCTGGTGGGCGTCGACAGCGCCTCCGGCACGGACGTGACGCTGCTGGTGCCCGAGGTGGACGCGCCGCGCACGCTGACCCTGGAGTGCCGCGACGACGCCGGCGTGGTCGGCAGCGCGCAGGTCACGGTCACCCCGCAGCGCAAGTGGAGCGTGTTCGTCGTGCACCACTCGCACCTGGACATCGGCTACACCGATCCCCAGGGCACGGTGCTCCGCCACCACCTCGACTACCTCGACGCGGCCCTGCGGCTGGCCGAGGAGACCGCCTCCTGGCCGGACGACGCCAAGTTCCGCTGGACGGTCGAGTCGTCGATGCCCGCGCTCAAATGGCTCGACGCCCGGCCGGCCGGGCAGGTCGAGTCGTTCGCCGCGCTGGCCAGGGCGGGCGTGATCGAGGTGACCGCGCTGCCGTTCCAGCTGCACACCGAGGCGTGCTCGACCGAGGAGCTCTACCGCCAGCTCCGCTTCACCGCCCAGCTCCAGGACCGGTACGGCTTCGCCACCAGGTCCGCCATGCACACCGACGTGCCGGGCGCGGTCGTCGGCCTGGTGGACGCGCTCAACGCCTCAGGCGTGCGCTACCTGGCCGCCGCGCACAACTGGGCCGGGCGGTCGGTGCCGTACCTGCACGGCGGCGACAAGCTGACCAGGCCGTTCCGGTGGCGGGCGCCGAGCGGGAACGAGCTGCTCGTGTGGTTCACCGACACGCCGCACGGGATGGCGTACATGGAGGGCAACACGGTCGGGCTGACCGACTCCTACGAGCTGGCCGACGACCTGCTGCCGCGCTACCTGTCGGCGCTGGCCACGCGGGGCTACCCGTACGGGCCGGGGACGTTCGGCTGGCAGGGGCCGGACGCGCCGCGCGAGCCGTACGAGCTGGACGTGCTGCACCTGCGGGTCCAGGGCGCGCACGCCGACAACGCCGGGCCGTCGATCGTGCCCGCCTCCATCGCCCGCCGGTGGAACGAGACGTGGGCCTGGCCGCGCCTGCGCTCGGCGGTCAACAGCGACTTCTTCGAGCACGTCGAGGAGCGTTACCACGACCGCCTGGCCGTGCACGAGGGCGACTGGACCGACTGGTGGGCCGACGGGCTCGGCTCGGGCGCCCGCCCGCTCGGCTACGTGCGCCGCGCCCAGTCGGCCCTGCGCGTCGCCGAGACCCTGCACACGATCGCCGGCGCGGACGCCACGGACGAGATCGACGCGGCCTACGACAAGGTCGCCCTGTTCAACGAGCACACCTGGGGCGCGGCCAACCCGTGGGAGGACGCCGAGGAGGCGGGCGACTCCGGCGGCCTGCAGTGGACCCGCAAGTCGTCGGGCGCCTACCAGGCCCAGGACGACGCCTCCGACCTGCTGCACGCCGCCACCCGCCGCTTCGCCGCCGCCCTCTCCTCCCCGGACGCGAAAGGCCCGGACGCGGAGGGCGCGGGCGCGGGGGGCCCGGACGCGGAGGGCGCGGCCCTGGCCGCCTTCGCCGTCTTCAACCCCGGTACCAGGGCGCGGACCGACGTGGTGCGCGCGTTCCTGCCGCGCGACGTGGTGGCCGTGGACGTGCCGATCGTGCTGGTCGACGCCCGGACCGGCGAGACCGTGCCGCACCACGAGGAGTACGTCGACCCCGACGACTGGCCGACCCGCCCGATCGGCCGGCACGTGCACGCGGTCGTGCCGGACGTCCCCGGCTTCGGCTACGCGCGGCTGGACGTCGTCCGCGGGCCGGGCCAGGCCCCCGAGCCGGTCGAGCCGGACCTGGACGGCGTGATCGAGAACGAGTTCTACCGGGTCGCCTACGACGTGCGCGAGGGCTACATCAGCTCGATCTTCGACAAGTCCGCCGGCCGTGAGCTGGTCAACGGCGACGCCGCCGCCGGCTTCGGCCAGTACGTCTACGACCGCTACGCCACCGCCCCGCACTTCAACCACCTGTCAGGCCACGTCGGGGCGCACGACAGGACGCTCCTCGGCGACCGGGCGATCGCCCGCAACGCGACGATCGTCAGGGCCGTGCGCACGGCGGTCGGCGAGAAGCTGGTCGTCGAGCTCCAGGGCAAGGGCGTCGACTGGCTGCGCACCACGATCGAGCTGCACCGGGGCGTCCCCCGGCTCGACCTGACCTACCAGCTCGCCAAGCAGGGCACCCCGGCCAAGGAGGCGGTGTTCCTGGCGTTCCCGTTCGCGACCGGCCCGGCCACGGCCTGGGAGCTGACCGGCGGGGTCGGCGGCCCCGGCGTGCCGCGCGTGCCGGGATCGGCCGAGTACATGTTGCCGATCAGGCACTGGATCGCCTTCGAAGACCCCGAGCTGACCGTCGCCTGGGCCACCCTGGAAGCGCCGCTGGTGCAGCTCGGCACCATCCACATGCCGTACGCGCCGTTCCCGCCCACGCTCGACCAGGAGGACGGCACGGTCTACTCCTGGGCGCTCAACAACATCTGGGACACCAATTTCCCCGCCCAGCAGCAGGGCGAGACCACCTTCCGGTACGCCGTCACGTCGGCGGCCGGCGTCAAGGGCAGCAGGCTGGGCGCGGCGGCGGCCTCGGGGCTGACCGAGCCGTTCGTCGGCGCGCTGATCACCGGCGGTCCCGGCGCCACCGAGACCTACGCCTCGGTGGACCACCCCGACGTGCTGATCACCTCGATCGGCCGGGTGGACGGCGAGCAGGTGGTCCGGCTGCAGTCGCTGGCCGCCGAGCCGGTGACGGCGACGGTCACGGTCCCAGGACGGGATCCGGTCGAGGTCCGGCTGCCCGCCTGCGGGGTCGCCGTCGTCGGAGGGAAGCGCGCGTGAAGATCGTTGACATCCGGGCCACGACGGTCGCCGTCCCGCTGGAGGCGCCGCTGCGGCACAGCAACGGCGCCCACTGGGGCCGGTTCGTGCGCACGATCGTCGAGGTCGAGGCCGACAACGGGCTGGTCGGCCTGGGGGAGATGGGCGGCGGGGGCGAGAGCGCGGAGTCGGCCTTCCGGGCGCTCGTCCCGTACCTGAAGGGGCACAACCCGTTCGAGCTGGAGGCGCTGCGCTTCAAGATCGCCAATCCGACCGCCTCGCTCTACAACAACCGCACCCAGCTCCTGGCCGCCGTCGAGTTCGCCTGCCTCGACCTCGTCGGGCAGCACCTCGGCGTGCCCGTCCACGACCTGCTGGGCGGGCGGCTGCGGGACAGGGTCCCGTTCGCCTCCTACCTGTTCTTCCGGTACGCCGCCGACGGCCATCCGGAGATCCGCACCCCCGGCCAGCTCGTCGAGCACGCCGCCCGGCTCAAGCAGGCGCACGGGTTCACCGTGCACAAGCTCAAGGGCGGCGTCTTCCCGCCGGACTACGAGCTGGAGTGCTACCGGGCCCTGGCCGAGGCGTTCCCGGCCGACCGGCTCAGGTACGACCCCAACGCCGTCCTGTCGGTGGCCGAGGGGCTGCGGTTCGGCCGGGCCATCGAGGGGCTGAACAACGACTACCTGGAGGACCCGGTCTGGGGGATGGAGGGGCTCAGGGCCGTGCGGGAGCAGGTCAGGGTGCCCCTCGCCACGAACACGGTGGTCGTCAACTTCGAGCAGCTCGCCTCCAACGTGCTGCGCAGGTCCGCCGACGTGGTGCTGCTGGACACGACGTTCTGGGGCGGGGTCCGGCCGTGCGTGAAGGCGGCGGGGGTGTGCGACACGTTCCAGGTGGGGGTGGCCGTGCACTCCTCGGGCGAGCTCGGCATCCAGCTCGCGACCATGCTGCACCTCGGCGCGGTGCTGCCGAACCTCACCTACGCCGCCGACGCCCACTACCACCAGCTGCGCGACGACGTGATCGAGGGCGGCCGGCTCCCGTACGCGGACGGCGCCATCGCCGTGCCCTCCGGGCCGGGGCTCGGGGTGCGTCTCGACCCCGATCGCGTGGCCCGCTACGCCGAGTTCTACCGGGAGACCGGCGGCTATCCCTACGACCGCGACCCGGGGCGTCCCGGCTGGTACGCCACCGTCCCGAACGAGCGCTTCGCCGACCCCGCGATCTCGCTGGACGTTGCCCCATAATTGGCCGCTATGTCCGACGAAGTACAGACAAAGAAGCCCGCCGACAACCTCGTCACCACCCGGCACACCCTGCCCACCGGCCAGGGGTACACCGCCACCGCCGGAACCATGGTGGTGCGCGAGGAGGTGTTCACGGACGGCACGTTCGACGGCCACCGCCCGAAGGCCGAGGTGTTCCTCACCTCCTACACCCTCGACGACGCCGACCCGCTGACCAGGCCGGTCACGTTCGCCTTCAACGGCGGGCCGGGGTCGTCGAGCGTGTGGCTGCACCTCGGCATCCTCGGCCCGCGCCGGGTCGTGATGGGGGACGCGGGCGCGCTCCTGCCGCCGCCGTACGCGCTGGCCGACAACGACGAGACCCTGCTCAAGGTGAGCGACCTGGTCGTCATCGACCCGATGTCCACCGGCTACTCGCGGGCGGCCGAGGGCGAGAAGGCCGGCCCGTACCACGGGTTCACCGGCGACGTGGAGTCGGTCGGCGAGGTGATCCGGCTCTGGACGACCAGGAACGCGCGGTGGATGTCGCCGAAGTTCCTGGCCGGCGAGTCGTACGGCACGGTCAGGGCGGCCGGGCTGGCCGACCACCTCCAGTCGCGCTACGGCATGTACCTCAACGGCGTGATGCTGATCTCCTCGGTGCTCGACTACGCGACCGTGGAGTTCAACGAGGGCAACGACGTGGCCTACGCCCTCTATCTCCCGACGTATGCCGCCATCGCGCACTACCACGGGCTGCACGGCGACCGCCCGCTGGCCGACGTGCTGCGCGAGGCCGAGGAGTACGCCTCCCGCGACTACCCGTGGGCCCTGGCCCGCGGCAACCGCCTCACGGCCGAAGAGCGCGCCGCCGCGGTCTCCAGGGTCGCCGCCCTGTCAGGCCTGTCGGAGGACTACGTCGACCGCGTGGACCTGCGCATCGAGCACATCCGCTTCTTCACCGAGTTGCTGCGCGAGCGCCGGCTGACCGTCGGCAGGCTCGACGGCCGCTTCACCGGCTGGGACCCCGACGGCGGGCGCGAGCACTTCGTCTCCGACCCGAGCATGAACGCCATCACCGGCCCCTACAGCGCCGCGCTCAACCACTACCTGCGGACCGAGCTGGAGTACGCCAACGACCTGCCCTACGAGATCCTCAGCTCGCGGGTGCACCCGTGGTCGTACAAGGAGTTCGAGGGCGTGCACGTCAGCGTGACCGACCGGCTCGGCGCCGCCATGCGCACCAACCCGCACCTGCGCGTGCACGTGGCCTGCGGCTACCACGACGGCGCCACGCCGTACTACGCGGCCGAGCACGCCTTCGCCCACCTGCCCGTGCCCGCCGAGCTGGCCGCCAACGTCGAGTTCAAGTACTACGAGGCCGGCCACATGATGTACGCGCACGAGCCCAGCAGGCTGCGCCAGTCAGCCGACCTGGCGGCCTTCGTGCTCGGACAGCAGGCGTGAGGCGCGCTCCAGCCGCTGCCGCAAGCTGGCCGCGAGCGCGGCGAAACGTTCCGGGTTGTCCCGGATGACCGCGCGCTGAAGCTCGGCGTCGGCCGTGAACCAGGCGGCGACCAGGCCCGAGGCCCACTTGCAGGTCGTGTCGGCGACGGCCGTCAGCTTCTCCTCCTCGCTCACGTCCGGCTTCTCCAGGTTCCAGCGGGAGTCGGCGATGGCCGACTCCGGGTCCGGGTAGGGGTGTCCCGCCTGGGTCATGCACGACTGCCAGCGCCTGGTCGCCGCGGCCACGCTGCCGTGCTTGGCGGCCTGTTCCAGGGTGAGCGAGTCCTGCAGGCCCAGCCAGGGCCAGTCCGCCTGACGGGTGCCGCCCTCCAGCTCGGCGGAGGCGCGGTCGAGGCAGCCGCGGTCGGCGGCGGTGCCGTACAGGCGGTGACGGGTGTGCTTGGGCAGCTTGTTGACCCAGGAGCCGGTGGTGTCCGGGGACGGGGGCCTGGCCAGGTGGTAGCCGTACCGCTGGGCGGCCGAGGTGTCCACGACGCCGTAGCGGCGGGAGTTGCCCGGGTCGATCGCCGCCAGCTCGGCGGCGTCCTCCGCGGGTGGGGTGACGGTGAGGCCGCGGCGGCTCATGCACCGCGCGACCAGGTGGTTGTGGGCATTGCCCAGGACGGCCCGCTGCTCGGGAGTCGGCTTGTAGGCGTCGAACGGCAACACGAGCTGCGACACCGAGGTCACGCCCGCAGGGGGCCGTTCGCGTACGGGCTCGCCGGCGGCGCAGGCCGCGACGGACAGCAGCAGCGCGCCCGCGAGGAGGCCGCGACAGCCGGTTTCCGGCGGCCAAGCCCGGAAACCGGCACTCCCGTTATTTCTCAGCGGCACCAGATGTCGATCGAGCTGGTGCGGTTGTTGCCGATGGCGTTGTTCGACAGGTAACCGTCGTTGGAGTTGTGGGTGAAGGTGCTGTGGGCGCCGGTGTAGTCGGCGTGCTGCCAGAGGGTGGCGCTGCAGCCGATCCGGTTCCTGACGGAGCTGGTCTCGTTGTCCATGCTGTGCCAGGTGTTGCTGAAGTCCCAGTTCAGCCAGTTGTTGTCGGCCAGGTCGGAGTCGTCGGCCGTGAAGTCGCGCCAGTGGTCGCTCTGGCCCCGGTTGTAGTCGAAACCGGCGTACAGGCAGACGCGGCCGCCGTAGCACGTCGAGCGTGGGCTGGCCTCAGCCGCGGCAGCCGGGACGACCACGGTGAACAGCGCGGCCGCGGCGATGAAGCCGGCGGCCTTCTTGGTGAGCCTCACAGGTCTCTCCTAGATCGGTGAGTCGTTTCGGAACCCGTACCAAGCGTGCTGTGAGGGGGCTCGGGACCCACCCTCGAATACACGCAGAGACCTTGGTTACCAGGCTCACCACCTGGCACTTCGCCGCATTGACGCAACGATTGCCAGGTTCGGGAGGCGACTGGGGACTTACTCGACCTAGTCGGGGAGCGCCGCCGGGTTCCGGGCCAGCAGGCCGCCGTCCACGCGGTGCTCGGCCCCGGTGATGAACGACGAACGCGGCCCCGCCAGGAACGCCACCAGCTCGGCCACCTCTTCCGCGCGGCCCACGCGGCCCAGCGGATGGGCCTTGCCCCACTGCTCGACCTGCTCCTCCTGCGACAGGTCGCCCCGCCACAGGTCGGCCGCCCAGCGCAGCATGGGCGTGTCCACCGAACCGGGGCAGACCACGTTGACCCGGATGCCGTCGGCCGCGTGGTCGAGCGCCATGGCCCTGGTCAGGCCGTTCAGGGCGGCCTTGCTCGCGGTGTAGGCGGCCACCTGCGCCTGCGACGAGAACGCCTGCACCGACGACATGACCACGATCGAGCCGCCGCCGCGTTCCCTGAGCCTCGGCACGGCGGCCTTGCAGGTGAGGTAGACGCCCTTGAGGTTGACGTCCATGACCTCGTCCCACACCTCCTCCGGGGTGTCCTCGACCGTGCCGTACCGCTGGACGCCGGCGCAGGTGACGACGACGTCGAGGCCGCCGTACCTGGTCACGGCCAGGTCCACGAGGTCGCGCATGTCGCCGGCCCGGCGCACGTCGGCGACGACGCCGGTGACGTGCTCGCTGTCGAGCGCCGCGGCCTCGTCCACGCCGCAGAACACCACGTTCGCGCCGCCGTCGGCCAGCCGGTCGACCACCGCCCGCCCGATGCCCATCGACCCGCCGGTGACCAGCGCCACCTTGCCGGAAAACTCACTCACGCCAGCACCTCCGCGCGCCATCTCGACACCTTGGTCTCCTGCGGTCCGAGCGACAGGGCGCTGCCGTTGGCCACGGCGGCGGCCAGGCCGTCGGTCGGCATGCCGGCGAACGGCTCCAGCCCCAGCGTGTAGGCCCGCCCCCACCAGGGGTAGCCGGTGGACGCGCCGAGCTCCTGCCACATCCACAGGTAGGGGAGGAGTGCCGCATCCCACTCCACCCGGATACCGATATCCCCTGAAATTTCGTACCAACCCTCCGGGAAACCCGTGAGGTAGACGATGTCGCTCGGCCCGCCCCGCTCCGGCACCACGCTCAGGTCCGTCTCGCCGCCCCCGTCGGCGGGCACCACCGGCCACCGCCACGGCCCGCCGGCCCGCACCCGGCGCCCGGCCGGGCCGATCGGCGTCGCGTGCGGGATCACCCGCACGCCCTCGGGCAGCCGGATGCGCGCGCCCGCCCGCAGGAACGGCGCCCCGAAGACGATGTGCTGGCCCCACATCGCGTGCAGCGCGAGGTCCGCCTCGTTGGTCACCCGCCCCTCGACCTCCAGCGCGGCCGTCCCGGCCCGGAGCCGGAACACCTTCTCCACCCGGTACGGCAGCCGCCGGGTGCGCACGCCGAGCCGCACCGCGACCTCCTCCTCGCGGTCGGCCACCACCTCGCACGACCACGGCAGCCCGGCGACCTCGCCGTGCTGGGCCAGGCGCGCGCCCCGGTACTCGCTCGGCGCGCCGCCGTTGGGGAAGACCTCCTGCCAGCCGCCCTGGTAATGGTCGACGAACTGGGCGACGTCGTCGGCCGCGCCGTGACGGTGGTCGCGCGGGTCGCGCAGGCCCTGCGGAGAGAGCCAGACGAAGTCCGTGTCGGTGGGTTTGTGCAGGAACTCCACCACGTCACCGCCCTTGTCGGGCAGGACGGTCACGCGCAGCCGTTCGTTCTCCAGCGTGACCGCCCGCAGCCCGTCGAGGGTGAGGTGGCGCAGGCGCGCCGCCCAGTTGCGCCTCACCCGAACGTCACATCCAGGAACCTGGGCCGGTAGATGGACACGTCCCGGTAGTGGTCGGTGTTGACGAAGCTGTTGACATTGTAGGAGACCACCAGGCCGTTCCCGGCGACGTCGGGATGGGCGTGGGCGTTGTAGGTGAAGACGTTCCCGCTGGTCTCGGGGGTGGTGTAGACGTGCTGCTTGCCGGTGAAGGGGCCGGTGGGCGAGCAGGAGGAGTAGGCCACGATGTTGGGGCTGAGCACCTCGGTGGTGTCATGCGTGATCAGGACATATCCGGATCCGACCTTGGTGACGCTGTACTCGTTCGCCACCCCGCCCATGATCCGCGCCGAGTCGGTCTCGTCCGGTGACCACGAGCCGTCGGCCGTGCGGAACTCCCACGCGCCCAGCAGGCTCTGGCCCCTGACCCGGGCCAGGTGCATGTACTTGGCCGAGCCGAGGTCCTCGACGCCGTACACGTAGGTGTAGCCGCCGTCCTTCAGCAGGCCGGAGGCCCAGGAGACGCCGTGGCCCGAGGGCAGGTCGTGCACGCTGACCGGCTGGTCGAGCCGGCCGGGCGCGAACCTGGCCACCACGTTGCGGTGCCAGCGCCAGTCCCACGCGCCGGGGCCGAACCGCTCGTACTCCTGGTAGGTGACCTCGACCAGGCCGCCCGCCAGGGTGGCGTCCCCGGCCCAGAACCAGTGCTTGTCGTCGCGCGGCGGCATCACGGCTTCGGGCTTCGCGGCCGTGCCGTCGTGCACGGTGGACAGCCGCCCGTCCCGCTCGACGGCGAAGGAGTTGTTCAGGAAGACGGTGCTGCCGCCCTCCTCGACGACGGGCGGCCGGGAGCCGTCGGCGTTGACCCGGCCGAGGAAGGTGTCGGAGAACACCCACAGCTCACGGCCGTTCGGCAGCTTGAGCGAGTAGGTGCCGTCGGCTCCCGTCCAGTCGTCCAGGCGGCTGTTGTCGTTGCCGTACGAGGTGAACAGGCTGGTCAGCCGGGCGTCCACGGACGCGCCGCGCACGGTGGGCGCGCACGCCGAGACCGGCCCGGCCGGTTCCCGCGCCACGCCGGCCGACGGCGGCACCGGCTTGGGCGGCGCGGCCCACGCCTGCTGCGGGACGGCCACCAGGCCGAGCAGGGCGACGGCGAGGGGGAGGAGGGAGGAGCGGAATCGCGTCATCACCGGTTCCTAGGGGCTGGGGGAGTCCCGTACAGTTCTAGTCATTAGATCACTTGCTGTCCAGGGCCCCCTGATCACCGGCCGAAAACCGGGTGCCGGTGGTCGCGGGCGGCCGGTAGCCTGCCCGGATGGGCCACGTTGAAGTAGGACATCTGACGTACGTGCTGCCCGACGGCAGGCCCCTGCTCAACGACGTCTCCTTCCGGATCGGCGACGGTGTCAAGGCGGCGCTCGTCGGGCCCAACGGCGCGGGCAAGACCACCCTCATGCGCCTGGTCGCGGGCGACCTGGAGCCCGTCGAGGGCAGCGTCACCAGCTCGGGCGGGCTGGGCGTGATGCGCCAGTTCATCGGCAACGTGCGCGACGGGAGCAACGTGCGCGACCTGCTGCTCGGCGTCGCCCCGCCGGCCGTGCGCCAGGCGGCCGAGCGGCTCGACGCGGCCGAGCTGGTGATGATGGAGCGCGACGACGAGAAGGCGCAGATGCGCTACGCGCAGGCCATCAGCGACTACACCGACGCCGGCGGCTACGAGATCGAGGTGCTCTGGGACACCTGCACGGTCTCGGCCCTCGGCGTGCCGTTCGACCGGGTGAAGTACCGCGACGTGGCCACCCTGTCCGGCGGCGAGCAGAAGCGGCTCGTCCTGGAGGCGCTGCTGCGCGGCCCCGACCAGACCCTGCTGCTCGACGAGCCCGACAACTACCTCGACGTGCCCGGCAAGGAGTGGCTGGAGCAGCAGCTGCGCGAGACGTCCAAGACCGTGCTGCTGGTCAGCCACGACCGCCAGCTCCTCGCCAACGCCGCCGACCGCATCGTCACGGTCGAGTCGGGCAACATCTGGATCCACGGCGGCGGCTTCGCCGGTTACGCCGAGGCCCGCAAGGCCCGCAACGAGCGGCTCGACGAGCTGCGCAGGCGCTGGGACGAAGAGCACGCCAAGCTCAAGGCCCTGGTCAACATGCTGAAGAACAAGGCCAGGTACAACGACGGCATGGCCGCCCCCTACCACGCGGCCCAGACCCGGCTGCGCAGGTTCGTCGAGGCGGGCCCGCCCGAGCAGGCCCCCGCCGACCAGAACATCAAGATGCGCCTGCGCGGCGGCCGCACCGGCAAGCGCGCGGTCATCTGCGAGGGCCTGGAGCTGACCGGCCTGATGCGCCCGTTCGACCTGGAGATCTGGTACGGCGAGCGGGTCGCCGTCCTCGGCTCCAACGGCTCGGGCAAGTCCCACTTCCTGCGCCTGGTGGCCGGCGAGCCCGTCGCGCACACCGGCGTGGCCAGGCTCGGCGCGCGGGTCGTCCCGGGGCACTTCGCCCAGACCCACTCCAGGCCCGACCTGCTCGGCCGCACCCCGGTCGAGATCGTGATGACCGAGCACGCCAAGCTCAAGAACGAGGCCATGAAGACGCTGGCCCGCTACGAGCTGGCCGGGCTGATCGCCGAGCAGCGCTTCGACACGCTGTCCGGAGGCCAGCAGGCGCGGCTGCAGATCTTGCTGCTGGAGCTGTCGGGCGCCACGCTGCTGCTGCTCGACGAGCCGACCGACAACCTCGACCTGGCCAGCGCCGAGGCGCTCCAGGTGGGCCTCGACGCGTTCGACGGCACGGTCATGGCGGTCACCCACGACCGCTGGTTCGCCGCCGACTTCGACCGTTTCCTGGTCTTCGGCTCCGACGGCACGGTCTACGAGTCCGCCGAGCCGGTGTGGGATGAGACGAGGGTCGTCCGGAGGCGTTAAAGAGTTGGTACGCCTGGCGCGTGTCTCTGCCAGCCGTGCCCATGCACGGGTTATCACGGCAAAGTGATCCCGCGTAGCCGAACCGTCAGCCTCCTCGCACTCGGGGCGATCTGCCTCGCCGGTTGTTCAAGTGAGGACCAGCCAGCCCAATCGCTCAAGCCGCTCGTTCTCAAGGAGCAGGTCTCGAACATCGCCAAGTCCACCGACGGTTACGCCGTCAACTGGGCCGGCGTGCTCAGCAACGCCAACCCGTGGCACTTCGGCGAGCACGTCGTGGCCACCATCGTGGGCCGCGACGCCGCCGGCACCGAGGTGGTGCGCATGGACCAGCCGCTCGACGCCGTGCCGCCGGGCGGCTCCCTGGCCTTCACCGGCCAGGCGTCCGCCGCTGAGAAGCCGGTGAAGGTGACCATCCAGTACCGTCCGGCGCAGTGGCGGTCGGCCGCCCGCATCCCGTCGGCGTTCCAGTCGTTCCCGATCACGCGCGTCCAGACAATGCGCCAAAAAGACGGCTCTTACCTTATTACCGGCTATGTCGGGAATCCGTATCAATTGCCGGCGAGCAGCCTGGTGGTGAACGCGTTGCTGCGCGACGCGACCGGCAAACTGCTCGGCGGCGGCAGCACGTTCGTGGACGACGTGAAGGCCGGCAGCCCGCCCAGGTTCATCCTGACCGTCGCCGGACTGCCCAAGGACAGCAAGGTCGCCAAGACCGACGTCACCGCCCGGACCTGGGGCTCGACCGGCCGTCCCTACGAGGACCTGGCGATGGGCGGCGCGCTTCCTGTGCACACGGTCAAGCCCACCTCCGAGCCGTTCGCGGTGGACCGGGGGAGCCAGGCCATGGGGCAGGTAAAGCAATAATCGGTATTAGTCCGAACAAATAGGTTGGGAATTCGGTGGGGTCGCGGTAGACAAGCGGCGGAACCGGTAGAACTACTAGTTACCGATCCATTACCTTCGGTCACATGAATGACCGCGTCCTGGTGGAGGCACTCCGCACCCGCGACCCGGGAGCCCTCGCCGCGCTCTACGACACGCACGCGGAGAGCGTCTACCGCTACTGCTGGTCCCTCCTCCTCGACACCGACAGCGCCCAGGTGGCCCTGCGCGACACGCTGATCGCCGCCGAGGCGCACGCGGGCGCGCTGGCCCAGCCCGACAGGTTCCGGGTCTGGCTGCTCGCCCTGGCCCGGCAGGAGTGCCTGCGCCGCCGGATGGCCGCGCCGCCCGGCGCCGACGAGGCCCTGGCCGAGGCGCCGCCGCTGGACGACCCCGCCGACGCCGACCTGCGGCTCATGGCCTGGAACGCGGTCGTGAGCCTGCCCGTCGCCGACCGCGAGGTGCTGGAGCTGGCGACCAGGCACGCCCTGGACACCGCCGAGCTGTCCCAGGTGCTCGCGATCCCGCCGCGCCAGGTCGAGCAGGCCAGGGAGCAGGCGCGCGATCGTCTCACCGACTCCGTCACCGCCGAGATCCTGGCGCGCAAGGGCCCCTACGACTGCCCGCGCCGGGCCCGGATCCTGGCCGGCTTCACCGGCGACCTCACCAGGGAGATGCGCGAGCACCTGGTCGGGCACGTCGCCCGCTGCGAGGTCTGCGCCCCCCACCGCGCCCGCCAGGCCTCGGCCGCCAAGGTCTTCGGCCTGCTGCCCGCCGCCGCGCTCCCCGAGGCCCTGCGCATCAGGGTCATGAGCTGCTTCGCCGACCCCGAGCTGCTGCCCTACCGCCGCTACGTCGCCCGGCGCACGGCCTCCCTGGACGTCGCCGGGTTTCCCGTTCCCACGCAGACGGCGGCTCGAAGGTGGCCTCAGGCGGTGGCGGGCGCGCTGGCGGCGGTCGCGACCGTGGTGGCGATAGCAGTGATCTTCAACCAGTTCGGCAAGGACAACGGCGGTCTCGCCGGGGTGGCGACGGCCGCGTTCCCCGCCACCGGCGAGCCGCCCGGCATCAGACTGCCCTGGCAACCCGACCCGCAGGACGCCCAGTTGACCGTAGAGCCCATCCTCGACAGCGCCGCGCCCGAGCCGTTCGGCATGCTCGGCTCGACCACACCGGTGCCGCCGGCCGTGCTCGTGCCCACGTACGCGACCGCGCCGCCCGCCGAATCATCGCCCGGCGAGCCGAGGCCGACGCCCGACGGCCCGCCGCAGCCCGAGCCGCCGGGCGAGAACCCGGGCGACCCTACGTACGGCCAGCCGGGTCAGCCCGGCCTGCCCGGCCGTACCGGCCACCCGGGTCATCCGCCGCACGGTGAGCCGGGCCGTCCACCGCACGGCGAACCCGGCACGCGTCCGCCCACCCGGACCCCGCCGGTGCCGACCCCCACCCCCGCCCCCACGCCCACCGAGACCCCCTCGCCCACCACCACGCCCTCGGAGACGGCGACGCCCGCCCCGACGCACACCCCCACCGAGGAGCCCGTCACCCCCGTCGAGAGCGGCTGAGCCCCCCGTGGAGGCGTTCGAGGTGCGCCAGGATCCGCATCTGGGGCGCCGGGTCTGCCCGTCGCCCGTCCCGGGGCGGGTGGCCGAGCTGGTGCCGAGGGGGCACCGCGTCGACTGGCCGACCTGGCTCGACCGCGGCCCCCGCATGCTGCGCCACGGTCACGCCGCCGCCGACGCCGCGATGACCCTCTTCCAGACCTACGACCGCCATCCGGAGGCCAGACCGGCCATCGCGGCGGCCTGGGCCGCGGCCCGTGTGACCGCCGACTGGTGCAAGGCCGCCGAACTGCACGCCGCGTACGGCGTCCAGACCCCCGTCTTCACCTACCCGCGGGCCGCCCGGCCGGTGGTCACCGGGATCCGCCCTTGGATAGAACGGCTCTTCCGCCTGCGGTGATGACGTTACGTGCATGAAAGCGCTGGGAACTGTGTGCATAGAGTAACCATCTGTTTCCGGGGGGACCTATGCGCGCATTTCGGGCTGGGCTCCTGGTGTGCGTCCTGCTGGCCGGTCTGTGTCCGCTCAATGCGGGCGCGCCGGTGCTGGCCGACCCCATGCCGTCGGCCAAGGACGTGAAGAAGGCCCGCGAGACCGCCCGCGCCCGCTCGAAGGAGCTGGGCGTCGCCAGCGCCGGGCTGGCCGTGGCGCAGTCCCGGCTCGACGAGCTGGCCGCGGCCGTGGAACGGCAGGTGGAGGCGTACAACGGCGAGCTGGTCCGGCTGCGGCAGGCCGAGCAGTCGTACGCGCAGGCCCAGGCGCGTCAGGCGGCGGCCGACGCCGAGGCCGAGCGCGCCCGGCAGGCCGTCGCGCTGCTCGCCGCGCAGAGCTACGGCGGGATGACGGCGATGGGCCCGCTCGTCGGCATGCTCATCGACGAGGGCGGCGTCGACGGCTTCCTGCACCGGGCGAGCGTGCTCGGCCAGCTCGGCGCCGAGCGGGCCCAGATCCTGCGCAGGATGCGCGATGCCCAGGAGGTCGCCGCCATCCTCCGGACGCAGGCGCAGAACGCCTACGACGCCAGGCAGGCCGCCTCGGAGCGCGCCCGGCGGGCGAAGCTGGCCGCGGAGGCCGCCGTCGCCCGGCAGCGCCGCGAGACGCGCACCCTCCGGGTGGAGCGGCGGCAGCTCCAGCACCGGGTGAACGCCGCCCGCAGCCACGCCGAGCTGCTGGCCAGACGGCGGGCCCTGGCCCTGTCGGCGGCCGGCCTGGCGGCGGGGTCGGCGGGCGGCAACCTAGCTGCCAACTGGGCGCTGACCCAGCTCGGCAAGCCGTACGTGTGGGCCGCCGCGGGCCCCGACACCTACGACTGCTCCGGCCTGGTCATGCGCGCCTGGGAGCAGGTCGGCGTGCGCCTGGACCACTGGACCGGAACCCAGTGGACGTCCGGCCCGCACGTGCCGCTGGACCAGCTCCGCCGCGGCGACCTGCTGTTCTTCGGCCGCATCACCGACGACCCCGGCACGATCCACCACGTGGGCATCTACGTCGGCCAGGGCCAGATGGTGCACGCGCCCCAGACCGGCGACGTGGTACGGGTCGCCCCGATCTGGAGAGGGGACCTGGTGGGCGCCACCAGGCCCCGGTGAGGATCAGTGGTGACCCGCGTCCTTGGCCCGGTGGAACGAGCGCTCGATCTCGGCCTCGGCCTCGATGCGCCCGACCCAGTTGGCGCCCTCGACGGACTTGCCGGGCTCGAGGTCCTTGTAGACCTCGAAGAAGTGCTGGATCTCCAGCCGGTCGAACTCCGACACGTGGTGGATGTCCTGGATGTGGTGCATCCGGGGGTCGGTCGAGGGCACGCACAGGACCTTGTCGTCGCCGCCCTTCTCGTCGGTCATCCGGAACATGCCGACCGCGCGGCAGGTGATGTAGCACCCCGGGAACGTCGGCTCCTGGAGCAGCACCAGCGCGTCGAGCGGGTCGCCGTCCTCGCCGAGGGTGTTCTCGATGAAGCCGTAGTCGGCGGGGTACTGCGTGGAGGTGAACAGGAGCCGGTCAAGCCTGATCTTTCCGGTCTCGTGGTCCACTTCGTACTTGTTCCGTTGCCCCTTGGGAATCTCAACGACAACGTCGAACTCCACCGCGGTTCCTCCGCTCAAGGCCCCCGGGAAGTCCCGGCTGGGCGTTAATGTCTCGTAGGCGAACACCAGGAGAGAGGTCAGGCGACGTGGCGCGGCACGAGCGTTCGATGATGCTGGCCACTCTCGCCGTGCTCCAGATCGTCACGATCGTCATCGGCGTCTACGCCATGACCAGCGACTTCAACCTGAGCGCGCTGACGAGGCAGCCGTCACCGATCGGGCCGACGGCGTCTCCCCGGGGAATCCCCCCCGCCCCCGTGGTCACCTCGGGGCCTGTGCTGGCCCAGCTTTCGGCGACGTCAGGAGACGGACCTCTCCCGACTAAGAGTACTTTGACCCGCCAGCTCACCGACGCGCTGGGTGACAAAGCACTCGGCGGCCGGGTGGGCGCGGTCGTGCTCGACGCCGCCACCGGCGCCCGGATCTTCGCCGCCAACCCCGACACGGGCATCACCCCGGCCTCCACGAACAAGGTCGTCACGACCACGGCGGCGCTCGCCTCGCTGGGCCCCGACACCCGCTTCTCCACCCGCGTCGTCCAGGGCCGCGCGCCCGGCGCGATCGTCCTGGTGGGCGGCGGCGACCCGCTGCTCGCCGGGCCGTCGGCCAAACCCGGCTACCCCAAGCAGGCCTCCCTCGCCACCCTGGCCGCCCGGACGGCCGCCACGCTGAAGGCCAAGGGCGTCAGGAAGGTCACGCTCTCCTACGACGACAGCCTGTTCACCGGCCCGGCCGTCGCGCCCGGCTGGAAGCCCAACTACGTGCCCGACGGCGAGGCGGCCCCCGTCCACGCCCTGGCCATGGACGAGGGACGCCAGCGCCCCGGCGCCCGGCCCCGCGTGCCCGACCCGGCCGCGTACACCGCCGCCGCCTTCGCCCGGCTGCTGCCCAGGTACGGCGTCACCGTCTCCAAGGACATCCGCCAGGAACGGGCCGCGTCGGGCGCCGCCGAGCTGGGCAAGGTCGACTCCGCCCCCTTGTACGCCCTGGTCGAGCACACCCTGACCCACAGCGACAACGACATGGCCGAGGCCCTGGCCAGGCACGTCGCCATCAAGGAGGGCAAGGAGGCGTCGTACGCGGGGGCCGCGGAGGCGGTGACCGGGGTCATGCGGCGGCTCGGCGTGACCAAGGGCGTCAGCGTCGCCGACGGCAGCGGCCTGTCGATCCGCAACCGGGTCAGCGCCGACGCCATGGCCAGGATCATCGCCATCGCCGGCTCGGCCGCGCATCCCGAGCTGCGGGCCGTCGACTCGGGCATGCCGATCGCCGGTTTCTCCGGCACGCTGGGCAACGGCAGGCGCTTCACCCGCGCCGACAGCAAGGGCCAGGTCGGCCTCGTCCGCGCCAAGACCGGCACGCTCAACAACGTCAACACCCTGGCGGGCCTGGCCACCACCAAGGACGGCCGACTGGTCACCTTCGCCTTCCTGGCCGACGACGTGCCGGTGAACGCCGAGCCGGTGCTCGACAGGCTCGCCGCGATCGTCGCGCGATCCTGACCGCCGCTTCTTCGCAGGCGTGACGAGAACAACGTACGGTGGACGTCATGCAGGTGATCGACTGGGATCTGGCCGTCACGACCGGCACGCGCCTGGTGCGCCCCGGTCCTCAGGTGAGCAAGGAGGAGGCCAGGCAGGCCGTCGCCGAGCTCCGCACGCTGTCACGTGAGGCCGAGGGCCACGTGCGCGAGTTCACGAAGATCCACACCGAGACCGCGCCGCAGCCCGCGACCATCGTCGACCGGCCGGGCTGGATCAAGGCCAACGTCGAGGGCTTCCGCGTGGTCCTCGAACCGCTGACCCAGCGCATGGGCGGCGGGGACAACCCGCCGCCCGCCATCGTCACCGCGGTGGGCTCGCGCATCACCGGCGTCGAGGTTGGGGCCGTCCTCGCCTTCCTCGCCTCCCGGGTGCTCGGCCAGTACGAGCTGTTCCTGCCGCCCGACCCGACCGGCCAGGAGCCGACCGGCCGCCTGACGCTCGTCGCGCCCAACATCGTGCACGCCGAGCGTGAGATGAACGTCGTGCCCCGCGACTTCCGCCTGTGGGTGTGCCTGCACGAGGAGACCCACCGCGTGCAGTTCACCGGCGTCACCTGGCTGCGCGAGTACGTCAGGTCGCAGATGACCGAGTTCCTGCTCGCCTCCGACCTCGACCTGCCCACGCTCCTCGACCGCCTGCGCAACGCCGCCGACACGGTGGCCGACGTGGTCAGGGGCGGCGAGGGCAACCTGATCGACGCCATCCAGTCGCCCGCCCAGAAGGAGATCCTCGACCGCCTGACGGCCGTGATGACCCTGGTGGAAGGCCATGGCGACTTCGTCATGGACGCCGTGGGCCCCTCGGTGGTCCCGTCGGTCTCGGAGATCCGCGCCAAGTTCGCCCAGCGCCGCGAGGGCGGCTCCCGGCTCGACCGCACGGTGCGGCGCCTGCTGGGCATCGAGGTCAAGATGAAGCAGTACGCCGAGGGCTCCGCGTTCGTCCGCAAGGTGGTCGACCGGGTCGGCATGGACGGCTTCAACAAGGTCTGGACCTCGCCGGAGACCCTGCCCACGACCCCTGAGATCGCCGACCCCGACGCCTGGATCCACCGCGTCATCGGCACCCCGGCCCTTCCCGCCTGACGTCCCTTCCCGGCCGTCGTGACGTGCGGCCGGGTCCCTCAGCCGGGACAATGGCTGCTGTGGGTCCCCGTCCAGCCGTCGCCGACGTGCGCCGGGCCGTCCGCGAGTCGCTGACCGACCTCGCCGGCACCGGCGCGCTGGTCCTGGCCGCGTGCAGCGGCGGCGCCGACTCGCTGGCCCTGGCCGCGGCGCTGGCCTTCGTCGCGCCCCGAGCCGGCCTGCGCGCGGGGCTGGTGACGGTGGACCACCAGCTCCAGCCGGGCTCCGCCGACCGCGCCCGGCAGGTCGCCGGCGTCGCCGCCGGTCTCGGCCTGAGCCCGGCCGAGGTGCTCACCGTCACCGTCGGCACCGAGGGCGGGCCCGAGGCCGCCGCCCGCGAGGCCAGGTACACCGCGCTGGCCGCGGCGGCCGACCGTCTGGGGGCCGCCGCCGTCCTGCTCGGCCACACCCGCGACGACCAGGCCGAGACGGTCCTGCTGGGCCTGGCCAGGGGGAGCGGCCTGCGCTCGATCTCCGGCATGGCCGCCCGCGCCGGCCGCTACCGCCGGCCCTTCCTCGGCCTGCCCAGGGCCACGACGGTCGCCGCCTGCGCGGCCATGTCCCTCCTCCCCTGGGACGACCCGCACAACGACGACCCCCGCTACACCCGCGTCCGGGTCAGGAAGCGGATCCTGCCGATGCTCGACGAGGAGCTCGGCCCGGGGGTGGCCGAGGCGCTCGCGCGGACCGCCGGAATGGCGCGGGAGGACGCCGACGCCCTCGACCAGTGGGCCGAATCGGCGTTCCCGAATTGCGCTCTTAGCGATATCGGCGAGTCCGTCGTCCTGTCCGTACCCGAGTTGGAGAAACTGCCCGACGCCGTGCGCCGCAGAGTGCTGCGGCGCGCGGCCATCGCGGCGGGCACGCCCTCCGGCGCGCTTTCCGCCACCCACGTGCTGGCGGTCGATCGGCTGGTCACGCAATGGCACGGGCAGAAGGCGGTGGATCTACCCGGAGGTCTGTCCGCAGTTCGGCGGTATGGCACCCTGATACTCGCCATCAGTCCCATCGTTTAAGGAACCACAGGTGGACGCTGCCGACATGGGCAAAGACCTGGAGAAGGTCCTCATCCCCGAGGACGACCTCCAGGCCAAGATCAAAGAGCTTGCCGGGCGCATCGACGAGGACTACGCGGGCAAGGACGTCCTGCTCGTGGGCGTGCTGAAGGGCGCGGTCATGGTGATGGCCGACCTGGCCAGAGCCCTGCACGTGCCGGTGCAGATGGACTGGATGGCGGTGTCGTCCTACGGCGCGGGCACCAAGTCCTCCGGCGTCGTGCGGGTGCTGAAGGACCTCGACACCGACATCTTGAACCGCCACGTCCTGATCGTCGAGGACATCATCGACTCGGGCCTGACCCTCCACTGGCTGCTGGAAAACCTGAAGTCGCGCAATCCGGCGTCGTTGGAGATCTGCGCCGCGCTGCGCAAGCCGGACGCGGTGAAGGTGCCGATCGACGTGAAATACGTCGGCTTCGACATTCCCAACGAGTTCGTCATCGGCTACGGGCTCGACTACGCGGAGCGCTACCGCAATTTGCCGTTCATCGGAACGCTCGCGCCGCACGTTTATAAGTAGTAATCCCGGCCATGGCCGGGAACATCGCGCAACGTGACGTACGTTGATAGGGCAAGACCGGTGTAGCGGGCGGGTCCCTCCGTGCGCCGTGCCGGTGTACCTTCAGACTCCGGAAGGGTGACCGCAAGTCCCCTTCGGGTAGTCAGAAGTCGCGGTGTCGGATGCCGCGGCCCCGGGCCAGCCCGGGGTTCCAGGCCATGGTCAGGAAGGGACGGGCCCGCAAGGGGTTCCGCATCGGATGGATCTCAAGCGATTTACACGTGGGCCACTGCTGTGGATCCTGGGCATCGTCGTGCTGCTCCTGCTCGTCACCCAGCTCTGGAGCGGCGGGGGCAATTTCAAGCAGGCCGACACGTCCACGGTCCTCCAGCAGATTCGCGCCGGCAATTTCACCAGCGCCAAGGTCGTCGACAAGGACAATCGGGTCGAGCTCACCCTCATCAAGCCGATCGTCGTCCGGCCGGGTGACGCCCCGGCGAAGCTGATCCAGTCCAACTGGGTCAGCGGTTACGGCGCGAAGCTGACCGACGAGCTGCAGGCCCAGGTCGACGCCAACAAGACGAAGAGCTTCACCACCGAGGTGCCCCAGGAGAACTTCCTGCTCAGCATCCTGGTGAGCTTCCTGCCGATCGTCATCATCGTGCTGATCTTCCTGTTCATCATGAACCAGATGCAGGGCGGCGGCTCCCGGGTGATGAACTTCGGCAAGTCGAAGGCCAAGCTCATCACCAAAGACACCCCCAAGACCACGTTCGCCGACGTCGCCGGCGCCGACGAGGCCATCGAGGAGCTCCAGGAGATCAAGGAGTTCCTGCAGGCCCCGGCCAAGTTCCAGGCGATCGGCGCGAAGATCCCCAAGGGCGTGCTGCTCTACGGCCCGCCCGGCACCGGCAAGACCCTGCTGGCCCGCGCGGTCGCGGGCGAGGCCGGCGTGCCCTTCTACTCGATCTCCGGCTCGGACTTCGTCGAGATGTTCGTCGGCGTCGGCGCCTCCCGGGTGCGCGACCTGTTCGAGCAGGCCAAGGCCAACGCCCCCGCGATCATCTTCATCGACGAGATCGACGCCGTCGGCCGCCACCGCGGCGCCGGCCTGGGCGGCGGTCACGACGAGCGCGAGCAGACCCTCAACCAGCTGCTCGTCGAGATGGACGGCTTCGACGTCAAGGGCGGCGTGATCCTCATCGCCGCGACCAACCGGCCCGACATCCTCGACCCGGCGCTGCTGCGTCCGGGCCGTTTCGACCGGCAGGTCACGGTCGACCGTCCCGACCTGGAGGGCCGCAAGGGCATCCTCAAGGTCCACGGTCGCGGCAAGCCGTTCGCGCCCGACGTCGACCTCGACGTCATCGCGCGCCGCACCCCCGGGTTCACCGGCGCCGACCTGGCCAACGTGATCAACGAGGCGGCCCTGCTCACCGCGCGGGCCGACCAGAAGCTGATCACGATGGAGGTCCTCGAGGAGTCGATCGACCGTGTCATGGCAGGGCCCGAGCGCAAGTCGCGGGTCATGTCCGACAAGGAGAAGAAGATGATCGCCTACCACGAAGGCGGTCACGCGTTGGTGGCGCACGCGCTGCCCAACTCCGACCCGGTCCACAAGATCACCATCCTGTCCCGCGGCCGCGCGCTCGGTTACACGATGACGCTGCCGATGGAGGACAAGTTCCTGGCCACCAGGTCCGAGATGATGGACCAGCTCGCGATGCTGCTCGGCGGCCGCGCGGCGGAGGAGCTCGTCTTCCACGAGCCCACCACCGGCGCCTCCAACGACATCGAGAAGGCCACGGCGGTCGCCCGCCGCATGGTGACCGAGTACGGCATGAGCGAGCAGCTCGGCGCCCGTAAGTTCGGCACCGGCCAGGCCGAGGTCTTCCTCGGCCGCGAGATGGGCCACGAGCGCGACTACTCCGAGAAGATCGCCTCCTCCATCGACGAGGAGGTCCGCCGGATGATCGAGACGGCGCACGACCAGGCCTGGGACATCCTGGTCGAATACCGCGACGTGCTCGACAACCTGGTGCTGGAGCTCATGGAGAAGGAGACCCTCTCCCGCGAGCAGGTCCTGCAGATCTTCGCCCCGGTGGTCGTCAAGGAGCACCGGCCCTCCTACGCGGGCTACGGCAAGCGGCTGCCCTCCGACCGCCCGCCGATCCTGACCCCGAAGGAGCAGTCGGCCAACGGTTCGCACGCCCCCGGTCACCAGGACGCCTTCCAGTCCGGGGACAGTGCGTGACCCAGCATGAGGTAGACCTGGGGCGGATCGAGAAGGCCGTACGCGAGATCCTCTACGGCATCGGCGAGGATCCCGACCGCGACGGCCTGCTCGAGACGCCCGCCAGGGTCGCCCGCGCGATGGCCGAGCAGTTCTCCGGGCTCGGCCAGACCCCTGAGGACGTGCTCAACAAGGTCTTCGACGTCGACCACGACGAGATGGTGCTGGTCAGGGACATCGAGGTCTACTCGACCTGCGAGCACCATCTGGTCCCGTTCCACGGCGTGGCCCACGTGGGCTACATCCCCAACGAGCGCGGCCAGGTCACCGGGCTGTCCAAACTGGCCCGGCTGGTCGACGTCTTCGCCCGCCGGCCGCAGGTGCAGGAGCGCATGACCTCGCAGATCGCCGACGCCCTCATGCGGGTGCTGGAGCCGCGCGGGGTCATCGTGGTGGTCGAGGCCGAACACCTGTGCATGACGATGCGCGGCGTGCGCAAGCCGGGGGCCAAGACGGTCACGTCGGCGGTCCGCGGCGACTTCCGTA
Organism: Nonomuraea sp. NPDC001831; assembly: GCF_042892035.1. NCBI lineage: Bacteria > Bacillati > Actinomycetota > Actinomycetes > Streptosporangiales > Streptosporangiaceae > Nonomuraea > Nonomuraea sp. NPDC001831. The sequence goes on along the minus strand of NZ_JBIATU010000012.1, from coordinate 155,315 downwards.
CCAGCGACAAGACCCGCTCCGAGGCGATGGCGCTGATTCTCGGCAGGTGACGATCGTTATCCACAACTGGGGACCCGAGATGTCGGCAGGTGTGGGGGAACGCCTAGGCTTGCCCCATGACTAGCGTGCCCATCAACGTGCCGGGCGGTACGGAGCGGTGCCTCGTCATGGGCGTGGTCAACGTGACCCCCGACTCCTTCTCCGACGGCGGCCTGTGGTTCGACGAGGAGGCCGCCGTCCGGCACGGGCTCGACCTGGTGCGCGAGGGGGCCGACATCGTCGACGTGGGCGGTGAGTCCACCCGTCCCGGCGCCGCGCGGGTGTCGCTGGAGGAGGAGCTGGCCAGGGTCGTCCCGGTGATCCGGGCGCTCGCCGCCGAGGGCGTGGCCGTCAGCGTCGACACGATGCGCGCCGAGGTCGCCAGGGCCGCGGTCGAGGCGGGCGCCAGGCTCGTCAACGACGTCAGCGGCGGCCTGGCCGACCCCGAGATGCCGCGCGTGGTCGCCGCGACCGGAGCGCCCTACGTGGTGATGCACTGGCGCGGCCACAGCCATGACATGGACAGCCGGGCCGTCTACGCCGACGTCGTGACAGAGGTGCGCGAGGAGCTCAGCAAGCGGGTCGATCTCGTGCTGGCCGAAGGGGTGTCCCCCGAGCAGATCGTGCTCGACCCCGGCCTCGGCTTCGCCAAGAACGCCGAGCACAACTGGGCGTTGCTGGCCGGCATCCCGCAGCTCGCCGAGCTGGGCTACCCGCTGCTGATCGGGGCCTCGCGCAAGCGCTTCCTCGGCCGGCTGCTGGCCGGCCCCGACGGCGCGCCCCGCCCGTTCAGCAGGAGCGACGACGCAACGCTGGCGGTCACCGCGCTGGCGGCTCAGGCGGGGGCCTGGTGCGTGCGTGTGCACGAGGTAGGTCCCAATGCCGATGCCGTGCGCGTGGCGGCCGCATGGAAGAGAGCCGGAGCAGGCACATGAGCGTCGACACCGCCGCCATCGAGACGGTCAACCAGGAGTTCTACACCGCGATCGAGAGCGCCGATCTCGACAAGATGACCGAGATCTGGGCCGAGGACACCGCCGACGACCAGGTGAGCTGCGTCCATCCCGGCTGGACGTTGCTAACCGGCCGGTCGGAGGTGCTGCGGTCGTGGGCGCTGATCATGGCCAACACGACCTACATCCAGTTCGTGCTGACCGACGTCAACACCACCGTGCTGGGCGACGTGGCCGTGCTCACCTGCGTGGAGAACATCCTGACGGCGGGCGAGGAGGGTGAGTCCAGCTTCGCCGCGGGCAAGGTGGTGGCGAGCAACGTCTACATCCGCACCTCGCAGGGCTGGCGGTTGTGGATGCACCACGGCTCCCCGGTGCTCCAGGGAGACGACGACGAGGACGAGGAGGGCGAGCTTGAGGTCTGACCGCATCGCTCTCAAGGGCCTGCGGGCCAGGGGCAGGCACGGCGTGCTGCCCGCCGAGCGGGAGCTCGGCCAGGAGTTCGTGATCGACGCGACGTTGTTCCTCGACACCGCCCCGGCGGCGGCCGGCGACGACCTCACCAAGACCGTCCACTACGGCGAGCTGGCCCAGGCGCTGGTCGAGGTGGTCGAGGGCGAGCCGGTCGAGCTGATCGAGACGCTGGCCCAGCGGCTGGCCGACGTCTGCCTGGCCAGCGAGCTGGTGCACAAGGCCGAGGTGAGCGTGCACAAACCGGCGGCGCCGATCCCGCTGCCGTTCGACGATGTGATCGTGACGATCGAGCGGAGCCGCGCATGAAGGCCGTCCTCGCTCTCGGCAGCAACCTGGGCGAGCGGTTCCAGACGTTGCAGGGAGCCATCGACACGCTGTTCGACGCCCCTGGTCTGGAGTTCGTCAAGGCGTCCCCGGTCTACGAGACCGACCCGGTCGGGGGGCCGGGAGGCCAGGAGCCGTACCTCAACGCGGTCGTCGTCGCCGAGACCGCGCTGCCGCCGCGGACGTTGCTGGAGCGGGCGCTGGGCGTGGAGAACGCCTTCGGCCGGGTGCGCGCGGAGCGGTGGGGGCCGCGTACGCTCGACATCGACCTGATCGTCGTGGGCGAGACCGTCTCCGACGACCCCGAGCTGACGTTGCCGCATCCCCGGGCCCACGAGCGGGCGTTCGTGCTGGTGCCCTGGTCGGTGATCGACCCCGAGGCCACGGTGCCGGGCAGGGGCCGGGTGGCCGACCTGCTGGCCGAGCTCGACCGGCACGGCGTGCGGCTGCGTGACGACCTGAAGCTGCAGAGGCCCGATTGAAGCCGACGCATCCCGGCCGGCTGGCCGCTCTCCTGCTCGTCGTCGCCCTGGTCGTCTGGGCGGCGGTTCGGCACTTCTACTCCGACCTGCCCATCATGCCCTGGACGGCCATCCCCACCGTGCTGCTGCTCGCCCTCGGCGAGGGTTACAGCGGATGGGTGACCAAGGCCAGGATCGCCAGGAAGCCCGACACCAAGCCGGTCGAGCCGCTGGCGGTGGCCCGGCTGGCGGCGCTGGCCAAGGCGTCGGCGTACGCGGGGGCGGTGTTCGCCGGGATGTTCGCCGGGTTCGCCGCGTACACGCTGCAGATCTTCGACCGGGAGACGCCGCGCTCGGAGTTCTTCGTGGCGGCCGGGTCGTTCGTGGCCTGCGTGGTGCTCGTCTGCGCGGCCCTGTACCTCGAACACTGCTGCCGGATCCCCAAGGACACCGACGAGCGCAAACCCGACTAGCGGCGGCGGCCGAAGAGGTAGATGACCGGCAGCGTGCAGATCAGCGGCCCGACGATGGCGATCGGCCGTTCCAGCCACCACTTCAGGTCGGGCGGGATCTTCGTGCCGAGGTTGCCGAACAACCACCACGACAGCCCTAAGGCGATCGCCATGCCGGTCGTGTGGAACAGGAACAGCGGCAGGGCGTAGCGGTTGATGAAGGAGTTGGCGCGGGCCCAGCGGGGGCGTTCGAGCACGCGTTCCATGGCCGGTCGCAGCACCTCGACCAGGCCGATCTGGAAGATCAGCAGGGCGACGATGACGAACGTGGGCGGCGCCATGTTCGACCACTTGTCGCCCGGCACGCCCACCATCGAGCCCGGGTAGATGCCCGAGTAGACCAGGCCGATCAGCGCGAACAGGCCGGTCCACAGGATGCCGACGTCGTACCGCCGGGGCAGGACGACGATCCGGTCGTAGAAGAAGCCCGCCTGGTGGGCCAGCCCCCAGACGATGATCATGTTGAGCCAGCCGGCCCACTCGTAGCCGTAGCGGAAGCGCACGACGTCGACGACCAGGGCCGAGCCGCCGAGCCAGATGAGGGCCAGCACGTCGTAGCGCCTGTGCAACCACAGCGCCACCGGCAGCAGCGCGATCAGCACCAGGTAGACGCCGAGGAACCACAGCGGGCTGAGCACGAGCAGCACCACCCGCCACATCCACTCCACGTGGAACGCCCAGGTGACGATCGCCCCGACGGAGATCCACACGCCGCACAGGAACAGCGCGGGCAGGGACAACGCGCGGATGCGCCGCCAGACGAACGCCCCGATGCCGACGCCGCGCGCCTGGGCCCGGTTCCAGGACAGCAGGTGCACGTGGCCGCCGACGTAGAAGAACAGCGGCAGCACCTGGAGCAGCCAGGTCAGGATCCACAAACCCGAGGTGAAGCCGAGCGGGCTGGTGGGCTCGGGCCCGCTGGGCTTCCACTCCAGGATCGTGAACGCCCAGTGCCAGACCACCACGACGACGAGGCTGAGGGCGCGCAGCCAGTCGACGTACTTGTCGCGTTCGGGGGTGCTCACTTGTCGATGTCACCCACGACGAAGAACATCGAGCCCAGAATGGCGATCATGTCGGCCACCAGGTTCCCCGGCAGCAGCTCACGCAGCGCCTGGACGTTGGCGAACGACGCCGAGCGCAGCTTGAGCCGCCACGGCGTCTTGTCGCCCTTGGAGACCAGGTAGTAGCCGTTGATGCCGAGCGGGTTCTCGGTCCACGCGTACGTGTGGCCCTCGGGCACCTTGAGCACCTTCGGCAGGCGCTGGTTGACGGGCCCGGGAGGCAGCTCACGCAGCCGGGCGACGCACGCGTCGGCCAGGTGGAGGGAGACCTTGAGCTGCTCGAACAGCACCTCGAACCGGGCATGGCAGTCGCCGTCGCGCCGGGTGACGACCGTGACCGGCAGTTCCCCGTAGGCCAGGTACGGGTCGTCGCGCCGCAAGTCGAAGTCCACGCCGGAGGCGCGCGCGATGGGCCCGCTGACGCCGTACTGGAGGATCTGCTCGCGGGTCAGCACGCCGACGCCCTTGGTGCGGGCGAGGAAGATCTCGTTGTTCAGGATGAGGCCCTCGATGTCGGGCACCCGGCGGCGGGTCTCGGCGACGGCCGCGGCGACCCGGTCGAGCCAGCCGAGCGGCAGGTCCTCCTTCAGGCCGCCGACCCGGTTGAACATGTAGTGCATGCGCCCGCCGGAGATCTCCTCCATGACGGCCTGGATGCGTTCGCGCTCGTCGAAGGCGTAGAAGACGGGGGTGATCGCGCCCAGTTCGAGGGGGTAGGAGCCGAGGAACATCAGATGGTTGAGCACCCGGTTGAGCTCGGCCAGCAGCGTACGCGCCCACACGGCCCTGACCGGCGTCTCCATGCCGAGCAGCCGTTCGGCGGCCAGCACGACGCCGAGTTCGTTGGCGAACCCCGACAGCCAGTCGTGCCGGTTGGCGAGCATGATGATCTGGCGGTAGTCGCGGACCTCGAACAGCTTCTCCGCGCCCCTGTGCATGTAGCCGATGATCGGCTCGGCCGTCTCGATGCGCTCGCCGTCGAGGGTGAGCCGGAGCCTGAGCACGCCGTGCGTGGAGGGATGCTGGGGGCCGATGTTGAGGATCATGTCCTCGGTCGCCAGCTCCTTCGCGCCGGCGCCGATCCCGACCACGCGTTCCGTCATAGGGCCCATGCTGCCACCGTCCCGCGGGGTGATCCAGCGTGGGGGATGGTCAAGGAATCGTATGGCAACGCATCCCGAAGCCAGACATGGGGATCAATACCGGGAACGGGGGGAGAAAGCACTGTGAAGAGAGTCCTGTTTGATGTGGCGGCCCTGATCTCCCGGGTGGTACTCGGGGTGATCTTCGTGGCGCACGGCTGGCAGAAGTGGCAGGGCGGGCTCGGTGCCGCGGCGGGGCAGTTCCGGGAGATGGGCGTGCCCATGCCCGAGTTGTCGGCCGGATTCGCCGCCATCGTCGAACTGGTCGGCGGCGCCCTGCTGATCCTCGGCCTGCTGGTCCGGCCGGTGGCGTTGCTGCTGCTCATCGACATGATCGGCGCGATCGTCTTCGTGCACGCGGGCCACGGGGTGTTGTCGCAGGGCGGGGGATGGGAACTGCCGGGCGCGCTGGGTGCGCTGTCCTTGATGCTCGCCGCGCTGGGCGGCGGCCGCATCGGCCTCGACGGCATCTTCCACTCGACGTACCGCCGCCGCAGGGAACGCCAGATCGCCGAGGACGACCTCGCCGCGCACCGGCCGGCCCGCCGCGCCGAGCCGACGACGGTCGTCACGGAGGGGCCGGTCACGCAGACCGGGCCCGAGGGCGGCCCGACGACGCCGGCCCGGCCCGAGGGGGAGGCCGAGCAGCCCAACGTGCCGCGGCAGCCCAACGCGCCGCGCCCCGGGCACCTCAACGACGAGGACATGCGGGACATCGACGCCCTGGTGTCCGACGAGCCGCACCAGCAGAAGCCGCCCAACCGCTGAGCGTCAGCGGCTGACCAGGTCGCGCAGGGCCTCGATCAGGCGGTCGACGTGCTCCTGCGTGCTGCTGATGCCGATGGAGGCGCGTACCGCCGAGGCGGTGCCGTCCTCGCAGCCGCCGTCGTGATCATGGTCGCGCCCGCTTCGGCCGTCGTTGGCTTCGCTCTCTCCGGCCGAGCTCCTGCGCTCCAGTGCGCCCAGCAGGTGCCGGACGAACGGGTGCGCGCAGAACTTCCCGTCACGCACGCCGATGCCGTACTCGCCGGACAGCGTCTCGGCCACCTCGCGGGCCGAGTAGCCGTCCACGACGAACGACACGATCCCCACCCGCGGGTGGTCCTCGCCCCACAACGACAGCTCGCGCACCCCGTCGATCGAGGCCAGACCGGTGCGCAGCCGGGCGATCAGGCGTTCCTCCTCGCGCACCAGCTCCGTCCACCCCGTGGCGGTGAGCGCGTCGCAGGCGGCGGCCAGGGCGATGGCGCCGAGCACGTTGGGGGTGCCGGCCTCGTGGCGGGGCTCGGGGTCGTCGTGCCACTCGGTGGTCTCGCCCACCGAGCGCACCGCGCCGCCGCCCTTCAGGTACGGCTCGCCCGCCGCCAGCCAGTCCCGGCGTCCGACCAGTACGCCGGCGCCGAAGGGCGCGTACAGCTTGTGCCCGGAGAAGGCCACGTAGTCCAGGTCGAGCGCGGTCAGGTTGAGCCTGCGGTGCGGGACGAGCTGGGCGGCGTCCACCAGGATCCGGGCGCCGTGCCGGTGGGCGATGTGGGCGAGGGCGGCGATGGGCCACAGCTCGCCGGTGACGTTGGAGGCGGCGGTGACCACGAGCAGCTTGGGGCCCTCGATCCCGGCCAGCGCCTCGTCGGCGGCGCGGACGGCCTCGCCGGGGAAGGCGGGCGGCGCCAGCCGTACGGACCGCTCCCAGGGCAGCAGCGAGGCGTGGTGCTCGGAGTCGAAGACGACGACGGTCGTGCCCTCGGGCAGGCAGCCGGCCAGCAGGTTGGTGGCGTCGGTGGTGTTGCGGGTGAAGATGACGGCGTCGTCCGGGCGGGCGCCGACGAAGGCCCGGACCGTGTGGCGGGCCTGCTCGTAGCGGGCGGTGGTGAGCTGGGAGGCGTAGCCCGCGCCGCGGTGGACGCTGGAGTAGGCCGGGAGCGCGGCGGCGACGGCGGCGCTGACCGGCTCAAGACAGGGCGCGCTCGCCGCGTAGTCGAGGTTGGCGTAGCTCACCAGCCGGCCGCCCTTGACCGGCACCTCGAGGTCGGCGCCGAGCACGGCGGGGATCGACCGTCCGGAGGCGGGGACGGCGGGGGCCTCGGCGGCGGCCTGGGCGGGAACGGAGTTGAAGATCGTCAGAGTGGACACGGCACAGCTCCTCACGGGTCGGTCGGACCCCTGGGAGCAGCCACGGAGCCCGCGCTTGCCCGCCACACCTCGTGACGGACCAGGTCTTCACCCGGGGCACCCCGCCGCGGACGCGAGGGTTGCCGGCCAGCTAGCCGGGGCTTGTCGCTGGCACTCATGACCTACGACGGCACTATAACCGACACCCGGGCATGATTCGCAAGCTCAGCAGGTCAACCCGTCTCATAAGATGAAATGGTGCGCTTTGATCCCTGGAATCCGGATTTCGTCGTCGACCCCTATCCGGCGTACGACGAGCTGAGGCGCGAGGCGCCCGTCCGCTATTTCGAGCCGTCCAACCAGTGGCTGATCTCCCGGCACGCGGACGTGAACGCGCTGCTCAGGGACCGGCGGCTGGGCCGCGACTACACTCACGTCGCCACGCACGAGGAGTTCGGCCGGCAGCCCGCGCCGGAGTTCCAGGAAGCCTTCTGGCGGGTCAGCAGGAACGGCATGCTGGAGGTCGAGCCGCCGGACCACACGAGGCTGCGCCGGCTGGTGTCCAAGGCGTTCACGCCGCGCATGGTCGAGTCGCTGCGCCCGCGCGTCCGGGCCATCGCCGAGAGCCTGATCGACGCCTACGTCGAGAAGGGCGGCGGCGACCTGATCGCCGAGGTCGCCGAGCCGCTGCCGGTCACCGTCATCGCCGAGATGCTCGGCGTCCCCGAGCAGGACCGTCACCTGCTGCGCCCGTGGTCGGCCGACATGTGCGGCATGTACGAGCTCAACCCCAGCCTGGAGACCCAGCACCAGGCGGTGCGCGCGGCCGAGGAGTTCGAGTCCTACCTCAAGGACCTGGCCCGCGACCGGCTGGCCAACCCCGGCGACGACCTCGTCAGCGCCCTGGCCGCGATCCCCGAGCTGACCCTCGACGAGCTGGCCGGCACCTGCGTGCTGCTGCTCAACGCGGGCCACGAGGCCACGGTCAACGTCACCGGCAACGGCTGGCGGGCCCTGCTGAAGAACCCCGGCGAGCTGGCCCGGCTGCGCGCCGACCGTTCGCTGCTGCCGACCGCGATCGAGGAGCTGCTGCGCTACGACACCCCGCTGCAGCTGTTCGAGCGCTGGGTGCTGGAGGACATCGAGGTGCACGGCGTGCGGATCCCGCGCGGCTCGGAGGTCGCCTGCCTGTTCGGCTCGGCCAACAGGGACCCCGAGGTGTTCGAGGACCCCGACCGGCTCGACCTGGGCCGTCCGGACAACCCGCACATCTCCTTCGGCGCCGGCATCCACTTCTGCCTGGGCGCGCCGCTGGCCAGGATCGAGCTGACGGAGTCGTTCACCGCCCTGCTGGACCGGGTCGGGACGATCGAGCTGCGCGCGGAGCCGGTCTACAAGCCGGGCTTCGTCATCCGCGGCCTGCGCTCGCTCGACCTCGACGTCACCGGCTCTGGCTGAGCCAGCCGAACCCGCCGAGCCCGGCCGGATCGATCAGCTCGCCCTCCTCCGACGCCCTCGACAACGCGCGTACGTAGGCGCGCGGATCGGTGCGGGCGAGGTCGACCGGCGGTCGGGCGCCGGTGAGGCCGAGCGCCCGCAACATGTCACGCTGTGTGGACAAGGTTGTGGATATCGCGCCGGCCCGCCGGCCGGCCTCGGCGCACGCGTCGAGCGCGACGTGGGCGGTGATGTCGCAGGTCCCGTCGGGGATGGGCGTGACGACGGCGCCGTCGCGGTAACCGGTCAGCGTGCCACAGAGCGGTCGGTTATCCACAGGGTGTGCATAATCCACGGCTATCGCCCGGCCGCGGGCGAGGCGTACCAGAACGGAGGCCCAGGCGTCGTCACGGGGGCGGCCGATCTCGGCGCGGGTGCCCACGTGCGGCAGCGGCCACCAGCGGTCGAGCCACTCACGGTCGGCGGGCCGCAGCGGGCCGCCGAGGCGCTCCTCCCCGGTCCGGGTGTTGACCATGACCAGCCGCGGGCCGCCGGAGGTCTGCTCGGCCACGTCGAGCGGGATGTTGTCGAGCCACTCGTTGGCGACGGCCAGGCCGGTGATGCTGGAGGGCAGGCAGCGGCGCCACTCGACCTCGTCGGGCAGGCCCGGGGGCCTGGACGACAGGTCGACGCACGTGACCCGCAGCCGGTCGCGCAGAGCGGGCTCGGCCAGGTCGAGGACGCGGCGGACCAGCAGGCCCTCGCCGGAACCGATGTCGACCAGGTCGAGCCGCTCGGGGGAGCCGAGGTCGCAGTCGACCTCCGCCAGCAGGGCCAGGACCGCCTCCGCGAACACGGCCGAGGCCCCGACCGAGGTGCGAAAGTGGCCCGAGGGGCGTTCGCGGAGGTAGAAACCCTCCTCGCCGTAGAGCGCGCGCTCGGTCGCGGCGCGCCAGGTGAGCCACATGACGCTGACTATCTCATGACTCCGGCCATCGACACGCTAAGTCATTGATTGACTACACTTGGTCGCTACATTGCGCTAACGTTTACGTACTGTCACCGAGCGACTGCGTTTCGCCCATCCGCGGTAAGCGGCGAGCCGGATCGCTCCACCAAAGCATTGCGGCCTCCACGGCCGCATACTGAGAGGAGCCCCCCGTGAAGAAGACTCTGGTCATGGCAGGTGCCATTGCCCTGCTGGCGCTGGCGGCCCCCGCGTACGCCGACGACGTCACCCACGGCAACAACGGCATCCTGACCGGCAGCCCGATCCACCTCCCCATCACCGCCGTCGTGCCCGTCTGCGGCAACAACATCGGCATCCAGGCCGTGCCGATCAACGGCTGCCAGGGGAGCCCCAACACCGCGGTCTACAGCCGCTGAGTCAGGGAGAGCCCGGACCGCTCGCGCGCGGTCCGGGCTCTGATCCCGGCCGGTCAGTCGGCGGATGACCGGTCAGTGCACCTCCAAGAGGTCGCATCCAGGCGGGCGTCGGGTTGTCAGGACTCGGCGCCCGTCGTCGTGCGTGGACCCCTCTCCTCATCTCTTTCGACAGGGGGTGCACGATTCGTATGCCCCTGTCGCATTTGTCATTAACTCAACGGGCGGTAAAGCGGCGGACATGCCTGACCGCGTTCGTCGGCCCGTGACATGTGCGGGGCCGCCCGCCGGTTACGCTGGTCGGCAGTGCCATCACGGTCGACAGGGGTGAGACGTCATGGACGCAGGTGATCGCCCGGCTCGGCTGACCGTCGGCGTGCTCGGCGCGGGCAAGGTCGGCTCCGCGCTCGGCGCCGCGCTGGCGCAGGCGGGCCACCGGATCGTGGCCGCGAGCGGGGTCTCCGACAGGTCGCGGAGGTGGGCCGCCGACCGGCTCGGGGTGGAGCTGACGCGGCCCGACGAGGTGGTGGCCGCCGCCCAGCTCATCCTGCTGACCGTCCCCGACGACGCGCTGCCCGACCTCGTGGCCGGCCTGGCCCGTACGGGCGCCGACCTCCAGGGCAAGCTGCTCGTCCACACCAGCGGCGCGTACGGCCTGTCGGTGCTCGAACCCGCCGCCGGGGTGGGCGCGCTGCCGCTCGCGCTCCACCCGGTCATGACCTTCACCGGCCGCGACGACGACCTCAACAAGATCACCGGCATCTCGTTCGGCGTCACCGCGCCCGACCTGCTGCGGCCGGTCGCCGAGGCGCTGGTGATCGAGATGGGCGGCGAGCCGGTCTGGATCGCCGAGAGCGACCGCGCGCTCTACCACGCGGCCCTGGCCAATGCCGCCAACCACATGGTCACCCTCATCGCCGAGTCCGAGGAGCTGCTCGGGCGCATCGGCGTCGAGCACCCGGGCCGGATGCTGGGCCCGCTGCTCGGCGCGGCGCTCGACAACGTGCTGCGGCTGGGCATCGCCGGGCTGACCGGGCCGGTCGTCCGCGGCGACGCGGGCACGGTGCGCAAACACGTCGACGCGCTGATCCTGGCCGCCCCCGAGGCCGCCGACGCCTACATCGCGCTGGCCCGGCTCACCGCCGACCGGGCGCTGGCCGCGGGGCTGCTCAAACCGGAGGAGGCGGAGCGGCTGCTCGACGCGCTTGGGGGCAATATATGGACCTGACCGTCGGGTGTGGAGGGCAGCAATGGATCTGATCGTGGCCGGCAACCGGGACGACCTGGCGAAGGCTCGTGGCACGGGCCGGGTGGCGCTGGTGCCGACCATGGGCGCGCTGCACGAGGGCCACCGGTCGCTGATCCGGGCCGCCCGGGTGCGCGCCGAGCAGGTCGTGGTGAGCATCTTCGTCAACCCGCTGCAATTCGGTCCTAACGAGGATTTTTCCCGCTATCCCCGTACGTTCGACGCCGACCTCGACGTGTGCCGCGAGGAGGACGTGCACGTCGTGTTCGCGCCCTCGCCCGAGGACATGTACCGCCCCGACCGCCAGGTGAGCGTCTGCGCGGGCGAGATGGGCACGATCGTCGAGGGCGCCTCCAGGCCGGGCCACTTCGACGGCGTGCTGACGGTGGTGCTCAAGCTGTTCAACCTGGTCCGCCCCGACGTGGCGATCTTCGGCCAGAAGGACGCCCAGCAGCTCGCCGTCATCCGCCGCATGGTGGCCGACCTCGACCTGGCCGTCGAGATCGTCGGAGCGCCCACCGTGCGCGAGCCCGACGGCCTGGCCCTGTCCAGCCGCAACCGTTACCTGTCGGCCGACGACCGCACGGTCGCGCTGGCCCTGTCCCGCGCCCTGCGGGCGGGCGCGGCCGAGCTCACCGCCGGCGCGATCCGGTCCACCGCCCGCGCGGTGCTCGACGAGGCCGGGCCCGACCTCGACCTGGACTACCTGGCGCTGGTCGATCCGGCCACGTTCAAGGAGGTCGACGACTCCTACGAGGGCTCGGCCGTGCTCGCCGTGGCGGCCCGGGTGGGCGGCACCCGGCTGATCGACAACGTCGTCCTGAGCCTTCGTCCCTGATCCGTCCCTGATCCGTACGGCGCCCCCGGGGCATGTCCACGCTGCGGCAGGCGTTATCGTCATAGTGACGAAATCGCCTCAGTGAGGAGACCCCCATGAGTGCACCGGCGATTCCCCAGCGTCTGACGGCCCCCGACCCCGGCTGGACCGTCGAGGCGGACGTGGTCGTCGTCGGCTCCGGCGTCGCGGGCCTGACCGTGGCGCTGCGCCATGCCGAGCTGGATCCCGCGGCCAAGATCCTGGTCGTCACCAAGGACGTGTTGTCCGCCGGGTCCACCAAGTGGGCCCAGGGGGGCATCGCCGCCGTGCTCGACCCGCGCGACACCCCCGACGAGCACCTGAGCGACACGTTGCTCGCCGGGGTCGGGCTGTGCGACACCAGGGCCGTACGGACCCTGGTGACCGAGGGGCCGGGCGCGCTGCGGCGGCTCATGGAGCGCGGCGCGCGGTTCGACCGCACGCCCGACGGCGAGCTCCAGCTCACCAGGGAAGGCGGCCACCGGCGCCACCGGATCGTGCACGCCGGCGGCGACGCCACGGGCGCCGAGGTGCAGCGGGCGCTGGTCGAGGCGGTGCGCGCCGGATCGATCGAGGTGATCGAGCACGCGCTCGTGCTCGACCTGCTCAAGGACGCCCGCGGCCGGGCCAGGGGAGTGACCCTGCACGTCATGGGCGAGGGCGCGCGTGACGGCGTCGGGGCGGTCCTGGCGCGGGCGGTGGTGCTGGCCACCGGCGGCATGGGCCAGGTCTACGCCGCGACCACCAACCCGGTCGTGTCCACCGGCGACGGCGTGGCGCTCGCGCTCAGGGCGGGCGCGGTGGTGCGCGACATCGAGTTCGTGCAGTTCCACCCGACCGTGTTGTGGCTGGGGGAGGGCTCGACCGGCCAGCAGCCGCTGATCTCGGAGGCGGTCAGGGGCGAGGGCGCCTTCCTCGTCGACCACGAGGGCAACCGGTTCATGCAGGGCGTGCACGAGCTGGCCGACCTGGCCCCGCGCGACGTCGTGGCCAAGGCGATCACCAGGACCATGCTCGAGACCGGCCGCGACCACGTGTTCCTCGACGGCCGTCACTTCGGCAGGGACAAATGGGAGAGCCGCTTCCCCACCATCTACGCCGTCTGCCGGGAGCACGGCATCGACCCGGTCACCGAGCCGATCCCCGTCTCCCCGGCCGCCCACTACGCCAGCGGCGGCGTCCGCGCCGACCTGTCCGGCCGTACCTCGATCGAGGGTCTGTACGCCTGCGGCGAGGTCGCCTGCACCGGCGTCCACGGCGCCAACAGGCTGGCCTCGAACTCGCTCCTTGAGGGCCTGGTCTTCGCCGAGCGCATCGCCGAGGACATCCACCGCACGCGTCCCGAGCCGGGCGAGCCGGTCGCGGGGCGGGCCGCGACGGGCCTGGTGGACCCCAGGGTCAGGCCCAGGCTCCAGGCGCACATGAGCGCCGGCGCCGGGGTGCTGCGCAGCCGCGCGTCGCTGCAGGCCACGTCGAAGGCGCTGCGCGACGCGCTCTGGACGCCGGTCGAGGTGCCCGCCTGCACCGAGTCGTGGGAGGCGAGCAACCTGCTCACCGTCGCCGCCGTCCTGACCGGTGTGGCGGCGGCCAGGCTGGAGACGCGCGGCTCCCACTGGCGCGAGGACCACGAGAGCCGGGACGACAATGAGTGGCTGGGCCACCTGGACGTGACCCTGACCGAGGAGGGCCTTCGCATGACGTACACCCCGCACGGCGAGGCGATGCCGCCGCGGCTGGCGCAGGAGCTGACCGCCGCCGGGCTCGACCCGGCCGAGGTCGACGCGCTGATCGACCGCGCACTCGAAGAGGACCTGCAGGAGGCGGGCGACGTGACCAGCCTGGCCACGATCCCGGCCGAGCAGCGTTCGGCCGCCGACGTGGTGGCCCGCAAGGACGGCGTGGTGGCCGGGCTGGCCGTGGCCGAGGCGGTCTTCCTCCGGCTGGGCGCCGCCCGCGCCGAGCGGCGGGCCAAGGACGGCGAGCGGGTGGCGGCCGGCGACGTGCTGATGACGGTCGAGGGCCCGACGCGGGCCGTGCTGACCGCCGAGCGCACCGCGCTCAACCTGCTCACGCACCTGTCCGGGGTGGCCACGCTGACCGCCAGGTGGGTGGCCGCGATCGAGGGCACGCGGGCGCGGGTGCGCGACAGCCGCAAGACCCTGCCGGGTCTGCGGTCCCTGGAGAAGTACGCCGTGCGCTGCGGCGGCGGCGTCAACCACCGCATGTCGCTGTCGGACGCGGCCCTGATCAAGGACAACCACGTGGTGGCGGCCGGCGGCGTGGCCGAGGCGTACCGCGCGGTGCGGGAGCGCTTTCCCGAGCTGCCGATCGAGGTCGAGATCGACCGGCTCGACCAGCTGGAGCCCCTGCTGGACGAGGGCGCCGAGGAGATCCTTCTGGACAACTTCACGGTCGAGGACACCGTACATGCCGTACAAATCGTGAAGAGTCGGGCGAAAAACAGGGTTGCGCTTGAAGCGAGTGGGGGATTGACCTTGGAATCGGCTCGTGATGTGGCTGAAACTGGCGTTGACTACCTTGCGGTGGGAGCGCTTACCCACTCGGCGCCGGCCCTGGACATCGCACTGGATTTGCGGGGGTAATTGATGCTGCTCACGATCGACGTCGGCAACACGCACACGGTGCTGGGGCTGTTCGAGGGCGAGGACGTCATCGAGCACTGGAGGCTGGCCACCGACGCCCGCCGCACCGCCGACGAGATCGCCGTCGTGCTCCAGGGGCTGCTGGCCCAGTCACCCCTGCTCAAGGGCGCCGACATCAGCGGCATCGCCATCTGCTCGACCGTGCCGAGCGTGCTCAACGAGATGCGGGAGATGTGCCGCCGCTACTACGGCGACGTCACCGCCGTGATCGTGGAGCCCGGCGTGCGCACGGGCGTGCCGGTGCGCATGGACAACCCCAAAGAGGTGGGCAGCGACCGCATCGTGAACGCCCTGGCCGCCATCGACCAGTACGGCGGCCCGTGCATCATCGTCGACTTCGGCACCGCCACCTCCTTCGACGCGGTGTCGGCCAAGGGCGAGTACGTCGGGGCGGTCACCGCGCCCGGCATCGAGATCTCGGTCGACGCCCTGGCCGCCGCCGGCGCCCAGCTGCACAAGGTCGAGCTGGTCAGGCCGCGCTCGGTGATCGCCAAGAACACGGTCGAGGCGCTGCAGGCCGGCATCATCTACGGCTTCGCCGGCCAGGTCGACGGCATCGTCGAGCGCATGGCCGCCGAGCTGGCCGACGACCCCGACGAGGTGACCGTCGTGGCGACCGGCGGCCACGCGGCGCTGGTGGTCGGCGAGTCGCGCTCGATCGACGTGCACGAGCCGTGGCTGACCCTCATCGGCTTGCGCCTGATTTATCACCGCAATACCGCTTAGAACGTGACAAGCGGCCCCCGCTCGGGAAGGGGGCCGCCTGTCGGTCGTGGTGTCGCCGGCGAGGGTCACTCGTTCTCGGCGCTGTAGAGCTCGCTCCAGGGGCCGCACTTGGTGGCGAAGGTGCCCTGCTCGGGAACCTGGCAGACCTTGGCCCGCAGGGTGAAGACGTCGTTCTCCTCGAAGTGGAACTTCTTGTAGCCCGGGAAGCCGCAGTACTTCCTGGTGTAGACCGTGGACCAGTCGCCGTCGGAGTCCTCGGCCTGGAACTTCACGTACGCGCACTTGCCGCCCTCGTCGTAGTCGCGGTTGTCCAGGTCGTACAGCCGGCCGGTGACGTGGACCTCGTTGGAGTCCTCCTCGTCCCACTCGACGCTGACGTGACCCTGGGCCTTGGCCAGGTGGTACTTGGCGTACACCGGGCCCCAGTAGTCGGAGTAGTCGTCGAAGTCGGCGGTGGTGGCGCTGGCGGCCGAAGGAAGCGACAGGGCCACGGCGCTGGTGGCGGCGATGGCGAGGATGCCCGTCGCGATCTTCTTCATCATGATCTCTCCCGGAGCCCCCCTCGGGCCGGCTCCTTGCCGGCTCCCCTCGGAGCTCGTGAGTCATTGGTACAAAAGGGTCCTTGCAGCCCCCCTGCAGGGAACCGTCACGAGCGCTTGCAGTTCGCCGTATCCCCTACGCTTTGTTGTTGTGAGCGAGGAACTTCCAGAGCAGATGCGCATCCGGAGGGAAAAGCTCGACCGCCTCCGCAGCGAGGGCGTCGACCCTTACCCGGTGAACTTCCCACGCACGGCGACCAACGCCGAGGTCAGGGAGAAACACCAGGGCCTGGAGCCCGACACCGCCACCGGTGAGACGGTCGGTGTCGCGGGCCGCGTCATGCTCAACCGCGTGGGCGGCAAGCTCTGCTTCGCCACGCTCCGCGACGGCGGCGCCGACCTGCAGGTCATGATCTCGCTCGACAAGGTCGGCGAGGAGTCGCTGGCCGCCTGGAAGCGCGACGTCGACCTGGGCGACCACGTCGGCGTGACCGGCGAGGTCATCACCTCGCGCCGCGGCGAGCTGTCGATCCTCGCCGACAGCTGGCAGATCACCGCCAAGTGCCTGCGGCCGCTGCCGGAGAAGCACGTCGGCCTCACCGACCCCGAGGCGCGGGTGCGCCAGCGCTACGTCGACCTCATCGTCAACGACGAGGCCAGGAAGATGGCGCGGGTGCGCAGCGCGACCGTGCGCGCGGTGCGCGACTTCTGGCACGAGGAGGGCTACCTCGAGGTCGAGACCCCGATGTTGCAGCCCATCCACGGCGGCGCGACGGCCCGGCCGTTCAAGACCCACATCAACGCCTACGACATGGAGCTCTACCTTCGCATCGCGATCGAGCTCTACCTCAAGCGGCTGGTGGTCGGCGGCGTCGAGAAGGTCTTCGAGATCAACCGCAACTTCCGCAACGAGGGCGCCGACTCCACGCACAACCCCGAGTTCACCATGCTCGAGGCCTACGGCACCTACCTCGACTACAACGACATCGCCGACCTGACGCAGCGCATGTACCAGAAGGCCGTCGTGGCCGCCCTGGACACCACCGTGGTCGTGCACGACGGCGTCGAGATCGACCTCGGCCTGGAGAAGTGGCCGCGGGTCCGGCTCTACGACCTGGTGTCCGACGCCGTGGGCGAGGAGATCACCACCGAGACCACCCTTGAGCAGCTGCGGAAGATCGCCGACCGCCGCGAGGTCCACTGGGACGCCAAGTGGGGGTCGGGCAAGCTCGTCCAGGAGCTGTTCGAGGCGCTGGTCGAGCACACGCTCGTGCAGCCGACGTTCGTCATGGACTATCCGCTGGAGACCTCGCCGCTGGCCCGCCTCCACCGCGACAACCCGCTGCTGACCGAGAAGTGGGACCTCATCGGGTTCGGCACCGAGCTCGGCACCGGCTACTCCGAGCTCAATGACCCGATCGACCAGCGTCACCGCCTGGTCGAGCAGTCGCTGCTGGCCGCGGGCGGCGACCTTGAGGCGATGCAGCTCGACGAGGACTTCCTGCAGGCCCTCGAGTACGCGATGCCGCCCACGGGTGGCATGGGCGCCGGCATCGACCGCATGATCATGGCCTTCACCGGCAAGAACATCCGCGAGACCATCCTGTTCCCGCTGGTCAAGCCCACCCACTGAGCCGCCGTCCGGCGCCCCGCGCAGGTGCGGGGCGCCGGACCCAGCGGTCAGGGCACCAGCACCAGCCGTCCGCGCAGGCCGCCCTCGGCCAGGCGGGCGTGGGCGTCGGCGGCCTTCTCCAGCGGGTACGTCCCGGCCACCCGCAGCGTCAGCCGTCCGGCCTCGACCAGGCGCACCAGCTCCGCGAGCTGCCGGGCGTCCGAGCGGAACAGCACGGTGGCCACGTCCGTGCCGCGCAGCGCCACCGGCGCGACCCCCGACGCGAGCGCCACGAACGCTCCGCCGTCCCGTACGGCGTCGAGCGCGGGCAGGCCCAGCACGGCCGCGTCCACGACGGCGTCCACCCCACCGGGCACCCGCGCCCGTACGGCCTCGGCCAGGTCCTCCTCGCGGGGGACGAACCATTCCGCCCCGAAGCCGCGTACCAGCTCCTCGTCCGCGGCGCCGGCGGCGGCCACCACCCTGACGCCGCGCACGGCGGCCAGCTCCACCAGGTAGCCTCCGACGGCCCCCGCCGCCCCCGTGACCAGCAGCGTGCCGCCCGGCCCGACGCCGGTCCGGTCGAGCGCCTGCCAGGCGGTGAGCCCGTTCAGCGGCAGCGTGGCCGCGTGGACGGGGCTCACGCCGCGCGGGGCGCGGGCCACCGCCGGGGCGTCCAGCACGACGTACTCGGCCTGCGCCTTGTACGGCAGCTCCAGCCGCGCGCAGAGCCCCACGACCTCCTCTCCCACGGTGAAGGAGGCCCCCGGGCCCACCTGGTCGACGGTCCCCGCGGCGTCGAAGCCGATCCCGTACGAGTCCAGCTTCCTGGCCAGCCCGTACGAGGCCAGGGCCCCGGACGCCACGGCCAGGTCGAAGGGGTTGACCCCGGCCGCGGCCACCTTGACCCGCACCTGGCCGGGCCCCGCCGTCGGCAGCGGCGCGGACACCAGCCGGGGAGCGCCGGAGCCGCCGATGAGTGCACGCATGTTCGTCATGCCGACGACCCTAGGAAGAGTTACTCTCTTTCAGTAAGTAGGCACCTGGAAGTGCGTAACACACGGCGAGGAGTGAGACGGTGGCGACCACGACGGCGGCGCAGCGGCGTGACCAGGCGAGACTGGCCTTCGACGCCTACTTCGCCGAATGCCCTTCACGCAAACTGCTCGATCGGCTCAGCGACAAATGGGTCACGCTGGTGCTCAGCGCGCTGGCCGGCGGCGAGCGCCGTTACAGCGACCTGGCCAGGCACATCGCGGGGGTCAGCCAGAAGATGCTCACCCAGACGCTGCGCGGCCTGGAGCGCGACGGCCTGGTGGCGCGCCGGGTCACGCCGCAGGTGCCGGTGCGCGTCGACTACGCGCTCACCCCGCTGGGCGAGAGCCTGATGCCGCTGGTCATCGCCATCAAGGCGTGGGCCGAGGAGCACATCGAGGACGTCGAGGCCGCCAGGGAACGCTACGACGCTACCGCCTGAGCCGCACCGGCAGCCGGGCCAGCCCGCGCAGCACCACGTTCTCCTTGTACGGCGGCTCCGGATCGGCGGCCTCCATCTTCGGCGCCGCCGCGGCCAGCGCCGACAGCGCGATCTCGCCCTCCATCCTGGCCAGCGTCGCCCCCAGGCAGAAGTGCAGGCCGAGCCCGAAGGCCAGATGCCGGCCGGGCTCGCGGCCGGGGTCGAACCGGTCGGGGTCGGCGAACGCGGCCGGGTCGCGGTTGGCCGCGCCGATCGGCACGAGCACGCCGGCGCCCGCGGGCACCGGCGTGCCGCCCAGTTCCCGGTCCTCCAGCGCGATCCTGGAGGTGAGCTGGACCGGCGGATCGAAGCGCAGCACCTCCTCGACCACCTCCCTCGGCCGCTCGGCGGCGCGGTGCAGCAGGCCGTGCCGCAGCAGGTTCAGCACGCCGTTCGCGATGAGGTTGACGGTGGTCTCGTGGCCGGCCACGAGCAGCAGCACGCAGGTCGCCAGCAACTCGGCCTCGGCGAGCTCCTCGACGTGGGCGAGGGCGCTCAGGAGGTCCTCCCCGGGACGCTCGCGCCGCCGCGCGATCAGGCGGCGGAAGTAGTCGCGGAACTCGTTCCTGGAACGCTCCGTTTCCGACATGAGGGCGTCTGTCAGCATCGGGTCAAGTCCGCGGGCAAGGGCCTCGCTCCACCCGCGGAAGCGGTCGTGGTCCTTCGGCGGCACCCCGAGCATCTCGCTGATCACCATCACCGGCAGCGGGTACGCGAAGCCGGAAATCAGCTCCGCCTCCTCCGGCAGCCGTCCGATCAGGTCGGCGGTGATCGCCTCGATCCGCGGCCTGAGGCGGGCCACCATGCGCGGCGTGAACGCGCGGCTGACCAGAGCACGCAACCGGGTGTGATCGGGTGGGTCCATGAGCAGGAACGACCTGCCGGGCTGACCTGGCTCTTCCTGCGCGGGCGGGGACGTTCCGTGACCGAACCCGGGGTCGCGCAACACGGCCGCGCACAACTCGTACGTGGTCACGACGAGCAGCCCGCCGCGCGTTCTGAAGATCGGCCCGGCGGCTCGCAGCTCGCGATATCGGACGTACGGATCGCGCACAAATTGCGGATCCGAGGGATCAAAACCCAGCACGTCGGTGGCGCTCATCGGAGGTGGAACCGGGCCGCCGAATTGATCGTTTGGACCGTTCATAGCTGATCACGGCGTGCCGACATATGCGGAGTACGTCACATATAAGTGATCATGTCAATAGCACTGGTCAAGGGCGCCGATTGTCGCGCTTGACGACCTTTCCGCGATGCGTTTACCTTCACCGAGACGAGCGGCTTTGCTTCGCCTGAAAGGTCCGAGTTCTGCTGTTGGGGGGAGGGCTCCCGGTGGATGTGCTCACAGAAGGCGTTGAGCTGAGCCACGCGGATTTGGCGTTACTGGCCGAGCTGGCCAGGGGGGTGACCGTCGATCGGGTCGGCAGGCGGCTGGACATCAGCGGACGGACCGTACGGCGCAGGCTGAGGGGCATCTGCGACCGCATCGGCGTGGCCACGGCGATCGAGGCCGTGGCATGGGCGGCGCGCCGCCAGCTCATCTAGCGGCGCTCATCTGGCGGCGCTCACCTGTCGGCGCCGGGCGAAGCAGCGCTGGATGAAGTGGCGCTGGGCGGTGTGGGGCTGGGCGATGTGGGGCTGGGCGATGTGGCGCCGGGTGGTGTGGGGCGCCGGTCAGTCCGCGATGCGCACGCCGCCGGCGAACGGCCGCCCGCCGATCGGGGCGACCCGCACGACGTCACCCGTGCGCGGGGCGTGGACCATCATGCCGCCGCCGATGTAGATGCCGACGTGGTGCAGGTCGCTGTAGAAGAACACCAGGTCGCCGGGGCGCAGCTGGTCACGGCTGACGTGCGTGCCGGCCGTCCACTGGTCGCCGGTGTAGTGGGGGAGCGAGATGCCCACGCGCTGGTAGGCGGCCATCACCAGGCCGGAGCAGTCGTAGGAGCGCGGCCCTTCGGCGCCCCACACGTACGGCTTGAGCTGCTGGGTGAGGGCCCACTTGACGGCCTGGGCCGCCTTGCCGTCGCCGATGACCGGCAGGTTGACGCGTACGGCCCGGGTGCCGGGACGGCCGGCCTCGCCCATGGCCCGCCGGTAGAGGTTGCTCTCCACCTTGGTGACCAGCTTGGTGATCTTCGAGCGCTTGGCCTCCAGATCGGTGACGATCTTCTGGACCTCGGCGATGCGGGTCTTCGCGCCGGCCCTGGCCCGCTCGGCGGCCTCCATGGCCTTGGCGAGCTGGTTGACCTCCTCGCCCTGCTGCTGTTCGAGCGCGTACGTGGTCGCGGCCCGGTCGAGGAAGGTCTCGGGGTCGCCGGACTGGGCGAAGGCCAGGGCTTTGTCCAGGCCGCCGGTGATGTAGGCGTTCTGGGCGAGCAGCGAGGCCCTGGCGCGCCTGGCGGCCAGGTCGGACTCGCTGGTGGCCAGGATCTTCTGGGCGGAGTCGTTGGCCTTCTGCGCGGCCTTCAGCCGTTCGCGCTGCTCGTTGTACTGCTCGGCCAGCGTCTCGATCTCTTCGTGCAGCTTCTCCACCTGGTCGGAGAGCTCGGAGAGCGACGGCTTCGGGTCGGCGGCGGCGGAACCGACGGGGACGGCGAACAGCATCGCGGCGACGGTGACGCCGATGACGCCGAGGCGGCGTGCGCGCCTGGCCTGTTCCTGGGGGCGGGCGTGCCTGCCCCCCGTCTTCCCCGAGCGGTCGAGCGTCCGCTTCACCAACCGAGCTCCTCTCATCGACGCCGGCCGGGTTAGCTGACGGGTTCGGGCCGGAGCAGCCCTACCGAGATGGTCGGATTCACCCCAAGTGGCGGCGCTGGCTGCTCGCCGCCGTTGGTTCCCCGGCTTCCCTTGCGGGAATTGGGCGTGTCTTTCCGCGCGCATTACGCGGAGAACATCGTCGCTGGACACTAATGCACTCCGGGTTCACGCTCAACCGGAACTGCCGAGTCTGTAGAGGTTTCACAACTGAAGGGTCACAAGGTGATCTCGTGGGTAGCCGTACGGAAGCGGGCTTCTGCACCTTTTGTCCAGCATTCGGGGCGCTGAGGTCTGGAGGAAAGCTCCAAGTCGGCTCGTGTTCACCCGACCACGGGATGTGATGAGATGCCCGAGACGTGGGATTTAGGGCCGAGCCGTAATGAGATCTGTACCCTGGAGAGCCATGGAGCAGGTGGCCGAAGTGGCAGTCCCCGAGACCGCGGTCGTGGTCAGGCGTGCCCGCACGCCCGACGTGCGTGCGATCAGGCGTCTCGTGGATACCTACGCGGGCGCGGGTCCGCGGCTCCTGGAGAAGGCCACGGTCACGCTGTACGAGGACGTCCAGGAGTTCTGGGTGGCCGAGCGGGACGGGGAGGTCGTCGGCTGCGGCGCGCTCCACGTGCTGTGGGAGGACCTCGCCGAGGTCCGTACGGTGGCCGTCGATCCCGCGTGCCGGGGGCTGGGTGTGGGGCGGCGGATCGTCTCGGCACTCGTCCGGCAGGCGAAGGATCTGGGGCTGCGGCGTGTATTCTGTCTGACTTTTGAGGTCGACTTCTTCGCGAGGCACGGTTTCCGCCCCATCCAGGGCACCCCGGTCTCACCCGAGGTCTACGCCGAGTTGCTGGCCTCGTACGACGAGGGTGTGGCGGAGTTCCTTGATCTGGAACACGTCAAACCGAACACCCTTGGCAACACCCGCATGCTGCTGCATCTGACATCGGGTGACGCGGACCTTGACCACTTGGAAAGGTGATTGTTGATACCTATGTCGATACGTTGGGCAGCACAGGCATGTGTCCTGACACGTGCCACATGCGCACTCGAAGCGAGGTGACACGGTGAGCACCGGACAGCCGCCGTACCCACAGGACGATTCCGGCGAGAACCCCGAGTACGGGCAGCACCACGGCCGTCGGCCCGGTGAGCCCGACCCGGACGTGACTGTGGTCGGCTACCGGGCGGACGATGCCTTCGGCCAGCCCCCATACGGTCAGCAGCAGCAACAGGGCTATGGCCAGCAACAGCAGTACGGCCAGCAACAGCAGCAGTACGGCCAGCAGCAGGGCTACGGCCAGCAGCCCCAGTACGGCCAGCAGGCCGCCTCGGGCCAGCAGGGTTACGGCCAGCAGCAGGGTTACGGTCAGCAGCCGCAGTCCTCCGGCCAGCAGTACACCCAGCCGGGCTACGGCCAGGAGGCCCAGTACGGCCAGCAGGCCGGCTCGGGTCAGCAGGGTTACGGCCAGCAGCCGCAGTCCTCCGGCCAGCAGTACACGCAGCCCGGCTACGGCCAGGACGCCCAGTACGGCCAGCAGGGTTACGGCCAGCAGCCCGCCTCGGGCCAGCAGTACGCCCAGCCCGGCTACGGCCAGCAGGCCACGCCGGGTCAGCAGGGTTACGGCCAGGACGCCCAGTACGGCCAGCAGGGCTACGGCCAGCAGGCCGCCGCGGGTCAGCAGGGCTACGGCCAGCAACCCCAGTACGGCCAGCAGCCGCAGTCCCAGCCCGACTACGGCCAGCAGCAGGGCTACGGCCAGGACGCCCAGTACGGCCAGCAGGCCGCCTCGGGCCAGCAGGGCTACGGCCAGCAGCCGCAGTCCTCCGGCCAGCAGTACGCCCAGCCCGGCTACGGCCAGCAGGCCGCGTCGGGCCAGCAGGGTTACGGCCAGGAGGCCCAGTACGGCCAGCAGGGCTACGGGCAGCAGTCGCAACCCGACTACGGCCAGCAGCAGGGCTACGGCCAGGACGCCCAGTACGGCCAGCAGGGCGGCTACGCCCAGCAGCAGTACGGCGACCAGCAACAGGGTTACGGCCAGCAGTACGGCGACCAGCAGCAGTACGGCCAGGCATACGGCCAGCAGCAGCAGTCGCAGCCCTACGGCCAGCCCGGCTACGGCCAGCCCTACGGTCAGCCCGTCGGCGTGCAGCCCCCGGGCGCGCCGGCTCCTCTGGCGGAGTGGTGGCAGCGTCTGGTCGCGAGGATCATCGACGGCGTCATCCTCGGCATCGTGAACGTCGTGGTCAGCCTCATCCTGGGCCTGCTCGCGGTCGGTTACGACTCGGCGACCGGCCTGACCTCCGGCCTCCTGTCACCCTTCGTCATCGCCCTCCTGTCGTCGATCGTGACGACCGCCATCTGGGTGTGCTACGAGTTCTTCCTGACGAAGATGAACGGCCAGACGGTCGGCAAGATGGTCATGGGGATCAAGGTCGTGCCGGTGGGCCAGGCCCTTCCTCCGGGCGGGCTCACGTCCGACCTGGCGATCAAGCGTGCCGGCGTCACCTGGGGCGGCTACATCCTGAGCTGGCTCCCGTTCCTCGGCCCGCTGCTCGCCTGGGCGTGCGTCGCGGTCAACGGCGCCTCGCAGCTGTGGGACAAGCCGCTGCAGCAGACGTTCGCGGACAAGTTCACGGGCACGGTGGTCGTGAAGATCAAGTAATCCCGCGTCAGCGTAAAACAGGGGCCGGCTTCCCGCCGGCCTCTGTTTTGTGTGTGCGGGGCGTACCAAAATGGGGGGTACGACCGCCGACCACGTGAGGTGGGATATGGCCGGGACACCGTCGTGGCCGGGCGCCGTGCCCGCGGAATGGTGGGAACGCCTCGCCGCCCGCTTCATTGAGGCGCTGGTCTTCGGGGTCTTCTATTACATTCTGTTCATCGCGCTGTGGGGCGTCTTCCGGACTGTCGGGATGGTGGAGGCGTTCGACGGGCGGCTGCCCGGGCTCTTGGCCTGGTTCCTGGCCGGCCTGTGTTATGTGGCCTATGACTGGCGGGCCCATTGCCTGCACCGGCGGACCTTCGGCCAGGCGATCATGAGGATTCGCCTGGCGCCGGACGACCTTCCGCGTGGCGCCCTGCTGAAACGGGCCCTGGTCTATCCCGGGCCTGTCATGCTGATGGGCATTCCGGTGGTCAATCTGCTGGCCGGAATGCTGCTGTTCGGCGTCGGGTTGCTCATCCTGATCGACAAGCCGTTGGAGCGCGGGCCGCATGACAGGCTGGCCGGAACGCGGGTGGTAAAAGATCTTCGTTGAGGCATCCGCACCTGGGAAGATGCCTTTTCGCAAAATTTTCCCTTGATCCGGTAAGGAGCCTGGAGAGACTGGCATTAGGCTATGGGACGTCCGGGTTGCCGGATGTCGGTGCCCCTGCTCCCTGAGGGCGACTGTGTGTGGCTATGGTCGGTTCCGGGTGAGTTGTCACCTAGGCGTCATGAGCGTCCGGCGTGCTCCCGCAGGTCCCGCAGGTCGCGCCGGGATGCGTATTTAGCGCCCCCGAAACCCTGCTAGCCCTGGAGGCGAGGACGAATGGAAGCCGTTACAGACGTATTGTCAGCGCTCATCCCCCCGGTCGTGGTCGGCGGCGCCTTCATCTTTGGCGCGGTGAAGTTGCTGCGATCGGAGGTCGCCGGGCGACGGGCAAACCACCAGGATCAGGCCGAGAACCAGAACTGATCTGCCAGTCAGCCGAATCCCCGTAGCGCTGAATTGTCTCCGCGCCTTTCCGGGTATATGTTTGGGCGAGCGAATGAAACAATGCTCCGGGAAAGGATT
This sequence comes from Nonomuraea sp. NPDC001831, assembly GCF_042892035.1. Taxonomy (NCBI): domain Bacteria; kingdom Bacillati; phylum Actinomycetota; class Actinomycetes; order Streptosporangiales; family Streptosporangiaceae; genus Nonomuraea; species Nonomuraea sp. NPDC001831. Next base: position 129,728 of record NZ_JBIATU010000012.1, on the reverse strand, counting down.
GCGTAGATGGCCAAGCAGATCCAGGAGATTCTCATCGATGACCTCGATGGGGGCGAGGCCAATGAGACGGTCAGCTTCGCTATTGACGGCTCCTCCTATGAGATTGACCTCAGCGACGTTAACGCCAAGAAGCTGAGGGACGCACTCACGCCTTTCGTGCAGCACGCCCGCAGGGCAGGAGCCGTGTCGGCCCGTCGCCGTGGTCGCGGCGGCAACCGCGCCATGAGCCGCGAGAAGAGCTCGGAGATCCGGCAGTGGGCCAAGGCCCACGGCCTGCCGGTCAGCGAGCGCGGCAGGATCGCCTCCACCGTCGTGGAGAAGTACGAAGCGGCTCACTGAGCCTCGTCAAGAGAGCCATCTCCTGACCATGCGCTTATGCCGTTCGCCTAGGACCCCGGCGAGCGCCATAAGCGCATGATCGTTTTTGTGGGAAGTGCGTGAATCCCCCGACCACTTGTTGATCTTCTAATCCGCCCAAATGTGGGCGTATTGCTCACCTGTGGCGCCGGACAAGGCGTCGCGTGGGAGTGGAACGTGCCGGGCTTGGCGGTCGGCGTCCGGGTCAATTCCCGGGCCGCCGGGCTCGCTGTCCGTCTTCGTCGCCCGCGGCGGGAACGCGCCAATGCCGTCACCCGCCGCAATGTTCACCTTCCCGGCTCCTGCGGCGTACGCGCAAAGCGGTGACGCTCCGCCACGCATTCGGGCAGCGGGCCCTTCCCGAGCGCCGCCGCAGGCCCCCTTCCGTCACCGGGCACTTCCGCTTTCTTACGGTCTTGTGCGGGGTTCTCGGGGCTTGTCGGGGCTTGTTCGAGTCTCTCTTCGGGCCGTCTTGGGGCTTCTCTTCCGGGCCCGTCTCCGGGCTTCTCGGCGGACCGGCCGCGGACGACCGGCAAAACGCGGGCGTGCGGCTGGTGGGACACGATGGAAAACCGGTGGCCTCTCCCGTGTGCCGCACATTGTCCCGTCGCACGACCCTCCTGCGCACCGCGATCGGTAACCCGGCTGACCCGATGGGGAATAGGCGCGGGGGCGTTGCGTGCCGAGTTGTGCTCAGGGCGTAGCGTCCGCGCTTGGACGCGGTTTGGAGCAGCACATACGATGATTACGTAACAGATACGGGCGCGGGCATCGGAGATGCGTGGCCGGCGGGCACCCCAGGGCCGGCTTCGCCCCGGCGTCCGACGGCCGATCCGTGTTGGTCCGCCCTGGGCCGCGGGCGTCGAATTCCAGGCGCTTCCGGGAAGCGCCTAAACATCGTTCGCTTGCGGCGTATCGGGAACACGTCACCCCCGAACAGTAGTTGGATAGAGGGTGAACGCCCTGCTCTCGGGGAACGTCTCTGCTATAGAGCGTGTCAGCGGCAGTGGGCACGGTTCGCCGAGCCAGGGCTAGCATGCGGGATGACGGGACCGGATTTACCGGCCTGACTGACCGCTCTGTGAGGAGCGACGAGATGTTCGAGAGGTTCACCGACCGAGCGAGGCGTGTTGTCGTCTTGGCCCAAGAAGAGGCCAGGATGCTCAACCACAACTACATCGGCACTGAGCACATTCTTCTTGGTTTGATCCATGAAGGTGAGGGCGTAGCCGCCAAGGCTCTGGAGAGCCTCGGCATCAGCCTTGAGGGTGTGCGCCAGCAGGTCGAGGAGATCATCGGCCAGGGCCAGTCGGCTCCGTCGGGGCACATTCCGTTCACCCCGCGGGCCAAGAAGGTCCTCGAGCTGTCGCTCCGTGAGGCTTTGCAGCTGGGTCACAACTACATCGGCACCGAGCACATCCTGCTCGGGCTCATCCGCGAGGGTGAGGGTGTGGCCGCCCAGGTGCTGGTCAAGCTTGGAGCTGATCTCAACCGTGTCCGGCAGCAGGTCATCCAGTTGCTCCACGGTTACCAGGGCAAGGAGCCGGCCGCCGCGGGCGGTCCCCAGGAGTCGGCGCCGTCCACGTCCCTGGTGCTCGACCAGTTCGGCCGCAACCTGACCCAGGCGGCCCGCGAGGGCAAGCTCGACCCGGTCATCGGCCGTGAGAAGGAGATCGAGCGGGTCATGCAGGTCCTCTCCCGGAGGACCAAGAACAACCCGGTGCTGATCGGCGAGCCCGGCGTCGGCAAGACCGCCGTCGTCGAGGGCCTGTCGCAGAAGATCGTCAGGGGCGAGGTGCCCGAGACGCTGAAGGACAAGCAGCTCTACACGCTTGACCTCGGCGCCCTGGTCGCCGGCTCGCGCTACCGCGGTGACTTCGAAGAGCGCCTGAAGAAGGTGCTCAAGGAGATCCGCACGCGCGGCGACATCATCCTGTTCATCGACGAGCTGCACACGCTCGTCGGCGCGGGCGCCGCCGAGGGCGCGATCGACGCCGCCAGCATCCTCAAGCCGATGCTGGCCCGCGGCGAGCTGCAGACGATCGGCGCCACCACCCTCGACGAGTACCGCAAGTACCTCGAGAAGGACGCCGCGCTGGAGCGCCGCTTCCAGCCGATCCAGGTGGCCGAGCCCTCTCTCAGCCACACGATCGAGATCCTCAAGGGTCTGCGCGACCGCTACGAGGCCCACCACCGCGTCTCCATCACCGACGACGCCCTGGTGGCCGCCGCGCAGCTGGCCGACCGCTACATCAGCGACCGCTACCTGCCCGACAAGGCGATCGACCTCATCGACGAGGCCGGTTCCCGGATGCGCATCCGCCGGATGACCGCTCCGCCGGACCTGCGCGAGTACGACGAGAAGATCGCCAACGTCCGCCGCGACAAGGAGTCCGCGATCGACGCGCAGGACTTCGAGAAGGCCGCTGCGCTCCGCGACCAGGAGAAGCAGCTCCAGCTCAAGCGCGAGCGGCGGGAGAAGGAGTGGAAGGCCGGCGACATGGACGTCGTGGCCGAGGTCACCCAGGAGCTCATCGCCGAGGTCCTGGCGACCGCCACCGGCATCCCGGTCTTCAAGCTGACCGAGGAGGAGTCCCAGCGCCTGCTCCGCATGGAGGACGAGCTCCACAAGCGGATCATCGGCCAGGACGACGCCATCAAGGGCCTGTCGCGGTCCATCCGGCGTACCCGCGCCGGTCTGAAGGACCCGCGCCGTCCCGGTGGCTCGTTCATCTTCGCCGGCCCGTCCGGTGTCGGTAAGACCGAGCTGTCCAAGGCTCTGGCGGAGTTCCTCTTCGGCGACGAAGACGCTCTGATCAGCCTGGACATGTCGGAGTTCATGGAGAAGCACACCGTCTCCCGGCTGTTCGGCTCGCCTCCCGGCTACGTCGGCTACGAGGAGGGCGGTCAGCTCACCGAGAAGGTGCGGCGCAAGCCGTTCTCCGTGGTCCTGTTCGACGAGATCGAGAAGGCCCACCCCGACATCTTCAACTCGCTGCTGCAGATCCTGGAAGACGGTCGCCTGACCGACGCCCAGGGCCGCGTGGTCGACTTCAAGAACACGGTCATCATCATGACCACCAACCTCGGCACCCGGGACATCTCCAAGGGCATCGGGGTCGGGTTCGCGAAGTCCAACGACACCGAGTCCAACTACGAGCGGATGAAGGCGAAGGTCCAGGAGGAGCTCAAGCAGCACTTCCGGCCCGAGTTCCTCAACCGTGTCGACGACATCGTGGTCTTCCACCAGCTGACGCCGAACGAGATCATCAAGATCGTGGATCTGATGCTCGCCCAGGTCGACGCCAGGCTGAAGGACCGCGACATGGGTCTCGAGGTCTCCCCGGAGGCCAAGCAGCTGCTCGCCGACCGCGGTTACGACCCGGTCATGGGCGCCCGGCCGCTGCGCCGTACGATCCAGCGCGAGCTGGAGGACTCCCTGTCCGAGAAGATCCTCTACGGCGAGCTCCGTCCGGGGCAGGTCGTGAAGGTGACGATCGAGGGCGAAGGCGACAACGCCAAGTTCGTCTTCAAGGGCGAGTCCGCCACGGCGGTCCCGGACTCGGCCGCGGCGATCGCCGCCCCGATCCAGCACTGACCGACCAATCACCGAAAACCCCCGCCCCGGCGGGGGTTTTCGCGTTCCCAACCCCAACCCGGCCCCCGGCCCTTCGGCCCCGGCCCCCGGCCCTTCGGCCCCGGCCCCCGGCCCTTCGGCCCCGGCCCCCGGCCCCGGCCCCGGCCCCCAGCTTCCGGCCCCCCGACTCCTGGGCTTCCGGCCCCCAGGAGTCGGCCCCCAGCTTCTGGCCCCCGGCCCTCGGCTTCGGCCTCCCGACCCGGCCCCGGCCCCGGCCCTCGGCCTCGCCCCCCGGCCCTCGGACGCCCAACGCGGCGACGACTCGCCGCAGGGGGTAAACGAGAGCCCAGGCCCCCTTGTCGGCGACCAGGAGAGCCCCGGAGCCGCAATACGCCCGGCGCAACGGCAACCGGCCTAATGCTGCCCTCGACCCTCGACCCTCGACCCTCGACCCTCGACCCTCGACCCTCGACCCACGGCTCCCGTCTCCGGTCTCCGGTCCTGGCCCACGGTCTCCGGTCTCGGCCTCCCCACGGTCCCCGTCTCCGGTTCTGGCTCTCGACCGACGGTCCCCGACCGACGGTCCCCGACCGACGGTCCCCGACCGACGGCCTCCGACCGACGGCCTCCGACCGACGGCCTCCGACCGACGGCCCCCGACCCACGGTCTCCGGTCCCGGTCTCCGCCCCACGGTCCCCGTCTCCGGTCCTGGCTCCCGACCGATGGCCTCCGACCGACGGCCCCCGACCCACGGTCTCCGGTCCCGGTCTCCGGTCCCGGTCTCCGACTCACGGTTCCTGTCTCCGGTCCCCGACTCCGGTCCCGGTCCCGGTCCCACCGGTCCCGGTCCCGCCGGTCCCGGTCTCCGGACCCATCCCTGGTCCCCGGCCCCCGACCCCGGTCTCCGTTCTCCGGCCCGGGTCTCCGGTTCTTGGTTCGCGGTCTGGTCGTCGGTCTCGGGCTCTTGTCCTGGGCGCTGAGAGGGCGGCGGGGCTCTTGTTTGCCCGTCTGGGGTGAGCCCGTCGCTCGTTGGGGGCGAGGGGGTGGGTTGTTGCTTAATTGTTGGATGGGTGGGTACACCGCCACCGGTAGTAGTACTACACTGCGTAGAGCATCGCCAAGTCTCATCCAAGTGATCCGCAAGAGCGTGTTCCTAGAGTCGGAGCTGCTCCCTGGGGAGTAGTGAGTAATCAACTCAGGGCGGACGCGTGCGCCACCCGGAAGCAGGCATGCTCACACCGGGTTCGCGCGTCTGAGGCGGGCGACGGGAACACTCAAGCAAGCCGTGGAGGAACCGATGCGCCTGCGTCACAACGACGGAACGCTCGTTCACCTCGCCTACAACGCAGGCATCCACCCTGCCGAGGACCTGGAGAACCTGATCGCGCACCTGACCCGCTACGCGGTGCCGGTGCGCAAGAGGCTGGGTGTGGAGCGGATGGGCATCGGGCTGTGGTTGTCGCCCGGCGTCGCCGACCACCTCACGGCCGACCGCATCGAGCTCGTACGGCTGCGCCGCTCCCTGGAGGAGCGCGGCCTGGAGGTCGTCAGCCTCAACGGCACCGGCGGGCGCAACCAGGAGGTCCCCGGCCCCGACTGGGCCAAGCCCGAGCGCTACCGCTACACCATGGCGCTGGCCAAGATCCTGGCCTTCCTGCTGCCCGACGACGTACGGTTCGGCAGCATCTCGACGATCCCGATCGGCTGGCGCCGCGACTGGCCCGCCGACCTGCACGCCATCGCCACGCGCCGCCTGGAGCGGCTGGCCCGCGAGCTGCGCGGCATCTACAGCGTGACCGGGAAGACCATCAGGGTCGGCTTCGAGCCGTGGCCGGGGTGCGTCCTGGAGACGACCGAGCAGGCGCTGGAGCGGGTGGGCGGCATCGACTCCGAGCACCTGGGCGTGTGCCTGGACGCCTGTCACCTCGCCTGCGGGGCCGAGGAGCCCGGCGCGGCGCTGAAGGGCCTGGCGGAGGCCGGCGCGCCCGTCGTCAAGCTGGGGCACGTGCACAACCACACGGGCGAGACGCCGAGCACCGGCGCGGTGCTGCACGACACGCTGACCGCGATGTTGTCGGGCGCGGTCAGCGGGAGCGCGCACATCGAGGTCGAGACGCACAACCTGTTCGTGCCGGGGCGCGCGAAGGGGCCGGGCGCGCTGGTGTCGCTGCTGGCCGAGGAGCTGGCCTGGGCCCGTACGAACCTGACCAGCCTCGGCCTGCAACTGGCCGCCTGATCGAGAGGCCGGGGCCGGTCGCGCCCGCGCACCGGTTCCGGCTCGGCTGATCCACTCAGAGGCCGGCGAACCAGCCTGGCGTGTCCAGCCGCCACATGTTCGCCGGCGTCATCCTGCGCAGGTCCGACTCCAAGGCCCGCAGGCGGTCCTCGCCCAGCTCCGCGGCCCATCGGGCGCGCAGGTCGTCGAAGATGCGGGCCGAGCGGTCGAGCGCGTCGACGCCGCGGGGCGTGAGGCGCACGATCTTGCGCCGGGTGTCGAAGTCGTCCCTGGTGCGCTCGACGTAGCCGGCGCGTTCGAGGGTCTCGATCGTCTTGCCCGCGGCCTGCTTCGACACGCCCAGGGTACGGCCCAGGTCGACGGCGGTCGTGCCGCGTGTGCCGATCGCCTGCATGACGAACCCGTGGTTCGGACGGAGGTCCGGATGGCCCTGGCGGGCCAGCTCGGCGTGCAGCTCGTCGATGAGCGTGCGGAAGGCCAGCAGAAGTCGTAGAGGCAGTTCGAAGCCTGGGGTGTCGCTTGACAAGATAGACAACCTGGTTAACTATATGGACAACGTAGTTGCCTATCTTAAGGGGTTCGAGCGTGTCTGTCATTCGTGACGCGGATTCCCGGCGTTCCGAGACCCCCTCCGGGGTCATGACCACTTTCGCCTCGCCGACGCAGGGCGGGGCCTCCCGCTCGTTCTGGCGGGTCGACGCGAAGCCGGGCGCGCAGGGCCCCCGGCACGACTTCGACAGCGAGCAGGTGTGGAGCTGGCTCTCCGGCGGGGCCACCGTCGAGCTGGGCGACGAGCGCTTCGAGGTCGGGCAGGGCGACACCGTCGTCATGCCCGCCCACGTGGTGCGCAGGGTGCTGGCCGACGCGGAGGCCGGTTACGCGGCCGTCGTCACCGCGGCCGCGGGCGCCAGGGCCGTCAGCGCCGAGGGCGCCGACCTCGGCACCCCGCCGTGGATCGCCTGATCACCACCGAGGACGCGCGGCGCGCAGCCGTGCCCACCGCAGAGAAGGAGTTCGTCTGATGCCTGTCGTGATGTCCGCCGACGCCCGCCAAGTCCGTACGCCCAACGGCCTGATGACCACGCTCGCCTCGCCCACCCAGGGCAGGGCCGGGCAGGTCATGTGGCGGGTGGACGCCAACCCCGGCATGGAGGGCCCGGTGCACGCCGCCGACCGCGAGCTGGTGTGGACCTGGCTGGCCGGCGGCGCGGTCGTCGACCTGGGCGGCGAGCGGTTCGAGGTCGGGCCGGGCGACACCATGGTCCTGCCGGCCGACGTGAGCCGGCAGATGTTCGCCGACCCCGAGCACGGGTTCGTCTCGATCGTGGTCGCGCCGCCGGGCGTGGAGGTCTACAACCCCAGCGGCGAGTCCGCGCCCGACGCCTGCGACCTGGCGCCGAAGGGCACGGACCGCACCGTGCCCCCGTGGATGGCCTAGCGGGCGTTCAGGAGTGCGGCAGCCGGTACGTGCCGTCGTCGAGCACCTCGGCCAGGCCGTCGGCGACCAGGCCGTCGAGGGCGCGTTCGCGCTGGGTCGAGTCGTCCCACACCACGTCGAGGGCCGCTTTCGGCACCGGGCCGTGCGCCGCGCGGAGCACCGCGAGCAGGCGGCCGCGGCACTGGCGGTCGGTGCCGGCGTACGTCTGGCCCTTGCGGGCGGGACCGGTGTGGGGTGGTTTGCCGGCCAGCCGCCACGCGCACAGGTCGGCGATCGGGCAGTCGGCGCAGCGCGGCGCGCGGGCCGTGCAGACGAGCGCGCCCAGCTCCATCACGGCCACGCCCCAGCGGGCCGCGCCCAGTTCGGGCAGCAGCGACTCGGCCAGCCGCCGCTCGGCCGCCGAGGTGGCCGTGGGCGGGTACTCCTCGGCCCGTACGGCCCGCGCGAACACCCGCCGCACGTTGGTGTCCAGGACGGCGTGCCGGCCGCCGTACGCGAAGCTGGCGACCGCGGCGGCGGTGTACTCCCCGATGCCGGGCAGGGCCAGCAGCGTCGCGTGGTCGGCGGGCACCTCGCCGCCGTGCTCGTCGGCGATGGCTCGGGCGCAGGCGTGCAGGCGCAGCGCCCGGCGCGGATAACCGAGCCGGCCCCAATGCCGGACGGCCTCGCCCGGCGGCTCGGCGGCCAGCGACTTGGGCGTGGGCCAGCGGGCCATCCACTCCAGCCACACCGGCAGGACGCGGGCGACCGGGGTCTGCTGCAGCATGATCTCGCTGACCAGCACTCCCCACGGGGTCGCGTCGTCGGCGCGCCAGGGGAGGTCTCGGGCGTTGTCCTCGTACCACTCCAGAACGGGGGCGTGCAGGAGGTTCGGCTCAACCACGCGGTCAAGCGTATTCGTAGACGGGCTTGTTCGGCGTGTCGTCACTGTTGGTAGCCGATCAATTACCATGCTGTGCCTATGGATCCGGATTCGATGGGTGGCGACGGCGGTGACGTCTACTGGCGGCGTCGCATGAGCGTGCTGGTGGCCGTGCTCGTCGTGGTGGCCGTGGTGGCGTGGGCGTGCTCCAGTGGCGGCTCCGGGCCGGAACGCTCGTCCAGCGCGCAGAGCTCGCCGAGCGCGACGCCGGCCACCGATCCGCTGCTCGCGGGCCTGCGCACGCTCGCCATGGGGACGGCCAGCCCGTCGCCCACCCCCGCGCCCAAGGAGAGCCCGTCCGCCAAGCCGAGGCGGCCGGGGGAGCCGTGCCCGCAGGACAGCCTGGTGCTGAGCCTCCAGGGCGGCAAGGAGCCGATCTACACCGGCGCGTCGCGTCCGACCTTCATCGTCACGCTGGTCAACACCGGGCCGGTGATGTGCACGGCCGACGTCGGGCCGCGGGCCATGGAGATCCGCATCACCTCGGGCGCCGACCGCATCTGGTCCACCGCTGACTGCGTCAGCGGGGTGGGCACCGAGGTCAGGGAGCTGCAGCGCGGGATCCCGTACGTGCGCACCCTGGAGTGGGACCGGCGCCGGTCGAGCACCGACTGCCGGGCGACCCCGGCCGCCGCCCTGCCCGGCACGTACGTGGCCACCGCCCGCATGGGCGCGCTGCGCAGTGGCAAGGGCGTCTTCCACCTGCGGTGAGCGGCCCGGCCTCAGACGTAACGTTCGAGGATCGACGACTCGGCCAGGCGGGACAGGCCCTCGCGGACGCTGCGGGCGCGCGACTCCCCGACGCCGCCCACCTCCTGGAGGTCGTCGATGCTGGCCGCAAGCAGCTTCTGCAGGCCGCCGAAGTGGTTGACCAGGCGGTCGACCACCGTGGCGGGCAGCCGGGGCACCTTGGCCAGCAGCCGGAAGCCGCGCGGGCTCACCGGGCTGTCGAGCCGCTCGGCGCCGCCGTGGCCCAGCACGTGCGCCACGGCCGACAGGTCGAGCAGCTCGGCTCCGGACAGGTGGTCGAGGTCGTGCAGGGCCTCGGCCAGGCGCTTCTGGCGGCGGCTCGCGGGGGCCGGCAGGTAGTCGCGCACGACCAGCTCGCGTTCGGAGTCGACGCCCGCCACCAGCTCGTCGAGCTGCAACGACAGCAGCCGCCCGTCGGTGCCGAGCTCGACCACGTAGCCCTTGATCTCGTCGGAGATGCGCCGGACCATCTCCAGGCGCTGGGCCACCGCCGACACGTCGCGCACGGTGACGAGGTCTTCGATCTCCAGCGCCGACAGCGTGCCGGAGACCTCGTCGAGCCGGTGCTTGTAGCGCTCAAGGGTGGCCAGGGCCTGGTTGGCCTTGGACAGGATGGCCGCGGACTCCTCCAGCACGTAGCGGATGCCGTCGAGGTAAAGGGCGATGATCCGCATGGACTTGCTGATCGCGATGATGGGCAGGCCCGTCTGCCTGGCCACGCGCTGGGCGGTGCGGTGGCGGGTGCCCGACTCGTCGGTGGGGATCGCGGGGTCGGGGACGAGGTGCACGGCCGCGCGCACGATCTTCTGGTCGTTGCTCACCACGATCGCGCCGTCCATCTTGGCGAGCTCGCGCAGGCGGGTGGCCGAGAACTCGACGTCGAGCTCGAAGCCGCCGCTGCAGACCTCTTCGACGGTCCTGTTGTGGCCGAGCACGATCAGGCCGCCGGTCTGCCCGCGCAGGATGCGCTCCAGGCCGTCGCGCAGCGGAGTGCCCGGCGCCACGGCGGCCAAAGCGTCGCGACGGCGGTCGTCAAGACTCCTGTCCACCTGACCCCCGTGTCGATTGGTCACGCCCAGCTTAGCCGTGCTATGTGACGTGCGTGAGTGCGTCCCAGACGTTCTCGGCCTGGACGACCTCGAACCCGGGGGCGAACGCCACGGGCCCGACGGGCACCAGAGCCCGCTGCCCGTTGCGCTTCCCGCCGCCCGTCTCCAGGGATCCGGCGGGCACGAGCGCCCGCTTGAAGCCCAGCCTGGACGCCTCCGTCAGCCGCCTGCGCACGTCTTTGACCGGGCGCAACTCGCCCGCCAGGCCCACCTCGCCGAGGGCCACCAGACCGGGCGGCAGCGGCTTGTCGCCGGCGGCGCTCGCGACGGCGAGCATGACCGCCAGGTCGACGGCCGGATCGGCCAGCTTGATGCCGCCCACGGTGGCGGTGAACACGTCGCAGCCGCCGAGCCGGGCGTTGAGCCGGCGCTCCAGCACGGCGAGGATCATCTGGACGCGGTAGGTGTCGAGCCCCGAGGACGTGCGCCGCGGCTGCTGGGCCTCGGTGCGGGCCACCAGCGCCTGCACCTCGGCGGGCAGCGGGCGGGTGCCCTCGACGGTGACCGTGACGCAGGTGCCGGCGACCGGCTCGCTGCGCCGGGAGACGAACAGCCCGCTCGGGTCGGTGATGCCCTCGATGCCGCGCTCGTGCAGGTCGAAGCAGCCGACCTCGTCGGTGGGGCCGAACCTGTTCTTGATCGCGCGGACCATGCGCAGCCGGGAGTGGCGGTCGCCCTCGAAGTTGAGCACGACGTCGACCAGGTGTTCGAGGGTGCGGGGGCCGGCGATCGAGCCCTCTTTGGTGACGTGGCCCACGAGGACCGTGGCGAGGTTGCGCTCCTTGGCCATGCGCACCAGGTTGGCGGCCACCTCGCGCACCTGGGTCACGCCGCCCGGCACGCCGGTGGCCTGGGCCGAGCCGACCGTCTGGACCGAGTCGACCACCAGCAGGCTGGGCTCGACCTTGTCGACGTGGGTGATCAGCGCCGACAGCTCGGTCTCGGCGGCGAGGTAGAGGTTGTCCTGGATGGCGCCGATGCGGTCGGCCCGCAGGCGCACCTGGGCCGCCGACTCCTCGCCCGTCACGTAGAGGACGGTGGTGCGCTCGGCGATGCGGGCCGCGGCCTCCAGCAGCAGCGTGGACTTGCCGATGCCGGGCTCGCCGGCCAGCAGCACCACCGCGCCGGGCACCAGGCCGCCGCCGAGCACCCGGTCGAGCTCGCTCACCCCGGTGGTGCGGGCCGCGGCCACCTCGGCCTTGACCTGGCCGATGGGCAGCGCGGGCCCGGTGGTGGCGCCGCCCTGGACGACGTTGACCCCGGCGCGCGCGCCCTCCTCGTCGACAGTGCCCCACGCCTGGCACTCGCCGCACCTGCCGACCCACTTGCTGGTGCGCCAGCCGCACTCGGCACAGCGGTAACCGGGCTTCTGCGCTGTCTTGGCCATGTCGAGCAGGCTAGCGGCCCGTGCCGACAATCCTCGACTACCGCGTGAGGCCCAGTTCCTGCACCAGCAGGCGCTTGGGCCGCGCGCCGACGATCTGCCTGACGGGCTCGCCGTTCTCGAACAGCAGCAGCGTGGGCAGGCCCATCACGCCGTAACGGGACATGATCTCGGGGTTCTCGTCGGTGTTGAGCTTGCCGATGGCCAGGCCGTGCTCGGCCTCGATCTCGTCGAGGACGGGGGCCACCATGCGGCACGGCGGGCACCACTCGGCCCAGAAGTCGACCAGCACCGGCTTGTCGCTCTTGAGTACCTGCTCCTCGAAGTTGTCGGTGGTCAACGTGATCATTTGTCTCCCCTTACGAAGCAGCCGGGACACGACTGGGCGAGCTGGGCGGCGACCTCGGCGCGGCGGGCGAGCAGCACCCGGATCTCCTCGTCGATCTGCATGATCTTGCGCTGGTAGACCTCGACGGACTCCTGGCAGGAACCGCCCGAGCTGTGGCCCGAGCGCAGGCAGTCGACGAAGGGACGGGTGTCCTCCAGCGTGAAGCCGACCGAGAGCAGCGACCGGATCTCGGCCACCAGCTTGACGTCCTCCTCGGCGTACTCGCGGTAGCCGTTGGGTCCGCGTCTGGCCGAGAGCAGGCCGTGCTCCTCGTAGTAACGGAGTGAACGGGTGCTCACCCCGGTGCGTTCCGCCAGCTCCCCGATGCGCATGCCACCACGGTAAACGTTGACACCGACGTCAATGTCAAGCCGCGAGGGAGTGCCGTCGCCTGGAGGAGCGGCGGGAGCGCAGCGACCAGAGCGGGGGAAGGCGCCGGCGTGTGGCGACCGAGCTGCCGAACGCAGTGAGGCCATGAGAATGCGCGAGGGAGTGCCGGTGCCTGGAGGAGCGGCGGGAGCGCAGCGACCAGAGCGGGGGAAGGCGGCGGCGTTTGGCGACCGAGCCCGCCTCACGCAGTGAGGCCATTAGATGCGCGAGGGAGTGCCCGCCGTCTGGACTCAGAAGTAGCGCCAGCGCAGTACGTTCGGGTAGAAGAGCTCCAGGCCGGGGGTCTCCGCGATGGCCTGCTCGGCCACCTCGGGGGCGAACTCGATGCGCAGCACGGCCTCCAGGTCGGCCCGGCGCTCGAAGGTCATCGTGAGGTCGAGCGGCCGCCGCTGCCAGCCCTGGCGCACCCAGAACGCCTCCACCTCGCGCGCCGAGTACGTCGGCACCGTGCGGGAGAACCAGCGGCCGAACGGGCCGCGGGTGGCGTCGAGGTCGATGACGAACGCGGCGCCGCCGCGGCGGACGACGCGGGACAGCTCGCGCAGGCCGGGCTCGCAGCCGGGGCCGAAGAAGTAGGCCCAGCGGGCCATGGCCACGTCGACGCTGGCGTCGGGCAGCGGGAGGTCCTGGGCGGCGGCGGCGTGCACCGAGACGTTGGGCAGGTTCGCGCAGCGGCGGCGGGCCAGGCCGGCCAGGTCGCCGTGGGGCTCGACGCCGATCACGGAGGCCGCGTCGGCGGCCAGGACGGGCAGGTGGAAGCCGGTGCCGCAGCCGATGTCGAGCACGGTCGCGCCGGCCCAGGGACGCAGCTCGCGCATCGCGGCGTCGGCCGCGCCCTGGGGGTCCACGGCGCGGTTCTCCAGCTCGTAGACCTGGGGAGCGTTCCAGATGTTCGGGCTGGGGATCGCGCCTCTGGCTATCCGTGGCATGGCCCCAACCGTAGCGGGGTTCTGGGGAGCGTCTTTGGGGTGGGATGGGGGGTTGGGTAGGGCTATCTGGTGGGGCTCACGCGCCAGAGGCGCTTCTCCGGCTTAGGCTGGCAACGTGGCTGATGTCATCCGCGTGCCCAATGCGAAGATCGCATTGTCCACCGCCTCGGTATATCCAGAACGCACTCCCGACGCGTTCGAACTGGCCGCGCGCCTGGGCTACGACGGTGTCGAGATCATGGTCGGCGCCGATCCGGTGAGCCAGGACATCGACGTGATCGAGCGGCTGTCCGAGCACTATCAGGTGCCCGTCCTGGCGATCCACGCGCCCTGCCTGCTCGTGACGCAGCGGGTGTGGGGCAGGGACCCCTGGGCCAAGCTGGTCAGGGCGCAGAAGGCCGCTGAGCGCCTCGGCGCCTCGACCGTCGTGGTGCACCCGCCGTTCCGCTGGCAGCGCGACTACGCCCGCGACTTCGAGAACGGCCTGGCCCGCATGCGTGACGAGACCGATGTCACGTTCGCGGTCGAGAACATGTTCCCGCTGCGCGCCAGGGGCAACGACGTGGTGCCGTACTCGCCCGACTGGAACCCGATCGACTACGACTTCCCGCAGGTCACCCTCGACCTGTCGCACACCGCGGTGTCCGGCTCCGACGCCATGGAGATGGCCACCAAGCTCGGCGACCGGCTCGCCCACCTCCACCTGGCCGACGGCATGGGCGTGACCAACAAGGACGAGCACCTGGTCCCCGGCAGGGGCAACCAGCCGTGCGCCCAGATCCTGGAACGCCTGGCGAACTCCGGCTACGGCGGCCTGGTGGTGCTGGAGATCAACACCCGCAAGGCGGCCAGCCGCACCGAGCGCGTCGACGACCTGGCCGAGGCGCTCGCCTTCGCCCGTCTGCACCTGGCGGCGTCCCGATGAACGTGGGGCCGACCAGGAACGTGGGGCCGACCAGAGACCTCGCGCGGGTCTTCGACAGCGTGGCCGACGCCTACGACGCGGGGCGCCCGTCCTATCCCGACGAGATGTACCGCGTGCTCACCGAGGTGACCGGGATCGAGCTCGACGGCGCCACCACGATCGACGTGGGCGCGGGCACGGGCATCCTGACGCACGCGCTGCGGGCCCGCGGCTCCCGGGTGATCGCGGTCGATCCGGGGGCGGAGATGCTGGCCCGGCTGGTCACGCGGATCGACGGCGAGCCGCCCGCGGTCGCCGCGGTGATCGCTGACGGCAACGCGCTGCCGCTGGCCGACGGGGTGGCCGACCTGGTGACGTACGCCCAGTCGTGGCACTGGCTCGACCCGGTCGTCTCGATCGCCGAGGCCCGGCGGGTGCTGCGGCCCGGCGGCGCGATCGCGGGCTGCTGGAACCTGCACCACGCGGCGCAGGCCGAGTGGCTGGCCGCCTACGAGGCGCGGCTGGCCGAGGCGGTGCCCACGTACTGGGGGCCGGCGGTCGAGGAGTGGTCGGTGCCGCCGATCGCCGCGGCCTTCGAGGTGGTCCAGGAGCGCTGGATCCCGTGGACGCGGCTGGTCGGCATCGAGGACTTCCTGCTCGATCTGCGCTCCCATTCGTACATGGCGGCGCTGTCGCCGGACGCGGCCGACGAGCTGGTCGGGCGGCAGCGCGGGGAGCTCAGGAAGGCCTTCCCCGAGGGCGTGCTGTCGGTGCCGATGCGGGTGTACCTGGCGGTGGGCCGGTGACCGGCGGGGCGCGGCCATGAGCAACGTACGACGCCGGCCCGGTCGCAGGCCCGGGTCGGCCGACACGCGCGGCGAGATCCTGACGGCGGCGCGGCGGGTGTTCGCCGAGAAGGGCTTCGACAAGGCCACCGTGCGCGGGATCGCACGGGAGGCCAAGGTCGACCCGGCTCTGGTCCACCACTACTTCGAGACCAAGGAGGGCATGTTCGCGGCGGCCATGCAGCTGCCGATCACCCCTGACGAGGTCGTCCCGCTGTTGCTGGACGGCCCGCGCGAGGAGATCGGCGAGCGGCTGGTGCGGATGATCCTGCGGGTGACCGCCGAGCCGGCGACCCGCGAGCCGATGATCGCCCTGATGCGCTCGGCGCTCACGAACGAGCAGGCGGCGGCGATGTTCCGCGAGTTCATCACCAACGCGCTGCTCTTCCAGGTGGCCGACCGCCTTGGTGTTCCGCACCTACGCATCGAGGCGGCTTTTGGCCAGATGTACGGCGTGATCATGGGCCGCTACGTGATCCAATTGGAGCCGCTGGCCAGCGCCGATCCGGAGGAACTGGTCGAGCTGATCGCGCCGACCATACAGAGGTACTTCACGGCGTAGAGCATTGTTCTGTATAGGGCACTGACCATAGGGTATGGATGTCATCCCGGGAAGTTACTGGCCGGTAAGCTTCCTGGAAACACGTGTCCGTATGCTGGCAGCCATCGTCGTCTGTGGGAGGACCCCGTGCTCTGGGTAGCGATCATCGGGCTGGTCATGACCGTCCTGGCGGTGGCCGTCGCCGGCCGCAGGGTGTTGTTCCTGTTCAAGCTGGCGACCTCCGGGCCACCCGCGCCCGAACGCGTCGAGTACGCCAAGGAGCACGCCGCCGACGAGCTCAAGGCCCAGCTCGTCGAGGTCTTCGGCCAGAAGAAGCTGCTGAAGTGGACGCCGTCCGGCACGGCCCACTTCTTCGTCATGTGGGCGTTCTTCATCCTGCTGACCGTCTACATCGAGGCGTACGGCGCGATCATCCAGGGCGCGATCACCGGCGAGCCCGACTTCCACATCCCGCTCATCGGCACCTGGGGCGTGCTCGGCTTCCTCCAGGACTTCATCGCGGTCGCGTGTCTGCTCGGCCTGGTCGCCTTCGCGATCATCCGGGTCAAGAACTCGCCCAAGACGCTGGGCCGCAAGTCGCGCTTCTCTGGCTCGCACCTCGGCGGCGCGTGGCTCGTCCTGTTCATGATCTTCAACATCATCTGGACGCTGTTCCTGGCCCGCGGCGCCTCGGCGGCCAACGGCAACTTCCCCTACTCCTCCGGCGCGTTCGTCTCCCTGGCGCTCGGCGACGCGCTGCCGGCCAGCCCGCTGCTGGAGGAGATCGCGCTGCTCCTGCACATCGGCTTCATGCTGGTGTTCCTGGTCATCGTGGTGAACTCCAAGCACCTGCACATCTTCACCGCGCCGCTCAACGTGCTGTTCTCCCGGCGTCCCAACGGGCTCGGCGCCGCGTCGGAGCTGCGCGTCGACGGCAAGCTCGTCGACTTCGAGGACGAGGAGCTCGACGCCGAGCGCCTGGGCCGCGGCAAGATCGGCGACACCACCTGGAAGGGCTTCCTCGACTTCTACTCCTGCACCGAGTGCGGCCGCTGCCAGTCGCAGTGCCCGGCCTGGAACACCGACAAGCCGCTCTCGCCCAAAATGCTCATCCTCGACCAGCGCGACCACGCCTTCAAGGTGGCCCCGTACCTGATGGCCGCGAGCACCGAGCACGCCGACACCGACGTGCTCGCGCTGCTGGAGAAGCCGCTCGTCGGCGAGGACGGCGTCATCCACCCCGACGTGCTGTGGTCGTGCACCAACTGCGGCGCCTGCGTCGAGCAGTGCCCGGTGGACATCGAGCACATCGACCACATCCTCGACATGCGCCGCTACCAGGTCATGGTGGAGTCGTCGTTCCCGTCCGAGGCGGGGGTGATGGTGAAGAACCTGGAGAACAAGGGCAACCCGTGGGGCATGTCCGAGATGAAGCGGGCCGACTGGATCGAGGAGCTCGACTTCGAGGTCGAGCTGGTCGAGGAGAAGATGCCCGAGGACGCCGAGTACCTGTTCTGGGTGGGCTGCGCCGGCGCCCTTGAGGACCGCGCCAAGAAGACCACCAAGGCGGTCGCCGAGCTGCTGCACATCGCGGGCGTGAAGTTCGCGGTGCTCGGCCCGATGGAGGCGTGCACCGGCGACCCGGCCCGCCGTCTGGGCATGGAGTACCTGTTCAACATGCTCGCCCAGCAGAACATCGAGACGCTCAACGAGGCCGGCGTCAAGAAGATCGTCGCGACCTGCCCCCACTGCTTCAACACGCTGGCCAACGAGTACCCGCAGCTCGGCGGCACCTACGAGGTCGTGCACCACACACAGCTGCTGTCGAAGCTGGTGGACGAGGGCCTGCTCACCCCGGTCACGCCGATCGAGGAGAAGATCACCTACCACGACCCGTGCTTCCTCGGCCGCCACAACAAGGTCTACTCCCAGCCCCGCGACATCATGTCGAAGGTGCCCGGCGTCCAGACCCAGGAGATGCACCGCCACAAGGACCGCGGCTTCTGCTGCGGCGCGGGCGGCGCGCGCATGTGGATGGAGGAGCGCATCGGCAAGCGCATCAACACCGAGCGGGTCGACGAGGCGCTCACCACGAATCCCGACACCGTCTCGACCGCGTGCCCGTTCTGCATGGTGATGCTCGGGGACGCGATCAACGAGAAGAAGAACAACGGCGAGGCCAAGGAATCGCTGGAAGTCGTGGACGTCGCGCAGCTGTTGATCAAATCGGTCAAGGGCGCTTCCTGACCACGAAAAGTCGGACTCCTCTACAGGCTCTGTAGAGGAGTTCCGCACGTCACGGGCCTCCTCGCTGGAAATCTCCCATCCACATAACGGGAAAATCACGGTAACCTCAACGTCGCATGGCCTTATTCGACGGGGAGGGGGCTAGTGATGCGCGTCGTGGTCACGGACGCCGAAGTCACCCTGGCCGACGTGCTCTCCCTGCGACTCGCCATCGATGAGCCCCTGCGTGACGGCACCGAGCTGGTGCTGCGCCATCGCGCCACGGGGGTCGAGCGCGACGTGCGCCTGGGCCGCACCGGAAGCCGGACGCGGGAGGCCACGCTGGCCGTCTCGCTGGCGCCGCTGGAGCTGACCGCCGGCCGCTGGGACGCCTACCTGCGGCACGAGGGCAGCCGCAGCAGGCTGCGCAGCGTCGACCCGGGGTTCTCGCTCGACCACCTCGACGCGTACGCGCTGTGCCGGCGGACGCTGGCCTACCGGTCGTACCGGACGCGGAACGGGTTTCTGGCCCTGAAGATAGCCGACGCCGCGCCGGTGGCCGAGGTGCGGGCGATCTGGTTCAGGGAGGGCCGGTTCGAGGTGACGGGGCTGCTGGCGTACACCGGGCTGGAGGACGACGACGCGCGCCGCGAGGCCACGCTCACCCTCGACCGCAGGCCGACCAGGGAACGGGTGTCGGCCAACGCCACCGTCCAGGGGGTGCGCTTCCACGCGGCGGTGTCGCTGGTGAACGTGGTCGAGGCCGACCCCGACACGGCCGGCACCTGGGAGCCCGCGCTGGAGGTCGAGGGCGTGCCCACGCCGCTGCGGCTCGGCGCCTGGCTCGACGACGTCGACGGCAAACGACGACGGCTGCACTATCCCTCGGCCGAGATCGACGGCGTGCCCGTCCGGCCCTGTTACACCGCCGACGACGAGCTGCGCATCGAGGTGGGCGGATGAAGGTCAGCCTGGTCCTCGCCTCGGCGTACGGCATGCGCGGCGACGTGCGCGCCACGCTCAACCTCGCCACCGCCCTGTCCGAGCGGCACGAGGTCGAGGTCATCAGCGTCCGGCGGCAGAAGGAGAAGCCGTTCTTCCCCGTCGGCTCCAAGGTGGCCATGCGCAGCCTGGTCGACGCCCGTCCCGGGGTGCGCCACCTGTTGCCGCGCGGCCAGATGCGCACCGAGATGGCGCTCTGGCGGCTGCTGCGCGGGCTCAGGTCCGACGTGCTGATCACCACCCGGCCGGGCATCGGCGTCCAGGTGGCGCGGCATGCTCCACGTGAAACCATCAAGATCGCCAGGGAGTGGGGGCGGCCCGCCGTCCCCGGGCCGGTGCAGCGGCTCTACCCGCGCCTCGACGCCGTCGTGACGGCCACGGAGTCGGCCCAGGAGGAGTGGGGGAGGCTGCTCGGCGACGGGTCCGCCGTCCACTCCGTGCCGGACGCGCTGCCGGGCGGCCCGTGGCCGCGGTCGCGGATGGACAACCGGATCGTGGCGGCCGGGGGCCGGTGGGTGTCGGTCAAGGCGTACGACCGGCTGATCAGGGCGTTCGCGATCGTGGCGGACAAGCGTCCCGACTGGCGGCTGCGGCTCTACGGCGGCGGCCCGGAGGAGCGGCGGCTGCGGTCGCTGGTGAACGAGCTCGACCTGCACAACCACGTCTACTTCATGGGCGTCACGCCCGACCTGGCGGGGGAGTTCGCCAAGGCGTCGATCGTGGCCAACCCCTCCCGCAGCGAAGACCTGGGCATGACCGTGCTGGAGGCCATGGGGTGCGGGGTGCCGGTGGTGGCCTTCGAGGGCGCCCGGGGGCCCAGGGAGTTCGTGGCGACCGGCTACAACGGCGTGCTGGTGCCCGAGAGCGAGAGCGAGGCGCAGCACTTCGCGGGCGCGCTGCTCGCGCTCATCGACGACGAGCGCCGCCGGCGCTCGCTCGCGGCCGGAGCCCTCGACACCGCCGTCCGTCACTCGGCCGAGGAAGTCGCCGAACAGTGGGAGAAGCTGCTGTCAGATCTCCGCTAGCTCATACGGGTTACGGGTACCGTAGAAGCATGCATGGGTACAGCGGAGACAAGCAGGCATATCTGACGCGCCTCCGGCGAATCGAGGGCCAGATCAGGGGCCTGCAGCGCATGGTCGACGACGATGCCTACTGCATCGACGTGCTCACCCAGGTCTCCGCGGCCACGCGGGCCCTTCAGGCCGTGGCGCTCGGGCTGCTGGAGGAGCACATCTCCCACTGCGTCGCCGACGCGATCAACACGGGCGGCCCGGAGGCCGAGGCGAAGGTGAAGGAAGCGTCGGCCGCCATCGCCCGCCTGGTCAAGTCGTAGGGGGTCGCCTCCTCCATACGTAGGAGAGGCACACCCTCGATTGACTAGTTACCTGTAATAGCCGGGAACCACTGTCCCGGACCCCACAGGAGCCCGGGACAGGTAATTTTCGATGGTCTTCAGCGACTCGCCGAAGTCCGCAATCCGAGCGCGTCGTCGAGTTCGTCCAAGGTCAGCCGCCGCTCGCTGACAGCCACGGCCGTGAGCACCTCGGCGTAGAGCGCAATCTCGTCCAACGCGACACGGTCGTGGACCCGAGAGTCCAGGTCGTCGTGCCCCACCGCGTCGTCCTTCCTTCCGCAGCCCACACCCTCTACGAGGTTACGGCGAGGGCCCTTCCGGCGACATGGCCCATCGGAGTCATTCCTTTCGGCGTCACGGGGGCCCCACAGGGATCATTTCCCGAAGTCGAGATCACAATTCAGCGAATTGCCCGGTGACTGAAGTGATAGAGGGATATAGGCGGAGTAAGGGTGAAATAACGGTAATAGTGCGTTACGGGTGACCGATGTGGTGGTCGTCGCGTTCGTGGATCAGCTCGCGGACCAGCGCGCTCTGGCCGGCCAGGCCGTGCTGCGGCACCTTGGCGCCGGTCAGCCGGCCCCAAGCCAGGCAGGTGGCGTACGCGGCGCCCAGCACGGCCGCCTTGCTCTCCCGGTCGGGCGGCGTCACCACCGCCGGCTGCGGCACGGGCGCCCCGCCCGGACGCGCGGCGAAGCCCTCCGGCTCAGTGCGCTCGGCGGCCGACGTGCCCGTCAGCCCGGCACGCTCCAACTCCACGTACGCCCGCCGCAACCGGTGGTTCAGCCGCTCGGGCAACATCCTCCTGGAGTCCGACAGGTCGGCCAGGTACGCCGCCGCCGCCCCGGACGCGTCCTTCACGAAGCCCAGCGCCTCGACCAGGTCGTACACCGAGTGGGCGAAGTACGCGTCGGGATCGGTCTCGGGCAGCAGGGCCAGGGCCAGCCGCGGCGGGCAGCGGTCGAGCCAGGCCCGGCGCACGGCGTCGTCACCCCGGGCGGCCGTGGCGTCGTCGCGGCCGGGCCGGCGCAGCACCGGCTCCACCATCGTGAGCAGCGCCAGCGCCCGCGGCCTGAACCGGATGTCGGACAGCAGCACCTGGGCGGTGTCGGCGATCAGCGCGGCCAGCCGGAGCGCGGCCCGCGGACGGCCGGCGCGGGTGCGCTCGGACACCAGCGTGACCAGGTCGAGCAGCGGCGGCGCGGGCAGCCAGCGCACCCATTCGTCGCCGGGCAGCGAGCGGCGCAGGTACTCGCCGAACAGGGTGATCAGACGTTCGTTGCCGTCGAAGGCCGGCGCGTACGCGCACCACATGATCGTCCCCCAGACGGCGGCGACCGTGCTCGGCACGTCGGCGGCGAAGATCTCCCCGAAGGCGGTCAGCGGGTAGTCCAGCTCCGACTTGCGCCCGGCGCCGCGGACCATCTCCGCGATCTGCTCGGTCACCACCGGCAGCACGTCGGGGCCGATGAACGCCTGGGTCGAGCCGGGCTCGGCGGCGAAGTCGGGCCCGGTGGGCACCACCTGGTCCGGCAGCGCGGCCGTGGCGTGCCCCACCTTGCGCGCCCGTTCGCCCCTGGGCGGCGGCGCGGGGTGCCAGCGGCCGTCGCCGGGGTCGTGCAGGTGCCAGCGCGCGTACGCGCCGTAGAGCCAGCGGTCGCCGTCCTGGGTCACCAGGACCCTGGCCGCCAGGACGTGCGCGCGGTCGGGCACGGACAGGCCCTGCCAGCGCGGGTCCGCGACCATCGCGCGGACCTCCGCCTCTGCCGAGGTGAACGCATCCCAGGGGCGCACGGCCGTCATCGTACTGGGCCGCCCGACGGCACCCGTCGGCATTTCACGGCAGAATGTCCGCTATGAGGGCAAAGGTGGCAGGGATGTTGGCAGTGGCGGGTGTGGTGAGCGGCTGCGGGACCGCCGCGGCGCCCACTCCCACCGGTCCCGGCGTGCTCACCGTCCAGAACGCCCAGGCGCCCGCGCCCGGCGGCGAGGTCGGATCGGCCTCCAGCGAGTTCGCCGACGCCGCGGAGCTGGCCGTGTGGAGCAAGCTGAGCGACACCGAGAAGGACGTCGACAGGATCGCCAAGCTCGACGTGAACAAGACCGCCAAGGGCGCGCTCTACCTGGAGCCGAAGACCTCCACCTGGTACGACGGCTTCCGCGGCCCCTTCGTCTACCAGGAACTGGCCGGGGACATCGTCATGCACGCCCGGGTCAAGGTCACCGGCAAGAAGGGCGGCAGGCCCGCGCGCAAGTTCTCGCTCGGCGGGCTCATGGCCCGCCAGCCCGGCACGTACGACAAGCCCGCGTGGATGTCCGTCACCACCGGCACCGCCGACGCGGCCGGGCAGGTGGAGGCCAAGTTCACCCAGGACGGCAGCTCCAAGCCGCTGGAGACGGCGGTCAAGGACGGCTGGGTGGACCTCGTCCTGGCCAGGCTGGGCCGGGTCGCCGTCGCGCTCTACAAGGAGGACGGCGGCGCCTGGAAGGTGGCCAGACGCTGGCCCTCGAACCTGCCCGAGGTGCTGCAATGGGGTGTCACCGCCTACACCGACTGGGACAGCTACGGCGCGCTGAAGAAGGACGCCGCCAAGGCCAACGCCAAGCAGATCAAGGGGGTGCCCGACCTCAAGCTGACCGTCGACTTCGTCCGCTTCCTCCGCCCCGAGCTGCCGGAGTACGCCGACCCGCTCAACACCGCCTCGGTGTCGGACCAGGTCCTGATCAAACTGCTGACGCCTGCCGGTGCCTGACCGCCTTGGCCATGTAGTTGTCCGGCGTGCGGGCGAAGGAGGCCCGGTCGTCGTCGGTGAGCTCGCGCACGATCCTGCCGGGCACGCCGGCGACCAGCACCCCGGACGGGATCTTCTTGCCCGGCCCGACCAGCGCTCCCGCGGCGACCAGCGTGCCCGCGCCCACCCGGGCGCCGCCGAGCACGATCGCGCCGATGCCGACCAGCGCGCCGGTCTCGACGTGCGCGCCGTGGACCATGGCCTTGTGGCCCAGGCTGACCCGGTCCTCCAGGATCGCGGGCTGGCCGGCGTCGGCGTGCAGGCAGCACAGATCCTGTACGTTGCACTCCTCGCCGATCTCGATCCGCTCGTCGTCCCCGCGGAGGACGGAGCCGTACCAGATGCTGGAGGCCCGGCCCACCCGCACACTTCCGACCACGACGGCGCCGGGCGCGATGTACGCCTCCGGGTGGAGGTCCGGCACTGCCCCGTCGTCCAACGCTGCTATGTACATTCGTCCAATCGTAATTCCCGCCCCAGGTGTGGCGTTCCGGTTGCGGACGTGGGCAGATGGCAGGAAAGTCGTTTCCTGACGTCTCGTCGTCAGACCCTCACAACCCGCAGTTTTCCCCCGCCTCACGCAAACCCTTAGGTAACCCCCATGACAAACCAGCACGAGAGCATTCCCGATCTGATGCAAGAGGACACCTTCGAAGTCGTGATGCGCGGCTACAACCGCCGTCAGGTGCACGACTACATGATCCGTACCCGGAACCAGATCCGGGATCTGGAAGAGCGGCTGGCGCGGGCGATCGACCAGGCGGAGCAGGGCCGGGTCGAGCTGGCGGAGGCCAGGCGGCGGATGGTCGAGGCGCCCCAGAGCTACGAGGACCTCAGCCCGAGGCTCGCGCAGATCCTGAAGCTGGGCGAGGAGGAGGCCGCGGCCAAACGCGCCGACGCGGAGGCCGAGGCGACCGCCGTGCGGGAGAGCGCCAGGGCCGAGGCCGAGCGGCTGGTGACGACGTCGCGCGAGACGTCCGACAAGATGCTGACCTCGGCGCAGGCGGAGGCCGAGCGGCGGGTGGCCGAGGCCACGCAGGCGGCCGAGCGCATGCTGGCCCAGGCGGGCGCGGACGCCGAGGAGCAGCTCGGGTCGGCCCGCAGCGAGGCCGAGGGCCTGCTGCGCGACGCGCACGCCGAGGCCGAGCGGCTGGTCGGCGGGGCGCAGGCCGAGGCGGAGCGCATGATGGCGGCCGCCCACGCGCAGGCCGAGCAGCTGGTGGCGGGGGCGCACGCGGAGGCCGAGTCGATGCTGGCGGCGGCGCGTCAGCGCACGGCCACGCTCGACGAGCACGCAGGGCGCCGGGTGGAATACCTGACCAACACCCACACCGAGGTCGTGCGGCGGCTGACCGAGATCGGCTCGGTGCTCGGCGACCTCATGCGCACCGAGGCGGCGGCCGGGCAGCTCGTGCCGGAGTCGGCGCTGCCGCCCGCGCCGGTCGCCACCCAGCAGCCGGCGGCCGTCCCGGCGCCCGCGCCGGAGCCCGCCATCGAGGCCGCGCCGGCGCCGCGGCAGTCCGCGCAGCCGGCCCCGCAGCAGTCCGTGCAGGACGACGTGCGGGTCATCGTCGAGGAGGACGAGGAGAAGCCGAGGGAGGGCGTCTCCGACGACACCGACGTGCACATCCTGCGGCTGGGCGAGTACCACAGCTAGCGGGTGAAGGGGCGGGGAGCGGAAGCCCCCGCCCCCGATAGGGTCGGAGACTTCCGCGTTCGTGGCCCCGTTGGGGGCCCGGTGCCGGGGCCGCCGAGACGCTGGACCCGGCACCGGGCTGCTCGCGTGCGAGCCGCGGAACGCTCCACGGCCCGCAGTCAGGGAGGGGCGGGGCCGGCCTGCCAGCGGGGCTGCCGGCCGGTCCGTTCCTCCTGGTCCCGGAGCTGGTCGCGCAGGCCGTCCGGGTCGTCCGCGTCGATGGTCATCGCACATCCGGCCGCGCGCTGCGCCGCGTCGAGCGGATGGTGCCGCGTGGCCCACCAGCGGCCCGCGTCGCTCCGCCAGATGGTCCACCTGGGGTACTCCCGGGCGATCTCGGCAAGATGCCGGTCAACGGACATCCGCGCACCTCTCCCGGGCCCCAGGCGAAGGTTCCATCTCCTGAACGGTTCCATCTCCTTAGAAGATGAGGGACCTCTCTAGAGAAATCAATGATCGTGATGGACAGGTCAACCTATCGCTTGACAGATCGGGTTGAACTAGGCGTCGAAGTCGTACTGGAGTACGTATGCCGCCGAGTCCAGGACCATCTCGTTGAGCTCGACGGGTCTGCCGCCCGCCGTGTACGCGGTGCGGGCGATGACGATGACGGGGGTTCCGCCGGGCAGGTCGAGCAGCCCGGTCTCGCGGGGGCCGGGCATGCGGGCCCGCACCTCCTCGGTGAAGTGGGCCGGGGGCAGGCCCAGGTCGCCGAGTCTGGCGTAGACGCCGCCCGGCCCGGTGTCGGGCAGGGTGATGGCGCTGCCCTGGACCAGGCGGGCGGGGAAGGAGGAGGTCGCCAGCTGCACGGGCCGCCCGTCCACGGAGTAGCGGCGCCGACGCACCCATACCTCGCCGCTCTCCAGGACGCCCGCCACCTCCTCCGACGCCCGCTCCAGCACCACCTCCACCTGGTCCACGGTGAAGGGACGGCCCCGGGTGTCGGCGTCCCAGATGGCACGGCCCTGACCCCACTGCTCTCGTGACAGGCGGCGCGAGCCGTGTCTGCGGATCGGTTTGAACAGGCGCACGTAGACCCCCGAACCTCGTTTGGGCACCGCCAGCCCTTCGTTGATCAGTACGGCAAGCGCCTGCCTGGCGGTGGCGCGTGCGACTGCGTAGTCGGCCATGAGCGCGTTCTCGCCCGGTAGGCGGTCCCCGTCGCGCAGTTCGCCGGACAGGATCCGGGCGCGGAGGCCGTCGGCGATGCGGCGATAAATAGGGGGCTCGTGGGGTACCGGGGATTCAGACACGTTTCGATCACCCTCTGTCACCAACCAGGTTGTGGCGTCTCCAGAGAACTTGCCCCGTCTTGTCCACGATCGCACAGATACAGAGGTTGGTCCCGAGCTTCTTTTGAGCTGATCGTGCCTGTGTGATGAATGCGAGGACGTTTATGCAGACCGTTACCGTGGAACGGTCCCGGCCGCTATTCGCGGGGCCCACCAGCGGCGAGTAACCGACGCGGCGAGCACCGCGCCCGCGGTGTTCATGATCACGTCGTCCACGGAGGAGAACCGGCCCAGTCTCAGGGCGTACTGGAGGAACTCGACCGTGACCGAAAAGGCCGCCGCGACGGCCGCAACCCGGCCGTAGGAGGCCATCGCGGCGGTCCGTACGGGCAGCAGGGCGCCCAGCGCGGCGAGCACCAGCAGATTGCCCCCGACCTGCACCGCGACCGTCTCCCACGGGGCCCCGGCGAGATCGGCGAGGTCCATGAACGGGACGAGGCCGACGCCCGCCCGGCCGGTGGACGGCGTGAGGATCATCCACACCCACGGCACGGTCCCGACGACGACGCCGACGTCGGCGAGCGAGGTGCGCAGCGGCGCCGGATGCCCGGCGCGGGCCCGGCGGCGGGCGAGCAGGATGATCGCCAGGACGGCCACTGGAAGCGCTGAAATCCCAGCGATAATGATATTTCCCCACAATTCCCATGTGCGCGCCATTTGGTCATCATCCTGGGCGGCCGAGGGGTACCGGAAGGTGTCTGTACGGACAGGTCCGCCAGGGCCCGGCTGAGGGGTGGCTCAGTGTCACCGCCACCGCCGGGGCCTGACGGGACGGCGCGGTTCCCGCCCCCGCCGGACTGTTGTCTCAGCGTCGCCCGACGATCTATACCGGGAGTGAGGCTAGAGGAGGCTGCTGTGCTGACCCATTTCATCGGCGGGCTGCCGGTGGCGGCCGGCCATGCGTTCCCGGTCCACGACCCGGTGACGGGCGGGGTGATCAGGCAGGTGCACGAGGCCGACCCGGAGGTGGTCGACCGGGCGGTGCGCGCGGCCAGGGAGGCTGCGCGCGACTGGGCGGGGCTGCCGGTGGCCGAGCGGGCCGGGTGGCTGCGCCGCCTCGCCGAGGGCATCGAGGTCCGCTTCGACGACCTGGTCACGGCCGAGATCGCCGACACCGGCAAGCCGCTCGGCCAGACCCGCACGCTCGACGTGCCGCGCGGCATCGCGAACTTCCGCGCGTTCGCCGAGATCGCCTCCCAGCGCCCCGACGACGCCTTCCACCTCGCCGGCGTGCTCAGCTACACCGTGCGCAGGCCGCTCGGCGTGGTCGCCGTGATCGTGCCGTGGAACCTGCCGTTCCTGCTCATGACGTGGAAGCTGGCCCCCGCCCTCGTCGCGGGCAACACCGTGGTCGTCAAGCCGTCGGAGCACACGCCCGGCTCGGCCGCGGTCTTCGCCGAGATCTGCGCCGAGGCCGGCCTGCCGCCGGGCGTGGTCAACATCATCTTCGGGCACGGCCCGGCGGGCCAGCTCCTCGTCGAGCACCCGGGCGTGGACGGCGTGACGTTCACCGGCTCGACCGCGACCGGGACGCAGATCATGAAGACCGCCGCCGACCGGGTCAAGCCGATCTCGTTCGAGCTGGGCGGCAAGAACGCCGGCCTGGTCTTCGAGGACTGCGACCTGGGCCGGGCCGTCGAGGGCACGGTGAAGTCGGTCTTCACCAACGGCGGCCAGGTGTGCCTGTGCACCGAGCGGCTCTACGTCGAGCGCACGATCTTCGAGGACTTCTGCGGCCGGCTGGCCTCGCGCGCCCAGGAGATCGAGCTCCAGCCGATGATCTCGGCCGGGCACCGGGAGAAGGTGCTGTCCTACTACGCCCTGGCCCGCTCGGAGGGGGCCAAGGTGCTCGCGGGAGGCGGCGTCCCGACGTTCGGCGACCACCGCGATTCCGGATATTTCGTGGAACCGACGGTAATGACAGGGTTGTCGGAGTGGTCCCGTTTCAATCGAGAGGAGATCTTCGGTCCCGTGTGCCACGTGGCTCCTTTCGACAGCGAGGCCGAGGCGATCGACCTGGCCAACAGCAGCGAGTACGGCCTGGCCGCCACCCTCTGGACCACCAACCTCGACCGCGCCCATCGCGTGGCCCAGCGCCTGGAGGCGGGGCTGGTCTGGGTCAACACCTGGTACCTGCGCGACCTGCGCACCCCGTTCGGCGGCGTGAAGCTGTCGGGCATCGGCAGGGAGGGCGGCACGCAGTCGCTCGACTTCTACTCCGAGCCCACCACGATCACCATCAAACTGGAGCAACCCGATGCATGACGAATGGTCCCTGGCCGTCGACACCCGGGGACAGGCCGCCGAGCGGCTGGTCGAGGCCGCGCGTACCGGCAAGCCCTGCGCGCCGCTCAGGGACCTCATCACCACGGTGGCCGACGCCTACGAAGTGCAGGAGATCAACACCCGGCGGGCGCTGGCGGAGGGCCGGCGGCCGGTCGGCCGGAAGATCGGCGCCACCAACCCGCTGCTGCAGCGGAAGTTCGGCATCGACCACCCCGACCACGGCATGCTCTTCGCCGACATGGCCGAGCTCGACGGCCGGCCCATCAAGGCGGAGCGGTTCCTGCAGCCGCGCGCCGAGGCCGAGGTCGCGCTGGTGTTCGGCACGGACCTGACCGAGGGGCCGTTCACGCTGGTGGACGTGCTCAGGGCGGTGGAGTTCGCGCTGCCCGCCATCGAGATCGCCGACTCGCGCATCGCCGACTGGGACATCACGATCACCGACACGGTCGCCGACAACGCCTCCTCCGGCGCGTACGTGCTCGGCGCCACGCCGAAGCGGCTGACCGACCTCGACCTCGGCGCGGCGGCGATGACCATGACCCGCGACGGCGAGGAGGTCTCGGCCGGGTCCGGAGCCGCGTGCATGGGCAACCCGCTGAACGCCGCCCTCTGGCTGGCCGGCGCGCTGGCCGCCACCGGCCACCCGCTGCGCGCCGGGGACGTCGTCCTGACCGGCGCGCTCGGCCCGGTCGTGCCGGTCGAGGCCGGGAACGTGTTCGAGGCCAGGATCGAGGGGCTCGGATCGGTGCGGGCGGTGTTCGGCACGTGAGCCGCGAGGCCATCCGCGTCCCCGGCAAGGCCGTGCCCCGGGGACGGTTCCCGCACGTCAAGCGCGCCGGCGACTTCCTGTACGTCTCCGGCACCAGCTCCCGCAGGCCCGACGGCAGCTTCGCGGGCGTCCGCGCCGACCGGTTCGGCGTCACCGACCTGGACATCCGCGCCCAGACGCGGGCGGTCATCGAGAACATCGGCGACCTGCTCATGGCCGCCGGAGGCTCGCTCGCGGATCTCGTACAGATCACCACGTACCTGGTAAACATGAACGACTTCAAGGGCTACAACGAGGTGTACGCCGAATTCTTCGACGAGGACGGTCCGACCAGGACCACGGTGGCGGTGCACCAGCTCCCGCACCCGCACCTGCTCATCGAGATGCAGGCCGTCGCCTACCATCCACAGGAGCGACCATGATTCCCCCCATTGACTTCACCAAGTGGATCGACGAGCACGCCCACCTGCTCAAGCCGCCGGTCGGCAACAAGGTGGTCTTCGAGGGTGCCGGCGACTTCATCGTGATGGTGGTCGGCGGGCCCAACTCCAGGACCGACTTCCACGTCGATCCGTACGAGGAGCTGTTCTACCAGGTGCGCGGCAACATGCACGTCAACGTGGTGACCGAGAACGGCCCGGAGACCGTGCACGTCAGGGAGGGGCAGATGTGGCTGCTGCCGGCGCGCATGCCGCACTCGCCGCAGCGCCCGGAGGCCGGGTCCGTCGGGCTGGTGGTGGAGCGCATCAGGCCCGAGGGCGAGCTGGAGAAGTTCCAGTGGTACTGCGCGGAGTGCGGCGCCAAGGTCCACGAGGTCGAGCTCCAGGTGCGCGACATCGTCAAGGACCTGCCGCCGGTCTTCGAGGCGTTCTACGGCGACGAGAAGGCCCGCACGTGTGACCGGTGCGGCGCGCTGCACCCCGGCAAGGGCTAGCTGGCCACCGACGCCCGCGCGCCGCGCGTGCCCGGGGCGTCGGGCGAGGGCTGAAGGGGGCTCCCATGCGCGTTGCCGTGCTGGGGCTGGTCGCGCTGATGGTCGCCGGCTGCGGCGGCTCGGTGCCCCTCGCCGCGGAGGACGAGCCCGTACGGGTCGGCGCGATCATCTCGCAGACCGGCGTGTACGCCACCCTCGGCGACGACATGGAGACCGCCATGCGGCTCTACCTGGACGACCACCACGGCCTGCTCGGCGGCCGGCCGGCCCGGCTGGTCGTGGCCGACGACGCCGGCAGCCCGGAGATCGGCGCCGAGCAGGCCAGGAAGCTGATCGACGGCGGGGCCGACGTGCTCACCGGCCTGCTCGCCTCGCCGGTGGCCGTCTCGGTGGTCAAGGAGGCGGCCGGCACCCCGGTGGTGATCGCGAACGCGGGCGCCGACCAGCTCGGCGGGCCCGGCGTCTTCCGGGTGTCCTACACCAACCGCGCCCACGGCTACGCGGCCGGCCGGTACGCCGCCGAGCACTACGCCGGCCAGGACGTGGTGCTCATGGCCCCCGACTACTCCGCGGGCGCCGAGACCCTGACCGGCTTCGCCGAGGGATACGGCGCCGGGCCGCTCAAGCGCATCCTGACGCCGTTCGGCGGGCAGGCCGACCTGGAGCCGTACCTGGCGCGCATACCGCGCGAGGCGCGGCTTCTGTACGCCTTCTACGCGGGCGGGGAGGCGGTCGCGTTCGTCAAGGCGTTCAGGCGGTTCGGCTACGATGCCAGGATCAAGCTGCTGGCCTGCCAGAACCTGGCCGACGAGGACGTCCTGCGCGCGGTCGGCCGGGACGCCGAGGGCATGGTCAGCGTCGGGCTCTGGTCGCCCGCGCTGCGGAACCCGGCCAACGCCGCGTTCGTGGCGGGGTGGCGGGCGCGTACCGGGCGGAACCCGTCCGCGGTCGCGCTGCAGAGCTGGGACGCGATGCGGCTGATCGACCGGGCGGCGGCCGCGGGCGGCGACCTGACGAGGGCGCTGGCCGGGGTGCGGGAGCTGGACGGCCCACGGGGGTCGCTGCGCCTGGATTCGGCGCACAATCCGGTGCAGAACTGGTACGTCCGCCAGTACCAGAATGGTGTAAACCGGATAATCGCCACCATCTCGCCCTCGTAAGGAGCACAACCGGTGCTGGACCGCGACGCCTGCCTCGCCCTCGACGCCGACGATCCGCTGCGGCCGTTCAGGGACGAGTTCGTCCTGCCCGAAGGGGTCGTCTACCTCGTGGGCAACTCGCTCGGCGCGATGCCCCGCCGCGCCGCGGAACGGGTGCGCCGCACGGTCGAGGACGAGTGGGGCGGCCAGCTGGTCGGCGGCTGGAACGCGGCCGGCTGGTACGACCAGCCGCTGACCGCCGGCGACCGGCTCGCGCCGCTGATCGGGGCCGGCCCCGGCCAGGTCGTCGTGGGCAACACCACCACGATCGCCGCCTACCAGGCGCTGGCCGCCGCCGTACGGCTGCGCCCAGGCCGCAGGGTGATCGTCTCCGACCCGCGGAACTTCCCCACCGACCACTACATCGCCCAGGGCCTGGCCCGGCTGCTCGGCGACTACGAGGTGCGCGACTTCGCCGAGGGCCGCTTCGACGACGCGGCCGTGGTGCTGCTGTCGGAGGTGGACTACCGCACCGGCGCCCGGCGGCATGTACCCTCGGTGACCGCCCAGGTCCAGGCGGCCGGGGCGCTCATGGTCTGGGACGTGTGCCACAGCGTCGGCGCCATGGAGGTGGACGTGTCGCAGGCCGACTTCGCGGTCGGGTGCACGTACAAGTACCTCAACGCCGGACCCGGCGCGCCCGCCTTCCTCTACGTCAACCCGCGCCACCACGCCACCGCCGAGAACGTGCTGTCCGGCTGGCACGGCCACGCCGAGCCGTTCGCCTTCGAGACCGGCTACCGCCCGGCCGAGGGCATCCGGCGCTTCGCGGTCAGCACGCCGCACGTGGTGTCCTTCGCCGCGCTGGAGGCGGCGCTGGACATCTGGGAGCGGGTGCCGATGGCGCAGGTCCGGGCCAAGAGCGTCGCCCTGACCTCGCTCTTCGTCGACCTGGTCGGCGACGCGCTCAAGCTGGTCTCGCCCGCCGAGCCGGACGCGCGCGGCAGCCAGGTCTGCTTCCACCACCCCGACGGCTACCCGGTCATGCGGGCCCTCATCGACCGGGGGGTGCACGGCGACTTCCGCGCGCCCGACGTCCTGAGGTTCGGCTTCGCGCCGCTCTACATCGGCTACGCCGACGTCCACGACGCGGCCACCACGCTGCTGGAGGTGCTGGACAAGGAACTGTGGCGGGACGAGCGGTACGCCCGGCGGCTCGCGGTCACCTGATCGGGCGAGTCGCCTCCCTCGTGAGAGCGAGCCGGAAGATCGCCGTCGTCGGCGATCCGC
This sequence comes from Nonomuraea sp. NPDC001831, assembly GCF_042892035.1. Lineage (NCBI taxonomy): Bacteria > Bacillati > Actinomycetota > Actinomycetes > Streptosporangiales > Streptosporangiaceae > Nonomuraea > Nonomuraea sp. NPDC001831. The sequence continues at coordinate 97,174 of NZ_JBIATU010000012.1, read as the reverse complement.
CGCCAGGGGGTCCCCGGCCAGGATTGTCCCATCGAAAGCCGATGTGACCTGGAGAGATCCCCATGAAGCGCACCCGTCTGGCCGCCGCCGTCCTGGCCCTGTCCGCTCTGTCCGCCCTGACCGTGGGCGCCCCCGCCCTCGCCCATGCGGAGGTGGGCGCCCACAGCGCCGCCGACGCCGTCCAGGTGCCGCCGATCAACGAGGCGGCGCTGCGGAAGAGCATCGCCGGGCTGCCCGCGGCCGACGCCACCGCGGCCGAGGTCAGGGTCAGCGGCTCGGCCGGCTCCTGGCACGGCGTCTCCGGCGTCACCGATCTGCGCGGGAAGCACCCGGCCAGGGAGGGGGCCAGGTTCCGGGCGGGCAGCGTGACCAAGGTGCTGACCACGGCGGTGGTGCTCCAGCTCGTGGCCGAGGGCAAGGTCTCCCTCGACCGCACGGTCCAGGACTACCTGCCGGGGCTGCTGCCCGCCGACTACCCGCCGGTCAAGCTGGCCCAGGTGCTCAACCACACCAGCGGCCTGCCCGCGCCGAAGTCGGAGGGCGGCTTCGAGCGGGTCTACGCCGACCGCTTCAAGACGATCACCCCGCGGGAGTACGTCCGCCAGGCCGTGCTCAACCCGATCGAGTTCACCCCCGGGACCAGGCAGCACTACCTCAACATCAACACCTTCGTCGAGGGCCTGGTGATCGAGAAGGTCACCGGCAGGTCGTACGAGCAGGAGGTCGGCGCCCGGATCCTGCGCCCGGTCGGCATGACCCAGAGCTACTTCCCCGGCAGGTCCGTCAAGATCCACGGCCGGCACAACCAGGGCTACCAGGTCGTCCCCAAGGGCTTCCCCGACTCCTTCCCCTACGGCGGCGCGTACGTCGTGGACGTCACCGAGATGGAGGTCACCTCCACCTGGGCCTCGGGCGACCTCATCACCACCACCGCCGACCTGGAGAAGTTCACCAAGGCGCTGTTCGGCGGCGAACTCGTGCCCGCCGAGCAGCTGAAGCCGATGTTCGCGGTGCCGAAGGTGACCATGTACGGCACCGACGGCGAGCCGGCCCACTACACCTCGGGGCTGACCGAGCTGACGCTGCCCGGCGGCATCGTCGCGTACGGCAAGACCGGCGCCCGCTACGGCAGCTCCGCCGGCATCGGCGCCACCCAGGACCTGAGCCGCGTCGTGGTCTTCTCGGTCAACTCCACCGACGCCAAGGCCCAGGGCCAGAACGAACGCGGCCTCGGCATCGCACTGGCGGCCTTCGCGAAGTAGGTCAGGGACCTCATGGTGGCTTTGGTCACAGAGGTCCCTTATCGCCTGTCCTGGCGTGTTTCGGCGAACTGATCCAGATATCATGACGTCTGCCCACAAGGCACTGACGATGTTCGCCCGCGTGACCGTGCGACCTCCGCACACCCGGCGGGTCGGGCGGGAGCGCGCCCCCAGCTCCGGGAGACCCCCGCCATGCTGCTGACCTTCGCGGTCACGACGCTGATCATGATCATGATCCCCGGCCCCGACGCGGCCCTGATCATGCGCAACTCCCTCGCCCACGGCCGCGTGGCCGGCCTGCTGACCATGCTCGGCGGCCTGCTGGGCCTGTCCGTGCACGCCGCGGCCGCCGCGGTCGGCCTGTCGGCGCTGCTGGCCGCCTCGCCCACCGCCTTCACCGTGGTGCGCGCCCTCGGCATCTGCTACCTGCTCTGGCTCGGGGTGCACGCCCTGCTGTCGAGCCGGAACCGGGCCAAGGCCGTGGAGGGCGCCGCGCCCCCGACCGGCTCGCCGCTCGTGCACGTGCGCAGGGGCCTGCTGTCGAACCTGCTCAACCCCAAGGTGCTGCTGCTCTTCGTGACCTGGCTGCCGCAGTTCCTGCCCGGCCACGGCGACACCCTGGGACGGGCCCTGCTGCTGTCCGGGATCATCGCCGTGCTCTACGTGCTCTGGTTCAGCCTCTACAACGTGATCATCGACCGGGTGAGCGCGCTGCTGCGCAGGCCGCGGGTGCGGGCCAGGGTCGAGCGGGTGACCGGCGTGCTGCTGGTCGCCTTCGCGCTACGGCTGGCCGTCCAGTAGCTTGACCGCCCGTTTCGGGGCGATGGTCCGGTAGCTCTCCTCGACCCAGTCGAGCAGCACGTCGGTCTCGGGCAGCGCCGACAGGAACGGCACGGTCACCCAGCCGGCCCTGCCCAGGCCGTACCCGCTGGGGGCCGCGCCCTCGACGGTCAGCGCGTGGCCGTGCGCCTCCGACAGCAGCTTCACGCCGAACGTCGGGGCCCACTTCTCCGTCTGCTCGTCCAGGCCGAGGAACAGGAAGACCTTCTTGTTGACCTTGATGACCGTCTCGCCCCACGGATGGTCCTCGTGGGTCTCGGGCAGCCCCAGCGCGAAGGCCCGCAGTTCCGCACGTACGGTGTGCCAGTCGTCCATGTATGGACGGTACCGAAGGCGGCCCCGCGCGGTCACCGCGGCGGTCGCCGGAACTCCGTGAGCCTGGCCTCGATGGCGTCCCTGATCCGGTCCCTGGCCTCCATCCGGGGGACGCCCGACATGAGCAGGCGGTCGTAGTCGGTGTCGAGGTGCCGGACCGACGCGATCACCGCCAGCGTGATGGCGTTCTCGTCGAGCGCCCTGGCCGCCGCCGTCCGGCCCACCCGGCCGCTGCCGCGCCGGCCGGCGTGCTCGGCGATCTCGCGGGCCCGCTCGGCCGGGCAGCCAGGGAACAGCCGGGCGATCTCGGCCGCCATCGCCGCCTGGAAGGCGACGTCCTGCTCGGCCCTGCGCACCTGGTCGCGCTCGCGGCGGCGCAGCCGCGCGTCCTCGTCGGCCAGGCAGCGCTCCTCGGCCGCGGCCAGCGCGCCCTCCTCGACCAGCACGCCCTGGCGCTGGTAGACCTTGCGCCGCCGGTTGTACCGGACGACCACCGCCGACAGCCCGCTCTCCTGCTTGGCCCGCCGGCTGAGCGCCGCGTTCCCCGCCGGCAGGAACACCAGGTGGTCCAGGTCGGCGCAGCTCAGGCAGTGGGGCCGGTCGTCCTCCATGATCAGGTACGGTCCGGTGTCGCCGCACGACGCGCACGTCCACGGGTCCTCCGAGACCACCGCCACCAGGTCGGGGGCCTTGCTCTGGCGCTCGGTGAGCCGCCGCACCCGGGCCTCGCTCAGCTCGGGCGAGAGCCAGTGGACGCGGAAGGCGTCCTGCCCGTGGCCGGAGGTGAAACGCAGGTCGCGCCGGTCGCGGGTGCCGGCCACGTACGGCGTCTCCACCGGCCGCAGCCCCTTGGCCAGGGCCCATTCCCGCAGCAGCCCGGCCGTGACGAGCAGCCGCTCCTCGTCGACCGCGGCCAGCTCGGCCAGCGTGCCGGCGCGGCCCTGCCGCCAGAGGTCCACGTGCCGGGACCGCAGCCAGCGCAACCCCGTCACGACGTCGATGAACGTCACGTAGTGGCGGTTGGTCAACGCGATCTCGGCTGCTTCTGCGACCCTGCGGGCCAGGTTGGGCTTGCTCACGCGGTCCAGTCTCCCGCGCCCTTTGTCGTGAGATGGCGAGACCCGCAGCTTTCCTTTTGGCTATTGCGGCAAGTAACCCCTTCGGATCTGGCATCTTGGGGGAAATCGTGCGCCTGCTCTGGCCTGCCGTGCTCATGCTGGCCACCTCGTGTGGCGTCGCCGAGGACGGCTCGCAGCCCGTCGTGACGGGCGCGTTCGGCAGCAAGCCCGTCGTCGCCATACCTCGGGGGAAGCCGGGGCGCACGCCGCGGATCACGGTGCTCTCCATGGGCAACGGCCGGCGTACGGTCCCGGGGGACGTCGTGCTCGCCGACGTGGACATCCGGCGATGGTCGGGAAACCAGCCGTATCTCAGCACCTACGACGGCAACCAGCCCACCACGGTCGTCTTCGACGGCAGGCAGGTCTCCGAGACCTGGCGGGCCTCGCTCATCGGCAGGCCGGCCGGCAGCCGGGTGATGCTGGTCAGCCCGGCGTCGGAGGCCATGGGCCCGAACGTGCCGCTGACCGGCGTCTCGCCGGCCGACACGCTGGTGGTGGTCTTCGACATCCTCGGCGGCTACCCGCCCGACGCGCGGCTCGTCGGGCGGGCCCTGCCGGCGATCCCGCCCGACCTGCGGCCGGACTCCCCGCCCCGGACCCTCATCGACGGTTCGGGACGGGACGTCACGGCGGGTTCCAAAGTGGTCATCCAGTACGTGGCCGCGTCCTGGCCGTCCCGCACGGTGGTGGACTCCTCCTACCGGAAGGGCGGTCCCAGCGCCTTCACGCTCAGGCCCGGCTCGGTGCCGCCCGCCTGGCTGGAGGCGCTGGTCGGCACCCGGGTCGGCAGCCGGCTGGCCGTGGGGTCCCCGGGGGACAGGCCCATGCTGTACGTGATCGACGTCCTCGACACGATCACGCCTGGCTGAGCCGCCTCAGCCGCAGTGCTCGAACGGGCTGTCGTAGGCCGAGGCGCCGGCCTTGCCGCCCCACTTGACGCACGTGTTCGCGGCGGCGGCGTAGACCGGACCGGCGTAGTAGCCGTAGTTGCCGGAGTCGGTCTTCCTGGTACTGCCCTGGACCTCCAGGTAGGCGGTCGTCGCGGTCGCCGTGCCGAGCGACTTCGCCTTCATGGTGACCACGCAGTTGTTGCCGTTGGAGCCGTTGTAGAGCAGGTAGACGGTCCCGTCGGTGCCGAGCCCGGCCGAGTCGATCACGTCGTAGCCGGCGCCGCAGGCCTCCTGCGGCGTGTACGGGTTGCTGGACCCGCCGCAGTTCTTGGAGCTCAGCGTCTGCACCGGGTAGCCGAAGGTGACGCCGTTGAAGACGGCCTTCTGGATGTTCGACGGGTAGCTGGTGCCCAGCCGCACCTCGTAGTGCAGGTGGGGGCTGATGTTGTTGCCCGGCTTGCTGGTGTTGCCGACCGTGCCGATCTGCTGGCCCTGCGAGACCGACTGGCCGGCGCTGACCAGCCGGGTGTTCAGGTGGGCGTAGTAGGTGGACCAGCCGCCGCCGTGGTCGATCTTGACGAGGTTGCCGTAGCCGTTGGTCGAGCCCTGGTGCGCCGAGATCGCCACCGTTCCCGAGGCGGCGGCCACGACCGGGTCGCCGAGGTCGGCGTCGGCGGTGCTGCCCCTGTTGAAGTCGATCTCCCACGACTGGTGGGCGCTGCTCGCGCTGGAGTTGCCGGTCCAGGTCTGGCCGCAGGGGAACGGCATCTGGAAGTTCGTCGCGAGGAGCTGCGCCTGGGCGGACTCCGGCTCCGGGTCGGCGAAGGCGGGGGTCGTCGTACCGAGGCCGAGTAACAAAGCCAGGCCGGCGACCATTGATCGGCTGAGCTTCATGGGGTGATCCTTTCCAGTGGGATCTGTGACACCAGAGTCCGCATTGGCCGCACAAGAATCATCCAGAACCGATACAAAGAGCTGTCAGGTCTCCCGTAAAGGGGCTGATGCTGTCATGACGGTCACCTTCCACGTCCTCGGCCCGCTGGAGATCCGCTCCGCCGGCCGCCCCCTACGGATCTCCGGCGGCAAACCCCGCATGCTGCTGGCCACGTTGTTGCTGGAGGCGGGGCAGGTGGTCGGCGCCGACCGGCTCGCCGAGGTGCTCTGGCCGGGGCGTCCGCCGCGTTCGGCGCTGGCCAACGTGCGCACCTACGTCAGCTCGCTGCGGTCCCAGCTCGGCCCGGTCGGCCTGCGCGCCGCCGGGGCCGGCTACACGATCGACGTCGCCGACGGCGCGCTCGACCTGCGCCTGTTCGAGGAGCTGACGCGACGCGGCGAGTACGGCGAGGCCCTCGCGCTCTGGCGCGGCGCGCCGCTGAGCGACCTGCCGGGCAGCCCGGTGTGGGACCGCCGGATCGAGCACCTCCACCGGCTCCGGCTGCGGGCCGCCGAGTCGCTGATCGAGCGGCGACTCAAGGCCGGCGACCACGACGGCGCCGCCGACGAGCTGCGCGGCCTGCTGGTCGAGCACCCCTACCGGGAGGACCTGTGGGGCCGGCTGCTGCTCGCCCTGCACCGCGGGGGCCGCAAGGCCGAGGCCCTGCGCACGTACGCGGCGGTCCGCGACCAGCTCGTGGACGAGCTCGGCGTCGAGCCGGGGGCCGAGCTGCGCGGGGCGTACGAGCTGATCCTGGCCGACGAGGGCCGGGCGGCGCCGGCCGTGCCCCGGCAGCTCCCGCCCGACCTGCCGGACTTCATCGGCCGGGCCGCGCCCCTGGCCGCGCTGGCCGGGACGTTCTCGGTCGCGGTGATCTCCGGCCCGCCCGGCGTGGGGAAGTCGGCCCTGGCCGTGCACGCCGCCCATCGCCTGCGCCCGGCCTTCCCCGCCGGGCAGCTCTACCTGGAGCTGGGCGGCAGGGCGCCGGGCGAGCTGCTGGCCGAGGCGTTGCGGGCGCTCGGCGTGACCGGCGCGCCGCCGACGCCCGGCGAGCGGTCGGCGCTGCTGCGGTCGCTGCTGGCCGAACGCCCGATGCTGGTCCTGCTGGACGACGCCCGCGACGCCGCCCAGGTACGCCCGCTGCTCCCCGGCAACGACAGCGCCGTGATCGTGACCAGCAGGCGGCGGATCACCGAGCTGCCCGGCGCGCTGCGCGTCGAGCTCGGCGAGCTGTCGCCGGAGGAGTCGCTGGCGCTGCTCGGCGGCGTCGCCGGGGCCGGGCGGGTGGCCCGCGAACCGGCCGACGCCCTGGCCGTCGTCACGCTGTGCGGCGGGTCGCCCCTGGCGGTCAGGGCCGCCGGGGCCCGGCTGGCGGCCCGGCCCGGCTGGTCGTTGTCGGTGCTGCGCGAGCGGCTCGAAGAGGACTGGCTGGCCGAGCTGAAGGAGGTGCGGGCCTGCCTCGACGCCGGGTACCGCAGGCTGCCGGCGGAGGCCGCCCGTACGCTGAGCACGCTCGGCGTCCTCGGGCCCGCCGCCGGGGCCCAGCCGGGCTGGGTGGTGGACGCGGCACTCGGCCGGCACGGCGCGCACGACGTCACCGACCTGCTCGTGGACGCCCACCTGCTGGACCCGGTCGGCACCGACGACGTGGGCCAGCCGCGCTACCGCGTGCCCGACCTCGTCGGCAGGCACGCCCGCGACCGCGGCCCCGACCGCGGGGCGCTGGCCCGGGTGCTGGCGGCCTGGACGGCCACCACCGAGCACGCCATGGCCCGCCTGCCCACCACCGTCTTCAGCCTGACCGCGGCCAGGGCGGCCAGGTGGCGGCTGCCCGCGCGCACGCTCGACCGGCTCACCGCCGACCCGATCACCTGGTTCGAGTCGGAGCACGAGGCGCTGGCCGGAGCCGTGGACCTGGCGGCCGAGCTGGGCCTGGCCGAGTCGGCCTGGGGGCTGGCCGCCGCCATGGTGCCCTACCTCGACCTGCACTGCCACCTCGGCACCTGGCGCCGTACGCACACCGCCGCCCTGGCCGCCGCCCGCGCCGCCGGCGACCGGTACGGCGAGGCCGCCATGCTCAGGGGCCTGGCCCAGGTCAGCCTCTACCAGGACCGGTACGAGGAGTCCGCCGAGGGCTTCACCCTCTCCCGCCAGATATTTCACGAAATAGGAGACGTCAGGGCCGAGGCGACCTCGGTCTGCGGGCTCGGCGCCGTGAACCAGTTCCGCGGCCGGCACCTCCAGTCGCTCGCGCACCTGCGCCGGGCGCTGGCCATGTTCGTCGCCTCGGAGGACCGGCACGGCGAGGCGTTCGCCCGGCAGGCCATCGGCCGGGCCTGCCTGACCTCGGGCGACCTCGTCCAGGCGGCGGAGTCGCTGGGCGAGGCCATGCGGCTGGCCCAGGAGCTCGGGGACGCCCACCGGGAGGGCTGCGTGTGCCTCCAGATGGGCCGGCTGCACCAGGCGATGTCGTTCCACCGGCACGCCCTGGAGATCTTCGAGTCGCTCGGCGACCGCCACTGCGGGGCGTACGCGCTGCAGAGCCTGGCGGGCCTCCAGGCGGCGCGCGGCGACCTGACCCGCGCCTCGACCGGCCTCGAACGCTCACTGGAGGTCTTCCAGGAGCTCGGCGACCGCAGCGGCGAGGCGTCGGCCACCCAGCTGCTCGGCGAGCTGCACCGCTCGGCCGGGCGCACCGGCCTGGCCCTCGACTACCTCAGGCACGCCAGCGCCCTGCGCCGCAGCCTGCCGGTCTGAGGGAGGACGTCAGGGGCCGGAGACCAGGCGGCGGACCAGCCGCCGCAGCCGCGACTGCTGCAACGGCACGCCCTGCAGCGCGTCGAGCGCCTCGGCGGCGCTCGGCCGTTTGGCCGGGGAGTGGTCGAGCATCCGGCGCACGACGTCGGGGACGTCGGGACCGTGGGCGTCGGAGCTGGTCGGGAGCTGCCCGGTGAGCAGCTGGTAGGCGATGGCCCCCGCCGCGTAGACGTCGGACGCGGTGGTCATCCGGTCGGGACGCTCCTGGCACTCGGGCGCCACGTAATGGGCGTCGAGCACGTTGCCCAGCTCGTGGGCCACGGTGTAGTTGCGCGGCCCCGGCTTGGCGTAGTCGAAGCCGGTCAGCACCGCGTGCCCGTCGTCGGTCACCAGCACGCACCCGGGGGTGAGCGCCCGGTGGACGACGCCGTTGGCGTGCGCGTGCGCGAGCCCGCGCAGCAGGTCCTGGATCACGCCCAGCCGGGCCCCCTTGCCCAGCGACAGGTGCAGCGCCTCGCCGTGGACGTCGTCGAGCACCAGCACGAACCGGCTCTCGTCGTCGATGGCGAAGAAGTCGCGCGAGCGCACGACGCACGGATGGGGCGGGATGCGGGCCAGCGACTGGTAGGCGTTGGCGATGCGCTGGCGCTCGGCGGCCCGCGCCTCGTGGTCGGCCAGCGGGTCGGCCTGGTAGACCCGCAGCAGCACGGTCTCGCTGCCCGGCAGCGTGGCGTTGAAGGCGCGGTACTCGGTGACCTTGGCGTCGCCGCCGAGCTGCTCCTCGACCTCCCAGTTGCCGAACCTGGGCGGCGCGGTGCTGCGGCGCACGGTGTGGTTGAGCGCGTCGAGCACCGCCGTCAGGTAGGGCCGCACGTCGGGGCTGCACCCCCGCCTGACCCGCGAGACGTCGCCCAGCGTGGCCACCAGGCCGGGCAGGTCGGTGACGTTGGGGGCGTCGCGGCCGGCCTGGTCGACCAGCTCGGCGTCGGGCGAGGTGAGCACGACCAGGCTGTCGACGTAGACGCGTTCGAGCTGGGTGGCCCTGGACACCAGCAGGCCCTTGAGCGCCTTGGCCGTGCCCCGCAGCTTGGTCACCGGGGAGCCGAACGCCTCCCGGCGCGGCGGGTACCAGCGGGTGCCGGACACCTCGATGCGGCCGCGGGTGCCCTTGACGTCGACGACCACGAGCGAGTGGGCGGTCAGCACGAGCAGGTCGACCTCGAACACGTCGTCGCCGCGCGGGACCTCGACGTTGTGCAGCAGCAGCCAGTCGGCGGGCGCGTGGTCGCGCAAGTAGGAGATCACGCGCCGTTCGGCGTCGTTGACCGGCCGTCCTCCGCCGACGATCTGTGCCATGGCCCACATCCTCCCACGGTTCTCCATTGACAACATGCTGTCGAAATGACAGTATGCTGTCATGAAGGGAATCATTCACCACGCCGTCTACGACACCTTCGCCGACTGGGAGACCGGGCACGCGACCGCCCATCTGCGCAGCGAGCGCTTCCAGCGCGAGCCGGGGGCGTACGAGATCGTCAACGTCGGCCTGACCGGCGAGCCCGTCGTCAGCATGGGCGGCCTGCGGGTCACCCCGGGCCTGGCGCTCGACCGGCTCACGCCCGAGGGCAGCTCGCTGCTCATCCTGCCGGGGGCCGACCTGTGGGACGCGGGTGACGAGCTGGCGCCGTTCGCCCGTAAGGCGCGCGAGTTCCTGGAGGCCGGGGTGCCGGTGGCGGCCATCTGCGGCGCCACGGCCGGCCTCGCCCGCGAGGGCCTGCTCGACGACCGCGGCCACACCAGCGCGGCGCTGCCGTACCTGGGGGCCCAGCCGGGCTACGCCGGAGCCGACCGTTACCAGGAGACGGACGCCGTGCTCGACGGCGACCTCGTCACCGCCGGTCCCACCGAGCCCGTCGCCTTCGCCCGGGAGATCTTCCGCCGGCTCGACGTCTACCGGCCCGACGTCCTCGACGCCTGGTACCGCCTGTTCGGCGAGAGCGACGCCGCGGCGTTCGAGGTGCTGATGGCCGCATGACCCCCGGCGGCAGCCCCGTGCCCGAAGACCACCGTGTCCGCCGCGACGGGAGCGGTGGCGGGCGCGGTGGGAGCGGTGACGGCGGTGAGAGTGCGGCGGCCGAGCTGCTGTCCGGGCTGGCGCTGGCGTCGTTCCGGCTCAACGGCCAGTTCCTGCACGTGGCGGAGGAGCTGGCCAAGCCGGCGGGCATGACGGCGGCCTGGTGGCAGGTGCTGGGCGCCGTCCTGGGGGAGCCGCTGCCCGTGGCGGGGATCGCCCGGGTGATGGGCATGACCCGCCAGGGTGTGCAGCGGATCGCGGACCTGCTGGTGGAGCGGGGCCTGGCCGAATACCGGCCCAACCCCGCGCACCGGCGGGCCAAGCTCCTCCAGCCGACGGAGGCGGGCCGCGAGGCGATCGCCGGGATCGTCCCGGGCCACCGCGAGTTCGCCGACCGCCTGGTGGACGTGCTCGGCCTCGACGCCGCCCGCGAATCCCTGACCGCCCTCCACCGCCTGACCACCGCCCTGGATCACCTGATCACCCCCTCTACCACCTGACCGCCCTCCTGCGCCCGTCCCCGCGCGGCGGTGCGCGGGCCTCTCCCCGCTTCCTCGCGTCCCGCCCCCTTCCTGTCCTTCGACGGGGAGGGGGCGGTTTTGGGTCGGGGGCGTTCTTGCAGGTCAGCGGGACAGTGGCGCGACCGCCGTACCGGTAATAGCGGAACAACCCCGCCGAGGCGATCACCTGGATAACCACTCACCTGGTCTCCACATTCGCCGAACTCGGACCCGGCGTCGTAGGTCGTTCCTCAAGTTTCGGGTGATCGTTGCCTGAACGGCAGGGCACGAACGCCCCAACATCGCCGCCGGAAGGCCAAAAGAATCCCGTTCGCCGGGCAGCCGGACCGGGATATATGCAGTGCCCCGTCGATGAGCGCGGAAACCGAGTGCCAAGAAATCGAGGCGTCCCCTTGACCTTCGTTAGGGCTTTCCGAGTTGCGATTTTCGCTGCCTGCCGCGATGGTTATTTGCGGCACCTCACAGCCCTGCACAAACGACCATGGCGCACAAATTCAGCGCCGATCCATGGAGGAAAGCAAACATGATCCGTCGCATTCTGGCCGGTGCAGCTATCGCGGTCACCGCTCTCGGCTTCTCCGCCTCCGCCGCGTCCGCGGACGTCGGCCCCAACCCGTACAACAACGGGCAGAGCATCCTGAGCCAGCTGAGCATCCTCGACGACCTGACGGCGCTGAACGATGTCGCCAACGACTCCATCAAGTACATCGACATCCTCACCCTGCTGCACCTGAACGACATCGAGGCCAACGTCCTCAACAACCAGGACAAGTACGGCGACAACAACTGAGCCTCCTCGCGTGGCGTAGGCAGGAGGACGATCGGCGGCCCGCAGGAGATATCGCGGATCCGCCCGGCCAAGGTCGCCTTCCTGGTGCCTTGAGGTGGACCGAAAGTACGGGCCGTGGCATTTCGCGAGGCCACGGCACGGGCTTGGTGCGCACCGAGCTCTGAACGCCTCGCGGCCCAGGTCGATCACTGCAGGACGACCTGGGCCGCGGGGCTCACGCGTAGGCGCACCCGGCTCCGCGGGCCCGGCCGGCGAAATCAGCTCGGCGAATTCGGCTCGGCGACATCGGTTCGGCGGGCTCGGCCTAGGCGTCGGAACGGCCCGGGCTCGGGCGTACGACGCCCAGGAAGCGCGGCCGTTCCAGCGCGTCGAGCCGGACGAATTCGCCGCTGAAGGGCGCGTGCACGATCTGCGTGCCGTCCACCGCGAGCGCCACGTGCTCGGGGCCGGGGATGGCGACGTCGCTGTCGTAGAACACCAGGTCACCGGGCTGGATCTCCTCCCGCGGTATCCGGATCCCGGAGCGCCACTGCTCGTACGTCGTCGTCCCGATGGCCACGCCGGCCCGCGCCCACGCGTACTCGGTCAGGCCCGAGCAGTCGAATCCCCAGGTCCTGGCCCCTTTGCCGATGCCGAATCCGGGGCCGCCAGGACCGCCGCCGCCCCACGAGTACGGGACGCCGATCATCTCGATCGCCGCCCGCAGCGCGATCGAGCCCGCCGCCGACCGGACGGCCGGAGCCTGTGCGCGGCACCCGTGCGGCTGGCAGCCCGTGGCGCCCTGCGCGGGCATCGAATGGGAAACGCACACAATGGTGTGCGCCAATGCAATCGCCAACAATCGCAGTAGTCCGTTCATGGCATATTCGGCACCCCCGCGTGGCCGGCCGCGCCACCGGTACGGCACGGCGTTTCAAGCGACTTCTCCCGATTACCTGCTCCGGGAGTATGGGGATAAAACAACCAGCCGTGCCCGACGAGTCAGACTATTTCGGGGCATTTCGGGATGTCTTTCGCCCGATCGACGGCCAAGGAATAAGTGCGGGTACTTGACTTTGCCTTAGCATATTTTCCTTGCGGCCCGCCGCGGCCCCACGAGATCGTTATTCGCGAAAATCCTGCCACTCGGGAGGCGGGTAATAAATGATGACGCGCACCGCTGCGCCGATTCCGATGAAAGGGAAGTAAAAAATGATGCGTCGCATTCTCACCGGTGCAGCCATCGCCGGCGCGCTGTTCGGGTTCACCGCCACGAGCGCCTCGGCCGACGTCGGCCCCAACGCCTACAACGGCGGCAAGGCCATCCTGAGCCAGCTGTCCATCCTGGACGACCTGACGCTGGCCAACGACGTCCTCAACGACTCCGTCAAGTACATCGACGTCCTCACCGCCCTGCACCTCCAGGACATCGAGCTCAACGTCCTGGACGCCCAGAGCAACTACGGCGACAACAACTGAGACCGCTGACCGGCGGCGGCCCGTCCGCGCGCCCGTCAGGCTGACCTGAAGGCGTTCCGGCAGCCACGATCCCTCGTGGCGGCACCTGGCCGAACGCCCGCGGATCGGCCGCGGCGGGACGCGTGCGGGCCCCGCCGTGAGGACGGTCCGAAGCCGGCCCAGCCCTGCGTGCTGGGCCGGCTTCGTGCGTCTGCGGAGACCGGTGCAACTCTTCATTATTGGGCTGCAATTCGGTCATTTTCTCCTGAACATTACATAGCGAAACATACTTCGTGTAACCTGGTTTCGGGTTAATCGTCAGCGCGGCGAAGGAACCGCGACCTCCTCAGGGCGGCCACCACGGCCGGGGGGAAGCTTGACGGTCATCCCACCGGCAACCCCCTGTCCATAGCTGTTGGGGGGTGCGCACGTCGTGAACGATCTCGAAGAGCGGCTGCTCTATCAGGACGGGCAGCTCAGCATCACGCTGCGGGTCGCTCCCGGAGCCCCGGCCGTCGCCCTGTCCGGGGAGATCGACGTCACCAACAGCCCCGCGCTCGCCAGCACGCTGTCCGGCTCGCGCGGGGGCAGCACGTACATCGTGGTCGACATCGGCGAGCTGACCTTCGTCGACCTGTCCGGGCTGCGGGTGCTGGCGCTGCCCGCGCTGCCCCCGGACGAACGGTGGATCCGGCTGCACAACGTCACGCCGCACCTGCGACGGCTGCTGCGCATGATGGGCTGGTTCTACGCCCCGCGCCCGTACGACGTGCCGCTGTAGACCAGGCTCGCCGCCGACGTGCCGAGCCCGCGGGGGCCGGACAGCCGGAAGGCCGGCGGCCGGTGGTGCCGGCGCAGGGACGGCTCGTCGTAGCGCAGACAACCGCGGTGCCAGTTGAGAACGCCGGTCAGCCAGTGGCGGCAGTCGGCCAGGTACGCGTCGAGCGCCTGCCGCGCCGCGCAGTCGAGCCCGAGGTCGTCGCACAGGATCGGCAGCTCGTGCGCGGCGATGTGCTGGAACTGCTTCATCCGCGAGGTCAGCAGGTCGTTGACGATGCCGAGCGCGGCCGGGTAGTCGCAGTCGAAGAAGTTCTGGACCACCAGGATGCAGTTGTGCAGCTCGCCCTCGAACTCGATCTCCTTCTGGTACGAGAAGACGTCGTTCATCAACATCCCGCAGTCCATGACCGCGTTCTCCAGGGCCCGCATCGGGCCGCTCTCGTACAGCGCCTCGGGCAGCGCGTACGCGTGCCGCAGCCGGCACAGGCTCATCGTCAGCTCGGAGCCGAAGGTGAGCCGGCGCATCTCCAGGTAGTCCACCGGGTCGGGGATGTGCCCGGCGGCCTCGTTGCCCAGCTCCCAGAGCCAGCCCTCGCACATCGTCACGACCGACCGCCGCAGCTGCGCGCGGGCGCCGGCCGGCATCGGCCCCGCCGTACGCGCCCACAGGTCGGCCAGGCCGCGTTCGAGCGCGCTCAGCGGCGGCGGCGCCGGCGTGCCGTCCAGCGGCATGAACGCCGAGAGCCTGGACACCGTGACCTTGGCCGCCGCCAGGTTGCCCGACCGGCCGAAGACGACGGGGAAGTAGTCGTCGCCGTAGGTGCCCCAGCACAGCCAGTACGAGGCCAGGTCCAGCTCCTCGGGGGTGGCGTCGGGATGCAGGCCGGCGGCGCACAACGGCAGGTCGTAGTCGGCCAGCTTGCCGGCGTCCCAGACCGCCGAGCCCACGACGCCTGGCTGGGCCTCCAGCAGGCCCATGGACGCGCACCAGGTCACCGCGTTGCGCCGGGCCCGGTCGAGGTGGGGGGACAGGCGCAGCTCGAAGGGCACGTACAGCTCGGGGATCTGCGAGGGGCCGACGCGCCGCCGCCCGGTGTGGGCGAAGTTGCGCAGCCGCTTGGCCCCCGTGCCGGCGATCAGCGACTTCGGGCCGAGCGGCCGGGCCGTCTTCGCGCCCTTGTTCATGTAGCGGCTCGACCGCAGGTGCCACTCGTGCCCGCCGGACTGCCAGTCCTGCAGCCCCTTGACGTAGGCCAGCACGCCCATCGCCGACAGCGGATCGACGGCGTGCTCGACGAAGAGCGGGCCCAGCTCGCCCAGCGCGGTGTGCTCGAACTGCTGCATGCGCGAGGTGAGCAGGTCGTTGACGGCGTCGGCGGCCTCCTGCGTCGTGCACCCGAGGAACGTCTCCAGCACCAGCACGCCGTTGCTCAGCTCGCCCTCGTCCCTGACCTCGCGCTCGTAGGAGAACAGGTCGTTACGCAGGTGCACGGCGTCGGAGAAGCTGTCCTTCAGCACCCGCAGCGGCCTGGTGCCGGCCAGCCGGGCGGGGATCTCGGCCCGCACCGCGTGCTCGACCAGCCCCGCCGACCAGGGGGCGCCGCCCACCTTGCGGCGCATCTCGATGTACTCGACCGGGTTGGCGATCCGGCCCTCGTTGATGTTGGACAGCTCCCAGATCGACTCGTTGAGCAGGTGGCGGGTGCTCTCGGCGAACCGCCGCCGCCAGTCGGCCGACATGCCCGGCACCGTGCGCAGCCACAGGTCGGCCAGGCCCGCCTCGACCGGGTTGGCCGGCTCCGGCATGGACAGGTCGGCGCCCATCGGCATGAACCGGGGAAGCCGGTCGAGGTGCCGCTTGCCGCCCCGGAGGTCGCCGGAGCGCTTGAAGACCTCCAGGAAGTGGTCGTCGAAGAAGAACACCCAGACGTACCAGTCGGTGATCAGGCACAGCTCGGCGCCGTCGCAGTCGGGGTGGGTGTAGGCGCACATCAGGGAGTAGTCGTGGCCGTCGAGGTCGGCCTCCTCCCAGACGCCCGATCCCTCCAGCATGCCCATCTCGCGCGCCCACTGCTTGGCGTGCGTACGGGCCTCCTCCAGGTGCGGGTTGAGCCGCGCCGGGTACGGCATGTAGAAATCGGGCAGCTCGAACGGCTGAGCCATCAGCTCGCGACCTCCACGTCCTCCAGCACCCCGAGCGCGTCGGGCACCAGCACCGCGCACGAGTAGTAGGCGCTGACCAGGTACGACATGACCGCCTTCCGGTCGATGCCGGTGAGCTTCACACTGAGCCCCGGCTCCCGCTCGTCGGGCACGCCGGTCTGGAACAGGCCCACGACGCCCTGGTCCTTCTCGCCGGTGCGCATGCACAGGATCGAGGTGGTGCCCGCCCGGCTGATCGGGATCTTGTCGCACGGCAGGATGGGCACCCCCCGCCACGACTGCACGGGCACACCCTCGATCTCGACGGTGTCGGGATAGACGCCCCGTGCGCTGCACTGCCGGCCGAAGGCCGCGATGGCCCGCGGGTGGGCCAGGAAGAACCGCGACTTCTTGCGCCGGCTGACCAGGTCGTCCAGGTCGTCGGGGGTGGGCGGCCCGGTCAGCGTGCGGATGCGCTGGCTCGGGTCGACGTTGTGCAGCAGGCCGAAGTCGCGGTTGTTGACCAGCTCGCGCTCCTGCGACTCGCGCACCGCCTGGACGGTGAGCCTGAGCTGCTGCTCGGTCTGGTCCATCGGGTCGGAGAACAGGTCCGCGACCCGGGTGTGCACGCGCAGCACGGTCTGCGAGACGCTGAGCTCGTACTCGCGCGGGCCCGGGTCGTAGTCCACGAACGTGCCCGGCAGCGGGTGCTCGCCCCGGTGGCCGGCCGACAGCTCGATGGCCGCCTCGCCGTGCTTGGTCTGGGGGGCCGCCCGCCGGGCGCGGTGGCGGTCGAGCAGGTCGCGCAGGACGGGCGTGCTCTCGGCCAGCGCGCGCAGCTCCTCCCACGGCAGGGCCAGCACCGTGCACCTGGTGCCGGCCTCCAGCGTGTCGTGCCGTACGGCCCGCTCGCCCGGCGGCTCGGTCCCGGCGTGGTCGCCCTCGCCGAGGGTGCCGAGCACCAGGCGGTTGCCGTAGTCGCCCGGCTGGAACCGGGTGACCCGGCCGTCGGCGACCAGGATGATCTCGTCAGCCGGCCGTCCGGCCCGCGCGATCGTGTCGCCGGGGGCGTACTCCCGCTGCTCGAACAGGCCCGCGAGGGTGTCGAGCAGACGGTCGTCGTCGAGCCCGTGCAGCGGCGGCAGCTCGGTCAGGCTCGGCGGCACCACCCGCACCCGGGCGCCGGTGCGCGAGAAGCTGACCCGGCCACCGCCGACCATGTAGGTGAGCCGCCGGTTCACCCGATAGGTGCCGGCGGTGTCCACCCACGGGAGCATCCGCAGCAACCAGCGGGAGGAGATCTCCTGCATCTGCGGAGGCGTCTTGGTCGTCGTGGCGAGTTTCCGCGCCGCGGCGGTATCCAGGCTCAGCCGCTGATCCGACTCCGTCAACACAAACACCACCAATTCTTGGACCGGACGGACGAAGGGGCTGCTAGCCGTTCCTGCCGAGCTCGACGTCCTCCAGGACGCCGAGCGCGTCGGGCACCAGGACGGCGGCCGAGTAGTAGGCGCTGACCAGGTAGGAGATGATCGCCTTCTCGTTGATGTTCATGAAGCGCACCGACAGGCTGGGCTGGTACTCGTCGGGGATGCCGGTCTGGTGCAGGCCGACGACGCCCTGGTTCTCCTGGCCCGTCCGCATGAGCAGGAACGACGTGGTGCGCTTGCCGGTGACCGGGATCTTGCTGCACGGGAAGATCGGCACGCCCCGCCAGGCCGGGATGCGGTGGCCGTTGACCTCGCTGGCCTGCGGGTAGAGGCCGCGCTTGCTGCACTCCCTGCCGAACGCGGCGATGGCCTGCGGGTGCGCCAGGAAGAAGGCCGGCTCCTTCCAGACCACGGCCAGCAGGTCGTCGAGGTCGTCGGGCGTGGGCGGGCCGGAACGGGTGCGGATGCGCTGGCTGAAGTCGGCGTTGTGCAGCAGGCCGAACTCCCGGTTGTTGATCAGCTCGTGCTCCTGGCGCTCGCGCAGGGCCTCGATCGTGAGGCGGAGCTGCTGGTCGAGCTGGCTCATCGGCTGGTTGTACAGGTCGGAGACCCGGCTGTGCACCCGCAGCACCGTCTGGGCGACGCTCAGCTCGTACTCGCGGGGGGACTGCTCGTAGTCCACGAACGTGCCGGGCAGCGCGACCTCGCCGGAGTGGCCGGAGGCCATGTCGATCGCGGCCTCGCCGTAGGCGTTCTGGGCGTGGTCGCCGGCCGCCTGCCGGCTCTGGATGTGCTCGCGCAGCGCCGGGGACTGCTCGGCCAGCTGCTCGAAGGTCTGCCTGGACAGGGTGAGCACGGTGGTGTGCGTCTTTGCCGTGGCGGTGAAGTCGTAGGTGCCGCCGCCGGTCAGCGCCTGCTCGCCGAAGTGGTCGCCGTCGGCCAGCACGCCGAGGTTCTGCTCGTCGCCGTAGGCGCCCTGCCCGACCTTGCCGACCCGGCCGTGGGCGATCAGCACGAGCTGGTCGGCCGGGTCGTCCTCCCTGACGATGGCCTCGCCCGGCTCGACCTCGCGCTGCTGGAAGCGGTCGGCCAGCGCTTCGAGCACCTCCATGTCGTCGAAGCCGCGCAGCATGGGCAGCTCGGTCAGCTCGGCCGGGATGACCCGCACGTCGGAGCCGGTCGTGGAGAACGTGATGCGCCCGTCGCCGAGCGTGTACGTCAGGCGCCTGTTGACCCGGAACACGCCACCGGAGCACTGCACCCAGGGCAGCAGCCGCAGCAGCCACCTGGAGGTGATCTCCTGCATCTGCGGGGGTGTCTTGGTGGTGGTCGCGAGCTGTTTGGCGGCCTCGGTGCTGAGGCTGAGCTGCCCGTTGCCGTTCACGGGCGCGCTGGAGTCGGTGGTTTCTGTCATGGTGCACCGCCAATCTCGGTGTGGGGTCTAGCCGGGGTTGCGGGAGGAACGGAGTTCCAGGGGGAGGGAGAAGGTGAGCGTCTCCTCGGTCACGGTCACGGGCTCCACGTCGGTGTAGCCGTGGCCGGCGAGCCAGCCGAGCAGGTCCTCGACCAGCACGTCGGGCACGGACGCGCCGGAGCTGACCCCGACCGTGCCCACGCCGCCGAGCCATCGCGGGTCGGCGTCGGCGGCGCGGTCGACCAGGTGGGCGGCGGGCGCGCCGGCGTGCAGCGCGACCTCGACCAGCCGCCGGGAGTTGGAGGAGTTGGCCGAGCCGACGACGATGACCAGGTCGCAGCGGGGGGCGATGCGGGTGATCGCCTCCTGGCGGTTCTGGCTGGCGTAGCAGATGTCGTCGCTCGGCGGGTCGGCCAGCTGGGGGAAACGGCCGCGCAGCTCGGCGACGGCGCCCATGGTCTCGTCGACCGACAGGGTGGTCTGCGACAGCCAGGTCATGCGCGCCGCGCCGCTCGCGGTGACCTCGTGGGGCCTGGCCGGATCGACGACGTGGATGCGGCCGGGCGCCTCGCCGAGGGTGCCCTCGACCTCCTCGTGCTCGGCGTGGCCGATGAGCACGATCTCGTGACCGGCCTCGGCCAGCCGCACCGCCTCCTTGTGCACCTTGGTGACCAGGGGGCAGGTGGCGTCGATCGTGCGCAGGCCGCGGCCCCCGGCCTCCTGCCGGACCGCGGGGGAGACGCCGTGGGCCGAGAAGATCACCAGCGCGCCGTCCGGCACCTCGTCGAGCTCCTCGACGAACACCGCCCCGCGCTCGGTGAGGTCGGCCACCACGAACGTGTTGTGCACGATCTGCTTGCGCACGTAGACCGGTGGCCCGAAGCGCCGCAGCGCCTCCTCCACGGAGAAGATGGCCCGTTCGACGCCCGCGCAGTAACCACGCGGGGCCGCGAGCAGTACGCGTCCCATCGGAGAGCCCCCTACTTGGTACGGTGCGCGAGCTGGTCGGCCAGGACGGACAGCGCGCCGCCGGCCTCGGGCCCGATCGGCGCCCGGGCCAGGGCGGCCGTGGCCTCGCCCACGCGTTCGTCGATCATCGACTCGACCTGGTCGAGCGCGCCGGTGTCGATGAGGATGGTGCGCAGCCCGGCGGCCTGCTCCTCGGTGAGCGCCGGGTTGCCGTGCCAGGCGCGCAGGTAGCCGAGCTGCGCGGGCGAGGCGTGCGCCACGGCGTGCGCGATCAGCACCGTGTGCTTGCCCTCGCGCAGGTCGTCGAGCGCGGACTTGCCGGTCTCGGCCGCCGAGCCGAACGTGCCCAGCACGTCGTCGCGCAGCTGGAACGCCTCGCCGAGCGGCACGCCGAACCGGGAGAAGGCGTCGAGCAGCTCGGGTGAGGCGCCGGCCAGGGCGCCGCCGATCTGCAACGGCCGCTCGACGGTGTACTTGGCCGTCTTGTAGCGGATCACCGTGAGCGCCTCCGGCACGCTCGCGCCGGCGCGGAGCTGGGCGAGGATGTCGAGGTACTGGCCGCTGATGACCTCGGTGCGCATGGCGTCGAAGAGGTGGTGGGCGGCCCGCAGGCGGACGGGCTCGACGCCGCACGACGACAGCAGGGTGTCGGACCAGGCCAGGCTGAGCGTGCCGAGCAGGATGCCGCCCGCGTGCCCGAACGCCTCCGCGGACGGGCCGCGGTGGAGGTCGGCGAGGTTGCGGTGGATGGTCGCCCGGCCCCGGCGCAGCTCGCTGCCGTCCATGATGTCGTCGTGGATGAGCAGCCCGGCGTGGCACAGCTCCAGGGCCGCCGCGGCGCTGACAATCTCGTCGCAGTCGGCGCCGCCCGCGCCCCGCCAGCCCCAGTAGCACAGCAGGGGACGGATGCGCTTGCCGCCGCCGAGGATGAACTCGGTCAGCAGCCGGTAGGCCGTCTGGACGTCGGGATCGGAGACGGGCGCGCGCCACGTCTCCAGGAAGTCGGCGAGGCGTCGCTCGATCCGCGATCCGAGGTAGTGCTGAGTGAAGCTCACCGGCATCCGCTCGGCTCCTTCTGGTCGGGACGCACTACCAATAGTTACTACTTGAATACAGAGCGTGTAAAGTGTCTTGGGCCTTTCAACTATTCTTTTGGCTCACCGCAACACCGTCAGGGGATGTCATGACGACCCTGTTGCCGTACGTTTCCACTCCCCAAGACCTGCGTGCCCTGCCCGCCGAGCTGCTGCCCGGCCTGGCCCGCGAGATCCGCGAGTTCCTGGTCGAGAAGGTGAGCGTCCGCGGCGGGCACCTCGGCTCCAACCTCGGCGTCGTCGAGCTCACGATCGCCCTCCACCGCGTCTTCGACTCGCCCGGCGACGCCATCGTCTTCGACACCGGGCACCAGGCGTACGTCCACAAGATCCTGACCGGGCGGCGCGACTCCTTCGACGCCCTGCGCTGCCGGGGCGGCCTCAGCGGCTACCCGAGCCGGGACGAGTCCGTGCACGACCACGTCGACAACTCCCACGCCTCCACCGCGCTCGCCTACGCCGACGGCCTGGCCAAGGCGCGCCTGCTGACCGGCGACGCCGACCGGGCGGTGGTCGCCGTGGTCGGCGACGGCGCGCTCACCGGCGGGATGGCCTGGGAGGCGCTCAACAACCTGGGCGCCGCCCGTCACCGGCCGGTCGTCGTCGTGCTCAACGACAACGGCCGCTCCTACGCCCCCACCCACGGCGGCATCGCCGACCACCTCGCCCGGCTGCGCACGGCCGCCGACGTGACCGTCTTCGAGCAGCTCGGCCTGCGCTACCTGGGCCCGGTCGACGGCCACGACATCGCCGCGCTCGAAGGGGTCCTGCGCGCCGCCCGCGAGCTGCGCGTCCCCGTCGTGGTCCACTGCGTCACCCGCAAGGGCCGCGGCTACGACCCGGCCGAGCGCGACCACGACGAGCACCTGCACGCGATCCCGGCCACCGACCCGGCCACCGGCCGTCCGCTCGCCGCCGGCTCCTTCACCTGGACCGACGCGTTCGCCCGGCACCTGTGCGTGCTCGGCGAGCGCCGCGACGACCTGGTGGCCGTCACCGCCGCGATGCCGGGGCCGACCGGGCTGGCCTGCTTCGGCCGGCGCTTCCCCGGCCGCATGTTCGACGTCGGCATCGCCGAGCAGCAGGCGCTGGCCTCGGCGGCGGGCATGGCCATGGCGGGCCTGCACCCCGTGGTCGCCGTCTACGCGACGTTCCTCGGGCGCGCCCTCGACCAGGTGCTGATGGACGTCGCCCTGCACCGGCTGCCGGTGACGCTGGTGCTCGACCGGGCCGGGCTCACCGGCCCCGACGGGCCCAGCCACCACGGCATGTGGGACCTCGCGGCGCTGGCCATGGTGCCCGGCATGCGGGTGGCCGCGCCGCGCGACGCCCACCGGCTGTGCGAGCTGCTGGAGGAGGCGGTCGAGCACCCCGGCCCCACCGCGCTGCGCTTCCCCAAGGCGGTCGCCGGCCCCGAACTCCCGCGCGTGGGGCGGGTGGGCGACGTCGACGTGCTCTTCGCGGGCGGCCCCGACGTGCTGCTGGTGGCGGTCGGGCCGATGGCCGGGCCGTGCCTGGGCGCGGCGGCCATGTTGTCGGCCGCCGGGATCGGCGTGACCGTGGTCGATCCCCGCTGGGTGATCCCGGTCCCGGCCGGTCTGCGCGGGCCGGCCGCGGCCGCCCGGCTGGTGGTGACCGTCGAGGACGGCCTGGCCGCCTGCGGGGCCGGCGCCCTGCTCCGGCAGGAGTGCGGCCCCGGTCGGCACATCGTCAACCTCGGCCTGCCGCGCGAGTTCGTCGCGCACGGGAGCCGGGCCGGGTTGCTCGCCGAGGCCGGGCTCACCGGCCAGGGCATCGCGCACACCGTTCGAAGGGAGCTGGACAGGTGGCCGCTGTAGATCTCGGACTGCCGGTGCGACATCGGGCGCGCAGGGCGTCCAGGCAGGTGATGGTGGGGTCCGTGCCGGTGGGGGGCGACGCGCCCGTCTCGGTGCAGTCGATGACGACGACGGTGACGGCCGACGTCAACGCCACGTTGCAGCAGATCGCCGAGCTGACGGCGGCGGGCTGCCAGATCGTCCGCGTCGCGGTGCCGACCCAGGACGACGCCGACGCGCTGCCGGAGATCGCGCGCAAGTCGCAGATCCCGGTCGTCGCCGACATCCACTTCCAGCCGCGGTACGTCTTCGCCGCCATCGAGGCGGGGTGCGCGGCGGTCCGGGTCAATCCCGGGAACATCAAAAAATTCGACGACAAGGTGGGCGAGATCGCGCGGGCCGCGTCCGGGGCGGGGGTGTCGATCCGCATCGGCGTCAACGCCGGTTCGCTCGACCCCCGCCTGCTGGCCAAGCACGGCAGGGCCACGCCGGCCGCGCTGGTGGAGTCGGCGCTGTGGGAGTGCTCGTTGTTCGAGGAGCACGGCTTCCGCGACATCAAGCTCTCCGTCAAGCACCACGACCCGCAGGTGATGACGGCGGCCTACCGGATGCTGGCCCGCAGCTGCGACTACCCGCTGCACCTCGGCGTCACCGAGGCTGGGCCGCTCGTGCAGGGCACGATCAAGTCGGCGGTGGCGTTCGGGATCCTGCTCGACGAGGGCATCGGCGACACGATCCGCGTCTCGCTGTCCGCGCCGCCGGTGGAGGAGGTCAAGGTCGGGATCGGGATCCTGGAGTCCCTGGGGCTGCGGCGGCGCAGGCTGGAGATCGTCTCCTGCCCGTCGTGCGGGCGGGCCCAGGTCGACGTGTACGGGCTGGCCGAACGGGTCACCGCGGCGCTCGACGGGTTCCCCCATCCGCTGCGGGTGGCGGTGATGGGCTGCGTGGTCAACGGGCCGGGCGAGGCCAGGGAGGCGGACCTGGGGGTGGCCTCGGGCAACGGCAAGGGGCAGATCTTCGTGAGGGGCGAGGTGGTCCGCACCGTCCCGGAGTCGCGGATCGTGGAGACGCTGGTCGAGGAGGCCCTGCGGCTGGCCGGAGAGGCGTCCTGACGGCCGCTTGAAGCGCATGGGCCGGGCGATGTCCCTGACGGAGGAGTGGGACATCGCCCGGCCGCGCGGTCCAGGTCGTGAGGGGGTATCTCCGCCCTGGACGTCTAGGGGGTCAGACGCGCTGCCAGAGAGCCGGCACGTTCGGCGGCTCCCAGCCGGGCTGGGCGGTGTGCCCCTGGAGGCAGCGGTAGGTCGAGCCGCCGTAGGTCACCGTCGCGCCGGCCGCGTACGTCGTGCCCGCCGCCCACGTGCCGCCGACGGTGGTCGTGACCGTCGGCGTGCTGGTCGGGCCGGGGCCGCCGCCCTGGGTGGCGAGGGTCAGGCCGTAGGTGGACAGGATCTCGTTGACCGGCTGGAAGTACGTCGTGCCGCCGGAGCTGCAGTTGCCCGAGCCGCCCGACGTCACGCCCTGGGCCTGGTCGCCGGAGATGAACGAGCCGCCGGAATCGCCGGGCTCGGCGCAGACGTTGGTCCGCGTCACGCCGGAGACGGTGCCCTCCTGGTAGGTGACGCTGGCGTTGAGCTGCTGGACCGAGCCGCAGTGGTAACCGGTGGTCGATCCGGCGCGGCAGACGGCCGAGCCCACCTGGGCGACGGTCGAGCCGCGTACGGGCAGGATGCCGGCGCTGTAGCCGTTCACCACGCCGGTCGGGGTCCACTGGCCGTTGACCTCGACCCAGGAGTAGTCGTTGCCCGGGAAGGACGAGCCGCGGAACGTGCCCATGGCGACCCGGTTGGAGCCGGACGTGCTGGACCCGGCGGTGCCGCAGTGGCCGGCGCTGACGAAGCCGCCCTGCGAGCCGGCCTTGGTCACCGAGAAGCCGACGGAGCAGCGGGTGCCGGAGCCGATGTAGTAGGCGTCGCCGCCGCGGACGTCGTAGAACAGCGTGGGCTTCTCGGCCGAGCGCACGACCTGGACGGCGGAGGCGTCCGCGCCGCTGGCCTTCACCCAGGCGGCGGCCTTGGCGGGGTTGGAGCTGAGGACGACGACGGTGTTGTTGACGACGTCCACGTACCAGACGGGGGCGGTCTTCGGGGCCTTGGCCGAGGCGGCGTCGAGCCTGGCCTTGACCCCGTCGAGGCTGCTCAGCGAGCGGGCGACCACGCGGGCCTGCACACCGGCCTTGGTGATGGCGGCCACCTGCGCCGGGTCGGTGGTGGCGGTGATCGGGGTGGAGGTGGGGCCGGTCACCCAGGAGCCGGCGTAGGAGGCGCCTAAGTGGGCGCGCAGGGTGGGTTCGAGACCGGCCGCGGCGGCCTCGTTGACCAGGCGGGCCTCGGCCTGCTGGCCGGTGATGCCGAGGTCCCGGCTCATGGCGTCGACCAGGCCCTGCGGGGGGTCGGCGACGGCTTCCGCGTTGCTGCGGGCGATGGAGTAGGGGGTCTCGTCCTGGGCCGTGGCGCCCTTCGCCGCGAAGGCCAGGGCCGGGACGCTGATCATGGTGACGGCGATCGCGATGCCCGCCGTCACGGTCTTCCTGGGGAGCATGTGCACGTCTCCTCGCGTACAGGGGGGTGTCTGCACGGTACGAGTCCGAATACGAGGAGTGGTCGTCTCAAAACACCCCTATCACGGTGTTATGGGGCAAACCGTTTGGAGCCTTATGTGGGGGTATGCGGGATTTGTGCCGTCCGAATCCCATCTGGAGGCGTCATGAAGGCCGTCACCTGGCACGGCAAGCGGGACGTACGGGTCGAGGAGGTCCCCGACCCGGCCATCAAGGAGCCCAACGACGCGGTGATCAGGGTGACCAGCACCGGCATCTGCGGCTCCGACCTGCACCTGTACGAGGTGCTCGGGCCCTTCATGGCCGAGGGCGACATCCTCGGCCACGAGCCCATGGGCGTCGTCGAGGCCGTCGGGGCCGCCGTCACCGACATCAAACCCGGCGACCGCGTGGTCATCCCGTTCAACATCGCCTGCGGCCACTGCCACATGTGCGGCCTGGAGCTGTACGCGCAGTGCGAGACCACGCAGGTGAAGGAGCAGGGCATGGGCGCCGCGCTGTTCGGCTACACCAGGCTGTACGGCCAGGTGCCCGGCGGCCAGGCCGAGTACCTGCGCGTGCCCGAGGCCCAGTTCGGCCCGATCAAGGTGCCCGAGGGCCCGCCGGACGAGCGCTTCCTGTTCCTGTCCGACGTGCTGCCGACCGCCTGGCAGGCCGTGGACTACGCGGAGATCCCGGACGGCGGCAGCGTCACCGTCTTCGGCCTCGGCCCCATCGGCCAGATGTGCGCCCGCATCGCCCGCCACCTCGGCCACCGCGTGATCGGCGTGGACGGCGTCACCGAACGCCTGGAGATGGCCCGCCGCCACGGCATCGAGGTCGTGGACGGCAGCGAGACCTCCGACGTGCCCGGGGCGATCCGCGAGCTCACCTCGGGCCGCGGCACCGACTCGGTGATCGACGCCGTCGGCATGGAGGCCCACGGCTCGCCGGCCGCCAAGATCGCCCAGACGCTCACCGGGCTGCTGCCCGACGCGGTGGCCGCGCCGCTGATGTCCCACGCGGGCGTCGACCGGCTGGCCGCGCTCAACCAGGCCATCGACACCGTCCGCCGGGGCGGCGTCATCTCCGTCATCGGCGTCTACGGCGGCATGACCGACCCGATGCCGATGCTGCGCATGTTCGACAAGGGCATCACGCTGCGGATGGGCCAGGCCCACGTGCGGCGGTGGATCAACCGGATCATGCCGCTGGTCACCGACGACTCCGACCCGCTCGGCGTCATGGACCTGACCACCCACCGCATGCCGCTGGAGGAGGCGCCGCAGGCGTACGAGATGTTCCAGAAGAAGGCGGACGGCGCGATAAAGCTCGTGCTGCAGCCCTGACCAGGGGTTTCACCCTCGGGAGCGCGGGCAGCGGTGCGGTCATGAGAGTCGTGGTGGTCGGGGCTACCGGCAATGTCGGCACGAGCGTCGTACGCGCGCTCGCCGCGGATGACAACGTGACGTCGATCGTGGGCGTGGCCCGCCGGCTGCCGGGATGGCGCATCGACCGCACCGAGTGGCGGCAGGCCGACGTCGCCACCGGCGACCTGTCCCGCATCTTCGAGGGCGCCGACGCCGTCGTGCACCTCGCGTGGCTGTTCCAGCCCACCAGGGACCCGGCCGTGACCTGGCGGGCGAACGTGCTGGGCAGCATGCGGGTGTTCCGCGCGGTGGCCGAGGCCGGGGTGCCCGCGCTGGTCCACGCCTCCTCGGTCGGCGCGTACTCGCCGGGCCCCAAGGACCGTCCGGTGGACGAGAGCTGGCCCACGCAC
This sequence comes from Nonomuraea sp. NPDC001831, assembly GCF_042892035.1. Lineage (NCBI taxonomy): Bacteria > Bacillati > Actinomycetota > Actinomycetes > Streptosporangiales > Streptosporangiaceae > Nonomuraea > Nonomuraea sp. NPDC001831. The sequence continues at coordinate 70,208 of NZ_JBIATU010000012.1, read as the reverse complement.
GGCTGGCCGGGCGCCGCGTACGGCCGGGAGAAGGCGTACGTCGAGCGGGTGCTCGACGTCTTCGAGCACGACCACCCGGCGATCCGCGTGGTGCGGATGCGGCCGGGGTTCATCTTCCAGCGGGCGGCGGCCACCGAGCAGCGCCGACTGTTCGCCGGGCCGTTCCTGCCGCGCCGGCTGGTCCGGCCCGGCCGCATCCCGTTCGTGCCCGACGTGCCCGGACTGCGGCTCCAGGTGCTGCACGCCGACGACGCGGCCGAGGCGTACCGGCTGGCGGTGACCAGGACGGTGTCGGGGGCCTTCAACCTGGCCGCCGAACCCGTGCTCGACCCCGCCGACCTGGCCAAGCTCCTCGGCACGCGGACGATACCGGTCAAGCCCTGGCTGGCCAGGACGCTGATGTCGGCCGGCTGGCACCTGCGGCTGGTGCCCGCCTCGCCCGGCCTGCTCGAACTGGCCCTGCGCATCCCCGTCATGAAGACCGACAGGGCCAGGGACGTCCTAGGCTGGCGGCCGCGGCACTCCTCCTGGGACGCCATGCGCGAGCTGCTGGACGGCCTGCACGACGGCGCCGGCATGGAGACCCCGCCGCTGGCCCCCGACGGCGGCCCGCTGGGCCGGGTCAAGGAGCTGGCCACAGGGGTCGGCACCCATCCCTGATCCGCAGGTGTAGGGCCGCCCGGCCGGGGAAGGGGACGGTTCTCTACGCAAGGTCCAGAGGCGTGGCCTGCGTGTCGTGACGACACGAAGGAGCGCCATGGCCCTTCTCCTGACCCAGGTCTTCACCCTCCACGACGTCACCAAGCTGCGCCGCGCGGTCGCCGAGCAGGCGGAGAACAGCGGGCTGCGCGACGGCCGGCTTGACGACTTCGTGCTCGCCGTGCACGAGAGCGTGGTCAACGCCGTGGAGCACGCGGGCGGGCGCGGGCACCTGACGTTGTGGACGGTCGACGGCGTCATCCGCTCGGAGACGACGGACCAGGGGACGGGCATCCCGCAGGCCTACCTCGACGGGGACGTCCAGCCGTCCAGCTTCTCCTACACCGGCCGCGGCATCTACCTGATCCGGCGGTTGTGCGACGTCGTGGACGTCCGCACCGGCCCGGACGGCACCACGGTCCGGCTCACCATGCGCCTGCCGCACGCGTCCGTCCCGCCGAGCTCCATGAAACGGATCCGGGTCACCGGCGGCGGCGGGCCCTCCGGGCACTTCCAGGTCTGAGCGCGGGCGCGCCCGACCGCGCCCGACCGCGCCCGATCGCGCTGCCACGGCCCCGGGTAGGCTCGGCAGGAGACGGAAGGGGCCACTACGTGAGCGGCGGAAACAATCCCCCCGAGATCATCTCCCCGGTCCGCCGCATCGGGCGGCGGGAGTTCGATTTCGAACGCCAGATCGCCATCATGGCCATCGTCAACAGGACCCCCAACTCCTTCCACGACCAGGGGCGCACGTACGAGCTCGACCGCGCGGTCGCGGCCTGCGCGCGGGCCGTCGAGGAGGGCGCCGACTGGGTGGACATCGGCGGGTTCGCCTTCAGCGCCGCCCAGGCCGCGATCGGCGTCGAGGAGGAGATCGAGCGGGTGGTCCCGGTGATCGCCGAGGTCAGGGCCGCCACCGACGCCGTCATCTCGGTCGACACCCACCGCCCCGAGGTCGCCAGGGCGGCCGTCGAGGCCGGCGCCGACGTCATCAACGACACCAACGGCCTGCGCGAGCCCGGCCTGGCCGAGGTCGCGGCCGAGACCGGCGCCAGCGTGGTCGTCACCCACAGCCTCGGCGGCCCCGGCCGGCGGGTCTTCCGCCCGAGCTACGACGACGTCGTCGCCGAGGTCGCCGGCTTCCTGCGCGAGCGGGTCGCCTTCGCGCTCAAGGCCGGCATCGCCCCCGACCGGATCATCATCGACCCGGGCCACGACCTGAACAAGAACACCTTCCACTCCCTGGAGCTGACGCGGCGGCTGGAGGAGATCACCGCGATCGGCTATCCCACCCTGGTCGCGCTGTCGAACAAGGACTTCATCGGCGAGACCATCGACCGCCCGCAGGGTGAGCGCAAGGAGGGGACGATCGCCGCGAACGTCGTCTCCATCCTCAAGGGCGCCCGGATCCTGCGGGTGCACGACGTCGCCGCGACGGTGGCGTCCGTGCGCATGACCGAGGCCGTGCTCGGCTGGCGCGGGCCGGTCGCGCCGAGCCACAACCTGGCCTGAGAGGAGCCGCGTCCGTGACCGACCGCAAGCCGGCGGGCATGCCGTTCGAGAGCTGGATCGACCGGCAGATCCGCGAGGCGGCCGAGCGTGGGGAGTTCGACGACCTGCCGGGCGCGGGCAAGCCGCTGCCCGGCCTCGACCGGCCGCACGACGAGATGTGGTGGATCAAGCAGAAGCTGGAGAGCGAGGGGCTGTCCATGCCGCTGCCCCCGACGCTGGCGCTGCGCAAGGAGGCCGAGGAGGCGCTGCGGCAGGCCCGCGGGGCCCGGTCCGAGACCGAGGTGCGGCAGATCCTCGAAGAGGTCAACGAGAAGATCCGCGAGGCGATCAGGAAGGGCCTGCCGGGGCCGCCGCTCAACCTGATGCCCTTCGACGTCGATCACGTCGTGTCGGAGTGGCGCGCGAGCCGCTGAGCGGCGCACCCGCCGACGCGGAAGGGGCCCGGGCGCCGGCCCGGGCCCCTTCGCCGGACGAGGGGCCCGGGTCAGGCGGGCCCCTCGGTCGGCGGCCGGGGGCCCCGGAGCCCCCGGCCGACTCGGTGAGCTAGCTGACCGGCGGGTAGGCGTTCCTGACCAGCTCCTGGAACTGGGCGGAGAACCACTGGCCGGACAGCGGGGCGCCGCCGAGGGCGCCCGACATGTTGTTGCCGTTGAGGTTGTTGCCGGTGTAGGTCGGGTCGCACATACGGTCGAACTTCTTGCCCTCGTCGTTCGGGATGTCGGTGCTGGCGCCGTCGGACTCGCCCGGCGGCTTGATCCAGACGTAGGCGTCGAAACCGGCCTCGGGGCTGGCCGTCGGCCGCGCGCCGAGACCTGCGCCGCTCTGGTTGCACCAGTTGCCGGCGTGGATGCGCCGGTCGACGCGTGACTGGTTGACGAAGGTGTTCACGTCCGTCGAGGTGCTCGCGCCGCTCGGACGGGCGGCGCCGCCCCAGCCGTTGCGCGAGGTGTCGACCAGCATGCCGAGCCCGGACTTGAAGCCCTTGTTGACCAGCGCGGTGCGCAGAGCCGTGGCGAAGGTGGACTCGTCCACGTAGTAGTTCCAGTCGATCCACTTGGACTGGCGGACGGTCTGGCCGTTCACCATGGTGTTGATCGTGAAGTAGGGCTCCTTGGTGGCGGAGTAGTTGGCGGTGTTGACGATGAAGCCGTCCACGCTGTCCACGCCGGCCGTGGTGCCCGCGGCCATGTTGTAGAAGAGGTTCACGGCGGGGCCGAAGTTCGAGTCCCAGCCGAGCCAGGCGTGGTGGGCGGCGTCCACGTAGGTGTAGACGTTGGTGATGGCGTGCAGCTTGTTGAGCGCGTACCGGACGCCGTCGATGTAGCCGCCGGGCCCGTTGGCCTCGGCGCACTTCGGGAAGTTGTTGATGTTGGTGATCAGGTTGGGCAGCGAGTCGGGCTCGATGATCGTGACGATGCGCAGGTTGGCGTACTTGGGGTCGCGCAGGATGTTCGCGATCACGTCGATGTACTCGGCCTTGTAGCGGTTGAAGCCGTTCTCGGCGATCAGCAGCTCGCCGTTGGAGGCCAGCGCCGAGCAGTCGCGGTTGGGCAGGTCGTAGACGACGAACTGCACGGTCAGCGGGGCCGAGCCGTTGAGCGCGTCCTGGGCCACGGCCTCGTCCAGGTGGGCTTGGAGGCCCATGGCCGAGGAGGAGCCGGCGATGGCCGCGATGCGGTCCAGCCACACGGCGGTGGAGGTGTTGGCGACGGCGGCGCCGCCGGGCTCGGCCGCGGCCTTGGCCTTCCACTGCGGGTTCACGTAGCCGGTGGCGCCGGCGTACGGGTTCTCCACGTGGCCGGTGGGCGGCTGGCCGTCGTCGTCGGCCTCGGTGGCGGTGACCGTCTTGCTGGTCAGGCCGGTGGCGGCGACCGTGAAGGGACGGGTGCCGTTGGTCGTGTCGGCGTCCTGGGCGGCGGCCAGGGTGACCGTCTGGGCGGTGTTCCAGTTGGCGGGCGTGAAGGTGAGCGAGCCGCCGGCGGAGACGGTCAGGTCGGCGTCGCCGCTGCCCGCCGTCGAGGTGACGGTCACGTTCGCGGACGGCTGCGCGGCCAGCTTGACCGTGTACGTCGCCGTCCCGCCCTCGGGCACGGTCACCGACGTGGGCGTCACGAGCAGCGCCTGCTCCACGACCGCGTCGTCGTCCACCTCGGTGGCGTTGACGGTGGCCGAGGTGACGCCGGTGCCGCCGACGGAGAAGGCCGCCGTGCCCGCGGTGGTGTCGGCGTCCTGGGCGGCGGCCAGGGTGACCGTCTGGGCGGTGTTCCAGTTGGCGGGCGTGAAGGTGAGCGAGCCGCCCGCGCTGACGGTCAGGTCGGTGTCACCGCTGGTCCGCTGGGTGGTGACGGTGACGTTCGAGGAGGGGGCGGCGGACAGCTTGGCGGTGAAGGTGGCGGTGCCGCCCTCGTTGACCGCGACCGAGCTGGCGGAGGTGACCACCGCGGGGGTGGTGGGGTTGACGCCGCCGCAGGTCACGCCGTTCACGGTGAAGGAGGTGGGCGGGTTGTTGCTGCCCGTCCAGGTGCCGTTGAAGCCCATGGTGGTGGTGGCGCCGGTGGCCAGGCTGCCGTTGTAGGGCATGTTCGTCGCGGTGACGTGCGTGCCCGACTGCGTCCAGTTGGCGCTCCAGCCGGTCGGGGTGTACTTCTGGCCGGTGCCGGGGAAGTCGAAGCCCAGCGTCCACGAGGTGATCGGGTCGCCGGTGTTCTTCAACGTGATGTTCGCGGTGAAACCGCCCTGACCGGGGCTGCTCGTCCACGAGTTGGCGGAGTAGGTCACGTCGCAGTTCACCGCGGCGCTGGCGGCCGTGGTCTGGCCGACGACGAGCCCGAGGGCCGCGACGCTCGCGGCGGTCATGGTCACGGCCCATCGGCGTGGGCCGCTGTGGAGTCTCACTAGCGATCATCTCCAGAACGTCAGTTGGCTGGGAGCGCTCCCATAGTGAGACGCCCTCCCGGCCCTGTAAATGAGTGCGGCTCCGCGGCGGGCGTTCCCGGGCCGCATGCTCGCCGAATGCCCCGTAACGTGGATGAAACTTTCATCATCGGCAGCCTGGTGAGAGGAAACGCGGGGGCCGGCGGACGGGCGATCCGTTGACATACGCCGCCGGTCACCCACAATCCCCCTTGGGAGCGCTCCCACACCCCCTACTCCCATGGAGATCCCTTGAAACACAGACCTCCTTCCCGCCTTTCCCGCCTGTCGAGGCGGCTCGCCGCAGCCGTGACGCTCGTGCTCGCGGCGGGCACGACCACGACCCTCGCGGCGCTGCCCGCGCACGCGGCCGTCGCCTGCGACGTGACGTACACCGCCAACCAGTGGACGAGCGGCCCCGGCCAGGGCGGGTTCACCGCCAACCTGACCCTGAAGAACACCGGCGACCCGATCACCTCGTGGACGCTCGGCTTCGACTTCCCCGGCACCGGCCAGAAGTACACCCCGACCGGCTGGAGCGCCAACTGGACGCAGTCGGGCACCCACGTCACCGCGACGAACATGCCGTGGAACGGCAGCCTGGCCACCGGCGCCTCGACCACGCTCGGCTTCAACGGCACCTGGACGGGCAGCAACCCGAGCCCGACCTCGTTCACCGTGAACGGCGTGACCTGCGGCGGCGCCAACACCCCGCCCACGGTCGCGCTGACCTCGCCCACCGCCGGCCAGACGTTCACCGCACCGGCCACCGTGGCCATCGCCGCGAACGCCGCCGACACCGACGGCACGGTCTCCAAGGTCGACTTCTACCAGGGCTCCACGCTGCTCGGCACCGACACCTCGGCGCCGTACGGCTACACCTGGCAGAACGTGGCCGCGGGCAGCTACTCGATCACCGCGAAGGCCACCGACAACGGCGGCGCGACCACGACCTCGGCCCCCGTCGGGATCACCGTCTCGCAGGACACCGGGCCCGCCCTCGTGGTGAGCCCGACCACGATCTCCGTGCCGGAGAAGGGGACCGCGGGCTTCGGCGTGAAGCTCTCGCAGGCGCCCGCCGCGAACGTGACCGTCACCACCGCCCGCACCAGCGGCGACGCCGACCTGACCGTCAGCGCGGGCGGCTCGCTCACCTTCACCCCGGCCAACTGGAACACCATCCAGAACGTCACCCTGGCGGCGGCGGACGACGCCGACACCACCAGCGGCACCGCCGAGTTCACGGTGAGCGCGACCGGCTACAGCCCGGTCAAGGTCACCGCCGGCGAGGCGGACGACGACCTGGGCGGCGACAACGAGTACGTCAAGCGGTTCGTCGAGATGTACAACGAACTGCACGACCCGGCCAACGGGTACTTCTCGCCCGACGGCGTGCCGTACCACTCGGTGGAGACGTTCATGGTCGAGGCGCCCGACCACGGGCACGAGACCACGTCCGAGGCCTACAGCTACTACCTGTGGCTGGAGGCGACCTACGGGCAGGTGACCGGCGACTGGGCGAAGTTCAACAACGCGTGGGCCTCGATGGAGAAGTACATCATCCCCTCGACCGCCGACCAGCCGACGAACTCCTTCTACAACCCCGCCAAGCCGGCCACGTACGCCGGTGAGTGGAACGACATCAAGCAGTACCCGACGCAGCTCGACTCCGGGGTGTCCGTGGGCTCGGACCCGCTGGCCAACGAGCTGAAGAGCGCGTACAACACCAGTGACGTCTACGGCATGCACTGGCTGCTCGACGTCGACAACACCTACGGCTTCGGCCGCTGCGGCGACGGCACGAGCAAGAACACCTACATCAACACCTACCAGCGCGGCCCGGAGGAGTCGGTCTTCGAGACCATCCCGCAGCCGTCCTGCGACACGTTCAAGTTCGGCGGCCCCAACGGCTACCTCGACCTGTTCACCAAGGACAGCAACTACGCCAAGCAGTGGAAGTACACCAACGCCCCCGACGCCGACGCGCGGGCCGTCCAGGCGGCGTACTGGGCGCAGACGTGGGCCAAGCAGCAGGGCAAGGAGTCGCAGATCTCCGCGTCGGTCGCCAAGGCCGCCAAGATGGGCGACTACCTGCGGTACGCGATGTACGACAAGTACTTCAAGAAGCCCGGCTGCACCAGCACCTCGTGTGCCGCGGGCACCGGCAAGGACGCCTCCAACTACCTGCTGTCCTGGTACTACGCCTGGGGCGGCGCGAGCGACACCAGCGCGGGCTGGGCCTGGCGCATCGGCTCCAGCCACAACCACTCCGGCTACCAGAACCCGCTCGCGGCCTGGGCGCTGGCCAACGTGGCCGAGCTGAAGCCCAAGAGCGGCACCGGCGCGGCCGACTGGAGCACCAGCCTGACCCGCCAGCTGCAGTTCTACACCTGGCTCCAGTCGGCCGAGGGCGCCATCGCGGGCGGCGCGACCAACAGCTGGGAGGGCCACTACGCCAGCCCGCCGGCGGGGCTGCCGAAGTTCCACGGCATGACCTACGACTGGCAGCCCGTCTACCACGACCCGCCGTCGAACCAGTGGTTCGGGTTCCAGGCGTGGACCATGGAGCGGGTGGCCGAGCTCTACTACGCCTCGGGCAACGCCGACGCCAAGGCGCTGCTGGACAAGTGGGTCACCTGGGCGATGGCCAACACCAAGATCAACGCGGACGGCACGTACGAGATGCCGTCGACGCTGAAGTGGACCGGCCAGCCCGCCGGTGACTTCAGCGCCACGAGCGGCATGCCGCCGGCCAACCCCGGCCTGCACGTGACGGTCGCCGACTACACCAACGACGTCGGCGTGGCCGGCTCGTACGCCAAGGCCCTGATGTACTACGCGGCCAAGGCGAACAACGCGGCGGCCAGGACCATGGCCAAGGCGCTGCTGGACGGCGTGTGGAAGAACCGCGACGCCAAGGGCGTGTCGGTGTCGGAGACCAAGACCGACTACAAGCGGCTGAACGACCCGGTCTACGTGCCCCCGGGCTGGACCGGCAAGATGCCGAACGGCGACACGATCAACTCCAGCTCGACGTTCATGTCCATCAGATCGTTCTACAAGAACGACCCCGACTGGCCCGAGGTGAACGCCTACCTCCAGGGCACCGGCCCGGCTCCGACGTTCAACTACCACCGCTTCTGGGCGCAGGTGGACGTGGCCGTGGCCCTGGCCGAGTACGGGCGGCTCTTCCCGTGAGAAAGCCGGCGATGATCGCCGCGGCGTCGCTGGTCCTGCCCCTGCTCGCAGGGGTGGGGCCGGTGGCCCACGCGGCCGCGCCCGCCTTCGCCTACGGTGAGGCGCTGCAGAAGTCGCTGTGGTTCTACGAGGCCCAGCAGTCGGGCGACCTGCCCGCCTGGAACCGCGTCTCCTGGCGCGGCGACTCGGGCCTGAACGACGGCAAGGACGCCGGGCTGGACCTGACCGGAGGCTGGTACGACGCGGGCGACCACGTCAAGTTCGGCTTCCCGATGGCCTTCTCGGCCACGATGCTGGCCTGGGGCGGCGTGGAGTACCGCGACGCCTACGCGGGCTCCGGCCAGCTCACCCACCTGCTGAACAACCTGAGGTTCGTCAACGACTACTTCGTCAAGGCCCACCCGTCGGCCAACGTGCTGTACGGGCAGGTCGGCAACGGCGGCACCGACCACGCCTGGTGGGGGCCGGCCGAGGCCATGCAGATGAACCGGCCCGCCTACAAGATCGACGCGTCCTGCGGCGGTTCGGACCTGGCGGGGGAGACGGCGGCGGCGATGGCGGCCTCGTCGATCGTCTTCCGCCCGACCGATCCGGCGTATGCCGACAAGCTGGTGACGCACGCCAAGCAGCTCTACTCCTTCGCCGACACGGTCAGGAAGAAGTACAGCGACTGCATCAGCGACGCCCAGGGCTACTACAACTCCTGGAGCGGCTACAACGACGAGCTGGTCTGGGGGGCGATCTGGCTCTACCGGGCCACGAACGACGCCGCCTACCTGGCCAAGGCCGAGGCCGGTTACGACAACCTGGGCAACGAGCCGCAGACCACGACGAAGTCGTACAAGTGGACGATCGCCTGGGACGACAAGTCGTACGGCGCGTACGTGCTGCTGCACAAGCTCACCGGCAAGCAGAAGTACCTGGACGACGCCGACCGCTGGCTCGACTGGTGGACGGTCGGCGTCAACGGCTCCAAGGTCAAATACTCGCCGGGCGGCCAGGCCGTGCTGGACCGGTGGGGGTCGCTGCGGTACGCGGCCAACACCTCGTTCGTCGCGCTAGTGCACAGCGACTCGATCACCGACCCGGAGCGCAAGGCCCGCTACCACGACTTCGCGGTCCGGCAGATCAACTACGCGCTCGGCGACAACCCGCGCAACTCCTCGTACCTGATCGGGTTCGGGGCCAACCCGCCGAAGAACCCGCACCACCGCACCGCGCACGGCTCGTGGACCGACCAGATCACCAACCCGGTCAACAGCCGCCACACCCTGTACGGCGCGCTGGTCGGCGGCCCGCCCGACCCCGACGACGTCTACGCCGACAAACGCGACGACTACGTGATGAACGAGGTCGCGACCGACTACAACGCCGGCTTCACCGGCGCGCTGGCCCGGCTCTACAAGGAGTACGGGGGAGCGCCCGCGGCGAACTTCCCGCCCGCCGAGACCCCGGACGGCCCGGAGATCTTCGTCGAGGCCGGCGTGAACGCCTCCGGCACGAACTTCACCGAGATCAAGGCCATCGTGCGCAACCAGTCGGCCTGGCCCGCCCGGGTCCTGTCGGACGGCTCGTTCCGCTACTACTTCACCCTCGACGGCTCGACGACCGCCTCGCAGATCAGCGTGTCGTCGGCCTACACGCAGTGCAAGGCCCCCACGCTCGGCTCGGCCGGCGGGAGCGTGCTCTACGTGGACATCGACTGCTCGGGGCAGGCCATCGCCCCGGCCGGGCAGTCGCAGCACCGCAGGGAGGTGCAGTTCAGGATCACCAGCGCGGGCGCCTGGAACCCGGCCGACGACTGGTCGTACCAGGGCATCCCGGCCACGCCGGGCGCGACGCCGGTGCAGACGAAGAACATCACCCTCTACAGCGGCGCCACCAAGATCTGGGGTGAGCCCCCGGGTCCGGAGGAGCAGGACACGACAGCGCCCAGCAAGCCGGGCAAACCCGCGGTCTCCGGGATCACGGGCACGGCGGCGAAGCTGAGCTGGACGGCCTCCACGGACAACATGGGAGTGACCGGTTACGACGTCTACCTGGGGTCCACCAAGGCGGGCACGGCCACCGGCACCTCCTTCGACCTGAGCGGGCTCACCCCTGCCACGGCCTACGCCGCCCACGTGGTGGCCAGGGACGCGGCGGGCAACACCTCGGCGTCCTCGGACGAGACGACGTTCACCACCACGGACTCCGAGGACAGGACGCCTCCCAGCAAGCCGGGCAAACCGTCCGTCTCGGGCATCACCGGCTCGGGCGCGAAGGTCACCTGGACGGCCTCCACGGACAACGTGGGCGTGACCGGTTATGACGTCTACCTGGGGTCCACCAAGGCGGGCACGGCCACCGGCACCTCGTACGACCTGGGCGGGCTCAGCCCGGCGACGGCGTACACGGTCTCGGTGGTGGCCAGGGACGCGGCGGGCAACAGCTCGACGCCGTCCGACGGCACGTCGTTCACGACCGCCGACCCGCCCCAGGGCGGCTGCGCGGCCACGTTCAAGGTCACCAACTCCTGGGGCGGCGCGTACCAGGCCGAGGTGACCGTCAGGAACGCCGGCCCGGCGGCCATCACGGGCTGGACGGCCGCCTGGACGTCGGCCAACCAGATCACCCAGCTCTGGGGCGGCAAGCTCACCCAGACCGGCTCGTCCGTGTCCGTCAGGAACGAGACGTGGAACGGCGGGCTGGCCGCCGGCGCCACGACCACGTTCGGCTTCATCGCCAACGGCACGCCGTCCACCCCCGCCATCACCTGCACCCCCGCCTGAGCCCCCGACCCCGCCCTCGCCCCGGCCGCCGAGCAGGGGCGGGGGCGGATCCACCCGCTCAGGGAAAGGCAGCACATGCGATCACCCTTCACCGCGCCGGCGCTCGCCGCCGCGCTCGTGACCGCCTCCCTGATCCTGCCGGGCACCGCGGCGCGGGCCGCCACCGGCATCCACGTGAGCGGCACGAAGATCCTGGAAGGCAACGGCCAGGAGTTCGTGATGCGCGGCACCAGCCACGCCCACACCTGGTACCCGGCCCAGACCAAGGCGTTCGCCGACATCAGGTCGCTGAAGGCCAACACCGTGCGCGTCGTGCTCAGCGGCGGCCGGTGGAGCGCCAACTCGGCCTCCGACGTGGCCGGCGTGGTCTCCCTGTGCAAGCAGAACAAGCTCATCTGCGTGCTGGAGGACCACGACACCACCGGGTACGGCGAGCAGAGCGGCGCGTACACGCTCGACCAGGCCGCCGACTACTGGATCAGCGTCAAGAGCGCCCTGGCCGGGCAGGAGGACTACGTCGTCGTCAACATCGGCAATGAGCCGATCGGCAACAACGCCACCACGCCCGGCTGGGCCGAGGCCACCAAGGCCGCGATCACCAAGCTGCGCGCCAACGGCATCCACCATGCGCTGATGGTGGACGCCCCCGCCTGGGGCCAGGACTGGCAGAACGTCATGCGGGACAACGCCGCGTCCGTCCTCGCCGCCGACCCCGAGAAGAACACGATCTTCTCCGTGCACATGTACGGCGTCTACGACACCGCCGCCGAGATCACGTCGTACCTGGACGCGTTCCGGACCGCCGGGCTGCCGCTGGTCATCGGCGAGTTCGGGTTCGACCACTCCGACGGCGACCCCGACGAGGACACGATCATGGCCCAGGCCGTGAGCCGCGGCCTGGGCTACCTCGGCTGGTCGTGGAGCGGCAACGGCGGCGGCGTCGAGTACCTCGACCAGGTCACCGGCTTCGACGTCACCCGGCTCACCCCGTGGGGTCAGCGGCTGTTCAACGGTGCCAACGGCATCGCCGCCACGGCCCGGCCGGCGTCCGTCTACGGCGGAACCACCGACCCGACCCCGCCGAGCGCCCCCGGCGCCCCGGCGGCCTCGAACGTCACCTCGTCCGGCGCCACCCTGACCTGGCCGGCCGCCACCGACAACGTGGGCGTGACCGGGTACGACGTCTACACCTCGGCCGGCGTCCCGCTCGGGGCGACGGCCACCACCTCGATCACCCTGACCGGCCTGTCGCCCTCGACCGCCTACCAGGTGCACGTCAAGGCCAGGGACGCGGCGGGCAACCAGTCGGCCGCCTCGCCCACGGCCGCCTTCACCACCCTGGCCGGCGGCGGCGACGGCGGCTGCACGGCCGTGGGGACCGTCCAGAGCCAGTGGGGCGACGGGTACGTCCTGCAGCCCGTCACGGTGACCAACACCGGCACGGCCACCAGGAACGGCTGGACGGTGACGTTCACGCTGCCCGCCGGCCACACCGTGACCGGCTTCTGGAACGCCGCGGTGACGGTCAGCGGGCGGACCGTGACGGCGCGGAACCTGAGCTACAACGGCACGCTCGCGCCCGGCGCCGCCACCGCTTTCGGGGTCCAGGCCGGTCGTCCGAACGGCGACACGTCCGTTCCGTCCGGTTACACCTGCGCCGGCTAGAGAAGGAGGAGGTGAGGCCGATCAACTGATCCTGCCCGCGACACCATCCCGCCCGGATGGGACGGACGCGGCCGGCGAACCCCCAGCCGGCCGCGTCCGTTTGCGCCGCCCGCCGTGTCCCGGCCTTGACGCGGTCAGCGCGGGTCCTGGGCGTGGGAGAAACGTTCGCGGGCCGCGTCGATGGCCGCCTCGTCCGAGAAGTCGGCGAACGCCTCGTCGTGGTAGCGCGCGGGGATCAGCGCCCGGACCCGCTCCGGATATCCGGGCCCAGGGGCCGGCACCTTGACCTGCGGCGGCACGCCCAGCCGGACGGCGATGGGCCCCGAGGCCCGGACGGACATCGCCCAGTCGCGGCTCTCGCCGACGATCGCGCACAGGTGCCGGGCGTAGACCCAGCGCACCTCGGCCAGGCCGGCGGCGTCCGGCGGGTCCGTGCCGAACGGCTCCACCGCGCACACCACCCGCGACCCGAAGCCGTGCCCGTGCTCGTGGTGCTCCTCGGGCGTGGCCCGTTCGAGTATCAGCGTCACCTGGGCGGCGAGCTCCTGGTCGAGCCGCGCCGACTCCTGGCGGGCGGCGAACAGCGTCGCCCCGGCCAGCGCCAGGCCGGCCAGGGCGACGCCTGCCGCGATCTTCCCGCGACGTGCTCCGGTCACGGGCTCGTGCAGGTCAGCGCGGGTGCGGGGCTCGGAATCGAGCCGGTGGCGTTGAAGCCGAACGTGGTGGACGCGTTCGGCGCGAGCTGACCGTTGTAGGAGGCGTTCCTGACGGAGACGTTCGGCGGCTGGGACGACAGGACGCCGTTCCAGGGGGCGCCGTCGAAGCCCTGGCCGCCGGGGTAGGTCCACTTGACCGTCCAGCCGTTCAGTGACGTGGTGCCGGTGTTCTTCACCGTCACCTCGCCCTGGAAGTGGCCGGCCCAGCCAGTGTCGGTGGCCTTCCAGGTGGCGGTGCAGCCGCCGGGGGGCGGGGTCACCGTCGGGGTGACCGTCGGGGTGGACGTGGGCGTGCCCGAAGGCGTGCCGCCGCCGGGGCCGACGCCGGTGACCTGGCCGTTGCCGCCGTCGAAGACGACGTCGGAGCAGCTGTAGAAGTTCTCGTTGCTGTCGGAGCGGATCCAGTGGGTGTAGATGATGTGCCGCCCGGTCTTGCCGGAGGGGAGCTGGGCGTTCCAGTAGTAGTAGTTGAGCCCGCCGGGGCCGCCGCTGGCGGGCGGGTTGGTGACGCTGCCGAACGACTCCAGGTCCGACCACTTGAGCGGGCCGTCGGGGTTCCAGCCGTTCTTGGTGACGTAGTAGACGAAGGTGCCGGGGTGCTGGGCCCAGTTGCTGTGCCGCATCTGGATGCTCGCGCCCGACGTCAGGTGGGTCAGCGGCCAGTCGGAGCGGACGGCGTTGTAGGCGGTGAAGTCGTAGGGGCCGCCGGTGCCGCCGCTGCAGAGCTGACCGTCGGGGATGAAGCCGCTGGTGCGCCCGGCGCCGTCGGAACGCAGCACGGCGAACCAGTTGTAGAGCGGGGTCGCGCCGCTCTGGGCGACGGCCGCCGCGCAGGCCGGGTTGTAGGACTGGATCTGGCCGTTCTCGCGCAGGCCGTCCTGCCAGCACAGGAAGGTTCTGGCGCCGGGGAACATGGACACGCCGTGGGCCTGCGCCTGCGGCGGCGCGATCAGGACGGTGGCCAGCAGGACCAGGGCGGCGGTGAGCGCCGCCGTCCGAAAGTGTTTCATGGGGATTCCTTCGCGCAGGGGAACACAGGAACGCCCACGATCAGCCCGCCCGGCCAGCGCATTGAACCATGGGCGGCGCCGTCCCGACAACGCGGTGTGAAACTTTCAGCCGATCTCGGTCACGGTTGCCCTGGTGGCCCGGCACCGGGCCGGCGGGCGCGGGCCCGGCCGCTTGCCGTACGAGGGGCGACGCCGGGACGCTGAATGATGGGAGCGCTCCCAGCACCTCCCTCGACCAGAGAAGCGGGAGCAACATGCCATGAGGCGCGTGCAGATCATCATCCTGGCCGTCGCGGCGTCACTCGGCGCCGGCCTGCTCGCGGCACCGGCGCAGGCCGCCCCGGTGCTGTGCGAGAAGTGGGGCTCGGCCACCGTCCAGAACGGCCGCTACATCGTCATGAACAACGTCTGGGGCGCCGACACCGCGCAATGCATAGACGTCAACCAGAACGGCGGCTTCACCGTCACCCGCGCCGACCACGACAAGGCCACGAACGGCGCCCCCGCCGCCTACCCGGCCGTCTACGCCGGCTGCCACTACGCCGCCTGCACCACCGGCAGCGGCCTGCCCGCGCAGGCGAGCTCGGCGGGCTTCGGCGCGCTGAGGTCCACGGTCGCCATGACCTACCCCGCCTCCGGGACCTGGGACGCCGCCTACGACATCTGGTTCGACCCCACCCCGCGCACCGACGGCCAGAACACCGGCGCGGAGGTGATGATCTGGCTCAACAAGCGCGGCCCGATCCAGCCGGTCGGCTCCCAGGTCGGCACGGCGACCCTGGCCGGCGGCACCTGGCAGGTCTGGTACGGCAACATCGGCTGGAACGTCGTCTCCTACGTGCGCACCTCGGCGACCTCCTCGCTCGACTTCGCCGTCGACACCTTCTACTCCGACGCCGTCAGCCGCGGTTACGCCCAGCGTTCGTGGTACCTGACCAGCGTCCAGGCCGGGTTCGAGCCCTGGGTGGGCGGTGCGGGGCTGGCCGTGGACTCCTTCACCTTCGGCTCGGGCGGCGGCACGACCGACCGGACGCCGCCGTCCACGCCGGGCACGCCGGCCGCCTCCGGCACGACCGCCGCCGCCACCACCCTCACCTGGGGCGCCTCCACCGACACCGGCGGCAGCGGCCTGGCCGGCTACGACATCCTGCGCGCCACCGGCGACACCTTCACCCAGGTCGGCACCAGCGCCACGACGTCCTACACCGACACCGGCCTGACCCCCGCCACCACCTACCGCTACCGCGTCAGGGCCCGCGACGGCGCCGGCAACCTCTCACCCGAGTCCGCGGCCGTCACGGTCACCACCCAGAGCGGCGGCGGAGGCGGCTGCGCCGTGACCGCGACCACGCAGAACGCCTGGAGCAACGGCTACGTCATCCAGCCGGTCACCGTCACCAACCGCGGCGCCGCCACCCTGAACGGCTGGACCGTCACCTTCACGCTCCCGCCGGGCCACACGGTCACCGGCTCGTGGGGCGCGAACGTCTCCGTCAGCGGCGGCGCCGTGACCGTGCGGAACCTCCCCTACAACGGCACCCTGGCCCCGAACGCGAGCACGACGTTCGGCTTCCAGGCCGCCCGGCCCGACGGCGACACACGGGTGCCCTCGGGGTACGCCTGCGCCTGACCCGGCGGGCGTGAGGGGTGCGGCTGCGCCTGATCCGGCGGGCGTGAGGGGTGCGGGTCCCGCCGTACCCCTCAGCCGGGCTTCATGGCCCGGTCGATCACCTTGAGCCTGGCCTCCAGCTCCGCCCGGCAGGCGGGGGCCAGGCGGCCCTCCCTGGCCCGGTCGGCGACCTTGCGCCGCACCTCGGCCGTGCCGGTGACCACGGGCCCGCGGACCAGCGAGTCCAGCACCTGCTTCAGGTCGAGCACCACGTCCGCGTCGGTCGTGTCGCACGGTTCGCCGTCTTCGAGCGTGTCGTGGAAGCCGTCCACAGCCTGCTCGACGGTGAGCGGCCCGGCCGGTGAGCTCCGCAGCGCCCGCGAGGCCGACGCCGAGGCGGCCGGCGTGACGGAGGGCGTGACGGAGGGCGTGACAGATGGCGTGACGGGGGGCGTGACGGATGGTGTGACAGATGGCGTGACGGGGGGCGCGACGGATGGCGTGACCTGCGGCGACAGCACCGGCTCCGGCTCGGACCGCTGGAACCACAGCAGCACGGTGAGCGCCAGCAGCGCCGACCCCGCCGCCGTCAGCCCGCGCCGCACCTGCCGGGCGATCCCGGCCGTGCCGAGCGCCGAGGTCAGCGCCGCGACGATCTGCTCGGCCGTGGGCCGCTCCTCGGGCAGGTGCGCCAGGCAGCTCTGGCAGAGCGAGGCGACGCCGTGCGGCACGCCGGTCACCCGGGGCGGGGGATCGGTCCGGCGCGCCGCCTCGATCTCCTCCCACGTCGTCTCCGGGTACGGGGTGCGCCCGGTGAGCATGGCGAACAGCAGCACGCCCAGGGCGTACACGTCCACGGCCGGGTGGGTGGGGGCGGCGAGGAGGCGTTCGGGGGCGACGTAGGGCGGGGTGCCGCGGTCGTCGTCGGGGTCGCCGGCCCAGGCCGCGATGCCGAAGTCGAGCAGCTTGGGGCCGTCGGCGGTGAGCAGCACGTTCTCGGCGGTGACGTCCCGGTGGACCAGGCCGCGGGCGTGCCCGGCCATCAGCACGCGGGCCAGCCGCAGGGCGATGGCCGCCGCCTCGGTCCACGGCAGCGGCCCCTCGGCGATGCGCTCGGCCAGCGGGGTGCCGTCGAGCAGGGGCATCACCACGTACGCGGCCACGCCGCCCTTCGCGGTGACGGTCTCGCCGTAGTCGTAGATCTCGATCGAGTCCCGGTGGATGAACCGGGCCGCGGCACGGGCCTCGCTGCGCACCCGGACGCGTTCGCCGTGGTCGGTGTGGAGGGAGGCGGTCAGCACCTTGACCGCGACCAGCCGCTGCAACGACTGGTCGAAGGCACGCCAGATGACCGACATGCCGCCGTGGGCCAGCGGGTCCAGCAGCAGGTACCGCCGGGCCAGCACGTCCCCCGGCTCAAGCTGACTCACGGATGACCAGTTCCGTGGGCAGGACGGGGTCGATCCCCGTCGCCCCGGTCAGCAGCAGGCGGGTGGCGACCGTGGCGAGCTCCTCGACGGGCTGGCGGATGGTGGTCAGCGCCGGGACGGTGTGCCGGGCCACGGGGGCGTCGTCGAAGCCGATCACGGCGACGTCCGCGGGCACCTTGCGGCCGGCCCGGCGCAGGGCCTGGATCGCGCCGGCCGCCATCAGGTCGGAGGCGACGAAGACGGCGTCGAGGCCGGGCGCGTGGCGTAACAGCCACTGCATGGCGTGCGTGCCCGAGGCCGCGGTGAAGTCGCCGTAGGCCACGGGCACGTCGGGGGCGCCGGCCGACCGCAGGGTGCGGACGAGCCCTTCGAGCCGGTCGCGGGCGGCGGGCAGGGAGGGCGGGCCGCCGATGGCCGCCACGTTCCTGCGGCCCTGTAACAGCAGGTGCTCGGCCGCCTGCCGGCCGCCGTCGAGGTTGTCCACGTCGGCGTAGGGGAGTTTGAGGTCGTGGGGCGGCCGGCCGATGTTGCGGACCGGGATGCCGGCGGTGGACAGCTTGATGGCCAGCGGATGGCGTTCTCGCGCGCCGACGATGAGGACGGCGCCCGACAGCGCGGGCAGCGTGGAGGAGGTGGGCGTCACGGTCGTCACCATGAGGTGGGTGCCGTGCTCGGCGATCACCGCTCCGGCGGCGGACAGGAGCCTGGCGTAGTACGGCTCGGAGAACAGGCGGGGGAGATGGTCGCAGATCACCGCCGTGACGCCGTCGGTCAGCGTCTTGGCGGCGCTGCCCCTGGGCGCGCGTTGTCGGACGTAGCCCATGCGGGAGACGGCGTCGTAGACTTGCCGGCGGGTCGAGGTACTGACCCGCACCGAGCCCGTGAGGACTCGAGATGCGGTCGCGGGGGAAACCCCTGCAGCGGCCGCCACCTGTGCCAGTGTGGGCTGCTCGGTCATGGAGCACCTCGCGGAAAGATCCTGGGAGCGCTCCCACGTTACCAATGTTTCGTCGCTGTTAATAGGGCCTTTGCAGGGGGTGCGTCCGGGTGTGCGGACGCCCGCCGAATCTGCTCAGGTGGGGGCGGTGGTCACCGCCGGAGGTTTTCCCGCCGCAGGTCGATCACGACATATTGCCCGTCCGTAAGGGGTATCCGGGACGCGCCGGATACCCCTGACGCCTGTCTCTAGCGCCTGCCCCGGCCGCGGCCGTGACCGTTGCCGTTGCCGTCGCCGAACTGGTAACCCTGGCCGGGGCCGAAGTCGCCGTCGGGGTTGACGTCGGTGAGGCCCTGGTCCCTGTCGTCGGGCTCCTGCCTGCGGGGGGCGCAGCCCTGGCCGCAGCCGCCGAAGCGGGAGGAGTCGACCGGGGTGAAGGCCGTCGCCGGGGTGCCCTTGAGCGCGGCCTTCATGGTGGCGTTCCAGATCGGGCCGGGGATCGAGGCGCCGAAGACCGAGGGGTAGTACTTGCCGCCGATGGTGATGCTGTTCAGCTTGTGGGTCGTCGAGCCGCGCGGGTCGCCGATGCTGACCGCGCCGGCCAGGTCAGGGGTGAACCCGGCGAACCAGGCGGTGGCCTGGTCGTCGGTGGTGCCGGTCTTGCCCGCCGCCGGACGGCCGATGCCGCCGACCCCTCGCATCGTGCCCTTGGTGAAGACGCCGGACAGGATGTTCGCCGCCGCGTCGGCGACCTCCGGGTCGAACGCCTGCGTGCACTTGGGCTTGTACTCGGTCACCTTGCCGTTGCGGTCGGTGATCTGGGTGATGGCCGTCGGCGGGCAGTACTTGCCGCGCGCGCCGATCGCCGCGTAGGCCGTGGCCACGGTCACCGGGTCCATCTCGTTGATGCCGAGCGTGAACGTCTCGAACTCCTGGAGCTTGCCGCCGTCGGAGCGCTTGATGCCGAGCGACTTGGCGGTCTCGACCACCTTGCAGAGGCCGACCTTCTGCTCCAGCGTCATGAAGAACGTGTTCACCGAGCCCCAGGTGCCGGTGGCCAGCGACTTGAAGCCGCCGCCGCCCTCGTCGTTGGTGACGGTGTGGGTGGGGTCGCCGACGTTCTGGCCCTTGCAGTTCTTGAACGCCCAGTAGTTGGGGGCGGTGTAGCCGCTGCCCACGTTGAAGCCGTCGTTGATCTTCATGCCCTGCTTGAGCGCGGTGAGCAGGGTGAACGTCTTGAACGTGGAGCCGGCCTGGAAGCCGACGCCGCCGCCGTGCACCGCGTCGGCCACCACGTTGTACGACATCTCGTGCTTGCGCCTGGAGTTGCCGTACTTGCGGCTGGCGGCCATGGCCTTGATCTCGCCCGTGCCCGGCTTGACCAGGGCCTCGGAGGCGACCGGGTTGTCGGAGGCGTAGACGTGCTTCTTGATGGCGTCCTCGGCGGCCTTCTGCATCTTCGGGTCGATCGTGGTCTTGATCTCCAGGCCGCCCCGGTTGAGGAACTGGGTGCGGGCCTTCTTGGTCTTGCCGAAGGCCGGGTTGCTGAGGATCTCGTTGCGCACGTACATGCAGAAGTACGGGTACTGGCTGGCGCCGCAGCCGCCCGGCAGCGGGGTGCCCTTGTAGCCGAGCTTCTTGGCCCTGGCCTCCTCGTGCTGCTCAGGAGTGATCTTCTTGAGCTCCAGCATCCGGTCGAGCACCACGTTGCGCCGGTTGAGCAGTTGCGCGCGCGACTCCTTGCCCAGGTTGGGGTCGGTCCGGTTCGGGTCCTGGACCGCGCCGGCCAGCGTGGCCGCCTGGGGGAGCGTCAGCTCGGCCGCCGAGACGCCGAAGAACCGCTTGGCCGCCGCCTCGACGCCGTACGCGCCGGCGCCGAAGTAGGCGATGTTGAGGTACTTGCCGAGGATCTCGTCCTTGCTGTACTTCTCCTCGACCGCCATCGCGTAGCGCAGCTCCTTGAGCTTGCGGGCGTAGCTGGCTTCGAGGGCCGCGTTCTTCTCCTTCTCGGTGGTGGCCGAGTTGAGCAGCACCTGCTTGACGTACTGCTGGGTGATGGAGGAGCCACCCTGGGCGATGCCGCCCCTGCTGAGGTTCTTGGCGAGGGCGCGCACGGTGCCCTCGATGTCGATCGCGCCGTGCTCGTAGAAGCGGTAGTCCTCGATGGAGATGATGGCCGTCTTCATGATGTCGGCCACCTGGTCGAGCGAGACGTTCTCGCGGTACTCCTCGTAGAACTGGGCGATCTGGTTGCCCTTGGCGTCGAGGACGGTCGTCTTCTCGGCGAGCGGCGGTTCTTTGAGGTCTTCCGGTTTGATGTTCAGTTCCTCGGATGCCGAGACGAACATCGCTCCGGTGCCGCCGACCGCCGGCAACGCGATGGCCGCGGCCACCACTCCCGCGGCCATCGCAGCCCCGGTCAGGCGCACGATGCTCGACATTCGGGAACCCATGCGGAAAAACCTCCCCATCTCGGCTTTTGGGTGCATCCTAAACCCGCCCATGACCTGCTCTCCGTAAAAAGACGAAGCACGCGCCGGCGGTGGATGCTTCTACCCCGGGTGAGACGCCGAACCACGGGATTTGGTTCGCCGGGTTTCCCGTCGAATTCGTTTCCTGTGGGTCTGCGGGGATAGGGCGTGGTCATGACTTCTCACCGAGTGTTGCCACGCGAGCAGGCACGGGTCCGTGAGCCGGTCACCGCTCCCCGCCGGAGGCCCGTCCTGGACGACACACTGACGCTGCTGCTCGACCCGTACCGCTTCATCGGCGACCGGGCGCGGCGGCTCGATTCCGACGTCTTCGAGACGCGGCTGCTGCTCCAGCCGACCATCTGCATGACCGGCGCGCAGGCCGCCGAGGTGTTCTACGACCCCGAGCTGTTCGTCCGGGACGGCGCCGCGCCCCGGCGGCTCCAGGCGACGCTGTTCGGCAGGAACGGCGTGCAGGCCCTCGACGGCGAGACCCACCGGGCGCGCAAGGCCATGTTCATGTCGCTGATGGGCCGGGAGGGCCGCGACCGGCTGGCGGAGCTGGCCGGCCGGCGCTGGCGCGAGCGCATCCGCGCCTGGCAGGGCATGCCGCGGGTCGTCCTGTACGAGGAGGTCAGCAGGCTGCTGTGCCAGGCGGTCTGCGACTGGACGGGCGTGCCGCTGCCGCCGGCGCGGGTGCCCGAGGTCACCGCCACCCTCCAGGCGGCCATCGAGGGCGCGGGCGGGCTCGGCCCCCGCTACCTGCGCGGCCGGTACGCCCGGATCAAGGGCGACCTGTGGCTGTCCGGCCTGATCCGCTTCGCCCGCGAGGACCCCGGCCGCTTCGCCGGCACGGTGACCGGCCTGATCGCGGGCTACCGAGACCCCGACGGCACCCTGCTCCCGGCCAGGACCGCGGCCGTCGAGCTGCACAACGTGCTGCGTCCCACGGTGGCGGTGGCCAGGTTCGTGACGTTCGCGGCCATGGCCCTGCACGCCCACCCGGAGTACTACGAGCGCGTCCGCGAGGGCGACGAGCAGTTCGTCGAGCACTTCGTCCAGGAGGTACGCCGGTTCTACCCGTTCTTCCCGTTCGTCGCCGCCAGGGTGGCCAAGCCCTTCACCTGGAACGGCGAGCACTTCCCGCAGGGCCGGCGGACGCTGCTCGACCTGTACGGCATCGACCACGACCCGCGCCTGTGGGACCGCCCAGGCGAGTTCCGCCCGGAACGGTTCGCCGAATGGGACGGCGGCGAGTACGACTTCGTCCCCCAGGGCGGCGGCGACCACTACGAAGGGCACCGGTGCCCCGGCGAATGGATCACCGTGGACCTGATGAAGCTGGCGGTGACCGCGCTGACCCGCTGGATGACCTACGGCGTGCCGGCCCAGGACCTGCGCATGCCGTCGTGGCGCGCCCCGGCCGTCCCCAACAGCCGTTTCGTCATCGACCAGGTCGAGGCCGTCTGAGATTCGGGCAGCGCCGGGCAAAGAAGCGTGTTGTCGCGCGGGTGCGCGCGCGAGGGTCTGGCAACGTTCACCGGGGCGGTTCTTCCTGGCCTTGGTGGAGGATTTCATGCGTCGTGTCGTGGACGACGAGGAGCAGGTCGATCAACTGGTCTCGGCCGCCAGGGCGTACTGGGGGGACAGCGCCGGCGACACGGGTTGCGTGGTGGCCGAGGCGTTCGACGAGGACGTCCGGGCGGTGGTGCGCACCGTCATGGTGGCCAAGGCCGTGTGCGGGCTGCTGTCGGCCCGGCTGGTCGTGCTCACCGACCCGCGGTGGCGGCCGCTGGCCGAGGCGTTCGGGGCCGCCGCCGATCTCGGGCCGCCCGACGCGCTGGTCACCAGCCGGATCGATCCCGGCGTGCGCACCGACATCCCGGTCGTGCACGTGCACGGCACCGGGTCGCTGCAGGCGTACGCGCTCTTCCCGGGTGAGACGCCCGTCTCCTTCGGCGAGGAGCTGCCCGGCCGGGTCGCGGAGTTCTTCGAGCGCCAGATCTGGCCCAACAGGGAGGCGATCCGGCCGAGCGCCGAGCGTACGGCCTGGCGGGCCAAGGAGGGCTACCAGGTCCGCACCGACACCGAACGCCGCCAGCTCCGCCTCTACGGCTGCTCCAGGCTGCGCCTGGACCCCGGCCGGCCCACGATCACGGTGTTCGGCCACATGCCGGGCCGC
Source organism: Nonomuraea sp. NPDC001831 (assembly GCF_042892035.1). Classification (NCBI taxonomy): domain Bacteria; kingdom Bacillati; phylum Actinomycetota; class Actinomycetes; order Streptosporangiales; family Streptosporangiaceae; genus Nonomuraea; species Nonomuraea sp. NPDC001831. The sequence goes on along the minus strand of NZ_JBIATU010000012.1, from coordinate 47,095 downwards.
GACACCGAGCTGTTCCAGGAGACCGAGCGGTACGCGGCCACCGAGGAGTCGGCCAACTGGCTGTTCCTCGACCGCCTGCGCTCCGGCCTGCTGTCGCCGAACATCCTGTGGAGCATGACCGACGTCGCCGTCACGTTCGGCGGCAGCGATCTGCCCGCCTACGGCGTCCCCGTCATCCAGGCCGGCTGGTCGGAGGGCGCCGCCTGCGGGGCCACCCATCTGGCGCGCACGCCGGAGGAGCTGCGCGACCGGCTCGGCGAGGCCGTCGCCGTGCACGGCAAGGCGGAGACGATCCTCGGCCTGGAGCAGCGCGAGCGCGCCCGCCTGTGGTTGTGGCTGCGCCGCTGCGGCGCCGACGTGCCGACCCAGGTCCTGCCGCGCTGGGAGCTCGGCCCCGACTATCCGCGGGCCCTGGCGGTCGCCCTGCGACACGCCGAGCCCGACGGCGACCCGCTCTTCGAGGCGGTGCGCCGCATGTGGGAGCGGCGGGACCCCGTACTCACCCGATTCGACTTCCAGGACCTGGCCAAGACCCCACTGACCCCCGCGAGGAGCGCCCGATGACCGGAACAGGACCCATCACAGAGCTCGACCCGGTGATCCTGCCCGCGATCCCGCCCGTGCACGTGACCAGCGGGCGGTTCCCCGCGCTGCAGGTGATCGACCGGCTGCACCGGGGCAGTCAGATCGTGGGCAGGTTCGAGACGTCCGGGCTGGTCGGCTTCAAGGTGTCCGCGCAGGGACGGCCGCTGCGGGTGCAGATGTCGCTGTCCATGGACGAGCGGTCGGTCAGCGGCTGGCACACCGGCAGGACGGGCCCCGACTTCACGACGCCCCGCTGCGTCCAGATCCGTTCCCAGGGCCGCCTGCGCCAGTGCGTGCTGCTGCGCGGCCGCAACCCGCACGCCCGCGTGGCCTTCGACCTGACCCCCGAGGAGATCCCGGACGACGGGCTGATCTGCGTCGAGGCCCTGGACATCATGGAGGGCGACGGCGTCTGCGACGAGGTGCGCACGTTCCTGTCCGGCCGGGTCCAGGACGACGGGGCGGCCGGGCTGCGGCTGAACAAGATCGTGTTCGAGGAGCCGCCCGAGGTCGACTACGACCCCGACACGCTCGACGGCTCCCGCTGCGAGCTGTCCTCGCTGATCAGCGGCGGCGGCCTGGCCAACGTCAACCGGCAGGGCGTGCGCGTCCTGCGGTCGGGCATGTTCGTGGTCAACCCGGTGCTGCGCGACACGTTCGGGGCCAGCGGGCGGATCACGCTGCGGCTGGGCACGAAGGCGGAGGCGGCCAGCATGATCCCGGCGACCTGGCGGCGGGTCAACAGCGAGCTGCGCTGGCTGCGGCACGCCACCAGGAAGCTCCTCGGCACGGCGGCTCCGACGGTGGAGCGCGTCTACAGCCTCAGGGACGGCGTGGCCGGGCCCTTCGGGCAGACCGTCCACGGGAACGTCACCGAGCTCGTCCTGCCGAGCCCGACGGTCTCGCCGTTCCTCGTGGTGATCGAGCGGGTGCCGGGCGTGCTGCCGACGCTGGAGTCCGGCACCTCGGACTAGCGGGGGCGCCGGCTCCCTCGGCCGCGCGACCTGCGAGAGCCCGCCGTTTCGACGGGAAACTGGTGATCACCTGTGATAACGCCGTTCTGAGGGCAGTTGTCATGGGTGGGCGGGAACGGTTTGAGCATCGAGACGATCCGGCATCAGCAGTGCACCGTCATGCGCGCCACGGGCGAGCTCGACCACGCGGGACGGGTCAGGTTCAGCGCCCACGTCAACACGGTGTGGGACTGGTCGCCCGGACCCGTCCTCGTCTTCGACCTGGCCGACCTGGTCTTCTACGACTCCTCCGCCATCGGCGTGCTGGCCACGGCGATCCAGCGGATGGAGGCGGAGCCGGGCGGCCGGATCATCGTGGTCAGACCGTCCGACCACCTGCTGTCGGTGCTGCGGCTGACGGGCCTGCTGCCCCACGTCGAGCTGCGCGGCAGCGTCGAGGAGACCGTGGCGGAGCTGACGGTGGGCGCCGTCCCGCCGCCCGTCCCCCCGACCTGGTCCGGGGGGACGTCGGACGTCGCCTACAACCCGTAGGTCTCCAGCAGCCGCAGCCAGATCTCGCTCACGGTCGGGAACGACGGCACGGCGTGCCACAGCCGGTCGAGCGGCACCTCGCCGGTGACCGCGATCGTGGCGGCGTGCAGCAGCTCGCCGACGCCCGGACCGGCGAAGGTGACGCCGAGCAGCACCTTCCTGTCCTCGTCCACCACGGCCTTGGCGTGCCCCCGGTAGCCGTCGCCCAGCAGGTACGCGCCCGAGACCGAGCCGAGGTCGTACTCCACCGCGCGCACCCGGAAGCCGGCCTCCCTGGCCTCGGCCTCCGTACGGCCGACCGCGCAGACCTGCGGGTCGGTGAAGACCACCTGCGGCGCGCCGAAGCCGTCGGCCAGGTCGCGCATGGCGGGCAGGTCGTCTCCGTGCGCCCGCGCCGCGATCACGTCGCCGCAGATCCTGGCCTGGTACTTGCCCATGTGGGTGAGCAGCGCGCGGCCGTTGACGTCGCCGACGGCGTAGAGCCAGCCGCCCGGCACGCCGGTGGCCCGCATGCTGTCGTCGACCTCGACGGGCGCGTCGTCGGGCAGGCCGACCGTGTCCAGCCCGATCCCGCGCGTGGCGACCTTGCGGCCGGTGGCCACCAGCAGCTCGTCGGCCTCCAGCGGCGGGCCCTCCGACAGGTGCACGGTCACCTTGCCGCCCGGCTCGGGCCGCTCGACCCTGACCACGTCGGTGTGCAGGCGCACGTCGATGCCCGCCTCGGCGAACGACCGGGCCACCAGCTCGCCCGCGAACGGCTCGATCCTGGCCAGCAGCCCGCCGCCGCGCACCAGCACGGTCGTCTGCCGCGCGCCAAGCCCGTGCATGGCCTGCGCCATCTCGCAGGCGACCACGCCGCCGCCGATCACCACCAGGCGTTCGGGCACCTTCGTCGCGGCGGTGACCTCGTGGCTGGTCCACGGCTTCGCCTCGGCCATGCCGGGCACCGGCGGGACCGCCGCCGTGCTGCCGGTGGCGAGCACGACCGCCTGCCGGGCCGTGAGCACCCGCTCGCCGCCGTCGGGGGTCGTGACGACCACCCGCCGCTCGCCGTCGAGCCGCCCCCTGCCGCGGACGAACTCCGCCGGCACGCCCTCGACCCAGCCCACCTGGCCTGAGTCGTCGTAGCGCGAGACCGCCTCGTCGCGCCGGGCGAGCACCGCGGCCACGTCGATCGGCCCGAGCGAGAGCCCCGGCACCCGGGACACCTCGCCGGCCAGGTCGACCGGACGCAGCAGCGCCTTGCTCGGGATGCACGCCCAGTAGGAGCACTCGCCGCCGGCCAGCCGCTCCTCGACGATCGCGGCGCTCAGCCCGCCGCGCACCGCCCGCGCGACGACGTTCTCGCCCGCCGGGCCGGCCCCGATCACGATGACGTCGAACTCCTCAGCCACGCTGCCTCCCCACACTCGTCTTCGATTCGCACTCTTTCATGCCCTGCTCGCGCCGCCCGAGGTGGCCACGGGCGTGAACCCTTTCGGCCCGCGACGGAGAGACCGGGTAGATGCCCGCGCCGTCCGGGGGAGCCCGCTCGGCACTCCCATGAAGGAGCTCCCCATGCCGGCGCCGTCTCCTGTGTTCGTGCTGCCCGGAAACGCCCTGGGGCGGCATCGGGCGCTGCTGGTCGCGCTGGTGCCCGCCGTCGCGCTGCGGCTGCTCGCGATGGCGGGGTACCGGCCCGCGCTGTGGTTCTGGGCGGACTCGTTCTCCTATCTGGAGGCCGCGGCCGACCCCGTGCCCGGGGCGTTCCGGCCGCTCGGGTACTCGCTCTTCCTGGCCGCGCTCGGGCCCGGCAAGAGCCTGGCGCTGGTGGCCGCCGTGCAGCACGCGTCGGGGCTGGCGCTCGCCGTGGCCGTCTACGCCCTGCTGCGGCGGCGTGGCCTGCCCGGCTGGGGCGCGACGGCCGCCGTCGCGCCGCTGCTGTACGACGAGTTCCTGATCCTGCTGGAACACATGATCATGGCGGACGCGCTGTTCACCGTGCTGGTCACGGCCGGGATTCTCGCCCTGTCGGGCCGGCTCACCCCGGTCACGGCGGCCGCCGGCGGCGTGCTGCTCGGCCTGGCCGCCGTCACCCGCACGATCGGGGTGGCCGTCCTCGTGGTGGCGGCCGCCTGCCTGCTGCTGCGCCGTCCCGGGCCGCGCGCGCTGCTCTGCCTGGTCCTGGCGGGCGCGGCGCCGCTGCTCGGGTACGCCTCCTGGATGTGGTCCACCAGCGGCACCTTCGGCCTGACCAGGGCCGACGGCCTGTTCCTGTGGGCCCGCACGATGACCTTCGCCGACTGCTCGGTCATCAGGCCGGAGCCCGAGCTGGCCCCCCTCTGCCCGAGGACGCCGGTGGCCGGGCGGCCCTCTCCCGCCCACTGGATGTGGGGGCCCACCCTGGCCGCCGTCCCCGGCGACCGGAACGTGCTGGCCGGCCGCTTCGCCCGCGAGGCCGTCCTCGCCCAGCCCGGCGACTACCTGGCCGCCGTCGGGCGCGACCTGCGGTGGCTGCTGCGCTGGGAGCGCACCACGGCCAGGAAGGCGTCGGACAGGAAGACCAATCCGTACTGGTTCCCCTACGAGGAGCGCCCGCTGCGCGCGTCCGTACGGCGGATCGCCGGGGCGTACGAGGGCGGGCCGGCGGACACGCGGATCGTCGAGCCCTACGCGGGCTGGCTGCGGGCCTACCAGCGCTTCGGCTACCTGCCGTACCCGGTGCTCGTGGCGCTGCTCGGGGGCGCGCTCGCGGTCGCCGCCGTACGGCGGCGGCCGGACGCGCTGCTGCCCGGCGTGGCCGCCGCCGTGCTGGTCGTGGGGCCGTCCTTCCTGAGCGGGTACGACGTGCGGTACGTCGTGCCGGCTCTCCCCCTGGCCTGCCTGGCCGCCGGGCTGGCACCGGGACGTCCGCCGGAGGTCGGGAGACGTTCACCTGCGGGGCCTAGCGTTCGCGCATGACTGCTTACCCCACGTCCGTGGTGTACCGGGCGGCGACCGAGGGTTATCACACCTTCCGCATCCCGGCGGTCGTGGTGACCGGGGCCGGGACGCTCCTCGCCTTCGCCGAGGGGCGGCGCGGGTCCGCCGGTGACTCGGGGCACATCGACCTGGTGCTCAGGCGGTCCTCCGACGGCGGCCTGACGTGGGGCCCACTCCAGGTGGTCGCCACGGAACCGAACCGCGGCGCGGTGGGCAACCCCGCGCCCGTGGTGCTGGACGACGGCCGGATCCTGCTCGTCACGGTCCGGCAGGGCCCGGCGGCGACGGAGGCGAAGATCAGGCGCGGCCAGGTGCCGGCGGCCGCGGCGCGGCGGGTGTTCGTCCAGGTCAGCGCGGACGACGGGGTCAGCTGGCCGGCCCCGCGCGAGATCACCGCCCAGGTCAGGCGCCCCGAGTGGCGCTGGTACGCCACCGGCCCCGGGCACGCCGTCCGGCTCCGGAGCGGGCGCGTCGTGGTGCCGGGCAACCACTCCCTGCCCCCGTCCGGCTCGGACGACGGCACCGAGGGACGGTACGACGGCGGCCACGCGCTGCTCAGCGACGACGGCGGCCGTACCTGGCGCATCGGCTACGTGGACGACAACCCCGACGGCTACGTCAACGTCAACGAGACCACCGCGACCGAGCTGCCCGACGGCCGCCTCTACCTCAACGCCAGGACGGACTCCGCCGCGCCGGGCACCCGCGCCGACGCCTGCTCCTCCGACGGCGGGCAGCGGCTGGACCTGCCCTTCCGCCCGCAGGCCGGGCTGGTGGGGCCGGTGGTGGAGGGCAGCGTGCTGTGGTGCGAGCCGCCCGGCGTGCTGCTGTTCTCCGGCCCGGCCGCGCCCGACGCGCGGGCTCTGATGACGGTACGGGCCAGCACCGACGCCGGGGTCACCTGGCATACCGTGCACACCGTGTCGGGCCTGCCCGCCGCCTACTCCGACCTGGTCAGGGTGGACGACGACACGGTGGGGCTGCTGTTCGAGACCGGCGACTTCGGGCCGTACGAGACCATCGCCTTCCGGCGCATCCCGCTCGCCGGGCTCGACCCCCGCCGGGCGTAGCCGCCCGTTCCTTTCCCGCGGCTCTGTGCTGACACAGGGCTGTGCTGACTACGCTGAGACGACCACTGTGCGACCGCGTGTGCGGAGTGTTCCGTATTACGCGCTAGCATTCCGATCAGCGGAACAGGCGAGGGAGAGTTCAGTGGCTGAGACCCAGTCCCCTGTGGGGAGCGTCGATCGTGCCCTGCTGATCCTGCAGGAGATCGGGAGGCACAGCAGGGGAGTGACGCTCGACGAGCTGGCCACCAGGCTGCGGCTGCCGAAGAGCTCGCTGCACCGTCTGCTCGGCGCGCTGAAGCACCGGGGCTTCGCGGCCCAGCCGGAGCCGAGCGGGCCGTACTTCCTCGGCACCGAGATGCTGGCCACGGCCTTCCGGTTCTACGAGACGATGGATCTGCGCACGCTCGTCCGGCCGCTGCTGCTGCGGCTGAGCGAGGAGTTCTCCGAGACCGTGCACATGGCCATGCTCGACGGCGGCGAGGTCGTCTACCTGGACAAGGTCGAGGCGGTCCGGTCGATCACCATGACCTCGGTGGTCGGCGGGCGCAACGCGGCCCACTGCACGGGCGTGGGCAAGGCGCTGCTGGCCTGGACGTACCCCACGGACGAGGCGGTCAGGGCGTGGGCCGAGCGCTACGGGCCGCTGTCGGCCAGGACCAGGAACACGATCACGAACCCCGCCAAGCTGGCCACCCACCTCGACCAGGTCAGGCAGCGGGGGTACGCGCTCGACCTGGAGGAGAACGAGCCGGGGGTGCGGTGCGTGGCGGCGCCGGTCTTCCTGGGCAAGACCGCGCCGGTGGCGGCGGTGAGCGTGACCGCGATCAAGGACCGCATGTCCGTCGCCCGCCTCGAAGAGGTCGGCCTCGGCCTCCGCCGCGCCATCTCCGCCCAGGTCTGACCCCACCCACAAGCCTCCGCCCCCGCGCCGCCTCCGCCCCTGCCTCCGTCCCCGCGCCGTCCCCGCGCCGTCCCCGCGCCGTCCCCGCGCCGTCCCCGCGCCCGCACCTGCGCCGCCCCCAGCCCCCCGCATCGGGCGGTGGCGCCCGCTCCTCCCCCCTCTCCCCAAAGGGACCTCAACCGGCTACGGTCAGATGGAATGCGGAACAGCATTCCGTATCACGGACCAAAGGACGCGTAGGCATGAAGCTGGAGAAGGTCCCCGTCCCCCGGGCCGCCCTCGCGGAGGGCCCGAGGTGGGACGCCGCCACGGGCACCCTGCTGTGGGTCGACATCCCCGCCGGCCACGTGCACCGGCTCGACCCGGCCGGCGACGAGCGGGAGACGATCGAGCTGGGCCGGCCGGTCGGCGTCGCCGTGCCGCACGCCTCCGGCGGCCTCATGCTGGCCCTCGGGAACGGCTTCGCCCGCCACGCGGACGGCCGCACCGAACTGGTCGCCCGGCCGCCCGAGCCCGCGGGCAACCGGATGAACGACGGCGCCTGCGACCGCGCGGGCCGCTTCTTCGCCGGCACCAAGGCCGAGGACGACACCCCCGGCGCGGGCTCGCTCTACCGCCTGAGCCAGGACCGTACGTGCGACAAGGTGCTGGACGGCGTCACGATCTCGAACGGCGTCGGCTGGAGCCCCGACGAGCGCCTGATGTACTACGTGGACACCGCGACCGACCGGATCGACGTCTTCGACTACGACCCGGCGACCGGCACGCTCGACGGCCGCCGGGAGTTCGCCGCCCTGCCGAGCCCCGACGGCCTGACCGTGGACGCCGCCGGCCACGTGTGGGTCGCGCTGTGGGGCGGCGCGGCGGTCGTGCGGCTGCGGCCGGACGGGCGTACGGACCTCACCGTGGAGGTCCCCGCGGCCAACGTGACGAGCTGCGCCTTCGGCGGCCCCGACCTCGACGTGCTCTACGTGACCACCGCCTGGGACGGCGCCGCCGGCGGGGAGCTGTGGCGCTGCCGCACCCCCCACACCGGCCTGCCCGCCAACCCCTACCGCGGCCTCACCCCTTGACCGCCCCGGTCAGCGCCTGCACGAACCGGCGCTGCCCGAACAGGAACACGGCCAGCACCGGCAGGGTGGTCAGCACCGTGCCCGCCATGATCGCGGGCCAGTCGGCCCGGTGCTGGCCCTGGAACGTGGTCAGCCCCGCCTGCACGGTGTAGTTCGCCTCGGAGTTGATCACCACCAGCGGCCAGAAGAGGTCGTTCCAGGCCGTGATGAACGTGATCACGGCGAGCGCCGCCAGCGCCGGCTTGGCGACCGGCAGCACCACCCGGAAGAACAGCGCGACCCGCGAGCACCCGTCGATCCGCGCCGCCTCCTCCAGCTCCCTCGGGAAGGACTGGAAGAACGACGTCATCAGGTAGATCCCGACCGACGAGCTGAGCTGCGGAACGACCAGCGCCCCGAGCGTGTCCACCAGCCCGGCCTGGCTGAACATCAGGAACGTCGGGATCACGGTGAGCTGGAACGGGATCAGCGCGGTCGCGATGATCAGGACCAGCGTCAGCCGGGAGCCGATGAAGCGGATCCGGGCGAAGGCGTACCCGGCCATGCTGCAGAGCACGACCTGCGCCGCCACGATGGCGCTGGACACCAGCACGCTGTTGAGGAACCAGCGGGGGAAGTCGGAGCGCTCCATGACCGTGCGGTAGCCGCCGAGGTCGACGCCCTCCGGCAGGATCGGCGGCGGGAACCTGTTCAGCTCGGCCTGCGTCATGACCGAGCTGAGCACCAGCCACACGAACGGCAGCAGCGTCACCACCGACATCGGCGCGAGCACCAGGTGCCACTTGCTGGGCAGGCGTCGCCTCATCGCCCGGCCCCTCTCCGCCGCGCGACCACCAGGCCCGCGACGATCAGCAGCAGCGTCCCGGCGAACAGCGTGTACGCCACGGCCGCGCCGTACCCGGCGGCCGAGTAGCGGAAGGCGAGCTGCCAGACGTAGTAGACGATGGTCACGGTCGCGCTGGCCGGGCCGCCCTGGGTGGTGGTCATGACCAGGTCGAAGAACTGCAGCGCGTCGATCACGCCCCAGACCGCGAGGAAGACCGTGATCGGCCGTACGGACGGGACGATGATGTGCCGGAACGTGGCCCACCGCCCCGCGCCGTCGATGGAGGCGGCCTCCAGCACCGACTTGTCGATCTCCTGGATGGCCGCCAGGTAGATCACCACGGCGAAGCCGAACCGGGTCCAGAAGAAGATCAGCGTGAGCACGTACATGGCCTGCGACGGGCTGCTCAGGAAGCCCTGGAGCGGCAGGCCGAGCCGGCCGAGCACGCCGTTCATCAGGCCGAAGTCGCGGTCGAAGATGTAGCCCATGAGCAGGCCGGCGGAGGTGGCCGAGGCCACGTACGGGACCAGGAAGGCGGTCCGGTAGAAGCCGATCCCGCGCACCTTCCTGTTCAGCAGCACCGCCACCACCAGGCCGAAGACCAGCGAGGCGGGGATGTAGAGCACCAGCAGCAGCCCGGTGTTGCGCACCGCCTGGAAGAACACCGGGTCCTGGAACAGCGCCCGGTAGTTGTCCAGGCCGACGTTCTCGGGCGTCTTCATCAGGTCGGAGTCGGTGAACGACAACGCCAGCGCCCACGCCATCGGCACCAGCGCGAACCCGAGGATGATCAGCGTGGCGGGGCCCGCGAACGACCAGCCCGCGACGTGGTCGCCGAGCCCGCGGGTCCTCCTGGCGTGCCGGGCGGCGGGCGCGCCGACGGCGGCGCTGCTCATGAGCCCGGCACCGCCAGCACCGCGTCGGACTTGGCCGCGGCCTCGTCCAGGGCGGTCTTGGCGTCGGCCTTGCCCAGCAGCGCCTGCGCGATGGCCTCGGCGACGAAGGACGACACGCGGGGGTACTTGGTGGTGGGCGGCCTGACCCGCTTGGCGTTGGCCAGGTTCTGGGAGATCACCTCGATGCCCGGATATCTCTTCAGATAGTCCTGGTAGCCGGGCAGCTTGGTGATCGACTCCCTGATGGGCAGCGAGCCCGTGTCGGTCATCCACACGAGCTGCTGCTCCGCGGCCGTCAGCCAGCTCAGGAACGTGGTCGCCGCCTTGACGCGGCGCTCGTCGTGCTCGAACACCACCCAGTTGTCCGGGCCGGAGACGGTCTCGTGGTTGCCGTTCGTGCCGGGCAGCCGCGCGACGCCGTAGTCCACCTTGGCCGCCTGGAGGTCGGGCAGCACCCAGGGGCCGGACAGGAACATGGCCAGCCGTCCGGACTCGAACAGCTTCTGGCCCTTCTCGGCCGGGCTGGAGTCGAGATAGACCGACTTGTCGTCCACGGCCATGCTCCGGACCAGGCCGAGCGCCTGCTGCCCGGCCGCGGAGTCGAACGCGGACTTCTTGTGGTCGGGGGTGAGGATGTCGCCGCCCGCCTGCCACAGCAGCGGCCAGAGCCCCCAGACGGCCTCCTCGCCGCCGCTGATCGCCCAGGTCGTGCCGAAGACGCCCTTCTGCGGGTCGGTGGTCCTCCTGGCGATGTCGCGGAAGTCGTCCCAGGTCCAGTCGGGGCCGGGGGCCTTGACACCCGCCTTGGCCAGCAGCTTCTTGTTGTAGAGGACCACCATGTTGTCCACCACGGCGGGGAAGCCGATGACCTTGCCCTGGACGGTGACCGCCTCGCGCTCGTTGGCCCAGAAGTCGTCCCAGCCGACGGCCGGGTCCTTGACCCGGGAGGTGAGGTCGGCGGTCTTGGGGTTCCTGGCCACGTTGGGGGCCCAGGAGCCGTACAGGTAGGCGATGTCGGGGTAGGCGTCCGAGGTGAGCGCGGCAGTGATCTTGGGTAGCATGCCGTCTGCGGTCGCGCCGCCGGACTCGGTGCCGACCTTGATGTCGGGGTGACTCTGGTTGAACCGGGCGACCAGCTTCTCGATCGACTTCGCCGAGGTGTCCTCCTGGCCGTGCCAGATGGTGATCTCGACCGGGCCGTCCGCCCGTTCCTGTCCACCGCCGCCGCAGCTCGCCGCGGCCAGAGCCAGGGCGATGACGGCCGGCGTCGTACGGGGCCTCATCGGGCGGTCTCACGGATGTGGTGAATGAGTCGTGCCATGGGGTTCCCTCCACAGAGCACGGCGGGCGTGGCGGCCCGCTGCGTGCGGCGAGTATAGTCACGCATCCACAATGCAGACTAGAGTTCCACTAGGCGGAATGAGGGTGCGAACGTGCGAACCATGACTCTCTTGGCCCGGCTGACCGCGGTCGCGGCACTGAGCTGCGCGCCGCTCGCGGCGCTCGCCGCACCGGCCACGGCGCAGACGGCGCAGACGGCGGGAGCGGCCGGGGCGACGCAGGCGGGGCCATGGAAGCCGCCGCTGCAGAGCCGCTGGCAGTACCAGCTCCAGGGCAACGCCAAGTACGCCGCCACCGGGGGCGTCAACGTCGACATCTGCGTGGTCCCCCAGTCGGGCGGCGCCTGCGTCCGGCCGGCGGTGTTCGACATCGACCTCTACGCCGACGGCGACGTGGTGGGCAACAACACCACGCTCAACACCGCGGCGGTGAAGGCCGTCCACGCGCGCGGCGCGAAGGCCGTCTGCTACGTCGACGCCGGCTCGATCGAGGAGTACCGGCCCGACTACCAGCAGTTCGTCGCCTGGCACAAGAGCCACGGCAACTCCCTGCTCGGCAAGCCGTTCAGCGCCGAGTTCCCCAACGAGCGCTGGGCCAACATCAACAACGACCAGGGCCAGCGGGACTTCCTGCTGAAGATGATGGAGGCCCGGGTCGACAAGTGCGCCCAGGCCGGCTTCGACGGGGTCGAGTTCGACGTCGTCAACGCCCACGAGGAGGGCAAGTCGGTCACCGGCTGGACCGTCAGCCCCGCCACCCAGCTCGCCTACAACAGGGCGCTGGCCGACCTGGCCCACCGCAAGGGCCTGTCCGCGGCGCTGAAGAACGACCTCAGCCAGGCGGCCGAGCTGGTGTCCAGCTTCGACTACGCCGTCAACGAGGAGTGCTTCCAGTACGACGAGTGCGCCGAGTTGAGCGTCTTCGTCAAGGCGGGCAAGCCGGTGTTCCAGGTCGAGTACGAGACGGCGCCGTCGTCCTTCTGCCCGAAGGCGGCCAAGCTCGGCATCAACGCGATCAAGAAGGCCGTGGACTACTCGCTGAAGGACACGCCGTACAAGCCGTGCAAGTGACAGGGGTTCCGTCCGTCACGGGTTAGGGGCCTCGGCGGGGGTGTCACGGTCGTCCGGCCGTGACACCCGCACCTGATGTCGTCACAGCATGTGCTCGGGTTCCGTACAACGGAATGTCGGTGCAGGATACGGAATCGATGGCTTGACGGGCAGATCACCACAGGTCTGCGCGTCGCGGTGCGGTGAGGAAGGACGGCGTCATGCGCGGACTGGCCGGCAAGCGGGTGCTGATCAGCGGGGGCAGCAGCGGCATCGGAGCCGCCACCGCCCGCAGGTTCCTGGAGGAGGGCTCGCGGGTGGTGCTCACCGGGCTGGACGGCGACGAGGTCGAGCGCACCGTCGCCGAGCTCGCGCCGCTCGGCGAGGTGGGCGGGCTGAGCGGCGACGTCAGCTCGCAGGACGACGTCGCACGGCTGGCCGCCGGCGCGATCGAGGCCATGGGCGGCCTGGACGTGCTGGTCAACAACGCCGGAACGGCCTGGCGGGAGCCGTTCCTGGAGATCACCCCCGACCACTGGGACCGGATCATCTCGGTGAACCTGCGCGGCATGTTCCTGATGGCCCAGACCGTCGCCCGCCACCTGGTGGAACAGGGGACGGGCGGCGTGATACTCAACATGTCCTCGACCAACGGCCTCGGCGGCGAGGCCGACTACGCCCACTACAACGCCTCCAAGGGCGGCGTGCTGCTGCTGACCAAGACCATGGCCGTCGAGCTCGGCAGGCACGGCATCCGGGTCAACGCCCTGTGCCCCGGCTACATCCGCACCCCGCTGAACGCCTCGATCTCGTCGGGGCTCGCCGACGACTTCGTCTCCGCCTACGAACGCGACCACATCCCGCTGGGCCGGGCCGGGCTCGCCGAGGAGGTCGCCGCCGCCTACGCCTTCCTCGCCTCGGACGACGCCGCGTTCGTGCACGGCACCGAGCTGGTGATCGACGGCGGTCAGCTAGCGATCATGTGAGTCGCCGGGGCGCGGCACCTTCATGGCGATGATCAGGCCCTGCCCGGAGTCGTCGCCGGGACGCAGGCGGGACAGCTCGACGGTGAGCTGCGTCGGCCGTCCCCGGCCGTTGACCGCGTCGAGCGCGACCGTCCTGGCTCCGGCGCGAGCCGTGCCCCCGGCCGGCGTGTCGCGCACGAGCGGGACGATCCGCTCCACCGGCAACCCCGTGCCCAGCGAGGCCAGCGGACGGCCCACCGCCTCCCCGGCCCGCACCCCCCACAACTCCTCGGCCCCCGCCCCCCAGATGAGCACCCGCATGTCGGCGTCGAGCACCACCGCCGCGTCGCCCAGCCCGTGGACCAGCGAGGCGGTGATCCGTGCGACCTCGTCGAGCTCGGCCGTGCGGGCGACCAGCGCGTCGTTGGCGCGGCGCAGCTCGGCGGCGCGGGCGGTGAGCGCGTCGTGGGCGTGGCGCAGTTCGGCGTTGGCCGAGCGCAGCTCCTCGTTCGCGCGCAGCAGCTCGGCGTTGGCCGAACGCAGCCGGCCGACGATCGCGGACCAGCGATCGGGCGGCGGCAGGTTCTCCTGGCGGTCGGGGGTGATGGGCGTCTCGTCCCGTTGCGGCCGGAGCCGGCGGGTGCCGTGGTGCTCGGAGCGGGGGCCGCGGGCCCGGCGGAAGCAGGCCAGGTGGCGGCTGACCGGCCTGGGCGGGCCGGTCTGCTCGTAGATCTCGACGCCGGTCCCGGCTAGGGCGTCGGGCATCGTGCTGAACAGGGGGATCGCGGTGCCGCCGTGCTCGGTCATGAGCGCGATGAGGCGGCACAGCGCGGGCTGGGCCTCGGCGACGGCCAGGTGGCCGCCCTTCTCCTGCATGGCCCGGTGGGTGATCGCGAGCTGTTCGAGGCCGTTGAGGTCGCAGAACCAGAGGTCGCCCGCCGCGACGATCACGTGCTTCACCCGCGAGCGCGGCAGGGGGTCGAGGAAGGCGGCCAGGATGGGGCTGGTCGTCGAGTCGAGCTCGCCCGCCAGGGCGACCACCAGGGTGGTGTCGCCCACGGGCACGAGCCGTACGGAGAGCTGCATCATCGGATTCGCTCCTTCCCTGAACTCTGCGTGATCGGAGATCGACGCGCCGCAGGGTCCGGCTGCATGCCCCATACTCCTCCTCCTGCGGGAAAAGAGCCAGGCGCTCACCGAGCGTGAGCGAGGGCCCAGGAGGCTCCCTGGGTGAGCGGGTTGGGCAGCGTCGTCCAGCTGTCGCCGGGCGGGGCGCCCGCGAGCTGGGCGAGCAGGTGGGCCTTCACCCGGATCCGCTCGCCGAACAGGGCCTCGCGGTCGGCGCGCACGTCGGCGGTGTCGGGGAGCGCGTCGAAGGCCCGCCGCGCGGCCCGCGCCACGACGGCCCACAGACGTGACTCGGCGGTACGGTCGCCCTCTCCCAGCTGGGAGACGAGACTGCCGAACGTGGTGCCGACGAGCGAGCCGAACAGCTTGGCGTGCAGGACGCCGGGGTCGTCGCTGAGCAGCCGCGGGCTGACCGGCGGCGTCCCGAAGCCGTTGCGGGCCAGCCGGGCCGGGCTGATGCGCACGTCGGCCAGGTCGCGGTAGACCAGCTCGACCGGGCGGCCCCGCCGGTCCAGCACGACCAGCAGGTTCTGGCCGTGGGCCTCCAGCGCGACGCCGAGGGCCAGCAGGCCGAGCGCCGCCGCCGTCGCCACGCCGGCGAAGGCCGCCAGCCACTCGCCGGCCTCCTCGCCGCGCGGCGTGTCCCACTGGCCCGGGGCGGTGAGGGCGGCGACGGGCAGCACGGTGTGGCCGGGCACGCGGGGCGTCGGATCGCGCAGCATGACCGACAGGTCGGCGGTGTGCTCGCCGCGCACGGCCCCCGCGGCGCCGGACAGGTAGCGGGCGATGCGCGGACGGCCACCGAGCCGCGCCGACAGGGCGGTGAGCAGGTCCGACAGGGGGACGCAGTCGCGTACCGAGCCGGGGGAGATGTCCCTGACGCCGGAGGTCATCCGGGCGGTGAACGCCGTCTTGAGGTGCGGGCCGCCGTCCAGGGGGGCGAGGGTGCGTACGGACATCAGCGGATGGCACGGCAACGCCCCGATCGCGTACGGGCGCACCCCCAGCCCGGCCAGCACGTGCCGGGTCTGCCAGGGGTGGACGGGCAGCAGCAGCCGGTCGCCGTCCATGAGCGAGCCCGGCCACGGCCCGGTGACCAGGCATTCGGCGGCGGGCACCGCGACCAGGTCGAGCGCGACGACGGGCCGGTGCTCCGGCATGTACGCCAGTTGCTCGGCCACCGACACCCCCGGCCGGTTGCGGCAGCCCGGATGGTAGGGATGGCCGTCGACCACGCTCTGCTCGTACCGTTCCGGTCCCGGCTCGCGCGGCGGGGAGGCCGCACCCGCCCGGGACAACGCCAGGGAGGCGACGCTGTTGTCCAGGTCGGCGACCAGCCCGTCCGCGCCGGGCAGGCCGAGTGCCGCCAGCAGCTCGGCCGGGTCGCGGTACGGGACGCCGTCCAGCCGCAGCACCGGCTCGTCGGCCAGGTCGTAGGGCAGCCGGGCCCGGCCGGTCAGCTCGCGCCCGTCCGAGAGCCGTACGCACAGGCCGTCACCCGCGGCGACCGGCGCGGCGAGGCCCGGCAGGGGCTCGCAGAGCAGGCCCCGCCACAGCCGTCCCATGACGGCGGCCCGCGCCCCCGGCAGGGCCGCGGCGTAGCCGGGCGTGAGGTCCGGGCGCACGGCGGCCAGCTCCCTCGCGAACCGCGCCGCAGAATGCCGCATGAACCCCCCTGTCACCAGGAACATGCCCAGGTGAGAACCCTGTGGACACTGATCGGTACAAAAGGGTAGGACAGGTCGCCATGGCATATATCGACGGCCTCCTCCCACCGGCCGGTCCGGCACCCGAGGCGCACGACCACCAGGCCGCGGACGAGGCCACGGCCCTCGCGGTGACGGCCCTGCTCAACTGCCTGCTCCGCGAGGTGGCCCAACCCGTCGAGGACGGCGGGTGGCTGCTGCCCGCGACCGGGCACACCCTGAACGTCCGCCCCGGACGGTACCCCGGCGCCCCCGCCCTGCGCACCCCCGACGGCCCGCGCCCGCTCTCCCTGGCCGCCCTGGTGGCGCTCACCGAGGACGAGCTGCGGACGCGCACCGGCCACGCCAACCCGTCCCTGGCCAAGGAGATCATGGAGAGCAGGGACGTCATGGCCGCGCTGCTGTCGGCCCGGCGCGCCACCACCCCGCCCGCCGACCTGTACCTGCGCTCGGAGCAGGCGCTCGTCGCCGGTCACCGCTACCATCCGGCCCCCAAGGCGCGCGGCGGATCAGGCCCGGACGCCTGGCTGCGCTACTCGCCGGAGGCGCGCGCGAGCTTCGTGCTGCCGCTGCTCGGGGTGCCCGCCGATGCGCTGGTCGAGCAGGGCGACGCGAGCGCGCTCGACCGGCTCGGCCCGCCCGCCCCCGACGGCCTGACGCTGCTGCCCGCCCACCCCTGGCAGGTGGAGCTCCTGGGCGGGCTCAAGGAGCTGCGCCACCTCGGCGTCACGCCCGCGCGGGCGGTGGCGACGGCCTCGATCCGCACGGTGTACCTGCCGGAGGCGGACCTGTTCTGCAAGTTCAGCCTGGACGTGCGGATCACCAACGACATCCGCCGCCTGTGGCTGCACGACCTGCGCTGGCTGGGCCTGATCGACGACCTGCTGGGCGTGGCGTTCGACGACCTGCCCGCGCACCGGCCGCGGCCCGCCGTCCTCGGTGACCGTGGTTACCGCAGCCTGGAGCTGGGCGGGGACGGCGGCGAGGCGCTGGCGGTGATCGTCCGCGACGGGCTGGGCGGCCACCTGCGACCGGGGCTGACGGCGCTGCTGGCCGCCGGGGTCAGCGAGGGCTTCCCCGGCAACCCGCTGGACGGCCTCGACGCCGGCCAGGCGCTGGTGTGGTGGCGGCGTTACCTCGACCACGTCGTGCCGCCGGTCCTGCACGCCTACTTCCGCCACGGCGTGGTGCTCGAATGCCACCTGCAGAACGTGCTCGTCGGCGTGGACGACCGGGGCCTGCCCGGCCAGGCGATCTTCCGCGACCACGAAGGGGTGAAGCTGACCGCGGACCGCCACAGCCTGCCCGGCGCCCGCACGCCCGTCGTGAGCCCCGCCTACGGCTGGGAACGGCTGCTGTACTGCCTGGTCGTCAACAACCTCTGCGAGATCGCCGGAGCGGTCGCCGAGCGGCACCCCGAGCTGCGGGACGAGCTGTGGGCCGAGGCCGGATCGGTGTTCGCCGGCTGCGCCGAGGACCACGGCGGTCCGGAGGAGCTGCGCGAGCTGCTCGCCGGCGCCTACGTGCCCGCCAAGGCCAACCTGCTGCTGCGCTGGCTGGAGGCGGACGGCGCCGACATGCGCTGCGTGCCGACGCCCAGCCCTTTGCGACTCTTTACGCCATAAGCTATCCTCGCCGAGGGCAACAGTTTACGGTGTATGGAATTCAGGGAGGCCGCCGGTGACCACGGCGACGCTGCACGACGGAAGCACCATCGAGACAGAGGTCCACGGCTCCGGCCCGGTCCTGCTCCTGGCCGTCAACCCCCAGCCGATCGAGGGTGAGGCGGCCGAGGAGATGCGGAAATGGGGGGCCGACCCCGCGCTCGGCCGCTCGCTCATCGACGGCCTCTCCGACGGCTTCCGCGTCGTGGCCTTCGACTACGAGGGCCACGTCCTGGCACATCCCAAGCCGGACACGCTCACCCCCGACAACGTGGCGGCCGACCTGCTGGCGGTGGCCGACGCGGTGGGGGCCGACCGGTTCGCCTACTACGGCTACTCCTGGCTGGCCCTCAGCGGCCTCCAGCTCGCCCTGCGCAC
The DNA here is from genome assembly GCF_042892035.1 of Nonomuraea sp. NPDC001831. Classification (NCBI taxonomy): domain Bacteria; kingdom Bacillati; phylum Actinomycetota; class Actinomycetes; order Streptosporangiales; family Streptosporangiaceae; genus Nonomuraea; species Nonomuraea sp. NPDC001831. The sequence goes on along the minus strand of NZ_JBIATU010000012.1, from coordinate 29,047 downwards.
CGACCGGCTCTCGGCGCTGGTCATGGGCGGCTTCCCGCCGCTCGGCGGGCCCTACGCCGAGATGCTGAAGGTCACCGAGGCCACGTACCGGATGGCCGTCGAGCCGAAGACCGCCACGCCGCCGGCCACGGGGACGGGCGAGCCGGGCGACTGGTCGTCGACCGAGGTGACGCTGAGCGAGGGCCAGGCCAGGCAGTTCGCCACCCTGTACCGGGCGCTGCGCGGGTTCGACGACAGCCGGGTGCGCCTGTCCTGCCCCCGCCTGTGCTTCGTCGGCTCGGCCGACGAGATCGTCTACGACGAGCGGTGGGGCGGCGCCCACGTCAGCATCGCCGGCCCGGTGGTCCGCGAGCGGGCCGCCATCGAGGCGCTGGGCTGGGACGTCGAGGTGCTCGACGGGCTCGACCACGCCGGGGCCATGCAGGCGGCGAACGTGCTGCCCATCCTGCGGCCCTGGCTGGAGAAGGCGCTGTTTCCCCCGGCCTGAGCTGGGCAGATGCCCGGCGGATCGGGGAACGGGGGGACCATGGCGAAGGGAAACGGCCGCGACGGCGTTCAGCCGGTCGATCAGCCCATCGGGAAGCTGGAACTCGTGCACGCCTTCGAGTCCGGCCCGATGCCGACCGGCGTCACGGTCTCCCGTGCCGGCCGGATCTTCGTGAACTTCCCCAAATGGGGGGACGACGTTCCGGCGACCGTGGTCGAGCTGCGGGACGGCAAGGCCGTCCCCTACCCCGACCAGGAGTGGAACACCGAGGCCGACGAGCCGTCGAAGTGGCTGGTCTCGGTGCAGAGCGTGGTCGTCGATCCCGTGGACCGGCTGTGGATCCTGGACACCGGCAGCCCGATGTTCCGGCCCACCAGGAAGGGCGGGCCGAAGCTCGTCTGCGTGGATCTGGAGACCGACACCGTGGTCAAGGTCATCATGTTCGACCGCGGTGTCGCCCTGGAGACGTCCTACCTCAACGACGTGCGGTTCGACCTGCGCAAAGGGGTCGCCTACCTGACCGACTCCGCCGACAAGGGGCCCAACGGGATCATCGTCGTCGACCTGGCCAGCGGGCAGGCGTGGCGGCGGCTGCACGACCACCCGAGCACCAAGGCGCAGCGGCCGCCGGACTTCGTGCCCGTCGTGGAGGGCCGGCCGTTCCTGGAGCGGCCGCAGGACGGCCCGCCGTCGCCCGTCCTGATGGGGTCGGACGGCATCGCGCTCCCGGCCGGCGGCGAGCGGCTCTGGTACTGCCCCCTGCTCTCCCGCCGCTGGTACAGCGTGTCCACGGACGCCCTGGTCGACCGCACGCTGGACGACGCGGAAGTGGCGGCGACGGTCAGGGACGAGGGCGACAAGGGCGGCTCGGCCGACGGCCTGGAGGCCGACGACGCCGGGCGCATCTACCTGACCGACTGGGAGCACAACGCGGTGCTGCGCCGGATGCCCGACGGCACGATCGACACCCTGGTCCACGACGCCCGCCTGCTCTGGCCGGACACGCTGTCCGTGGCCGACGGCCACCTGTACGTGACCGCCAACCAGCTGCACCGGCAGGCCAGGTTCCAGGAGGGGCGGGACCGGCGGCGGTACCCGTACGCGCTGTTCCGGGTGCCGATCGACGCCGGGCCGGTCCGGCTGGTCTAGCGGCGCGGGCGGGCGGGGACTGGGTCATGGTTTGCCGCCTTCCCCTACGCGGTATGCCCGCTACGTAGAGGTACTGATCGGATACCGAACGACGTCATCGCTGAACCTCTGCAATGGCCACTTGGGGGGCTTAAGGCCGATGAATGCCGCTAAATACGACTGGTTTCCTGACGGCGTGACCGTCCTGGGGGCGTCATGTCGCTGAACGCACGCATCGGCAGGATCGAGAGCCTGCTCGAACGGGCCGAGCCGCCCGCCGTCGAGCTGGCCCAGGCCCTGCTCGACCTCTACGGCGAGGGCCTGACGCGGATCATGGCCGCGGCCGACGACGACCTGGCCGCCCGGCTGGCCGCCGACGACGTGGTCGCGCACCTGCTGCTGCTGCACGACCTCCACCCGATCGACGTGCGGACCCGGGTCGAGGACGCGCTGCGCGGCACCGGCGCCGAGGTGGTCGCCGTCGAGGGCGACCTCGTACGCCTGCGGCTCCCCGACGACGGGAGCTCGGCGGACGCGGTGCGCCGGGCGGTGCGCGACGCGGCCCCCGAGGTCGAGCAGGTCGAGATCGTCGGGCCGGCGTCCGGCGTGGGGGCCGGCAGATGGACCACGTGAGACGCATCGCCCGCGCCGTCCTCTACGGGGGCTACCTGCTGTGGCCCAGCCGCCACTCGACCTCGCCCGGCCGGCGGCGCTGGACGTTCGGCGGCGTGCACCCCGAGTCCTACGGCCGGGCGCACGAGGGCAACCCGTGGCTGACCCAGACCCAGTGCCTGCTGGAGGCCGGCGGCGACGACGTCGTGGACGTGCACGTGCGCTTCCTGCACCTGGTCACCTGCGAGGTGGCCGTGCGGCGCGCGGGCGAGCTGGTCTGCGTGCCCGAGCTGACCGTCGGCGGCGCCCGGCACCTGCCCAGGGAGGAGGCCAAGGAGCGCGAGGTGGCCGAGACCGGGCTGCGCCTGGCCGACCTGCTGGCCCGTCCGGTCGGCATGGAGATCCACGTGCCGCCGGGCCAGCGGGCCGAATGGCTCGACGGCGAGGGCGTGCTGCTGCGCGGCTGGGAGGCGCTGAGCGGCCGGGCCGAGGTGTTCGCCGAGCGGCTGCGCGAGGGCCTGTTCCGGCTCACCGTCCGGGTGGCGAACACCAGCCCGTGGCAGGGCGACTCGCGCGCGGAGGCCATGAAGCACACCCTGATCTCCGCGCACACGGTCGTGAGCTCGCCCGGCGGCCGGTTCGTCTCGCTGACGGAGCCGCCCGAAGGGCTGCGCGCGCTCGCCGCGGGCTGCCACAACATCGGCACCTGGCCGGTGCTGGTGGGCGAGGAGGGCGACCGGCACACGATGTTGTCGGCCCCGGTCATCCTCTACGACCATCCCAAGGTCGCGCCGGAGAGCGGCACGTTCGACGACACGGAGATCGACCAGCTCCTCGACCACTGCGCCGCGCTCACCCCGGAAGAGCTCATGCGGCTGCACGGCACCATGCGGGAGACGTGACATGGACACTCGGTACCCGACGGAACGGCAGGCCCCGGCCGAGGCGATCGTCGACGGCGTGCGGCTGGCCCCGGGCAGCCGGGTGCGCCTGCGCCCGAAGAGCCGCGCCGACATCCTCGACCTCGCGCTCAACGGCCGCCTCGCGGTGATCGAGAGCGTCGAGCGGGACGACGACGGCGGCTTCCACGTCGGCGTCACCCTCGCCGGCGACCCGCTGCGCGACCTGGGCGAGTCCAGGCTGCCGTGCCACCGGTTCTTCTACTCGGCCGAGGAGCTCGAACCGGTCGGAGGGGGCTGCCGCCCACGCGTCCTGGTGGCCGGGATCGGCAACGTCTTCCTCGGCGACGACGGCTTCGGCGTCGAGGTCGTGCGCCGCCTGGCCGACGACGACCTGCCCGCCGACGTGCTCGACTTCGGCAGCCGCGGCCTCGACCTGGCCTACGCGCTCCAGCGCGACTACGAGGCCGCGATCCTGGTGGACGCCGCGCCGCGCGGCGAGCCGCCGGGCACGCTCACCCTGCTCGAACCGGACATGCCCGGCCTGGACGTCCCCGGCGGCATCGCGGCCGAGAGCCACGGCCTCGACCCGGTCAAGGTGCTGCGCATGGCCCGCGAGCTCGGCCGGGTGCCCGCGCGGGTGCTGGTGCTGTGCTGCGAGCCGGCCCGGCTGGTCACCGACGACGTGCTGGTGGAGCTGAGCGAGCCGGTGCGCGGGGCGGTCGAGGAGGCGGTGCGGATGGTGCGCTCGCTGGTCATGGACGTGCTGGCGGAACGGGCCTGACCTCGCCGGGCGGAACGGGCCTGGCCCCGTCCGGGGCGCCGGGCACCGAGCGCATGCGGCCGATGATGGCGGTCGTCGAGCGGTCGGGCAGGTAGTCCAGCACCAGCACCTCGCCGCCGAGCGAGCGCACCAGCGGCGCTTCCGGCAACATCTCCGGGGTGTAGTCGCCGCCCTTGACGTAGATCTCCGGCCTGATGAGCCTGAGCAGGCGTTCCGGGGTGTCCTCGTCGAACTCGGTCACGTAGTCCACGTCGTTCAGGGCGGCCAGCACCGACATGCGGTCCTCGCACGGGTTGAGCGGGCGCCCCGGGCCCTTGAGCCGGGTGACGCTGGCGTCGCTGTTGACCGCGACCACGAGCACGTCCCCGAGCTGCCCGGCCTGCTCCAGGTAGCTGACGTGGCCCCGGTGCAGCACGTCGAAGCAGCCGTTGGTGAACACGATCCGCTCGCCCCTGCGCCGGTGCTCGTCCAGGAGCTGGGCCAGGCGCTCGGCCGCCTGCACGGTGCCCTCCTGGCGGCGCAGGGCGCGCAGCAGCTCGTAGCGGGTGCAGATGGACGTGCCGGAACGGCGTACGACCACGCCGGCCGCGGCCTGGCCCGCCTCGGCGGCCTCCTCCGGCGTCGCGCCGGCGGCCAGCCAGAGCGAGAAGGCCGCGGTGTAGGTGTCGCCCGCGCCGGTCGCCATGTGCTGCGGCGCGGGCCGGGCGTAGGTCCGGTACGGCGGGCAGCCGGCCCGGTGCAGCAGCGTGCCCTCGCCGTCCAGGGTGGTCACCACGATCCGGGCCCCGGTGGCGGCCACGATCTGCGCGGAGCGCGCCATCAGGTACGCCGGCCGGTCGGCCGCGGCGTCCACCGCCTCGCCGAGCAGGCCCACCACCTCGGCGTAGTTGGGCAGCACCGCCGCCGGCGCGCACTCGACCCAGGGCGCGACCGCGTGCGCGTCCACCACGAGCAGCGGCAGCCCGGCCAGCGCCCGGCGCACCGCCGGGGTGAACACGCCGCCGCCGTAGTCGCAGGCCACGACGACGTCCGCGCCGGCCACGGCCGCGGAGACGCGGGCCAGCAGCTCGCGTTCGGCCTCGGGCGGGATGACGTCGAGGTCCTCCTCGTCGTAGCGGGCGGTGAGCTGGCCGCTGGTGACCAGCCGCCGCTTGTGCGCGGTACGCCGCCCCGGCACCGCCTGCAGGTCCGTCTCCACGCCGAGCAGGCGCAACGCCTGGATGAGCTGGTCGCCGCAGGCGTCGTCGCCCACGACGCCGACGAGCCGGACGCGGGCCCCGAGCGCCGCCAGGTTGGCCGCGGTGTTGCCGGCCCCGCCCGGCGCGTCCTCGACCGCCTCCAGGCTCATCACGGGCACCGGCGCCTCCTGGGCCAGCCGCTTGGCCGAGCCGTGCAGCCACGAGTCGAGCATGACGTCGCCGACGACGACCGCGCTGACCGTCTCTTCCCTCAGGGTGCCCATAGAGGGCGAGTACCTGTAGAAGCCCAGCTCAAACGCATGTCGGCTCAAATAGGTTCGTCCGAAACCGAAGTTATGGACCATCCCTGCCGGGTAGCCCGGCCGCTATGTACGGCCCTTCGGACACCGGGCCGCCGCCCAGGCGGGGCTGCCGCCTGGAGCTGCCGGTCACTGTCGCGGACAGGAGCGCGGAATGCTACGACTACATGCCGGGGACCCCATGACGGCCCGGCCGGGCCTGGTCGAGGGCGTGCGGAGCATCGCCGTCCTGCGGGCCAACGCGATCGGCGACTACCTGGTCGCGCTGCCGGCCATCGAGGCGATCAAGCTGGCCTACCCCGACGCCCGGCTCACCCTGCTCGGCACGCCGTGGCACGCCGAGTTCCTGTCCGGGCGCCCCGGGCCGGTGGACGACGTGGTGGCGCTGCCCCCGATCACGGGGGTCTCGACGTCGGAGACCGGCTACCCGGTGCCCGGCGGGGCCCGCGCCGAGCTGCGGGAACGGGCGTTCGACCTGGCGGTGCAGATCCACGGCGGCGGGCGCTTCTCCAACCCGTTCATGCGGTCGCTCGGGGCGCGGGTGACCGCCGGGCTGCGTGCCCCGGACGCCGAGGAGCTGGACCGGTGGGTGCCCTACACGTACTTCCAGCACGAGACGCTGCGTTTCCTCCAGGTCGCCGAGCTGGTCGGCGGGGTCGCCGAGCGGCTCGAACCGCTGGTGGCCGTCACCGCCCGCGACCGGGCGGAGCTGGCCGAGTCGTTCGGCGAGCCGCCGGCCGGGCTGGTCGCGCTGCATCCGGGGGCGACGGACCCGCGGCGGCGCTGGCCCCCCGAACGCTTCGCCGAGGTGGCCGACCGGCTGGGCCGGCCCGTCGCGGTCACCGGGAGCTGGGCCGAGAAGGACCTGGTGGAGGCGACGGTCGCGGCCATGCGCGGGCGCGCGCAGCCGGTGATCCCCGTCGTCGGCACGCTCACCCTCGGCGGCCTGGCCGCCCTGTACGAGCGCTGCGCCCTGGTGGTCGCCAACGACACGGGCCCGCGCCACCTCGCCGCGGCCGTCGGCACGCCCACGGTCGCCGTCTACTCGTGCGTCAACGTCATCAACGCCGGGCCGCTCAGCAGGACCGCGCACCGGCCGCTGATCTCCTGGACCACCCGCTGCCCGACGTGTGGCGCGAGCGGCGTGGACGTGGAGGCGGAACGCTGCGAGCACGACGGGACGTGGGTCGCCGACGTCTCGGTGGACGACGTGACGGAACAGGCCGAAGACCTACTGAAGGGATACCGGGATGACTGACCAGGCCGTGCTGGACGAACTGCAGGAAGCCCTGGACGAGGCGTTCCGCGGACGGGACCGGGTGGCGATGCGCGAGGTGTACGCACGGGTCTCCGCGCACGTGCACATCCCCGCCGACATGCTGGCCCATCTCAACGAGCTGCCCGAGGGCAGCTACTCCAGGGAGGAGATGGCCGAGGCGATCAACGACGTCATCAGGCGGCGCGGCGAGCAGGACAGCCTGGGCCTGCTGAGCATCCCGCGGCAGCGGCCGGTGGAGGAGACCGCCGCCGCCGAGCGGGCCGTCGCCGACGACACACCGCTGGAATCCCTCAACCCGCCCGGCAACCCGCCGGACGACGGCCAGGCCCCGGAGTTCCGTGAACCGTAGAGGCTCGTCAAACTAGACCGTTCGTTCTCGAATGTGGTAGCTTCGCCGCGTGGCACGGAGCAAGGAGTTCGATCCCGAGGTCGCGCTCGACCGCGCGCTCGACCTGTTCTGGGAGCGCGGTTACGAGGCGACCTCGATGGCCGACCTGGTGGAGCGGCTGGGGCTGGCGCGGGCCAGCATCTACGGCACCTTCGGCGGCAAGCGGGAGCTCTACGTCAAGGCGCTGGAGCGCTACCTGGCCCGGCGCAACGTGGTCGAGCCGCTGGCCCGGCCGGGGCCCGCGGTGCCGGCCGTACGCGCCTTCCTCGACGCGTACGTGGCCGAGATCCTCGCCGACGAGCTGCGGCGCGGCTGCATGGTCGTCAACACGGCCGTGGAGTTCGCCTCGCGCGACGCCGAGCTGGCCCGCCGGGTGACGGCGAGCTGGGCCGAGCTGGAGACCGCGCTGGCCGCCGCGCTGGTGCGCGCCCGCGCCCAGGGGGAGATCCCCGAGTCCAAGGACCCCTACGCGCTGGCCAGGTTCCTGCTCGTGCTGCTCCAGGGGCTGCGCGTGCTCGGGCGGGCCGACCCCGACCCGCGCCGGCTGCGCGACGCGGTCGAACAGGCCATGGTCGCCGTCCAAATTTGAGACCGATCGTTCTAGGAGTTTGTGGTGTTCGAAGGAAAAGTCGTGCTTGTCACCGGGGCCACCGGGGTCGTGGGCCGGGCCGCCGCGCTGGCGTACGCCAGGAAGGGCGCGTCCGTGCTGGCCGCCGGGCGGGACACCGCGCGGCTCGGCGCGGTGGTCAAGGAGATCGAGGCGGCGGGCGGCCGGGCCGCCGGCTTCACCGCGGACGTCACCGACTCGGCCTCCGTCGCCGCCATGGTGCAGGCCGCCGTCACCCGCTACGGCGGGCTCGACGTGGCGCTGAACGCCGCGGGCGTCTTCGGCATGCTGGCCCCGGTGGCCGACTACGACGAGGACACCTGGGACACCGTGCTCGCGGTCAACCTCAAGGGCGTGTTCCTGTCGATGAAGCACGAGATCGCCTACATGCGCGAGCACGGCGGCGGCGTGATCGTCAACGTGGCCAGCAACCTCGGCGCCCACTGGCGACTGCCCGGGGCCGCCGCCTATGCCGCCTCGAAGGCCGCGGTGAGCCACCTGACCCGCACCGCCGCCCGCGACCACATCGCCGACGGCGTGCGCGTCAACGCCGTCAGCCCCGGCCCCATCGACTCGCCCATGTCCACGCGTCCCGGCGAGACGCCCGCCGAGCGCGACGAGCGCATGCGGCACGCCCTGCCCATCGGCCGCGTCGCCGCCCCGGAGGAGATCGCCGCCGCCGCGCTGTGGCTGTCCTCGCCGGAGTCCAGCTTCGTCGTCGGCCAGGACCACGTGATCGACGGCGGCGCCACGGCCTGACTACTCAGCCGGCGGTCACGTGCGGGCGGGTCTCCTTCATGGCCAGCACCGCCCCCAGGCTGATCAGCCCGACGCCGGCCATGTACGCCGACACCGACAACGACGTGCCGGTCGCCTCGTGCAGGGCCGTCGCCACCAGCGGGGCGAACCCGCCACCGAGCAGCGCGCCGACCGCGTACGAGAAGGAGACCCCGCTGTAGCGGTAGCGCGGCTCGAACATCTCGGCGAACAGCGCCGACTGCGGCCCGTACGTCGCGGCGAGCCCCACGTTGAGCACCACCACGGCGACCACCATCAGCGCCGCCACCTTGGTGTCCACCAGCAGGAAGAACGGCACGGCCCAGACCACGAGGAGCACCGAGCCGGCCAGGTAGACCGGCTTGCGGCCGATCCGGTCCGACCAGATCGCCGTGGCCACGATCCCGGCCAGCCAGGTCAGACTGCCGACGATCACCACGACGAGCATGAGGTTCCTGCTCACCTTCAGCACCTGGGTGCCGTAGGACAGCAGGTAGGCGAGGAACACGTAGCCGATCGCGGTGTTGGCGACGAAGCTGGCCGAGGCGATCAGCAGCGACCGCGGCCGCTCGCGGAAGACGTCGAGGACGGGCCGCCTGCTGCGGGCCTGCTCGGCGGACAGCGCCCGGAACACCGGCGTCTCGGTCACCCGCAGCCTGATGAACAGCCCGACCGCGACCAGCACCACGCTGAACAGGAACGGCAGCCGCCAGCCCCAGCTCGCGAACTGCGCCTCCGACAGCCCGGCCGTCACCGCGACGTACACCAGTTGCGCCAGGATCAGCCCGGCGGGCACGCCCACCTGGGAGTACAGCCCGTACCGGCCGCGCCTGCCGGGCGGGGCGTGCTCGACGGCGAGCAGCGCCGCCCCGCCCCACTCGCCGCCCGCGCTGAGCCCCTGGAGCAGCCGCAGGACCAGCAGCAGGATCGGGGCCGCCACCCCGATCCGGTCGTAGGTGGGCAGCAGCCCGACGCCGACCGTGGCCGCGCCCATCAGCAGCAGGGACGCGACCAGCATCGCCTTGCGCCCGAGCCGGTCGCCGAAGTGCCCCCACACCAGGCCGCCCACGGGCCGGGCCAGGAACCCGACGCCGAGCGTGGCGAACGCGGCCAGGGTGCCCGAAGCGGGCGAGAGCGGGGAGAAGAACTGGGAGCCGAAGACCAGCGCGGCGGCCGTGGAGTAGATGAAGTAGTCGTACCACTCGATCGTGGTGCCGACCGCGCTCGCCATGGCGACGCGACGGAGTTGGGCGGGGTCCGGCTCTGCTGCCTCGTGGGTCATGGCGCCTCCCTCGACGCCAGAGTAGATCTTCCTCCGCCCGCTTCCCAGTGGCGCGGGGCAGGCGTCCCTAGAACGCCACCCCGCACCGCAGGATCACGTTCGCGTACGGCGTGGCCTCTCCGGTGCGGACGGCCAGCCGCACCCCCGCCGACAGCCGCTTCAGCTCCTCGTGCGGCACGTACGCCAGCCCCGGCAGCCGGGCCGCGAGCAGCTCGGCGCAGCCGGGGTTGCCCGCGCGCACCTCCTCGGCCGCCGTGGCCCCCTCGACGACGAGCTCGGCGAGCAGCCCGCCGAGCACGTCGGCGAAGGCCGGGATGCCCGGCAGGAAGGCCAGGTCGACGACCCGCACGCCGGGCGGCACGGGCATCCCGCTGTCACAGACCAGCACCTGGTCGGTGTGGCCGAGCCGGGCCATGGCCCCCGCCAGCTCGGCGTTCAGAATCCCCGCGCGTTTCACTGGAAGTCCGCGACGTTCTCCTTGGTCGCCACCTTGACGGGCACGGCCACCGTCTTGTCGATGGTCTCGCCCTTGGCGGCCTTGACCGCGGCCTGCACCGCCTGCTGGCCGAGCAGCGACGGCTGCTGGGCGACGCTGGCGGCCAGCGTGCCCGCCTGCACCGCCTTCAGGCCGTCGGGGGTGCCGTCGAAGCCGACGACCTTGACCTGCTGGCCGGCCTTGGCGCCCAGGGCCTTGATCGCGCCCAGCGCCATCTCGTCGTTCTCGGCGAAGACGCCGGTGATGCCGGGGTTCGACTGGAGCATGTTGGTCATGACGTCGAGGCCCTTGGTGCGGTCGAAGTCGGCCGGCTGCTTGGCCACGACCCTGATGTTCGGGTACGCGGCGATGCCCTCGGCGAAGCCCTGGCCCCGGTCGCGCGAGGCCGACGTGCCCGCCGTGCCCTGCAGCACGACCACGCTGCCCTTCTCGCCGAGCTGCTTGGCCAGCTCCTGGGCGGCCAGCTTGCCGCCGGCCACGTTGTCGGAGGCCACGGTCTGGGCCACCTCCGCGCCGTTGACGCCGCGGTCGGCCGCGATCACCGGGATCTTGACCCGGTCCGCCGCCTTGACCGCCGGGGCCGCCGCGTCGGAGTCGACCGGGTTGACGATGATCGCCTTCATGTTCTGGCTGGTGAAGTTCTGGACCTGGTTCACCTGCTGGGAGGCGTCGTTCTGGGCGTCGGTGACGGTCAGCGTGACGCCCTCCTTCTTGGCCTCCGCCTCCGCGCCGCTGCGCAGCTGCACGAAGTAGGGGTTGTTCAGGGTCGACACCGACATGCCGATCTTGATGTCCCCGCCCCCCGAGGACGAGCCTCCGGAGCCGCCGTCGCCGGAGGAGCCGCAGGCGGCCAGGCCGAGCGTGAGCGCGGCGCCGGCCATGACAATCGCGGGAATCCGCATGATCTTTACTTCCTTTTCCTAGTTCGTTCCCCTGCGCCGCAGGGTGTCGACGAGGACCGCGAGCGCGATCACCACGCCGATCACGACCTGCTGCCAGAACGCCGAGACGGACAGCAGGTTCAGCCCGTTGCGCAGCACGGCGAGGATGAGCGCGCCGACGAAGGTGCCGAGCGCCCTGCCCTTGCCGCCGGACAGGCTCGCGCCGCCGATGACGACGGCCGCGATCGCGTCCAGTTCGTAGCCCGCCGCGGCCTGCGGCTGCGCCGAGGCCAGCCGGCTGGCCAGGACGATCCCGGCCACCGCCGCGAAGGCGCCGGACAGCGCATACGTGATGAGCTTCTGCCGGTTGACCTTGATGCCGGACAGCCGGGCGGCCTCCTCGTTGCCGCCGATGGCGTACATGGCCCGGCCCGGGTACGTGCGGTTGAGCACCACGGCCGCGATCACGCCCATGACCAGCATCACCAGCACCGGGATCGGCAGGTAGTCGCCGAGCGTGTCGCCCAGGTGCGAGACCGAGTCGGGCATCGCGATCGGGCTGCCCTGCGAGATGACCAGCGCCAGGCCGCGGGCGATGCCCAGCATGGCCAGCGTGGCGATGAACGGCGGCAGCTTGCCGTACGCGATCAGGGCGGCGTTGACCAGGCCGCACACGACGCCGACGGCCAGCGAGACCACGACGGCGACCGGCCAGGGCAGCCCGGCGCTGGTGGCCGTCCAGGCCAGCACGATCGCCGACAGCGCGGCGACCGAGCCGACGGACAGGTCGATGCCGCCGGTGACGATCACGAACGTGGCCCCGAAGGCCAGGATCGCGGTGACGGCCGCCTGGACGCCGACGTTGAGCAGGTTCGTCACGCTGAGGAAGTCGGAGGACAACAACGACAGCGCCACGACCAGCACGACGAGCGCGGCGAGCGCGCCGTTCTCGGCGAACCAGGCCGCGGCGGGCGACCGGCGGCCGGTGAGCTTGTTCGGAACGGTGCTACTTGGCACGGGGACCCTCCACATCCGTGACCGCGAGGGCCATGACGTCGTCTTGCGTGGCCCCGGCCGCGGGCAGCTCGCCGACGAGCCTGCCGCGGGCCATGACCAGAATGCGGTCGCTCATGCCGAGCACCTCCGGCAGATCGCTGGAGATCATGAGCACGGCGTGCCCGGAGGCGGTGAGCGCGTTGATGAGCTGGTAGATCTCGACCTTGGCCCCGACGTCGATGCCGCGGGTCGGCTCGTCGAGGATGAGCACGCCCGCGTCGGCGACCAGCCACTTGCCGATGACGACCTTCTGCTGGTTGCCGCCGGACAGCGTGCGGACCTCCTGGTCCAGGCCGGTCATCCGGATGCCGAGCTGCTCGGCCACCTTCCCGGCGGCCCTGCGCTGGCCGGCGCGGTCGACGAAGCCGGCGCGGGTGGCGGCGCGCATGGTGACCAGGCCCAGGTTCTCGGCCACGTCCGCGCCGAGCACCAGGCCCTGGCCCTTGCGGTCCTCGGGGACCAGGCCGAGCCCGGCCTCCATGGCGGCGTGCACGTCGCCGGGGGCCAGGCGGGTGCCGCGGACGACCACCTCGCCGGTGTCGTAGCGGTCGGCGCCGAAGACGGCCCGCGCGACCTCGGTGCGGCCGGCGCCGACCAGCCCGGCGACCCCGACCACCTCGCCCGCGCGCACCTCGAACGAGACGTCGTCGAAGACGCCCCTGCGGCCGAGGCCGGAGACCTTGAGCAGGGCCTCGCCGCGTTCGGCGGCCTGCCGCGGGAACTGCTGGTCGATCGGGCGGCCCACCATGAGCCTGACCAGCTCGTCCTGGGCGGTGTCGGCGGGGATCTCGGTGACGGACCGGCCGTCGCGCAGCACGGTCACCCGGTCGCCGATCTCGGCGATCTCCTCCAGGTGGTGGGTGATGAACACGATCGAGACGCCCTCGTCGCGGAGCTGGCGGACGATCGTGAACAGCTTGGCGACCTCGCCGGAGGTGAGCACGGCGGTGGGCTCGTCCATGATGAGCACGCGGGCGTCGAGCGCTAGCGCCTTGGCGATCTCCACCATCTGCATGCGGGCGATGCCGAGCCGGGAGATCGGCGTCGTCGGGTCGACGTCCACGCCGACGCGGTCGAGCAGCGCCTTGGCCTGCCGTTCCATGCGCTTCTTGTCCACCAGCCCGAACCGGCGCGGCGGGCGGCCGAGCGCCAGGTTCTCCGCGACGGTGAGCTGGGGGACCAGGTTGAACTCCTGGTAGATGGTGGCGATGCCGAGCCGCTGGGCGTCGCCCGCCGACCGGATGTCCACCGGCTGCCCGTCGACGGTGACGTGCCCGCCGTCCGGCCGGTACGCGCCCGACAGGATCTTGATCAGCGTGCTCTTGCCCGCGCCGTTCTCGCCGAGCAGGACGTGCACCTCGCCGGCGCGCAGGCTCAGATCGACGCCGTCGAGTGCCACGACGCCGGGGAAGACCTTGCGCAGGCCCTCGGCCTTGAGTATCTCCGCGCTCACTCCATGATCCCTTTCCGCTCGCATGATCGGCGAATCACCAGGCGCGCCGGCAGGACGTGCGAGTCGGCCGCCTGCCCGCTCTGGATCCGGCCGATCACGAGCCGCACGGCCAGGCGCCCCATCTCGGCCGTCGGCTGGGCGATGGCGGTGATCGGCGGGGCGGTGTGCTTGAACCAGGTCACGTCGTCGAAGGAGGCGACGGCCACGTCGGCGGGGATGCGCAGGTTCCGGGCCTGGATCTCCTCCAGCCCGCCGAGCGTCATCAGGTTGTCGCCGAAGAAGATCGCCTCGGGCGGCTCGGGCAGGTCGAGCAGCTCGGTGGTGATGCGCCGGCCGCTGCCTTCGCGGAAGTCGCCGGGGCGCACGTACTCGGGGCGCACCTCCAGGCCCTCGGCGGCCATCGCGGCGGCGAAGGCGGCCGTGCGCTCGCGGCCGGTGGACAGGGTGGCCGGGCCGGAGGCCAGGGCGATCCGGCGGTGGCCCTGCTCGCGCAGGTGGCGGACCAGCTCGGCGATGGCGGCGGCGCCGTCGGAACGCACGGAGGGCACGTCGAGCCCGGAGATCGTGCGGTCGAGGAACACCACCGGCCGGCCGGCCTCGGCCAGCTGCTGCACCAGCGGGGTGACCTCGGCGGTCGGGCAGATCAGCAGCCCGTCGACGCGCTGCTCCAGCAGCGTGCGCACGTAGTGGTCCTGCTGGTCGGCGCGCTCGTCGGCGTTGCCCATGACGACCGTGAAGCCCTCGCGCCTGGCCTCGTCCTCGACGCTCCTGGCCAGCTCGGTGAAGAACGGGTTCAGGACGTCGCCGATGATCAGGCCGATCGTCCTGGTCGCGGTGGTGCGCAGGGAGCGGGCGACGGCGTTCGGCACGTAGTTGAGCGCGCTCATCGCGTCGTAAACTCGGCGCCGGGTCTCCTCGTTGACCGAGGGGTTGTCGTTGAGCACGCGGGAGACCGTGGCGACGGAGACACCGGCCTGCGCGGCGACGTCCTTGATCCTTGCCATCGTTCCTCCGTGTAATCGATTACACGGCAGCTTATGAAATCGATTACATGATTGGCAAAGTGAAATGGCTCACACCCCCGGGGGAGAGGGTGTGAGCCGGTTTCGGTGGCTCGGGCCTTCCGGACCTGCCCGGGACCTGCCCGGACCGCGCCCGGACCGCCGCGCCCGGGCCCGGGCCCGTCAGACCTTGCTGATGCGGACCGCGTCGGCGATGACGAGGCCCGTGCCGGCCGTCCACCGGCTGACGCCGACGACGTTGTAGGTGCCGGAGTTCAGCGAGAAGGTGCCGATGCTGCGCCAGCCTCCGCCGCCGGAGCGCTGGTCCACGTAGACGGTCTGGTTGCCGCCCGAGGCCGCCACGATGTACGGCGCCGAGCTGTTGTAGCCCGGGTCCGACGGGTACCAGACCTCGACCTTGTACGTGCCCGCGCTGGGGATCGCGGCCTGGTACCAGGCGGGGTCGCTGGCGGCGACCGGGTCGGAGAAGCGGTAGTCGGCGCCGTAACGCTGGCTGGAGTAGGCGGAGGTGCCCCAGTTGGCGCTGGCGGTGAACTGGCCGGAGGTGGCGTTGTCCACCGTGGTGGACCACGAGGGCGTGCCGCCGCCGGTCACGTAGTTCATGTACGTGGTCCAGTTCCAGTACGGCCCCGGATCGGTGTGGTCGGCCCCGGGAACCTCGTTGTGCCCGATGATGTGGGCGCGGTCCTTCGGGATGCCGTACTTGTCGCAGATGGCCTTGGTCAGGGCCGCCGACGCGCGGTACATGGCGTCGGTGAACCACGAGGACTCGCTGACGTAGCCCTCGTGCTCGATGCCGATCGACCTGGTGTTGTACGTCCAGTTGCCGGCGTGCCAGGCGATGTCCTTCTCGCGCACCATCTGGGTGATGGCGCCGTTGGAGGACTTCACGACGTAGTGCGCCGACACCTGTGCGGCCGAGTTCTGGAACCAGGAGATCGTCCCGGCGTACGAGCCCTGCGTCACGTGGATGACCACGCGGTCGATCGCGTAGCTCGACGGCCGGCTGGAGGCGGTGTAGTTGCTGGAGCTGGCCGGGACCCAGGCGGCCGGGCCGTAGTCGGTGCTGAGCACGCCGACGTCGCCCTGGGCGCTCAGGTCGCGGGCCTTGGCGTAGTCGCCGCGGTCGGCGGTGACCTCCTGGGGCTTGACCGTCACGCCGCGGGCCGTGATGCCGAGGCCGAGCTGCTCGTAGACCGAGTCGGCGTACAGCCGGGCGATCTCCGGCGAGGAGGCGTTGCCGTACTTGGCGACGGCCTGGTACCAGCGGCCGGCGTCCTTGCGGCCGGCGTCGTCGAGGCCGAGCTCGTCGGCGTAGGAGCGGAGCAGGGCGGCGCCGCCGAGGATGTTGGCGGCGTTGTCGGAGCGCAGCTTCTCGACCGGCAGGCTGGTGAGCTGGGCGGCCTTCTCCAGCGCGTGGGTGGTGGGGTTGCTGACCAGGTGCATCAGGCCGTAGCCGCCGCTGGCGCTGGGCTTGCCCTGGTGGTCGTCGAGGTGGGTCTCGGCGTAGGCGAGCGCGACCAGCAGATCGCGGGGTACGTCGCTGGCCGAGGCGGCCTTGGCGAACGCCGCGGGCAGCGCGGGCTCCCGGGCGGCCTGGGCGGCGGGCTGGCCCGCGGTGATCAGGGCGACGGTCAGGGCGGAGGTGGCGAGGGCAGCTAATCGCGTGCGGGCGAGAATCATGGGGGTGCTCCTCGTTGGGGGGTGACGGGTGGAACGCGGGCGCGGGTCCGCGGCCCCGCGTTTGGCCGCCGAATGCGGCCCAAGGTATGTCACCCCTGACACAATGTCGATAATTGACATTACAGACGTGTTAGGTGAAACTTTCCGCCCGCCGACCGGAGGGTGGCCGGAAAGTTGGGCCCCTGAAAACTATTGCGCTCCGCGATCAGGGGACTGAAACTTCCTTTCGTGACCGCGCTCCTGCGTACCGTCCTGGCGGCGCTCACCGCCGCCGTCGTCACCGCTGTCGTCACCGCCGTGGCTCCCGTCCCCGCCTCCGCAGCCCCCACCTCCTCTTCCGCAGCGGCCGCCTGCGCGACCGACCCCGCGACGCCCAAGCGGCAGCTCCGGGCGATGTGGATCTCCTCGGTGGCCAACATCGACTGGCCGAGCCGCACCGGGCTCAGCGTCTCCGCCCAGCAGGCCGAGTTCCGGGCCTGGCTCGACCTGGCCGTCGCCAAGCGCATGAACGCCGTGATCGTGCAGGTCAGGCCGACGGCGGACGCGTTCTGGCCGTCCCCGTACGAGCCGTGGTCGCAATGGCTGACCGGCACCCAGGGGACGAACCCCGGCTACGACCCGCTGGCGTTCATGGTCGGCGAGGCCCACGCGCGGAACCTGGAGTTCCACGCCTGGTTCAACCCGTACCGGGTCGCCAACAACGACGACCCCACCAAGCTGATCTCCACGCACCCCGCGCGGCAGCACCCCGACTGGCGCTTCGCCTACGGCGGGAAGCTCTACTACAACCCGGGCATCCCGGCGGTACGCGACTTCATCGAGGACGCGATCATGGACGCCGTCACCCGCTACGACGTGGACGGCGTGCACCTCGACGACTACTTCTACCCCTATCCCGTCAGCGGCCAGGCCATCCCGGACTCGGCCGCCTACGCCCAGTACGGCGGCGCGTTCCCGAACGTCGCCGACTGGCGGCGCGACAACGTCAACCTGCTCGTCCGCGAGCTCGGCCAGCGCATCCACACCGCCAAGTCGTGGGTGTCGTTCGGGATCAGCCCCTTCGGGATCTGGCGCAACTCCTCGACCGACCCGCTCGGCTCGCGCACCTCCGGCCTCCAGTCCTACGACGCGATCTACGCCGACAGCCGGCAGTGGGTCAAGCAGGGCTGGATCGACTACCTGGCGCCGCAGATCTACTGGCACATCGGCTTCTCGACGGCCGCCTACGAGGTGCTGACCGCGTGGTGGTCGGACGTCGTGCGCGGCACCGGCGTGCAGCTCGTCGTGGGACAGGCCGCCTACCGGGCCGGCGCCGCCGGGCAGGAGGCCGCCTGGCAGGACCCGGCCGAGCTGAGCGACCACCTGTACGACAACAGGAAACATCCCGAGATCGCCGGTGACGTGTACTTCAGCGCCAAGGACGTCAAGGCCGACCGGATCGGGGCGATCACCAAGCTGGTCGCCGACCACTACGCCAAGCCCGCCCTGCTGCCCGCCCGGGGCTCCGCGGCCGCGCCCGCCGCGCCGGTGATCACCGCGGCCACCGCGGGCTCGAACGGCGTCCAGCTCACCTGGACCGGCTCCGGCACGGCGTACGCGGTCTACCGCGTGGCCGGCACCCCGCCCTCGGCCGATCCGTGCTTCTTCGCCGACGCCCGCAACCTGATCGGCACGACCAGGCAGAAGTCCTACACCGACCCCGGCGGCGGGGCGTCCACCTACTACGTGACCGCGCTGAGCAGGACCCACCAGGAGAGCGCGCCGAGCGAGGGCCGGTCGGCGGGCGGCACGGGCGGCTTCAGCGTCGTGATCGACAACGCCGACGCCGGTTTCACCGCCTCCTCCTCCTGGGGCACCTCCAGCTACTCCACCCAGGCCAACGGCGCCGACTACCGCTTCGCCGACCCGGTCGCGGCCAGCGATCCGGCCTGGTTCCGGGCGGCGATCCCGAGCGCGGGCAGCTACCGGGTGGAGGTCTGGTACCCGGCCAACGCGGGCTACAACGGCTCCGCGCCGCACATCGTGGCGGCCTCGGGCGGCAACCAGACGGTCAACGTGGACCAGCGCACCGGCGGCGGCACGTGGCGGGTGCTGGGGACGTACACGCTGGCGGCCGGGACGTACAACGTGGTCGGGGTGAGCCGGTGGACCTCGGCGA
Organism: Nonomuraea sp. NPDC001831; assembly: GCF_042892035.1. Classification (NCBI taxonomy): domain Bacteria; kingdom Bacillati; phylum Actinomycetota; class Actinomycetes; order Streptosporangiales; family Streptosporangiaceae; genus Nonomuraea; species Nonomuraea sp. NPDC001831. The sequence continues at coordinate 10,557 of NZ_JBIATU010000012.1, read as the reverse complement.
CCGGCTACGTGATCGCCGACGCCGTGCGCATCACCAAGGTCTGACCCTTCAGGAGCGGGCCTTCGCCCAGGCGGGGCTGTCGATGAAGTGGTTGTCGAAGCGGTCCTGCGAGGCCAGCAGCTCCTCGAGCGTGGCCTCGCCGGCCTTGAGCCGGGCCAGCAGGCGGAAGTACTCGAACCGCTCGACGCCCGGCGTGATGACGATCAGCAGGTCGGCCTCGGCGCCGGGGGCCGCGGCGAAGGCGTGCGCCACGTGGGGCGGCACGACGGCGACGTCGCCCTGCTCCAGGGTGATCACCTCGTCGCCGGCCAGCACCTGCGCCCGGCCGTCGAGGACGTAGAACATCTCGGAGGCGGTGGTGTGGGTGTGCGGCACGGCGCCGTCGGCGCCCTCGCCGAGCGTGATGCGCACGGTGCTCAGGGCGCCGCCGGTGGCGCTGGAGTCGAGGAGCATGCGGCCCGTGCTGGGCGGGCCGCCGATGACCTCGGCGTCGACGGAGCGGATGACGGCGGTGCTGCGGGGGTCGATGAGCGACATGGTGTTATCCGTTCTCGGAGAGGGCGCCGCGGAGTGCTGTCTCCACGAGGCGTTCGGCGTAGGCGCGGTCGACGGGGGAGCCGGTGATCAGGACGCGGTAGTACAGGGCCCCGGCGAGCTGGTCGAACAGGGCCTCCACGTCGAGGTCGGCGCGTAGCTGGCCGCGGTCCCTGGCCCGTTCGAGCAGGGCGCGGGCCAGGGTGTTGCGGCGGGCGTACATCTGCCGCTCCAGCTCGCCGACGTCGGCGTGGCGGGCGGCAGCGGCCACGAGCTCGGCCACCGTGCCCGCCGACCCGTCGTCGTCGCCGGGCGCGCGGCCGGCCGCGCGCATCCGGTTGAGCCCGGCCGCGATCTTCTCCAGGTACGCGGGCAGGTCGCGGCGGATGTCGCCGGTGTCGGTGATCTCGTCGTGGTCCTGGAGCCGGTTGACGACGGCCAGGGCCAGGTGGTCCTTGGTCGGCCAGCGGCGGTAGAGCGTGGTCTTGGCGATGCCGGCCCGCTCGGCGACCTCGTCGGGGGACAGGCCGGCGTAGCCGCGCGCGAGCAGCAGCTCGGTGGCGGCCCTGAGCCCACCCTCGTCGACGTCACTCCTGCGCGGCCGTCCCACCATGCCCTGCCTCCTTTTCGCTACCTGAGTAGCGTAATCCTGGACAGCAGCATTTCGCAACCCGAGTATCGAAACTCCGTTCATCGGGGCAGCAGCGCCCACACCACCCGCTCGCCGGACCTGTCCTGGTAGGTCCCCCATAGTCCTGCGGTCAGCTCGTGCACCAGCCGGAGTCCACGTCCCGACTCGTCCGCGTCCGCCGGCACCCGGGGACGCGGAACCAGGCCGTTCCGGCCCGGATCGGTCACGGCCAGCCGCCAGAACCCCGCCTCCGGGGCGAGGGACAGCCGGACCCACTGTGCCGCCGCGTGCTGCAACGCGTTCGTGACCAGCTCCGAGGCGATCAGCCGCAGGTCGTCCAGGGCGTGGTGATCCGCCCCCAGCCACGCCGCCAGTTCGGTACGCGCCAGTCGGGGCAACATCGCCGGGTCGTCGAGCTCGCCGACCGTCCATACCTTGACGCCCGCATGCAGGGAAAGGGACATGATCACCTCCGGGATGGGCATACAGGCAGAGGTCGCGTGTACGCGGGTTCTCAGGATGCGGTTGATTCGGCTAATCAGCCTCCGGGGTCGGCCGTACAGTTCCTTACAGTGAGTACGCCATGACTCAGCGTGAACGGTTGCGGGAAGGGCGTGACATGCCGAAGGAAGAAGAAGCGGAAGCGTGGGCCGAGTACGCCAGACGCCTGCGTGCCTTCCGTACGGACCACGGCTTGAGCCAGGAACGCCTGGCGGACCGGCTCGCCTACAGCGAGAGCGCGGTCGGGCACGTGGAACGCCTCCTGCGCAAGCCGAGCGAGGACTTCACCCGCGAAGTGGAGAAGGCCCTCGGCCTCAAGGGCCAGTTGACGGAGCTGCTGCCGCAGATCCACGGCGCGCTGGGCCCGCGCTGGTTCCGCGAATGGCCGAAGGTCGAGGCGGCGGCCCACACCATCAGGACGTCCGAACCCCTGCTGATCCCCGGCTTGCTCCAGACGGAGAATTACGCCAGGCGGGTGTTCCTCGGAGCGCCCGGAGCCACAGAGGAGGAAGCTGAGCGGGCCGTGCAGTTCCGTCTCCACAGGCAAGGCGTCTTCACGCACCCCTCCCCTCCCATGTACTCGGCCCTCGTGGACGAGAGCGTCCTGCACCGGCCGGTCGGCGGTCCGGAGGTGATGCGAGAGCAACTCGCCAAGCTGCTCGATGTGCTCAACCCGCCCTATGTCACGCTACGGATCGTCCCGTTGAAGGCGGGGCTCACCGTGGGGTGCCTCGGAGCCTTCGAGGTGGCGACGCTCCTGGACGGAGGACCCGATCACGCCTACCTGGAAAGCGCCGAGGAAGGGCGGGTGACCAATCGCGCCAGTACGGTGCAAGCGCTTATTGTGCGATGGGAGGCCCTGTCCGGCATGGCGTATCCCGTGGACAGGAGCCGCGAGATCATCCGTGAGGTGATGGAGAGCTATGAGTGAGGCGAGCGGTCTCCGTACGGGCGAATGGACCAAGGCCACGGCGTCGGGCGACAACGGCGGGAGCTGTGTCGAGGTGATGCGGAAACCGGATGACGGCGTTCTCGTCAGGGACACCAAGGACCGGGGTGAAGGCCCGGTTCTGGCCTTCACCCGGGACGAATGGCTCGCCTTCCTCGACGGTGCCGCCAAGGGCGAGTTCGACCTGTCCTGATCCGTCAGGAGGCGTACATCACCGACAGGAAGCGGAGCAGGAGGGCTTCCCTGGTCTCGGCGGGGAGGGCGTCGAGGACCGCGTTGACCGTCGCCATCCCCGGCTGGCCAGCCCCCGGGCGTAGGTCCACGCCCACCGAGGCGGCCAGTTCGGCGAAGGTCGCGTCGTCCAGGGCGTCCAGGTCGAGGCCGGCGATCAGTTCGACCAGGCCGTCCGGCACCGCCGCGGGGCCGCGACGGCGGGCCTCCGCAGCCGCCTCCGCGATCACCCGCAGCATCGCCTCCACGCCGTTCAGCGTCACGCCGGTGACCGTGACGTGCAGGTTCGCGGGGATCCCTGCGTAGGAGAGCTGCGGCTGCAGGAACCAGCCGCGTTCGCGGGCCGCGTCGGCCAGCACGAACACGTCGAGGTCGTCCCCGGCGAAGGCCACCAGCGAGGACTCGGGCGCCCCCAGGACCCGCAGGCCGGGGATCGCGGCGATGCCCTCCCTGAGCCGGGCCGCCGCCTTGAGGGTGGCGCGGCCGAGCTCCACGTAGCCCTCCCGGCCGAGCGCCTGGAGCGTGGCCCACGCGCCGCCGAGCGGCCCGGCCGACCTGGAGCTCTGCACGGTGGCGTTGATGATCGTGTAGCCGGGCCAGGCGGCCGAGGCGAAGTACGCCCTGCGCCGCGTCGCCGGGTCGGCGAACAGCACCACCGAGGCGCCCTTCGGCGCGTAGCCGAACTTGTGCAGGTCGCAGGAGAGCGACGTGACCCCCGGCACCGAAAGGTCGAACGGCGGCACGTCGGCCCCCGCCTCCCGCAGCCACGGCAGCAGCCAGCCGCCCACGCACGCGTCCACGTGACAGGCCACGCCCGCCTCGGCCGCCACGGCGGCGACCTGCGCGACCGGGTCGATCACGCCCTGCGGGTACGACGGCGCCGAGACCACCACCAGGACCGTGTCCTCGTCGATCGCCGCCGCGACGTCCTCCACCCGAACCTTGTACGTCTCCAGGTCCACCGGCACGGCCTTGACCCGCAGGCCCAGGTAGTGGGCCGCCTTGTGGAAGGCCGGATGGGCGGTCACCGGCAGCACGAGGTTGGCGCCGGGCCGCCCGGCCGCGTCCCGCGCCGCCTTGACCGCCAGCATGATCGACTCGGTGCCGCCGCTGGTGAAGACGCCGTGGCCGCCGCCGAGCAGGTCGGCGACCGCGCCCACGACCTGCTTCTCCATCTCGACGATGCTCGGGAACGCCGTCGGGTCCAGGCAGTTGACCTCCAGCATCTCGGCGTACGCGCGGGCCGCCGCCTCGTGCACCTCGGGCCGTCCGGTGTCGTAGACGTACGCGGTCACCTGCCCGCCCCGCACCGGCAGGTCGTGCTGTTTCATCCTGGCCACCTCGGACAGCAGGTCCTCGGCGGTTCTTCCGGACAGGGGGAGGGTCACACGGTCTCCTTGGCGGGGGCGGGGTCGAGGGCGAGCCTGCCGTAGCGGACCACGAACGGCAGGCTGATCAGCATGAGCGCGGCGGGCAGCGCGGTGAAGCCGAGCAGCAGCCCGGTCAGCGCGCCGGCCGGCTGGGCGACGGGCGACTCCACGGGCGCGGAGACGAACCCCGACAGCGCCAGGACCAGCGCGAACAGGCCGGGGCCGAGCGCGAGCCCGGCGGTCTCGCCGGCCGTCCACAGGCCGGTGAACGCGCCGGCCTGGGCGTGGCCGGTACGGGCGGCGTCGGCGTGCACGGTGTCGGGCAGCAGCGACAGTGGCAGCAGTTGCAGCGCGGCGTAGCAGACCCCGGCCAGCGCGGTCAGCGCCAGCGTGGCGGCCAGGCTGCCCGCCGCGATGGCGGGGACCAGGGCGAGCGCCACGACGGCGAACCCGGCCGAGGCGGCCAGGTAGCAGCGCACGGTCCCGTACACGCGGGCCAGGCGGGCCCAGGCCGGCACGGCGAGCATGCTCGGGCCCACCAGGCAGACGAACATCACCGAGGTCAGCCCGTAGTCGCCCAGCCGGTACGAGGCCACGTACGGGGCGCCCGCCAGCATCACCGCCACCCCGAGCGCCTGCGTGACGAACGCCGCCAGCAGCGCGAAGAACGGCCGGTTGCCCCGGGCCAGGCGAAAGGCCGCCGCGGGGCCGAGCTGCCGGGGCCCCGGACGCGACGACACCCACCGCGTGCCCAGCGTGGCGGCCACCAGGGCGGCGGCCATGACCAGGCCGATCGCGACGCCCATGACCGCGTACCCCGGCCGGCCGCCGCCCGCCAGGTCCACCACGGCGGGGGCCAGGCCGCCCGCCACCAGGATGCCGACGGTCAGGCAGACCACCCGCCACGACATGACCCTGGTCCGCTCGGCCGGGCTCGCCGACATCTCGGCCGGCAGCGCCACGTACGGCACCTGGAAACTCGCGAAGGCGGTCGCGGCCAGCAGGAACGCCACCCCGGACCAGGCGGCCCCGGAGATGCCGCCCGTGACGCCGCCGGGCACGGCGAACATCAGCGCGAACGTCACCGGCAGCGTGGCCGCGCCCAGCGCCAGCAGCCGCGTCCGGCGGCCGGTGCGCACGGCCTCGCGGTCGCTGGCCGCGCCGACGAGCGGGTTGAGCAGCACGTCCCAGATCTTCGGCGCGACCAGGACGGCCCCCGCGACGGCGGCGGGCACGCCCAGCATGTCGGTCAGGTAGTAGAGCAGCAGCAGGCCGGGCACGGCGGAGAACACGCCGGTGCCGACCGAGCCGACGCCGTAGCCGAGCAGCCGCCCGCGACCGAGCCGGCCGATGTCCGCCGCGGTCATCGCGGGTCGCCGGGGAGGGCGAGGGTGCGGTGGAGGGTGAGGTGGAGGTGGGCGCGGAAGCGGCGCAGCGCGGCCCGGTCGCCCGCGCCCCTGCGGTGGCCCTCGGCGTCGAGCACGCCGCCCTTGGCGAAGCCGTGGATCGACCAGATGACCGTCCACATGGTGTACTCCAGGTCGACCGTGCCGTCGATCACGCCGGCCTCGACCGCCGGGCGCAGCGCGCCGGTGACGGCGGAGACCAGGGGCTGGACGTACTGGCGTTCCAGCTCGGTGATGTCGCTCGCGTCGGAGAGCCAGCGGTGCATCCACAGCGCGGGGATCTCGGGGTTGTCCGCGCAGAAGTCGAGGTAGTCGTCCACCAGGCGGTGGATGGCGGCGACCGGGTCGTCACCGGGCAGACGGGCGAGCGCCTTGTCCAGCGCCGCCTTCTCCGCCCGGTGCGCACGTTCCATGACCGCCAGGTACAGCTCCCGCTTGCCGCCCACGTGGTAGTTGACGGTGGCGATGTTCATCCCCGCCGCGTCGGCGATCTGGCGCGTGGAGGTGCCGTCGTAGCCGAGCGCGGCGAAGAGCTGGGTGGCCGCCTTGAGGATCACAGCCGGCTGTCCGCTGTCGGCAGGTCTCATACGACCGACCGTAGTTCCGTCCCGGGCCGTTGGTCAATCGCTTGATGGAGAGGTTTACGGTCAGTCCGGAGCCCAGTACTTGACGAGGACCTTGTCCAGGTGCGCCACGACCGGCTTCCAAGTAGGAGGCAGCGTGTAGCGGGTGACGCGGTGGCCCTTGTACGCCAGCGTGTAGCTGAGGAAGTCCGCGCCCTGCGGCGGGCGTTCGGAGCGGCCGATCTTCAGTTTCCTGAGGTAGCCGCGCAGTTGGCGCTCCTCCTTGGCCGTGAGGCACTTGGCCACCACGGGCCCGGTACGGCGGCTGAGCCGCACGCAGCCGTCGGTGTAGACCGTCACGCGGTTCAGCAGCCCCGCGAAGCCGCCCTCTTCGCGCAGGTCGACCAGCACCTTCCGCTGCGTGGTCACCGCCTCGGCGGGCAGCGCGGAGGCCGTGACGGCCAGCGCGAGCGCCGGCAGAAGCACGATTCGCCAGATCTTCATACCTCTATGACGTACGGGAGCTCCGAACGGCTCACTTCCCGAGCCCCGCGTCGCGGGCGCGGACGATGGCCTCGGCCCGGTCGGCGACGTGGAGCTTGGCGAAGATGTTGGAGACGTTGTTGCGCACGGTCTTCGGCGACAGGAACAGGGCCGAGGCGATCTGCGCGTTCGAGCGGCCGGCCGCCACCAGCGACAGGATCTCCCGCTCGCGCGGCGTGAGCTGCGGGAAGACCGGGTCGCCGGAGGCTGCGGCGGCCCCCTGGAAGAACTCGGCGACGCGCAGCGCCACCGCCGGGCCGAAGATCGCCTCGCCGTGCGCGACCGCGGTGATCGCCCGGACGATCTCGCCCTGGCCCGCGCCCTTGAGCAGGTAGCCGCGGGCCCCCGCGCGCATCGCGGCGAACAGCGTGGCGTCCTCCTCCGACATGGTCAGCACGACGACCGCGACGTGCGGGCTGTCGGCCACGATCCGCCTGGTGGCCTCGATGCCGTCGAGCCCCGGCATGCGGACGTCCATCACCACGACGTCCGGCTGGAGGTCGGCGGCGCGCTCGACCGCCTCGGGGCCGTCGGCGGCGGTGCCGGCCACCTCGATGCCCGGGATCGAGCCCAGCAGCAGCGCGAGCCCGTCGCGGTAGACCGGGTGGTCGTCGGCCAGCAGGACCCTGATCGGCTCCTGGTCAGACATCGGCCGCCTCCACCCGTGTCGGCTCCCGGCTGGACATCGGCTCCCGGCTAGACATCGGCGGCCTCCACCCGCAGCGGCAGGCGGGCCAGGACCAGGGTGCCGCCGCCGGGCGGGCAGCTCACCCGGCAGTCGCCGCCCAGCTCGGCCGCGCGCTCGCGCAGCGAGAGCATGCCCACGCCCGCCGCCACGTCGGGGCCGATGCCCGAGCCGTCGTCGCGTACCGACACCTCAAGCGCCCCCTCCCGCGCGGTGAGCGTGATGTCGCAGCGTGCCGCGCCCGCGTGCCTGGCCACGTTGGCCAGCGCTTCGGACACGATACGGTAGGCCGCCACCTCCACCGCCGCGGGCAGCGCCCCCAGCGTCCCCGGCGTCCCCGGCGTCCCCGGCGTCCCTAGCGTTCCCGGCGCTTCCGGCGGGCCGTCGCCGGTGACGCGGACGTCCAGGGCGGCCGTGCGGAACCGGCCGGCCTGCTGCTCGATCGCGCGCAGCAGGCCCAGCTCGTCGAGCGCGGGCGGGCGCAGGTCGTGGACCAGCCTGCGCACGTCCGCCAGCACCCCGCCGACCTCGGCGGCCGTCTGCTCCAGGATGCGGTCGGCCTGCTCGGGCGCGCCGGCGGCCAGGTTGCGGGCCGCCTCGATGCGCAGCGCCACCGCGCCCAGGCTCGGGCCGAGCCCGTCGTGCAGGTCGCGCCGGAGCCTGCGGCGCTCCTCCTCGCGGGCCAGCACCAGCCGGGCGCGGATGCGCTGCAGGTCGGTGCTCAGCTCGACGGCCCGCGCCGCGGCGGCGGCCTGGCGGACGAGGTCGCCGAGCAGCCGCTGGTCCCGCTCGGTCAGATCGGTACGGCACAACACCAGCCGCCCCACGGTCTCGCCCCGGTAGGCCACGGGCAACGACACCGACGGCCCGCGCGGCGACCCGTGCTCCACCACGGAACGTTCGCCGCCCGGCCGCTCGATCTCCACCCGCACGTAGGCCAGCCGGAACGCCTCCGCCAGCGTCGTGGCCACCGCCAGCAGCTGCTCGTCCGGGTCCGTGGCCAGCTCCAGCCGCTCGGCCAGCGTCGAGACCGCGGCGTACGGGTCGTCCCTGGAGCCGCGCACCAGCCTGTGCACCGCCCGCCAGAGCCAGGTGCGCAGCGGGGCGTACAGGACGGCGACGATCGCGATGGCGGCCAGGGCCGAGTCCCGTTCCCCGAGGACGCTGCCCACGAGCGTGAACACCACCACGTCCATGACCACCACGAGCGCGGCCAGCAGGCCGTAGGCCACGGTGGCCGACAGCAACCGGTCGATGTCGTACAGGCGGTACTTGGTCACCGCCACCACCACGGCCGCGGCGGTGAACGCGATGGCCAGCGTCAGCAGCGCCGCCGGGATCTGCGGGGACAACGACAGCGGCAGCAGGAGCACGATCATGTCGACCAGCGCGGCCCACATCAACCAGCGGATCTGGGCCCGCCGCTCGGCGTCGGCGACCACGTACCTGCGCACCATCGACGCGAAAGGCACCACCAGGCTCACCAGGACGGACGCGTACGCCAGCGCAAGCGCCGGCTCCCAGAACCCGTACGGCAGGTCCACGGACAGGAAGTCGAGGCCGAGCCGCGCGATCTCCGGCGGCATCGCCCGGTCGTGGTAGCGCTCCATCACCGCTGTCGGCGCGGTCACCAGCAGGGCCGTGAGCAGCCCGGTCAGCACGAGGCTCGTCACCGACAACGCGCGCCACACCCGCCCCGGCGGCAGCCGGCCGTCCGGGAACAGCAGGATCAGCAGCGGCAGCCCGAGCAGCAGCGATGCCCCGAACCGCGAGTAGGACCAGTACGCCGCCGCGGCCCCCGGCAGGCCGGGCGAGACGTAGGCGGCGTACGTCGCCCAGCTCCCCGTCAGCCCGTCCAGCAGCCACAGCAGCCCGAACACCGCCAGGACCCAGGCCACCGGATGCCGCGGCAGCCGGCGCAGCAGCAGCGCGCCGGGGACGAGCTGCGCCAGCCCGGTCAGCGCGGCCGGCCACCCGGCCTCCAGCTCGGACGCGGGGGGCAACCGCACGTCCGAGGCGGCCACGTCCAGCGCCACCGTGGCGACCGCGATCCCGGCCCCGGCCACGGCGACCCCGACGGCCCACCACCCGCGCGCCGCGGCGGCGGGGGACGTCGCTGCCGCCAGAGGGGCGGAAGGTCCGGTTTGTGTCACGGGACGTATTACACCCGACGCCGTGTCCTGGTGTCCCGGGACAGGGGTCCCGTCGGAGGCGGGACCGGTGGCTCTGCCGGCCCGGGGCGGCCCGCCGGAAACCTGGAGGCACGACATCCCCGCAAGGAGAGAGGACCTCCCGTGGACGGCAAGATCACCACCACCCCGGCCAGGGCCCGCACCGACGTGCCCGCCGGCCCGCCCCCGACCGCAGACGCCGCCCTGGCCCCGGCCGCCGTCCGCAGGCTCGGTCTCGCGCTGAGCGCCGGCACGCTCGCCTGGACCGCCAGCATCTTCGTCTACGGCACGCAGGCCCAGGGGTTCGGCGAGCGGGTCGGCGACCTGACCGGCCTGCTCTTCCAGCTCGGCCTCTTCGCCCTGCTCGCCGTGCAGATCCCGACCCGCGCGACGGGCACGTCCGGCTTCGCCAGGATGATGCTCAAGGTCGAGCTGGTGCTGCTCGGGGTGGCCAGTGTCTGGTCCCTGCTGCACGGCGTCCTGCCCGACGACCTCCAGGACGGGCCGGTGATGCAGGTGCTCGACGTGTTCTGGCCGGTGTCCATGCTGGGCATGATGGCCATCGGCATCAAGATCGCCTTCGCCGGGCGCTGGCGCGGGGCGCTGCGGTGGTGGCCGCTCGTCGCCGAGAGCTGGGCCGTGGTGACGGTGCCGGCGTACATCGTGTTCGGCGAGTCGATCTCGAACTGGATCGGCGGCTTCCACCTGATCGTCGGGTACGCCACCCTCGGCGCGCTGCTCGCACTGCGTCCGCGGCTGACCTCCTAGATCGCTGATGTGAAATTCGGTGATCGGCTGCGGGCATGACGAAGGGCGTCCATGGTCGGTGTGTGAAGACTGACCTAGACGCCCTTCTGATCGCACTCTATGTGTATCTTGACGATCACGTGATGCCTTCGCGGGAACGACCTCGCCGGCGGGGCCGTCCTCCGGTGCTGACAGCCGCCGAGGCGGTGGTCGTGGCGGTGGCCCA